>NZ_CP034442.1:0-1200000 GCF_007475365.1 Streptococcus oralis subsp. dentisani | reverse complement strand
TCTGAGTATTTGTAAAAGCCATAAACATTCCCTCCCCCATTTTATTTTTCCTTATCATACAGCAAAACATCCCAAAAATCAAGAAATCGTACTCACTTTTTCAAAATGGGAATAGGTTGTGAAATTTTTTCAAAGTTTCTCTAAAAAATACTTGAAAGTGTTTACAATAAGTGATAAAATGGAGTAAGCAGATGTATGAAAGCGAAATTTTCAATATAGAAAGGAAACAGAATGAACACAGATGATACAGTAACGATTTATGATGTTGCCCGTGAAGCTGGGGTTTCAATGGCAACTGTTAGCCGTGTAGTGAATGGCA
This sequence comes from Streptococcus oralis subsp. dentisani, assembly GCF_007475365.1. NCBI lineage: Bacteria > Bacillati > Bacillota > Bacilli > Lactobacillales > Streptococcaceae > Streptococcus > Streptococcus oralis. Next base: position 1,199,681 of record NZ_CP034442.1, on the reverse strand, counting down.
ATAAGAACGTCAAAGAGAATACTCGTAAAAAAGTTCTAGAGGTGATCGATCGTCTTGACTACCGTCCAAATGCGGTAGCGCGTGGCTTGGCCAGCAAGAAAACCACGACAGTTGGTGTTGTGATTCCAAATATCACCAATGGCTATTTTTCAACCCTAGCCAAAGGAATTGATGATATTGCAGAGATGTATAAGTACAATATCGTCCTAGCCAACAGTGATGAAGACGATGAAAAAGAAGTTTCAGTAGTTAATACTCTCTTTTCAAAACAGGTTGACGGGATCATTTTTATGGGTTATCACTTGACTGAAAAGATTCGTTCAGAATTTTCTCGTTCTCGGACACCAGTTGTCCTTGCAGGAACGGTGGATATCGAACACCAGTTGCCAAGTGTTAATATTGACTACAAACAAGCAACGATTGATGCAGTAACTCATTTGCTTCAGGAAAATGAAAAGATTGCCTTTATCAGTGGACCACTTGTTGATGATATCAATGGTAAAATTCGATTGATTGGTTACAAGGAAGCTTTGAAAAAGGCAGGAATTCCTTATAGCGAGGGCTTGGTATTTGAGTCTAAATACAGCTATAATGATGGCTATGCCTTGGCAGAGCGCTTGGTTTCTTCACAGGCTACAGCCGCGGTTGTGACAGGTGATGAATTGGCTGCGGGTGTGTTAAATGGCTTGGCAGATCACGGTATTTCTGTACCAGAAGAGTTTGAAATCATCACGACAGATGATTCTCAAATTGCACGATTCACTCGTCCAAACTTAACGACTATTGCTCAACCTCTATACGACCTTGGTGCTATCAGTATGCGTATGTTGACCAAGATTATGCATAAAGAAGAGTTGGAAGAACGTGAAGTTCTCCTGCCTCACGGTTTGACAGAACGTCGTTCGACACGAAAACGTAAATAGAAAAAATCAGGGAATCGAGAAGATTTCCTGATTTTGTGTTCTAGAGAAGAGGATTAGCCTTCCATATAGTCTTTTAAGGCCTGCCCTTTTAGTCCCGCGTTGATAGCAATCAATAACTTGAGGCGAGCTTTTTGAGCATTGAGTTCTTTGACAAAGAAAACGCCAGACTCTTGTAATTGAACTCCTCCGCCCGGATAGGCGTAAACGGGCTCTGCAATTCCGTTAAAGCATCGTGAGACCAAGGCGACTGGAATGTCTTTTTGGAGGAGACTTTCTAATTTTTGAGCTGTTTCTTTGGGTACATTACCTGCTCCAAAAGCTTGAACGACTAATCCATCTAGGTGATCTAGGTCAAGCATGTCAATCAGCTCATCGGTCATTCCTGCATAAGCGGAGATGATGGGAACCAGACCTTGAATATGTTCGAGATCAAAACGGACACGAGGCTCAGCTGTTTTGAAGTAGAGGATTTCTTGCTTCATGATGAGACCGAGAGGCCCGTGAGTAGGAGTTTGAAAGGTACCGACGTTGGTCGTATGGGTTTTGGTAACATACTTTGCTGCGTGAATCTCATCATTCATGACGACCAGCACACCCTTGTCGGCTGCTTTGTCATCGCTGGCGACTCGTAAAGCACTCAGATAATTATAAACTCCATCACTACCGAGTTCGTTTGAACTACGCATAGCTCCTGTTAGAACAATGGGCATGTGTGGGATTTCCATGGTATCAAGAAAGTAAGCTGTTTCTTCTAAGGTATCTGTACCATGTGTGATGACAACTCCATCGTAGTTATTAGCTTCCTCTTTGATTTTATGATAGAGTGCAAGCATATGTTTAGGTTTGATATGGGGACTCGGTAGGTTAAAAAAGTCTAGGGCATGAACCTCAATCCCTTCAAGTGGATTGGATACATGGTTCATGGGATTGTCCTGACTGGTTACAACTGCACCAGTGGCGTCGGCTTGCATGGAAATAGTCCCACCTGTATGTAAAACAAGGATTTTCTTAGGCATGATTTACTCACTCTCTCTGAAATGTGGTATAATCATTGTAACACAAAAGGGGAGAATGGGATAGGATGGAAGTCAAAGCTGTTTTTTTTGATATCGATGGAACGCTAGTCAACGATCGTAAGAGTGTTTTGAAATCCACTAAGGACGCGATTAGGATCGTGAAGGAACAAGGGGTGCTTGTTGGAGTGGCGACAGGACGGGGGCCTTTCTTTGTCAAGGAATTGATGGAAGACTTGGACTTGGATTTTGCAATAACTTATAACGGACAATATATCTTTAATAAAGAAAAAGTCTTATTTGCTAGCCCGATTGCTAAGTCAAGCCTGCGTCAATTGATTGCCTATGCTAAAAAGGAGCGAAAAGAAATCGCTCTTGGAACCGAGCATGCTGTTGTTGGTTCGAAAATTATGTCATTTGGTCTTGGATCCTTTTCGCAGCTGGTTAGTCGTTTTATTCCGACTGTTCTGACAAGAACCGTGAGCCGTTCCTTTAATCGAATGGTTAGCAAGGCAGTCCCTCAAAAGGAAGATGACCTGCTTCGTTTGATAAATGAGCCAATCTATCAAGTGTTAATGCTGATGACTCCTGAAGAATCTGAGAAAGCTGCAAGTGATTTTGAAGACTTGAAATTGACTCGAAGCAATCCCTTCGCTGCGGATGTCATCAACCAAGGAAATTCCAAACTAGAAGGCATTCGTCGAGTCGGGAAAGAATATGGTTTTGATCTCAACCAAGTCATGGCCTTTGGTGATTCAGACAATGACCTAGAAATGTTGGCGGGTGTTGGTATGTCTGTAGCCATGGGAAATGGCAGTAGCAGCGTCAAAGAAGTTGCCAAGCACATTACAGCAAGTAACCAACAAGATGGCATCCATAAGGCGCTCGAGCACTTTGGTGTTTTGGCTTCAGAAAAAGTTTTTGTCAGTCGAGATTACCATTTTAATAAGGTCAAGACCTTCCATCACATGATGGATGAACGGACGCAGGAAGAGCCACAGGCATGGGATGTTGAAGGGGCAACCCACCGCGCAGACTTTAAAATTGAAGAATTAGTAGAGTTTGTTCGAGCGGCAAGTTCTTCGGAGGAAGAATTCCAGCAGGCACTTAACAGCATGCATGCGGCACTTGATAAGGCGGCCGAAAAGGTGAGGCAAAAAACGCCTGCCCAAAAAGATCTAATCGGGCAGGTTGATGCCCTAATCGATACACTGTATTTTACTTACGGTAGTTTTGCCTTGATGGGAGTGGATCCAGAACGCATCTTTGATATTGTGCATGAGGCAAACATGGGGAAGGTTTTTCCTGATGGAAAAGCCCATTTTGATCCAGTTACACATAAAATCTTAAAACCGGATGACTGGGACGAAAAATATGCTCCAGAACCTGCTATCAGAAAGGAACTGCAGCGTCAGCTCAAGGCTTATGAGCGACATAAAGAGAGAAATAAGTAAGAAAAAAGGGAGCCTAGCAGGCTCCTTTTGTGTTCCTATAATGTTTTTTCTTGTTCTCTCACGACGAGCAAATCAACTTTTGCGTGGCGGAGGATGTATTCAGATGAAGAGCCAACCAAGAGGCGTTCAAAGGCATTAAGACCTGTTGCACCGACGAGAATCAAGTCAACATTTTCTGCGTCTGGAATAGTACGAGCAAGGAGAGTTTTTGGATTTCCCATTTCGATGACGGTATGAATATCAGTCACACCCGCATCTTTTGCACGTTTTGCGTACTCTTTCATCAGACTTTCAGCGTCGACTTGGAGTTCTTCGTAAACTTCAGCATCAAAGGTAGACACGCTTTGAAGAGCGCGTGTGTCAATAACATGGGCAATGGTGAGCTTGGAATCATTGCGTAGAGCAGTGTAAACACCTTTAACAAAAGCCAAGTCTGCCTCTTTAGAACCATCAATTGCAACCATAACATTTTGGTAACGTTGTGCCATAATGAAACCTCCTGAAATTTTCTTACTTTTATTGTAATCCTTTTCACTAAAGAAGTAAAGTAAAAATCATATTTAAATAAATATTATCGGAGATTCGATTTGGTGGAGATATGTTAAAATAAAAGAAAACGGGATAGTAGGAGACACAGCGAGGGGATGAGAAAGTATGAAAGAGTCTGTTCAAGCTTCTAAAAAAATAAGTCTTCTTTATCATGGAATTATCTTTGCATCGCTTGTAGGAGAAGTAGTGATGGTTTGGCAGCTGGAAAGAGTCGTGCCCGTTCTCTATCCAGGATTTGTTGGCTTTCTTCTCTTTCACTTAGTCTACCACATCATTTTATTTGCGATTGCAAAGAGAAGTGGTCGTTTGGACTATTTGGTCACGTGGGGGCTCTTTCTCATGTTTAATCTTTTGTATGATTCCTTTTTGGCATTGATCTTCCTAGGTTTGTCTTTTGGTATGTGAGAAAATACTTCTGTATTCTAGTTATTTAGACGGTGAGAACCTAGTCGTTGTGAGTTTTTTTCTTTGCTTGCTCATTTCAGGAAACTTGTCGCAATCCCTTTCTAGTGGTATAATGTTACTATCTCGATGAATTGAGGAAACAAGATGAAAGAATATAACAAGTCTAGTAAGCTAGAGCATGTTGCTTATGATATCCGTGGTCCTGTTTTAGAAGAAGCCATGCGGATGCGAGCAAACGGAGAAAAGATTTTACGTCTGAATACAGGAAATCCCGCAGAATTTGGCTTTACAGCGCCAGATGAAGTCATTCATGACTTGATTATGAATGCGCGTGATAGTGAGGGATATTCTGACTCTAAAGGGATTTTCTCAGCCCGTAAGGCCATCATGCAGTATTGTCAACTGAAGAACTTCCCCAATGTGGACATTGATGATATCTACCTTGGAAATGGTGTCAGTGAGCTGATTGTTATGTCCATGCAGGGGCTTTTAGACAATGGAGATGAGGTCTTGGTTCCTATGCCAGATTATCCTCTCTGGACAGCTGCGGTCAGCCTAGCTGGGGGAAATGCCGTTCACTATATCTGTGATGAAGCTGCAGAGTGGTACCCAGATATTGACGATATTAAATCAAAAATCACTTCGAACACCAAGGCTATCGTCCTTATCAATCCAAATAACCCAACTGGAGCCCTTTATCCTAAGGAACTCTTGCTGGAGATTATTGAGATTGCTCGTCAAAACGATTTGATTATCTTTGCGGATGAGATTTATGACCGCATGGTAATGGATGGGCATGTACACACGCCTGTGGCAAGCTTGGCACCTGATGTTTTCTGTGTCAGCATGAATGGTCTGTCAAAATCCCACCGTATCGCTGGTTTCCGTGTAGGTTGGATGGTCTTGTCTGGGCCTAAAACCCATGTTAAAGGCTATATCGAAGGTCTCAATATGCTGTCCAATATGCGCCTTTGCTCTAACGTTTTGGCCCAGCAAGTCGTACAAACCTCGCTAGGTGGGCACCAGTCAGTGGATGAATTACTCCTTCCTGGTGGTCGCATCTATGAGCAAAGAAACTTTATCTATAATGCCATTCAAGATATTCCAGGTTTGTCTGCAGTCAAACCTAAGGCGGGTCTTTATATCTTCCCTAAAATTGACCGAAATATGTACCGCATTGATGATGATGAACAGTTCGTTCTTGATTTCTTGAAGCAGGAGAAGGTTCTCTTGGTTCATGGTCGCGGCTTTAATTGGCAAGAACCAGATCATTTCCGTATCGTTTACCTCCCTCGTGTGGACGAATTAGCACAAATCCAAGAAAAGATGACTCGTTTCTTGAAACAGTATCGTAGATAAGGGCTTTCATAGGAAAAGCTAGAAAACATTTGCTTGGAGCTATTGACAAAAGTGGCAGAATCAGATAGAATAGTAAAGTATGTTTAGTAACTGATCACTTTATAGCCGGCTAAACGAATACAAAATCTATGAGGAGGTATTCATCGTGAAACGTACTTATCAACCAAGTAAACTTCGTCGTGCGCGCAAACACGGATTCCGTAACCGTATGTCAACTAAAAACGGTCGTCGCGTATTGGCAGCTCGTCGTCGTAAAGGACGCAAAGTTTTGGCTGCATAATCCAAACGAATTCAACAAAGAAGTCAGTAGGAACTCGAGTCTACTGGCTTTTCTTTTTTCCTATAATATCAGTCTGTAAATGCTTTATATTTTTTCTGAAATAATGTATAATGTTTCATATACTATAAAAATGGAGAACAGTTATGAAGAAATCAAAAGCCCTCCTACTAGGGGCTGGAATTTTGAGCGCAAGCTTCTTGATGGTGGCTTGTAGTTCGGCACAATCAAATACAGATAAAACCTACTCGTATGTATTTGCTAGCAATCCAGATACATTAGACTATATCACTTCGACACGTGGTTCAACCTCTAGCATTACGACAAACTTGATTGATGGTTTGTTGGAAAATGATAAGTACGGCAACCTCGTTCCTTCTATGGCGCAGTCATGGACAGTATCAAAAGACGGTTTAACCTATACCTATAAAATCCGCCAAGGGGCTAAGTGGTATACCTCTGAAGGAGAAGAGTACGCTGAAGTGACAGCCCATGACTTTGTGACAGGTCTTAAGTATGCAGCGGATAAAAAGGCTGAGAACTTGTACTTGGTACGGGATTCAATCAAAGGTTTGGCAGATTATGTCGAAGGGAAAACATCTGATTTTGAGACGGTTGGAGTCAAGGCAGTGGACGACTATACTCTCCAATACACCTTGAACAAGCCAGAGTCTTATTGGAATTCAAAGACAACAGGGGGAATTTTGAGTCCTGTCAATGAAGTCTTTTTGAAATCTAAGGGAGATGACTTTGGAAGTGTTACCCCATCTAGTATCCTGTCAAATGGGCCATACTTGTTCAAGTCTTTCACATCAAAATCTTTAATTGAGTTTGAAAAGAACCCTAATTACTGGGATAAGGACAATGTGAAGATTGAGAAAGTAAAACTTTCCTTCTATGATGGTTCAGACCAAGATAGTTTAGCTCGAGGATTCTTAGAAGGCAACTACACAGACGGACGTATTTTCCCGACAAGCTCTGTGTTTGACCAGTTGAAAAAAGGGAATGAGGATAAAATTACTTATACCCCTCAAAATGCTGTGACTTTCTACTATCTCTTCAATGTCAACCGTCAAAGTTACAATCAAACCATGAAACAGACGGATAAAGAAAAGGCAGATTCTCGTGCAGCTATGCAAAATAAGGACTTCCGTCAGGCAATTAACTTTGCCTTTGACCGTCATGCCTATGCCGCACAGACAAATGGAGAAGATGGAGCTGATCGTATCCTTCGAAACACAGTCACACCAAGCAATTTTGTTCAGATCGGTGGGAAAAACTTTGGAGATGCTGTCAATGAAAAGATAGTCAACTATGGTTCAGAGTGGGCTAATGTCAATCTAAACGACGCTCAGCCTGCCTTCTTGAATGCTGACAAAGCCAAGGCAGAATTTGCCAAAGCCAAAGAAAGTTTGCAAGCAGAAGGTGTGACTTTCCCAATCCATCTAGACATGCCAGTGGACCAGACTGCTAAGTTGGACGTACAACAAGCCAGTTCTTTCAAGCAGACGGTTGAGGAGACACTTGGATCAGATAATATTGTTATCGATGTGATTCAACTTTCTCCAGACGAGAAAGACAATGCAACCTTCTTTGCTGACACAGCTGAACAAAAGGACTATGACATTGACATCTCAGGCTGGAGCGGAGATTACTCTGATCCCAAGACCTATCTTGACCTCTTGGATCCAGACTCTGGTTCTCAGCTAAAAAATCTTGGCTTGACTCCAGGAAAAGACAATGATGTTAAGGAAAAAATCGGTCTCTCTACTTACAAGAAGTTGTTGGATAAGGCAGATAAAGAAGTTGAAAACACTCAGGTTCGCTATGAGAAATTTGCCGAAGTTCAAGCTTGGCTAACAGATAGTGCTCTCTTTCTGCCAGTTCAAAGCGGAGGAGCTAATCCAATCTTCCGTAAGACTGTACCGTTCACAGGAGCCTTCTCATTTGTCGGACACAAAGGGGATGCGGACAACTACAAATACCTTGAGTTGCAAAAAGATCCCGTGACTGCGAAACAGTACCAAGAGCTTTATGAAAAATGGCAAAAAGAAAAAGTTGAGTCCAACAAAAAAGCTCAGGAAGATTTAGCTAACCACATTCAATAATATTCCTAGTCATGTTTTTTAGTTAAGCATAGTGGCTGGATTCAGAAAAAGGCCCCACCAGACGCTTTTTGGTTCTGGTAGGGCCTTTTCTTTATTCTTTTAAGTGATAAGAGTAGCTGGCGACAACGACGTCTTCATGCCATCTGAGAGCGTATTTTAGTTTGAGGCTCATCTGATTGTGCAGGATATTTTGCCAAGGCTTGTTAGGGATAAACTGTGGGATAAGGACTGTAACGGTGTAGTTTTTTTGCTTAGCTTCTTGGGCGATTCGTTTGACATACTTAACACTAGGGGTGATGATGTCGCGGTAACTGGTATTGATATTCTTCAGAGTGATATTTGGGAAGTAGTCGGCAAATTCCTGAAGAATTTCTTGGTCTTTTTCTGCCGTTTCTTTAGTAGAAATGTGCATGGCTAACACTTCATCACCGATACTTTGAGCGTAGTTAATGGCTCCGATACTTACTCGAGTAACATTCCCTACTAGAACAAGGACAAGGTTGCCGTCATAAGTGCGCTTTTCAATTCCTTCGTAGAGTCGTAGCTGTTTTGCCACTTTTTGGTAATGGCTGTGAATGGACAAAAAGAGGAAAGTAAGAACTAGGATAATTGGGAAGAATGGCCAGATATCACCCAGTCTGAAGAGGAGTAAAATGAGGACAATAGCATAACAAATGATGGCCCCAAGGATATTAGCAAAGGCAGGTTTTAAAAAGTTTGCTCCTTTTTCCTTTTTCCAATGGCGAATCATCCCAGTCTGAGAAAGGGCAAAGGGAACGAAGACCCCGATAGTATAAAGAGGAATCAAGCGTTCAGTATTCCCGTTAAAAATGAGAAGAAGGATCATAGCTCCAAAAGCCAGAGTTAAGATACCGTTGGAGTAGCCAAGACGATCCCCTTTTTCCATAAAGAGATGGGGCATGTACTTGTTTTTAGCCATATTGTAGGCCAACATAGGGAAGGCTGAAAAGCCAGTATTTGCAGCTACAGCTAGAATCAAGGCTGTTGAGAACTGGAAGAGATAGTAGCTAGCATGACCAAAGAATGAATCACCAAGAATGCCCTTGGCCATTTGCGAGAGGATGGTTTCTCCATTTTGAGGAGTGATGCCCATCCAGTAGTTTAGGAAGGTAATGCCTGCAAAAAGAAATCCTAAAATCAGCGACATGATGGTCAAGGTCTGAGCAGCATTCTTTTCTTTCGGAGTTTTGAAAAATGGTACCGCATTTGAAATAGCCTCAACCCCTGTCAGAGAGGCAGAGCCACTGGTAAAGGCTCTCAATAGGAGAACGATGGAAAGGCTTGGAACGGTTTGCCCAATGGTTGAAGTTGCCTGGTAGTTTAGGGACCCTGTAAATAGTTGAAAGAACCCATAAAGCAAGAGAAAGACGGTACTGAAGATAAAGAGGTAGACGGGAATCATCAGAGAGCTGGCAGATTCTTTCAATCCTCTTAAATTCAAGAGCATGAGCAAGCAAACTAGAAAAATGGAGATGTGGAGGTTGTAAGGGTGGAGGGCAGGGAGGGCTGCTGTTATAGCGTCAGCTCCAGATGATACCGATACCGCCACAGTCAGCATGTAGTCAACCAGCAGACTACCTCCAGCAATCAAGCCTAGCTCGGGAGATAGATTTTCTCGAGTAACCATATAAGCTCCTCCACCTTGAGGATAGGCATGAATGATTTGACGATAGGAAATGGTCAAACTAGCGAGCAGTAAGAGGACAAAAATACCGATAGGGAGGCTCCACCAGATAGCGAGAGGAGAGAGACTGACTAAAACGAGAATGACTTGTTCAGGTCCATAGGCAATAGAAGACAGGGCATCACTAGATAACATTGCAAGTGCCTGCATTTTTCCAAGTAATCCCCCTTCACCATCTGTGAGAGACTTGAGTGGTCGACCGATAAAGGTATATTTTAATTTTCTAAACATTTTCTTTTCCTTTGCTGAAAATTTCAATAAGTGTTATTATACTGCTTTGAAAAAAGGCAGTCAAGGGAGAATGATTGGTATTAGAATATTTTTACAAGCCGAGGGATGCTATTTTTGGTATAATAGATGGAAGAAAATGAGGTTAGAAGAGATGATTTTTGATACGCACACACATTTAAATGTAGAAGAATTTGCAGGACGTGAGGCAGAAGAAATCGCCTTGGCTGCTGAGATGGGTGTGACTCGGATGAATATTGTTGGTTTTGATAAGCCGACCATTGAACGAGCCCTAGAGTTGGCAAATGAGTATGAGCAGCTCTACGCAACTATTGGCTGGCATCCGACGGAAGCAGGGACTTACACAGACGAGGTCGAAGCTTACTTGCTTGAAAAACTAAAACATCCTAAGATTGTTGCCTTGGGTGAGATTGGCCTGGACTACCATTGGATGACAGCACCTAAGGAAGTGCAGGAACAGGTTTTTCGTCGTCAGATTCAGCTGTCTAAGGACTTGAATTTGCCCTTTGTGGTCCACACTCGTGATGCGCTAGAAGATACTTATGAGATTATCAAGAGCGAGGGCGTTGGTCCACGAGGTGGGATTATGCACTCATTCTCAGGTTCTTTGGAGTGGGCTGAGAAGTTTGTCGAGCTTGGCATGACCATTTCTTTCTCGGGAGTGGTGACCTTTAAGAAAGCGACGGATATCCAAGAAGCTGCTAAAGAGCTACCTTTGGATAAAATTTTGGTAGAGACGGATGCCCCCTACCTGGCTCCTGTTCCTAAACGTGGCCGTGAAAACAAAACAGCCTACACACGCTATGTGGTGGACTTTATCGCGGATTTGCGTGGGATGACGACTGAGGAGTTAGCCGCAGTAACAACTGCAAATGCGGAGCGTATCTTTGGATTGGACAGCAAGTGATGAAAGAAAAAATTTCCCAAGTCATTGTGGTCGAAGGTCGCGATGATACGGCCAATCTCAAACGTTACTTTGATGTAGAGACCTATGAAACACGAGGTTCCGCAATAAATGACCAGGATATAGAGCGGATTCGTCGCCTGCATGAACTGCATGGAGTCATTGTCTTTACAGATCCAGATTTTAATGGGGAACGCATTCGTCGCATGATTATGACGGCCATTCCAACAGTGCAGCATGCCTTCCTCAAGCGAGATGAGGCTGTTCCCAAATCCAAGTCCAAGGGGCGCTCTCTGGGAATCGAACACGCCAGCTATGAAGATCTAAAAGCAGCGCTGGCTCAAGTGACAGAGCAATTTGAAAACGAGAACGAGTTTGATATCAGTCGTGGTGACTTGATTCGCCTAGGTTTCTTGGCGGGAGCGGACAGTCGTAGGCGTAGAGAGTATCTAGGAGAGGCTCTACGAATTGGCTATTCCAACGGCAAACAACTCCTCAAGCGCTTAGAGTTATTTGGGGTAACCTTGGCAGAAGTGGAAGAGACTATGGAAAGTTATGATAATAGCTAGATAGCTCAAAAATACAAAGGGAATGTGTTACAATAGAGGTACTTAGATTTATTTTGATAGCGTTCAAATAGAAACTTATAAGGACAGATTGAAATGAAAATACAAGTTGACAGAGAGTCTGTGTGTATGGGGGATGATGTACTGCCCCATGAGATAGAATTTGAGATTCCTGAAGATATGACGGTGAAAGAATTTTTTGACTTTCTAGAAAGGGAACGTTATTTGCCGTCTGTTCAAGGAAACAATGTCGCTTGGGAACTCCGTAATCGAAATGGGGAACAAGGTGTTTATTTCACCAAAACACGAGAGATTATCCATCCAGATGCGGTCTTAAAAGAGATGCTGGAAGGAATTACTGAGATTCCCTTATTTGTTTTGCTCTATCATTATACCCCGGAAGCATACTATATTAGAAAAGAGAATAAATGAGAATTGCAGATGATGTCCTGACCGAGGTTGAACTGGTCATGTATTGTTATCGTCCCTTGGTGCTTTTATGAAACATCTTTTTAAATGAAGTCTAGGTTTTCGATTGGGCATGAAAAATTGGAAACTTTATAGTTTTATCTACATCCTACTTGAACCACTAACCTTTTTCAAAGATTGTGAAAGGAAATGATATGGCAAATAGAAGTTATATTTACTTAAAAAACGGAGATGAAGCCCGTATTCTAACAGCGGGAATTTACACAATACCCTATTTTTGGCAATTGTTTTGGGATGAAGAAGATTTAAAAGCTCCGATTGCTCTCTGGAAAACAGCAGAAAAACTGGAAGAAGATGAAGAGCAAGCAGAAAGATTTTACCAAGAGCAGAATGTAGATATCTTGCTTTCTATTGAAAAATTCCAGCAGAATGCCCTCAAAAACCGCTCTTTTTTAGAAGAGAATGCCCCGCAATCCGTGCAGCTATATGATGACTTTGTCCGTTATATTCTTGCAAATGTCAAAGACGGTGATGTGCTCGGATTTGATCTTTTAGATGTTGTTTTTATGGACCAAGTGTCTGTTGTTTCTGATAAACTGTTAAAAAATACACGAGCTATTCGGGAAAATCAACCCAAAGATTTAGATTTTTCTGTGACAGAAAAGAACTTAATTGGTCTTGCTATGGGCTTTCCTGATTATTATGCTTCAGAATTATTGCCAGAAGACAATATTGTAGATTCGGTTGCCTATCAGGATGAACTGAAGAAAATGAACCCCCAAGAAGATAAGAAAGTGCTAGGTACGACTGGAGCTGATTCAAAAGGGAACAAGTCTCGTGTTCTTTTAGTGTTTTGGATTTTGTTGGCACTAGTAATTATGTGGGTTTTATATATTATTTTTAGCTAATAAATAGAAAAGAGAATAAATGAGAATTGCAGATTATAGCGTGACCAAGGCAGTGCTGGAGCGTCACGGTTTTACCTTTAAAAAGTCCTTTGGACAAAATTTCCTGACGGATACCAATATCCTTCAAAAAATCGTGGATACGGCTGAAATTGATGACCAGGTTAATGTTATCGAAATTGGGCCAGGAATTGGTGCCTTGACGGAGTTTTTGGCTGAGCGTGCAGCAGAAGTCATGGCCTTTGAGATCGACCACCGTTTGGTGCCAATCCTAGCTGATACCTTGCGTGATTTTGATAATGTGACCGTAGTCAACAAGGATATTCTCAAAGTTGACTTGGCGCAACATATCCAGAATTTCAAAAATCCTGATCTGCCAATCAAGGTAGTAGCCAATTTGCCCTACTATATCACAACGCCTATTCTCATGCACTTGATCGAGAGTGGTATTCCTTTTAGTGAGTTTGTCGTCATGATGCAAAAAGAAGTGGCGGATCGTATCTCTGCTCAACCAAATACTAAAGCTTACGGTAGCTTGTCGATTGCTGTGCAGTATTATATGACAGCCAAGGTTGCCTTTATCGTCCCTCGTACGGTCTTTGTACCAGCACCAAATGTGGACTCAGCCATCTTGAAAATGGTGCGCCGTCCAAATCCAGCTGTAGCAGTGAAAGATGAGAACTTCTTCTTTAAGGTTTCCAAGGCTAGTTTCACTCATCGTCGCAAGACCTTGTGGAATAACCTGACAGGCTACTTTGGCAAGACTGATGAAGTCAAGGATAAGCTGACCAAGGCTTTGGATCAGGCAGGTTTGTCACCATCTGTGCGTGGTGAAGCTCTCAGCTTAGAAGAATTTGCCAGTCTAGCAGACGCGCTTAAAGGACAAGGACTCTAAGATGCAGGGACAAATTATTAAAGCCTTGGCAGGATTCTACTATGTGGAGAGTGATGGTCAAGTTTACCAGACGCGTGCGCGTGGGAATTTCCGCAAAAAAGGTCATACGCCCTATGTTGGGGATTGGGTAGATTTTTCTGCGGAGGAAAATTCAGAAGGCTACATTCTCAAGATTCACGAACGGAAAAACAGTCTCGTCCGTCCACCTATTGTCAATATTGACCAAGCTGTGGTGATCATGTCCGTCAAGGAACCGGACTTCAACAGCAACTTGTTGGATCGTTTCTTGGTTCTTTTGGAACACAAGGGCATTCATCCCATCGTCTATATTTCCAAAATGGATTTGCTGGAAGATAGGGAAGAATTAAGTTTTTACCAACAAACCTATCGTTCCATTGGCTATGACTTTGTGACCAGTAAGGAGGAACTCCTGCCTTTGTTGACAGGGAAAGTTACGGTTTTTATGGGACAGACAGGTGTTGGGAAATCAACACTCCTCAATAAAATCGCACCGGACCTCAATCTTGAAACAGGAGAGATCTCAGACAGTCTAGGTCGCGGTCGTCATACCACTCGAGCTGTCAGTTTTTACAATCTCAATGGGGGTAAAATCGCAGACACACCAGGCTTTTCATCACTGGATTATGAAGTGTCAACGGCTGAAGACCTCAATCAGGCCTTTCCAGAGATTGCCAGTGTCAGTCGAGACTGTAAATTCCGTACTTGTACCCATACCCATGAACCGTCCTGTGCGGTTAAGCCGGCTGTCGAAGAAGGAATCATTGCAACCTTCCGTTTTGACAACTACCTCCAATTCCTCAGTGAGATTGAAAATCGCAGAGAAACCTATAAAAAAGTCAGCAAAAAAATTCCAAAATAAGGAGAAACCTATGTCTCAATACAAGATTGCTCCGTCAATTCTGGCAGCAGATTATGCCAACTTTGAACGTGAAATCAAACGCCTAGAAGCAACTGGGGCAGAATATGCTCATATCGATATCATGGATGGGCATTTTGTACCACAAATCAGTTTTGGTGCAGGTGTGGTCGAAGCTCTTCGTCCACATAGTAAGATGGTCTTTGACTGCCACTTGATGGTGGCGAATCCAGAGCATCATCTAGAAGATTTTGCGCGTGCAGGGGCGGATATCATCAGTATCCATGTGGAAGCAACGCCTCATATCCATGGCGCCCTCCAAAAAATTCGCTCTCTCGGTGTTAAACCTTCAGTTGTTATCAATCCTGGTACGCCTGTTGAGGCAATCAAGCACGTGCTTCACCTAGTTGACCAAGTCTTAGTTATGACAGTTAACCCTGGCTTCGGTGGTCAAGCCTTTCTGCCTGAAACCATGGACAAGGTTCGAGAGTTAGTTGCCCTTCGTGAGGAAAAAGGTTTGAGCTTTGAAGTTGAAGTCGATGGTGGGATTGATGACCAGACCATTGCTCAAGCCAAAGAAGCTGGAGCGACCGTTTTTGTAGCAGGATCCTATGTCTTTAAGGGAGATGTCGATGAACGAGTGCAAACTCTCAGAAAACAACTGGACTAGGGTTGCCGTTTTTGCAGGTGGAGATCGCGGTCATTATCGGACGGATTTTGATAGCTTTGTCGGTGTGGATCGAGGATCGCTCTGGGTACTGGAAGAAAACCTTCCTCTCGCTCTAGCGGTTGGGGATTTTGATTCGGTGACCGCGGAAGAGCG
Source organism: Streptococcus oralis subsp. dentisani (assembly GCF_007475365.1). Classification (NCBI taxonomy): domain Bacteria; kingdom Bacillati; phylum Bacillota; class Bacilli; order Lactobacillales; family Streptococcaceae; genus Streptococcus; species Streptococcus oralis. Next base: position 1,184,240 of record NZ_CP034442.1, on the reverse strand, counting down.
ACAGGTGATTCAAAAACGTGCCCAACATTTTGTTCAAGCCCGACCAGAAAAAGATGATACTGATCTGGAATTGGCTCTCTTAACCATCTTTAAGCAAAATCCTCAGGCTCAGGTCACTATTTTCGGTGCTTTGGGTGGTCGTATTGACCATATGCTGGCCAATGTCTTTCTGCCTAGCAATCCCAAGTTGGCCCCCTTTATGCGCCAGATAGCAATTGAGGATGGGCAAAATGTGATTGCCTATTGTCCGGAAGGGACCAGTCAACTAGAACCCCGTTCAGACTACGATTACCTAGCCTTTATGCCAGTTCGAGATAGTCAGCTGACCATTATCGGAGCTAAGTACGAATTGACAGAGGAAAATTTTTTCTTTAAAAAAGTGTACGCTTCTAACGAATATGTAGATAGGGAAGTTTCAGTGACTTGCCCAGATGGCTATGTGGTCATACTCCATAGCAAGGACAGGAGGTAGGATGGAGACTGTATTATTACTATTATTAATTGCCAACCTAGCTGGACTCTTTCTGATTTGGCAAAGGCAAGATAAGCAAGACAAGTACCTAGCCAAGAGCTTGGAGGATCAAGCAGACAATCTTTCAGATCAACTGGATTACCGCTTTGAACAAGCCAGACAAGTCAGCCAGCTGGATCAAAAAGACTTGGAAGTGGCTGTCAGCGATCGTTTGCAGGAAGTGCGAATGGAGTTGCATCAAGGTCTGACACAAGTCCGTCAAGAAATGACAGATAATCTCTTGCAAACCAGAGACAAGACCGACCAACGTCTCCAAGCCTTGCAAGAATCAAATGAGCAACGTCTAGAACAAATGCGCCAAACAGTCGAGGAAAAACTAGAAAAGACCTTGCAGACGCGCTTGCAGGCTTCCTTTGAGACAGTTTCCAAACAACTGGAGTCTGTCAATCGTGGCCTTGGAGAGATGCAGACAGTTGCCCGTGATGTCGGAGCCCTCAACAAGGTTCTCTCAGGAACTAAGACGCGAGGCATTCTGGGTGAATTACAACTGGGCCAAATCATCGAGGACATCATGACGCCTGCTCAGTACGAACGAGAATACGCAACGGTTGAAAACTCCAGTGAACGAGTGGAGTATGCCATCAAGTTACCTGGACAAGGCGACCAGGAAACCGTCTACCTTCCGATTGACTCCAAGTTTCCACTGGCAGATTATTATCGCTTAGAAGAAGCCTATGAAGCAGGTGACAAGGAGGAGATTGAACGCTGTCGCAAGTCACTCTTAGCAAGCGTTAAGCGTTTCGCCAAGGATATCAAGAGCAAGTATCTGGCGCCACCTCGGACGACCAATTTTGGAGTCTTATTTGTTCCGACAGAGGGACTCTACTCGGAAATCGTCCGCAATCCTGTCTTCTTTGATGATTTGAGACGGGAGGAGCAGATTATTGTCGCAGGGCCAAGTACCCTGTCAGCCCTCCTCAATTCCCTATCAGTTGGCTTCAAAACTCTCAATATCCAAAAGAGTGCTGACCATATCAGCAAGACTCTTGCCAGCGTTAAGACTGAGTTTGGTAAGTTCGGTGGCATTCTGGTCAAGGCACAAAAGCATCTCCAACATGCCTCTGGCAATATTGATGAATTATTAAACCGTCGTACTACAGCTATCGAGCGGACGCTCCGTCACATTGAGTTATCAGAAGGTGAGCCTGCGCTTGATCTACTCCATTTCCAAGAAGATGAGGAAGAATATGAAGATTAGTCACATGAAAAAAGATGAGCTGTTTGAAGGTTTTTACCTGATCAAGTCAGCTGACCTGAGACAGACACGTGCTGGGAAAAACTACCTAGCCTTTACCTTCCAAGACGATAGTGGCGAGATTGAAGGGAAACTCTGGGATGCCCAACCTCATAACGTTGAGGCCTTTACCGCTGGGAAAGTGGTCCACATGCAGGGACGTCGAGAAGTTTACAATAACACTCCTCAAGTCAATCAAATCACGCTTCGTTTACCTCAGCCTGGGGAACCCAATGATCCAGCTGACTTCAAGGTCAAGTCACCAGTCGATGTCAAGGAAATTCGTGACTACATGTCGCAAATGATTTTCAAGATTGAAAATCCTGTCTGGCAGCGTATCGTTCGCAGTCTCTACACCAAGTATGATAAGGAATTCTACTCCTATCCAGCTGCCAAGACCAACCACCACGCCTTTGAAACAGGTTTAGCCTATCATACGGCGACCATGGTGCGCTTGGCAGATGCCATTAGCGAGATCTATCCTCAGCTCAATAAGAGCCTGCTCTATGCTGGGATTATGTTGCATGACTTGGCCAAGGTTTTAGAGCTCAGCGGTCCCAATCAGACGGAGTACACAGTGCGAGGCAATCTCATCGGCCATATCGCCCTCATCGATAGCGAAATTACCAAGACAGTCATGGAACTCGGCATCGATGATACTAGAGAAGAAGTGGTGCTACTGCGCCATGTCATCCTCAGTCATCATGGCTTGCTGGAGTATGGAAGTCCAGTCCGTCCACGCATTATGGAGGCAGAGATTATTCATATGATTGACAATCTAGATGCCAGCATGATGATGATGTCAACAGCTCTAGCTTTGGTGGACAAAGGAGAGATGACCAATAAAATCTTCGCTATGGACAATCGTTCCTTCTATAAACCAGATTTAGATTAATAATTTAAGAAAAACGAGCATTTTTTACGCAATAATGTTCGTTTTTTTATGTGAATATGGTATAATGGATAAAATATCAAAATTAAATGGAATGGTAAATAAAAATGAAATTAAGAAGAAGTGATCGGATGGTTGTCATTTCCAACTATTTGATTAATAATCCATACAAACTAACCAGTCTCAACACCTTTGCAGAAAAGTACGAATCTGCTAAATCATCGATTTCAGAGGACATTGTGATTATCAAGCGTGCCTTTGAGGAAATCGAAATCGGCCATATTCAGACTGTGACTGGAGCAGGTGGTGGCGTTATCTTTACACCATCAATCTCTAGTCATGAAGCCAAAGAAATGATCGCAGACTTGCGTGACAAACTTTCAGAAAGTGACCGTATCTTGCCGGGCGGCTATATCTACCTGTCTGATCTACTTAGTACGCCTGCTATTTTGAAAAATATTGGGCGCATCATTGCCAAGAGCTTTATGGACCAAAAAATCGATGCCGTTATGACAGTGGCAACAAAAGGTGTGCCACTCGCAAATGCAGTTGCCAACGTCCTCAATGTTCCATTTGTTATCGTGCGTCGTGATTTGAAAATCACTGAAGGTTCAACTGTCAGCGTCAACTACGTATCAGGTTCAAGTGGAGACCGCATTGAGAAAATGTTCCTTTCAAAACGCAGTCTCAAGGCAGGCAGTCGTGTCTTGATTGTGGATGACTTCTTGAAAGGTGGCGGAACGGTCAACGGGATGATTAGTCTCTTGCGTGAGTTCGACTCTGAATTGGCTGGTGTCGCAGTCTTTGCAGACAATGCCCAAGAAGAACGTGAAAAGCAGTTCGATTACAAGTCACTCTTGAAGGTAACCAATATTGATGTTAAGAACCAATCCATCGATGTTGAGATTGGCAATATCTTTGACGAAGACAAATAAGAGATAGAACTAAAGGTTGGAACGATTGTCCCAGCCTTTCTTTGCAAACAGAATAGAAGGATGCTTATGAAAACACCATTTATCAGCCGAGAAGATTTAGAAAAAATTGTTGCAGAGTTCCCGACTCCCTTTCACTTGTATGATGAGAAGGGGATTCGTGAAAAAACAAGAGCCGTCAACCAGGCCTTTTCTTGGAATAAGGGATTCAAAGAATATTTCGCAGTCAAGGCTACTCCAACTCCAGCCATCTTGAAAATCCTCAAAGAGGAAGGTTGTGGTGTGGACTGTTCCAGTTATGTGGAGCTCCTGATGAGCCATAAACTTGGGTTTGCAGGTTCTGAGATGATGTTCTCATCAAACAACACACCAGACCAAGAGTATGCTTATGCGCGTGAATTGGGTGCGACCATTAACTTGGATGCCTTTGAAGATATTGAACATCTGGAGCGAGCGGCAGGCATTCCAGAAATCATCTCTTGTCGTTACAATCCTGGAGGCGTTTTTGAACTAGGAACAGATATCATGGACAATCCTGGGGAGGCTAAGTTTGGCATGACCAAGGATCAACTCTTTGAAGCCTTTGCTGTTTTGAAGGAAAAAGGAGCCAAGACTTTTGGGATTCATTCCTTCCTAGCATCCAATACCGTCACCCATCTCTACTATCCAGAGTTGGCTCGTCAGCTTTTTGAATTGGCCGTTGAAATCAAGGAGAAATTAGGTATTTCACTGGACTTTATCAATCTTTCTGGCGGAATCGGAGTCAACTACCGCCCAGATCAGGAGCCAAATGATATTGCTATGATTGGTGAGGGCGTGCGAAAGGTTTATGAGGAAGTTCTTACACCTGCAGGACTTGGTCAGGTCAAGATTTTTACTGAATTAGGTCGCTTTATGTTAGCCCCTCACGGAGCTCTCGTCACAAAAGTCACCCATAAGAAGAAAACCTATCGTACCTATCTAGGTGTGGATGCCTCAGCAGTCAACCTCATGCGTCCTGCCATGTATGGAGCCTACCACCATATCACCAATCTGACCCATCCAGACGGACCAGTGGAGGTCGTAGATGTGGTTGGATCGCTTTGTGAAAACAATGATAAATTTGCAGTTAATCGCGAACTACCTCATACAGAAATCGGTGATTTACTGGTGATTCATGATACAGGTGCACATGGATTCTCCATGGGTTACCAGTACAATGCCAAACTACGCTCGGCAGAAATCCTCTATACCGAAGAAGGCAAAGCCCGCCAAATCCGCCGTGCAGAGCGCCCTGAGGACTATTTTGCAACCTTGTATGGTTTTGATTTTGAACCCGATCATTAAAAAAATGAAAATGAAAGTGAAAAACAGATTGCTTTCTAAAAAATAGACAAAAATCTTGTTTTTCCCTCAAGTCGTGATATAATAAAACTATAAAACGGTTTCAAGGAAGGTGACGATATGTCTGAAGAAACAATTGACTATGGACAAGTGACAGGAATGGTGCATTCGACAGAGAGTTTTGGGGCGGTAGATGGCCCTGGGATTCGTTTTATTGTCTTTTTGCAGGGCTGTCACATGCGTTGCCAGTACTGTCATAACCCTGATACATGGGCTATGGAGACCAATAAATCACGTGAACGGACAGTAGACGATGTCTTGACAGAAGCCCTTCGCTATCGTGGTTTCTGGGGAGACAAGGGAGGAATCACTGTTAGTGGTGGAGAAGCCCTCCTGCAGATTGATTTCTTGATTGCCTTTTTTACCAAGGCTAAGGAAAAAGGGATTCACTGTACATTGGACACCTGTGCCCTTCCTTTCCGTAACACACCACGTTATCTCGAAAAGTTTAATAAACTCATGGCGGTGACAGACTTGGTTCTCCTGGATATCAAGGAAATCAACGAAGAACAGCACAAGATTGTAACTAGCCAAACCAATAAAAACATCTTGGCCTGTGCCCAGTACCTATCAGATATCGGGAAGCCTGTTTGGATTCGCCACGTATTGGTTCCAGGGTTGACAGATAGAGATGACGACTTGATCGAACTCGGTAAATTCGTCAAAACCCTTAAAAACGTTGACAAGTTTGAAATCCTACCTTATCATACGATGGGAGAATTCAAGTGGCGTGAACTTGGGATTCCATATTCGCTTGAGGGGGTAAAGCCACCAACAGCAGATCGTGTCAAGAATGCCAAGGAGCTTATGGATACAGAAAGTTATCAAGACTATATGAAACGTGTTCATGGATAAAAAAGAAGCCTGATGGAGACATCGGGCTTTTGTGATGCAAAAAGACTTAGCCTTTCAGCTAAGCCTTTTGAGTCTTATCTAGATCGTTGTTTACCAGAGTTGCGGTTTTTCTTTTTCTTATTGGTCGTGATCGCTTGAGCCTGCTTAGGAGTCACGTCTTTTCTTGCACCTGCAGAAGGGCTGACTTTCGGAGGGTTCTTTTCGTATTCTTCACGTACTTTTTGACGAAGTTTTGGACGAACGACATAGTTGACGATAAACTGTTGGAGAATCATCATGAAACCACCGACAACCCAGTAAAGTGTTACACTGGCTGGTGAGAAGAGGGAGAAGATAACAATCATGAGTGGGCTCATGTAGATCATTTTCTTAAGTTGTTCTCTTTGCATCTCATCTTCTACTCCATGAAGCGAGAGGAGAGATTGGATGTAGTAAAGAATACCTGCAAAGGCTACGAGGAGCATGCTTGGTGAGCCTAGTTCGATACCGAGAAAGCTAGATCCTGCGACCCCTTCAGTATGTTGGGCTGCAAAGTAGATAGCAGAGAAGAAAGGCATTTGGAGCAAGATAGGGAAACATCCGACGCCTCCTAGCATGCTGATACCATGTTCTTTTTGGGCGGCAAAGAGAGCTTGTTGAGCCTCAAGTTTTTCTTCTTGAGTTGTTGCTTCTTTTAGACGTGTTTGATGTGGTTCAAGCACGTGTTTGAGGGCGTTCATCTTTTCAGAGTGAAGCGTCGCCTTCCACGATTGGTAGATACCGAGCGGCAAGATAATTAAACGCACGATAATGGTGACGATGATAATCCCCATCCCAAAACCAAGTCCCATATCATTAGCAAAGTATTTGATGGCCTCTGCCATAGGCGCTCCGATGGTGTTCCAGATAAATCCAGTCGGTTCTCCAGTCGTTTTATCAACAGAAACGCAACCTGTCAAGACGAGTAGCATAGCCACTCCCATAGCAGAGAGGGCAAAACGTTTAATAGATTTCAATGTTTTCATTCCTTCTTTAAAAATTATACCTTTCTATTCTACTGTTTTTTTGTAAAATATACAATAGTTCTGGAGACCTAATTTGCGACTTTGAAGTCCGAATAGGATGAAAAGTTGCTCATTTGCACATCTAGATAGGTAACTTTTGAAAAAGGCGTTGGACCTTTACGGATTTCTTGGATAAATTTTGCCATAGTGGCAGAGGAGTCTGCCTGAGCAAGAATTTCCACTGTGCCATCGTCATTATTCCAGACACGACCAGTGATGCCACCGATTTCAAGCGCTAGAGTATAAACGCCCCAGCGAAAACCAACACCCTGCACCCTACCTTGGGCAATCATTCTAACCTTTTGCATACCAAACCCCTTTGATTGTGTTATAATATTTCTATGACTATTATAACCTCAAAAGCCAATTCTGTGGTAAAAAATGCCAAGAAATTGCATCAAAAAAAATATCGAAAGTCTGCTTATTTGATTGAGGGTTGGCACTTATTCGAAGAAGCTGTTCAAGCTGGAGTGACGATTGAGAAGATTTTTGCCCTAGAAAGTTACCGAGATCAGCTAGCGGCTTTTCCTCAAACTGTCTGGGTTTCAGAGGAGATTTTGCGGGATTTGGCAGATTCTCAAACACCACAGGGAATCGTAGCAATCGTCCAAAAAGAAGAAGTAGGACTGCCTGATCTTCGTCAGGGTAAGTTTCTATTTTTAGAAGATGTTCAAGATCCTGGTAATGTTGGCACCATGATTCGGACTGCGGATGCGGCAGGTTTTACAGGGGTCATTGTTTCAGACAAGTCAGCAGATATATACAGCCTCAAGACCCTGCGTTCCATGCAAGGAAGTCATTTTCATTTGCCCATCTATCGTATGCCTGTTGCCACCTTTGTAGAAGGGGCTAAAAAGAGTGACTTGCCCATTCTGGCAACGACCTTATCGAGAGAGTCAAAGGATTATCGTGAGCTTTCTCCCCTAGAAGACTTTGTTTTAGTCATGGGAAATGAAGGACAGGGGATTAGTTCTGTCATGGCTGAGAGTGCTGATCAGCTGGTTCATATAAGCATGAAAGGTCGAGCAGAAAGTCTCAACGTGGCAGTTGCAGCAGGCATTTTGATGTTTTATTTCAGCTAATTTATAAAATCTTTGTTATAATCAAGACATATTTATAGAAAAAGGAGAATCAGAATGAATCAAACAATTATTCAAGAACGTTCAGGTCTCAATCAATTTTACGCTAAGGTTTATGCCTTTGTGGGACTTGGGATTGGTCTGTCAGCTCTCGTGTCAGCTTTGATGTTGACGGTCTTTCAGACTCAATTGGTCTACTTTTTAATGCATGGTCGTCTCTGGTTGATGATTGCAACTTTTGCAGAACTTGGTCTGGTCTTTGTTGCGAGTAGCATGGCTGCTAAAAACAGTCCAGCAGCTCTCCCAGTATTTTTAATTTATTCTGTTTTAAATGGCTTCACACTTAGCTTTGTCGTAGCCTTCTATACACCTGGGACCGTCTTATCAGCCTTTGTATCCAGCGCCCTTCTCTTCTTTGTCATGGCAGCAATCGGAATTTTCACTAAGAAAGATTTGAGTGGAATGGGACGTGCTCTGATGGCTGCGCTTGTTGGCCTCATCATTGCCATGATTGTGAATATTTTCTTAGCTAGTGGTTTCTTTGACTACATGATTAGTATTGCCATGGTCTTGGTCTTCTCAGGTTTGATTGCTTGGGACAACCAAAAGATTCGCTATGTTTATGAGCAGTCACGAGGGCAAGTAGCGACAGGTTGGGTCATTTCAATGGCGCTCAGCATCTACCTAGACTTTATCAACCTCTTCCTTAGCATCTTACGAATCTTTGGTCGAAACGATTAATGAATGACAGAGTCAGTGTTCTAAAGAGCGCTGACTTTTTCTTATTTACTCTTTCCTTTTCTTGAAAATAGGTGTATAATGCTTTTAATTAATTTTTTAGGAGTAGTTATGAAGAAAAGCTTTATTCATCAGCAAGAAGAAATTTCTTTTGTTAAAAACACCTTTACCCAGTATTTGAAAGATAAACTAGAAGTCGTGGAAGTTCAGGGACCTATCTTGAGCAAGGTCGGCGATGGTATGCAGGACAACCTGTCCGGTGTCGAACATCCAGTATCTGTCAAGGTTTTGCAGATTCCAGATGAAACCTATGAAGTCGTTCACTCACTTGCCAAATGGAAACGCCACACCTTGGCTCGTTTTGGTTTCGGTGAAGGTGAGGGTCTGTTTGTTCACATGAAGGCTCTTCGTCCAGACGAAGATTCGCTGGATGCAACCCACTCTGTTTATGTAGACCAGTGGGACTGGGAAAAAGTGATTCCAAATGGACAACGTAATATCGCCTATCTCAAAGAAACCGTTGAAAAGATTTATAAGGCTATTCGTCTGACAGAGCTGGCAGTAGAAGCACGCTATGATATTGAATCTATCTTGCCAAAACAGATTACCTTTATCCATACGGAAGAGTTGGTGGAACGCTATCCAGATCTAACACCGAAAGAGCGTGAAAACGCAATCTGTAAAGAGTTTGGTGCAGTCTTCTTGATTGGTATTGGTGGCGAGTTGCCTGACGGGAAACCTCATGACGGCCGCGCACCTGACTACGATGACTGGACAACAGAGTCTGAGAATGGCTACAAGGGACTGAATGGGGATATTCTGGTTTGGAATGAATCTCTTGGATGTGCCTTTGAACTTTCCTCAATGGGGATTCGGGTAGATGAAGACACGCTTCGTCGCCAAGTTGCCCTTACAGGAGACGAAGATCGTCTTGAGTTGGAATGGCATAAGGCTCTGCTTAACGGCCTTTTCCCATTGACAATCGGTGGGGGTATCGGACAGTCTCGGATGGCCATGTTCCTTCTTCGTAAGAAACACATCGGAGAGGTTCAGACCAGTGTCTGGCCTCAAGAAGTCCGCGACACTTATGAAAATATCTTGTAGGGAATCGAACCGTAAGGTTCGGTTTTCTTTCTCTTTTTGCCTATAATTTGGTATAATAAACGGTATGAAAATCGTATCAGGAATCTACGGAGGGCGTCCCCTCAAGACGCTAGAAGGCAAGACGACGAGGCCGACATCAGATAAGGTGCGTGGAGCTATCTTTAACATGATAGGCCCCTATTTTGAGGGTGGTCGTGTCTTGGATCTTTATGCTGGCAGTGGCGGTCTGTCTATTGAAGCTGTGTCAAGAGGGATGTCCCATGCTGTCTTAGTGGAACGGGATCGAAAGGCACAAGCTATCATCGCTGAAAATATCCAAATGACCAAAGAAGTTTCTAAATTTCAGCTCTTAAAGATGGAAGCTGAGCGTGCTTTGGAGCAAGTTACAGGTCCCTTTGACCTGGTCTTTTTAGATCCTCCCTATGCCAAGGAACAAATCGTTGCAGATATCGAAAAAATGGCGGAAAGAAATCTCTTCTCTGAAGAAGTCATGGTCGTCTGCGAAACCGATAAGTCTGTAGAACTTCCAGAAGAAATCGCCTGCTTAGGCATCTGGAAGGAAAAAATATATGGGATTAGTAAGGTGACAGTCTATGTCAGATAAAATTGGATTATTTACAGGATCATTTGATCCGATGACAAATGGACATCTGGATATCATTGAACGCGCCAGCAAACTCTTTGATAAGCTCTATGTCGGGGTGTTCTACAATCCCCACAAACAAGGTTTTCTCCCTGTTGAAAATCGCAAACGGGCAGTCGAAAAAGCTGTGGCGCATTTAGATAATGTAGAGGTAATAGCTTCTCACGACCAATTAGTTGTTGATGTTGCAAGAAGATTGGGAGCTAAAACTCTTGTCCGTGGTTTGCGGAATGCTACAGACTTGCAATATGAGGCTAGTTTTGACTACTACAATTATCAACTGGCTCCAGAAATCGGGACTGTCTACCTACATAGTCGCCCAGAGCATCTCTATATTAGCTCGTCAGCCGTGAGAGAGCTCCTGAAGTTTTGTCAGGAGATTCAGCAATATGTCCCAAACAGTGTTGTGGAGGAATTAGAACATGAAGAAAAAAACTAGATGGCCCTTATATGTCATCCTAGCACTAGTATTGACTTTTTTAGCCTTTGTAGTACCTTTACCTTATTACATAGAAGTTCCAGGTGGAGCGGAAGATATTCGTCAAGTTTTGAAAGTCAATGAAACAGAAGATACAGAAGCAGGAGCTTACCAGTTTGTGACAGTCGGTATTCGACATGCAACCCTGTCTCATCTGGTCTATGCTTGGCTGACTCCATTTACGGATATTAGAAGCGCTCAGGAGACAACGGGTGGCTCTACAGATGCAGAGTTTATGCGGATCAATCAGTTCTACATGCAAACATCCCAAAATATGGCCAAGTATCAAGGCTTGAAGACGGCAGGCAAGGATATCGAACTCAAGTACTTGGGAGTTTATGTCTTGACCGTGACGGACAATTCAACCTTTAAAGGCATTCTGAACATTGCGGATACCGTCACGGCTGTTAATGACAAAACATTTGACAGTTCCAAAGACTTGATTGATTATGTCAACTCTCAAAAACTAGGAGATCCAGTCAAGGTAACCTACGAAGAAGACGGAAGAGTCAAGACTGCTGAAGGTAAAATTATCACTCTCGAAAACGGGAAAAATGGGATTGGGATTGGCTTGATTGACCGTACGGAAGTGACCAGTGATGTTCCCATTCGCTTTTCAACAGCTGGTATCGGTGGCCCCAGTGCAGGTCTTATGTTTAGTCTCGCTATTTACACCCAGATAGCAGATCCAGGACTTCGTAATGGTCGCATCGTTGCGGGAACGGGAACCATTGATCGCGATGGAAATGTTGGCGACATCGGTGGAATTGACAAAAAAGTGGTTGCAGCCTCTCGTCAGGGAGCCAATGTCTTTTTTGCTCCTGACAATCCAGTCACCGAGGAAGCAAAAAAAGCAGATCCCAATGCGAAAAGCAACTATGAAACAGCCCTAGAAGCTGCTAAAACAATCAAGACAGAGATGAAAATTGTTCCCGTAAAAACCTTGCAGGATGCGATTGATTACCTCAAAAACAATCCCTAATTTGTAGAAAAATTGAAAACTAGCGCGCAAGCGGATAAGATGGTATAATAGTCAAATGGTTCAATTATTATTCACTCTAAGTAGTCATATACTCTTTATTTATTTGAGTTTTTACCTTTTGAAAGATCTTGTGAGATGGGAAAAGGTTTTAAAAGTGACCGCTACTAACACAAAAAAGGTTCGTTTGTTGGTAGGCTTCTTTAGTATTGTAATGGGCTACATCTTGAGTTCATTTTTTATCAGTTTGTACCAACTGTGGCAAGAAGCGCTTATAGGACTGTTATAAAATCAAAAGTAAAGGAAAAACTATGGAAAAAATTGTGGTTCAAGGCGGAGATAATCGTCTGGTCGGGAGTGTGGCCATCGAGGGAGCAAAGAATGCCGTCTTACCCTTGTTGGCAGCGACTATTCTAGCAAGCAAGGGTAAGACAGTCTTGCAGAACGTCCCTATCTTGTCAGATGTTTTCACCATGAATCAAGTGGTTCGTGGTCTGAACGCCAAGGTTGATTTTGATGAGGAAGCTCATGTTGTCGAAGTCGATGCGACGGGTGACATCACGGAGGAAGCTCCGTATAAGTATGTTAGCAAGATGCGTGCATCCATCGTGGTCTTGGGACCAATCCTTGCTCGTGTAGGCCATGCCAAGGTATCCATGCCAGGTGGTTGTACCATTGGGAGTCGTCCAATCGACCTCCACCTCAAGGGTTTGGAAGCTATGGGGGCCAAGATCAGCCAGACAGCTGGTTACATTGAAGCCAAGGCGGAACGCCTGCACGGCGCTCATATCTACATGGACTTTCCTAGTGTCGGCGCAACACAAAATCTGATGATGGCAGCAACTCTAGCTGATGGTGTGACAGTGATTGAAAATGCTGCGCGTGAGCCAGAAATTGTTGATCTCGCTATCTTCCTTAATGAAATGGGAGCCAAGGTCAAGGGAGCTGGTACCGAAACAATCACAGTGACTGGTGTCGAGGACCTCCATGGTACGACTCATACTGTAGTACAGGACCGTATTGAAGCTGGAACCTTTATGGTGGCAGCAGCTATGACTGGTGGAGATGTCCTCGTTCGTGATGCAGTCTGGGAACACAATCGTCCCTTGATTTCAAAACTACTTGAGATGGGTGTTGAAGTGACAGAGGAGTCAGAAGGTATCCGTGTTCGTTCTCAACTTGAAAATCTCAAGGCTGTTCATGTAAAAACCTTACCACACCCAGGATTTCCAACAGATATGCAGGCACAATTTACAGCTTTGATGACAGTCGCAAAAGGGGAATCCACCATGGTGGAAACGGTGTTTGAAAATCGCTTCCAACACTTGGAGGAAATGCGCCGTATGGGCTTGCATTCAGAGATTATCCGTGACACAGCTCGTATTGTTGGGGGACAGGCTTTGCAAGGGGCAGAAGTTCTATCAACGGACCTTCGCGCTAGTGCGGCTTTAATTTTGACAGGTTTGGTGGCGCAAGGAGAGACAGTTGTCGGTAAATTAGTCCACCTTGATAGAGGTTACTACCGCTTCCATGAGAAGTTAGCTCAGCTAGGAGCAAAGATTCAGCGGATTGAGGTTAAGGATGAAGAATAAAAACATACGTTATGTACTCCGTCGCTTACTGTTGATTTTTATCGTACTCTTGCTGGGATTCCTCGCTTTAGGAATCGGCTTGATGATCGGCTACGGGATTCTAGGAAAGGGACAGGATCCATGGGCGATTTTGTCTCCAGCGAAATGGCAAGAATTGATTAGTAAATTTACAGGAAATTAGACTGGGAAACCAGTCTTTTTCTAAATAAGGAGAAAAATGAACAAAAAAACGAGACAGACACTAGTAGGGTTACTTATATTCTTACTCTTGGCTGCTGGAAGCTATTATATCAAGCAGATGCAGTCGACATCAAACACGCCTAAAACCAAAGTTAGTCAGAAAAAACAAGCTTCAGAAGCTCCCAGTCAGGAGTTGGCAGAAAGTGTCTTAACCGAGTCAATCAAGAACCAAATAAAAGGTGGTTTAGAATGGAATGGGGCAGGTGCCTTTGTCGTCAATGGTAATAAAACCAATCTAGATGCTAAGGTTTCTAGCAAACCCTATGCGGATAATAAAATAAAACCAGTCGGGAAAGAGACCGTCCCAACTGTTGCCAATGCCCTCTTATCCAAAGCGACTCGGCAATATAAGAATCGTGAAGAGACTGGCAATGGATCCACCTCTTGGACTCCACCAGGGTGGCATCAGGTCAAGAATCTAAAGGGAATCTATACACATGCAGTTGATAGAGGACACCTGCTGGGCTATGCCTTGATAGGTGGTTTGGATGGTTTTGATGCCTCTACCAGCAATCCCAAGAACATTGCAGTCCAGACAGCTTGGGCGAATCAAGCGCAGGCTGAAGATTCGACTGGTCAGAACTATTATGAGAGTTTGGTTAGGAAAGCCTTGGATCAGAATAAGAGAGTCCGTTACCGCGTGACACTCCACTATGCGACAAATGAGGATTTGGTTCCATCTGCTTCACAAATCGAAGCCAAGTCTTCGGATGGAGAATTGGAATTCAACGTCCTGATCCCAAATGTTCAAAAGGGCATCCAGCTTGATTACCGAACAGGTCAAGTCACGGTGATAAACTAGAAACAATCTATAAAAGAACAAAAATCGCTCCCTTGTCCGTCATTGATAAGGGAGCGATTGTATAAATTAGAAAATAATGTGATTCCTACGTTAATTTGTGATATAATGGAACATAAGATACTATTTTAGGAGAAAGACCATGGAAGACCCGAGCAGTCAGAATTTGTTGCTACAGTTTGTATTATTATTTATCTTGACCTTGTTAAATGCTTTTTTCTCAGCCACTGAAATGGCGATGGTGTCACTAAACCGTGCCCGAGTAGAGCAAAAAGCAGAAGAAGGCGATAAACGCTACATCCGTTTGCTAAAAGTACTTGAAAATCCTAATCACTTTTTATCAACGATTCAAGTCGGTATCACCTTGATTACGATCTTGTCAGGGGCCAAATTGGCGGATACCCTTGGACAAGTGATCGCATCTTGGATGGGAAGCGGAGAGACGGCTTACGCCATTGCAAGTTTCCTCTCTTTGGCATTCTTGACCTATATCTCCATTGTTTTTGGTGAGCTCTATCCTAAGCGGATTGCCCTCAATCTGAAAGATGCTTTGGCGATTCGAACAGCACCAATTATTATTGGTCTTGGAAAGATTGTAAGTCCCTTTGTCTGGCTACTATCTGCTTCAACTAATTTGTTGAGTCGTGTGACCCCAATGACCTTTGATGATGCTGATGAAAAGATGACACGTGATGAAATAGAGTACATGCTCACCAATAGTGAAGAAACACTGGATGCAGATGAGATTGAAATGCTACAGGGGATCTTTTCTCTAGATGAACTAATGGCTCGTGAGCTAATGGTGCCTCGTACAGACGCCTTTATGGTAGATATTCAGGATGACAGTAAGGCGATTATCGAAAGTATTTTGAAGCAAAATTTCTCACGTATTCCTGTTTATGATGGGGATAAGGACAATGTTATCGGTTTGATTCATACCAAGCGCTTGCTAAACGCTGCCTATGCGGATGGTTTTGAAAATATTATCTGGAAACGAATCCTCCAAACGCCACTATTTGTGCCTGAAACTATCTTTGTGGATGATCTCCTTAAAGAGCTTCGAAATACCCAAAATCAAATGGCTATCTTACTAGACGAATACGGTGGTATGGCTGGTTTGGTAACTCTGGAGGATCTCCTAGAAGAGATTGTCGGCGAAATTGATGATGAAACGGACAGGGCAGAAATCGAAGTCCATCAAATCGGTGAGGATACCTATATTGCACAAGGAACTATGAATCTTAACGACTTCAACGACTACTTTGGCGTTGAACTAGAAAGCGATGATGTGGATACCATTGCCGGTTATTATTTGACAGGTGTCGGCACGATTCCAACAACTGAAAAAATCAGTTATGAACTGGTCAGCCAAAACAAACAAATCGTCTTGACTAATGATAAGGTGAAAAATGGGCGCGTTACTAAGGTAAAAGTTCAAATCACAGAACTAGAACCCGAAGAAGAAACCGAGTAAAACAGTGATTTTTGTCACTGTTTTTTTATTCGCCCCAAATTCGCCCCAAAAGATTTTCAAAGTTATCCTTATTTTTATCCGAAGAAAAAAACAAAAAAGCCCGATTTACGGGCTTTTCATTCGGTTAATTCCTGTTATTTCAGGTACTGAAAGGCGGTAGACGGATTTGAACCGACGATCAAGCTTTTGCAGAGCCGTGCCTTACCACTTGGCTATACCGCCTCAACGTTTATTATTATACCTTGAAAATGATTCTACGTCAATAGTTTCTTAATCGAAAATCCAATTTAGAAGCTTGCCATTTCTGACTGGATAGAAAAATGGGGAGAGAAAACCTGAAAATCAGGCTTTATGGACATTAGGTTTGCCTTATGACTTGATAGATAGCAAACAAAGAATAGAAAAATTTGATAAATGAAAGTTTTTTATGGTTACAAGCCTAAATATTCTGAAAATTCGTTTACTTTTTGAGAAATCTATGGTATAATTGACAATAAGCCTAAAATTTTTAAGAGGAGTTACATACATGAAAAAAAATAGGGTATTGGTTGCGGCAGGAGTTGCCCTATTAGCGGCTAGCACACTAGCTGCTTGCGGTTCTTCGAAATCGTCTGGTTCAACAGCGCCAAAAACTTATGGCTATGTTTATTCATCAGATCCTGAAACATTGGATTACCTTACTTCGGGGAAACAAAGTACTAAATTAGCCACTTCAAATGGTATTGATGGTCTCTTTACAAATGACAAATATGGGAACTTGACTCCTGCAGTTGCAGAAGACTGGTCAGTTTCAAAAGATGGTTTGACCTATACCTACAAAATCCGTAAAGGTGTCAAATGGTTTACCTCTGAGGGGGAAGAATATGCTGAAGTGACAGCTAAAGACTTTGTAAATGGTTTAAAACACGCAGCAGATAAAAAGTCAGAAGCACTTTATCTAGCAGAGAATTCTGTTAAAGGGTTGTCTGACTATTTGGCAGGAAATTCAAAAGACTTTTCTACAGTAGGTGTTAAGGCAGTTGATGATTATACTCTTGAGTATACATTGAACCAACCAGAACCATACTGGAACTCTAAAATGGCTTACTCAATCTTCTGGCCATTAAACGAAGAATTTGAAAAATCAAAAGGGGATGATTTTGCCAAACCAACGGATCCTACATCGTTACTTTACAATGGCCCGTTCTTGCTGAAAGGTTTGACTGCCAAGTCTTCTATCGAGTTTGCGAAGAATGAACAATATTGGGATAAGGAAAATGTTCATCTTGATAAAGTTACCCTCGCTTTCTATGACGGATCAGATCAAGAGTCTCTTGAACGGAACTTTACAAGTGGAGCCTATAGCTATGCTCGTCTCTTCCCGACAAGTTCAAACTACTCTAAAGTAGCGGAGACCTACAAAGACAATATCTACTACACACCAGCTGGACCAGGAATCACTGGTTTGGGTGTAAATATTGACCGTCAAAGTTACAAATACACCGCTAAAACAACTGACGAAGAAAAAACGTCAACTAAAAAAGCCCTTCTTAACAAAGACTTCCGTCAGGCCTTGAACTTTGCCGTTGACCGTACAGCTTATTCAGCGCAAATCAATGGTAAAGAAGGTGCTCCTCTTGCAGTTCGTAACCTCTTTGTAAAACCAGATTTTGTCGCTGCGGGTGACAAGACCTTCGGTGACTTGGTAACTGAGAAGATGGCAGCTTATGGTGATGAGTGGAAGAACGTAAACTTTGCGGATGGTCAAGATGGACTCTTCAACGCAGATAAGGCCAAAGCAGAACTTGCAAAAGCTAAAACTGCATTAGAAGCTGAAGGGGTGAAATTCCCAATCCATTTGGATATCCCAGTAGATCAAACAAACAAAGGGTATATTGCTCGTATCCAATCCTTCAAACAGACAGTTGAAAAAGTGCTTGGTGAAGAAAATGTAGTCATTGACATTCATCAAATTTCTAAAGATGAGGCATTAAATATCACTTACCATGCACCAAACGCAGCAGCAGAAGATTGGGATCTATCAGGTGCAGTTGGATGGAACCCAGACTATGAAGATCCATCAACTTACCTTGATATCCTCAAATCAACAAACAAGTCGCAAACCAAGACATACATGGGATTTGACGATCCAGCGAACCCAGCAGTTAGTCAAGTTGGTTTGAAAGAATACGATAAGTTAGTTGATGAAGCCGCTAAAGAAACCAGTGATTTGAATGTTCGTTATGAGAAATACGCTGCAGCTCAGGCTTGGTTGACAGATAGCTCTCTCTTCATCCCTGCTATGTCTGGTAGCGGTGCAGCACCATTCATTTCTCGTGTAGTACCATTCACAGCTTCTTATAGCCAATCTGGAGACAAGAGTTCAGATCTTTACTTCAAGTACATTCAGCTACAGGATAAGGTTGTAACGAAAGCTGAGTACGAACAAGCTCGTGAGAAATGGCTCAAAGAGAAAAAAGAATCAAACGAAAAAATTCAAAAAGAATTGACAAATCACGTTAAATAAATAACTCTCAAGAGAACTTTCTCTCCATGAGGAGAAGGTTCTTTTGGGATTTTAAAAGGAAACGATATGAAGAAATATATTTTTATGCGTGTATTGCGTTCATTGGTGTCTATCTTCTTGGTGACAACCTTGACCTACACGATTATCTATACGATGGTTCCTCGAAAACTGATTTTCAAGCAGGATACCAACTATAACAAAATTGCAACGACGCCAGATAAACGGGACAATTATGAAAACACCGTTTATGAGCGGATGGGCTATATCGAGTACTACGATACCAAGGAGTTGCAAGAAAAAGCGAGCACAATGGACTCATCTGTAACCGTTGATGCCAATGAAACTAATAAGGCAATCTACGAAAAATACATCAACCAACTAGGGAATGGTTGGACACTCGGTGTATTCTCAGAAAGTGGTCAATTCTATGCTACGCGTGAAATTCCAATTTTTGAACGTGTTTTCAAATTCTACTCGAACTTGCTCGACATTGATCATACAAACAAGATTCAAGACCCTGAAAATCCAAACTTGGAACGTTATCTTCGTTTTGAAAATGACCCTGCTATTGGTTGGTCATTGGTTGGTTCGGGTACAAAGCATAAATATCTTTTGTATTTCAATAGTCAATTTCCATTTGTACACCAAAACTTTGTGAACATTAACTTGGGAGACTCTTACCCAACTTATGCAAACACACCAGTGCTTCAAGTTATCACACAGGGTCAGGGACAAATCAAGACATCAGAAGTTCAATTCCCTACGGGTAAAAAGACTTCATCTGTAGATATTTACTCTCGTACCTACAAATCTCCAAGTCAAGCAGATGCGCGTGAAGTAGCCAACTATGGTAAAGATGATCCATATACAGCTACAGAAAGTAATTATCAATATCCATCAATGATTGCAAGCTCGGCTGTTGCTGGTTTGATTGGTTTGATTATTTCTTATGCTATCGCAATTCCTCTTGGATCTGCTATGGCTCGCCACAAGAATACTTGGATTGATAGCTTCTCGACAGGTGCTCTAACCTTCTTGCTTGCCCTTCCAACGATTGCCTTGGTTTACATCGTGCGCTTGATTGGATCATCTATTGGTCTGCCAGACTCATTCCCTATCTTGGGGGCTGGGGATTGGCGTTCCTATGTCTTGCCGGCAGTCATTCTAGGTTTGTTGGGAGCGCCAAGTACAGCTATCTGGATCCGTCGTTACATGATCGACTTGCAATCTCAGGACTTTGTACGTTTTGCTCGTGCAAAAGGACTGTCTGAAAAAGAAATTTCAAATAAACACATCTTTAAAAATGCCATGGTTCCTTTGGTTTCAGGTATTCCTGGTGCCGTAATCGGAGTTATTGGTGGTGCAACATTGACAGAAACGGTCTTCGCCTTCCCAGGTATGGGTAAAATGTTGATTGACTCTGTTAAGGCATCAAACAACTCAATGGTAGTTGGTCTCGTCTTCATCTTCACATGTATTTCTATCTTCTCACTCTTTGTAGGAGATATCTGGATGACCATGCTTGACCCACGTATTAAATTGACAGAGAAAGGAGGCAAATAATGTCAACAATCGATAAAGAAAAATTTCAGTTCGTAAAACGTGACGATTTTGCCTCTGAAACAATTGATGCTCCTGCCTATTCATACTGGGGTTCTGTATTTAGACAATTTCTAAAGAAAAAATCAACAGTCGTTATGTTGGGGATTTTGGTAGCCATTATCCTGATGAGCTTTATTTACCCAATGTTCTCGAAGTTTGACTTTAACGATGTAAGCAAGGTCAATGACTTTTCTGCTCGTTTTATCAAACCAAACGCTGAACATTGGTTTGGTACAGACAGCAATGGTAAATCCTTGTTTGACGGGGTTTGGTTTGGTGCGCGTAATTCAATTCTTATCTCTGTCATTGCCACTTTTATCAACCTTGTGATCGGGGTTATTGTTGGTGGGATTTGGGGGATTTCAAAATCCGTTGACCGCGTCATGATGGAAGTTTATAACATTATTTCAAACATTCCATCTCTCTTGATTGTCATTGTCTTGACTTACTCAATTGGTGCTGGTTTCTGGAATTTGATTTTTGCCATGAGTGTGACAACTTGGATTGGGATTGCTTATATGATTCGTATCCAAATCATGCGTTACCGTGACTTGGAATACAACCTCGCTTCACAAACACTTGGAACACCAACCTTTAAAATCATCGTTAAAAATATCATGCCACAATTGGTATCTGTTATTGTTTCTACAATGACCTTGATGTTGCCAAGCTTCATCTCTTATGAAGCCTTCCTTTCCTTCTTTGGATTGGGATTACCTGTAACAGTGCCAAGTTTGGGACGTTTGATCTCAGATTACTCACAAAACGTTACGACCAACGCTTACTTGTTCTGGATTCCGTTGACAACCTTGATCTTGGTATCCCTATCTCTTTTCGTTGTTGGTCAAAACCTAGCGGACGCTAGTGATCCACGTACACATAGATAGGAGTAGACATGACAAAAGAAAATAATGTAATTTTGACTGCTCGTGATATTGTCGTGGAATTTGACGTTCGTGACAAAGTTCTGACGGCTATCCGAGGAGTTTCTCTGGACCTGATTGAAGGAGAAGTTCTTGCCTTGGTAGGTGAGTCTGGTTCTGGTAAATCTGTTTTAACAAAAACCTTTACAGGGATGTTAGAAGACAATGGACGTATTGCCCAAGGAAGCATCGACTATCGTGGACAAGACTTGACCGCCTTGAATTCTAACAAGGAATGGGAGAAGATTCGTGGTGCTAAAATTGCGACCATCTTCCAAGATCCAATGACGAGCTTGGACCCAATCAATACAATCGGTAGCCAAATCACAGAAGTTATCGTTAAACATCAAGGGAAAACAGCTAAGGAAGCCAAAGAGATGGCAATCGACTATATGAACAAGGTCGGAATTCCAGACGCTGAAAAACGTTTTGACGAGTATCCTTTCCAATATTCTGGAGGGATGCGCCAACGTATCGTTATTGCGATTGCCCTTGCCTGTCGTCCAGATATCTTGATCTGTGACGAGCCGACTACGGCCCTTGATGTAACCATTCAAGCGCAAATCATTGATTTGCTTAAAACCTTGCAAAATGAGTACCACTTTACCATTATCTTCATCACCCATGACCTTGGTGTGGTAGCAAGTATTGCCGATAAGGTAGCGGTTATGTATGCTGGGGAAATTGTAGAGTACGGTACTGTTGAGGAAGTCTTCTACGATCCACGTCATCCATATACTTGGAGTCTCTTGTCTAGCTTGCCTCAGCTCGCTGATGACAAAGGGGAATTGTACTCTATCCCAGGAACACCACCGTCTCTTTATACTGAGTTGAAAGGTGATGCTTTTGCCCTTCGTTCAGATTATGCGATGCAAATTGATTTTGAAGAGAAGGCACCTAAGTTTTCAGTCACTGATACCCACTGGGCTAAGACTTGGTTGCTTCATGAGAATGCTCCTAAAGTTGAAAAACCTGGAGTCATTGCAGATTTGCATGACAAGATTCGTGATAAAATGGGCTTTG
Source organism: Streptococcus oralis subsp. dentisani (assembly GCF_007475365.1). Lineage (NCBI taxonomy): Bacteria > Bacillati > Bacillota > Bacilli > Lactobacillales > Streptococcaceae > Streptococcus > Streptococcus oralis. The sequence goes on along the minus strand of NZ_CP034442.1, from coordinate 1,162,189 downwards.
CTCATCTAGAAGACTAGGAGGAAGGAAATGTCTGAAAAATTAGTAGAAATTAAAGATTTAGAAATTTCCTTCGGTGAAGGAAGTAAGAAGTTTGTGGCGGTTAAAAACGCCAACTTCTTTATCAATAAGGGAGAAACTTTCTCTCTTGTAGGTGAGTCTGGTAGTGGGAAAACAACGATTGGTCGTGCCATTATTGGTTTAAATAATACCAGTAAAGGAGAGATTATCTTTGATGGCCAGAAAATCAATGGAAAAAAATCTCACAAGGAATCCTCAGACTTGATTCGTCGTATCCAAATGATTTTCCAGGACCCTGCAGCCAGCTTGAATGAGCGTGCAACAGTTGACTATATCATCTCTGAAGGTCTTTACAACTACCATTTGTTCAAAGACGAAGAAGATCGAAAAGAAAAAGTTCAAAAGATGATCCATGAAGTTGGACTTTTGAAAGAACACTTGACCCGCTATCCACACGAGTTTTCTGGTGGTCAACGTCAGCGTATCGGGATTGCCCGTGCCCTTGTAATGGAACCTGATTTTGTTATTGCAGATGAGCCAATTTCAGCCTTGGACGTATCAGTGCGTGCGCAAGTCTTGAACTTGCTCAAGAAGTTCCAAAAAGAGTTGGGCTTGACCTATCTCTTTATCGCGCATGACTTGTCAGTTGTTCGCTTTATCTCAGACCGTATCGCAGTTATTTATAAGGGAGTTATCGTTGAAGTGGCGGAGACAGAGGAGTTGTTTAACAATCCTGTCCACCCATACACTCAGGCGCTTCTATCTGCTGTACCGATTCCAGATCCAATCTTGGAACGCAAGAAGGTCTTGAAAGTTTACGATCCTGACCAACATGACTATGAGACAGACAAGCCATCTATGGTAGAAATTCGTCCAGGTCACTATGTTTGGGCTAACCAAGCGGAAGTTGCTCGTTATAAAGAAGCTCTTAAAAAATAAACAGACTAGGAGAGGACCGAAAGGTCTTCTCATTTTTAATAGAAAAATTCCCCTTTTACGAGTTTGTAAAAGGGGATTGTATTGTAATTAACGTTTAGACCAGGTGCGTTTCATAAAGAGGAGCAAAATGGGGTATATCTCTAAGCGGCCTGCAATCATTGCAAAGGAGAGCAGGATTTTAGAGATGGGACTAAAGATGGCAAAACTAGAGGTTGTACCTAGAATAGGTCCGATATTGTTAAAACAGCTGAAGACAGCACTGGTCACGACTAGAAAATCATTGCTATCAAGACTGACGATAAAGATGAGAGAGAGTATAATCATCACGTAGATGGCAAAATATTTAAGAATCTTGTGCTGGGTATCCTTGTCAATCACAGTTTTGTTGACATGTAGAGTCAAGACACGGTGAGGGGATAAGATGGACAAAATCTGATTTTTAGCAATTTTTGAGAGGATGAGTCCTCTGATCACTTTGAGACCACCTGCGGTTGAGCCAGCTGATCCACCGATTCCCATGAGGAAGAGGAGGATAAATTGGGAGAAGAGGGGCCAGTTGGTAATATCTCCGTAACCAAATCCAGTTGTCGTGATGATATTAGACACTTGGAAGAGAGCCATCTCAAAACTCTTAGACACACCTTGGTAGAGGTGGAGGGTGTTGAGGGTAATCAAGCCTGTAGACACTAGGACAATAATCACATAAGCCCGCAGTTCTTCATCTCCAAAGAAGGCCTTGACCCGACGGAGCATGAGGTAGTAGTAGAGATTAAAGTTAACCCCAAAAACCAGAACACCGATACTAACTAGATAGGTGATGAGTGAGCTACCGTAGTGGGCAATTCCGTCGTTATAGACGGTAAAGCCCCCAGTTCCTGCTGTTCCCATAGCGATGACAAAACTATCATAGAGAGGCATACCTGCTAGGTAGTAGATAACCACAAAAAGGGAGAAGAGAGCCAGATAAAGCAGATAGAGGATCTGGGCAGTATTTCTCAGTTTGGATACAACCTTACCAAAGACAGGACCAGGGACCTCTGCCTTCATCACCTCTAAGTGACTATTCTTAGCATTGTCCATAATAGCAAGTGCGAAAACAAGCACCCCCATCCCTCCGATCAAGTGGGTAAAACTTCGCCAGAAGAGGAGGGAACGACTGAGAACGGAAACATCGTTCAGAATAGTTGCTCCTGTAGTTGTAAAACCAGAGCTGATTTCAAAGAAGGCATCGATGACGCTTGGGATTTGTCCTGAAAAGACAAAGGGGAGGCCACCAAAGAAAGACCAGAGAATCCAACAGAGGGCAACGATTAAGACCCCTTCCTTGGCGTAAATCCGTTGATTTTTCGGTTTTCGTAAAACGCCTAGACCACCGAGAAGGACTAAAATTCCAATCGTAGAAAAGAGAGCGATAAATACTTGACTGGATTCTTGGTAATAGGTTGCTACACCAACAGGTACTAGAAGGAGAACAGCCTCAATCAAGAGAAGTTTTGAGAGGAGGTAACGAATCATACTTTTATTCATTTTTTACCTCTCAATCAAATCATAAATCTTGGTGATGTTTGGCAATAAGGTCGTCACGAGTAACTTGTCTCCGACCTCCAGCGTGTCCTCTCCAGTTGGGAAGATTGTTTTTCCTTTGCGAATGATGGCTGCGATGAGAATACCTTTCCTCAATTTCAGATGAGAAAGGGGCTTGGCAGTCATTTTATTAGCTTCCTTGATATGGAATTGTAGGGTTTCAATCTGGCCGTTTGCAAGATGGTGCATGGCTTGAAGGTCTGAGTATTGGGCATTAACCCGACCTCGGATAAAGTGCATAATAGTATCCACTGCGATGATTTTTGGGGTGATAATACTTGAAAAATCAGGTGCATGGATAATTTCTAGGAGGCTGGTCCGGTTGACTTTGGTGATGTTTTTCTGGACGCCAACACGGTCAAGGAACATGGAGGTGATGATGTTTTCCTCGTCCACTCCAGTTAAGGTTGCGACAGCATCGTAGTGAGGAGCACTTTCTTCTAGTAAGATATCTTTTGCAGTCCCATCTCCCTGGACAATATAGAGATTTGGGAACTTTTCACTAAAGAAACGGGCTCTTTCAGGATTGATTTCGATAACCTTGGTATCGATACGACTGTCTTTCAAGATGCCGACGAGATAGTAGGCGATTTTTCCTGCTCCAACGATAAGCAAACTTTTTACTGCACGCGATTTGAAATAGTTGTGGAAAAGCATCATATCCACACGATTTCCCGTAACAAAAATCCGATCCTTGTCCTGGATAGTAACATCACCGCTTGGAATCATGAGTTGATGGTCTCTTTCCATAGCGCAGACAATGATGTTGCCAAATTTTTTACGGAAGTCTGAGATTGGCATTTGACAAAGACCGCTAGAATCCTTGATAACAAACTCCATCAGGCTGACCCGACCTCCAGCAAAACGCTCAACTGAGAGGGCATTAGGGAAATCGATGATATTTGAGATGGCACGGGCTGCTAAGAGTTCTGGATTAACGATAAGTGAAAATCCAAGAATATTTTTCTCTTTAAAATAGGCATTAGAGTATTCAGGATTTCGCACTCGAACGATGGTTTCTTTAGCGCCCATTTTTTTAGCAAGTACCGCTGAAATCATATTCACTTCATCGTATTCAGTTAGAGCGATAAAGATATCACACTCTTGGACGCCGGCTTGCTCCAAGATGGCAAAGTCAGCACCATTTCCAAGGAGGCCCATGATATCAAAGCGACTGACAATATGGTTCAGTACAGCTTCATTTTGCTCGATGAGGACAACGTCATGGTTTTCCGCTACTAGTGAACGACAGAGGGCGAAACCGACTTTCCCTCCACCAACAAGGACAATTTTCATATAAAAAACCTACTTTTTCATGATGTAACTATCATACCCTTTTTTAGCAAAAAATGCACTTGCTAAGGCGATTTTTAGGGGAAGAAAGGCTTTTTTCAAGTCTTGAAGATACATTTGCTTAACTTCTATAACGATGTCTCTGATTTGAAGTGATTTTACTCTCTTGCTAAGGCTATTTTGAAAGTGAATGTCTCGGTATGAAAATATAATAAAAAAAGTAAAAAAATCAAGTCGTTTCTATTGACAATGATTCTGAAAATGTTATACTAAGAAAGTAGTTTCGCTGATTTACTTCAAACCTGTTGTGAGGTAAGTTAACGATGCCTTAACCACGCTGTTTGCTGAGCTTGACTCCGGGCAGTGTGGCTATTTTTTTGCAATGATAAAAGGAAGCCAGTCATGACAAATCACATTGTATTATTTGAACCTCAGATCCCACAAAATACAGGTAATATCGCACGTACTTGCGCTGCCACCAATTCCCCTCTCCACATCATCAAACCGATGGGCTTTCCCATTGATGATCGCAAAATGAAGCGAGCTGGTTTGGATTATTGGGACAAGTTAGAGATTCATTTTTATGATAACTTGGCAGACTGTATGTCTCAGATGAAAGGGCAACTTTACTTGATTTCCAAATTTGCGGAAAAGGTCTATTCTGAAGCAGATTTATCGACGGACGAAGACCATTATTTTCTCTTCGGACGTGAAGACAAGGGCTTGCCTGAGGACTTTATGCGAAACCATCCTGAGAAAGCTCTCCGTATTCCTATGAATGATGAGCATGTTCGCAGTCTCAATGTTTCGAATACCGTCTGCATGATTGTCTATGAAGCGCTTCGTCAGCAAAATTTCGCAGGTTTGGAACTCGTTCACACCTATGAAGTGGATAAATTGAAATAAACAAAATGCTTGCACTTGCAAGCGTTTTTTGTTATGATTAAAGGGTCTTCAGGGCAGGGTGAGATTCCCGACCGGCGGTAATTTTGACTAGCTATTTTAGCTTTCTCGTCGTTGTCTTGTCTCGATATACTTTAAGTATGATCTTCGACTACGACGCCTAGATAAATCTAAGATATCTTAGCCAAATAAGTCCGCGAGCGCAAGCTGATGTGGTGCGATTCCACAACCGACAGTATAGTCTGGATGGGAGAAGACGAAAGAATAGCTTTGTCTGTTCTGATGAGTTTATAGATAAATTGCAACCGCTTGCTCAAAAGAGTGAGGGGGAACTTTTGGGATATAAAAAGTGAGAATAGATAGAGGGATCCTTTCCAACTTCTTCTGATTTTATAGAAAATTGGAGGAACCTGTTATGACAAACACACGTCGACTTTCGACCATTGCGATTTTATCAGCCATTTCATTTGTACTGATGTACTTTGACTTTCCGCTCTTGCCAGCGGCGACCTTCCTCAAGATCGAGTTTAGTATCTTGCCAGTCCTTGTGGGCTTGGTGGTGATGGATTTGCCTGCTGCTCTCGGGATTCTCTTGCTGCGATCACTCTTGAAGTTGCTTCTCAATAGCCAGGGAGTGAATACTTACATTGGGTTGCCAATGAATATCGTAGCCTTGGGAGTTTTTGTTATCGCTTTTGGTTTGATTTGGAAAAAGGACCGCAGCACTCTTCGTTTTCTACTAGCATCTCTAGCGGGGACTGTCGGCTTGACTGCGGCTATGTTGGTTCTCAACTATGTCTATGCTGTTCCTTTGTACGCGAAGTTTGCCAACTTTGATATTGGAAAAATTATGGGACTTTCCAACTACCTCATGACTATGGTATTACCTTTCAACTTGATTGAGGGGGTAATCTTTGCCGTTTCATTCTGGTTGTTATACGTCCTCTTGAAACCAACCTTAAAACATTATGAGAGATAAACAAACATTTTTAATGAAGGGCAGTTTTGCCCTTTTACTTTTCGTCCTTCTTGGATATATGGTCAAGTTTTACCCCGAAACGCTGGTCGGTTTTGACCTACCGATTCAGACAGCTATTCGTGGGGATTTGCCAGATTATTTGACAGTTCTGTTCCGTGCCCTTACACGCCTGATCGATATCCCAGTGATTATCACCTGGGTTGCCATTACAACCTTTATCTTTTATCGTAAGCAGTGGAAGATAGAAAGCTACTTCATGGCGGGTAATCTAGCAATAGCTGCTCTTTTAATCGTGACTTTTAAAAATGTCTACCAGCGACCACGACCAGCTATCTTACACCTAGTCGAGGAGAAGGGATTTTCCTTCCCAAGTGGCCATTCTCTGGCTGTAACCTTGATGGTCGGCACTTTGATTGTCATTCTCAGTCAACGAATTAAAGATCTAGTCTGGCGAAAAATCGTACAAATCGTGCTAGGTCTCTACCTAGTTAGTGTCCTAGTGTCAAGAGTCTATCTGGGAGTTCACTATCCATCTGATGTCCTTGCCAGTCTCTGTGTAGGCTTGGGAGTCCTGTTTATCGAATTTCCCTTCTATGACAAACTTCGCTTCCAATGGCGATTTAAAGGCAAGCAGAAGTGAGATAGGTCTTGCAAGAATGGTAAAAATCTGATAAACTATGTAGTAATTGAATAGAAATCTGCAAGACTAGTAGCCCAAGGGAAGTATATCAGGGAGGAGAGCCGTGACTGCAAGCTCTCTATATGAAAGCTGGGTGAATTCACTTGCGCATGGATTTAGAAATGAAGGTCTGACTTGTCAGATGAAAACGGATGGTACCGCGTGTCAACGCTCCGAGTGGAGTTTTTGGCATGTGGTTTTCTTTTTATCTGATAAGCGACTGATGGAGGAATTATGTCAACTATTGAAGAACAATTAAAAGCGCTTCGCGAAGAAACGCTGGCTAGCTTGAAGCAGATTTCTGCTGAAAATGAAAAAGAGATGCAAGATTTGCGTGTCTCTGTTCTTGGTAAAAAAGGCTCCCTAACTGAAATTCTTAAAGGGATGAAAGATGTTTCAGCAGAAATGCGCCCTGTGATCGGAAAACACGTCAATGAAGCTCGTGATGTCTTGACAGCAGCTTTTGAAGAAACAGCTAAACTCTTGGAAGAAAAGAAAGTCGCTGCACAATTAGCTAGCGAGAGTATCGATGTGACGCTTCCAGGTCGTCCAGTTGCGACTGGTCACCGTCACGTCCTCACACAAACCAGTGAAGAAATCGAAGACATTTTTATCGGTATGGGGTACCAAGTTGTGGATGGTTTTGAAGTTGAGCAAGACTACTATAACTTTGAACGTATGAACCTTCCAAAAGACCACCCAGCCCGTGATATGCAGGACACTTTCTATATCACAGAAGAAATCTTGCTTCGTACTCACACGTCTCCAGTTCAGGCGCGTGCTATGGATGCCCATGATTTTTCTAAAGGTCCTTTGAAGATGATCTCACCAGGGCGTGTCTTCCGTCGTGATACAGACGATGCGACCCATAGTCACCAGTTCCACCAAATCGAAGGATTGGTAGTTGGGAAAAATATCTCTATGGCTGACCTTCAAGGAACGCTTCAATTGATTGTGCAGAAAATGTTTGGTGAAGAGCGCCAGATCCGTCTGCGTCCATCTTATTTCCCATTCACAGAGCCATCTGTTGAGGTGGATGTTTCCTGCTTCAAGTGTGGTGGAGATGGCTGTAACGTATGTAAGAAAACTGGTTGGATTGAGATTATGGGTGCCGGTATGGTTCACCCACGTGTCCTTGAGATGAGTGGTATCGATGCGACAGTATACTCTGGTTTTGCCTTTGGTCTTGGACAAGAGCGTGTAGCTATGCTTCGTTACGGAATCAACGATATTCGTGGCTTCTACCAAGGGGATGTCCGCTTCTCAGAACAGTTTAAATAAGATTGAAACCTGAAACATAGTCCTATACAGTCGCTCACATTTCATATAGTTAAAAAAGAAACGACTGACTCGAAGAAAAAGAAAGGAATTGAAAAGGTCTCACTTGGTGGGATCTTAGAATCAGAATTATGTTAGTATCTTATAAATGGTTAAAAGAATTGGTGGACATTGATGTGCCATCACAAGAGTTGGCTGAAAAAATGTCAACCACAGGAATAGAGGTCGAAGGTGTCGAATCACCAGCTGCTGGTCTCTCAAAAATTGTCGTCGGTGAGGTCTTGTCCTGCGAAGATGTGCCAGAAACTCACTTGCATGTCTGTCAGGTTAACGTTGGCGAAGAAGAAGCCCGTCAAATCGTCTGTGGTGCCCCAAATGTGCGTGCTGGTATCAAGGTCATGGTGGCACTTCCGGGAGCTCGTATCGCTGACAATTACAAGATCAAAAAAGGGAAAATTCGTGGCTTGGAGTCTCTAGGAATGATCTGCTCACTTGGTGAATTAGGTATTTCTGACTCAGTTGTACCAAAGGAATTCGCAGATGGTATCCAAATCTTGCCAGAAGATGCTGTTCCTGGGGATGAAGTCTTTTCTTACCTAGACTTGGATGATGAAATCATCGAACTTTCTATCACTCCAAACCGTGCAGACGCTCTTTCTATGCGTGGAGTAGCGCACGAAGTGGCAGCTATCTATGACAAGGCAGTCAACTTTAAAAAATTCAGTTTAACAGAAACAGACCAAGCTGCAGCAGATGCTCTTTCTGTCAGCATTGACACAGACAAGGCGCCATACTATGCAGCCCGTATCTTGGACAATGTGACCATCGCACCAAGTCCACAATGGTTGCAAAACCTCCTTATGAACGAAGGCATCCGTCCGATTAACAATGTCGTAGACGTAACCAACTACATCCTGCTCTACTTTGGTCAACCAATGCATGCCTTTGACTTGGATACCTTTGAAGGGACTGACATCCGTGTGCGTGAAGCGCGTGCTGGTGAAAAATTGGTGACCTTGGACGGTGAAGAACGTGACTTGGAAACAAATGACATAGTCATCACTGTCGCAGACAAGCCAGTAGCTCTTGCAGGTGTCATGGGCGGGCAGGCTACAGAAATCTCTGAAAAATCTAGTCGTGTTGTCCTTGAAGCGGCTGTTTTCAATGGCAAATCGATTCGCAAGACTAGCGGTCGCCTCAACCTTCGTTCTGAGTCATCTTCTCGTTTTGAAAAAGGGATTAATGTAGCAACAGTCAATGAAGCCTTGGATGCTGCAGCTAGCATGATTGCTGATCTTGCAGGTGCGACGGTGCGTAAGGGTATCGTTTCAGCAGGTGAGCTTGATACTTCTGATGTAGAAGTTTCTTCAACCCTTGCAGACGTCAACCGTGTCCTTGGAACTGATCTTACTTATGCCGATGTCGAGGATGTCTTCCGCCGTCTTGGATTTGGTCTTTCTGGAAATGCTGAAGCCTTTACAGTCAGCGTCCCACGTCGTCGTTGGGATATCACCATCGAAGCTGACCTCTTTGAAGAAATCGCTCGTATCTATGGTTACGATCGTTTGCCAACTAGTCTTCCAAAAGATGACGGTACAGCTGGTGAATTGACTGCGACACAAAAACTTCGCCGTCAAGTTCGTACCATCGCCGAAGGAGCAGGATTGACAGAAATCATCACCTACGCTCTAACAACGCCTGAAAAAGCGGTTGAGTTCACAGCTAAACCAAGCAAGCTAACAGAACTCATGTGGCCAATGACAGTGGACCGTTCCGTTCTCCGTCAAAATATGGTCTCAGGTATCCTTGATACGATGGCCTACAACGTGGCTCGTAAGAACAAAAACTTGGCTCTTTATGAGATTGGAAAAGTCTTTGAACAAACAGGTAATCCAAAAGAAGAACTTCCAAATGAAATCAACAGCTTTGCCTTTGCCTTGACAGGCTTGGTTGCTGAAAAAGATTTCCAAACAGCAGCAGTTCCAGTTGATTTCTTCTATGCTAAGGGAATCTTAGAAGCGCTCTTTACTCGCTTGGGACTCCAAGTAACTTATACAGCAACAGCTGAGATTGCTAGCCTTCACCCAGGCCGTACAGCCGTGATTTCAATCGGTGACCAAGTTCTTGGTTTCCTTGGCCAAGTGTATCCGGTCACTGCCAAGGCTTACGATATCCCAGAAACTTATGTAGCGGAGCTGAACCTTTCAGCCATCGAAGCTGCGCTTCAACCTGCTGCTCCATTTGTGGAAATCACCAAATTCCCAGCAGTCAGCCGTGACGTGGCCCTACTCCTTAAGGCAGAAGTCACTCATCAAGAAGTTGTAGATGCTATCCAAGCTGCGGGCGTGAAACGTTTGACAGATATCAAACTATTTGACGTCTTCTCAGGTGAAAAACTAGGACTTGGCATGAAGTCAATGGCCTATAGCTTGACCTTCCAAAATCCAGAAGACAGCTTGACAGATGAAGAAGTCGCACGCTATATGGAAAAAATCCAAGCATCACTCGAAGAAAAAGTGAATGCAGAAGTGCGTTAACTCATCAATCCATCCTTCGGGGTGGATTTTTGCTTTTCAAAATGACAATTCAGGATCAAAAATGGACAATTGAGGAGTAAAAGCTCTTGTATACACTTTAATGGGCTATAATTGTTCTATCACTTGGGTACTCAAAATCCTTAGAGAGTTTAGTTTTTAATGAAGGATGAACAAGATAAAAATGTACATAAATCCTTGTAAAGGCTATCAAAAAGGAGTATAATAAGTGCAACATATTTCGGAGGTGGAAAATGCTAGAAGTAAGAAATCTAGAGAAAAGTTTCGGTTCCAAGCAAGTCTTGTTTGGTGTCGATTTTCAGGCAAGTCCAGGACGGATTTTGGGACTGGTCGGGAAAAATGGTGCTGGGAAAACAACGATTTTCCACAGTATGTTGAAATTTTTGGACTATCAAGGAGAAATCAGTCTGGATGGGCAGGAGATTCGTCAGGAAACCTACGCTCGGATTGGCTATCTGCCTGAGGAACGCAGTCTTATGCCCAAGCTGACAGTCCTTGAGCAAGTTCGCTACTTGGCGACTCTAAAGGGCATGGATGCTAAGGAGGTCAAGGAAAAACTCCCTCAATGGATGGAGAAACTGGAAGTGAAAGGAAAGCTGACTGATAAAATCAAGAGCCTCTCCAAAGGGAATCAGCAGAAAATTCAGCTCATTATCACTCTGATCCATGAGCCAGACTTGATTATCTTGGATGAACCTTTTAGTGGTTTGGATCCAGTCAATACTGAGTTGCTCAAACAGGTCATCTTGAAAGAGAAAGAGCGCGGTGCAATCATTATCTTTTCTGACCATGTTATGACTAATGTCGAGGAGCTTTGCGATGATATCCTGATGATTCGAGATGGGCGTGTAGTCTTGCATGGACCGGTCCAAGAAGTTCGCAATCAATACGGGAAAACGCGTCTCTTTGTTTCAAGTGAACGAAGTAAGGAAGAATTGGAAAATCTTCCTCATGTCAAACAGGTGAGCTTGACCAAGCAAGGTAGTTGGAAATTGATCCTCGATGACGAGAGCGCTGGAAGGGAACTCTTCCCAATCCTGACTCAAGGTCAATATATCGCGACCTTTGACCAACAAGCTCCAACAATCGATGAAATCTTTAAACTAGAATCAGGGGTGGAAGTATGAGAAATATGTGGGTTGTAATGAAGGAAACCTATCTTCGACATGTCAAGTCGTGGAGTTTCTTCTTTATGGTGATTTCGCCGTTCCTCTTTTTAGCCTTATCTGTAGGAATCGGTTATCTCCAAGGGTCTTCTATGGCCAAGAATAGCAAGATAGCAGTAGTGACAACGGTGCCATCTGTGGAAGAAGGGCTCAAGGGTACCAATGGTATCAACTTTGATTACAAGGATGAAACCAGTGCCCAGGCTGCTATCAAGGATGAGAAAATCAAGGGTTATCTAACCATTGACCAAGAGGACAGTGTCCTCAAGGCCGTCTATCATGGTGAAACCTCTCTTGAAAGTGGCATCAAACTAGCAGTAACCAATAAGTTAAATGAACTGCAATACCAACTCAATCGCTCAGCAGCCAATTTGTCTCAGGAACAGGAAAAACGCCTGAGTCAAACCGTTGATTTTACTGAGAAGATTGATGAATCCAAGGAAAACAAAAAAATTGTTCAAACCATTGCGGCCGCAGGGCTTGGTTTCTTCCTTTATATGATTTTGATTACCTATGCTAGCGTCACTGCTCAAGAAGTGGCTAGCGAGAAAGGAACCAAAATCATGGAGGTGGTCTTCTCTAGTATCCGAGCTAGTCATTATTTCTACGCTCGCATGTTGGCTCTGCTTCTTGTGATTTTGACTCATATTGGCATTTACGTCGTGGGTGGACTTGCTGCCATTCTGCTCTTTAAAGACATCCCTATCTTGGCACAATCTGGGATTTTAAATCATCTAGGAGAGGCCTTCTCGCTCAATACCTTATTGTTTGTCTTGGTTAGTCTCTTTATGTACGTTGTTTTAGCAGCCTTCCTAGGATCTATGGTTTCTCGCCCTGAGGATTCAGGAAAGGCCTTGTCGCCATTGATGATCTTGATTATAGCAGGATTTGTCGGTGTGACTTCTCTAGGTGCTGCCGGGGACAATTTAGTTCTGAAAATTGGTTCCTACATTCCTTTCATTTCGACCTTCTTTATGCCGTTTAGAGCTATAAATGGTTATGCAAGTGGTCTGGAAGCTTGGATTTCTCTTGCCATAACGGTTGCTTTTGCAGTCACTGCGACAGTCTTTATCGGACGTATGTATGCCAGCCTAGTCCTTCAAACAGATGATTTGGGAATCTGGAAAACCTTTAAACGTGCCTTAGCTTACAAATAGGAGAGCCTCGCGAAAGCGAGGTTTTTCTAGATGTTAAACAGCGAAATCGGTAAAAATATTTTACATATCTATTGACTTTTAGTAGTAAAATTTGGTATGATAGTAGACGGTATTGTTTACCCCATTTGTAAGGCCCCGGAACCTTTCAAATACCCCGCGGACCGGAACATCCGCCCTGTAAACAAAAACGATATTCATATAGGAGAAATCATGAACAAAACTACATTCATGGCTAAACCAGGCCAAGTAGAACGCAAATGGTACGTTGTTGACGCAACTGATGTACCTCTTGGACGCCTTTCAGCAGTTGTTGCTAGCGTACTTCGCGGAAAAAACAAACCAACATTCACACCACACGCTGATACAGGTGACTTCGTAATCGTTATCAATGCTGAAAAAGTTAAATTGACTGGTAAAAAAGCAACTGATAAGATCTACTACACTCACTCAAACCACCCAGGTGGATTGAAACAAATCTCTGCTGGTGAACTTCGTTCTAAAAATGCAGTACGTTTGATCGAAAAATCAGTTAAAGGTATGCTCCCACACAATACTCTTGGCCGTGCTCAAGGTATGAAATTGAAAGTATTCGTTGGAGCTGAGCACACTCACGCTGCACAACAACCAGAAGTTCTTGATATTTCAGGACTTATCTAAGGAAAGGAACAATAAAGTATGTCACAAGCACAATATGCAGGTACTGGACGTCGTAAAAACGCTGTTGCACGCGTTCGCCTTGTTCCAGGAACTGGTAAAATCACTGTTAACAAAAAAGATGTTGAAGAGTACATCCCACACGCTGACCTTCGTCTTGTTATCAACCAACCATTCGCAGTTACTTCAACTGTAGGTTCATACGACGTTTTCGTTAACGTTGTAGGTGGTGGATACGCTGGTCAATCAGGAGCTATCCGTCACGGTATCGCTCGTGCCCTTCTTCAAGTAGACCCAGACTTCCGCGATTCATTGAAACGCGCAGGACTTCTTACACGTGACTCACGTAAAGTTGAACGTAAGAAGCCAGGTCTTAAGAAAGCTCGTAAAGCATCACAATTTAGTAAACGTTAATTCGAAAGAATTACTATACTTACAAAGAGCACCTTTTGGGGTGTTCTTTTTTATATTTTCATACTAAATTGGTGCAATTGACACAGTTGTTGCGACTTTAGTCGCTTACAAATGTGGCTGCAACCTGACAAAGTCAGTTGCCTCTAAACGTTAAGAACCAGCTACGATACAACATTTACAACACTTCATGGTTCACACCATGGGGTGTTTTTTTGATGATTTTTAGCAAAATTCACACCACTTTTCACACCAAATTCACACTATTATTTTTTAAGATTACGAAAGGCAATTTCTCCAACAGCCATTGGAATTACATTTGAAGTGTTGACATAAGTCTTAGTTGTAATTGTATCACTGTGAGTGAGTGCTTCAGAAATATCTTCCATAGGGGTTCCTGCCTGTTTAGCGAGTGTGGCTCCTGTATGTCGTAATTTATGAGGGGTTGCATGTGCAAGATCTGGATGACGACGCTTAACAGATTTCATCTTGTTGTTAAGGTAATCAGCATGGAGACAACTGTTTACATTTCCCTTTGTATCAATGTACGTAAACACATACTGTTCTGGAGTCTGCATGATGTTAAATGAAGCCAGTTCAGATTTTTGTTGCTTCTTCCAAGAATTTAACAAGTCGGTAAGTTCTTGTGGAATCGAAAAAATCGTCTTTTTATTCCCTTTAGTTGACTTTCGATTTTTATATCGATCTAAGGCTTGAACCAATTGAATTTGTTGATTTTTGAAATCAATATGTTTCCATTGCAAAGCGTAGCTCTCTGACTTTCTATCTCCTAAAAAGAAGGTAGTATAGAACAAAACATAGTCTTTGAATAGAATTTTTTCAGTCTCTAAATCCTTTTCAAAAGCTGTAAACCATGCTTGAAGTTCTTCTTGAGATAGATATAAATCTTCATCTTTTTTAGATTCCTGTAGCTTGATTTTCTTAGTTGCTTTGATACGGCTAATGGTTTTAGAGAGACGATTAGTTTCGATATACTCTAATTCTTCTGCCCAGTCAAAGATAGAGTTAACGTAGCTCCTGATAACTTTGAAATTTGCATATTCTTCAGCCTTTTGAGTCAATAGATTTAGCACAACTTGCTTATTTTGATTAAGAAAGTCTATTGAATAATTCCCAAGTAAGGGTAAGATGTGTTTTCTAAAAGCAATTTCTGTTCCAACTATAGTTGCTTGAGATGGTGGTTTGGCAGCAGAAGTAGTTTGACCTGCTTTGTAAGATTGCCACCAAACGTTTTGATAGAAATCCGAAAAGAGAATAGAACCGCTATTCTCTAATGAAGCAGATCCGCCACTAAGAATTTTATCAATCTTATTTTTAAGTTCTAGTTCATATTTTTTTGCTTCAATCCTTGTTTTGAATCGTTTTTCAATCACTTTCTTATCAACACCTAGTGAAGACTTCACTTCCTCAGGAATATAGACACGTAAGCGATAGGTTCCGTTTTTAGTTTCTGTAATAGACATAGTATTCTCCTTTTGAATTGAGCTAGAAAATACCATGGTTACATTATAACAAATGACCATAGAATTTCTACTGCTTTTGTAACCAGCGATTGATTTCTGTTTTGCTAAAGCGAACAGTTTTTCCAACCTTAATGCAAGGTAAGCCTTGCTTAATCCAGTTGTCTAAAGTATTGTTGGATATATTCAAATATTCACAAGTCTGCTTTTTATTTAAAAATTGGTTGGTATTTTCATTAATATCCAAAAATTTATCCAGTTCTTTCTTAACAGTATCTGATATTAGTAATTTAAATTGCCGAATTACTTCGTCTGGAATAAATAAATTCATAAATAGTACCGTTTCTTTCTTTTAGATTTAAATTTTATTAGTTTGGATTTTGTTTTTTAAGTCTTCAAGGGTTGAAGACTTAAAAAACAGGAAAACGTTGCTGTATTAATTCTTTTTCAATTTTTTAATCAGAATTTATATTAAAATGGTATAAATATTTTTCCAATTTCTATTAAAAAAAGAATCCAGGAATGAACCTATGTCTTTATCCTTGCTTTGAATAATTTCATTAAAAAATGAATCTTTTTCTTCATTTGTAAAACTAGGGATTTTAAAAGAAAGGAGTTCATTATTTTGATTATCCTTGTAGCAACCAAAATCAAGGAAAGGAACAAGATATAGAGTATTTAGCATTAAGCAAAAGAGATATAGTACTTGCCATGTAATCATAATAGAAAGAAAATAACTCTCTTTCTTTAAATCATTCTTTCTACTTCTTTTAACCAGATTTCTTTTAGTTCTTGCACAGTTTTTTGGCTTTATAAATTTAGATACATCAATAAATAAGAAAATAGATTCATCAAATGTTATTGGATATAAATAATTCATAGCATGATTTAATTGAGTGTCAAAAAAAGTTTTTATATATTCATCTTTACCTTTTTCTTCATACAATTCTTTTAACTTATTTTGGGTATCTCTAACTGAAGTTTGAACAAATATCTTAAAGTTGGACAATCCTTTCTCAATTACACTATATACAAATGAATAGAGCTGATCATTGTGTAGTTTATCTAAGTCAGTAGTCTGGAATTCACTTTTAATTTTTTTTTCATTCAGTGTCATTTCGTATCTATAGACGCGATATTTACGAGATACGTTTAATTCAATCTGTTTATTATGTTCTGCTTTTGCTGTTTTATCGTAAAGAACATGCGACAAGTTTTCATTTTTTTTACTTGAAAGAATATGGTGATCATCAGGAGTTGAACATTTTGTATAAACTATTTTATTTACTTGAGATGTATTAGATAAGCTCCTCAATAATAAATTCCTTGTTTGAAAATGAATAATCGCATCAGTAGCAAATGTAAATGCGATTTCCATTTCATGAACCCTAATAATTGTTGGGATAATCCAAATACCAGTTTGCTGTTTGATTCCTGTTATAACGTTTATTAGTTTCTTTCGTATTGCTGAAATAGAGAGAGTTTCAAAATTTAGACCTCCATGATTCAGCTGGAGTAAGCAATAATTAACAGTATCTCCGCTTTCTTTTTTATAAATTTTTCCAATTTCAAGTCTTCCGAATTCCCTTGATTGGATAATTAAATCTTCTATCTGATTTGAATTGTGAGTAAATTTTTTAACTTCATGAGGATTCTTTTTTTTGAATTCTATCAGTTTTTCAATGTCAACAATTAGTTTTTCACCTAAGTTAAAAACCATGCGATCAAACCCCCAGAAGGAATTCATAAAACTAAAACAAGATTGAATTTCTTTCTCATTTAAATGCATCTGTTTATTTTGACTTTTCATGATTTAAGGTTTCCTTTCTACTATTATTTTTGATTGAAATTATGCTAGGAAGTATTAGAGATTGAAAAAAGCAGTTAAATTATTTTAACCGCATTTGTAATTCAATTTATCCCTTTTTTTTTCATATATAATTAGTATGCCAGGAACTTCACTAAAAACTGTGTTTTTTTTATTTTTTAGTGAAAAAAATTTTTTAAAACAAAAAAACACTCAATTTTGAGTGCTTTAAAAACGCGTCGTAACAAGGTTTTGAAGAAAAAAAGTAGGTTTTTACCTACTTTAATTTTTTTAGTTTAGAACAAGAATGTTAAGAAAGAAATCAATACTTTCAGTACGATTTTTATTTAGTTGAATTTTTTAATTTTAATGAGAGATATATCATAATGTTTGGAAAAAGTTACTTAGTTTGCTTGTGAGATTAACTTATAGGCGTAGGATTTTTGAAATTCTTCTGGTCGATTGTGTCCGAGAGCACGTGATACAATTAAACAAGCCTTTCGATCAAGGGCAACACCTTTTAATTCGCCTCGTAGATAAATTTTTTCTTTTTTATCTTTGATATCTTTGGGATCTCGCGCGACAAGAAGATAAAGACGTTTTGCGTATTCAGCACGATATTTATGAGGTTTTAAAGCAGTTGGAACTTGAAACACACGTTTTTTACCAGCTAGTTTAAATTCTTCAACAAGCCTTTCTAATTCTTCTTTGTCTCGCGTAATAATCGGAACCCAACGATCTCGTGCTCCTTTTGATTTATGTTTTTTACCAATAATTTTAAGATAATATTGGCCATCCTCACGTTGGTAGAGGGAGTCTCCAGTAATAGCTTTTAATTCATTTTTTCGTAGTCCAGTGGCAGATACGATTGAGAACCAGCGATTATTTGTTTCTTCAGACATCCTGTCGTCATTAGACTTCAAACGATTATTCTTTTTGTCGGCTCGATATCGAATATCCGTTGCAATAAAAGCGGTAGAAGGTACTCCTAAAACTTTGGCTAATGCTGCTTTATAGGTTGACTGGGTTGGAGCAGAAAGTCCTAATTTCTTACAATGTTTTAAGTATTGATTTACTAAGTCAATCCATCCCTCAATATTGTTAGATTTTTCAAGAGCTTCTAAATCTTCGGCAGTAGTTATTGAGGCAACAAAGGAAGCAAATCTGCTCCAGGACCCAGCGTAGTTATGAAGAGTTCGGTCGGTATGGATTAAATGAATGTCCTCTCCCGTTTTTTTGGATTCATTTCGCTTGATACCCTTTCCTTTTTTAAAGCGCGTGACTAGATTAGTTAGTCCTTTAGATTGGACGAATTGTTTACGGCCTTCGAAAGTAGTTAGAGAATCCATCTGTTGTTTCTTAGCTTTCTCTTTAGCTTTTCGTCGATCAGCACGACTACGTCTCTTCTTTGCCATAGTTCTTTCCTTTCTATAGTAGATAATGTGCTTTTAAAGAAGATCTTAAGAAAAATCTTAAGGTCTTTTTTATTCAAGTTGAAGTAGTGCAGTGACTTAAGCTTATATTCACTGATGTAGTATCTTCCCTTTGCTTAGGGCGCTTCTTAATTGATGGCTAAGAAGATAACCAAGTCATTTTACAACATGACAAGTTGACTCAATTCAAATAAAATGTAGAGTTCCATCTTGCAGATAAAAATCTGTTGTTTTTTCTTGTTAGTCTTTTTCAGGTTTAATTGCTCTGAATTTAGCGACTGAGCTAAGCTAGTTTTTGTATTTGATTTTTAGACTTTTGTTATTTACTTTAGTTTTTATACTTTGATTTTTTACTTTGTTATGATCAAAAAATTTTTTTAAACTGCTGTTGACATTACTTTTATTATCTATACATTTATTTTTTATTGGTAAATGTAATACAAAAATTGGTTCCTGTTATTTACTTTCGTTTTTTACTTTTATTCTTTACTTTGTTACGATCAAAAAATTTTTTTAAACTGCTATTGACATCTTTTTTATTATCTATACATTTATTTTTTTTTAGTTAATGAAATACAAAACTGGTTCTTTCCTAACCCAGCTTAAACCTACTGTTTCCACGATAGCTACCTCCTTTCAAACATAAAAAACGTAGCTATATTAGTTACGTCTCTACTCAATCAATTATCTTGATATTATTAGTATGCCATAAATTTTAAAATAAAAAAATCAGGATAAGTTTTTTTACGTTATTCACTTTTACCTAGTACTGTGTGTTTAGCGTGACTTACACATACGTTCCTGTCAACGCTAAACACACAGAAAAAATCAGAATCGCAAAAAAAAAGAAAGATGAGAGAAAGAGGAAAAACTACAAAAAAATTGAGAAGAAAATAATACCTTTATCAGTTTTTTTAATTTTTTATTTTTATAATTTGAAAAAAAAGGCATACTATAATTATAAAAACAATTACGGAGGGAACAACTATGTTTCTAAAATATTATTCACTCATTAACTATATTCTCTATAAAAATCGCAGAGAATTCGAAAACTCATTTGATTGCTATCCGAAAAAGACAGTGTATGAGTTTTATATTAGGGAGTCTACAGGAGGAATGAAAATTAGGCAAAAAGAACATAATGCAATTCATGTTAGCCTATTTTCTAATAGTGGAAGTTATATTACACTTTACTTAAGGAATTTTACGTCAGAGGATTTGGTGGCTGTGATGAATTCATTAATCAAGCAGAAGAAAGAACTTGGATATGAGCGGTTGATTTGCTTGTTATCAGAGCTCAAAAATGATGAACGCTTAAGTTTATTGATGAAGTTATCCAAAATGAAATAAACATACTGGGACGAGTATCTCAGTGTGTTTTTGTGGTAAATTTATCTTTAAAATAGATAAGATAGATTATTTGATAAAGCCATTGTATTAGATGATTGGTTTGCCAACAATGTAACAGATGAATTATTCATTCAGCTAGAGCTGGATAAAAACGCACCAAAATTGGTGCGTTTTTATTTTTTGTGCTATAATAGAAATAAATAAAAGGAGGAGTTACATGATTGGAGAAAATATAAAAACGTTACGTAAAACACATAAATTAACGCAGCCTGAGTTTGCAAAGATTGTTGGTATCTCTAGAAATAGTCTGAGTCGTTATGAAAATGGGACAAGTCGAGTTTCGACAGAATTAATAGATCGTATCTGCAAGAAATTTAATGTTTCGTATATCGATATCGTAGGGGAGGAAAAAATGCTCACACCAGTAGAAGATTATCAATTAACTCTGAAAATTGAAGTGATTAAAGAACGAGGGGCGAATATCTTAGCGCAACTTTATCGTTTTCAAGATGAACAAGGAATTGCATTTGATGATACTTTAAATCCTTGGGTTCTAATGAGCGATGATTTGTCTGATTTGATTAATACGAGGATTTATCTTGTTTCAACTTTTGAGGATATAGAGCGATTTAATGGCTATTTGGATGGTATTGAACGTATGCTAGAACAAGCTACTCATCTGGTGGTGGCTTAATGAAACTAGAAGAATTTAGTCAAGATAATTTTGAACAAGCCTCCAAACGGCTTATCCGTTCTTTAACTCGTGGAAAAACAACCTCATCTCATCCTAAGGCTATTTTGCTCGGTGGACAGAGTGGTGCTGGGAAAACAACGATTCATCGTATTAAACAAAGGGAATTTCAAGGTAATATCATTATCATTGATGGGGATAGTTATCGCTCTTTTCATCCGAACTACCTTGGCCTACAGGAAAAGTATGGCAAAGATAGTGTGGATTATACAAAAGTATTCGCGGGACAAATGGTTGAATATCTTGTAGATGAGTTGAGTAAAAAAGGTTATCATTTATTAATCGAGGGTACCTTGAGAACAACAGAAGTTCCCCGAAAAACGGCCCAATTATTGGCAACTAGAGGATATCAAGTCTCACTTGCACTGATTGCGACCAAGCCAGAATTGTCTTATCTCAGTACCTTGATACGTTATGAGGAGCTCCATGCTATAGACCCTAGTCAAGCAAGAGCGACTCCCAAAGAGCACCATGACGGAATTGTAGAACATTTAGTTGATAACTTACGAGAGTTGGAAACGGCTAAACTTTTTAGACAAATTCAAATTTATCAAAGAGATCAATCGTGTGTTTATAATTCGGAAGTAGATCAAATCTCAGCAGCAGAAGTTCTACACGAATGCCTATTTGGAAAATGGAACAAGGTGGAAAAAGAGATGTTGAAGATAGAGCAGGAACGGTTGAGAGAGTTGGGGGAAATTGATAAGTGACGAAGGGATAATTTATGAGTACATTTAAAAAAGTAATTTATTTTTGTACCAGATTTAACTACTCATAATCTATGGGAATTGGTTGAACAGTATAAAACAGGGAATTTAAGAGATTATGAATAGGGGCATTTTAAGTAATGTAAAGAAAAGCAAAGAATATGCAAAGTGTTTGTTTTAAGGCAATTATCACAAGTTAATTTTTAAAAATAATTTAGTATTTTTTGTTTTTTTGACCAAATCATGACCAAATCATGACCAAATCATGACCAAAATTAAATTTTTAGAAATTAATATAAAGTAAAGTAGATCAAGAAATTGGTCTATTTTTTGTGAAACAGTATTCAGAGTTATTAAAAAATATTCTATCATTTTCACTATGAAATTGTTCTGTCCATTTAAAAATGTTGGAAGAGATTTAATAGTATTTTTGGTTTATAGAACAGATATAAAGTTTTAAATATGATTACGCTTTAAAAAATGTTGTATTTTATTGTGTTATCCCTTGACAATTTTATTTAGAAAATATATGATAAGGATAATGACAGCGGTGTCATTTTGTCTGATATAAAAAAATTTAGTGATAGATAGTAAAAAAACAATAAAAAATTTGGAGGTGTTTTATGAAGCATTTTGTTCACAATGAGGTTTTTAGTATTCGGAAACTTAAGGTTGGATTGTGCCCTGTTTTGGTAGCGGTTTCATTCCTGGGGGTACAAAGTGTTTTTGCTGATGAAGTAGTTACAAGTGCTCCTCAAATATCTATGAATGAGCTTTATACTTCGACCACCAATAGTATAGAAGGTTCTTCAACTAGTAATCATGACAATCCTACTGGGATTGACTCTTCTACCTCACAATTAACCGATAGTAAAGTTGATTCTCCTTTGATATCTAATAAGGAATATAAAGAAGATGGGGTAAATACTGGATCTTTTGAAGATGAAATGAAAGATTCTCCGCTAGTTTCTAATAGTGCCCTTTCTAATTCAACTATCAAAAGTTTAGAAGGTTCCTTAACTAGTAATCATGACAGTTTGACTGATTTTATTACTACTTATTCAAAGTCAGTTAGTTCTGAGAACGAAGTTGCAGATACTTCTAATAGGAATGAAGTGGGAGATAGTAACACTGCTTTAGAAAAAGGGACTGAAATTTCGGCTTTAAGTGTAAAAGATTATGGTGCAGTAGGCGATGGGGTTAATGATGACCGACAAGCAATTCAGGATACAATAGATGCAGCTGCTAAAGGATTAGGTGGAGGGAAAGTATATTTTCCTGAGGGGACTTATTTAGTTAAAGAGATTGTCTTTTTGAGAAGTCATACACACCTAGAAGTACATGAAAAAGCTACCATATTAAATGGTATCAATATCAAAAATCATCCTTCTATTGTATTCATGACAGGTTTATTTACGGATGATGGTGCGCAAGTAGAATGGGCCCCAACAGAAGATATTAGTTATTCTGGTGGTACTATTGATATGAACGGTGCTTTGAATGAAGAAGGAACTAAAGCAAAAAATCTACCACTTATAAATTCTTCAGGTGCATTTGCTATTGGGAATTCAAATAACGTAACTATAAAAAATGTAACATTCAAGGATAGTTATCAAGGGCATGCTATTCAAATTGCAGGTTCGAAAAATGTATTAGTCGATAATTCTCGTTTTCTTGGTCAAGCTTTACCTAAAACTATGAAAGATGGGCAAATTATAAGTAAGGAGAGTATTCAGATTGAACCATTAACTAGAAAAGGTTTTCCTTATGCTTTGAATGATGATGGGAAAAAATCTGAAAATGTTACTATTCAAAATTCATATTTTGGTAAAAGTGAAAAATCAGGTGAATTAGTAACTGCAATTGGGACACATTATCAAACTGCAACAACTGAAAATCCTTCAAATATTAAAATTCTAAATAATCATTTTGATAATATGATGTATGCGGGCGTTCGCTTTACAGGATTTACTGATATTTTAATAAAAGGAAATAGGTTTGATAAGAAAACTAAAGAGGAAAGTGAACACTATCGTGAAAATGGTGCTGCTTTAGTTAATGCTTATAGTTATAAAAATGTTAAAGACGTATTAGATCTGAATAAACATGTGACTATTACTGAAAATGTATTTAATATTGCTGATGCTAAAACAAAAGCAATACGTGTTGCAAAAGATAGTGCAGATTATCTTGGAAAAGTAACTGATATTACTGTAACAAAGAATATCATTCATAATAATTCGCAAAATACTGAACAGCCAAATATTGAATTATTAAGAGTCAGCAACAATTTGGTAGTATCTGATAATATCATCTCGGGAGGTAAAGACGGAATCGTAATTGAAGAATCCGCTGGAACTATCACTGTCCTAAATAATCAACTTTCCAATTTAACAGGAAATCATGTTTCTTTACTTAAAACTGATTTTAATGGGACCAGCTCAGACACAAATAATAGTGTCGGTGATTTTAATATTATAACTGAGAATGAAAGTTATAAAATCTTTTCGCAAAATTCAGGTAATCACTCAGACAACCACTCAGATAAGCATGTAGAGGAAATAAAACCTGTAGCTGAAAACAAAAATAATTTAGCTAATAATTACTCAGTAAATAGTGTAGATGATAAAATTGAAAAATCAAATCATGATTCAGGTAATGTAGTAACAGGAGAAATTTCACAAAAACAATATGACGTAACTAATGTTAGTGAAGTAGTTAAGACAAAAAATAATCAACATGCATTACCAAAAACTGGATTAAATAAAATGGTTGAGTTGCTTTTAACTATTATTGGAATTTGCCTTCTATTTGGACAATGGAGTTTAAAACGTCGTTATGAAGATAGATAGAATTTGCTCAATACAAGGTAGTGCTAAAGAGAACGAAGATAGCGTAGATTACAAAAATCAATATTTCTGGATTATAGATGGAGCAACAGATTTATTTAATTCAAAAGATTCTATAGGTTATTCAGTTTCGGAAGTATCTCATCTTATTTCTGAGTGTCTCAAGCAGTATTGTAACGATTCTTTATCATTGAAGAAAATTTTCGAGCTTGCTTTAGATGACGTTAGAAAAATAATAGAGATAGATAAGTGTGAGTTTGATGATTATTACCAGTTACCAACTTTTGCCTTTATTTTTGCGAAATTATCTGGTTTAAAATTAGAATACATAATGATTGGCGATTGTGTTATGATAGTCAACAATCAAGTGATTACAGATCATAGAGTAGATTGTCTTTTTGAGCAAGGAAAATTTACAATCAAATCTAATGATGAAGCTGATAAAAAGACTATATTACAAAATATTAGGAAGCTAGCTAATAAACCAGATGGATATTGGATAGGTTCACTAGACAAAAGTAGTATAAATCATGTTATCAATGGTAGTTTGGAAGTAACTAGTAATCATATTGTTTTAATGACTGATGGTTTTTACGATTTTTATACTCAAAATTCAGGCTACAATTTTGGAGAGTTAATTGAAATGAGAAAAGAATCTACAAATATTGATCCTATTTATGGTAAAAAAGATGATGCAAGTATTTTGATAATTGATGTTTAAAATAATTTCATCATATGATGAACTATAAAGACAGTTATCTATACGAGTTCTTTATAGTGCAATTGATTATTGAGGTTAGATAATGTTGAGAAAGCATTTTGACAATGAAATTATTGAGTTGTCTAATAATCTAGAAGATATATGGATTTCTATAATAAAAAAATATGAAATGATATTTGATGACTTAACCGAAGTTCAAAAACAAAGTATTATAGATAATGATTTAGTTATTAATGAAGCAGTTGTTACAATAGATATGAAAGGTATTGAACTCATCTGTTTACAACATCCTGTTTCTGTTGATTTGAGAAGAATTATAACTATAGTAAAATTATCCACAGATATTGAACGTATTGGTGATCGAATCATTGAAATAGTTAAGAATTTAAAAAATATTCATACAATGCATGAATGGGGACCATTATTTTATGAAATGCTAAAAATACATTTTATTATAGGGGATCACTTAAAGAAAACTCTAACATGGTATAAGAATAGAAACTATGAACCTGACGTATATGACTATAATAAAAAATGTAAGTTGATATCTGGTCTATGTCAAAAACTAGGAGACAAAGTAGTAGAGAACTTTCTTATTGAATTCTCAAATGTTGATGAAGCTATTGTATTTTTAGAAGTTATTAATATTCTTGATAAGATATCCCATACAACACAATCTATTTATAAATGGTTAGATTATCAGGAAATTGGAGTATTATAGTTAAAGAGGAGTATATATGCAGACAATAGT
The DNA here is from genome assembly GCF_007475365.1 of Streptococcus oralis subsp. dentisani. NCBI lineage: Bacteria > Bacillati > Bacillota > Bacilli > Lactobacillales > Streptococcaceae > Streptococcus > Streptococcus oralis. Next base: position 1,136,723 of record NZ_CP034442.1, on the reverse strand, counting down.
AGATAATTTTGCTAATAAAATTATTGAATATGGAATTTATAAATCGATGGACCAAATATATATAAAAAATAGAATATTGGCTTTAATCGGTGAAGAAGGAACTGATAAGATTTCAAATGAGAGTGATCTTAAAAAATTAAAAGACAATTTAGTAGAAATAGCTTTAAAGAATGGTAAAATTGCTGATTTAGCTGAGGCAAAGGAATGTTTAGGTGCAGAGCTGATGAATTTTATCGTTCCATTACCAAGTCGCCTTAATGATATTTTTTGGAGTTCATATGATGTTTCGCCACAGGATGCAGTTGAAGAGTTCTATCAGTTAAGTAAAGATAGCGACTATATTAAATTGTCAGCTATCGCTAAAAATATAGCTTTTCATACTGAAACTAATTATGGTTCACTTGAAATTACAATCAATTTATCAAAACCGGAAAAAGATCCGAAAACAATCGCGGCAGAGAAATTGGTAAAGTCATCTAATTATCCAAAATGTTTACTTTGTATGGAAAATGAAGGTTATCAGGGGAGAATAAATTATCCAGCACGTGCAAATCATAGAATTATTCGGTTGGAACTGGGAGACGAAGTATGGGGTTTCCAGTATTCCCCATACTCATATTTTAATGAGCATGCGATATTCTTGAATAGTCAACATGTACCAATGGCTATTACGTCCAAAACATTTGAACAATTATTGGAGATTGTTGATATTTTACCAGGGTATTTTGCTGGTTCAAATTCTGATCTTCCTATCTCAGGAGGTTCTATTCTTAGTCATAATCACTACCAGGGAGGAAAACATATTTTCCCAATGGAAAAAGCAAAATTTGAGAGAGAATTTCTTTTTAAAGACTTTGAGGATGTTAAAGCAGGTATTGTAAAATGGCCGATGTCAGTGATTAGGCTACAAGGTGAAAATAAAAATCGTTTGGTAGAATTAGCTACTAAAATCCTAAATATCTGGAGAGAATATTCAGATTTAGAAGTAGACATCATTGCTAAGACTGAAGATATTCCACACCATACGGTGACTCCTATTGCTCGTAAAGTGGATGGAAGATATGAATTGGATATTGTTCTGAGAGATAACCATACTACTAAACAATACCCAGATGGTGTTTACCACCCTCATCAAGATGTACAACATATTAAAAAGGAAAATATTGGGTTAATCGAAGTGATGGGACTTGCGATTTTACCACCTCGTTTGAAAACAGAGTTAGAAGAAGTTGAGAAATATCTTTTAGGAAAAGATAACGCAATTGCTGATTATCATTTAGAATGGGCCGTTCAATTGAAAGAAAAATATCCTGGACTTAAAGAGGAGGAGGTTCATAGCGTAGTTCAACATGAAGTAGGGCAAGTATTTGCGAGAGTTCTCGAAGATGCAGGTGTTTATAAGAATACTCAAACCGGACATGAAGCATTTATGAGATTTGTTAAATCGGTTGGAATTAATTAGGAGGAAGTAAAAATGGCAATATTGGTAACAGGCGGAGCTGGTTATATTGGTAGCCATACCGTAGTAGAATTACTAAATTTAGGTAAGGAAGTCGTTATTGTCGACAACCTTTCAAACTCAAGCATTTTAGTATTAGATCGTATTGAAGCAATTACAGGGCAACGTCCTGCGTTTTACGAATTAGATGTTTGTGATAAACAAGGATTGAGAAAAGTTTTTGAACAAGAATCTATTGAGGCTGCAATTCATTTTGCAGGATACAAAGCTGTCGGCGAATCCGTGCAAAAGCCTGTAATGTACTACGAAAATAATATTATGAGCACATTAGCTCTTGTTGAAGTGATGTCAGAGTTTAATGTTAAAAAGATTGTGTTTTCATCGAGTGCGACTGTATACGGCGTTCACAATCAGTCTCCCCTTATTGAGACGATGCCGACAAGTGCAACGAATCCGTATGGGTACACAAAAGTGATGCTTGAACAAATTTTAAAAGATGTTCATGTAGCAGATTCAGAGTGGAGTATTGCGTTGCTTCGTTATTTCAATCCGATTGGTGCTCATGAGTCGGGGTTGATTGGAGAAGATCCATCAGGAATTCCTAACAACTTAATGCCTTTTATTGCACAAGTAGCGGTAGGTAAGCGACCAGAGCTAAGTGTTTTTGGAGATGATTATGATACGGTAGATGGTACTGGTGTTCGCGATTATATCCATGTAGTGGATTTAGCGATAGGGCATATAAAAGCTTTAGAGAAAGTATCTGAAAAAACAGATGTTTATATTTATAACCTTGGTTCAGGAGAAGGCACAAGTGTATTACAACTTGTAAATACATTTGAAAGTGTCAATAAGGTTCCAATTCCTTATAAAATTGTTCCAAGACGATCAGGAGACGTTGCGACTTGTTATGCAAATGCGGATAAGGCGTATAAGGAATTAAATTGGAAGACTACAAAAAATGTCGAAGACATGTGTAGAGATACATGGAATTGGCAATCAAAAAATCCTAATGGATACAATAAATAAAAAAGTTCGAGTAGTCTTGTAATATGTATATATTAAAAAAATTAAAAAAAAAAACAATGAAAGCGCTTGACAAAGTAAACGATTACATTGTATAATATAAACATGAATGACACCGATGTCAAAAAATAAAAAAGAAGGTCTTTTTATGAAAAACTTAACAAAAATTAAGTTCAAAGAGAACGGGGAATTTAATCATTTCCCGGGGAATACAGTTGTAGCAAATCTTTATACTAATTCAGATTTGATGGAAGTTGTTGATATCATTCAATCACGCTATAGAGAGTTACCATTTATAGATAAATTCACATTAACTCCAAGAGATTCTATTCATATGACTGTAATTGAATTGCTTTGCCATGAAAATCGTGAGCCAGAATTTTGGAGTAGCCATCTACCATTGGATACGCCATTACAAGAAATTCATGATTACTTTGCAAAACAACTAGAAATTTTCCCATTGCTAAACGAAGATATTCATATGCGTGTGACTGAAATGGGAAATCAAAACATTTTAGTAGAACCAGCCGATGAGAAATCAGCTAAACGATTAGAAGAAATTAGAACATATGTTTCTGAAAAAGCAGGTGTTCGATTCCCTAATCATGATCGCTATCAATTCCATATCTCAATTGGATATCTTCGAGTTCCATTAACTGAAGAAGAAAATGAAGAGTTTACTAAAGTGAAAAAGGAATTAACGGAAGTTCTGCTTGAAAAGATTCCTGTCATTACAGTAAATCGTATCGATTACACAGTATTTGAAGATATGAGACGTTTTGTTCCATATTGTGAAAAATTTTAAAATAAAATTATAATTAAAAATAAAAAGGAGATTTCATATGAAAAAATCTAAATTATTATCGTTTTTAGCTGCAGGGGTTGCGGTTACAACATTGGCAGCATGTTCAGGTGGTTCAACTAATTCATCAAATTCTTCGAGCGATACACCTCAATCAGAAGAAAAAGCTGACAAGAGCCAAGAATTAGTAATTTATTCTAACTCTGTTTCAAACGGACGTGGGGATTGGTTAACTGCTAAGGCTAAAGAAGCTGGTTTCAATATTAAAATGGTTGACATTCCAGGTGCTCAGTTGGCCGATCGTGTTATTGCTGAAAAAAATAATGCAGTAGCTGATATGGTATTTGGTATTGGAGCTGTTGATTCAAATAAAATTAGAGATCAAAAATTATTGGTACAGTACAAACCTAAATGGTTAGATAAAATTGACCAATCTCTATCAGATAAAGATAACTACTACAATCCTGTAATTGTTCAGCCATTGGTCTTGATTGGTGCTCCTGATGTTACTGAAATGCCTAAAGATTGGACTGAGTTAGGCAGCAAATATAAAGGTAAATATTCAATTTCTGGACTTTCAGGGGGAACAGGGCGTGCGATCTTGGCAAGTATCCTTGTTCGCTATCTCGATGATAAAGGAGAATTAGGCGTTTCTGAAAAAGGTTGGCAAGCAGCTAAAGAATATTTGGAAAATGCGTACACTCTTCAAAAGGGTGAAAGTTCAATTGTTAAAATGTTAGATAAGGACGACCCAATCCAGTACGGTATGATGTGGGGTTCTGGTGCATTAGTTGGACAAAAAGAACAAAATGTTGTATTTAAAGTAATGTCTCCTGAAATTGGTGTTCCGTTTGTAACTGAACAAACAATGATTTTGAATACTAGTAAGAAACAAGCTTTAGCTAAAGAATTTATTGATTGGTTTGGTCAAACAGAAATTCAAGTAGAGTACAGCAAAAACTTTGGTTCTATTCCTGCAAATACTGAGGCAGTGAAAGAGTTACCAGAAGCTACTAAGAAATTTGTTGATCAAGTGAAACCGCAAAGTATTGATTGGGAAGCTGTTGGAAAACATTTGGATGAATGGGTTGAAAAAGCTGAACTAGAATATGTAAAATAGGGCATAAGTGTAATTTTTAAAATTCCAGGTCTCTCTAAAGTTTCTAAACCTACATGAGAAATTAAGAGAGACTTTTCATTTATAAGTAAAGGAAGTTAGTAATATGATTAAATTTGATAACATTCAAATTAAATACGGTGATTTTATCGCGATTGATAATCTAAATTTAGATATTAAGGAAGGAGAATTCTTTACCTTCCTTGGACCATCTGGATGCGGTAAATCAACAACTTTGAGAGCTTTGGTAGGTTTTTTAGACCCTTCATCTGGAAGCATTGAGGTTAATGGGAAAGATGTTACTCATATGGAGCCAGAAAAACGTGGAATCGGGATCGTATTCCAATCTTACGCACTATTTCCAACAATGACAGTTTTTGATAATATTGCATTCGGTCTAAAGGTTAAAAAAGTTGCTCCAGATGTTATTAAAGCCAAGGTTTCTGCAGTGGCTGCTAAAATTAAGATTTCAGATCAACAATTGCAACGTAACGTTTCAGAATTATCTGGAGGACAACAGCAGCGTGTAGCTTTAGCTCGTGCTCTTGTTCTGGAACCTAAAATCCTATGTTTGGATGAACCCTTGTCAAACCTAGATGCAAAATTACGTGTGGATTTGAGAAAAGAGTTGAAACGTCTTCAAAAAGAATTGGGAATTACGACTCTATATGTTACACATGACCAAGAGGAAGCGTTAACGCTATCTGATAGGATTGCTGTTTTTAATAATGGTTTTATTGAACAAGTGGGAACACCAGTAGAAATTTATCATAATTCTCAAACAGAATTTGTATGTGATTTCATTGGAGACATTAACGTACTTACAGATGAAACTGTTCACGGAATTCTTCTAAATAATGCTCATGTTCTTTTGGAAGATAAAAAAGGTTACATTCGTTTAGAAAAAGTTCGCTTCAAACGTGAAACGGATCAGGATTTTGTCTTAAAAGGTTCAATTATTGATGTGGAATTTTCAGGAGTTACAATTCACTATACTGTTCAGGTATCTGAAAATCAAATTCTTAATGTAACAAGTATCGATAGTCAGTCAGCTATTAGATCTGTCGGAGAAAGTGTGGAATTATTTATCACACCATCAGACGTTCTGCAATTTTAAGGAGGTGCAGTATGCGTCATAAATTAAATTGGAAAGATTGGCTCATTCGTTTAGGCTTAATCTGGTTCTTGGTAACTTTCATCATTTATCCAAACTTTGATTTAGTAGTTAATGTATTTGTGAAAGGTGGGGAGTTTTCACTTGATGTCGTACAACGAGCTTTTAAATCTCAACGTGCGATTCAGAGTATTTTTAACAGTTTCAAGTTAGCATTCTCACTAATTATAACTGTTAATGTTGTTGGTGTACTTTGTGTATTGTTTACAGAATATTTTGATATTAAAGGAGCTAAAATATTAAAACTAGGATACATGACGTCACTAATCTACGGTGGAGTAGTTTTGGCTACTGGTTATAAATTCGTTTATGGACCATATGGCATGATTACCAAATTTTTACAAAGTATTATTCCATCTTTAGATCCTAACTGGTTTATTGGTTATGGTGCAGTTCTATTTATTATGACATTTTCTGGTACTGCTAATCACACCTTATTCCTAACTAATACAATTCGAAGTGTAGACTATCATACTATTGAAGCTGCACGTAATATGGGTGCAAAACCATTTACAGTGTTTAGAAAAGTAGTATTGCCAACTCTAATTCCTACTTTATTCGCTCTGACAATTATGGTTTTTCTAAGTGGGTTATCAGCAGTAGCAGCACCTATGATTGTTGGTGGGAAAGAATTCCAAACTATTAACCCAATGATCATAACATTTGCTGGAATGGGAAATTCTCGTGACTTAGCCGCCTTTCTAGCAATTATTTTGGGTATTGCCACTACGATTTTGCTTACTATTATGAACAAGATCGAAAAAGGCGGAAATTATATTTCTATTTCTAAAACGAAAGCACCTTTGAAAAAACAAAAAATCACATCTAAACCATGGAATATCATTGCTCATATTGTTGCTTATGCTTTGTTCACTGTTTTCATGTTACCATTGATTTTCATTGTATTGTATTCATTTACTGACCCAGTTGCAATACAGTCAGGAAACTTATCATTATCAAACTTTACTCTTGATAATTACAGATTGTTCTTTAGTAATAGTGTTGCGTTTTCTCCATTCCTAGTCAGCTTTATATATTCTATCATTGCAGCAACTACTGCAACAGTTCTTGCTGTTGTGTTTGCGCGAGTAGTTCGTAAACATAAAGCTCGATTTGATTTCTTGTTCGAATACGGAGCTCTTCTTCCTTGGCTATTACCAAGTACACTTCTAGCAGTTAGTTTATTGTTCACTTTCAACCAACCTCAACTTTTAGTCTTTAACCAGATTCTAGTTGGTAGTTTAGTAATTTTGCTAATCGCTTATATTGTTGTAAAAATACCATTCTCTTATAGAATGGTACGTGCAATCTTATTTAGTGTTGATGATGAGATGGAGGATGCTGCTAGAAGTATGGGGGCTTCACCATTTTACACAATGATGAAGGTTATTATTCCTTTCATCTTGCCGGTAGTTCTTTCTGTTATCGCACTCAACTTTAACTCTTTATTGACCGATTTCGATTTATCTGTATTCCTTTATCATCCATTGGCTCAACCATTAGGTATTACGATTCGTTCTGCAGGTGATGAAACAGCAACATCTAATGCACAAGCTCTTGTATTTGTTTATACAATTGTTCTAATGATTATTTCAGGGACTGTATTGTACTTCACACAGAGACCGCGTGGTAAGAAAAGGAAATAGTAATGCAATCATCCAGCATGGGACTATCATACATTGAAATTATTATTAGAGTCGTGTTGTCTTTGGTCATTGGAAGTATTATTGGCTTAGAAAGAGGAAGTAAATCTCAACCAGCAGGTATTCGTACACATAGTATCGTTTGTATGGCTGCTTGTTTGATTATGATGACTAATGAATTTGTATCTTATAAGTTTGGAACAGGAGATCCGACACGTTTAGGTGCTCAAGTTATTTCTGGTGTTGGTTTTCTTGGAGCTGGAACAATTCTTATCACAGATAAAAAGAAGGTTACGGGTCTGACAACTGCAGCAGGAATTTGGGCTTCTGCAGGAATAGGTTTAGCTATTGGAGTAGGTTTTTATGAAGGTGCTCTGTTAGTAGCTATTTCTGTGTGGAGTGTGATTTCTATGTTTCAGCCTTTAAAAAAATATCTTCAAAGTCGTTCAAAAGTTATTGAATTATATATTGTAGTTAAATCTACTGAGGCATATAATCGAGTATTAGTTTATTGTGCAGAAAATGGAATTCGATTGAATGATTCAAGAACTGCTTTTGGAGATGTTAATTCTGAAAGAATTGAATATTTTGATGTTCCAGACAAAAGAATAGCATCATTTATGACTCTAGAACTTTCAGGTAAGTTTGAACATCTTAAACTAATGGAAGAAATAGCAAATATTGTTGGTGTTATTTATGTGGAAGAAGTTAGTTGATATAGAATAAACAAAGGGGCAGTTATTCTTGTCCCTTTGTTTTTTAGGTGATAATTGACTCGAAATTATTTGCAAAGTATAAGGATAAACATAAATGAAGGTATATAATATTAATTTTGACTGTGGAAGAATAACGTATTTTGAATATAATTCTTTAGTGCAAGTATATAGATTTCATTCTTTTTATGATATTTGTGAAATTGTATTTTCGTCTTCTTTACCAGCTGATGATATATTAGCAAAAGTTATTGTTAAGGAAAAGATTATTCCGATCTTAGACTGCTATGTCCAAATGTTATTAGATACTTTTATAGTTTCAATGGATTTTACCGAAAATGATTTTTTATATTTTCGTGGTAAGTTATTTTCATACAAGTTTATCAGTTGTGAAGTAGAAAAAATTGTAAAGAATAAAAATTTTAATTGTCAATGTTATTTTTTTGAATCGGAAGAATAGAGTATAAAATAGAAAATTTTGAAATTAAAGTTTTGTTAAGATACATTAAAATATTTTACTAAATTCTCTTGTTAAAAAAAGTAAATATTGTATAATAAAATTAGATAAATCATAAATGGAGGACTAAAGTGAAAAATTTAAACGATAAAAAGGTAACTATTTATGATATTGCGCATTTATCAGGTTTTTCTCCAAAAACTGTTTCACGTGTTATTAACGGTGGTGAAAAGGTAAAAGAAGAAACTTATCGAGCTATTCAAAAAGTCATTGATGAGTTGTCGTATGTTCCAAATGCATATGCAAAAAATTTGACTAAGAAAGAAACTACAAACATTTTGATTTCCGTTAAAAAGATTGATTCTTTTCCCTTGATTTGGTTTCAAACTTTACTAGATAGAGTTCTACAAACTTGTAAAGAGTTTGGTGTAAACGCTATTGTTGAATACTTTGGTGAAGAAGATACGATTAGGAATTCAATAATTTCAAGTACAGGAAGCTTAATAGATGGAGTAATAGTATTTTATGAAAGTAAAGACGATATTCGGATTAATTATTTACAGAAAAATAATATGCCTTTTATAGTTTTTGGAGAATCTCGAACACCTGATGTTGTTTATGTATCTAATAACAATTTTCAAGCCACTTATGATATGATGGAATTAGTAACAAAAGAGAATATTAAAAGTATGTTGTTACTTATGGGAGGGGAATCTCTTGTTAATAAGGATCGTGAAAAAGGTATTCGTACTTTTTTGACTGATAAAAATTATTTAATGGATTTGCAAGTTATTTATGGTTTAACTACAATTGATTCAGTTTATTCATATGCTATAAATAATTTATCTAATCAAAATCATCCGGATATGATATTTGTTTCTGGGGATGAGAAGGTTCAAGGGCTGATTCGTGCGTGCTATGAGAAGGGGATTACCATTCCTGATGATATTTCAATAATTGGATTCGATAATATTCCTATTTCGCAATATTATACTCCAGCTCTGTCTACTATTTCTCCTAATTATGCTATGTTAGCCCAAAAAATGATAGAAGGTGTTTTAGCAATCATTAACGGTGAAAATATAGAATCCGTTGAAATATCTTCAAAAATTATTAGAAGACAAAGCTTTTAATCGGTAAAAAATACCGATTTTTTATTTGATAAAATATTAAAATAGTAGGTAGATGTATTTCTATGAATCAATTTTTTGCAGAAATTGGACTATCTATCTGATGCATAACTGGTTAAGCTGTAGCAGTATAGAACCTTGTATCTTCATAGAGTATATTGAAAGATATTTGCGATAATTTATATTGTATTCCGTATATCAAATGTACAAAACAATAATAATTCAAATGGTGTGAACTTTTTGGTAAAATCTAGCTCAATTTGTGTATTTTTAGGGTAAAATTCACACCATTTAATTGAAACTTATTCAAATTAGATGAAATTAGTTTTCTAAAAAAAGCGGAGAAACGCTGATTTAAAGGGGATTTTGAAACTTATTCAAATATAAATGTATCCAACCAGGTCTTAAGAAAGCTCGTAAAGCATCACAATTCTCAAAACGTTAATCAATACGATTATATCAACGTTTACAGACATTCAAGAATTATCTCTTGGATGTCTTTTTTTGTTTAAAAATCAAGAATTTCCCTGATTACTTTTCAATCTTTAAAATTAATTTAAAGTTTAAATTTCTTCTTATTAGTAGTATAATATATTTAAAGGTTGTTAAAAATTTAAGTACTTATTCTAATTTATAAAATACTAAGATAAGTAATAGATTTTATGGAGGTTTTCATTTTTTATGGTGAAGTATAAGAGAAAAAAGAATGAACTGAAAGAATATTGGGATGATCAAATTAATTTTTTGATTAGAGAGGTTAATGAATTTGATAATGGTAGTGAAAATGAAGCAAGACGAATCGCTTCTTGTTTAAGAATATTACTGCATGAAACTAAGTATTCTAAGTCCTTGGTAAGACAAATAGGTATTAATTTAATATATTTTTCGTCTAGCAGTTTTTATAATCCTGCTAATTTATTGACATCATGGACATTATTAACACTACAGCTTTGTCCTGATGGTATCCAGTATTTACCAAATATTATTTATGATAAGGATAATCGTTATTTTTGTTATACATTTGATGACTGGTGGAATGAAGTGATATTTGACGATAAGAGTAATGTTTTTACTAGAAAGGATATTATTCTTTTTGTAGCAAATAATGATGGTGGTGCACATGTTGACCCTGAACTAAAGGAATCTTTTTTCTTGTTATCAAAACAAAATTCTCTTGGTATTATGGATAATTTCGATCAGACTCCAGAAAATAATCCTATTTATCAGGCTGTCAGATCAATAGCAGAGGAATTTTTGATAAGTTTGAAAATAAGTGAGATAGGTCTTAAAACTCGAAAGCAATGTAAGGATAAGACTTTTGAAATGAGATTTTTTGATGATAGTAGAAGATATAAATGGTCGAGTACGGAGACTAATGCTTCAGAAGAAATAAAGGAAATTGTAAATCAACACAGAGTAGAAGATAGAAAGCTCTATCTGCAAGAATTAGGGAATGGTATGAAAGTAGAATTTGTTGGGAAATAAATTATTTTTGCAATCAGATGATTTAAACGAAAAATAATTAGTGGTAGGAAAAATGTAAATAATTTATTGATTTATTTTATTATTTTTTAAGATTTCTAAAAGTAATCTCACCAACTGTCTTATTAACTATATCAGTTGTATTTATATATGTTTTTGTAATTTGTTTATTAATTTTCTCGGCGTTTTCGCGAGGGTTGTCATCTTGATTGTTATCATTTGTAAACTAGGACTTTTCCCGAGCAATTTCCTCTATAAAACTTATTTCAAGCTGGGATGGTATAAACTCAAAATAGATCTTGTTAGTATGAGCCTCTTGATAAGGTTTGAAAGTGCTCTCTAAAAATATATAATACAGGTCCTTTCTTAAAGGTAAAAAATCTTTTTTCCAGTTTCTTTGTTCTTCCATAATATTCTCACTTTCTGCAAACATCTATATATTACAGTAAGTATTTATAAAGTAAGTGAGTATTTGTTAAAATTTTTAGTTAGCACTTATTGATTTTTCATATTATTCAATTGAATCAGCATTTAAGAGTTGAAATGAGAGACTGATTATAATAAACTAATATTAAGTATTTAAGTTTATACAAGAGCAATGAAATTATGGATTTATTTGCCGATTTAATATTAATAACAGAAGAAAACATACATGAATTTAATGTACCTGGGGTATGGGCTTTATTTGGAATGAGAAAAGATTCAAACAACGAAACTTATTACTGTCTACAGGTTGGACAAAAGATGTATAGTATTAAAGATGATGTTGAGGCTGCTCAAAAATTCTTAACGGAAGGGATTAAAGATGAACTGAATGAACGTATGTATGTAAATTATTTTAAAGAAGAGTTGTTTTCATATAGGGTAATTACATCATATAGAGAGTTCTTATATGGAGAGGAGATTAAAAGAAAGTTCAAAAATTTTAAATTTATTTTTATTTCAGGGGAGACAAAAGATAAAGAGAGAAAAGCTATAGAGAAAGCATTTGCAGTTGAAACAAAAGCAATATACTTTCGAAATGGACGTCCTTTTGAAAAAGGTAATTCGTTTAATTTTGATAATAGAAGTAAAATCAATACTAAGAAACAAGAAAATGTCAAATTTTCTGAAGAAATTAAGAATTTTATAAATAAGTACAAAGAACAGTTTAAAAGAGTAGAGAGTTTTTAAAATTAAAACCTGCTTTATAATTTTTATAATGGAATAAAATTTTAGGAGGATGTTTGTAGTGTGTAATGTGCAAATGAAATATCTATTTATTGTCGATTCGGAACTAGAAAGTACAATGAAACTGAGTAATTTATTACAATCGCGATCAAGTATTAAAATAGATCTGAACAAAAAGATTCTCAAATTTAATGAATTTGAAGCTGCATGTAAGATAAAAACAATAAATAATGGGATGTCTAGTGCTAATTCTTATTTTACAATGGAAATTAAGTGTAAGGAATTACTGACTGCTGAAAAAATTAACAGTGAGATAAATCGTATTTTTTATAAGTTTAGAAATGATAGGGTTGTACTTTTAGATGATGGTGTTTCAAGAGTATATAGTTCAAAAGCATATTCTATATTACATGAGGTAGAGACTGCTTTACGAGCTTTTATAACTGAATTGATGACATTTAGCAACCCTAACTGGCTCGATGAAGTTAGAGAAATATTGAATATTTCAAGTGATAAAGATAAATCAGATAACAAAGTTCTCTACAGTAGAAATTTTGATCAACTTCGTGAGTTTTTATTTACAGACTACAGTGACACTAGTTATGCTGATATTATTGATGAAATTTTAAATGAGAATGATGAAGAAAAAAAAATAAGCTTAGTAAGCGAGATACCAAACAAAATTCCGAAAACTAATTGGGACCGATTTATTAAAAATAATGCTACAAATATTTCTATTGATGATGCAAAATTCCAAAAATTATTAAAACAAATTTATACACAACGAAATAAGATAGCGCATTGTAATGAATTTAGAAAAGAAGATTATGAGATGTTTGCTAAAAATTGCAACACTATTTTGGAATATCTTAATAAGCTTACAGAAGTTATAATTGGATGTATGAGTAAAGATTCAGATTTGAAGAATGAAGTTTCGGCTATTTTTACACCTGAGGAACTTTATAAATCTCAAGATACTATTATTGTACCAGCTAATGAAGAAGGCTTTAAAGAAGTGTTTTTAGGTGAAAATCGATGGTATGACGTAGCAATCTGGGAAGGTCGGAAAGAATACATTAAGTACATTGCAGCATACGTTACATATCCAAAAATGAAAATAACCCACTATGCGGTTGTTGATAATGTAGATACATCGCCCTATAATTCAAAAAAGAAAATTATTTACTTTGATGGAGAAGCAAAACAACTTAGTAGACCAATAGATCTTGGAAAAGATAAGACTGCATTTCAAAGAAGTAGATATACAACTTTTTCAAAATTGCAAGAAGCTAAGACTGCAGATGATTTGTTCTAGATAATTTTGAATATTTGAGATTTTATTTTAATTGAAGTTGAATTACTCACATTATTTTAATTCCAATATATCTCAAATAAGTATTCTTAGATTTTTAGTTAATATTTTAGCATTTTGTTAAAATATATCCACCCTATCCAAGTTTGGGTAGGGTTTTTCATCATTGAAAATTCGAATTAAAATTTCAATACTTGCTTTTAAATGGAATAGTTCAGCTGTTATATCGCTGTTAGAGTGGTTGTTTTCTATTTGTTAACAATGGCGTTTGATATGCCATAATGCTTTTTGGATGTTATTTTCTTTTATATTTTTCATGGTTATATCATATCAAAAGAAATTATATGATTACTCTAATAATTCTCAAATGATTAAAAATAACTCTGAACGGTATATACAGATTATAAACAAGTATTTTAAAATATTTTACGGATACAAAAAAGAACACTCGAATGTAGTGTTCTTATGAATTAAGCATGGCTTTCTCTAATTTTCGAGTATATTATTGATAGCCATACTTTTTTAAAGCTTCTTGATAGACCTTGCTATCTTTTTTATAGTAGTCGTGTTTCATACCTGAGATATCTACAGTAAATACATCATCTTTAAAAGTATAACTTTTTGTAAGTTTAATGATATTTTCTCCCAATAATTGAATGGTTGATTTTTCTTTATCTATAGTAAATCCTTCAGCCTCTCCATGTTTAATGATTCCCGTATCCCCAGATATAACAAAAGCTACTTCATTTCTATTTTCATTTATCCAGTAATATTCTCCATCTAAGGAGTTATCTGATTGCTTAGAGCAGGCCATTAGCAAAAATGTAGACATAGATACCAATATTAATACGAATAATTTTTTCATCTCACTTCCTCCTTTCAACATTATACCAAATAAATATCACAAGTATAATATAGATGCTGTCAGTCACTATTAAATATCTTTCGAGAAAATACTTATTTTTCGGAGATTTAGTTAAAAGTATTTATCAAAAATAAGAAGCGTAAATTTTAATTGATTTGCGTATTTTTTGTTATATTTTTCTTGAATTGGAACTTAAATTACCGTTTACGTAAAATTAATGGAAATAGCTAAAAAATGATGATATGATTTTGATGTCATTATTTTATGAGTCAGTGTAAAATAAGTTGTGTAAACACCAAAAGGAATAAATCCGTTATAGTAGAATTGTAAAATGTTATTAAGTTTTCTACTCGCTGATAGGTTTATATTAGAATATATTTTGATATAATATAAGAGGGTGTTTTTAAATACTAATCTTTATGAGTTTATTTTGAGCGATTATTATTGATATGTTTCTAATATCCTAATTCATATTTTTGGAAATTAAAAGTAAGTAGCAATCTCCTTCAATACTGATAAGAAGCTATTGTGAATTATATGAAAATAATATTTATCAATTGCTTGTTTACAATTTGAAATTAACAACAAGAAACAATTTGATTATTATTTTAATAGAATCTAAAGTTAAATAGAATGATAATTTCTATGTTTTGTTGAAGGTATGAATGTATTTAAAAAAACTATATGGAGGTAAGTTGGATGGAGAATAAAAAAAAATCATCCTTAATAGATTTTTTGGATAAAATTTCTATTGAGGATGCTGGTTGGTTTGATTATGGAAATAATTGTATGTTGTATCTTAACTATCGTGACCAGAATCTTGAGTATCGTTTCCCAATAAAATATATTGATATTTATGGAAATAATATTAGGTTGTTAAAAAAAAATCAGATGCTATTTAATGAATCTATAAAATTAATAGAATTTTCTGTAGGGAATAAAGAGTATTATGAATTTTTAACAAATGAATTAACGTACGAAGTAAAATGTGAATGGTTAAAGTTAGTAAATGATTTAGCCTTTAGTCCTAAGTTATTTCATAGGATGGAAAAAACAATACCTAGGAATCTAGTTAAGTCTTTTATGCGAGGTATTAATAGAAATGAGATTGATACTATCTTAAATGACTTAGCTCGGCAATCAGATTATGGAGATATAAATAGACATATATCAATGGAAATAAGGCACTTTAAAGAATATGTTTCATCATTTATATTGACTTCAGAAAAATTTCAACATTTACCAAGTAATACATACGCTATTATAGGGAAAAATGGTTGCGGTAAGACTAGATTCTTAGATAATTTAGTTGCTAATTTCTTAACTGGTCCAAAAGAAAATTATTATTTTTCAACAGCTGTTAATCACTTGCTGTATGTTTCGTTTAGTCCTTTCGACTTTCGAAGCAACAGTATATACGAAACAAAAGAAAAATTAGAATTTTTAGGTATTCCGGAAATAACATTAAAAACAGCTAGTATAATGATTGATTCATTATTACCTAAGATGTACTGTGAAAAAAAATATATAATTAAAGAACTCTATACTGAGGAAATTAGAGCTACATATTCTAAAAATAAAAAAGAAGAAATACTTGATTTAAAAAAGGATATAGAAAAAAAGAATGAATTAATGAACTATTACTATGGATTAAAACCAGATGAAACAGTGAATTTTCGTTCAATTAATAATGACAATATTCTATTATTAGAATTACAAAATACTATTTTTGAATTTTTTAATCCAATTAAAACTGAAGAAAGAAAATTACTATTCACAATACTTTCAGGTTTATTTCCTAATGATAATTTTGCTGATGTAATAACTGCAATTATTAAAAAAGGAGAAATTACTAGAGATGATCTATATTGTATAAAGAATTTTAGTTCAGGACAAAAAATATTATCAATCTCTTTGCTTGGGTTGATCATGTTTTCTATAGAGAAATCTGTTATTTTAATAGATGAACCAGAAACATTTTTGCATCCTCCAATGATAAAGCAATATATTCAGTCAATTAATAGAATTGCTAAAGAAAAAAACAGTATATGTGTGCTTACAACGCATTCACCTATTGTAATTCAAGAGTTACCAAATGAATGTGTATTTAATTTAAAAGATGGTAAGTTAAGTATTTTTCCAGATAAAACTTTTGGGGAAGATTTGCTTACACTGTATAATAAAGTTTATGGGCTAGAGGAATCTAGAAATGGATATTCAATTATCTCATCTTACAATACTTTGACTGATAATGAAATTGAACAATTAGGTAATAATGCATATATAGATTGGTTATATAGAAATGAAGAAGGTTAATGGATTTGTATACTTTGGTAAAATGATGCACGTTATTAATAGGATATCTTCAAAGGATCCGACTAATGTATCAAATAAATTTATAACAGATGGCAGATATAAATTGTATATGAAATATCGGCAAAAAAAATATTTGAGTCTAGCTAAAAAAAGAAAACTGTATCTGCTTGGTAAAAGTGAGAACTTTTTGGAATTATCTAAAGAAGAATTAAAAGCATTTCACACGAAATTTTCATCTGATTTTAAAGAATTTTTACCTACCTGTTTGACTAAAATGACTGATACTGAAGCGATTTGTCCTTTTTGTGAAAGGCAATTTCCTAGCTTTATCACGACAGAACATATACTTCCACAAAGTGAGGCTGCAGAATTTATAATTTTACCAGCAAATATGATATTGGCATGCCGTGACTGTAATACGTGGCTACATTCAAGAATGGGAATGAACAATACCGATACTGAAATCAACTTGTATTTTGAATCTTATGATATTACTAGAAATATAGAAATTAATTTTGTTACTGATCGAAATGCTAATCAAGAATTATTAATCTATAGACCTGAAGTAAAATTCGCTAGTAATCGCTATAGTGATTCTGTTCTTCAAAATAGATTATATAGGTTTTGGAAAAATTATCAATTGGGAAATACCTATTCTAAAGAAGCTCATAAAACATTTTTAAATATCTCAATTAGGTTGGTGGTGAAGTTGACAAATAATGGAGCTCAGGCAGTAGATAGACGGAAGTTAACTGCTTATTTAGAAGAAATAAAGAAGGAAGCTAAAGAGTGTAATAGAGTTGCGGAGCGTATTGCTAACTTTTACTGGGAATTTAGAATTTCTGATTTTTTCTTAAAAAATGCAGTAGAATTTGACAATTTATGTGTATTTTTGGATGGTAAGCTAAATGAGCTAGTTACTTAATATTTAAAGAAAATAATTATAGTTAGTTTACATGAGGCTTATTACTAATAAAATCAACTATGTACAGCTTCTTTATCAGGATCAAAATATTCCTTCAATAATATTGTGTGGGAACTTAAGCAAAGTTTCAGGATGTCAATTGAATTAGTCTTTTAATTTAGTGCAAATTGTAGGAGAATTTTTATAAACTTGTTAACTTTGATTAAAGTTATGAATTTTAGACTTGATTATCAACTGATGTTTTTATGATTCTTCCTTGAATATAAAGGATTATGCAATTATAAAAGCAGTATCTGCACCTAAAATAATTAATTTAAATCAGATTGACAATATGATTTGAATAGATAATGCTGACCTCTTAGATTTTTACAAGAAAAACAAATTTATGCCACCGTTATAAATTACTTAGTGAGAAACTCTATTCGGGAGTAGTAATAGCTAAGTTTTTTTCCTTGATATTTCCCTCATTCAATAAAAACTTATACAAATTTTTTGAAATTAAAAAGATAGTCGCAACTATAAGATATTGATAAAAAGCTATTTTAGAATTTGTTGAAACAAAACTATGTCAAACCAGGTCTTAAGAAAGCTCGTAAAGCATCACAATTTAGTAAACGTTAATTCGAGAGAATTACTATACTTACAAAGAGCACCTTTCGGGGTGTTCTTTTTTATCGACATTTTGTAGATTTATAATTGGGAATCTCGTTGAATGGTATCAGGTAAATGAAAAATTCGGCGATCATATCCTATTTCTTCGTACTTTAGTCTAATACCTATAATGTAAAAAACTCTAGCTATCAGGTAGTTGATAGTTAGAGTTTTTTCTATTCATATGATTTAATGAGATTAAATAAGTCCTCTACTTCTGATGACGGTGTAGCTGATTTGAGATAAGCGTAATAAACTGTAAATGTTATCTGGTCCTCCGGTATTAGAGGGATTTTTATTAAATCATCATCTTCATCAGAAAGTGCGATATCAGCCAGTAAACTAACGCCAATCCCTTTCTTTAAAAGTTCTTTAAGAATGACAATGTCATCAGTCTTAAAGAATATTTCTGCCTTGTTTTGATGCTTTTGATTAAGTAGTTCAAAAGCTTTTAGATGAACAAAGTGTTCGTCTAAGAGGATAAAGGATTGATCTACTAATTCTTCAAAAGTGAGGGAAGGAGCAGTAGCAAGAGGATGGTTCTTAGATAAAACGACATACAGTTCTTTATGAAAGAGTTCATGTGTCTCTATTGAAGGATGATTGAGTGGTTCAATCAATCCGAGTAAGCTCGCATCTAGTTCTCCCTTAAGGAGAAGATTTAATAATTCTACGGATCCACCACGAATAGGACGTACCTTTTTTAAAAAGTCGAATTTATCTTTTCCGTTTAAGGCAGCAAAGAGATACTGAATGATAATAGGAGGGAATCCTACAGTAGAGTATTGTGCCAAGGAACGATTGATTTCTTTGCGAGTAGAAATGATCTCAGGTAAGATCTTTTCTGTATGCTTCAGAAGGATTTGTCCTTGAGTAGTTAATTTGAAGGATCGATGTGAGGGATCATGGTGAATCAATTTGCAATTAAAAGATTCCTCTAAGCGCTTGATGGCATAAGAAATAGATGGTTGGCTGACTTTATGTTGTTTTGCTACTTCCGTATAGGATTGAAGTTGGCAGAGGTCATAAAAATATTGTAGATCTTTTAAATTCATATAGGCTCACTTTCATTAGCTGGAGAAGGAAAATAAGTGGAAATCATCAGATAAATACTTTTTATCCGTATCCTACAATTTGACTATACGAGTATTCACCGGTTAAAATGTAAGTGAGTCAGGGATATCAAAGGTTATCTAAGATACTTTCAAAAATGACCAACATCTTTTCTCGTTTATCAATAGGGAGCTGTTTAATCTTCATGTTGATTCTTTTGAGTGAAAGATTGTCGGTCTTATCAGAGGTTGATTCAAGGCTATCAAAATTGAAAAATTCCTCTGGGGTCATCTCTAGGGCGACAATCACTTTTTCAAGACTGTGAATGGTCAGATTCACATTTTGGTTTTCAAGTTGATTGATATACTTAAGCCCAAGTCCTGCTTGTTCCGAAAGTTCTTCCTGGCTCATTTTTTTCTGTGTTCGAAAATATTTCACTTTTTGGGAAATATATTGTTGTAAATAGTTTTTATTCGTCATATAAATAGAATACAAGTTTTGTATGACAAAAAAACATCTTAAAAAATACAAAGTATTGTATAACAAACTTATATGATATTTATTTTAATTCGGATTGCCAATTTGTAAGATTAGTTTCTTTTACTCGAAGCTTTTAGTAAAGAGTGATCATTGAGAGTTTTATAAGTTCAGAACTTTATAAAATATAACAACTTAAAGTGTCATTAATAATGGTATTTTAAGTATAAAAGAGCTTATTAGAAATCGTTCTCGTAGACTCATTATAACATATGCGTACACAATTGTATTTTTCAAACAACAAAGTTTTCCAAACAATTCGTTTTAAGTGGTATAATAGAAGTAAAAAGGAGGTTGCACTATGATTGCACATGATATTTTAAACAATCCTTTCCTAAATAAAGGGACTGCCTTTACATTAGAGGAGCGGAAGGAACTAGGCCTTATTGGTTTACTGCCACCGTATGTTCAAACGATTGAAGAACAAGCGGCGCAAACTTATGCACAAATGCAAACAAAAGCCAATGATTTGGAAAAGCGTCTTTTCCTAATGGAAATTTTTAATACCAACCGGACTCTTTTCTATTACCTCTTTTCTCAACATTTGGAGGAATTCAATCCAATTGTATACGATCCAACTATTGCAGATACCATTGAAGGCTATAGTGATCTCTTTGTAGATCCACAATATGCGGGATATCTTGATATCAATCATCCTGAAAATATTGAAGCCACTTTGAAAAATGCTGCTGGGAATCGCGAGATTCGTCTCATTGTTGTAACAGATGCAGAAGGAATCCTTGGAATCGGTGACTGGGGAACAAATGGTGTCGATATTTCTGTTGGGAAATTGATGGTCTACACGGGTGCTGCTGGAATCGATCCTTCTATGGTCCTTCCTTTAGTAATTGATGCAGGGACTAATCGTGAAGAACTTCGTAACAATCCTAATTACTTAGGGAATCGTCACGAACGGGTTCGCGGAGATCGTTACTACGACTTCATTGACCAATTTGTTCAAACAGCAGAACGTCTCTTTCCTAAACTCTACCTTCACTGGGAAGACTTCGGTCGCTTGAATGCTGCCAATATTCTTGAAAAATACCGGAAACAAATTCCGACCTTTAATGATGATATTCAAGGTACAGGAATCGTTACCTTGGGTGGTATCTTTGGTTCACTGGATATTAGTGGTGAAAAATTAACAGATCAAGTTTATCTCTGCTATGGTGGTGGTACTGCGGGTGCAGGAATTGCCTCTCGTGTTCTTCGTGAAATGGTGAGTGAAGGTCTTTCTGAAGAAGAAGCCTATAAACGTTTCTTTATGGTTGATAAACAAGGTCTTCTCTTTGATGACATGGATGACCTAACTCCTGAACAAAAACCGTTTGCTAAGAAACGTGCTGACTTTAGTAACGCAGACAAGTTGACTGACCTGCTTGAAGTAGTGAAGACTGTGAAGCCAACCATTCTTGTAGGAACTTCGACTCAACCTAATACCTTCACTAAAGAAATAGTAGAGGCTATGTGTGAAAATACAGAGCGTCCGATGATCTTCCCTTTGTCAAATCCAACCAAACTAGCTGAAGCTAGTGCCAAAGATTTGATTGAATGGTCAGATGGCAAAGCTTTTGTCGCAACAGGAATTCCTGCTGATACGGTTTCTTATAAAGGTGTCGACTATGTGATTGGTCAAGCCAATAATGCCTTGATTTACCCAGGTCTTGGTCTAGGTATGCTGGCTTCTGAAGCAAGTCTTTTAACTGATGAAATGATTGGAGCAGCAGCTCATTCATTGAGTGGTATTGTCAATCCAGGCCAACCAGGAGCTCCTGTTTTGCCACCGTTCAAATATGTAGCAGATGTTTCTATTAGAGTAGCAGAAGCAGTCGCTAAAAAAGCGCAAGAGCAAGGTCTTGCACGCGCTAAGGAAACAGATATGGCCAAAGCAGTTCGTGATTTGAAGTGGTATCCAGAGTATAAATAATTCATTTCTGCAGCTATCCTTCTATACCGACAGATTTATATAGGCTGTGGACTTAAGTAATTTAGAAAGGATACCTATGTCGCTCTTTTTAACCTCGATTACGAGTATCATTCCGATTATCGCTATTATTGTTTTGGGGTACATTCTTCAGGTGAGGGGATGGTTTGGAGATAACTTTGGACCTAACCTGTCTCGTTTAATCATGAATGTAGCCTTGCCAGCATCAATCTTTGTGTCGGTGATGAAATACCTAACGCTAGATAAGCTAATCAGTCTTTCTGGAGGCCTCCTTTATACTTTTGTAGCATTTAAATTGGGATATATCGTAGCTTATATTGCGGTTAGGCTTTTCAAGGTCTGTCCAGGACGGCGAGGGACCATGATTAATACCTTTGTGAATGCCAATACTATTTTTATTGGTTTACCATTAAACGTTGCTCTTTTTGGGGATCAGGCTCTTCCTTATTTCTTAATTTACTATATCACCAATACGATTTCCACCTGGACATTGGGCGTGTATTTGATGACGAGCGATAGTAAATCGGGTCAAAGTAAGGAGACAAGTAAATTTGACTGGAAGAAATTGCTACCAGCTCCGCTTGTAGGTTTTCTTGTGGCTCTACTATTTTTGATTCTTCGAATCTCTATTCCAGATTTCGCAACGAATACCTTAACCTATGTTGGAAATATCGTCACTCCCCTATCTCTGATTTATATTGGTATTGTTCTTGCTAAGGCAGGCTTGAATACCATTGCTCTTGATAAAGATACAATTGTCACTTTGGTTGGACGCTTTATCCTAGCTCCTCTAATCATGCTTCTTGTATTGAAGTTCTTTGCACCAAATATGGCGACAGTAGAATTTAAGACCTTTATGATTCAGTCTGCTACACCAGCTTTAGCTGTTCTTCCGATCCTTGCGAATCAGGGAAAAGGAGATGTGGAATTCTCTACGAATGTGGTGACTCTAAGTACGGTTCTATTTATCGTTGTTATTCCGATATTACAAACTTTATTAGGATAAGAAGGAAGAGGATAGGATTGAAAGTTTTGCGTTAAGAAATTTCACTATTTTAGATACATCTATTCTTATTTCTTGAAATCAAAATCGGAAGAAACTCCTCTAAAGGTTGCTATTAAGCGATTTTGAGATGTCCTAAAACCAAGACTGTTCAAACCAGGCTTGAAAAAGGCTCGTAAAGCTAGCCAGAGTTCTCTAAACGTTAAGAACCATCTACAATACAGCATTTACAACACTTCATGCTTCACACCATGGGGTGTTTTTGGCTTTTCTCATCTTTTCACGGTATCGCTCATGTGATATAATGGGACAAGAGTTGCTCCTCATTTCAGACGAGTTTATGGAATTCAGGATAAGTTATCAGGTGAGATGAGTATTTCTGTCAGTCTCCTATACATCCGTTAGCAGCTATCTAAAATAAAAGGAGATTGTAGATTGGTTTTATTAGTATTAGGGATTTTGGTTTTGCTCATTCTAATCTTAAAACAGAAACAGAAAACTGCTAAAAAATCTGAGGGAAACGCCAAGAAAAGAAATTGGCTATTAATAGGTTGCTTATCCATAGTGATCCCAATCGTAATCTTCACAGTGTTCAGTCCAATTTTTGCTCTAATTGATATGTGGGGGCTATTTGCCCATGCAAGTCGAACTGAACTTGAGCAAGCTGTGCATCGTTCTTATCAAAATTATGGTCTTACAGGACAGTTTGAGTTAGAGGAATACGAGAAAAACTATACAAGTGTAGGAGGATTTATAATCCATGGTACCTATAGTGAAAATATAGCCGGAAAAACCTATGAGGTTAAAACTCGATTTAAATACTATACTCGTTTTTCGGAAATTAAAACATATAGAAAGACAGATGCAGAGGTTAATTACAAAAATTATAAAAAAATTTATGATGTTTTCCCAGAATTAGCCTATTTAGGGATTGAGGTTAGTCCAGGCACCAGCGAATTTTTAAAAACACTGGACAGTTCAATCAAAGATCCTAAACTGCCTTATTTGAAGTATCAAGGTATTGGTTTTGAATTCAATAGTCAATCTGATAATATCTATCTTTATAATGAAATATTAGAGGAAAATCAAAGTAAGGGCCAAGCTCTGCAAGGAATGTATCCAATGGATGCTCAATATCTTTTCCAAAAAGAGATTTTTATACCGACATTTGAATTTCAGTATTTCGTTCCAAAAGAAAAAAGAGATCTCTTGTATGATGACTATCTTAAAGAGCTTGAAGCACTCATGAAGGAATTTTTTGCCAACCAACCCTTACCAAGAGGTCTTTATGCTGTAAAAATTGCTAAGTATAAAGAGGATAAACTTGTCAATGATAGTGGTGTATACTATGTGAGGATTGAAAATCGTCAAGTTGTAAAGCTGTTGCAAAAATTAGAGTAGGAGTTGCTAGGGATAGGTCAGTCTAACGATATTTTTACTAAGAAGAGAAGGGGAGATTTGTCAGTTTATCGAAGATTTTAGCTGGAGTCAACATACAAAAATTTGAGTGTGGATAATGATGGAAGAGGATTTGTAATGATCAGTTTAGAGTTGCTGTCTGAAGAAAATAGTCTAGATGTATATGCTTTTGAAAAAGAAAATCGGGAGTATTTTGAGCGAAATTTACCTCCTAGACCAGCTAACTATTTTGATTTAGAAGGTTTTAAAGAAATTACAAGGGAATTGTTAACGGAACAAACGAATCGTGATGTCTATATGCATCTTATTAGAGATTCGCAAGGCGTTATGGTCGGGAGAATCAATTTAAGTGTCTTAGAGGGTGATCGGAAAACAGCAGAGCTTGGGTATAGGATTGGGGAAAATGTTAGTAACTTAGGTTATGCTAGCGAAGCAGTTAAGCTCGTTTTAGACAAGGCCTTTACGACTTATGGTTTCAATAGAATCATTGCAGGAACGGCAACGGGTAATCTAGCCTCTCAGAGGGTGCTTTTAAAAAATGGCTTCACCTTTAGTAGAATGATAGAAAATGACTTACAAATTCATAATGAGTGGGTTCATACAGCAGTATTTGAGATAAGGAGACCATAATATCATCAATTCCAGTCTACTGACAACTAAACCACCCGCTATTGTACCGCACCCCAAAAGTTAGACAAATAATTTAAGTAAAGGATTTAGTTCTGTATTGCACAAGACTAAGTCCTTTTAGTTTGACTTTAATTCGTTTGTTGTTGTAGTAATTGATGTAATTGACAATCGCCTTTTCAAAATCATAAAACATCTCGGATTCTAAAATGCTAAAGAAAGACTCCATTATGCCATTGTCTGGATTGTTGCCCTTGCGTAATATTGATGATTGAATTCCCTTCTTATCTAAGTAATGTCTTAATAGGGAAACTCCTTATGAAGTATTTTGTGGTAAATGGTGTACTTAATTTGATCATTCAAACCTATAAAACGAAAAATTAGCGAATCTTGGTCTATTTTTTAACGCGTTCCGATAAAAAGGCATAGGTCATGGTTCCAAAGATGGCACCAATACCCAATCCCAACACTAGTAAAGGGAGCATTTTATCGAAATGGAAGAGGTCATCCCCAAAGGTATCTAAGGGAAGATGCTGAACAAAGAGTTTGTAAAAGGCTGATAAGACAAACAAGCCAATTGGAATACTGATGAATACACCCCAACTACGAACTTTGATCTGGCTTTTGCTGTAGCTTTTGTGATGGATTTCGGACGGGTCATCCTTGTCTAAACGTAAGTCGCGAACTGCTAGTCTTGCCCTAGATGAGAGGACGAAGATAAGTCCAAAATAGAGGTAGGGCATGGCATCTCGAACCAACTCTATGAAGCGTCCAAATAGGAGATAGAACAAGAAGAGTAGGAGGGAGGAGTAAACGATTTGGATTAAGGCACGGGAACAAGCCCTGTAGATCATCTCTTGGCGGCATTCATCAAAGGGACCTTGTATGTGAAAGAATAGTTTGAGTAAGCGAGTGGTGAAATCTTCTTTTTTCATGGGAGTAACCTCCTAAATGAGCGATTTTTGATTGACTTCTTTAAAGAGTTGATAGAGAGTATAGAAGTAAACCAAACTAAAAATGATACAGATTATTAGAAATACCAGGTATCTCCAATCCATAGGATTTGTTAAAAGTTGTGGAAAGGATACGAGGATAAAACAGAGAGATGCGTTTAGAAGACGTATTTTTTTTGATTGGATTTTCTGGAATCTCTGTCCCTTGTTCAATACAGGAAGGAATAAAAGAAAGATAATCAAGAAAGGATGCTCAATATATTCAGAAAGTAGGAAAAAGGTAATAAAGATACTGATAAAAACATGACTGATCAGTAGTCTAGCTAGTGATTTCATAAGGCACCTCCTAGTCGTCTTCCTGATCTTTCTTGGATTTTGCAATGCGACGGGAGATGAGGAACTGTATGCTCACTCCGAAGAAAACAGAACCGAGAATACTCGTTAAAGCATTTCTTATAGTAAGAAGAGAATGAAAATAGTCCTGCCCTTCACCTATAAGTATATGGAGAAGAGGGGTTATAAAAAACATCCATAGGCCAAAGAACACACCCGCTTTAAGACCTGGGTAGTGTAGTTGCTTACTTTCTTTCTCACTCAGCATATCTGGTTCAATAGTTGTAATCCCTGTTTTTTGCATTTGGTAGGTGACATAGCCAGCAGTGATGAGGGCAATCACTAAAATCAGAGGAGGATAGACTAGAGCCACTAGTTGAGGATATTTATAGGCCAGAACGAGCGGAATAAGATTGCCGAAAATCATCAGATAAAATAGGAAGATAAAGACTTGGTTACCGATACGATCAGCTTCGCGTCGTTTGTATTCGTCAAGTGGATCAGAAATGCCGTATGTGCGTTTGATGAGTCTTTCAGTGAGAGTTTCTTTTTTCATTTGTTTGCTCCTTTTTTAAAAATCGTCTTCCCAAAAGAGGCTATTGAGGTCAGTTTGGAGGCTGCGGGCGAGGTTGAGACAGAGTTCCAGGGTTGGATTGTACTTGTCATTTTCAATCATGTTGATAGTCTGTCTCGAGACACCGATATCTTTGGCGAGCTCGAGCTGGGAAATGCCCAGTTCCTTGCGGAATTCTTTCACACGATTCATAGGGTCTCCTTTCTGATATGTCGCATATATTTGACTATATTATATTCTTTCGGGGAAGAGATGTCAAGTATACACGACATTTTTTTGAGAATTTTTTTCGAAGAAACTTAGCCTTGTCTGACAAGTGCAAGCTGGTCAGATTTGTGGTAAAATAGATAAGATATGACAAAAGAATTTCATCATGTAACGGTCTTGCTTCATGAAACGATTGATATGCTTAACGTAAAACCTGACGGTATCTACGTTGATGCGACTTTGGGCGGAGCAGGCCATAGCGAATATTTATTAAGTAAATTGAGCGAAAAAGGGCATCTCTATGCCTTTGACCAGGACCAGAATGCTATTGACAATGCGCAAAAACGTTTGGCACCCTATATCGAAAAAGGGATGGTGACTTTTATCAAGGATAACTTCCGTCATTTGCAGGCACGTTTGCAGGAGGCTGATGTCCAGGAAATTGATGGAATTTGTTATGACTTGGGAGTGTCCAGTCCTCAGCTGGATCAGCGTGAGCGTGGCTTTTCTTATAAAAAGGATGCGCCACTGGATATGCGGATGAATCAGGAAGCTAGTCTGACGGCCTATGAGGTGGTCAATCATTATGACTATCATGACTTGGTTCGGATCTTTTTCAAGTATGGTGAGGATAAGTTTTCTAAACAGATTGCCCGTAAGATTGAGCAAGCGCGTGAGGTGAAACCAATTGAGACAACGACGGAGTTGGCAGAGATTATCAAGTCAGCCAAGCCAGCCAAGGAGCTCAAGAAAAAGGGGCATCCTGCCAAGCAGATTTTCCAGGCTATCCGAATAGAAGTCAATGATGAGCTGGGCGCAGCAGATGAATCCATCCAGCAGGCCATGGACATGCTGGCTCTGGATGGTAGAATCTCGGTCATTACCTTCCATTCGCTGGAAGACCGCTTGACTAAGCAACTATTTAAAGAAGCTTCAACAGTGGAAGTTCCCAAAGGCTTGCCATTCATTCCAGATGACCTTAAGCCTAAGATGGAATTGGTATCCCGTAAGCCAATTTTGCCAAGTGCTGAAGAGCTAGCAGCCAACAATCGTTCGCATTCAGCCAAGTTGCGCGTGGCTAGAAAAATTCACAAGTAAGAGGAAAAACATGGCAGAAAGAATCGAAAAAACAAGCCAGTTATTGCAAACGAAGTTTAAAGGTTTTTCACGCGTGGAAAAGGCCTTCTATGTTTCGATTGCTGCAACAATGATTATCCTGGCAATTAGTGTTGTGTTTATGCAGACCAAGCTATTACAAGTTCAGAATGAATTGACCAAGGTCAATGCTCAAATCGAAGAAAAGAAAACCGAGCTAGACGATGCCAAGCAAGAGGTCAATGAATTGATTCGTTCAGAACGTTTGAAAGAGATTGCAAACTCCAAGGATTTGCAGCTGAATAACGAAAATATCCGAGCAGCGGAGTAAGAAATGAAAAAGTGGAAAGAAAAAATCATCCGTTATGCCGTTCGTAACCGTAAATCTCCAGAAGAAAACCGCCGAAGAGTAGGGAAAAGCCTGAGTTTATTGGCTGTCATACTCTTCGCTGTCTTTTTGGTCAACTTTGCGGTCATTATCGGAACGGGTAAAAAATTTGGGAAGGACTTGGTGCAAGAAGCTAAAAAGGTTCACCAAACAACCAAGACGATTCCTGCAAAACGAGGGACTATATACGATCGAAATGGGACACCTATTGCAGAGGATGCGACTTCGTATAATATCTATGCCGTTATTGACAAGACCTACAAGTCAGCAACAGGCAAAATTCTCTATGTAGAGGATTCTCAATTTAATAAGGTAGCTGAAATTTTCCATAAGTATCTGGATATGGAGGAGTCTTATGTCAAAGAACAGCTTTCTCAGCCAGATTTAAAACAGGTATCTTTTGGTACCAAGGGAAATGGGATTACCTATGCCAATATGATGGCTATTAAAAATGACCTAAAAACTGCTGGCGTTGAGGGAGTGGACTTTACAACTAGCCCTAACCGTAGTTATCCCAATGGACAGTTTGCTTCTTCCTTTATCGGTTTAGCGCAACTCCATGAAAATGAGGATGGCACCAAACGTTTGATTGGGACATCTGGATTGGAGAGTTCCCTAAATAGCATTCTGGCGGGTACAGATGGGATCATCACCTATGAGAAGGATCGTTTGGGAAATATTGTTCCAGGTACAGATCAAGCTTCCCAACAAACAGTAGATGGAAAAGATGTGTACACAACCCTTTCTAGTCCCTTGCAATCCTTTATGGAAACACAGATGGATGCCTTTCAGGAAAAGGTAAAAGGCAAGTATATGACAGCTACCTTGGTTAGCGCTAAGACAGGGGAAATCCTGGCTACAACTCAACGGCCGACCTTCAATGCCGATACCAAGGATGGCATCACAAAAGACTTTGTCTGGCGTGATATCCTCTATCAAAGTAACTATGAACCAGGATCGACCATGAAGGTGATGATGTTGGCCTCAGCCATTGATAACAATACCTTCCCTGGTGGGGAATACTTTAACAGTAGTGAATTGAAAATAGCAGATGCGACTATTCGAGACTGGGACGTCAATGAAGGATTGACCAGTGGTGGTACCATGACCTTCTCTCAAGGTTTTGCCCACTCAAGTAATATCGGGATGACCTTGCTTGAGCAAAAGATGGGAGATGCAACCTGGCTGGACTATCTTAACCGCTTTAAGTTTGGGGTGCCGACCCGTTTTGGTCTGGCAGATGAGTACACAGGTCAATTGCCTGCGGATAACATTGTCAATATCGCCATGAGCTCATTTGGACAAGGGATCTCTGTCACCCAGACCCAGATGCTTCGTGCCTTTACAGCCATTGCCAACGATGGGGTTATGTTGGAGCCGAAATTTATCAGTGCCCTATATGATCCAAATGACCAGTCTGTTCGTAAGTCTCAAAAGGAAATTGTCGGAAATCCTGTGTCAAAAGCGGCTGCATCCTCTACTCGAGACCACATGGTCATGGTCGGAACAGATCCTGTCTATGGTACCATGTACAACCATAGCACAGGAAAAGCAACTGTCAATGTTCCAGGTCAGAATGTCGCCCTGAAATCAGGGACTGCTCAGATTGCCGATGAGAAAAATGGAGGTTACCTGACAGGTGAAACCAACTATATCTTCTCTGTTGTGTCGATGCATCCTGCAGAAAATCCTGACTTTATCCTCTATGTGACGGTGCAACAGCCAGAGCATTATTCAGGTATTCAGCTTGGGGAGTTTGCCAATCCAATCCTTGAGCGAGCTTCTGCTATGAAAGAATCCCTCAATCTTCAGTCAACTGCCAAGAACTTGGATCAGGTCAGCAAGACGACAAGCTATTCTATGCCATCTACCAAGGACTTTACTCCGGGTGACCTAGCAGAGGAATTACGTCGTAACCTTGTCCAACCAATCGTTATCGGAACAGGAACTAAAATCAAGGAACTCTCGGTTTCTGAAGGAGATAATTTGGAAGCCAATCAGCAGATCTTGATCCTGTCAGATAAGGTCGAAGAAATGCCTGATATGTACGGCTGGACAGATGAAAATGTGCAAACATTTGCCAAATGGCTGAATATAGAAATCGAGTGGGAAGATAGTGGTAAAACGGTCAAGAAACAAAGTGTCCGTGCCAATACTGCCCTCAAAGATATCAAAAAATTGAAAGTAACTTTAGGAGATTAAGATGATTAGTTCCATTAGTGCTGGAATTCTTGCCTTTCTATTGACCCTGATCGGCATTCCAGCCTTTATCCGATTTTATCGAAAAGCACAGATTACAGGTCAGCAGATGCACGAGGATGTCAAGCAACACCAAGCTAAAGCTGGGACTCCAACTATGGGAGGTCTTGTCTTCCTGATCGTTGCAGTAGTTGTGAGTTTCCTTGTCGCTCTCTTTACCCAACAATTGACCAACAATGTTAGCATGATTTTGTTTATCTTGGTTTTGTATGGTTTGGTAGGTTTTTTGGATGATTTCCTCAAGGTCTTTCGCAAGATCAACGAGGGCTTGAATCCCAAGCAAAAACTTGCTCTCCAGCTGCTTGGAGGAGTGATTTTCTACCTCTTTTATGAGCGTGGTGGTGACATGCTTTCAGTCTTTGGCTATCCTCTTCATCTGGGTATTTTCTATATCTTCTTTGCCCTTTTCTGGCTGGTAGGTTTTTCTAATGCGGTGAATCTGACTGACGGGATTGACGGCTTAGCGAGTATTTCCGTGGTGATTAGCTTGTCAGCCT
Source organism: Streptococcus oralis subsp. dentisani (assembly GCF_007475365.1). Lineage (NCBI taxonomy): Bacteria > Bacillati > Bacillota > Bacilli > Lactobacillales > Streptococcaceae > Streptococcus > Streptococcus oralis. The sequence goes on along the minus strand of NZ_CP034442.1, from coordinate 1,105,591 downwards.
ACGGTGTGATTGCTTATATGCAAAATCAACTCGATATCCTACTTGTGATTCTTTCCATGATTGGTGGTTTGTTAGGCTTCTTCGTCTTTAATCACAAGCCTGCCAAGGTCTTCATGGGTGATGTGGGAAGTTTGGCTTTAGGTGGGATGCTGGCAGCAATCTCTATGGCCCTCCACCAAGAATGGACTCTTTTACTGATTGGGATTATCTATGTCTTTGAGACAAGCTCTGTTATGATGCAAGTTACCTACTTCAAACTTAGTGGCGGGAAGCGTATTTTCCGTATGACACCTGTGCATCATCATTTTGAGCTTGGAGGATTCTCAGGCAAGGGCAATCCTTGGAGCGAGTGGAAAGTTGACTTCTTCTTTTGGGGAGTTGGGCTTCTAGCAAGTCTCTTGACCCTAGCCTTTTTATACCTACTGTAAAAATAATTTCTGATTACAAAATAAAACAGGATGAAGGTGATCTTCATCCTGTTTTTGCGTGCTTAAAGGTCAGTTAGAGTCATCCTTTCTCCCTTTTAACATAAAAGTGGCTGTGAGGGCTAGGCTGAGGCCTGCTAAGAAGAGGAGTGGGTTGGACGCTTCTCCTGTTGCTGGAAGTTCTTCTTTAGGAGAATGATTTCCAGTTTTAGCAAGGTTAGAACTAGCTGAAAGTTGTTTAGTCTCGTGTGCCAAGGTTTCTGTATCTGAAGTACTTGGTTTTTCCTCTGTGTTAGAGGTTGTTCCAGTAGCTTGATAGACGACAGCATAGGTACTGAAATGATTAGTGATGAATTCTACCTTTCCGTCTCGAACGGTGAAATCAAGGGCTTGCAACTCCTTGGTCGGAGTGATGTAGTAGATATTTTCTACTCTAGCTGAAATAGGCAAGCGAACCAGAACAGAGCCTTTTGGCTGCAAGCTATGATCGGTTGGATTTTTAAGCTGTAGGTCGTAAGCATCATAGGTCTTGCCAAAGAGTTCTTGAGCTAGGACACGTCGGCTAGAAACGTGAGAAATTCCTTCTAAGTCGGCAACTCCACCGATAATTTCGACACCCGTCTTTTTATCTTTCAAGGTGCGTAACTGATACTCAGGTCGGATGAGGGTTGGAGCGGCCTGAACTCCACTAGTTCCGATAGGGTCAGTGTACTCAGGTTTTTCTACTATTGGAGCTTCCTCTTGACCTGCGGTTCCGATAGGTTCGGTGTATTCAGGAATTGTCACTGTAGGCGGTTCCTCTTGACCTGCGGTTCCGATAGGTTCGGTGTATTCAGACTTTTCAATAGTAGGAGCTTCCTCTTGCCCAGCAGTTCCGATAGGGTCGGTATACTCCGGAATTTCTACTGTAGGTGGCTCTTCTTGACCTGCGGTTCCGATAGGTTCGGTATATTCAGGTTTTTCAACAGTAGGAGCTGGTTCGTTCCCCTTGCTTGTAGTTGGCTGACTCTCGTCAACTTTCTTCTCATCATTTTTAGTAAAGACGGCTACGACAGGACTGCTTGTGGTATTTCCTTGAATGGTATAAGCTTCAATCGCTTTTCCAGTTTGTCGATCAGTAGCCTCAGGGATTGGGATTTGAACTTGATTGTCTTTGATAGCCAATAGGGTTTGCTCTCCACTTGTAACCAGATGTGTTTCATCTTCCTTGCGCAAAACCAGAGGATCTTTGACCCCAGGGAAGGTCACAGCGATGGCTTCCCAATCTCCAGCTGGTAGGCTTAAGGAAATGGTTTTGTCATTTTCCTTAAGAGGCGCGATGCCAGGGCTATCTAAACCAACAGCTGGAGCTTTGATGATATCAAAGGAGTCTAGAGAAATTTTCTTGCGACCTTCTGGCGAATCTGTGTCAACTTGTAATGTCAGTGTGTGCGGACCGTCAGTAAGATTTGTAAATTCGCCAATAAAGGCCCTCTTTTCAGTTGCACCTGAAGTGTAGAAGTCTAGACTTGGCATTTCTTTGCCATCTAGTGTCACACGCGCTCGTCCAAGCGCAAGGCTCTTCAAACCATAGATACGAATGCCCGTTCCTGTAAAGGAAATGGTTGCTTGAGCTTCTGAAGCTGTACCAGAGTCGCTGTTGTTGATGTCAGCGTATTTTTCGGTACCTCCGTAGAGTTCAGGGTCAGACCAGTCTTTAAACTGGGAACCATACTGGATACGAGGGTCGCGATCATCCATTTTTTCAATTGAATTACCTGTTCCTGCTAGGATCTTGAAGTAATCTAATGAAATTTTCGAGCGTTCACTTCCACGTCCTTTGTGCTCACGTTTAACACTAAGAGTCAATGTATGAGGTCCGTCAGACAATCCTGTAAAGCGACCGATGAGACTACCTTTTTCAGTTGCCCCAGCAGTATGGAAGTCAAGCTCGTCGACCTCTTTACCATCAATTTTAGCAGTGGCAAGACCTAGTTCGGACGATTTCAGTCCATAGATTTCAATACCAACGCCAGTGAAAGGAATGGTTGCAGTGATGTCTTGGTCTGTGTAGTCCCCTTTTGAAAGGTCAGCAAATTTCTCTGTTCCTCCAAATAATTCTGAGTCTGCCCAGTTTCCAAATGCAGCTCCGTACTGGATGCGGCTATCTCGGTCATCCATCAACTCGCTGTAGGTTTCGACATTAGCCTTTTCGGATACCTGTGTAGAAACTTCGCCCAGCATCGCCTTGACAGTATAGGTATAGGCGAGTTGAGGATCCAGCGATCGGTCAATAAAGTGGGTTTGATTGGTTACAAATTCTCTGCTTGCAGAGGTTTGGCCAGACGCGTCTTTCATGTGTCTTTGGATGACATAGTGGGTAGCGCCTTCTACTTGGTTGAAGGTGAGTTCGGCAGTGACTCCATTTTGTCGAACTGCTGTCAGACTGGTTACACGACCAGGGAAATGTTCAAAGGTAATGACATCACCTTTTTGTGTTGCCAGTTGGATGCGGCCATCTTTGAGGATAGTTGCCTTGACTGGTTTGCCATTGATCTTAACCTGACTGGCTTCGATATTTGGATAGTCTACAACTAGATCTCCACCGACATTTGAAAGGAAGGACAAGCTTTGAAGGTTTTTATCTTTCCACTTCATGCTGACTTCAAAGTTACCACGGGCAATCAAGCCAGAAACCTGACCGTCTTTCCAAGCATCTGGAAGGGCTGGCAATGGTGCAATATAGCCAGTATGAGATTGCAGGAGCATTTCTGCCATCCCACTGGTTGCTCCAAAGTTTCCATCGATTTGGAATGGTGCGTGGGTATCCCAAAGGTTTTCTAGGGTTGAATACTTGAGCTGTTCGGCGAGTAAACGATGGGCGCGGTTACCGTCTAAGAGACGAGCCCAGAGGTTGATTTTATTAGCCTTAGACCAACCAGTACCCCCATCTCCACGGTGGTTGAGGGTAGCACGCGCAGCCTCTAGGTATTCAGCTTGATCTTTGCTAAAGAGTGTACCTGGGAAGAGCCCAACTAGATGGGAAACGTGGCGGTGGTTGTTTTCAATGCCTTCGTTGGTGAATTGTGGGCTGTCTTCTTCGTACCATTCCTTGATGCGTCCTTCTTTATTGATGTGAAGTGGTTTTAGTTTGTCAAATTTAGCCTTGACCTCTGTGACTAAGTCTTGGTCGACATTCAGATGGTTGGCGACTTCCATGTAGTCGTGGAATAATTGCCAGACTAGCGACTGGTCAAAGGTGTTTCCGATGGTGATGGTACCGTGTTCTGGTGAGTAGGATGGAGAAGACACCCAACGGTCACTGGCCTGGTCATAGTGTAAGAAGGAGTTCCAGAACTTAGTGGTCTCCTTGAGCATTGGGTAAATCTTTTCTTTGAGATAGGTCTCATCCTTGGTGAACTTATAATAGTCATAGACATTCTGCATCATCCAAGCGTTAGCAGCTGGCGACCAACCCCAATAGTAATTCCAACCAGGAGTAGTCCAGCCAAATGGAGTTGCTTGAGTGTGGACCAGCCAACCATTTTCTTGTCCGTCTTTGGATTCGATGCCAGCGTATTCTTTGGCAGCGATACGACCATAATAGCGCATGTCGTCAATGTAATTGATCATTGGCTTGGCTGTTTCAGCAAGGTTGCTCATGTAGGCTGGCCAATAGTTCATTTGCAAGTTGACATTGAGGTGGTAGTCAGCGTTCCAAGGTGGATTGTCTACGGCATTCCAGACTCCTTGTAGGTTGGCAGGAAGGGCATCTGTCCGATCACGAGACGAACTGATGAGTAAATAACGTCCGTATTGGAAGAAGAGTTCTTCCAATTTTTGCCCTTTTTCTGGGTTATAGCCTTGAAGGGCCTCTTTTGTCGTTTGAGCAGTCTTGTTTCCGCCTAGATTTAGTTTAACGCGGTTAAAGAGACTTTGATAATCCTTGATATGGTCCTTTTTAAGTGTTTCGTAGTCTTTGGCCTTAGCTGCTTCTACAATACCCTTAACCGTTTTTTCGAGGTCAATGTCTTTTCGATAGTTGGTTTTTGGATTCTGAGCAAAGTTAGTCTTGGCACTGAGATAGAGGGTTGCATAGCTTGCGCCTGTAACGGTCAGAGTCTCATCCTGAACAGTCACTTTTCCGTCCGTTTTAATTCCTAGATAGGATGCAAATTTTAGGCCGTTATCTTTGACAGTTCCCTTTAGAAGGATTCCGTTTGCATCTGTAGTGACATGACCATTCTTATAGTTGGAATATTCCCAAGAGTAGTTGCCATTAGCAAGCAAGTCTTCTGTCAGGCTATTCCAAAGGGTAAAGTCAAGTGTCTTGTTTCCTTTTTTGGTCAAGTGGGTCACAGTGACATCATCAGGATAACTGGAGAAAGTTTCGCGTTTGAAGGTCGTCCCATCTTGGGTGTAAGAAGTTGTCGTAGTGGCTTCAGTGATATCCAAACCACGATGATAATCTGTTACAGTATCTAGTCCTTTTTTCTGGTTATTAAAGACCATAAAGATATCTCCAAAGGCTAGGTAACGTCCATACTGGGCGTTGTTTGGTCCAACTAGATTTTGTTCAGCTAGTTGTTTTGCTTTTTGGCGGTCACCAGCTTCGAGGGCTTTACGAATCTCAGCCAAGACCTTGTAGCGCTCCTTGTAGTTTCCTCCGTTATAGTCGGTGCTATCGGGTTGTGGTCCTCCTGACCAGAGGGTCTTTTCGTTGTACTGGATTCTCTCTTCCCCAATGAGTCCGAAAACCTTGGCTCCCATTTCTCCGTTTCCGACAGGAAGGGCTTGTTTTTCCCATCCATCATAGGAGGGAGCTGTTGGTTGATCGTAGTTGAGTTGATAGTTTTCTTGCTTTGTCACCGGCTGATCTGCTTTTTCAGGTTCCTTATTTTCTTTAGCTTCTACAATGGCTTCTTCACTAGCTTGACTATTTGTCGTCTGAGTCTCGTTAGCTGGCTTGCTTTCGGGAACTACGGGATTCTCGGCTAGAGACGGATTTGTAGTTTCAGTAGCTTCATCTGCTTTGGGTTCACTATCAGGCTTAGTGATAGTTTCGACAGAGCTTGGTTCAGTTTGCTTGACCTCAAACACTGTCTGCAGCTACAGTGTGGTTGATTAGAAAAATAGCTCCCAGTAAAACAGAAGCAGTCCCAACCGTCAGCTTGCGGATGCTATAGCGACAGGATTTCTCCCAAAAGTGTTTTTTCATAAAACCCTCCTTTGTTTATCTGAAATCGCTTACATTACATGAAGCAGTTTCGTTTATTTTGTTTCTATTTATCTCCTCACCTCCCATTCTAATGGTCGTTTAGCATTTGTCAAGAGCTTTTTAATAAGATACATATTTGCTGTTGTTTTTTCTTAAAATAGTAGAATAAGTAGCAAGCAGTCTCTCTTTTCCAACTATCAACTCCTTTATTTACTACTAAAAAACAGTTGAGAGTATCCCCAACTGTAAGTGTTTATTTCGGATTTCTTTTGGCGAAGTCAACAAAGTGAAATTTTTCTAATTTATGGCGACTTTTGGTGAACTGAAATTGGCGACCGTCTTGGAGATAGACTTTTGACTTGATTGAAACGACATAAGGGTCTTTGCCAATATCCATGAGAATCTTGTCTCGGTCACTGGTGTGGTCAATGGTAATTTCCTTCTGAGCATAATCAATAAGGAGTTTGAGATCGTCTTCTATATAAGAATAGATAGACTGCTCAGCAATTTGGCGAGTGAGATTTGGGATCAGTTCCATATCCAGATAGTCCGTATCTAGAACGGATACTAGGTCATCCACCACACGCTGGCGGACCACCTTCCAAACCATACGAAACTCAGGAAAACCAGTTATCAGTGAGGATTTTTTATCGATAATGATCTTGTCCAGACTGACGACATTGGTTTTCGAGCGAAGTCCAAGTTCCTGGACCAGTTCTTGGTAGCTGGTTAGGTTAGAGACAGGGAAATTGACCGTTTCTTCTTTGACGACTTGAGAACCTTGTCCCCTTATCTTTTTGATTAATCCTTTCTCTTGGAGTAGGGACAGAGCTTTTCGGACGGTGTCACGGCTCACATGATACTGCTTCATGAGTTCGTGCTCGCTAGGAAGAAAATCTCCGATAGCGTAAGTCTCGTTTTGAATGGTTTCTTGGATTTGCTTAAATAGTTGTTGGTATTTCTTCATTTTACTTCCTTAAATGGGTTTTTAGTCTAGTTTGACGGACAGCTGTATCTATTTTACCATACAAGTGCCAAAAAAATTACAAAAAGATCCTCTTTTTTCAACAAACAAGTTGCCTACAAGTTTGGTATCGTTTACAATAGAGCTATCAAGTCAAACTTGCTTTGACAAGTATAAGGAGAATCAAATGGGAAAATTTGAACAAGAAGCCAAGGATCTGCTTCAGGCGATCGGAGGTAAGGAGAATGTCACTGCCGTAACTCACTGTGCGACACGGATGCGCTTTGTTCTCGGAGACGAAAAGAAGGCCAATGTCAAGGTCATCGAGTCGATTCCAGCCGTCAAAGGGACCTTTACAAATGCGGGTCAATTTCAGGTAATCATTGGAAATGACGTGCCGATTTTTTATAATGATTTTACAGTTGTTTCAGGCATTGAGGGTGTTTCCAAAGAAGCAGCCAAGTCGGCAGCCAAGAGCAATCAAAACCTGGTCCAACGTGTCATGACCACTCTGGCGGAGATTTTTACACCGATTATTCCAGCCTTGATTGTCGGAGGATTGATCCTCGGTTTCCGTAATGTCTTGGAAGGTGTTCATTGGTCGATGTTGGATGGCAAGACCATCACAGAATCCTCTCAGTTTTGGTCAGGTGTCAATCACTTCCTCTGGTTGCCTGGTGAAGCTATCTTCCAGTTCTTACCAGTAGGGATTACCTGGTCTGTTTCTCGTAAGATGGGAACCAGTCAAATTTTGGGAATTGTTCTCGGGATCTGTTTGGTTTCACCTCAGTTGCTCAATGCCTATGCAGTTGCCTCAACACCTGCATCAGATATTGCTACAAACTGGGTTTGGAATTTTGGCTACTTTACTGTTAATCGTATCGGTTACCAGGCTCAAGTTATCCCAGCCTTGCTTGCAGGCTTGAGTCTGTCTTATCTTGAAATTTTCTGGCACAAGCATATCCCAGAAGTCATTTCGATGATTTTTGTACCTTTCTTGTCATTGATTCCAGCTTTGATTTTGGCTCATACTGTCTTGGGACCAATCGGTTGGACAATTGGGCAAGGCCTCTCCGCAGTTGTCTTGGCAGGTTTGACTGGTCCAGTTAAATGGCTCTTCGGTGCGATTTTTGGTGCCCTCTATGCTCCATTTGTCATCACAGGTCTGCACCACATGACCAATGCCATCGATACACAATTGATTGCGGATGCTGGTGGAACTGCCCTCTGGCCAATGATTGCTCTTTCAAACATTGCCCAAGGTTCAGCCGTATTTGCCTATTATTTCATGCATCGTCATGATGAGCGTGAGGCTCAAATTTCACTTCCTGCAACCATTTCAGCCTATCTCGGTGTTACAGAACCAGCCCTCTTTGGGGTCAATGTCAAATACATCTATCCATTTGTAGCTGGGATGATCGGTTCAGCCCTTGCGGGCATGTTGTCCGTTACTTTCAATGTAACGGCGGCTTCTATCGGTATCGGTGGTTTGCCGGGTATCCTCTCTATTCAACCTCAATACATGCTGCCGTTTGCAGGAACTATGTTAGTTGCTATTGTTGTTCCAATGCTCTTGACTTTCTTCTTCCGTAAGGCAGGCTTCTTTACAAAAACAGAAGATGATACAGCCTTGCAAGCAGAATTCGTTGCCCAAGAAGAAGCGGAATTTGTGACTCATGAACCAGTAACCCTTGCTCCAGTAGAGATTGTCAGCCCACTTGCTGGTCAAGTGAAAGAATTGAGTCAAGCGACGGATCCTGTTTTTGCATCAGGTGTCATGGGACAAGGTCTAGTCATTGAACCAAGCCAAGGCGAGTTGACTTCTCCAGTCAATGGGACAGTGACGGTTCTTTTCCCTACTAAGCATGCCATCGGTATTGTCTCTGATGAGGGGGTAGAATTGCTCATCCACATCGGTATGGATACAGTAGGTCTTGATGGCAAAGGTTTTGAAAGTCTTGTAGCCCAAGGAGACCACGTCACAGTTGGTCAGAAACTGATTCATTTTGATATGGATGTCATTAAGGCTGCAGGTTTCGTGACAGAAACTCCTGTTATCATCACCAATCAAGATGCTTATACAGCGACCATCACTGGAACTTATCCAACAACTATCCAAGCTGGGGAAGCTCTCATGGTCGCTACACGAATCTAATTAAAATAACACAAACAGGGAAGGAACATAAGTTCCTCCCTTTTATCAGAAAAGGAGAAACAGATGGCACTTGATAAAGGAAAAGTAGTCTATCAAATCTATCCAAAATCATACAAAGACACCACTGGAAATGGTATTGGGGATTTCCGTGGGATTATCGAAAAAATTCCCTATCTAGCCAAACTGGGCGTTGATATGGTCTGGCTCAATCCGTTCTATCCAAGCCCCCAACGGGATAATGGCTACGATATTTCAGATTATATGGCAGTAGATCCTCTTTTTGGTGATATGGCTGATTTTGAGGAGATGGTGCGTGTCGGTAAAGAACACAAGATTGACTTTATGCTGGATATGGTGCTCAATCATTGTTCGACAGAACACGAATGGTTTCAGAAAGCCCTAGCTGGCGACCAGTACTACCAAGACTTTTTCTTCATCCAAGACCAACCGACAGACTGGCAGTCTAAGTTTGGCGGCTCTGCCTGGGCACCTTTCGGGGATACAGGGAAATATTACCTCCATCTCTTTGATGAGACCCAGGCTGACCTTAATTGGCGCAATCCCAATGTCCGCAAGGAGCTTTTCAAGGTTGTTAATTTCTGGCGAGACAAGGGGGTCAAAGGTTTCCGATTTGATGTGATTAACTTAATCGGCAAGGATGAGGTTTTAGTGGATTGTCCTGAAAATGAAGGAAAGCCAGCTTACACAGACAAGCCCATTGTTCATGACTATTTGCGCATGATGAATCAAGCCACTTTTGGATCAGACGATAGCTTTATGACAGTTGGGGAAATGTCCTCGACAACCATGGAAAACTGTGTCCTCTATTCGTCACCTGAACGTCAGGAATTATCCATGACCTTTAATTTCCATCATCTCAAGGTGGACTACAAGGATGGGCAGAAGTGGACTTTAGCTCCCTTTGATTTCGAAGAGTTGAAAGGTCTTTACCATAGCTGGGGCAAGGAAATGAGTGACAAAAACGGCTGGAGCGCCCTCTTTTGGAACAATCACGACCAACCACGTGCCTTGAACCGTTTTATTGATATTCAAAACTTCCGTAATGAAGGGGCGACCATGCTGGCTGCCAGCATTCACCTGTCACGTGGGACACCTTATATCTACATGGGCGAGGAAATCGGGATGGTTGACCCTGATTATGATTCGATGGATGATTATGTGGATGTAGAGTCGCTTAATGCTTACCAGATGCTCTTAAAAGAAGGGAAAAGTCAGGAAGAAGCCTTCCAGATTATTCAGGCTAAGTCTCGTGATAACTCACGAACTCCTATGCAGTGGGATGCTTCGGAAAATGCAGGTTTTACAAAAGGAACTCCTTGGCTGAAGGCAGGAAAATCCTACCCTCACATCAACGTAGAAAATGAAATCCAAGGCCCAATTTTCGCCTTCTACCAAAACTTGATTCGACTTCGTAAGGAAATGCCGATTATCTCAGAAGGAAGCTACAAACCAGCTTTTGAAGACAGTAAGCAAGTCTATGCCTTTGAACGTCAGTATGAGGATGAAAAATTACTGGTCCTCAATAACTTTTATGCCACAGAAGTGGAAATCGACTTGCCAGTGGTCTACCAAAATGGACAAATTTTGCTTTCTAACTATGAAGATGTAGAAGTATCAGAAACAATTCTTCTAAAACCTTATCAAACACTGGCTATTTATGTAAATTAAACGCAGCAAGGAGCTCTCTTTCATCGAAATGAGGAGCTCCTTTTTTGTCGCCTATTGCCCTTCTTGAAAGCGTAAAACAAACTAGTCAGGAAAGTCACTTTATGGTATAATATAGAAGACTCAAAAAGAAACAGGAGAAAAAGAATGGATTTACTTTTAGCAATTGTCTTGATTGTGCTAGCTTTTCTAGGAGGAGCTCTTGGAGGGATGTACTTGGTTCGTAAGCAAATCGAAAAAGAATTTGCGGACAACCCACGTTTGAACGCTGAGGCAGTTCGTGCTCTCTTGAGTGCAAATGGTCAAAAACCAAGCGAAGCCAAGGTACAACAAGTTTACCACCAAATTATCCGCCAACAAAAAGCAGCCCTTGCTAACAATAAAAAGAAATAAATAGGAAAAGTCTGGGATGAAAGTTCCAGACTTCTCACTATGTTCAATAGTTCTCAAGGATAAGACTTTTTCCTTGCATTCTATTGATATTTGATTATGATTAAAAGAGAGGCAGTTGACATTTTATCAAGCTGTCTATCCGTTCATTTAGGACGAGTAATCATGATGAACTATCAATCAGAAAAAAGACTAGAAAGAAGACTGTATGGATAATCGACCAATTGGTTTTTTGGATTCGGGTGTTGGTGGCTTAACCGTTGTTCGTGAGCTCATGCGCCAGCTTCCCCATGAAGAAATCGTCTATATTGGAGATTCGGCACGGGCGCCCTATGGTCCCCGTCCTGCTGAGCAAATCCGTGAATATACTTGGCAGTTGGTCAACTTTCTCTTGACCAAGGATGTCAAGATGATTGTCATTGCTTGCAACACTGCGACTGCGGTCGTCTGGGAAGAAATCAAGGCCCAACTAGATATTCCTGTCTTAGGCGTGATTTTGCCAGGAGCTTCGGCAGCTATCAAGTCCAGTCAAGGTGGGAAAATCGGGGTCATTGGAACACCCATGACGGTCCAATCAGACATCTATCGTCAAAAAATCCATGATCTGGATCCGGACTTACAGGTGGAGAGTTTGGCCTGTCCCAAGTTTGCTCCCTTGGTGGAGTCTGGTGCCCTGTCAACCAGTGTAACCAAGAAAGTGGTTTATGAAACCCTGCGTCCCTTGGTCGGCAAGGTGGATAGCTTGATTCTGGGTTGTACCCATTATCCGCTCCTTCGCCCTATTATCCAGAATGTCATGGGACCAAAGGTTCAGCTGATCGATAGTGGTGCAGAGTGTGTACGAGATATCTCGGTTTTGCTTAACTATTTTGAAATCAATCGTAGCCGAGATGCGGGACCTCTTCAACATCGTTTTTACACAACAGCCAATAGCCAAAGTTTTGCCCAAATTGGAGCAGAATGGCTGGAAAAAGAGATTCATGTGGAGCATGTAACTTTATGACAAACAAAATTTACGAATACAAGGATGACCAGGACTGGTATGTCGGTGTCTGGGATGTCTACGGAGGCATCTATAGCCTTATCAAAGATCCTCTTGAGCTTGATTTTATAGATTTAGCGCGGATTTTTCGTGACGAGGAAAATGGCTTTCCGATTACGATAACAGTGATGCGCTGGTCTTCTAACTTTCGTCTGCTCTCCTTTATCGTTGAGATTTTAAATGCCGAAGCAGGCCACAATCTAGAAGTCATCCAACGTCAGGGAGCTCTGCTCTTGGTTGAAAATGGAAAGCTTTTGCATGTTGAATTGCCTAAAGAAGGAGTCGATGTAGAAGCCTTCTTTGAAACTAGCAAGGTTAGAGAAACTCTGCTCATTGCGACTCGTAACGAAGGCAAGACCAAGGAATTCCGAGCTATCTTTGACAAGTTAGGCTACGACGTGGAAAATCTCAATGACTATCCAGATCTGCCTGAAGTAGCCGAAACTGGTATGACCTTTGAAGAAAATGCTCGACTTAAAGCAGAAACTATTTCCCAATTAACAGGCAAGATGGTTTTGGCAGATGATTCTGGTCTCAAAGTAGATGTCCTCGGTGGCTTGCCAGGTGTCTGGTCAGCCCGTTTTGCTGGTGTGGGAGCAACTGACCGTGAAAACAATGCCAAACTCTTGCACGAATTGGCCATGGTCTTTGACCTCAAGGACCGTTCGGCTCAATTCCACACAACCCTAGTCGTAGCTAGTCCAAACAAGGAAAGCTTGGTGGTTGAAGCTGACTGGCCAGGTTATATTAACTTTGAACCCAAGGGGGAGAATGGTTTTGGTTATGATCCGCTCTTCCTTGTGGGAGAGACAGGTAAGTCAGCAGCTGAATTAACCCTTGAAGAAAAAAATAGCCAATCTCACCGCGCCTTAGCCGTTAAGAAACTTTTGGAGGTATTTCCATCATGGCAAAGCAAACCATCATTGTAATGAGTGATTCCCATGGCGATAGCTTGATTGTGGAAGAAATTCGTGATCGCTATCTGGGGAAAGTCGATGCCATTTTTCACGATGGTGACTCTGAACTCCGTCCAGACTCTCCGCTCTGGGAAGGCATCCATGTCGTCAAAGGCAACATGGACTTTTATGCTGGTTATCCAGAACGTTTGGTGACTCGACTTGGTCCGACCAAAATCATCCAGACCCATGGACACTTGTTTGATATCAATTTCAACTTTCAAAAGTTGGACTACTGGGCTCAGGAAGAAGATGCCGATATCTGTCTCTACGGTCACTTGCATGTACCAAATGCTTGGATGGAAGGCAAAACGCTCTTTCTCAATCCAGGCTCCATCAGCCAACCACGAGGAACCATCAGAGAATGTCTCTATGCCCGTGTGGAGATTGATGACAGCTATTTTAAAGTAGACTTTTTGACACGTGATCATGAGGTTTATCCAGGCTTGTCCAAGGAGTTTGCTCGATGATTGCCAAGGAATTTGAAGCATTTTTACTGGAGCAGGAAGAGACTTTTCTTACCCCCGCTGAGAATCTAGCAGCCTTGATTGATACCCATAATGCTGATCATGCGATTTTAGTGTTGAGCCAAATCACCTATACCCGTATCCCTGTTGTGACCTTTGACAAACGCTTTGTTGGAACCATTGGGCTGAGAGACATTTTGGCTTATCAGATGGAGCAAGGTTTGACGGATGAGCAGATGGCAACGACAGACATCGTCAATATGACCAAGACAGATGTGGCAGTCGTCGCTCCAGACTATAACATCACTGAAGTCCTCCATAAACTGGTGGATGAACCCTTCTTGCCAGTGGTAGATGATGAAGGAATTTTCCAAGGAATCATCACGCGCAAGTCCATCCTCAAGGCCGTTAATGCTCTCTTACATGACTTTAGTAAGGAATATGAGATTCGATGCAAATGAGAGATAGGATTTCAGCCTTTTTAGAGAAAAAGCAGGGCTTGTCTACCAATTCAAAGCAGTCTTACAGGTATGATCTGGAGCAATTTTTAGATATGGTAGGGGAGCGGATCTCTGAGACCAGTCTCAAGATTTACCAAGCCCAGCTAGCCAATCTAAAAATCAGCGCCCAGAAGCGAAAACTTTCGGCCTGTAATCAATTTCTCTACTTTCTCTATCAAAAAGGAGAAGTGGACAGCTTTTACCGTCTGGAATTAGCCAAACAAGCTGAAAAGCAGACTGAAAAGCCAGAACTGTTAGACCTAGAGTCTTTTTGGCAGGAAAGTAATTATCCAGAGGGACGCTTGCTGGCGCTTCTTATCTTGGAAATAGGACTCTTGCCAAGCGAGATTTTAGCTCTTAAAGTTGCAGATATCAATCTGGATTTTCAGGTGTTGCGAATTAACAAGGCTTCCCAACAGAGGATTGTCACCATACCCACGACCTTGATTCCAGAGCTAGAACCCTTGATGGGGCAGACCTATCTCTTTGAAAGGGGAGGGAAAGCCTATTCTCGTCAGTGGGCCTTTCGTCAGCTGGAGTCCTTTGTCAAGGAGAAAGGTTTTCCAGCCTTATCCGCTCAAGCCTTGCGGGAACAGTTCATTCTAAGACAAATAGAAAACAAGGTCGATTTGTACGAAATTGCAAAAAAACTAGGATTAAAAACAGTCCTGACCTTAGAAAAATATAGATAATGGATATTAAATTAAAAGATTTTGAAGGGCCCCTGGACCTGCTCTTGCACCTGGTTTCTAAGTACCAGATGGATATCTACGATGTGCCCATTACGGAAGTTATCGAACAGTATCTAGCCTATGTCTCAACCTTGCAGGTCATGCGTCTGGAAGTGACGGGCGAGTATATGGTCATGGCTAGTCAGCTGATGCTGATCAAGAGTCGCAAGCTTCTTCCAAAGGTAGCAGAAGTGACAGATTTGGAGGATGATCTGGAGCAGGACCTTCTCTCCCAAATCGAAGAATACCGCAAGTTCAAGCTCTTGGGTGAGCACTTGGAGGCTAAGCACCGAGATCGGGCCCAGTACTATTCCAAAGCGCCGACAGAGTTGATTTACGAGGATGCGGAGCTTGTGCATGACAAGACGACCATTGACCTCTTTTTGGCTTTTTCAAATATTCTAGCCAAGAAAAAAGAGGAATTCGCTCAGAATCACACGACCATCTTGCGGGATGAGTATAAGATTGAGGATATGATGGTCATCGTAAAAGAGTCCTTGACTGGACGAGAACAGTTGCGCTTGCAAGATTTGTTCAAGGAAGCCCAGAATGTCCAAGAGGTCATTACCCTCTTTTTGGCGACCTTAGAGTTAATCAAAACCCAGGAACTGATCCTCGTTCAAGAGGAGAGTTTCGGAGATATCTATCTCATGGAAAAGAAGGAAGAAAGTCAAGAGGCACAAAGCTAGACTTGATAGAGAGGAAAGATGAGTACTTTAGCAGAAATAGAAGCGCTCTTGTTTGTAGCAGGTGAAGATGGGATTCGAGTCCGTCAGTTGGCTGAACTCCTATCGCTTCCCCCGACAGGTATCCAACAGAGTTTAGAAAAATTAGCCCAAAAGTATGAAAAAGACCAAGAGTCGAGTTTGTCCCTGATTGAGACAGGGGGAGCTTACAGATTGGTGACCAAGCCTCAATTTGCAGCGATTTTAAAGGAATACTCCAAGGCGCCCATTAACCAGAGTTTATCTCGGGCGGCCCTTGAGACCTTGTCTATCATTGCCTACAAGCAACCCATCACGCGGATAGAAATCGATGCTATCCGTGGAGTCAACTCGAGTGGGGCCTTGGCAAAGTTGCAGGCTTTTGACCTAATCAAGGAAGACGGAAAAAAAGAAGTGTTGGGCCGCCCCAACCTCTATGTGACTACGGATTATTTCCTAGATTACATGGGAATTAACCATTTGGAAGAATTACCAGTGATTGATGAGCTTGAGATTCAAGCCCAAGAAAGACAATTATTTGGTGAAAGGATAGAAGAAGATGAGAATCAATAAATATATTGCCCACGCAGGTGTGGCCAGTAGGAGAAAAGCAGAAGAGCTGATCAAGCAAGGCTTGGTGACGGTTAACGGTCAAGTGGTACATGAACTAGCGACGACTATCAAGGCAGGTGACAAGGTCGAAGTAGAAGGCCAACCTATCTACAACGAAGAAAAGGTCTACTATCTGCTTAACAAACCACGTGGAGTGATTTCCAGTGTGACAGATGACAAGGGCCGCAAGACTGTTGTGGATCTCTTGCCAAATGTAAAAGAACGCATTTACCCAGTTGGACGTTTGGACTGGGATACATCAGGTGTCTTGATTTTAACCAATGATGGGGACTTTACAGACGAGATGATTCACCCCCGTAATGAGATTGACAAGGTCTATGTCGCGCGTGTTAAAGGTGTGGCTAATAAGGACAATCTCCGCCCCTTGACCCGTGGCCTTGAGATTGATGGCAAGAAAACCAAGCCTGCTGTCTATGAGATTCTCAAAGTGGATCCAGTAAAAAATCGCTCAGTAGTGCAGTTGACTATCCATGAAGGACGCAACCATCAGGTTAAAAAGATGTTTGAAGCCGTCGGTCTTCAAGTGGATAAGTTGTCTCGGACACGTTTTGGACACTTAGACTTGACAGGTCTTCGTCCAGGAGAATCCCGTCGCCTTAATAAAAAAGAAATCAGCCAACTACACACTATGGCTGTAACCAAGAAATAATGAAACGAATCTTAATAGCGCCAATACGCTTTTACCAACGTTTTATCTCACCAGCCTTTCCACCCTCTTGTCGCTTTGAGCCGACTTGTTCCAACTACATGATCCAAGCCATTGAAAAGCATGGTTTCAAGGGTGTTCTGATGGGCTTGGCTCGAATTTTCCGATGCCATCCTTGGTCGAAAATAGGCAAGGATCCTGTGCCAGATCACTTTTCACTCAAACGAAATCAAGAAAAAAAATAACCCAACATCACCTGATGTTGGGTTTTCTTGCTTATTTCAAAGCTTTTTGAGCGTCTTCAATCATGAGTTTAGTTGATTCAAGACCGCCACCGCTTAGATACCAGAGGTCTGGTGTTAGTTGGATAATTTTACCATTTTTAGCAGCAGGAGTTTCAGCGATGAGGGCATTTTCTAGGACGCCATCGTTGCTAGAGTTGTCCCCACCAATGGCAAGGGTACGGTTGATGACAAAGAGGATGTCAGGATTGATTTCTTTCACACTTTCAAAGCTGACTTCCTGACCATGGCGTGAGTCTTCAAATTTGGTGTCAGTTGGCTTGAATTTTAAGGTTTGGTACAAGAAAGAGAAACGAGATTGGGCACCAAAGGCAGCCATTTTTCCTTCGTTAAGGAGGATAGCAAGGGCTTTTTTGTCAGAACTTTCGTTTTTAGTAGCGACTTCTTGGATGCTCTTGTCTAGGTTAGCTGATTCTTCCTTGGCTTTCTGTGTACCAGTTTCGCCAAAGGCAGCAGCTAATGATTGGATGTTGGTTTTAGTTGAAGTCCAGTAGTCTTCTTTTCCTGTTTCAAAGAGGACGGTTGGAGCGATTTCTTTGAATTTGTCTACGAATTTTTGGGTACGTGGTGAAGCGATAATTAGGTCTGGTTCAAGAGCAGCAATGGCTTCTAGGTCTGGCTCAACCATGGAACCCACATTGTTGACATTTCCCGCAAGATCTTTTAGGTAAGTCGGAACAGTTTTTGTAGGCATTCCGACGATATTCTTTTCAAAACCTAAAGCGCGAATAGTATCCGCAGCACCGAGGTCAAAGGTCACAATCTTTTCAGGAACCTTTGAAAGTTTGACCTCATCTAGTGAACTTTTAATGGTTACCTCTGTTGGAGCAGAGCTACTTGTCTCTGTCTGGCTAGTGCTTGAGTTTGCATTTGTACTACATGCACCAAGTAAGAGCAAGAAGCTAGCCACTAGGGCAGTAAGATAAAGTTTAAGGGATGTTTTCATGATTTCTCCTTTTTAAAATGTGATAACGATCTAGGGAGTCTCTTAGATAGGCTTGTTAGCTAAGAGACAGTGGGTTCTCTAACATGAGTTCAGAATAGCTAGCTATAGATACAGATCTTTTTGCCATTGATATCAGCCAGCGTGATGGGAATCTCATAAAGTTGACTGAGCAGGTCAGCCTGCATGATTTGAGCAGTCGTTCCCTTGCAAAAGACTTGGCCGTCTTTAAAGGCAACAATTTCATCCGCATACTGGCTGGCCATGTTGATATCGTGGAGGACGATGATAATGGTCTTACCGAGTTCTTCCACCAGTCGTCGAAGAATCTGCATCATGCTGACACTTTGCTTGATATCGAGATTGTTGAGCGGTTCGTCTAGCAAGATAAAGTCTGTATCCTGAGCTAGTACCATAGCGATAAAGACACGTTGCAACTGTCCACCAGACAGGCTATCGATATAGCGGTCTTTTAAGTTGGTCAGTTCCAGATAGTCCAGAGTTTCTCGGATTTTTTCCCAGTCTTCTGCCTTCAGTCGACCATGGCTGTAGGGAAAACGTCCAAAGCTGACCAGTTCTTCAACGGTCAATTTGGCTTGGTAATTGATCTTCTGCTTTAGGATAGTCAGTTCTTTAGCTAGTTCTTGCGAATTCCAACTCTCGATTTCACGGCCTTTGATACTGAGAATTCCCTGATCCTTCTTGGTCAGTCTGCTCATAATGGAGAGGAGAGTTGATTTTCCGGCACCATTTGGCCCAATGAAAGCTGTCAGTTTCTGAGGACTGACTTCAAGGGAAATGTCTTGCAAAATATCCTGTTTTTGAATGGATTTGTCAATGTTTTCCAGTTTCACCGACGCGCCCTCCTGTAAAGTAAGATAAAGAATAAGAAGCCACCCACACTCTCGATGATCATACTGATGCGAATTTCTAGTGCAAAGACTCGTTCGATGAGGGCTTGCCCTAAGGTCAAACTAATAAATCCAATCAGAATGGCTACGATAAAGAGCAACTTGTGCCGATAATCTTTGACGATTAGGTAGGTGAGGTTGGCCAGCATAAAGCCGAAGAATGCCATAGGCCCTACCAAGGCAGTGGCTGTTGAGGTCAAAAGCACGATACCCCAGAGGAGTTCTCTCTGTTCTTTTTCAATATCGAGTCCCAATATCTGAGCTGTTTCTCTTTGCAGGTGCAAGACATCCAGAATGACTACTTTTCGGAAGAAAAAGATTGTCAAGGCGAGGATGATCAAAGAACCGACGGCTAGGATGGAAGTGTTGAGATGCTGAAAGGAAGCAAAGAGACTGTTTTGTAGTTTATCGTATTCATTTGGATCCATCAGGACCTGAAGGAAGGTACTGATATTTCGAAAGAGACTTCCGAGGGCTAGGCAGATTAGCAAGATGAAGACCAGATCTTGCTTCATCAGCGTCTTCAAGTAGCCTTGTAAGGCGAGAAAGAAGAGAGATTGAAGCAGAAGCAAGACTAGAAAATCTAAGACAGGCGACTTCCCAAGCTGTAGAAATTTGCTTTCAAATATCAGTAGCAGGGTTTGTAGCAAGACATAGAAGGATTCGATTCCCAAAATACTTGGCGTCAGGAAGCGATTTTCCATCAGGGTTTGAAAACTAATGGTCGAAATCCCTGTCGCGATGGCTACCAAGAGATAAACGATGATTTTTTGGGAACGCAGCTTCCAGGCAAAGGCAGACAGCTGGGTGATGGGCCAAAAGTAGAGGAGACAAGCTCCGATGGCCAGAATAATGAGAAGGCAAAAGAGCTTGGTATGTTTGCTTTTAAACTGCATCTTTTTGTCCCCCTCTCCATAGAAGTAGGATAAAGACGAGGCTACCGATGATTCCTAGCAAGAGACTGACAGACAGCTCATAGGGCCGAATCAAGACACGAGAGAGGATGTCGCAGGCTAGGACCAGATTGGCACCGACCAGTGCGACGACGAGTTTGGTTTGACTCAGATTATCTCCATAGCGCTTGCGGACAAGATTGGGAACGATGACCCCGAGAAATGGCAAGGCACCCACGGTAATCATGGTGACACTTGTCGTTAGCGCCACTAGAAAGAGGGCCAGCTTTTCAAGTAGGGAGTAAGAAATGCCCAAACTCTCACTGGCTTCCTTGCCTAGATTCATGATGGTGAAGGTTTGGGATGATTTCCAAACGGCTATCAGGATGATGAGGCCTAAGAAAAGCCACTCATACTGATGGGTCTGAATCATGGAGAAGGAGCCCTGGGTCCAGGCCGTCATACTCTGAACCAGATTGAAACGATAGGCGATAACTTCTGTGATAGACCCAATAATCCCACTATAGATGATCCCGATCAGAGGCAACATCCACCTTTCCTTTATAGAAAAAATAGTCATAAAGGCCAGGAAGAAGAGGGTAAATAAAATGGATGATCCAAAAGCAAAGAGCATCTTTTGGGTCAGACTCGCAGACGGAAAGACAAAGAGGCTTAACACCATTCCCAGTTTAGCGGCTTCGGTTGTTCCGACTGTACTCGGAGCAGCAAACTGATTTTGGGTGATGGTCTGCATGAGTAGTCCCGCCATACTCATACTAGACGCTGCAAGGAGAATACTGATGGTTCTTGGAAGACGCGACTCTTGAAAGAGAAGCCAAGTCTGTTGGTCAAAAGCAAAGAATTTTTCCCAAGAAAAATCACTGGTTCCAATGGTAATGGAGAGAAAGACTAGGAGTAGAAGTAAGCCTGTTAAAATATGAGAGAGTTTCATGCCCCGTCCTTTCCTGTAGATTTGGTATAAAAATACCCTTGGAGATAATGTAGCATGATTTCTTTAATCTGTCAATAAATATTCTGACAATTTAATGTAAAAATAAGGAAAACTTCCTGAAATAAGTGCTAGTTCCCTCTTTTATAGGGTAAACTTGTAAAACCCAATCCACCTTCCCACTATCCTTCTCCTATAAAAAGTGGTAAAATGGAGGACAGAAAGAAGGAACTGATATGACAACATTATTTTCAAAAATCAAAGAAGTAACAGAACTTGCTGCGATCTCAGGTCATGAAGCACCTGTCCGTGTCTATCTTCGTGATAAGTTGACACCGCACGTGGATGAAGTGGTGACAGATGGCTTGGGTGGTATTTTCGGTATCAAGCATTCAGAAGCTGCCGATGCGCCGCGTGTTTTGGTCGCTTCTCACATGGATGAAGTTGGTTTTATGGTCAGCGAGATTAAGCCAGATGGTACTTTCCGTGTGGTTGAAATCGGTGGCTGGAACCCTATGGTGGTCAGCAGCCAACGCTTTAAACTCTTTACTCGTGACGGTCGTGAAATTCCTGTGATCTCAGGTTCTGTCCCTCCACATTTGACACGTGGAACAGGTGGACCAACCATGCCAGCTATCTCTGATATCATTTTTGATGGTGGGTTTGCGGACAAGGCTGAAGCAGAAAGTTTTGGCATCCGTCCGGGTGACACGATTGTCCCTGATAGTACAGCTATCTTGACAGCCAATGAAAAAAATATCATCTCTAAAGCTTGGGACAACCGCTACGGTGTTCTTATGGTTAGCGAACTAGCTAAAGCCTTGTCAGGTCAAAAACTGGGAAATGAGCTCTATCTTGGTTCTAACGTCCAAGAAGAGGTCGGTCTTCGTGGTGCTCATACTTCTACAACTAAGTTTGACCCAGAAGTCTTTCTCGCAGTTGACTGCTCACCTGCTGGTGATGTTTACGGTGGCCAAGGTAAGATTGGGGATGGAACCTTGATTCGTTTCTATGATCCAGGTCACTTGCTTCTCCCAGGGATGAAGGATTTCCTTTTGACAACGGCTGAAGAAGCGGGCATCAAGTACCAATACTACTGTGGTAAAGGCGGAACAGACGCTGGAGCAGCTCATCTGAAAAATGGTGGTGTCCCATCTACAACCATCGGTGTCTGCGCTCGTTATATCCATTCTCACCAAACTCTCTACGCGATGGATGACTTCCTAGAAGCTCAAGCCTTCTTGCAAGCCTTGGTGAAAAAATTGGATCGTTCAACGGTTGATTTGATTAAAAATTATTAAGCATAAGGGAAGGTGGTCGGGATGGCAGAACCAAACCTAGAAAGCCTTATAAAAGATCTCTATAACCATGCTCGTCAGGGCTTGAGTGAAGATTTAGTTGCTGCTCTCCTAGAGACTGCTAAAAAACTACCTACTACAAATGAGCAATTACTAGCAGTCCGACTCTCAGGACTTGTCAATCGTGAATTGCTCACTAATCCCAAACACCCAGCACCTGAATTGATCAACTTGGCGCGCTTTATCAAAAGAGAAGAGGCCAAGTACAGGGGCACTGCAGTCTCTGCTATCATGTTTGGTGAACTCTTTAAAATGCTTTGATTCCATTGTGGATCAAAGCATTTTTCTATATGGTTGAAAAGACATGCTTGATTAGGAGACGAAAAAAGCCATCCCATTCAGGATAGCTTTTTGGTCATTAGATTTGTTCAGCGATGACCTTTTCAGCCAAGTTCATAGCGTGGTCAGATACACGAGTGTAGTGGGAAATGATGTCGATAAAGTTGACCCCAGCTTGTGTTGAACACTCACCCTTGTTAAGGCGTTTGATGTGGGTCTTTCTGAGAACACGTTCCATATTGTTGATTTCTTTATGGCGTTCAATCAGACTTTGAGCTTTTTCAATATCGTTATTTTCCACACTATCAAGGGCATCTTTGATAAATGCAGTAGTTTTTTGATAGATATCAGCTAATTCCTCTAGAGCAGCTTCAGAAAAATGAACATCTTTGCGTTGGAGGTAGTCTGTTAGGTTGAGCAAGCCTTCTGCGTGGTCCCCAATCCGTTCCAAATCACGAGATGAATCCAGAATGTTAGTCAACACTTCGCTTTCCTTTTGGCTCAAGGATTCGCTTGAGAGTCTGATGAGGTAACGAGTGAGTTTTTCATCGATGGTGTTGATGGCTTCCTCTGTCTTGTGCCCTTTTTCAGCTACCTTTTCATCCAAACCGATGATATAGGTATAAGAGAGGTCGAAAGCTTTGGCTGCATAGTTCCCCAAGTGCAAGAGTTCTTTTTTAGCATTTCCGAGAGCGATAGAAGGAGATTGCTGGATAAGTTGTTCGTCGAGATAAAGGGGCTCGTACTTGACAACCTCGTCTTCACCAGGGATGAGCTTGGTTACAAAGTAGGCCAAGGCTCCGATGAACGGAAATTGTACAATGGTGTTACTTACGTTAAAGGCACCATGAGAGAAGGCAATCGTCATCTCAGGTGAGAGGTGAAGGAGTGCCTGGAAGTACTCGATCATAGCAGTAAAGGGGCCTAATAAGATTAAGCAAAGAATAGTTCCTAAAACGTTAAAGGTAACGTGGGTTGCTGCAACGCGTTTCGCAGAGACATTGGCTCCAGCTGCTGCAATGATAACGGTTAGGGTTGTCCCAATATTATCCCCGAAGAGAACTGGTAGTGAACCTTTAAGGTCAAGGAAATTACCTGCATAGAGACCTTGCAAAATCCCAATTGTAGCCGAGGAAGCCTGGATGAGGACGGTAATCACTGCACCAGCTACCACTCCTAAAATAGGATTTTGCCCCAAGGTTACCATATATTCCTTGAATTGTGGTAAATCTTTAAGTGGGCTCATACCGGCACTGATGAGGTTGAGGGCGTAGAAGATTCCCCCGACACCAAACAGGATGCGCCCGATATTGTTTGCTGTTCTGTTTTTTGTAAAGAAGAGGAACATGGTTCCAAGGAAAATCAAGGGCAAAGCATACTCACCCAATTTGAAACCGATGATAAAGGAAGTAACAGTGGTTCCAATATTGGCTCCCATGATAATTCCGATAGCTTGTCTAAGAGTTAGAAGACTAGCGCTGACCAGCCCAACAGTGATAACTGTAACCCCTGTGCTTGACTGAATGAGAGCAGTTACGACAATCCCGACTAGAACACCTAAAAAGGGATTGCTGGTGTACTTGTCAATGTAAAAACGAAGGCGATCTCCAGCAGCTTGTTGCAAACCATCTCCCATGGTCTTAATGCTGTATAAAAACAGTCCTAGACCTCCTAAAAAGTGAAATAAAATTTCCTGCCAATTAATGGACATTTCTTTTTCCTCCGAAAAATAATCGCGGAATTTCTCCTATTCTATTTTAAAGGATAATAGGAAATCCCACAAGTGTTTTCTTGATATTTTAGTAAGAAATCGCTAACTTTTTTAAATTTCTTCCTTAAATAGAGTTCTTACCTCAAGTATAAATGTCTGCAAGGATTATATCCAAATTAAACTGTTTCTTATCCTAGTTATAGTTTTTTTATCAAACGGATTGACAACGCTTTCATATTGGATAGAATGAAGATAATCCTGTTCTGATGTTTGATTGTGGGAACAGTTACTTTTTTTGTTCTATTAGGAGGATAAGATGAAAGATCTATTTTTTGAAAAACGTTGCCGTTACAGTATTCGCAAGCTATCAATCGGGGCTTGTTCCTTAATGATTGGATCAGCTCTATTCGCAAGCCCAGCTCTTGCCGAACAGGTCGCTGTCCCTGAAACAGCTAAACCAGACACCGCAGCTATCGAAAAACAATTATCGGAAACAGAGAATAAAGTAGCTGAGCAACCAATTTTAGAAAACACTCCAGCAATAACGGGTCTGGTTAATGAAAAAGAAGAAGCAAAGCCAACTCCGACAGATAAAACTGAAAAACCTGCTCAACCAACTGAAAAAGAAGAAGTCAAACCAGAGGAAGCTCCTCAAGTGGCTGAGAAGAAAGCCGACAAACCGACTCTAGCAGACATTCCTAAAAATGAAGAAAAGAGTCTCCGACCAAAGGAAATCAAATTTGATACTTGGGAGGATTTGTTGAAATGGGAACCGGGTGCGCGTGAGGATGATCCCATCAACCGTTCCTCAGTTGAACTTGCCAAGCGCCATAGAGGTCAGTTGGTTAACGAAAAAGCAAGCAGAAGAGCTAAAGTTCAAGCGCTAGCAAATACCAACTCAAAGGCCAAAGACCACGCTTCTGTCGGTGGAGAAGAATTCAAGGCCTACGCTTTTGATTACTGGCAATACTTGGATTCAATGGTCTTCTGGGAAGGCCTAGTTCCAACTCCAGATGTCATTGATGCTGGTCACCGCAACGGAGTTCCCGTTTATGGAACACTCTTTTTCAACTGGTCAAACAGCATTGCTGACCAAGAGAAATTTGCCGCTGCCTTGAAACAAGATGCAGATGGTACCTTCCCTATCGCACGAAAACTTGTCGATCTTGCTAAGTATTACGGATTTGATGGCTATTTCATCAACCAGGAAACAACGGGCGATTTGGTAGAACCTCTTGGTGAAAAAATGCGCCAATTCATGCTCTATACAAAAGAATACGCAGCTAAAGTCAATCACCCAATCAAGTATGCTTGGTACGATGCCATGACCTACAAATACGGTCGTTACCACGAAGATGGTCTAGGTGATTACAACTACCAGTTCATGCAAAAAGAAGGTGACAAGGTCCCTGCGGATCAATTCTTTGCCAACTTCAACTGGAACAAGGAAAAGAATGACCACTCTGTGGAGATGGCAAAATGGCTAGAGCGTAGTCAATATGATGTTTTTGCAGGCTTGGAATTGCAACAGGGTGGTTCTTATAAGACCAAAGTCAAATGGGATGCCCTCTTAGATGAAAAAGGTAAGTTGCGTTTGTCGTTAGGACTTTTTGCACCAGATACGATTACCAGTCTAGGGAAAACAGGAGAAGATTACCACAAGAACGAAGACATCTTCTTCACAGGTTACCAAGGAGATCCAACGGCTCAAAAACCAGCGGACAAAGAGTGGTATGGGATTGCTAATTTAGTTGCGGACCGGACACCAGCAGTAGGACGCACCTTCACTACCTCTTTTAATACAGGCCACGGTAGAAAGTGGTTTGTAGACGGTAAAGTTTCTAAGGATTCTGAGTGGAACTACCGTTCGGTTTCAGGTGTCTTGCCAACATGGCGCTGGTGGCAGACTTCGACAGGGGAAAAACTTCGTGCAGAATATGATTTTACAGATGCCTACAATGGCGGTAATTCTCTTAAATTCTCAGGTCATGTAGCTGGCAAGACGGACCAGGATGTGAATTTGTATTCTACTAAACTAGAAGTAACTGAGAAAACCAAACTTCGTGTTGCTCACAAGGGAGGAAAAGGCTCGAAAGTTTATATGGCCTTCTCTACGACTCCAGACTACAAATTTGAGGATGCAGCCGCATGGAAAGAACTGACTCTTTCTGATAACTGGACAAATGAAGAATTTGACCTCAGCTCACTAGCTGGGAAAACCATCTATGCAGTCAAACTCTTCTTCGAACATGAAGGAGCTGTAAAAGATTATCAGTTCAACTTAGGTCAATTAACAATTTCAGACAATCACCAATCACCACAAGCGCCGACGGGACTTTCTGTGGTGAAACAATCTCTCAAGAATGCCCAAGAAGCTGAAGCGGTGGTTCAATTTTCGGGTAACCAAGATGCAGATTTCTATGAAGTCTACGAAAAAGACGGGGACAACTGGCGTTTGTTGACAGGTTCATCTGCTTCAACCATCTACTTACCAAAAGTTAGCCGCTCTGCTAATGCGACTGGTAGGACTCAGGAATTGAAAGTTGTTGCAGTTGGTAAAAATGGACTCCGTTCTGAGGCTGCAACTGCGTCATTCAACTGGGGCATGACTGTTCAGGATACAACTCTCCCAAGACCTTTGGCTGAAAATATTGTTCCAGGGGCAACGGTAATTGGTAGCACTTTCCCAAACACTGAAGGTGGAGAAGGCATTGAAGGTATGTTGAACGGTACCATTACTAGCTTGTCAGATAAGTGGTCTTCAGCTCAGTTGAGCGGTAGTGTGGATATTCGCTTGACCAAGCCACGTCGTGTTGTTAGATGGGTCATGGATCATGCGGGAGCTGGTGGAGAATCCGTAAACGACGGTTTGATGAACACCAAAGACTTTGACCTTTATTATAAAGATGCGGATGGTGAATGGAAGTTAGCTAAGGAAGTCCGTGGCAATAAAGCGCACGTGACAGATATCACTCTTGACAAACCAATTACTGCTCAAGACTGGCGTCTAAAAGTTATCACATCTGATAACGGAACACCTTGGAAGGCCATTCGTATCTATAACTGGAAGATGTACGAAACCTTGGACACAGAAAGTCAAAATATTCCAATGGCTAAGGTAGCTGCTCGTTCACTTGGAAACCACCAAGTTCAACTAGGCTTCTCTGATGTTCCGGCAGGCGCAACCATCACCGTTTACGAAAAGGCTGATTCACAAACACCAATTGCAACTTTGAAATCTGAAAATGGTGGCGACTTGGCAACAGCGCCATTGGGCTTTGACAAGCAACCAACTCTCCTCTACTATCGTACCCAACTACCTGGCAAAGAAATCAGTAACACCTTGGCAGTAGCGATTCCGCAGGATGAGAGAAAAATTGCTGCGGTTAGCCTTGAAAAAGGGCCGAAGAAGACAGTTTACAAAGAGGGAGAAAAACTTGACCTTAGAGGCGGCACTCTCCGTGTTCAATACGAAGGGGGACAAGACGATGAACTGATCAACCTTACTCACTCAGGTGTGACTGTATCTGGATACGACGCTCATCAAAAAGGGGAACAAAAGCTCACAGTCAACTACCTTGGACTTCCAGTTACTGGTGACTTAAAGGTACAAGTGACAGGTCAAGATGAAGGAAAACCAAAAGAAGTAGCAGGTTTGTACATTACTCAGAAACCGAAAACGGATTATCTAGTAGGAGAGCAACTGGATCTTGCAGAAGGTCGCTTTGGAGTTCTCTATGATGATGAGACGGAAGAGACGCATACGTTCACAGATCAAGGTGTTGAAATTACGGGCTACGATGCTCAAAAGACTGGTCGTCAAACCTTGACCTTGCATTATAAAGGACACACTGTTGAGTTTGATGTCTTGGTTTCTCCAAAAGCAGCTGTCAACGATGAGTACCTCAAACAAGAAATCACTGCTGCCCAAGGCCGTCAGTCAACCCTTGCCTACACCTTCTCAAGTGAGGACAAACAAGCAACACTAGTAGAGAAGCTCACTGCAGCGAAAGCAGTAGCAGAAAGCCACAATGCTAGCCAAGAAGAAGTCAACCAGGCTTTGAATGAGTTGAAACAAGCAGGGACAGACTTGGATGGAAATCAACGTTATCAGACTGCTAGAGAGGAATTGGAAGGATTGCTCGAATCTGTCCGTGAAAAAGATCCTAAAGCTGAGTTGATTGAACAAGCAGAAACTTTGTTAGCTTCAGAGATGCCAACTCCACAAGCTTTTGCGGAAATGAAAGAAAAGCTGAATAAGAAACTAGCTCCTGCAGAAGAAAGCCATCATGTTGGTAGCATGGATCCAAATGAAGTAGCTCCAACGGTTGAGGCCCTCCCTGAACTAGTTATTGAAACTGAAACAACAGCCTTTGAACGTCAGGAGCGACCAAACGCCGAGCTTCTCAAAGGCCAACGCCGTGTTGTGCAAGCAGGAGTTGAAGGTCAAGTTCGCCACTTTGTAGAAGTAGATACCCAAGGCAAACGCACTCTTCGTTCGACTGAGGTAGTCAAGGAATCAATCCCAGAAATCACCGAAGTTGGTACAAAAGTTCTATCGAGCAACCAACCAGCTGAAGGTGTGAAAGATCTAGTTTTAGAAATTCCGAAACTAGAAATTGAAGAGGGGACAGTTTCCTTCGAACATCAGGAGCGACCAAACGCCGAGCTTCTCAAAGGCCAACGCCAGCTAGTTCAAGCAGGAGTTGAAGGTCAAGTTCGTCACTTTGTAGAAGTAGATACCCAAGGCAAACGCACTCTTCGTTCGACTGAGATAGTCAAGGAAGCAATCCCAGAAATCACCGAAGTTGGAACAAAAGTTCTATCAAGCAACCAACCAGCTGAAGGTGTGAAAGATTTAGTTCTAGAAACTCCGAAACTGGAAATTGAAGAGGGGACAGTTTCCTTCGAACGTCAGGAACGACCAAATGCAGCCCTTCTCAAAGGACAACGCCAGCTAGTTCAAGCAGGAGTTGAAGGCCAAGTTCGTCGCTTTGTAGAAGTTGATGCTCAGGGCAAACGCACCCTTCATTCTACTGAGGATCTCAAGGAAGCTCTTCCAGAAATTGTTGAAGTAGGAACGAAAGAGGATCAAGTCTCACAAACAAGGGATCAAGCTCTTTCAGCAACACCAGCAAAAGTTGAAGAAGTAAGTAAAGAGCTGCCAAATACGGGAGCGACAAGAGATGCTAGTCTAGTAGCGCTGGGACTCCTCGGAGTAATGAGTGGCTACGGCTTGCTTGCTAGAAAGAGGAGAGAAGACTAATCGGATTTACGAATCTTGAATTTTCTCATAAAAACTAAAAAACAAGGTTTGACTGAAGATTAGTCAGACCTTGTTTTAACTAGTTTTTCTTGCATTAATTAGTTATTTGGCAAGTTTTTTCTAGTTTTAATTTTAAAAAAAGTAGTTTCAGTTGCAAGAATGAACTAGAAAAGTTTAGGGTTTTGCTATCTCTTTTGTTGATTTTGTGATATAATTAACACGTATAAAAAAAGAAGGAGTCATATCTAATGGCAAAATTGACTGTTAAAGACGTTGACTTGAAAGGGAAAAAAGTTCTCGTTCGTGTTGACTTCAACGTACCTGTTAAAGATGGCGTGATTACCAATGACAACCGTATCACTGCAGCTCTTCCAACTATCAAGTACATCCTTGAACAAGGTGGACGTGCAATCCTCTTCTCTCACCTTGGCCGTGTAAAAGAAGAAGCAGATAAAGAAGGTAAATCACTTGCTCCTGTAGCTGCTGACTTGGCTACTAAATTGGGACAAGAAGTTAAATTTATCCCAGGTGTTACACGTGGTGCTGAATTGGAAGCCGCTGTTAACGCTCTTGAAGATGGACAAGTTCTCTTGGTTGAAAACACTCGTTTCGAAGATGTTGACGGCAAGAAAGAATCTAAAAATGATCCTGAACTTGGTAAATACTGGGCATCACTTGGAGATGATATCTTCGTAAACGATGCATTCGGTACAGCTCACCGTGCACACGCATCAAACGTTGGTATCTCAGCAAACGTTGAAAAAGCAGTTGCTGGATTCCTTCTTGAAAACGAAATTGCCTACATCCAAGAAGCTGTTGAATCCCCAGAACGTCCATTCGTGGCTATCCTTGGTGGTTCAAAAGTATCTGACAAGATCGGTGTTATCGAAAACTTGCTTGAAAAAGCTGATAAAGTTCTTATCGGTGGTGGGATGACTTACACATTCTACAAAGCTCAAGGGATCGAAATCGGTAACTCACTTGTAGAAGAAGACAAATTGGATGTCGCTAAAGCTCTTCTTGAAAAAGCAAACGGCAAATTGATCTTGCCAGTTGACTCAAAAGAAGCAAACGCATTTGCTGACTACACTGAAGTACGTGATACTGAAGGTGAAGCAGTAGACCCAGGCTTCCTTGGTTTGGATATCGGTCCAAAATCTATCGCT
Organism: Streptococcus oralis subsp. dentisani; assembly: GCF_007475365.1. Taxonomy (NCBI): domain Bacteria; kingdom Bacillati; phylum Bacillota; class Bacilli; order Lactobacillales; family Streptococcaceae; genus Streptococcus; species Streptococcus oralis. Next base: position 1,075,317 of record NZ_CP034442.1, on the reverse strand, counting down.
AAATTTGACGAAGCCTTGACTGGTGCCAAAACAGTTGTATGGAACGGACCTATGGGTGTATTTGAAAACCCTGACTTCCAAGCTGGTACAATCGGTGTGATGGACGCTATCGTGAAACAACCAGGCGTGAAATCAATCATCGGTGGTGGTGACTCAGCTGCTGCAGCTATCAACCTTGGTCGCGCAGACAAGTTCTCATGGATCTCTACTGGTGGTGGAGCATCAATGGAACTCCTTGAAGGTAAAGTATTGCCAGGATTGGCTGCACTTACAGAAAAATAAGCTTTCTTAAATGAAACGATGAAAAGAGGAACTTTGTTTCCTCTTTTTCTTGTAGCTTGAATTAAAAACGTTTCCGATTGATTTTGGCTCATAAAATCAACTAAATTATGATAAAATGGAAATAGAAAGTTGAGATTATGGGATATTTTAAAAAATATAAATTTGATAAGTCACAGTTTAAGCTTGGTCTACGAACCTTTAAAACCGGAATTGCTGTTTTTTTAGTTCTCTTGATTTTTGGATTTTTTGGTTGGAAGGGGCTTCAAATTGGGGCTTTGACAGCAGTTTTCAGTTTGCGAGAAAGCTTTGATAAGAGTGTTCATTTTGGAACATCACGCATTCTAGGAAACAGTATCGGTGGTTTCTACGCCCTTGTCTTTTTCCTCTTAAATAGCTTATTTCAAGAAGCCTTTTGGGTGACCTTGCTGATTGTGCCAATTTGCACTATGTTAACCATTATGACAAATGTCGCCATGAACAATAAGGCGGGAGTTATTGGTGGTGTAGCAGCTATGTTGATCATTACCCTATCAATACCGAGCGGGGAGACAATATTGTACGTGTTTGCTCGTGTATTTGAAACTTTTATGGGTGTTTTTGTGGCAATACTCGTAAATTATGATATTGATCGTTTCAGAAATCTTTTTGAGAAAAAAAGAAAATAATGTTATATTTTGTGACATTATCAATTGACGTATGTATTTTTTTAGACTATAATAGACAGAAAGAAGGAAATTGTGAATGAAGGAAAGAGAATTTCGCCGAAATATGGCTGTTTTTCCTATCGGCAGTGTGATGAAGTTGACCGATCTATCGGCGCGTCAGATTCGTTATTATGAAGATCAAGAGTTGATAAAGCCTGATCGAAACGAAGGGAACCGTCGCATGTATTCTTTGAATGACATGGATCGTTTGCTTGAAATCAAAGATTATATTTCTGAAGGTTTCAATATCGCTGCCATTAAGAAGAAATATGCTGAACGTGAGGCGAAATCCAAGAAAGCAGTGAGCCCAACGGAAGTGCGTCGTGCGCTTCATAATGAGCTCCTCCAACAGGGACGCTTTGCTTCAGCACAGTCGCCTTTTGGTCGCGGTTAGGCAACCGCAAGTAGTCAGATATTAAGGAGAAAAACCATGCCAATCACAGCTGCAGATATTCGTCGTGAAGTCAAGGAAAAAAATGTTACCTTTATTCGTCTCATGTTTTCAGATATCTTGGGGACGATGAAAAACGTCGAAATTCCTGCTACAGATGAACAGTTAGATAAAGTCTTGTCAAACAAGGCTATGTTTGATGGATCTTCTATTGAAGGTTTTGTACGTATCAATGAGTCAGATATGTACTTGTACCCAGACTTGGATACATGGACAGTCTTCCCTTGGGGAGATGAGAACGGAAGTGTTGCAGGTTTGATCTGTGATGTCTATACAACAGAAGGAGAACCATTTGCAGGTGACCCTCGTGGGAATCTGAAGCGTGCACTTCGTCATATGGAAGAAGTAGGATTCAAATCCTTCAACCTTGGTCCAGAACCAGAATTCTTCCTATTTAAGTTGGATGAAAATGGTGACCCGACACTTGAGGTAAATGACAAGGGTGGCTACTTTGACTTGGCCCCTACTGACCTTGCAGACAATACGCGTCGTGAAATCGTTAATGTCTTGACCAAAATGGGATTTGAAGTAGAAGCAAGTCACCACGAGGTTGCGGTTGGACAACATGAAATTGACTTCAAGTATGATGAAGTTCTCCGCGCTTGTGATAAGATTCAAATCTTTAAGCTTGTTGTAAAAACCATTGCTCGTAAACACGGTCTTTACGCAACCTTTATGGCAAAACCAAAATTTGGTATAGCTGGGTCAGGTATGCACTGTAATATGTCCTTGTTTGATGAGAATGGAAATAACGCCTTCTTTGATCCAAATGATTCAAAAGGTATGCAGTTGTCGGAAACGGCCTATCATTTCCTTGGTGGTTTGATCAAGCATGCCTACAACTATACTGCCATCATGAACCCAACAGTTAACTCATACAAACGTTTGGTTCCAGGATACGAAGCGCCTGTTTACATTGCTTGGGCTGGTCGCAACCGTTCGCCACTTGTGCGCGTACCAGCTTCACGTGGTATGGGAACTCGTCTTGAGTTGCGTTCGGTGGATCCAATGGCAAACCCATACATCGCTATGGCGGTTCTTTTGGAAGTTGGTTTGCATGGTATTGAAAACAAAATCGAAGCACCAGCTCCTATCGAAGAAAATATCTATATCATGACAGCTGAAGAGCGTAAGGAAGCTGGAATTACCGACCTTCCATCAACTCTTCACAACGCTTTGAAGGCTTTGACTGAAGACGAAGTGGTTAAGGCTGCCCTAGGTGACCACATCTACACTAGCTTCCTTGAAGCCAAACGTATCGAGTGGGCTAGCTATGCGACCTTCGTTTCACAATGGGAAGTCGATAATTATTTAGATCTTTACTAATATAGGAGAAAGATTGCCTGAGGGTGATCTTTTTTTCTTGCTTTTTATATCGAGGTGTGATATAGTTTATATAACGAGATGCGGTATATCGAACTGAATAGAAGGTGTGGTTAAATGGAATTAACAGATAAGATCAGGCGTGTTTACCTTCCCATGACTGAAACTGGTTTTTATATCTTGTTTTGTCTACAGAAGGAGAACCATGGATATGGTATTACACAAAAGGTCAAGGAGATGACAGATTCGCAAGTTTCGATTAGTCCAGGGACCATGTATGGGACCTTGTCAAAGATGGAAAAGGATGGCTTGATTTCCTTCGTCCGAGAAGAGGAGAAACGGAAAATCTATCAGATTACAGACTTGGGACGAAAAGTTTTGGAGATTGAACTGAAACGTATTGAACGGCTCTACAGAAACAGTCAAGAGGAATTATGATAGAAAAGAAAAATGTTTATCGAATTGTTACAATAGCGGATTATGAGAGGGAGGCAGTTTTTCTAGGGGAAATGCATGCTAAGGGCTGGAAGCTTAGGAAAGTAAGCTATTCTATCTTATTGGTTGCAGTTAAGTATACCTTTGAAAAGTGCCAACCGGAGCAGGTGGTTTATCAGTTGGACTTTTATCCTATGAAAGAGTCAGAGAGAGCCTCTTATTTGCAACTATTTAAAGATTGTGGCTGGGAGCATATTGCAGATTATAATGGTTTTTCCTACTTTAGAAAACTTTATTCTGGAGTTGAGTCGGATGCCGAGTTTGAAATTTATAATGACGCGGCTGGGAAGTTAGCCATGGTAAAGCGTATTTTAAGACTGCGGATGCTTCCTATTTTGCTTCTCTTTTCAGCTCTACTACCGGTTTTTTCAAAGTTTGTCAGTGAAGGTAGTTCTTTCAGTTGGGAAGTATTTTTGATTTTCATAATAGATTGGGTTTTATTGATAGTTTTTGCGATTCAGATTTCTTATATTTTTTGGAGATTGTTCCAAAAATGGCATGAATTGTCTGATAAATGAAATAATACGTGTGTTCTAGTTTGGAGGTAAGATAATGAATAGTGAAGTACAATTTCGGATTTTTACAATAGTTGATTTGGACAAGGAAGAAGAATATTTGCATGAGATGCACTTGAAAGGTTGGAGATATAGAACTAACCGTTTTGGTTTTTTCTATTTTGAACAATGTCAACCAGCTGATGTCATCTATCATATCTATGATTCTAGATTTCTTAAAAAGTATAAGCATGAACTGCAAGTTTTTAGGAATAGAGATTGGGAATTGATAGAAAGTGGTTCTTGTTTGATTCTTCGTAAATCATCTTCAGATATACTTCCAGAGGATCAAGTCTATATGAGTAAGGACCTCAAGTGGGAAGTGATGCGGTCTAGACTTCGTTCCTGTACAGCTGCTTTCTCGGGCGGTCTTGTTGTTTGCATGAGTTTGTATCGAGAAAACTTGTCTCAGTCTTTCTTTATTATTTTCGTTTTATACGCTTGCTTGATTTCTTATCTAATCTATGGTTTTTTTAGACTTAAAAGGAAATACCAAGTAGATGAGAAGTAAGATTCTAGGTCTGTAGACTGATTTTTAGCACTCTTGGCAAAAGAGTGCTAATTTTTTGAGTTTTTGTCTTGACATTCTCTCTCAAGGGTGTATAATAGAATCATGAGTTAGCACTTGGGTACATAGAGTGCTAATCGATTGGACAGAGAGGAGTGATGAGATGGTTACAGAGCGTCAGCAGGATATTTTAAATCTGATTATTGACATCTTTACCAAAACGCACGAACCTGTCGGATCCAAGGCGCTACAAGAGTCTATCAATTCTAGTAGTGCTACCATTCGTAATGATATGGCGGCTCTAGAAAAGCAAGGTTTGCTTGAGAAGGCTCATACTTCCAGCGGTCGGATGCCAAGTGTTGCTGGTTTTCAGTACTATGTGAAACACTCACTGGATTTTGACCGACTGGCTGAAAATGAGGTCTATGAGATTGTCAAAGCCTTTGATCAGGAGTTCTTCAAACTGGAGGATATTCTGCAAGAAGCTGCTAATCTTCTGACAGACCTGAGTGACTGTACGGTAGTAGCACTGGATGTTGAGCCCAGTAGGCAACGTTTGACAGCCTTTGATATCGTTGTTTTGGGGCAACATACAGCCTTGGCAGTATTTACCCTAGACGAGTCGCGAACGGTTACCAGTCAGTTTCTGATTCCAAGGAACTTCTTGCAGGAGGATTTGCTGAAGCTTAAGGCAATCATTCAGGAACGTTTCCTAGGTCACACCGTTCTAGATATTCACTACAAGATTCGGACGGAGATTCCGCAGATTATCCAGCGTTACTTTACAACAACGGACAATGTTATGGATCTTTTTGAACACATTTTTAAAGAAATGTTCAACGAAAACATTGTAGTGTCGGGCAAGGTCAATCTTTTGAATTTTGCCAATCTGGCAGCTTATCAGTTTTTTGACCAACCACAGAAAGTGGCTCTGGAAATTCGTGAGGGTCTGCATGAAGATCAAATGCAAAATGTCCGTGTTGCGGACAGTCAAGAGTCTTGTCTAGCAGATCTAGCAGTGATTAGCAGTAAATTCCTCATTCCTTATCGAGGTTTTGGAATTCTTGCCATTATCGGTCCGGTTAATCTGGATTACCAGCAATTGGTTAATCAACTCAATGTTGTCAATCGAGTACTAACTATGAAACTCACAGATTTCTATCGCTATTTGAGTAGTAATCATTATGAGGTGAGTTGAACATGAAATTACATAAATTCCTAAAAAGGAGGCGAAAAATGTCTGAGGAAATAAAAAACGAAGAAGTAAAAGAAGAGGAAGTTGTTGAAACAACTGAAGAAACAACTCCTGAAAAGTCGGAATTAGACTTGGCAAATGAACGTGCGGACGAGTTTGAAAATAAATATCTTCGTGCTCATGCAGAAATGCAAAATATCCAGCGCCGAGCTAATGAAGAACGCCAACTCTTGCAACGCTATCGTAGTCAAGATTTGGCAAAAGCAATCTTACCATCGCTCGACAACCTAGAACGTGCACTTGCAGTTGAAGGATTGACAGACGATGTCAAAAAAGGATTGGAGATGGTGCAAGAGAGCTTGATTCACGCTTTGAAAGAAGAAGGAATCGAAGAAATCGCAGCTGATGGTGAATTTGACCATAACTATCACATGGCCATCCAAACTCTCCCAGCAGACGATGAACACCCAGCAGACACCATCGCTCAAGTCTTCCAAAAAGGCTACAAACTCCACGACCGCATCCTACGCCCAGCAATGGTGGTAGTCTATAACTAGGCAATTCTGACGGTTGCTGAAGCAACTCGTCAGAAAACGGCAATCGCTATGGCGTTTGCCTAGCCTCCTTACTACCTCGTCGTCGAAATAAAATCGATTTCGACTTCTCGTGTCGCAACATAAATACATTGAAATCTTGTCCGAAACGACAATAAACTATGAAGAAAGATAAGAAAGTAGTTCAGCTTTGCAATAGTGAGCGAAGCGAACAAAAGACGATACTCTTCGCCGTGGCGCTATTTGCGCAAACTTTGAGACCTTAGGCTTAAAGTTTAGTCAAAGAGATTGACGAACTCAAGCTCTGACGGCGCCGGCACCTAAGAAGAGTATCAAAAAGAAAAACAGAATATAAAATTTAAGGAGAAAAACACATGTCTAAAATTATCGGTATTGACTTAGGTACAACAAACTCAGCAGTTGCAGTTCTTGAAGGAACTGAAAGCAAGATCATCGCAAACCCAGAAGGTAACCGTACAACTCCATCTGTAGTATCATTCAAAAACGGTGAAATCATCGTTGGTGACGCTGCGAAACGTCAAGCAGTTACAAACCCAGATACAGTTATCTCTATCAAGTCTAAGATGGGAACTTCTGAAAAAGTTTCTGCTAACGGAAAAGAATACACTCCACAAGAAATCTCAGCTATGATTCTTCAATACTTGAAAGGTTACGCTGAAGATTACCTTGGTGAAAAAGTAACTAAAGCAGTTATCACAGTTCCAGCTTACTTTAACGATGCTCAACGTCAAGCAACAAAAGACGCTGGTAAAATCGCTGGTCTTGAAGTAGAACGTATCGTCAACGAACCAACTGCTGCAGCACTTGCTTACGGTTTGGACAAGACTGACAAAGAAGAAAAAATCTTGGTATTCGACCTTGGTGGTGGTACATTCGACGTATCTATCCTTGAATTGGGTGACGGTGTCTTTGATGTATTGTCAACTGCAGGGGACAACAAACTTGGTGGTGATGACTTTGACCAAAAAATCATCGACCACTTGGTAGCAGAATTTAAGAAAGAAAACGGTATTGACTTGTCTAATGACAAAATGGCAATGCAACGTTTGAAAGATGCAGCTGAAAAAGCGAAGAAAGATCTTTCTGGTGTAACTTCAACTCAAATCAGCTTGCCATTTATCACTGCGGGTGAAGCTGGACCTCTTCACTTGGAAATGACTTTGACTCGTGCGAAATTTGACGATTTGACTCGTGACCTTGTTGAACGTACAAAAGTTCCAGTTCGTCAAGCTCTTTCAGATGCAGGTTTGAGCTTGTCAGAAATCGACGAAGTCATCCTTGTTGGTGGTTCAACTCGTATCCCTGCTGTTGTAGAAGCTGTTAAGGCTGAAACTGGTAAAGAACCAAACAAATCAGTGAACCCTGACGAAGTGGTTGCTATGGGTGCTGCTATCCAAGGTGGTGTCATCACTGGTGACGTTAAGGACGTTGTCCTTCTTGACGTAACACCATTGTCACTTGGTATTGAAACAATGGGTGGAGTATTTACAAAACTCATCGACCGTAACACAACTATTCCAACATCTAAATCACAAGTCTTCTCAACAGCAGCAGACAACCAACCAGCCGTTGATATTCATGTTCTTCAAGGTGAACGCCCAATGGCAGCAGACAACAAGACTCTTGGACGTTTCCAATTGACTGACATTCCAGCTGCACCTCGTGGAATTCCTCAAATCGAAGTAACATTTGACATTGACAAGAACGGTATCGTGTCTGTTAAGGCAAAAGACCTTGGAACTCAAAAAGAACAAACGATTGTCATCCAATCTAACTCAGGTTTGACTGATGAAGAAATCGACCGCATGATGAAAGATGCCGAAGCAAACGCTGAAGCAGATAAGAAACGTAAAGAAGAAGTTGACCTTCGTAACGAAGTAGACCAAGCTATCTTTGCGACTGAAAAGACAATCAAAGAAACTGAAGGCAAAGGCTTCGATGCAGAACGTGATGCTGCACAAGCTGCCCTTGATGAGCTTAAGAAAGCCCAAGAAGACAACAACTTGGACGAAATGAAAGCAAAACTTGAAGCATTGAACGAAAAAGCTCAAGGACTTGCTGTTAAACTCTACGAACAAGCCGCAGCAGCTCAACAAGCTCAAGCAGGAGCAGAAGGGGCGCAAGCAACAGGAAACGCAGGCGATGACGTCGTAGACGGAGAGTTTACGGAAAAATAAGATGCAAAGCCCGTTAAAACCTTACAGTGAAAATAGGAAATCTGACGCAGAAACTTTAGTTTCTAGAAAGATTTGCACCTAAAGGTAGCCATATCTGTAATTCGCTAAAGCGAAAACAGCTACGTCTCTTTTTCACCAAGAGGTTAGGGCGTGCTCAATTCAGCATTACTAGTTTGATTTTTAAAACTTGAACGTCGTAATGATAAGAAGAAATCCAGAGGTTGCAACCCAGCCTCTGTTTTTCGGTAAAATAGAGGGTGTTGCTTATGAAAAAAGTACTTTGTATCCTTTATCCCAATTTTTCTCTTTATGAGATAGCCTCTTTAACAAGTACTTTAGCTCTGTCTTTTGACATCACGATTGATTATGTAGCTTCAGATCATTCGATGGTGGTCTCTGAAGATGGCTTGCCTTGTTTACCTACAAAAACATTGGATCAAGTACGTATAGAAGAGTATTCTTGTGTGATTTTGCCAGGAATGGTAAATATAGGGCCTGCTCTACAGGATGAAAAATTAGCCTCATTTTTGAGAGAACTCGGTGAGCAGGATATCTTAATTACAGCAATTTCTTCTGCGCCCATTTTGTTAGCGAAAGCTGGCTTGTTGAATGACACGAAATTTACTGGTGGGATTTGGCAAAACTTCTTTGATTATTTTGAATTTCTTCCTCGGGAGAATTTCAAAGCAAAAGCTGTCCTGCAAGATAAAAATATCATTACTGCTATTGGCTTTGCACATCAAGAGTTTGCAAGAAAAGTGATTCTTGGTCTAGGTTTGGCAGAAAATACTGACAACTATTTTAAAGAACAGAACGAATATTCAGAAGAGGACTTGATTTTTACTCTATCGGACAAAGAGTTTGATGAAGTGAAGCAGAGTATAGAAAATACCCTCTAATGATTTACTTATAAATTATAGAAAGGAATAAGGGTGTTCGTAATTGAACTCGAGCGGAAAGCTTGGAAATTAGATAAACCTCCTAAGAAATCAGGATTTCTTGTCGGTTTCCTAAATTTCAGTCGCTTTCTGTTCGCTCTTAGTATCTTGTATGAACAATACTGAATTTTATGATCGTCTGGGGGTGTCAAAAAACGCTTCGGCAGACGAGATCAAAAAGGCTTATCGTAAGCTTTCCAAAAAATATCACCCAGATATCAACAAGGAGCCTGGTGCTGAGGAAAAATACAAGGAAGTTCAAGAAGCCTATGAGACTTTGAGTGACGACCAAAAACGTGCAGCCTACGACCAATATGGTGCTGCAGGTGCCAACAGTGGCTTTGGTGGTGCTGGCGGTTTTGGTGGCTTTGACGGAGCAAGTGGCTTCGGTGGTTTTGAAGATATCTTCTCAAGTTTCTTTGGCGGAGGCGGAGCTTCGCGCAATCCAAACGCTCCTCGTCAAGGAGACGACCTCCAGTATCGTGTGAATTTGACTTTTGAAGAAGCTATCTTTGGAACGGAAAAAGAAGTTAAATACAATCGTGAAGCCAGCTGTCGTACATGTAATGGTTCTGGTGCTAAGCCAGGGACAAGTCCAGTCACTTGTGGACGCTGTCATGGCGCTGGTGTCATTAACGTTGATACGCAGACTCCGCTTGGTATGATGCGCCGCCAAGTAACCTGTGATGTCTGTCATGGTCGCGGAAAAGAAATCAAAGATCCATGTACAACTTGTCACGGGACAGGTCATGAAAAACAAGCTCATAGCGTACATGTGAAGATTCCTGCTGGTGTGGAAACAGGCCAACAAATCCGCCTCGCTGGTCAAGGTGAAGCAGGCTTTAACGGTGGACCTTACGGAGACTTGTATGTAGTGGTTTCAGTAGAAGCCAGCGATAAGTTTGAACGTGAAGGAACAACTATTTTCTACAAGTTGAATCTCAATATTGTCCAAGCAGCTCTTGGGGATACTGTGGAAATTCCAACTGTACATGGTGATGTTGAATTGGTCATCCCAGAAGGAACTCAGACTGGCAAGAAATTCCGTCTACGTGGCAAGGGAGCGCCAAGCCTTCGTGGTGGTGCCGTTGGTGACCAATATGTAACTGTCAATGTCGTGACTCCGACAGGTTTGAACGATCGTCAGAAAGCAGCGCTTAAAGAGTTCGCAGCTGCAGGTGACTTGAAAGTCAATCCAAAGAAAAAAGGCTTCTTTGACCATATAAAAGATGCCTTTGAAGGAGAATAAAGTAAAAAGAGCCGATGGGCTCTTTTTGTGTAATCTTTGGAAATTTAACATCAGAGAAAATCATTCTCCAGCTGGTTTACTATTTATACTTTTGAGTGAGCAAGCCAGCCGCATCCATCTCCTGAATGAGTTGCTTGATTTCCGCTTCTTTGCCAGGCTTAACTGTGATAGTATCAATGTGTTTGATTGCCGAATTATCCTGAATCTCCACCAAAGTCAAAGCTTTTTCATAGAATGAAATTCCCTTTTTAAAACTTTCCTGATCATCCCAAAAGAGAAGTGAGTAATTAGGGTTAAATGTCTTTCCTTTTTCTTGGAAATACTTTTCACTTTCCTTCTCTAAAAATTGGAATAAGCCATGGTTGAACAAGTTATCCCCTACTTTATAGTAGGAAATCTCTCCTGCCTGTAGGACATAGACTTCGAGTCGGTTTTTGGTGAGTTTTGGACTTTCTTTTAGGACGGGGTGGCTATTGATGACCTCATCTGAGAAAGTAACATAAAAATGTAAGCCTCCACCCTCGAATTGATACCTTCCATTTGATTCTACTTTCTCAGGAGGCATGTCAAGAGAGATAAAGATTTGTTTTAAGTCGTCATTCCCTTTTTGGATGTCACTCGGTGAGGCCTTGAAAAGATTCATCAGTAGTAGAAATGCCAAGACTGCAAGCAGGCAGAGGCAACCACAAGGGATCGCGACGACCTTCGCTAGAACTTTTAAAAACTGTTTCACTTTCATTCCCTCACTTTTCTGTTCAAACCTAGTATCCAAAAAAGAGTTTAAGGAAAGTTGGAGACTCTCTTATCCTTGTTTTTCTTCTTGGAGGACTGCCATTCTGGTTTGGAAATCCTTTTCCAAGACTTTGAACTTGTAGGTCAAGTCTTTTTGGTATTCCTTGATAAGGGCTTTTTGTTGGTCGATGATTTGCAGGCTGTTTTGAATGATATCCAAATCCTCCTTCATAGCCTCGACACGGTCGCTAGTGTCTATAAACTCCTCCGTGATGGCTTGGCGATTTTTTACGACAAAATAACTTCCAGCTGCAGCTCCTACGAATAGCAGTAGATTTGATAGTTTCATGGCAACTCCTTAGGCATTTCTAATAGTTTCAGCGACTTGGGCAAGTTTGTCAAAGTCAGGTTCGTGGGCGATAAAGTCAATCTTGAGGTCATCTTCTGCACCGTAGCGAGGAACAAGGTGCACATGGGTATGAAAGACCGTTTGACCAGCGACTTCCTCGCAGTTGGCAATGATATTCATGCCAGCAGCCTTGGTAGCCTTCATGACTTTTTGAGCCACTGTTGGCACTTGGGCAAAGAGTTGGCTGGCGCTCGCAGCATCCATCTCCAAAAGATTGCGATAGTGCTCTTTGGGTACGACCAAGGTGTGTCCAGGTGTTACTTGAGAGATATCAAGGAAGGCAAGAACCTGCTCATCCTCGTATACTTTTGAAGCAGGAATCTCGCCTGCGATGATCTTACAAAAAATGCAATTTGACATAAAATCCACCTCTACTGTATTGAATTTTGATATAATATAGCTACATTATACCAGATTCGGAGAAAATATGTTAGAAATTAAAAACCTGACAGGAGGTTATGTTCACGTCCCTGTCTTGAAAGATGTGTCCTTTACAGTTGAAAGTGGGCAGTTGGTCGGTTTGATTGGTCTCAATGGTGCTGGGAAATCAACGACAATCAATGAGATTATCGGTCTGTTGACACCTTACAGTGGAGAAATTAAGATTAACGGTCTCAACCTGCGAGAAGATGCGACCAACTACCGCAAGCAGATTGGTTATATCCCAGAAACGCCTAGTCTGTATGAGGAATTGACCCTCAGAGAGCATATCGAGACGGTTGCCATGGCCTATGGTATTGAGCAAAAAGTGGCTTTTGATCGTGTGGGACCTTTGTTAAAAATGTTTCGTTTGGATCAAAAATTAGACTGGTTCCCAGTGCGTTTTTCCAAAGGGATGAAGCAGAAGGTCATGATTATCTGTGCCTTTGTCGTAGATCCGAGTCTTTTCATTGTTGATGAGCCTTTTCTTGGGCTCGATCCGCTGGCTATTTCTGACTTGATTCAACTTTTGGAAGCAGAAAAACAAAAAGGCAAGTCCATTCTCATGAGTACCCACGTGCTGGATTCGGCGGAGAAGATGTGTGACGCCTTTGTTATTCTCCACAAGGGGGAGGTGCGGGCTCAGGGGAATCTGGAGCAACTCCGCGAAGCCTTTGACATGCCTGAAGCGAGTTTGAATGATATTTACTTGGCTCTGACCAAAGAGGAGGGGCTATGAAAGACTTGTTTTTAAAGCGAAAGCAGGCTTTTCGTAAGGAGTGTGTCGGTTATCTGCGCTATGTTCTCAATGACCACTTTGTCTTGTTCCTGCTGGTTCTCATCGGTTTTCTAGCCTACCAGTATAGTCAACTTTTGCAAAATTTTCCTGAAAATCACTGGCCTATTCTTTTGTTTTTGGGGATTGTCTCTGCTTTGCTTTTAGCTTGGGGAGGAATCGCAACCTACATGGAAGTACCTGACAAACTCTTTCTCTTAGTCAGTGAAGAGGAGGTTACGTCCCACCTCAAAGGGCAGACAGTGCGCTCAGTAGTCTTTTGGCTCTTTGTCCAGACCCTTTTCTTACTTTTATTTGCGCCCTTATTTTTAGCCATGGGCTATGGCTTGCCAGTCTTTCTCATCTATGTGCTTTTATTGGGAGCAGCGAAGTACCTAGTATTTCGCCAAAAATCCAGTAAATTTTTTACAGAGAATAGGCTTGACTGGGACTATGTGATCTCCCAAGAAAGCAAGCGCAAGCAAGTTTTGCTTCGTTTCTTTGCTCTCTTTACTCAGGTCAAGGGCGTTTCAAATAGTGTCAAACGTCGCTCTTATCTGGATTTTATCCTAAAAGCAGTTCAGAAAGTGCCGAGCAAGATTTGGCAAAACCTCTATCTTCGTTCTTACCTGCGAAATGGAGACCTCTTTGCCCTTAGTCTACGTCTGCTCTTGCTTTCTTTGTTAGCGCAGGTCTTTATCGAGCAAGCTTGGATTGCGACGGCAGTAGTGGTTCTATTTAACTACCTCTTGCTCTTTCAGTTACTGGCCCTCTATCATGCCTTTGACTACCAGTACTTGACCCAGCTCTTTCCACTAGAAAAAGGGGAGAAAGAGAAGGGATTGAAACAGATTGTAGTCGGTGCGGGAAGTGCAGTTCTTTTGTTAGAATTGCTGGTCGGAGCAGTGGTTTTTCAAGAAAAAATAGCCTTGTTGGCTCTTGTAGGGGCTAGTCTCTTCCTACAATTGTTTTATTTACCTTACCAACTGAAAAGATTGGTTGACGAATAGACCAAAAACTAGTAGAATAGTAAGGAAACTTTATACGGAGGAAAGAAATGGACTTGGGTGATAATGAGCTAACGCTGACCCCTATACCTGGGAAGAGTGGCAAGGCTTATATGGGAAGCTACCCTGATGGGAAGCGCGTCTTTATAAAAATGAACACCTCTCCAATCCTACCTGGCCTAGCCAGAGAACAAATCGCTCCTCAATTACTATGGACTCGTCGTTTGCCAGATGGTCGTGATATGTGTGCCCAAGAATGGTTGACGGGCAAAATCTTGACACCGCACGATATGAACCGCAAGCAGATTATCAATATCTTGACACGTCTTCACCGCTCACGTCCCTTGATGAAGCAGTTGAGCCGTTTGGGATATACCATGGAGACGCCAGTAGACTTGTTGCAGTCTTGGAGGCAGGAAGCACCCGAAGTCTTGAAACGACATCAGTACTTAAACTCGGTGATTGATGATCTGCGCAGAACGGTTCCAGGTTTTAGGGAAGACCATGCTACGATTGTGCACGGTGATCTTCGCCATAGTAATTGGATTGAGACAGAGAGTGGACTCGTTTATCTAGTGGATTGGGATTCGGTTCGTCTGACGGATCGTATGTTTGATGTGGCGCATATGTTGTGTCATTATATTCCAGAGCAACATTGGCATGATTGGCTGACTTATTACGGTTATAAGTACAATCAGACAGTTTTAGATAAATTGTATTGGTATGGTCAGTATTCTTACTTGAGCCAGATTGCCAAATACTTTGTAAATCAAGATTTAGATAATGTAAACCGGGAGATTTATGCCTTGCGTGTCTTCCGTGACAAGTATGGAAAGAAGAGATGAGAGTTAGAAATCGTAAAGGGGCGACAGAGTTACTAGAGGCTAATCCCCAGTATGTTGTCCTCAATCCCTTGGAAGCTAAAGGGAAATGGCGAGACTTGTTTGGAAATGATCATCCTATTCATGTTGAAGTTGGAAGTGGGAAAGGGGCCTTCGTATCTGGAATGGCCAAGCAAAACCCTAACATCAACTACATCGGGATTGACATCCAAAAGTCGGTCTTGAGTTATGCCTTGGACAAGGTGCTTGAAGTTGGAGTGCCCAACATCAAGTTGCTGTGGGTAGATGGTTCGGATTTGACCGACTACTTTGAAGACGGTGAAATTGATCGTCTCTACCTAAACTTTTCAGATCCCTGGCCTAAAAAACGCCATGAAAAACGTCGTTTGACTTACAAGAGTTTCTTGGATACCTTTAAGCGCATCTTGCCTGAGAATGGGGAAATCCATTTCAAGACAGATAACCGTGGCTTATTTGAGTATAGTCTAGTGAGCTTTTCTCAGTATGGGATGAAACTCAATGGTGTTTGGCTAGACTTGCATGCCAGTGATTTTGAAGGCAATGTCATGACAGAATATGAGCAAAAATTCTCCAGCAAAGGTCAAGTGATTTACCGAGTTGAAGCAGAATTTTAAGATTAAGCTTGAAAACAAGCCCTTTGAATGCTTTTGCTTTACAAAAAGAATCAAGAGTGTTATACTAATAGCAAGAATATGAGAAAGTGAGGCGGGGAAATATCTTCGCCTCTTGCTTATGAGGAGGTGGACACAATCGCAACAATCGTAGAATTAGTCAGAGAAGTTGTAGAACCTGTCATCCAAGCGCCTTTCGAGCTCGTGGATATCGAGTATGGAAAGATTGGCAGTGACATGATTCTCAGTATTTTTTTAGATAAACCTGAAGGAATCACCTTGAACGACACGGCAGACTTGACAGAAATTATCAGTCCTGTCTTAGACACCATCAAGCCAGATCCCTTCCCAGAACAATATTTCCTAGAAATCACCAGTCCAGGCTTGGAACGTCCTTTGAAAACCAAGGATGCTGTCGCTGGAGCTGTTGGGAAATACATCCATGTCGGGCTCTACCAAGCTATCGATAAGCAAAAAGTCTTTGAAGGAACCTTGGTATCCTTTGAAGGGGATGAGTTGACTATGGAATATATGGACAAGACACGTAAGAAAACAGTCCAAATTCCATACAGTTTAGTATCAAAAGCACGTTTAGCAGTTAAACTATAGAAAAGAAAGGATAGCTTTTGAGGATTCAAAAGTAAAAAGAACATGAGTAAAGAAATGCTAGAGGCCTTCCGCATTTTGGAAGAAGACAAGGGAATCAAAAAAGAAGACATCATCGACGCAGTAGTAGAGTCGCTTCGTTCCGCTTATCGCAGACGCTATGGTCAATCTGATAGCGTAGCCATTGACTTCAATGAAAAGACAGGTGACTTTACCGTCTATACTGTTCGTGAAGTTGTTGATGAAGTATTTGATAGCCGTTTGGAAATTAGCTTGAAAGATGCCCTTGCCATTAATTCAGCCTATGAGCTTGGTGACAAAATCAAGTTTGAAGAAGCACCAGCTGAGTTTGGTCGTGTAGCAGCCCAATCTGCTAAACAAACCATCATGGAAAAAATGCGCAAGCAAACACGTGCCATCACTTACAATACTTACAAAGAACATGAGCAAGAAATCATGTCTGGTACAGTAGAACGATTTGACAACCGCTTTATTTACGTCAACCTTGGCAGCATCGAAGCCCAATTGTCAAAACAGGACCAAATCCCTGGAGAAGTCTTTGCTTCCCACGATCGTATCGAAGTTTATGTCTACAAGGTTGAAGACAACCCTCGTGGTGTCAACGTCTTTGTTAGTCGTAGCCATCCAGAAATGATCAAACGCTTGATGGAGCAAGAAATTCCAGAAGTTTACGATGGAACTGTCGAAATCATGAGCGTAGCCCGCGAAGCTGGTGACCGTACTAAGGTTGCTGTTCGTAGCCACAATCCAAACGTGGACGCTATCGGGACAATCGTTGGACGTGGTGGTGCTAATATCAAGAAAATCACTAGCAAGTTCCATCCAGCTCGCTACGATGCTAAGAGCGACCGCATGATTCCTGTTGAAGAAAACATCGACGTTATCGAGTGGGTAGCAGATCCAGCTGAATTTATCTACAATGCTATCGCACCTGCAGAGGTTGACCAAGTTATCTTTGATGAAAACGACAGCAAACGTGCCTTGGTCGTTGTGCCTGATAACAAGCTTTCTCTTGCCATTGGTCGTCGTGGACAAAACGTTCGCTTGGCAGCTCACTTGACGGGTTACCGTATCGATATCAAGTCTGCAAGTGAATTTGAAGCTATGGAAGAAGCAGGTCAAGTGGATTACGCTGACACAGACGAATCAACTGAAGAATAAAAGCTGCTAGAGGAGGGAAAGATGAAAACAAGAAAAATCCCTTTGCGCAAGTCTGTTGTATCCAACGAAGTGATTGATAAGCGTGATTTGCTCCGCATTGTCAAGAACAAAGAAGGGCAAGTCTTTATCGATCCGACAGGCAAGGCCAATGGCCGAGGCGCTTATATCAAGCTAGACAATGCAGAGGCCCTAGAGGCCAAAAAGAAGAAAGTCTTTAACCGCAGCTTTAACATGGAAGTGGAAGAAAGCTTTTATGACGAGTTGATCGCTTATGTTGATCACAAAGTGAAAAGAAGAGAGTTAGGACTTGAATAAGCAAAAGATAAGCAATCTCTTGGGACTTGCTCAACGAGCAGGCCGGATCATATCGGGTGAGGAATTGGTGGTCAAGGCTATCCAAGACCAGAAAGCCAAGCTAGTCTTTCTAGCCCATGATGCTGGTCCCAATCTGACCAAGAAGATTCAAGATAAAAGTGACTATTATCAAATAGAAGTTATAACCGTGTTTTCAACACTGGAATTAAGCATAGCAGTCGGAAAATCGAGAAAGGTTTTGGCTGTGACAGATGCTGGATTTACAAAGAAAATGAGGTCTCTTATGGAATAGAAGAGGAGGACATGATTTGTCTAAGAAAAGATTGTACGAAATCGCAAAAGAACTTGGAAAAGAAAGTAAAGAAGTTGTAGCGCGTGCAAAAGAGTTGGGCTTGGATGTGAAAAGCCACTCATCGAGCGTGGAAGCTGCTGCTGCTGAACAAATCGCAGCTAGCTTTAAGCCTGCACCTGCTCCTAAGGCAGAAGCAAAACCTGTAGCAGCAAAAGCAAGTGTAGAAAAGAAAGCAGAAAAGCCTGCGTCAGCTAAACCAGCTGCCGCAAAGGAAGAAAGCAAACCAGCTGCACCTGCAGCTCCTAAGGAAGAAAAAGTAGTGGCTGCAAGACCACAGAGTCGAAACTTCAAGGCGGAGCGTGAGGCACGTGCCAAAGAGCAGGCAGAGCGACGCAAACAAAACAAGGGCAACAACCGTGACCAACAACAAAACGGCAACCGTCAGAAAAATGACGGTCGTAATGGTGTCAAACCTGGTCAAGGGAACCGCGACAATCGCCGATTTAACGACCAAGGGAAAAAACCACAAGGTCAAGGGAATCGTGGCAATGATCGCCGTCAGCAACAAGACTTCCAGCCCAAGCAAGCTGGACCACGTGTTGACTTTAAAGCCCGTGCAGCAGCCCTAAAAGCAGAGCAAAATGCAGAGTACGCACGCTCAAGCGAGGAGCGCTTCAAACAATCGCAAGCTGCCAAAGAAGCCTTGGCTCAAGCTAATAAACGCAAGGAACCTGAGGAAATCTTTGAAGAAGCTGCTAAGCTAGCTGAACAAACGCAGCCAGCGGTAACAGTAGCTCCTGTAGCGAAAGAAGCGCCAGTGGATACACGTCGTAAAAAACAAGCTCGACCAGACAAAGAACGTGACGATTATGATCACGAAGAAGATGGTCCTAGAAAACAACAAAAGAATCGAAGTAGTCAGAATCAAGTGAGAAATCAAAGAAATAGTAACTGGAATAACAATAAGAAAAATAAAAAAGGCAACAAGCAAAACAACCGTAACCAGACTCCAAAACCTGTTACAGAGCGTAAGTTCCACGAATTGCCAACAGAATTTGAATATACAGATGGTATGACTGTTGCGGAAATCGCAAAACGTATCAAACGTGAACCAGCAGAAATCGTTAAGAAACTCTTTATGATGGGTGTGATGGCCACACAAAACCAATCCTTGGATGGAGAAACCATCGAACTCCTCATGGTGGATTACGGTATCGAAGCCAAACAAAAGGTTGAAGTGGATAATGCCGACATCGAACGTTTCTTTGTCGAAGATGGTTATCTTAATGAAGATGAATTGGTTGAGCGTCCACCAGTTGTAACCATCATGGGACACGTTGACCATGGTAAAACAACCCTCTTGGATACCCTTCGTAACTCTCGTGTTGCGACAGGTGAAGCAGGTGGTATCACTCAGCATATCGGTGCCTACCAAATCGTGGAAAATGGCAAGAAGATTACCTTCCTTGATACACCAGGACACGCGGCCTTTACATCTATGCGTGCGCGTGGTGCATCTGTTACCGATATTACTATCTTGGTTGTAGCGGCCGACGACGGGGTTATGCCTCAGACTATCGAAGCCATCAACCACTCAAAAGCGGCCAACGTTCCAATTATCGTAGCTATCAACAAGATTGATAAACCAGGTGCCAACCCAGAACGTGTTATCGGTGAATTGGCAGAGCATGGGGTTATGTCAACAGCTTGGGGTGGAGATTCTGAATTTGTTGAAATCTCAGCTAAATTCAACCAAAATATCGATGAACTCTTGGAAACAGTCCTTCTTGTGGCTGAAATCCAAGAACTCAAGGCAGACCCAACAGTTCGTGCTATCGGTACGGTTATCGAAGCTCGCTTGGATAAAGGGAAAGGTGCGGTCGCAACTCTTCTTGTGCAACAAGGTACTCTGAATGTGCAAGACCCTATCGTTGTCGGAAATACCTTCGGTCGTGTCCGTGCCATGACCAATGACCTTGGTCGTCGTGTCAAGGTCGCAGGCCCATCAACGCCGGTTTCTATCACAGGATTGAACGAAGCACCGATGGCGGGTGACCACTTTGCCGTTTACGAAGATGAAAAATCTGCGCGTGCAGCAGGTGAAGAGCGTGCCAAACGTGCCCTTATGAAACAACGTCAAGCTACCCAACGTGTTAGCCTTGAAAACCTCTTTGATACACTTAAAGCTGGTGAGCTCAAGTCAGTCAACGTTATCATCAAGGCCGACGTACAAGGTTCGGTTGAAGCCCTTTCTGCCTCACTTCAAAAGATCGATGTAGAAGGAGTAAAAGTTACTATCGTTCACTCAGCGGTCGGTGCCATCAATGAATCTGACGTGACTCTTGCGGAAGCTTCAAATGCCTTTATCGTTGGTTTCAACGTACGTCCTACACCACAAGCTCGTCAGCAAGCAGAAGCTGACGATGTAGAAATCCGTCTCCACAGCATTATTTACAAGGTTATCGAAGAGATGGAAGAAGCCATGAAAGGGATGCTCGATCCTGAATTTGAAGAAAAAATCATCGGTGAAGCAATCATCCGTGAAACCTTCAAGGTGTCTAAAGTGGGAACTATCGGTGGATTCATGGTTACGAGTGGTAAAGTTACCCGTGACTCTAAAGTCCGTGTCATCCGTGACGGTGTTGTTATCTATGACGGTGAACTCGCAAGCTTGAAACACTATAAAGACGACGTTAAAGAAGTTACGAACGGTCGTGAAGGTGGATTGATGATTGAGGGCTACAATGATATCAAGATGGATGATGTGATTGAGGCTTATGTCATGGAAGAAATCAAACGATAATAGAGAAACGATAGCCAATTTGACTCGTCGTCAACAGCGCCTTGATGAACCCTTAGTTCTATCTAAGGCTTGTTTTCTAGATTCAAATGGCTCTAGTTCCTCTATCTAACAGAAATAGCTAGGTCTGCTGGCCTAGCTTTTGGTTCAAAGTAGAGAAAGGAATATCATGGCAAATCATTTTCGTACGGATCGTGTGGGCATGGAAATCAAGCGTGAAGTCAATGAGATTTTGCAAAAGAAAGTCCGTGATCCGCGTGTCCAAGGTGTGACCATTACAGATGTTCAGATGCTAGGTGACTTGTCTGTTGCCAAGGTTTACTACACCATTTTGAGTAACCTTGCTTCGGATAACCAAAAAGCTCAAATCGGGCTTGAAAAAGCAACTGGTACCATCAAACGTGAACTTGGTCGCAATTTGAAATTGTACAAAATCCCAGATTTGACCTTCGTCAAAGACGAATCCATCGAATATGGAAACAAGATTGACGAGATGCTACGCAATCTGGATAAAAACTAAGAAAGAGGGGGCAACCCTCTTTTTTTGTGTATGCTAATCGTCCTTATGGTATAATATAAGCAGTAAAATCATTTTAGAACATACATGGAGGTCGTCATGGACAATATCATCGATGTATCAATTCCCGTTGCAGAAGTGGTGGACAAGCATCCAGAAGTCTTGGAAATCCTAGTGGAGCTGGGTTTTAAACCACTTGCTAATCCCTTGATGCGCAATACAGTCGGTCGCAAAGTATCGCTCAAACAGGGTTCTAAGCTCGAAGGAACTCCTATGGACAAGATTGTCCGCACGCTAGAAGCGAACGGCTATGAAGTGATTGGATTAGACTAATGGCAGATGAACGGATTCATATCCTACGGGATATTTTGTTAGAATTGCATAATGGTGCCTCTCCTGAGTCGGTTCAGGAGCGTTTTGATGCGACCTTTACGGGTGTTTCAGCCATTGAGATTTCCCTCATGGAGCACGAGCTGATGAACTCAGACTCAGGAGTCACTTTTGAAGATGTCATGGAACTCTGTGATGTCCATGCCAATCTTTTTAAAAACGCTGTTAAGGGCGTCGAAGTGGAGGATACCGAACACCCTGGCCACCCAGTTCGCGTCTTCAAGGATGAAAATTTGGCTCTCCGTGCAGCCTTGATTCGCATTCGGAGGTTGTTAGATACCTATGAGTCTATGGAAGACGAGGAAATGCTGGCAGAGATGCGCAAGGGTTTGGTTCGTCAAATGGGACTTTTGGGACAATTTGATGTCCACTACCAGCGCAAGGAAGAGCTCTTTTTCCCCATCATGGAGCGTTATGGTCACGATTCACCTCCTAAAGTCATGTGGGGAGTGGATGATCAGATCAGGGAACTCTTTCAGACAGCTCTAGCGACAGCCAAGTCACTACCAGAAGTGTCGATTAACAGTGTAAAGGAAACTTTCGAAGCTTTTGCGACAGAGTTTGAAAGTATGATTTTCAAGGAAGAGTCCATCCTCCTCATGATTCTCCTTGAGTCTTTCACCCAGGATGACTGGATTCAGATTGCGGAGGAGAGCGATGCCTATGGCTATGCCATCATTCGTCCGTCCGAGAAATGGGTGCCAGAACGTCAGAGTTTCGTTGAGGAAAAGAGTGCAGAAGAGCCCGTGCAACTAGACACAGCAGAAGGTCATGTTCAGCAAGTTATCGATACACCCGAAGGTCAGTTTACTATTACCTTTACCCCTAAGGAAAAGGAAGCAGTGCTGGACCGCCATAGTCAACAGGTATTTGGCAATGGCTATCTCTCCGTCGAGCAGGCCAACCTCATCCTCAATCACCTCCCCATGGAGATTACCTTTGTCAATAAAGACGATATTTTCCAGTATTACAATGACAATGCGCCAGCTGATGAGATGATTTTCAAACGGACGCCGTCCCAAGTTGGGCGCAATGTTGAACTCTGTCATCCGCCTAAGTATCTAGACAAGGTGAAGGCTGTTATGAAAGGTCTTCGTGAAGGGGTCAAGGACAAGTATGAAATGTGGTTCAAGTCAGAGTCACGAGGCAAGTTTGTCCACATCACCTATGCTGCGGTACACGATGAAAACGGGGAATTCCAAGGCGTGCTAGAGTATGTTCAGGATATCCAGCCCTACCGTGAGATTGATACGGATTATTTCCGTGGATTAGAATAAGGAGAACCAATGAGTTACGAACAGGAATTTATGAAGGAATTTGAAGCCTGGGTCAATACCCAGATCATGATCAACGACATGGCGCACAAGGAAAGTCAAAAAGTCTACGAAGAAGACCAAGACGAGCGTGCCAAAGATGCCATGATTCGCTACGAAAGCCGCTTGGATGCCTACCAGTTCTTGCTTGGTAAGTTTGAAAACTTCAAGGCAGGCAAGGGATTCCATGATTTGCCAGAAGGCTTGTTTGGCGAGCGAAATTATTAAAATAGTGATACTTTCTTGATTTTTTCCCAAAATCTTGATAGAATATCTTTATTAAATCCTTGTCAGAGCAGGGATTTTTTATTGAAAGGATTTTATCATGTCAAAGAAACTCCAACGTAAAAAACAATTGCGAAATAGTCTTCGTCGCTCAGGTGCCTTTTCAAATACTGTGACTAAGGTTGTTGAAGAGACCAAGAAAGTCGTGAAACATGCAGAAAAATCTGCCAGCGAAGCAGGAAAAGTTGTCTCTAAAAAAGTGGAACAAGCAGTAGAAGCAACCAAGGAACAAGCTCAAAAAGTAGCCAATTCTGTAGAAGATTTCGCAGCGACTTTGGGTGGCCTCTCAGTAGATCGTGCTAAGACTTTCTATGATGAAGGGATCAAGTCGGCTGCTGACTTTAAAAACTGGACGGAGAAAGAACTCCTTGCTTTGAAAGGAATTGGCCCTGCTACTATCAAGAAATTAAAAGAACACGGAATCAGCTTCAAGTAATCTTTCTTGAGCCTTGCATTTCCGAGAAAAACTTGCTACAATAGAGCCATTAGAGGTGTTTTGAATCCCACATTTTACAGAAAGTGGCGGCGCTGAGAAGTCCACAAATGTGTCAAAACTAGTTGCTGATGGATGAAAAATTGAAATAAAAAGTCTTTTTGTTTTAAAGACAAGAGTTGCGGGCAACTGCCCGAAGTTGGGTGGTACCGCGGATAAGCACATTCGTCCCTGTCAGGTTGATGGCAGGGGCGATTTTTTGTAGAAAGCGAGGGAGAAGGATGACAAGAGCAACATTACCTGAAAGAATCGAAACAGAACGTCTTCTTTTACGAGTCCGAACAGTGGCTGATGCCGAGGATATCCATGCCTACGCTAGATTGCCAGAGGTCGCTTATCCAGCAGCATTTCACCCCGTCAAGACCTTGGAAGATGAGATTTATTATCTAGAGCATATCCTTCCTGAGCGCAATGAAAAGGAAAATCTCCCAGCGGGATACGGTATTGTCGTTAAAGGAACCGATAAGGTCATTGGTTCTGTTGATTTCAACCATCGCCACGAAGACGATGTCTTAGAAATTGGCTATACCTTACATCCAGACTATTGGGGTCTAGGTTATGTTCCAGAAGCTGCGAGTACCTTGATTGATTTAGCTTTTAAAGAACTTGGTCTTCACAAGATTGAGCTGACTTGTTTTGGCTACAATGTCCAAAGTCAACGAGTCGCAGAGAAACTTGGCTTTACCTTAGAAGCTCGCATAAGAGACCGCAAAGATGCCCAAGGGAATCGCTGTGACAGTTTGATATATGGCTTGCTGAAGAGTGAGTGGGAGGTGAAGAAATGAAATGAAAAAAATACTTTCATATTTCATAGCTTTAGTTCCAATCTTATTATTAATTTCTTTATTGCTTTTAGTACCTATTGTTTTTTTTATATCTTTAGTTCCAGATAATTATTTACCTGTATCTCCGATTTGGATAATAGAAGGCTTGATAGGGATCCTAATATTAGGGTATGGCATTAGGTTAAATAAATTGCCAATTAATTTGAAACCTAAAATAATTTATTGGGCTGTGTTCATATTATTAATCATTATAGCTACTATATTAGCCATATATTTCAAAAATTTACTAATTGTTTCTATTTTTGGCCAGTTATTCTTGCTTATAACCTATGTTTTAATATTTGAACAAAGATTTACAGGCTTTAAAACTTATCTTCAAAGAAGTAGGAGTGCACTTGTAGTCTTCAATCTATTTGATACTTTTTTTCTTCTTCTATGTTATTTTTTGAAATATATTATACGAGATAATAAGAATACGATTGATAATTTTTTAAATGAGTTACCAATAACCTATGTTACCATAGAATGGATTTTTATTATTTTATCTATGTCTGTATTATTCATATTGTTGCCTGCCTTTCGAGGATATTTATCAGTTTGGTTTTATAAAAAACAAAATGGAATTCACAAACAATCAGGAAGAGTATTTTGGAATTCGAATGTTAAAGCATATGGTGTATCAATTATGTCGATATGCTTATACATATCTATGTTTTTTCGAATCAGCTCTCTTAATGATAGTAGAGCCTTGGTTTACTTAATGCTTATGTCTTTTACTGTTTATTTTTGGACAATTGTTTGCGAAGGGATTGATAGAGGCGGAGAAGATAAAGAAAAAGTCTTATCGAATTGGGCTTTGATTGGTTTGTTGTCGATTTTTTTGATTCTTTTAGATCAGATTGAAAGTGATTTAATTGGCATCTTAACATGGTTTTTACCCATGCTTTTGCCAACTTTTATAGGAGAAGTGAATAGTATAATACCAAAAGGTTATTCAAAATCTCCTACCCCTTTTATGAAGAAACATCTTTACTGGCTGCAAATGATGAGTTTTAATACATTGTTTATATTTAACATAATATCCTCTATATCAACGAAACAATTAATAAAAAATGAAAAAATAGAACAAATAAATGAATTGAAAATTTTTCTTATCTCTTTATTTGATAGCCAATCGTCTTCAAATTTTGCATCAGGAGTTTTGGTTTCATCTGCTATGTTGCTGATTTCTATAGCTGTTGCTTATGGGCTAAGTAAATTAATTGTATATTTAATACGGAGATATTATATAGAGGCTTCAAATAGATATTTTAATTAGATTATATTTATAGAAAGGACACACACATGTCTAAAGAACTTTCACCTAAATACAATCCAGCCGAGGTTGAGGCTGGTCGTTACCAAAAATGGCTTGATGCCGATGTTTTCAAGCCTTCGGGCGATCAAAAGGCTAAGCCATATTCTATCGTTATTCCACCACCAAACGTAACTGGGAAACTCCACCTTGGTCACGCTTGGGACACAACCTTGCAGGATATTATCATCCGTCAAAAACGGATGCAAGGCTTTGATACGCTTTGGCTGCCAGGGATGGACCACGCGGGGATTGCGACTCAGGCTAAGGTTGAGGAGCGCTTGCGCGGTGAGGGTATTAGCCGTTACGACCTGGGTCGTGAAAAATTCCTAGAGAAAGTCTGGGAATGGAAAGACGAATATGCCACTACTATCAAGGAACAATGGGGCAAGATGGGACTCTCTGTAGACTACTCTCGTGAGCGTTTCACTCTTGATGAAGGTTTGTCAAAAGCCGTTCGCAAGGTCTTTGTGGACCTCTACAAGAAAGGCTGGATCTACCGTGGTGAGTTTATCATCAACTGGGACCCAGCAGCTCGCACAGCACTGTCTGATATCGAGGTGATCCATAAGGATGTCGAAGGTGCTTTCTACCACATGAACTACATGCTGGAAGATGGCTCACGCGCCCTTGAAGTTGCGACAACTCGTCCTGAGACCATGTTTGGGGACGTTGCTGTTGCGGTCAATCCAGAAGACCCACGCTACAAGGACTTGATTGGTAAAAATGTTATCCTTCCAATTGCTAATAAATTAATCCCAATCGTTGCTGACGAACACGCAGATCCTGAGTTTGGTACTGGTGTCGTGAAAATCACACCTGCCCACGATCCAAACGACTTCTTGGTTGGTCAACGTCACAACTTGCCACAAGTCAACGTCATGAACGACGACGGAACTATGAACGATCTAACCTTCGAATTTGCAGGCATGGACCGCTTTGAAGCTCGTAAGGCAGTCGTTGCTAAGTTGGAAGAAATTGGTGCCCTCGTTAAAATCGAAAAACGTGTCCATAGCGTTGGTCACTCAGAGCGTACAGGCGTTGTGGTTGAGCCACGCTTGTCTACGCAATGGTTCGTGAAGATGGACCAATTGGCGAAAAATGCCATTGCCAACCAAGACACAGAGGACAAGGTAGAATTCTACCCACCTCGTTTCAACGATACCTTCCTCCAATGGATGGAAAATGTCCACGACTGGGTTATCTCTCGTCAGCTCTGGTGGGGCCACCAAATCCCTGCTTGGTACAATGCCGAGGGTGAAATGTACGTCGGTGAAGAAGCTCCAGAAGGTGAGGGATGGACTCAGGACGAAGACGTTTTGGATACTTGGTTTAGCTCTGCCCTTTGGCCATTCTCAACAATGGGCTGGCCTGATGTCGACTCAGCAGACTTCAAACGCTACTTCCCAACTTCAACCTTGGTAACAGGTTACGACATCATCTTCTTCTGGGTGTCTCGTATGATCTTCCAATCCTTGGAATTCACTGGCCGTCAGCCATTCCAAAACGTCCTTATCCACGGTCTCATTCGTGATGAGCAAGGACGTAAGATGTCTAAATCTCTCGGTAACGGGATTGACCCAATGGATGTTATCGAGAAATACGGTGCCGATGCCCTTCGTTGGTTCCTTTCAAACGGTTCTGCACCAGGCCAAGACGTGCGCTTCTCTTACGAGAAAATGGATGCTTCATGGAACTTCATTAACAAAATCTGGAACATCTCTCGCTACATCCTCATGAACAATGAAGGCTTGACCCTTGAGCAAGCAACTGCCAATGTGGAAAAAGTTGCCAACGAGGAAGCTGGAAATGTCACAGACCGCTGGATTCTTCACAATCTCAATGAAACGATCGGCAAAGTTACTGAAAACTTTGACAAGTTTGAGTTTGGTGTGGCTGGACACATCCTCTACAACTTCATCTGGGATGAGTTTGCGGACTGGTACGTTGAGTTGACCAAGGAAGTCCTTTATAGCGATAACGAAGAAGAGAAAGTCATCACACGTTCTGTTCTCCTATACACTTTGGACAAGATCCTTCGTCTCCTCCACCCAATCATGCCATTCGTGACAGAAGAAATCTTTGGACAAATCTCAGAAGGCTCTATCGTGACAGCAGAATACCCAACTGTCAACCCAGCCTTTGAAGATCTTGCTGCTCACACTGGTGTGGAAAGTCTCAAAGACTTAATCCGTGCCGTTCGTAATGCGCGTGCTGAAGTAAACGTAGCACCAAGCAAGCCTATCACCATCCTTGTTAAGACTAGCGACAGCAACTTGGAAGCCTTCTTTAACAGCAATGTCAACTACATCAAACGCTTCACAAATCCAGAACACCTTGAAATCGCATCAAATATCCCTGCACCTGAACTCGCTATGTCAAGCGTCATCACTGGAGCAGAAATCTACTTGCCGCTGGCAGACCTCCTCAATGTCGAAGAAGAACTAGCTCGTCTCGACAAGGAACTGGCTAAATGGCAAAAAGAACTGGATATGGTCGGCAAGAAACTCTCTAACGAACGCTTCGTAGCCAATGCCAAACCAGAAGTCGTCCAAAAAGAACGCGACAAACAAGCCGACTACCAAGCGAAGTACGATGCGACTGTAGCGCGTATTGATGAGATGAAGAAGTTGGTGAAATAAACATAGAAACACGGTGATGAACCGTGTTTTTTTGGTATAATTTGAAGAGAGAAAACTTATCTCGGAGGGTATATGTTTATTTTAATCGGGATTTTCTTATTTCTATTCTCTATTAATTCGTTTATTAATGGGTGGAGAAAACTGGACATAGTGATAGTAATTGGTTATTTGTATTTGTTGTGTAAACAATCAAGTAATTTAAGTTTTACATCAATGCAAAATTTAGATATTGCTCTTATCATTATATTACTGTTTTATTCTATATCGGATATTTTGTGGGGATTAAGAATTGTTGGATTAACCATACCTCTAGTTCGAAATATTATATTGAGGTACATTAATTTTAAGGATTATCTCGAATATAAAATTAGAATTCATATTCGAGATATAAGTGAAGTTGTCTTGCTTTTATTGCTGATAACATTAGTCTATGTTCAAGAGTTTTTCAAAGTGCCCACAGTTTCGTTTCAAAATACCAATATCGTTGAGTTAATTAGTTTTGAAATTGGAGTATTTAGCCTGTATGGTATATACGTTGGTTTTCTTCAATTTTTAACGGAAAATGATAAGGCTTATTATCTAGGAGTAAGCAAGACTAAATTCATGCTAGATAAATCAATTTGGTCAAGATTCACTCGGGCAAAATTTTTCCATATCCTTTTATTCCTTACAGTTGCAATGCCTGTTTTAAGTAATTTTATTCATCAGACAAATTATCTTGAATATATTTGGCAAGCAAGTTCAGGAATAGTAGTCATTATTTATATCTATTTACTAAAACTGAATATAAGTGTTGCTTATAATGTTTTTAGGCTAAATGCTGAAGTGATTCATAAAAAAATTCAAAACCAAGATTCGTCATCGACTGAGATGATAAAGAAATTGAGGGAATTACGGAAAACAAGTGTTGATGAGGAAATCTCTATTTATCTTCAAAGAGAAATGAAGGAGTTATTTTGGAAAGTATATAAAAAACCAGATGAATATGTCGATAATTTTGTATCTGTCTTTCTAGAAAATCGGTTTTTATTAATTGATGTAGAGGAGCGTAATGATTTTGTATATTCTATCTTTCATGAAGAATACTGGGAAAACTATAACTTAGCTTACTCAATCGATGAATATTTATAAAAGCTTTCATCTAAGCAAATTTCTGATTTCTATAACTTCTATAAAAAGTATTGCAAATATAAATGGGAATTTTTGAAGAAATTTCAAGATAATATTTTTTCGAATACATGGAAAGAACTAATTGAGCAAGATCTTAGAGTTTTTCAAAGTCTAGAGAAAAAGGATGATACATTTGAAGTTTTACAAATTGAGAAACTTACGAGAGTATATTTGAGACAATCAAGTGATTATAAAATCAAAGAATATATATTTGAGACTCTTATTAACAATAAAACTATCAAACTAAATGTAATTGTTGATGAATTGAAGAACGAATTACACTCTATTAAGCATTCCAAAGATGAGAACGAATTACAAGTTCAAAATGAAGATTTTTTACGTTTTAAATTAAATCAGCTATTCAAGCTATACGAGAAAGGAGAGAGAGAGTTTTCTCTTCCTAAATTTAAAAAGTTGTCTTATGAGTTTGATGATAGTAAACGGAATGATTTCTATAACAGTATGTTTTATTCAGAAATTTGTTTTAATTACTTGGATAGGGAAAGAATTGAAACTTTCATCCAAAACAAAATTACAGAAGCTGAGAGTGAAGAAGAAATAAAACAAAAAAGAAGAGCTGAAAAACTTCAAAACTTAATATTAAGTATGAATGAAGAATATCGATTAGCTTTTATGTTATATCAATTGTTATATACAGATTATATAGAATGGGATGATAACATTGAATTTTATGATGCTGAGATTAAAAAATTAATGAGCTGCGGTGAAGAGCAACAAAATTACCTTTTCTATCAAGCTAAAGAAATAATCTTAAGAACAAATATTAGCCATCGTATTACAGATGAAATTTTAGATAAATTATGGACAAAACGAAATGAAAGAATAACAGGTTTTTATTGGTTTAATTAGTTTGGTAGAAGGCATCAAATGTCAGAACTTAAAATTGTATATGTTCAATGGTTATTGTCAGGTAAAAAATTTCCATTCTCAAGCAGATTTAACTTTATATATGATTCATTCAGCTTTGGTAAAGTGGTAACAAGAGCGCAGAACAGTGAAAAATGTATAAAAGTCTCTGTTAATAAATTACATTGGAAACGTGTTAGCAATAAAAAGAAAATGGATAACTTTTGTAGAGAATATTTGCTACTTACTGATAAATTAGATTCAATTTTCACAAATGATTTTTATTCGGACAAGCAAAATGATATACAATTATCAGTTGAATATCTTTTGAATACGAATAAAGTTGACCTATCAAATGTAATAGCAAACCTATCAGTATCAAGTTTATTACGCCTTGAGCAGATATTATTATTTAGGGTCCAATATAATAATGGATCTTTTAACTATACTAGTAGAACAATTTTTGATTCCATGACTTCTAACAGTCCTTTTTATTGGTCTGGTGGGAAAGGAGTATTAGAATTTTATATCCTCAAAACTATTGATAGTTTTTATCAAGATTTATATTTGGATACTCAATTTATAGAGGGGTTTAAATGGAAAATGATCTCTACTTTAAATTCTCAAAATATGATGATTGATGAGTATGTTGAAGTAATCTCACAAAAAGTTTCAATCGTAGACAGTGTTTCTAAGTTTCAAAAAGAAGAGATTATTCGTAAATTAAATGACTTGTTATACAATACTGAAACAAAGAGTAATCAGAGTAAGTTAGCTCATAAGAAAATATATAGATATAGGTAGCGATGCTAAATAGCTCTTTTTAATTTGTATAACAAACAGATAAATTTTCTTCTCTAGAAAAAGAAAGTATCAATCAGCTACATTTAGGTTAAAAAGTATAATATTTGATTATAGTTTACCTTTTTGAATGAAAATTTATAAGTAAATGATTTATTCATCTTATACTGGAAAAATCAATATTTTAGAAATCATCTTATCACATAAAAAAAAAACTCAGTCAATTCATGCCCGTACACCCCTACATCAACACCATCGGCTGGGTAGCAAAGAAATAAAAAGTCCTGTCACTTTCCCCCATTTAACCTTTGACTATTTCGCAAAATTATCGTACAATAAAGAGTACATGATAAAATGAGGTCAGAGTCTATCTGCTCTGGCGATAGTAGTAAAAATGAGGAGAAACGCTTTGGAATTAGAAGTATTTGCTGGGCAAGAAAAAAGTGAACTATCTATGATTGAGGTAGCGCGTGCTATCTTGGAACTTCGTGGTCGCGATCATGAGATGCATTTTAGCGATCTTGTAAACGAAATTCAAAACTACCTTGGAACATCAAACAGCGATATCCGCGAAGCCTTGCCTTTGTTCTACACAGAGTTGAACTTTGACGGTAGCTTCATCTCACTTGGGGACAACAAATGGGGTCTTCGTTCATGGTATGGTGTGGACGAAATCGACGAAGAAATCATCGCTCTTGAAGAAAGTGACGACGACGAAGTGGCACCAAAAGCTAAGAAAAAACGCGTCAATGCCTTCATGGATGGCGATTCAGATGCTATTGACTACAATGCAGATGATCCAGAAGACGAAGATGCATATGAAGCAGACCCAGCTCTTTCATACGATGATGAAAATCCAGATGATGAGAAGAATGAAGTGGAAGCTTACGATGCAGAAATCAACGAAATCGCCCCTGATGACTTAGGTGAAGACGTGGATCTCAACGAAGAAGACGACGAGTTTTCTGACGATGACGCTGAAACAAGCGACGAAGTATAAGAAGCCTCACAGAGGAGATCAGTTTGATCTTCTCTTTTTATTTGTCGGGAGAGAGTTGATGATTTCCTTGAAATCAGGGGCTAGAAGGTGTAAAATAAAGGTGGGATGGTGTACATTTTTCAAAGGAGGTGCCTGCCTATGGAGTTTTGTTTAGGTAAAAGTTTGTATGACTTGGGGATCAAGAATGTCGTGATTGGTATTGCTAAAAACGTCGATCCTCATGCTGATTTGCCTCTTGCTTTTCTGAAAAAGAAAGAGGAGAGGGAGAAATGGGCGCTAGAGTGTGATGTAAAAGAAGTTCAAGAGTCTCCTGTTGTCCAAGGTTATAGGCAGTTGCTCCAGCGAGTCGGGCGTAGCGTCAAGAAAAATCCACCGACAGTGGTCGCCCTCATTCGCAATATCCAGCATCGTGGCTCTCTCCCTCACATCAATAGTATCATCGATATCTACAATGTAGAGGCGCTTTCTTCTTTGCTGGC
This sequence comes from Streptococcus oralis subsp. dentisani, assembly GCF_007475365.1. Lineage (NCBI taxonomy): Bacteria > Bacillati > Bacillota > Bacilli > Lactobacillales > Streptococcaceae > Streptococcus > Streptococcus oralis. The sequence continues at coordinate 1,042,758 of NZ_CP034442.1, read as the reverse complement.
GATTGGTGGGCATGATTTGGATAAGATTGGAGGGCAGATAGAGTTTTCTGTTAGCCAAAGGGAGGACATTTTCCTACCTATCTTGTCAACGGAGAAGCACGTTGCGCAGACGGACTATGTCTATCGGGATGAAAATGGAGTTTTAGCTTGGCTGGATGTCCGCGATAGTGAACATTACAAATTTGATGAAGATACAAAAAATGCTATTTTCATCATTCAAGGAAATGAAAACACTTCTGTCGAGATGCGTTTAGAAGCGTTAGAAGAAATTGAAAAGGATTTGGCTGCTTGTATGCCTGATTTGCAGTTTGAAAAGAAAGTCATTTCTCTTGAAGAAAACCGCACGGTGGTTCAGGATATTTACTGAGTTTTATAGTACCCGCTTTATGGTATGTAAACAAAGGAGGAAAGTGCCATGAAGAACAAATTGAAACAATGGAACTTGTTAGGTTTAGCACTTGCAGGTCTAGCTCTACTAGCTCTCCCCCAAACTGGTCAAGCCTTTGAACTAAAAGAGCTCTGGCCGATTAAAGGTGGTATTGTCTATGAAAATGGCAAGGTGGCTCGCTTTAATAATGGGCATGAAGTAGATATTCAGGTTTTGGATTTGCCGAAAACTGAAAAAATCGAATGGACGGTCAGTCTAAACGGTCAGGATCAAACGATAAATTTCCTAGGGCAGGAAAAGGAAAAATCCATGATCGGTGAAGAGGGACGTTTCTTACATTTCTACGTGCCTTATGGCTACCGTGGAGATATCAAGGTGGAAGCCAAGAGTGGAGAGGAAGTCAAGACTTGGGCGACGAAAGTCATGGATGATATTTATCACGGTGGAAAGAGTAGTTATTACCGCCTTGAAGAAGGAAAAGACCAATATACTTATTTAGATACAAAATGGGATTATGAAACGAAGACTTATACAGCAACCTTGCCTGATACTTCTAAGGGTAAGAAGGTCGTAGCATGGAGAGGAAGTCAGTATGATAGTGTGGAGCTTGAGAAACCCGGAGAAATAACCCGACCATACAGCGGAACTAGTTTGCTTCGTTTTTATCCAATTTTTGAAACTGAGGGCTGGTTCAAATTAGACTCGATCTGGTATTATCAAAAACAAGGAGAACTAGTTAAAAATGACTGGTTAAAATACCAAGGAAATTGGTATTTCATGGATGGGGCTGGTGGCATGATTCATGGTGGTTGGATCTGTAGTGACGATATTTGGTATTATTTCAAGGAATCTGGAGTTATGGCTAGTAAAGAATGGATTTACGATCAAGGTAAGTGGTATTTTGTCAACTCTTCAGGTGCTATGTTAAGTCAAGAGTGGCTCCGTTACGGTGATACTTGGTATTACTTCAAAGGCTCAGGCGCTATGGCTAGCCAAGAATGGGTGTATGTCCAAGGTAAATGGTATTATTTGACAGAGTCAGGGAAGATGAAAAAGAGTACTTGGGTTTATGACAGGGATACTTGGTATTATCTAACCGAGTCAGGTGCACTGTTGAGAGATGACTGGTTCTACTATGATGATGCTTGGTACTATGTTAAAGGCTCAGGAGCTATGGTGAGTAACGAATGGATTCAAGTCCAAGGCAAGTGGTACTACTTAGACTCATCTGGTAAAATGCTTCGCAACACCTACACACCTGATGGTTATTATGTCGGCAACTCAGGCGCTTGGCAATAAGAATTAGATGTCCTCTTTCCTCATTGAGGGAAGGGGATTTTCCTTGCCTATATACTGCTTCCCTATTTGTCCTAAAGCCCTTTTTGTGTTACAATGAAAGGTATGAAAGCTAAGAAATTATGGATGACTGGCTTGACTGTGGCTGGTCTAAGTGCCCTCGCTTTGGGTGCCAAAAAAGCAGCAGATAATCACAAACTCATGAAGACGCAAGAGGAGTTAACCGCTATTGTGCGCGAACTTTTCTCAGATATGGGAGAGATCGCGACTCTCTATGTTCAAGTCTACGAAAGTAGTCTAGAGCGACTCGTCGGAGGAGTCATTTTTGAGGATGGTCGTCACTATACCTTTGTCTATGAAAATGAAGACCTAGTCTATGAGGAGGAAGTCTTATGATTACTCCCGCTAGTATAGAAGAACTCGCAGGTTTTGTCGAGCAAGATGGCAAGAAGGTCTTTCTTTTTGTGGCAGACTGGTGTGGAGATTGTCGTTATATCTATCCTGCCTTGCCAGAGATTGAGGAGACCAATCCAGAGTTCACCTTTATCCGAGTGGACCGAGACCAGTATCTGGATCTGGCCAAACTCTGGGATGTTTACGGGATTCCTAGCCTTGTTGTGCTAGAAAAGGACAAGGAAATTGGCCGATTTGTCAATCGCGACCGTAAAAGCAAGGAACAAATTAATGACTTTTTAGCAGGACTGAAATAGGAGAAAAAGAAAACAATGATTTTTACATATAACAAAGAGCATGTCGGTGATGTTCTTATGATCATCGTGAAAAATAGCGGCGATGCCAAGTTGGACGTGGAGCGCAAAGGCAATATTGCCCGTGTTTTCCTCAAAGAAAATGGAGAAACAGTAGCTTGGAATATTTTCGAAGTTTCAAGTTTGTTTGAAATTGCAGAGCGCGGCCAAGTCTTTTTATCAGATGAGCAAGTAGCACGTTTAAACCAAGAGTTGCAGGTGGAAGGCTTTACAGAAGAGATTGTCAACGACAAAGAACCTAAGTTTGTTGTTGGTGAAATTGTCGAAATGGTAGCTCACCCAGATAGTGACCACCTCAACATCTGCCAAGTGGCAGTCGCAAGTGACAAGACAGTGCAAATCGTTGCAGGGGCTCCTAATGCGCGTCTTGGCTTGAAAACCATTGTGGCTCTTCCTGGAGCAATGATGCCAAAAGGCAATCTCATTTTCCCAGGCGAGCTTCGTGGTGAAAAGAGTTTTGGCATGATGTGCAGTCCTCGCGAATTGCATTTGCCAAATGCTCCGCAAAAACGTGGTATTATTGAATTATCAGAAGACCAAGTTGTCGGAACTCCATTTGATCCAGTGATACACTGGACTGCCTAGGAAGTTATCAGTATCTGATAGACTAGATAGAGGGAAATAAGATGGCAAAAAATGTAGTGATTACAGGAGCGACATCAGGAATCGGTGAAGCGATTGCGCGAGCTTATCTGGAGCAGGGTGGGAATGTCGTTCTAACAGGGCGACGGACAGACAGACTAGAGGCCCTCAAGTCAGAGTTTGCAGAAACTTTTCCAAATCAAACAGTTTGGACTTTTCCACTGGATGTGACGAATATGACCATGGTAAAGACGGTCTGCTCCGATATTCTAGCAAAAGTCGGTCAGATTGATATTTTGGTCAATAATGCCGGACTGGCTCTTGGCTTGGCTCCCTATCAGGACTATGAAGAGCTAGATATGCTGACCATGTTGGATACCAATGTCAAGGGGTTAATGGCAGTTACTCGCTGTTTCTTGCCAGCAATGGTAAAAGCCAATCAGGGGCATATCATTAACATGGGGTCGACCGCAGGAATTTATGCCTATGCAGGTGCAGCTGTCTATTCAGCGACCAAGGCGGCAGTCAAGACTTTTTCAGATGGTCTGCGAATTGATACCATCGCAACGGATATCAAGGTGACCACCATTCAGCCTGGGATTGTCGAAACAGATTTCTCTACAGTTCGTTTTCACGGTGACAAAGAGCATGCTGCGTCCGTTTACCAAGGAATAGAGGCCTTGCAAGCACAAGACATCGCAGACACTGTGGTCTATGTGACCAGTCAGCCCCGTCGTGTGCAGATTACAGATATGACCATTATGGCCAATCAACAGGCGACAGGTTTTATGGTTCATAAAAAGTAAAAAATTTCCTCAAAAAGTTACAAATTTCTGTAACTTTTTTTGATTTCCTGCGAATAGATAAGTAGGAGGATGAAAAATGTATAATAAAGTTATCATGATTGGGCGTTTGACGTCTACACCAGAATTGCACAAAACCAACAATGACAAGTCAGTGGCTCGCGCAACGATTGCTGTGAACCGTCGTTACAAAGACCAAAATGGAGAACGCGAAGCCGACTTTATCAATCTCGTTCTTTGGGGAAAATTGGCTGAAACCTTGGCAAGTTATGCAACTAAAGGTAGCCTCATTTCTGTTGATGGGGAATTGCGTACCCGTCGCTTTGAGAAAAATGGGCAGATCAACTATGTGACCGAAGTTCTCGTGACAGGTTTCCAACTCTTGGAAAGCCGCGCCCAACGTGCCTTGCGTGAAAATAACGCAGGTCAAGACTTGGCAGATTTGGTTTTGGAAGAGGAGGAATTGCCATTTTAAGCATTGAAAAGTCTGAGTTGGTCTCAGGCTTTTTTATATTGAGAAAGTCAGACTTTTTTCTTGACTATTTCTGACCAAGTGATACAATAGAACTATGAATTAGCACTCAGATATAAAGAGTGCTAATAATATGTATTTCATCATGGAGGAAAACAGATGTTGAAACCATTAGGAGACCGTGTGGTCTTGAAAATCGAAGAAAAAGAACAAACTGTTGGAGGCTTTGTCCTTGCAGGCTCAGCCCAAGAAAAAACAAAAACAGCCCAAGTTGTAGCTACTGGACAAGGTGTTCGTACTTTGAACGGTGACTTGGTAGCTCCAAGCGTTAAGTCTGGAGACCGTGTCTTAGTTGAAGCCCACGCAGGTCTTGATGTCAAAGATGGCGATGAAAAGTACATCATCGTTGGCGAAGCTAACATCTTGGCTATCATTGAAGAATAGAAGGAGAATGTAAGTATGTCAAAAGAAATTAAATTTTCATCTGATGCTCGTTCAGCTATGGTTCGTGGTGTCGATATCCTTGCAGACACTGTTAAAGTAACCTTGGGACCAAAAGGTCGTAATGTCGTGTTGGAAAAATCATTCGGTTCACCACTCATCACCAATGACGGTGTAACCATTGCCAAAGAAATCGAGTTGGAAGACCATTTTGAAAATATGGGTGCCAAGTTGGTATCAGAAGTCGCTTCAAAAACCAATGATATCGCAGGTGATGGGACAACTACTGCAACAGTCTTGACCCAAGCTATCGTACGTGAAGGAATCAAGAACGTCACAGCAGGTGCCAATCCAATCGGTATCCGTCGGGGGATTGAAGCAGCGGTTGCCGCAGCTGTAGAAGCCTTGAAAAACAATGCCATCCCTGTTGCCAATAAAGAAGCCATCGCTCAGGTTGCCGCTGTATCTTCTCGTTCTGAGAAAGTCGGCGAATACATCTCTGAAGCCATGGAAAAAGTTGGCAAGGACGGTGTCATCACCATTGAAGAGTCACGTGGTATGGAAACAGAGCTCGAAGTCGTAGAAGGAATGCAGTTTGACCGCGGTTACCTTTCACAGTACATGGTGACAGATAGCGAAAAAATGGTGGCTGACCTTGAAAATCCATACATCTTGATTACAGATAAGAAGATTTCAAATATCCAAGAAATCTTACCACTTCTAGAAAGTATTCTTCAAAGCAACCGTCCGCTCTTGATTATTGCGGATGATGTAGATGGCGAAGCTCTTCCAACCCTTGTATTGAACAAGATTCGTGGTACTTTCAATGTAGTTGCTGTCAAAGCTCCTGGCTTTGGAGACCGTCGTAAAGCCATGCTTGAAGACATCGCTATTTTGACAGGTGGAACTGTCATCACAGAAGATCTTGGTCTTGAGTTGAAAGATGCGACGATTGAGGCGCTTGGTCAAGCTGCTAGAGTGACTGTGGACAAAGATAGCACTGTTATCGTAGAAGGTGCTGGAATTCCTGAAGCTATTTCTCACCGTGTTGCGGTTATCAAGTCTCAAATCGAAACCACAACCTCTGAATTTGACCGTGAAAAATTGCAAGAACGCTTGGCAAAATTGTCAGGTGGTGTCGCTGTTATCAAGGTCGGTGCTGCAACTGAAACTGAGTTGAAAGAAATGAAACTCCGCATTGAAGACGCCCTCAACGCTACTCGTGCAGCTGTTGAAGAAGGTATCGTTGCAGGTGGTGGAACTGCTCTTGCTAATGTTATCCCAGCCGTGGCTGATTTAGAATTGACAGGAGACGAAGCAACGGGCCGCAATATTGTTCTCCGCGCCTTAGAAGAACCTGTTCGTCAAATCGCCCACAATGCAGGATTTGAAGGATCTATCGTTATTGACCGTTTGAAGAATGCTGAAGTTGGTACAGGCTTCAACGCAGCAACAGGCGAGTGGGTTAATATGATTGAAGAAGGAATCATCGACCCAGTTAAAGTGAGTCGTTCAGCCCTTCAAAATGCAGCATCTGTAGCCAGCTTGATTTTGACTACAGAAGCAGTCGTAGCCAATAAACCAGAACCAGTATCCCCAGCTCCAGCCATGGATCCAAGCATGATGGGCGGGATGATGTAAAAACTATTAAAGGAGGGATGGGTATTCCCTCCTTTTATGGTTTTCTATTCTAAATAGATTTGAGCTCTCCTAACTTATATGATAAAATAAGACTAGAAGAAGGAGAAGAACATGATCGATGTAGAAGAAATTCTGAGTAAGATGAATCCTAATCAGAAGATTAATTATGACCGTGTTATGCAGAAGATGGTACAAGTATGGGAGAAAAATGAGCAGCGCCCAACCATTCTCATGCATGTTTGCTGTGCTCCTTGTAGTACCTACACCCTAGAGTATCTAACCAAGTATGCGGATGTGACTATCTATTTTGCCAATTCCAATATCCATCCCAAGGCAGAATACCACAAGCGGGCTTACGTCACCAAAAAATTTGTCAGTGATTTCAATGAGCGAACAGGAAATACAGTCCAGTATCTAGAAGCTCCCTACGAACCCAATGAATACCGGAAGTTAGTCAGAGGACTAGAAGAAGAACCCGAAGGTGGTGATCGTTGCAAGGTTTGTTTTGACTACCGTTTGGATAAAACGGCGCAAGTGGCTATGGATTTGGGATTTGACTACTTTGGTTCAGCTTTGACCATCAGTCCCCATAAGAATTCTCAAACCATCAATAGCATCGGGATAGATGTTCAAAAGATATACACGACCCACTATCTTCCAAGTGATTTCAAGAAAAATCAAGGCTACAAACGTTCGGTGGAGATGTGCGAGGAGTATGATATTTATCGTCAATGTTATTGTGGATGCGTCTATGCAGCTCAAGCCCAGAATATTGATCTTGTTCAGGTTAAGAAAGATGCTACAGCTTTCTTGCTGGATAAGGATGTTGAAAAAGACTATTCCCACATCAAATTTACTGTCACTAAATTAGATATATAGAAATCAACCCAGCTGAAAAGCTGGGTTTTTCAAATAAAAAAACCAGGGCTCTCACCCCGGTTTGACAACTTTACCGATTCTTTAGTTCTATGTAGCGTTTGTACCAAATGTTGACATAGGCCTCTGAGAAAGGACCGCGTCCATTGTTGATCCAATCAACAAGGATTTTAACATGCTCTTTCAAAATATAGTCTAAATCATCAGAATACTTCATTTTGCGTTTATGGCGCTCATACTCTTCAACGTCCAAGAGACGCTTTTCACCATCAGTGAAGACCTTAACATCCAAATCGTAATCAATGTATTTCAGGGCTTCCTCATCTAGATAGTAGGGGCTAGCCATATTGCAATAGTAGGAAATTCCATTATCGCGAATCATAGCAATGATATTAAACCAATATTTTTTGTGAAAGTAAACAATAGCCGGTTCTCGAGTCACCCAACGACGACCGTCACTTTCGGTAACAAGTGTGTGGTCGTTGACGCCGATAATAGCGTTCTCTGTTGTTTTTAGTACCATGGTGTCCCGCCAAGTACGGTGGAGACTCCCATCATGCTTATAACTTTGAATTGTAATAAAGTCGCCTTCTTTTGGAAGTTTCATAACTAACCAACTTTCTACAATTTATAAGTTTATCGTTTACTATTATATCATAAATCGGTCTAATTTTTTTGAATTTTACACGAAAATATTAAAGATATTCTCTAAGAGCGCTGGCTATATCCGAAAAATCGTAGCCTTTTCTAGCTAAAACTTGAGTTAAACGCTGTTTAAGTTCGTATCCTTCATACTTTCGAGCATATTTAGCATATTGTTTGTCTAGCTCTTTAAAAATGAGTTCTTGAGTCGTTTCTTGGTCAACTTGACTGTCCAAGTCATCAAAGGCACTTTTAGCATCAGCATAGGAGAAGCCCTTGTTAGTCAAGTTTTGGATAATCTTATCTTGCAAAGCGCGAGCAGGAAGCTTTCCCGTGTATTTTTTAAGTAGTTTCTCCGCCACACGATGAGCAACCTCTGAAAAATCAAAATCCTTTAAAACCTCTTCAATAGTTGATTTGGCAATCCCTTTTTGAGATAGTTTTTGAGCTAGCACATAAGGTCCCTTATCTCCAGAAAGTTGATTTGCATTGATGATAGAGTAGACATACTGACGATCATTAATCCAGTTGTCCTCTTTAAGATTAGCGATAACTTGACTAGTTATTTTTTCATCAATATCATACTTTTTCAGATACTCTCGCACTTCCTTTTCAGTACGAGCCTTGAAGGATAGATGGTAGAGAGCAAGATTTTTACCATAAGAAAACTGGGCAAAATCCTGAATCTCGGTCAGTTCCTCTTTGCTAATGACCTTATCTCGAGACAGCATAAAACGGACAATGGTATCTTCAGTGATATAAGAGGTTTGCTGTTCATCTAACTCCATCAGGTAGAGGCGTTTTTTCTTTTCAAGTTTTGTGATTTTCATAGTACTATTATACCTTAAAATGTGATAAGATAGGGGTATGAATCTGAAAGTCAAACAAAAAATACCTTTAAAAATCAAGCGGATGGGTATCAATGGTGAGGGAATCGGTTTCTACCAGAAAACCCTCGTTTTTGTGCCAGGTGCCCTCAAGGGAGAAGATATCTATTGTCAGATTACTTCTATTAAACGTAACTTTGTAGAAGCAAAATTACTAAAGGTTAATAAGAAGTCTAAATTTCGAGTCGTACCTGCATGTACGATTTATAATGAATGTGGTGGTTGCCAAATCATGCACCTTCACTATGATAAACAGTTAGAGTTTAAAACGGATTTGCTCCACCAAGCCTTGAAAAAATTTGCCCCTGCAGGATATGAAAACTATGAAATTCGTCCAACTATCGGTATGCAGGAACCAAAGTACTACCGTGCTAAGTTGCAATTTCAAACTCGGAAATTTAAAAATCAGGTCAAGGCAGGTTTGTATGCGCAAAACTCTCATTATCTTGTAGAATTGAAAGATTGCTTGGTACAAGATAAGGAGACTCAAGTGATTGCGAATCGCTTAGCTGAACTTCTTACTTACCACCAAATTCCAATTACAGATGAGAGAAAAACGCTCGGTATTCGCACTATCATGGTACGTCGAGCGAGAAAAACTGGACAAGTCCAGATTATCGTCGTAACTAACCGCCAGTTGAATTTGAATCACCTAGTCAAAGACCTAGTCAAGGATTTTCCAGAAGTCGTCACAGTTGCGGTTAACACAAATACAGCAAAAACAAGTGAAATCTATGGTGAGAAGACGGAAATTATCTGGGGCCAAGAGAGTATTCAAGAAGGAGTACTCGACTATGAGTTTTCTCTCTCCCCTCGAGCTTTTTATCAGCTTAATCCTGAGCAGACAGAGATTCTCTATAGTGAAGCAGTTAAGGCTCTGGATGTCAGCAAAGAAGATCATCTGATTGATGCCTATTGCGGTGTTGGGACGATTGGATTTGCCTTCGCAAATAAGATCAAGAGTCTCAGAGGGATGGATATTATTCCAGAAGCCATAGAAGATGCCAAGCGAAACGCTCAAAAAATGGGGTTTGACAATACCCATTACGAAGCGGGAACAGCTGAAGAGATTATTCCACGCTGGTATCAAGAAGGTTACCGAGCGGATGCCCTGATAGTCGATCCTCCTCGTACAGGCTTAGATGATAAGCTGTTGGATACCATTCTGACCTATGTTCCAGAAAAAATGGTCTATGTATCCTGCAATGTTTCGACCTTGGCACGAGATTTAGTTAAACTGGTCAAAGTCTATGATCTCCAGTATATCCAGTCAGTCGATATGTTTCCCCACACCGCACGGACAGAAGCAGTGGTTAAGTTAGTGAAGAAAAGAAAAAATCACATTCGCTGAAAAAAGATCTTGACAAAGAGGAAAAAGTAGGTATAATAGAAAGAGTTGAAAAGCTCAGGTCCGTTGGTCAAGGGGTTAAGACACCGCCTTTTCACGGCGGTAACACGGGTTCGAATCCCGTACGGACTATGTGTGTATCGCAGGGACGAAAAAAGTAAAAAAAGTTTCAAAAAACTGTTGACATAGGTCAACAGCTGTGATATACTAATATAGTTGTCGCTTGAGAGAGATTGAGTGACAAAGACCTTTGAAAACTGAACAAGACGAACCAATGTGCAGGGCACTATAACTAAGGTTATAGTACTGAACAATGAAAAAACAATAAATCTGTCAGTGACAGAAATGAGTGAGAACTCAAACTTTTAATGAGAGTTTGATCCTGGCTCAGGACGAACGCTGGCGGCGTGCCTAATACATGCAAGTAGAACGCTGAAGGAGGAGCTTGCTTCTCTGGATGAGTTGCGAACGGGTGAGTAACGCGTAGGTAACCTGCCTGGTAGCGGGGGATAACTATTGGAAACGATAGCTAATACCGCATAATAGCAGTTATTGCATGATAACTGTTTGAAAGGTGCAATTGCACCACTACCAGATGGACCTGCGTTGTATTAGCTAGTTGGTGGGGTAACGGCTCACCAAGGCGACGATACATAGCCGACCTGAGAGGGTGATCGGCCACACTGGGACTGAGACACGGCCCAGACTCCTACGGGAGGCAGCAGTAGGGAATCTTCGGCAATGGACGGAAGTCTGACCGAGCAACGCCGCGTGAGTGAAGAAGGTTTTCGGATCGTAAAGCTCTGTTGTAAGAGAAGAACGAGTGTGAGAGTGGAAAGTTCACACTGTGACGGTATCTTACCAGAAAGGGACGGCTAACTACGTGCCAGCAGCCGCGGTAATACGTAGGTCCCGAGCGTTGTCCGGATTTATTGGGCGTAAAGCGAGCGCAGGCGGTTAGATAAGTCTGAAGTTAAAGGCTGTGGCTTAACCATAGTACGCTTTGGAAACTGTTTAACTTGAGTGCAAGAGGGGAGAGTGGAATTCCATGTGTAGCGGTGAAATGCGTAGATATATGGAGGAACACCGGTGGCGAAAGCGGCTCTCTGGCTTGTAACTGACGCTGAGGCTCGAAAGCGTGGGGAGCAAACAGGATTAGATACCCTGGTAGTCCACGCCGTAAACGATGAGTGCTAGGTGTTAGACCCTTTCCGGGGTTTAGTGCCGCAGCTAACGCATTAAGCACTCCGCCTGGGGAGTACGACCGCAAGGTTGAAACTCAAAGGAATTGACGGGGGCCCGCACAAGCGGTGGAGCATGTGGTTTAATTCGAAGCAACGCGAAGAACCTTACCAGGTCTTGACATCCCTCTGACCGCTCTAGAGATAGAGCTTTCCTTCGGGACAGAGGTGACAGGTGGTGCATGGTTGTCGTCAGCTCGTGTCGTGAGATGTTGGGTTAAGTCCCGCAACGAGCGCAACCCCTATTGTTAGTTGCCATCATTCAGTTGGGCACTCTAGCGAGACTGCCGGTAATAAACCGGAGGAAGGTGGGGATGACGTCAAATCATCATGCCCCTTATGACCTGGGCTACACACGTGCTACAATGGCTGGTACAACGAGTCGCAAGCCGGTGACGGCAAGCTAATCTCTTAAAGCCAGTCTCAGTTCGGATTGTAGGCTGCAACTCGCCTACATGAAGTCGGAATCGCTAGTAATCGCGGATCAGCACGCCGCGGTGAATACGTTCCCGGGCCTTGTACACACCGCCCGTCACACCACGAGAGTTTGTAACACCCGAAGTCGGTGAGGTAACCTTTTAGGAGCCAGCCGCCTAAGGTGGGATAGATGATTGGGGTGAAGTCGTAACAAGGTAGCCGTATCGGAAGGTGCGGCTGGATCACCTCCTTTCTAAGGATAAGGAACTGCACATTGGTCTTGTTTAGTCTTGAGAGGTCTTGTGGGGCCTTAGCTCAGCTGGGAGAGCGCCTGCTTTGCACGCAGGAGGTCAGCGGTTCGATCCCGCTAGGCTCCATTGGTGAGAGATCACCAAGTAATGCACATTGAAAATTGAATATCTATATCAAATAGTAACAAGAAAATAAACCGAAACGCTGTAAGTATTTAATGAGTTTTCTAATTTTTGAAAAAATTAGGTTAATAAGGTTAAGTTAATAAGGGCGCACGGTGGATGCCTTGGCACTAGGAGCCGAAGAAGGACGTGACAAACGACGATATGCCTTGGGTAGCTGTAAGTAAGCGATGATCCAGGGATTTCCGAATGGGGGAACCCAACAGGTACTACCTGTTACCCACATCTGTTAAGGATGTGAGGAGGAAGACGCAGTGAACTGAAACATCTAAGTAGCTGCAGGAAGAGAAAGCAAAAGCGATTGCCTTAGTAGCGGCGAGCGAAACGGCAGGAGGGCAAACCGAAGAGTTTACTCTTCGGGGTTGTAGGACTGCAATGTGGACTCAAAGATTATAGAAGAATGATTTGGGAAGATCAGCCAAAGAGAGTAATAGCCTCGTATTTAAAATAGTCTTTGTACCTAGCAGTATCCTGAGTACGGCGGGACACGCGAAATCCCGTCGGAATCTGGGAGGACCATCTCCCAACCCTAAATACTCCCTAGTGACCGATAGTGAACCAGTACCGTGAGGGAAAGGTGAAAAGCACCCCGGGAGGGGAGTGAAATAGAACCTGAAACCGTGTGCCTACAACAAGTTCGAGCCCGTTAATGGGTGAGAGCGTGCCTTTTGTAGAATGAACCGGCGAGTTACGATATGATGCGAGGTTAAGTTGAAGAGACGGAGCCGCAGGGAAACCGAGTCTGAATAGGGCGCATTAGTATCATGTCGTAGACCCGAAACCATGTGACCTACCCATGAGCAGGTTGAAGGTGCGGTAAGACGCACTGGAGGACCGAACCAGGGCACGTTGAAAAGTGCTTGGATGACTTGTGGGTAGCGGAGAAATTCCAAACGAACTTGGAGATAGCTGGTTCTCTCCGAAATAGCTTTAGGGCTAGCGTCGACATTAGAGATTCTTGGAGGTAGAGCACTGTTTGGGTGAGGGGTCCATCCCGGATTACCAATCTCAGATAAACTCCGAATGCCAAAGAATTATGGTCGGCAGTCAGACTGCGAGTGCTAAGATCCGTAGTCGAAAGGGAAACAGCCCAGACCACCAGCTAAGGTCCCAAAATAATTGTTAAGTGGAAAAGGATGTGGGGTTGCACAGACAACTAGGATGTTAGCTTAGAAGCAGCTATTCATTCAAAGAGTGCGTAATAGCTCACTAGTCGAGTGACCCTGCGCCGAAAATGTACCGGGGCTAAAACAATTTACCGAAGCTGTGGATACCTTTATAGGTATGGTAGGAGAGCGTTCTATGTGTGATGAAGGTATACCGTGAGGAGTGCTGGAACGCATAGAAGTGAGAATGCCGGTATGAGTAGCGAAAGACAGGTGAGAATCCTGTCCACCGTAAGACTAAGGTTTCCAGGGGAAGGCTCGTCCGCCCTGGGTTAGTCGGGACCTAAGGAGAGACCGAAAGGTGTATCCGATGGACAACAGGTTGATATTCCTGTACTAGAGTATGTAGTGATGGAGGGACGCAGTAGGCTAACTAAAGCAGACGATTGGAAGTGTCTGTCTAAGCAGTGAGGTGTGATATGAGTCAAATGCTTATATCTATAACATTGAGCTGTGATGGGGAGCGAAGTTTAGTAGCGAAGTTAGTGACGTCACACTGCCAAGAAAAGCTTCTAGCGTTTAAACATACTCTACCCGTACCGCAAACCGACACAGGTAGTCGAGGCGAGTAGCCTCAGGTGAGCGAGAGAACTCTCGTTAAGGAACTCGGCAAAATGACCCCGTAACTTCGGGAGAAGGGGTGCTGATTTAGGTCAGCCGCAGTGAATAGGCCCAAGCAACTGTTTATCAAAAACACAGCTCTCTGCTAAATCGTAAGATGATGTATAGGGGGTGACGCCTGCCCGGTGCTGGAAGGTTAAGAGGAGTGCTTAGAGGTAACTCGAAGGTATGAATTGAAGCCCCAGTAAACGGCGGCCGTAACTATAACGGTCCTAAGGTAGCGAAATTCCTTGTCGGGTAAGTTCCGACCCGCACGAAAGGCGTAATGATTTGGGCACTGTCTCAACGAGAGACTCGGTGAAATTTTAGTACCTGTGAAGATGCAGGTTACCCGCGACAGGACGGAAAGACCCCATGGAGCTTTACTGCAGTTTGATATTGAGTGTCTGTACCACATGTACAGGATAGGTAGGAGTCTATGAGATCGGGACGCCAGTTTCGAAGGAGACGTTGTTGGGATACTACCCTTGTGTTATGGCCACTCTAACCCGGATAGGTTATCCCTATCGGAGACAGTGTCTGACGGGCAGTTTGACTGGGGCGGTCGCCTCCTAAAAGGTAACGGAGGCGCCCAAAGGTTCCCTCAGAATGGTTGGAAATCATTCGCAGAGTGTAAAGGTATAAGGGAGCTTGACTGCGAGAGCTACAACTCGAGCAGGGACGAAAGTCGGGCTTAGTGATCCGGTGGTTCCGCATGGAAGGGCCATCGCTCAACGGATAAAAGCTACCCTGGGGATAACAGGCTTATCTCCCCCAAGAGTTCACATCGACGGGGAGGTTTGGCACCTCGATGTCGGCTCGTCGCATCCTGGGGCTGTAGTCGGTCCCAAGGGTTGGGCTGTTCGCCCATTAAAGCGGCACGCGAGCTGGGTTCAGAACGTCGTGAGACAGTTCGGTCCCTATCCGTCGCGGGCGTAGGAAATTTGAGAGGATCTGCTCCTAGTACGAGAGGACCAGAGTGGACTTACCGCTGGTGTACCAGTTGTCTTGCCAAAGGCATCGCTGGGTAGCTATGTAGGGAAGGGATAAACGCTGAAAGCATCTAAGTGTGAAACCCACCTCAAGATGAGATTTCCCATGATTATATATCAGTAAGAGCCCTGAGAGATGATCAGGTAGATAGGTTAGAAGTGGAAGTGTGGTGACACATGTAGCGGACTAATACTAATAGCTCGAGGACTTATCCAAAGTAACTGAGGATACGAAGTGTAAGGTTTACTTGGTATTTGATAGATATTCAATTTTGAGTAGGTATTACTCAGAGTTAAGTGACGATAGCCTAGGAGATACACCTGTACCCATGCCGAACACAGTAGTTAAGCCCTAGAACGCCGGAAGTAGTTGGGGGTTGCCCCCTGTGAGATATGGAAGTCGCTTAGCTCTAGGGAGTTTAGCTCAGCTGGGAGAGCATCTGCCTTACAAGCAGAGGGTCAGCGGTTCGATCCCGTTAACTCCCATATAGGTCCCGTAGTGTAGCGGTTATCACGTCGCCCTGTCACGGCGAAGATCGCGGGTTCGATTCCCGTCGGGACCGTAAGATAACAGAAGTTATTTTAGACTCGTTAGCTCAGTTGGTAGAGCAATTGACTTTTAATCAATGGGTCACTGGTTCGAGCCCAGTACGGGTCATATTTGCGGGTTTGGCGGAATTGGCAGACGCACCAGATTTAGGATCTGGCGCTTAACGGCGTGGGGGTTCAAGTCCCTTAACCCGCATAGTAGAAATTAGCCGGCTTAGCTCAGTTGGTAGAGCATCTGATTTGTAATCAGAGGGTCGCGTGTTCAAGTCATGTAGCCGGCATTAAAACTAGAAGAGGTCGATGCGAACGTAGTTCAGTGGTAGAACACCACCTTGCCAAGGTGGGGGTCGCGGGTTCGAATCCCGTCGTTCGCTTAGAGAGGCCGGGGTGGCGGAACTGGCAGACGCACAGGACTTAAAATCCTGCGATTGGAAACGATCGTACCGGTTCGATCCCGGTCCTCGGCATATAATAATGAGCACCCTTAGCTCAACTGGATAGAGTACCTGACTACGAATCAGGCGGTTAGAGGTTCGAATCCTCTAGGGTGCATTTTTTCTATTTAACTCGGGAAGTAGCTCAGCTTGGTAGAGTACTTGGTTTGGGACCAAGGTGTCGCAGGTTCGAATCCTGTCTTCCCGATTGATGGCGGTGTAGCTCAGCTGGCTAGAGCGTCCGGTTCATACCCGGGAGGTCGGGGGTTCGATCCCCTTCGCCGCTATAAAGATCTTGTTGGACCTTTAGCTCAGCTGGTTAGAGCTCTCGGCTCATAACCGAGTGGTCGTAGGTTCAAGTCCTACAAGGTCCATTGTATATTTTGGAGGATTACCCAAGTCTGGCTGAAGGGAACGGTCTTGAAAACCGTCAGGCGTGTAAAAGCGTGCGTGGGTTCGAATCCCACATCCTCCTTTTTATTATTAACGCGGGATGGAGCAGCTCGGTAGCTCGTCGGGCTCATAACCCGAAGGTCGTAGGTTCAAATCCTGCTCCCGCAATTTGGCTCGGTAGCTCAGTTGGTAGAGCAATGGATTGAAGCTCCATGTGTCGGCGGTTCGATTCCGTCTCGCGCCATTTTATAATGGTTATGCGGGTGTAGTTTAGTGGTAAAACTACAGCCTTCCAAGCTGTTGTCGCGAGTTCGATTCTCGTCACCCGCTTTGAACTTTGTTCAAATTACCAAGTTTTTAACTTGGGCGCGTAGCTCAGGTGGTTAGAGCGCACGCCTGATAAGCGTGAGGTCGGTGGTTCGAGTCCACTCGTGCCCATTAATAGGAGAATTACTCAAGAGGCTGAAGAGGACGGTTTGCTAAATCGTTAGGTCGGGTAACTGGCGCGGGGGTTCGAATCCCCCATTCTCCGTATACAGAGAGCTATAAAGCGAGTGTAGGAGTTTAAATCAACTTATACCTATTAATTAAATATTTTGGAGAATTACTCAAGAGGCTGAAGAGGACGGTTTGCTAAATCGTTAGGTCGGGTAACTGGCGCGGGGGTTCGAATCCCCCATTCTCCGTGATACAATTTGAGAATCTTTATCAACTCTAGTGGGTTGAAGAAAAGCTAAGATCGAGAAAGGACGAATTTCGTCCTTTCTTTTTTGATGTTGAGAGCGATAAAAATTCTTTTATTGAAGTTTTCAAAGTTTCGAAAACCAAAGGCATTTCGTTTGATAAGTTTAATGAGATTATTAGTCGCTTCCAATTTTGCGTTGGAATAAGGTAACTGAAGGGCGTTGACAATCTTCTCTTTATCCTTGAGGAAGGTTTTAAAGACAGTCTGAAAAAGAGGATGAACCAGCTTGAGATTATTTTCAATGAGTTCGAAAAAATTCTCTGCCTCCTTGTTCTGAAAGTTAAAAAGCAAGAGCTGATAGAGATTGTAGTGTTTCTTCAGCTCTGTGGAGATAGTCAAGCTTTCAGCGATGGCTGTTATAGGGACTTTCTCGACTAATTTTTGAGCGATTTGGTGGTTTTTCTTGACTAAGGGAGTCTCTGCGACAGCCATTTTTCCACGGACTTTACAGCGAAAACACCGTTTTCTCAATCGAATCAGCCTTTTGTATCTCGCACCTTCTAGATAAGGGATTTTAGATTTTTTTGAAAATCATATTTCTTCAGTGATTTCCTGTTGGGGGATCCATATTGATAATATCTACACTCTTGATATTAGGGCCTTTAATATTGAGTAGTTTTGTGATAAAATGTACACTTAATTTGACAATTCAAGCCAACAAATAGGCTCCATAATCTCCATAGTGGTTTTACTCACTACAGAATTATAGAGCTTTATTATCTAATGCTGTTTCTGTAACTTTCATACTAGAAAAAATCATAAATAGACTAGATTTAGTGGTATACTAAGGTTCGAGACTTTAAGTGGCTGGGGATAATCGAGATGAAAAATGGAGTAAAATTTCATAGTATTTTTTATAGATTTATACTATTTATCTTTGTAGTATTTCTAACTGTGATTTCAATGATCTTAGATGCAAAAAAAGCGCAAATTCGCTTTTTTAACCTATCTTTGACTATCGGACAAGAGGAGTTGAAGGTTGTTACAGTTGTAGTTTTGCTCCTTACTTTTCTTCTATCTTTCTTGTTCAAATGGAAGTGTTTAATCCATAAAACTGGGATTTATCTAAGAAAAATTGATTTATTTGTAGATTGGAATGAGATTAGAGGTCTTAGCCATGTCTGGATAAATGAATGTCATCGTGGACCTCATGGTTTCCCGTTCTATAATCGTAAGACGCTGGTTATTTATAGAGAAAATTATCAACCGATTTGCCTTTATAATATTTCATTATTGGCCTTATATGTGGCTAAATGTTATCATCCAAAATTGAAAACCAATATAGTTTCAGCAACGTTGGCAAGTCTCTTCAATATGGCTTTAAATGCATGGTTCTTGTACGAGATGTTTAGTAAAAATTTGGTGAATATAAAAGCTGAAGTCTTTATGTTTTGGCTGCTTTTGTATGCTGTTAAAGTTTTTGCACTTCCATTGGTCATGCTTGGACACGAAAATCACTGCTATGGGATTTCTTTGGCACATAGCACGGCATATAAAAAGAATGCCTCAAAAGCTATCCACCTGTAAATTGTTGATAGGAAGCCAGCTATTTATATATCAGTTACTTTCTACATTCAAAAAGCACTATATGCTTGCTAGATGAAGTTCTAGACATCATATAGTGCTGTTATTAAGTCCAGCTAGTGAGTGAGATTTCACCACTATTGAGCCAGATTTCTGTCTGGTCATCAAGCTGGATAAGGAGTTGTCCTTTGTCGGAGATGTCCTTGGCGACTCCTTTTTTTTCAGTCCGATCTTGGATAAAACTGACCTCTCTTCCTAGGACGAGAGAGTGTTCTTTATAAAGATAGAGTAGTTCTTCGGGTGCTGTTTGGTAGAAACAACGCCAAATTTCTGAGATTAGTTCGTTTCGTGTGATAGGAGCTGGTGATGTAAAGAGACTTCCAGCTTTTTCTTTTATCTCTTTGGGAAAATCCCTGATGGCAAAGTTGATTCCAACGCCGATAATGACATCTGTTACTAGGCCTGTTTCCACGGACGTCATGGCTTCGGTGAGGATACCTGCTATTTTTTTATTTTTAAAGTAGATATCATTTACCCATTTGATACCTACGTCAATCAAGGTGAGGTTTTTAATAGCTTTGTAAATGGCACCTGCTGTAAGTAATGTGTAGGCAGGAAGCTGGTCATAGGCGAGATTTGGCTGAATATGTAATGACATATAAATACCTCCCTGAGCAGGAGAGTAGTAAGGGCGTTGAAAGCGACCACGACCTGCTGTTTGACATGTGGAAAGATAGAGACTATTTCCCTGACTTCCACCTTCAATACCTTCTTTTGCATCTGTTTGAGTAGATTTTGTTTCAGATTTGTAGAGAATGATTAAGTTGGTTTTCTCTTGAATCAAATCAGGTAGGATCAAATCGCCTTGAATAAGTTTGTAACCTTTATTTTTAATACTGTCAATCACGAGCCCTTCTTGTTGGAGACGTTGGATTGCTTTCCAGATGGATGTACGACTTAACGACAGTTCTTCTGCAATTTTTTCTCCGCTAACATAGTCGTTTTCTCTAGCTAATATTTGGTAGACTAGTTGGTGTGATTTCATTGATTTTCCTTTCTAGCTAAGAGGGAGTGAGAGAGTTCTTTTCGAGTTTGACTCGGTGATTTATGAAAAAACTGCTTGTAGGCTTTTGAGAAATGTAGTGGATCTGAAAAACCCACGGAGTATGCAATGACTTTAATAGATTCTTCAGTATGTTCCAGAAGTTGTTGCGCACGATTCATTCGAACGAAAAGCAAATATTCTTTTGGAGAGAGTTGGTGAAATTCTTTAAACACACTAGTTAAGTAACTTCTATGGACAGATAGCTCTTTAGCTAAATCTTGAATGGTGAGCGATTGTGGATAGTGACTATCTATCAATCGTTTGCAGTCAAGATAGAGTTGGTGGGTTGATGAAATATTCTTTTTTTTCTGATTGGGAGCAATAGTTCCTAAATGAAACATCAATTCATGAAGTTGCCCCATGATATGGAGTTGTGCTAGTTCGTTTGATTTTGTTATCTGAGCGAAACGGACAATACTATCGATGAGGTTTGCAGTTGTCTGTGTATGACAGTTTTTTGATTGGATGAGGTAGGATTGGTCAGAAATTTGAGAGAGAGCAAAATAGTCAGGTGCCCTCCCTCCAGTAATCCCCAACCAGTAGTAAGCCCAAGGATCCTGGCTATTTGCTTGATAGAAGGTTAATTCATCTGGTTTTAGTAAAAAGAAATCTCCTGCCTTTAAATCAACAATTTTACCCTTATAATGGAATTGACCTTTTCCTTTAGTAATGTAATGTAGTACATAGGTATCTCGAATAGCTGGGCCAAAAGAGTAGTTAGGAGTACATTCTTCATAACCGTAAAAGCTAAGAGAAAGATCAATTGTTCCAGTCTGGTATTCTGAAAAAACGAGCATGTGCCACCTCCTACCTAACATTTTACCATACTTTGTAGACATTTCTCTATTTTAGAAAGCGCTTTTATGTGATAAAATTTTATCAAGAAATCGAAGAGGTGATATATATGGGAGTTCGAATAGAGAATAATCTATTTTACGTTGAGAGTAACGGTCTAAGTTTGATTATTGAAAATAGGAATGAGTTCTTATTATTAAAACATTTAGGAAAGACTATTAAGAACTATAATGGTGCCAATAGTGTTTATGAACGCGATCATGCTTTTTCTGGTAATCCAACAGCTACTAATCGAGCCTTTAGTTTGGATACGCAACGTCAAATTTTTGGACAACATGGTTTGGGTGACTTTAGAAAACCAACCTTACAGGTTCAGCATGATGCAACTGAAGTAACAGACTTTCGATTTGTAGAAGCAAAGATTTTAAAAGGTCAGAATGGGCCAAAGGTTTTACCTTCTCCACATAGCATGGACGATACAGAGACTCTTGCCTTGATTTTAAAAGATTCTAAGGCTCAACTTAGTCTGACTTTGTATTATACTGCTTTTGATAATGATGCGACAATTGCTAGCTACAGTAAATTGGAAAATAATAGTAATCAGGAAGTTGTCATCCACAAGGACTTTTCTTTTATGGCTGATTTTCCCGCTGTGGCTTACGAAATTGTAACTCTGCAGGGTGCTTATGCTCGTGAAAAGACTGTCCGACGTCAACAGGTAGAACAAGGAATCTTTTCAATTAGTTCGAACCGTGGTGCTTCTGGTCATGCTCAAACACCAGCTCTTCTATTATGTGATCAAGGAGTCACAGAGGATGCTGGAAATGTGTTTGCCCTGCAACTACTGTATAGTGGAAACTTTGAAGCTTTTGTCCAAAAAAATCAACTGGATGAAGTTCGGGTGGCTATTGGCATTAACCCGGAAAACTTTTCTTGGAAGTTAAATCCTGAGGAAAATTTTGAAACACCGGTAGCTTTAGTGACCTTTTCAGATCAGGGATTAACTGGTATTAGCCATGAAAGTCAAAATTTTGTACTTAAGCACATTATGCCAAGTCAGTTTTCTAAAAAAGAACGTCCAATTCTAATCAATAACTGGGAAGCAACTTACTTTGACTTTCAGAGAGAAAAACTGTTAGAACTAGCTGATGAAGCTAAGAAAGTTGGAATAGAACTTTTTGTATTAGATGATGGGTGGTTTGGTAATCGCTTTGATGATAATCGTGCTTTAGGTGATTGGGTTGTGAATGAGAAAAAACTGGGCGGAAGTCTAGAAAGTCTGATTTCAGCGATCCATGAAAGAGGTTTGCAGTTTGGGCTTTGGTTAGAACCTGAGATGATTTCTGTTGATAGCGACTTGTATCGCAAACATCCTGACTGGGCTATTCAGGTTCCAGGATATGAGCATACCTATTCTAGAAATCAATTAGTACTTAATCTTGCCAATTCTCAGGTAGTAGAATACTTGAAAAATGTTTTAGATGAACTCCTCTCTCATCATAAAATTGACTACATCAAATGGGATATGAACCGCAATATCACTAACTTAGGGAATGGTTCAGCTTATCTGGAAACTCAGATGCAATCTCATCAGTATATGTTGGGGCTTTATGAACTCGTTTCTTATCTGACAGAGAAACACAGCCATATTCTCTTTGAGTCCTGTTCTGGTGGTGGTGGACGAAATGATCTTGGCATGATGCGCTATTTCCCACAAGTCTGGGCTAGTGATAATACTGATGCCATTGCACGTTTACCAATTCAATACGGCTCATCCTATCTCTATCCAACCATTTCCATGGGAGCTCATGTGTCAGCAGTACCGAATCATCAGATGGGACGAATGACACCATTGGAAACTCGTGGTCATGTGGCAATGATGGGAAATCTGGGTTATGAGCTTGATTTGACAAGTTTATCAGATGAAGAGAAGGCTGAGATTGCTAATCAGGTGAACTTGTATAAAGAATTGCGACCAGTAGTCCAGTTGGGAAACCAGTATAGGTTAATCAATCCAGATGCTGAATCCAATGAAGCAGCTGTACAATTTAACTATGGAAATCAAACGATTGTAACCTACGTTCGAGTCTTATCAGTTGTAGAGACCATGGAAACAACTTTAAAGTTAAAAGATTTGGATGAAGAGGGATGGTATGAATTACAGGAAAATGGTGTAGTTTACCCAGGTGCAGAACTCATGTATGCGGGTATTACTATGGAGCTTCCGCAGGGAGATTATCTCAGCAGGCAGTTACATTTCATTAGAAGATAAGGAGATAAAATCATGAGATGGTATAAAAAGATGAGCTTAATTGCTGCTACAGGACTCTGCCTTTTGGGACTGTCAGCTTGTAGTAGTCAAGAGGAGTCAACTGATGGCAAGGTAACGATTGAGTTTTTTAACCAGAAGACCGAGATGGCAGATACCTTGCAAAGGATAGTGGATGATTTTGAAAAGGATCATCCTACTATTGATGTAAAACTGACGACTGTTCCCGCAGCTGGAATTGTTCTGAAGACTCGGATTTTATCAGGAGATGTTCCAGATATTATTAATATCTATCCTCAAAATATGGATTTTCAGGAGTGGGCAAAAGCAGGTTATTTTGCAGATATGACAGGGAAATCTTATCTTGAGAACATCAAGAACGACTATGCCGAAAAGTATGCAATCAATAACAAGGTTTATAGTGTGCCTTTAACGGCTAACCTTTATGGAATCTATTACAATAAAACAAAGTTTAAAGAATTAGGACTTGAGGAACCGAAGACTTTTAAAGAGTTTCAAGAGATTGTTAAAAAGATAAAAGATAGTGGGAATTCTCCATTTGCAGTTGCAGGCAATGAAGGCTGGACATTAAATGGTTACCACCAACTTTCTCTCATTACTATTACAGGTAGTGGAGATGCGGCTAATAACTACCTTCGCTTTTCAAAACCAAACGCTATCTCTGCAGATGATGCTATTTTAAAAGCCGATGCAGAACGACTAGATTTATTGGCAGATAATGCTCAAGATGGTTGGCGTGGTGCTTCTTATAATGATGCGGTGGTAGCATTTTCGAGTGAAACAGCTTTGATGATGCCACAAGGATCATGGGCATTAGCGGCAATTAATCAACAGGATCCAAAATTTGAGGTGGGGATGTTTGCCTTCCCAGGAGAACAAGTAGGAAAAGAAGTCACTGTTGGTGCAGGGGACATGGCATTATCAACTTCGGCTACTACTAAACATCCTAAAGAAATCGAAGAATTTATCAGCTATATGACTAGTCCAAAAGCTATGCAGTCATATTATGATGTAGATGGATCACCAGTTGCTGTAAAAGGCATACAGGAAAAAGAAGACTCAGCGCTTACAGAGATTTCTAAACTGGCATTTACTGACAAACATTATGTTTGGTTGGGCCAACACTGGAATTCTGAAGAAGATTTTTTTAATTTAAGTGCGGGTTACTTGATGGATAAAAATCTGAAAAATATGGCAAACAATCTCAATGCTTTCTTTAATCCAATGAAGGCAGATTTGGACTAGAATAGGAGTTAAGATGATATGGCTATTCGAAAATTTTTAAATAAATACTGGGGTTGGACTTTTTTGCTCATCCCGCTTGCTTTACAAGCTGTCTTCTTTTACTTTCCGATGGTGCAAGGTGCTTTCTATAGTTTGACTAACTGGACTGGATTGACCTATAATTATAAATTTGTTGGTTTGAATAACTACAAATTGCTGATGATTGATGGGAAATTCTTCACAGCCATAGCCTTTACTTTGATTTTAACTCTGGCATTGATTGTTGGAGAGATTACAATTGGGATGGTTGTAGCACGAGCCTTAAATTCTAAGATGAAGGGTCAGACCTTCTTTAGAGCTTGGTTCTTTTTCCCGGCTGTTTTGTCTGGTTTGACAGTTTCCTTGATTTTTAAACAATTCTTCAACTATGGTCTTCCAACGATTGGAAAAATTTTAGGAATTAGCTTTTTACAAGAGAGTCTATTGGGGACACCTGTAGGAGCGGTAGTAGCAACTATTTTTGTTCTTCTATGGCAAGGAGTAGCAATGCCAATTATTCTCTTTCTTGCTGGTCTTCAGAGTATTCCAAATGATATTTTAGAGGCGGCATCAATTGATGGTGCAACAAGTAAACAAACTTTTTGGAAGATTGAATTGCCCTATTTGCTGCCGACGATTTCTATGGTTTTTATTCTGGCTCTTAAGTCCGGGTTGACAGCCTTTGACCAGATTTTTGCGTTGACGAGTGGTGGTCCAAATAATGCTACAACGTCTCTTGGACTTTTAGTCTACAACTATGCTTTCAAGAGTAATCAATATGGATATGCGAATGCAATTGCCTTGATTTTATTCTTAATTATTGGAATTGTTTCTCTTATCCAAATCAAGCTATCAAAGAAATTTGAAATCTAATAGAGGAGTCCTACACATGAAAAAAGAAGAAAAATTGAATCAGTTTTGGAAATATGTCCTCTTGATAGTCGGTGGTATTCTTATACTTGTTCCTTTGTTGGTAACGGTATTTAGTTCTTTCAAGACAACCAAGGATATCATGAATCATTTCTTTAGTTTGCCTAATCCTTTTACCTTAAGTAATTATGAACGCTTGATTTCGGATGGGATTGGAGGCTATTTCTGGAATTCAGCAGTTATTACGGTGTTATCATTGATTGTAGTAGCTTTCTTTATACCAGCTGCAGCTTATTCCATTGCTCGAAATATGTCCAAGAAAAAAGCCTTTGCAATTATGTATTCGCTCTTGATCTTAGGGATATTTGTTCCATTTCAGGTGATTATGATTCCCATCACAGTTATGATGAGTAAACTCGGTCTAGCAAATATGTGGGGGCTAGTAATACTCTACCTAACTTATGCTATTCCACAGACTCTCTTCTTGTATGTTGGTTATATAAAAATCAGTGTACCAGATAGTTTGGATGAAGCTGCGGAAATTGATGGGGCTGATCGTTTTACAATTTATCGTCGAATCATTTTTCCAATGTTGAAGCCCATGCATGCGACAACTTTGATTATCAATGCTCTCTGGTTCTGGAATGACTTTATGTTGCCACTCTTGATTCTGAACAAGGATTCTAAGATGTGGACTTTACCTCTCTTCCAATACAACTACCAAGGTCAGTACTTCAATGACTATGGTCCAAGTTTTGCATCTTATATTGTGGGAATTGTAACGATAACCATTGTCTACATCATCTTCCAAAAACATATCATTTCAGGAATGAGTAACGGGGCAGTGAAGTAACAAGATACAAAGCCCGTTAAAAGCTCACAGTGAAAATAGGGAATCTGAATAAGAAGCCTTGGCTTCTTGGAAGATTCATCTTTTTCACACAGAGCTTAGGGCGTGTTCAATTAAGATACAAAGGAACAGTTCAGCTTGTTGGCAATTCTATGTAGAAAAAAGAAAATAGTACTTAGTTGCTTGCAGTTTATATTAGTACGCGTTCGAAGTGAACAAAAATCTAAAAATATTTTTCATTTAAGAAGCCAGGTCATATAAGACTTGGCTTTCATCAGAAAAAGGAGAACATCTATGATCATTCAAAATAAAACTATGTTGATTACTTACTCAGATAGTCTTGGAAATAACCTTAAAGACTTATATGCGAATCTGGAAGAACATTTTGGAGATGCTATTGGGGGAGTTCACCTTCTACCATTTTTCCCATCAACAGGTGATCGTGGATTTGCACCAGTTGACTATGATGAAGTGGATCCAGCGTTTGGTGATTGGGAGGATGTTAAGCGTTTAGGTGAGAAATATTATCTTATGTTTGACTTTATGATTAACCATATTTCTCGTCAATCTAAGTATTATAAGGATTATCAAGAAAAACATGAAGCCAGTGAATTTAAAGATCTCTTTTTAAACTGGGACAAGTTTTGGCCAGAAAATCGTCCGACACAAACTGATGTAGATTTAATTTACAAGCGTAAGGATCGTGCACCAAAGCAAGAGATTGTTTTTGCAGACGGTTCAGTAGAACATTTGTGGAATACTTTTGGTGAGGAGCAGATTGATCTTGATGTGACCAAAGAAGTAACGATGGCATTTATCCGTAAGACGATTCAACATCTAGCAAGTAACGGGTGTGATTTGATTCGTCTAGATGCCTTTGCTTATGCAGTGAAGAAATTGGATACCAATGATTTCTTTGTGGAGCCAGATATTTGGGCTTTGTTGGATAAAGTCCGAGATATAGCAGCTGAGTACGGTGCAGAGCTCTTACCTGAGATTCATGAGCACTATTCGATTCAGTTTAAAATAGCGGATCATGATTACTATGTTTATGATTTTGCTCTTCCAATGGTGACCCTTTATACTCTTTACAGTTCTAGAACAGAGCGTTTGGCTAAGTGGTTAAAGATGAGCCCGATGAAGCAATTTACGACACTAGATACCCATGATGGGATTGGAGTGGTGGATGTCAAGGATATCCTGACCGATGAGGAAATTGACTATGCTTCAAATGAGCTCTATAAGGTTGGAGCGAATGTCAAACGTAAGTACTCTAGTGCAGAGTATAACAATCTAGATATCTACCAAATCAATTCAAACTATTATTCTGCTCTTGGAGATGATGATGTCAAGTACTTCCTCGCTCGTCTGATTCAAGCTTTTGCTCCAGGCATTCCTCAGGTTTACTATGTGGGTCTATTAGCAGGAAAAAATGACTTGAAATTATTAGAAGAAACCAAAGAAGGTCGAAATATTAATCGTCATTACTATAGCAATGAGGAAATAGCAGAAGAAGTTCAACGTCCTGTGGTGAAGTCTCTTCTCAATCTATTTTCTTTCCGTAATCGATCAGAGGCCTTTGACCTAGAAGGGACTATTGAGATAGAAACACCAACAGCTCATAGCATTGTAATCAAACGCCAAAATAAAGACAAGTCCGTAACAGCAGTAGCAGAAATTGATCTGCAAAGTCAGACCTATCAAGTAGTGGAAAACGGCAGAGAAATTCGGTTTTAGTACCATATCAATAACAGAGTTTTTTTGTGGCGAAAACGTGTTCATTGTTCCCAAATGACGGAAAAAATGGTAAAATTAAAAGATAGTTTAGCATTTATCTTCTGGAGAAATCCAGAACAGAAAGGATCCGTTTTGAAATCAATTGGATTACTGGATAAGATAAGAGGGCTTTCGAAAAAAGATTTCTTTTTGTATCTGATGATCATGAGTATCTTTTTACCTTTTTATTTGTTCTTAGCACTCTTTGCTTTATATTTGATAGGTTTACTTGTTACTGGGGAGATGAAGGGAATTATCAAAGGATTAGCAAAACATCCTGTACTTCTCTTTTTTATTGCCTACAGTAGTATCATCTCTATCGTCGCCAAGAACTGGCTTGGCTTGGTTGCATCTTTACTGATGTTTCTCTTCCTCATTTTCTTTAGTTTTTACCAGAAACGTCTGACACATGCTTTCTTTCGACTGATACTGCAGACAATCTTGTTTGGTAGTGTGCTCTCTGCTGTTTTTGCTACTTTGGAGCATTTCCAGATTGTAAAGAAATTTAACTATGCCTTTCTTTCGCCCAATATGCAAGTATGGCACCAGAACCGTGCAGAGGTAACTTTCTTTAATCCGAACTACTATGGAATTATCTGTTGCTTCTGTATCATGATAGCCTTTTACCTCTTTACAACGACGAAGTTAAGATGGTTAAAAATCTTTTGTGTGCTAGCAGGTTTTGTGAATCTATTTGGTTTGAATTTCACGCAGAATAGAACAGCCTTTCCTGCCATCATCGCGGGTGCAATCATTTATCTCTTTACAACTATTAAAAACTGGCGTGCCTTCTGGCTCAGTATTGGAGTTTTCGGGATTGGCCTTTGTTTCCTCTTCTCAAGCGATTTGGGTGTCCGTATGGGAACACTAGATTCTTCAATGGAGGAGCGTGTTTCAATCTGGAATGCGGGTATGACTTTGTTCAAGCAAAATCCGATCTGGGGTGAGGGTCCACTGACCTATATGAATTCCTATCCGAGAATCCATGCACCCTACCACGAACACGCGCATAGTCTTTACATCGATACTATTTTAAGTTATGGTTTGATTGGAACCATTCTCCTATCCATTTCTTCGGTTATCCCGGTTCACATGATGATGGATATGAGTCAGGAGTCTGGCAAACGACCAATTATCGGTCTTTATCTCTCCTTCCTTACAGTAGTCGCTGTACATGGAATTTTTGACTTGGCTCTCTTCTGGATACAGTCAGGATTCATCTTCTTGCTGGTTATGTGCAGTCTACCACTGGAACATCGAACGCTGGTGTCCGAAATGACAGATTAAGTTAATAAATAGTGAGGATCTTCTACTCTAGGTAGGAGGTCTTTTTTGTTGGTGAAAATTATTTCTAAGTCGAAATAGTTGACAGATGGAATGAGAGGTGTTACAATAAAAACAATTCGATATAGAAATAAAATGGAGAGATCATGAAAGATAGTCATTTAGTAGCCCATCATATTCGTTTGTTGAATGGGCGGATTTTTCAAAAGTTATTAAGTCAGGATTCTGAGGCCCTTTATCGGAGTGAACAGGGAAAGATTTTAGCGGTTTTATGGAATAGTGAGACAGGCTGCGCTACAGCAACAGATATTGCGCTAGCGACTGGTCTTGCTAACAATACGCTAACAACCATGATTAAGAAACTTGAGGAGCAAAACCTAGTTATCATTAGCCCATGTGGAATAGATAAGAGAAAGAAGTATGTCAAGTTGACAGAGCAGGGTTGGTTCCAGAAAGAAGTTGGTCATCGTGTTAGTCAAAAGTTGGATGCTATTTTTTATAAAGGTTTCTCAGAGGAAGAAATTCACCAGTTTGAAAGTTATCAGGAACGCATTTTAGACAATCTGAAAGAGAAAGCAAATGAGGAATAAAATATGTCAAAACAAGTTGAAAATGCGCAAAATTTATATATTCATGCCATTCAAGACGGGTGTGTTGCTGAGGCTCAAGCCCAGTCTGTAGGGGATACCTACATTCAACACTCGACAGGTGTACCAGATGGGAAAGAAGGGTTTGCGGCATTCTTTGCAAATTTCTTTGAGCGCCATCCCGAGCGTGAGATGAAAATTGTTCGCACTATTGAAGACGGAAATCTAGTCTTCGTCCATGTTCATCAATATCTCAATGGTGGGGAAGCTCAATGGGTGACGACAGATACTTTCCGTGCGGATGAGAATGGTCGTATCGTGGAGCATTGGGATGTTATTGACTACTATCGAACACCTGAAAACGACCAATTAGACCAGATTTTTGGAGATTTTAAGATCAAGGATTTGGATAAGACAGCAGAAAATAAAAAGTTGGTTCGCCGTTTCTTGACAGAAATTTTCCAAAATGGGGAACTGGAGCAGTGGAGTGACTTTGTGGCAGAAGATTTGATTCAGCATAATCATGAGATTGGACAAGGAAGTGATGCTTATAAAAACTATGTGGCTGAGCACGGGGTTACTTTCGACTTTGTTTTCCAGCTTTTGGGACAAGGAAATTATGTGGTCAGCTATGGACAGACTCAGATTGATGGAGTTGCCTATGCCCAGTATGACATCTTCCGTTTGGAGAATGGCTTGATTGTGGAGCATTGGGATAATAAGGAAGTTATGCCTAAGGTAGAAGATTTGACCAACCGAGGAAAATTTTAAATTGAGGACTAAGAATGATTGAATACAAAAATGTAGCGCTACGCTACACAGAAAAAGATGTTTTGAGAGATGTTAATTTACGAATCGAGAATGGAGAGTTTATGGTTTTAGTTGGGCCATCTGGATCTGGTAAGACAACCATGCTCAAGATGATCAATCGCCTCTTGGAACCTACGGATGGCGATATTTATATGGATGGCAAGCGCATCAAAGACTATGATGAGCGTGAGCTGCGCCTTTCCACAGGCTATGTTTTACAGGCCATTGCTCTGTTTCCCAATCTAACGGTTGCGGAAAATATTGCTCTCATTCCTGAGATGAAGGGCTGGACTAAGGAAGAAATTGCGAAGAAAACAGAAGAGCTTTTGGATAAGGTTGGTTTACCAGTAGCTGAGTATGGACATCGACTTCCAAGTGAATTATCTGGTGGGGAACAGCAACGGGTTGGTATTGTTCGTGCTATGATTGGTCAGCCTAAGATTCTCCTCATGGATGAGCCCTTTTCGGCCTTGGATGCTATTTCGAGAAAACAGCTACAGGTTCTGACGAAAGAATTGCATAAAGAGTTTGGGATGACAACGATTTTTGTGACCCATGATACGGATGAAGCTTTGAAATTGGCGGACCGTATTGCTGTTTTGCAGGATGGAGAGATTCGTCAGGTGGCGAATCCTGATACCATTTTAAAAGCTCCTGCAACAAACTTTGTAGCAGACTTGTTTGGAGGTAGTGTTCATGACTAATTTGATATCAACTTTTCAGGATCGTTTTGGTGACTGGGTAACAGCTCTATCTCAACATTTGCAGTTGTCACTGTTGACCTTGTTACTAGCTATTTTTATCGCTATTCCTTTGGCTGTTTATCTTCGCTATCATGAGAAGTTGGCGGACTGGGTCTTGCAGATTGCAGGGATTTTCCAGACCATTCCGTCTCTGGCCTTATTGGGACTTTTTATCCCCTTGATGGGAATTGGAACCTTGCCTGCTTTGACAGCACTAGTGATTTATGCGATTTTCCCAATTTTGCAAAATACCATCACTGGGCTAAAGGGAATTGATCCAAGTCTGCAAGAGGCTGGAATTGCCTTTGGGATGACTAGATGGGAGCGACTCAAGAAGTTTGAAATTCCACTTGCCATGCCTGTCATTATGTCTGGGATTCGGACGGCAGCGGTCTTGATCATCGGTACGGCGACCTTGGCTGCCTTGATTGGTGCAGGGGGACTGGGTTCCTTTATCCTTTTGGGAATTGACCGCAATAATACCAGTCTGATTTTGATTGGGGCACTTTCTTCTGCAGTGCTGGCCATTGCCTTTAACTTCCTACTAAAAGTGATGGAAAAAGCAAAATTGCGGACGATTTTCTCTGGTTTTGCCTTGGTGACCTTATTGCTGGGTCTGTCTTATAGTCCAGCCCTCTTAGCTCAAAAAGAGAAAGAAAACTTGGTGATTGCTGGAAAATTGGGACCAGAACCCGAAATTTTGGCCAATATGTATAAGTTACTGATTGAAGAAAATACCAGTATGACTGCGACTGTTAAACCGAATTTTGGGAAAACAAGCTTCCTCTATGAAGCTCTGAAAAAAGGGGATATTGATATCTATCCTGAATTTACCGGTACGGTGACTGAAAGTCTGCTTCAACCATCTCCTAAAGTAGGTCATGAGCCAGATCAGGTTTATCAAGTGGCGCGTGATGGCATTGCCAAACAAGATCATCTTGCCTATCTCAAGCCTATGTCTTATCAAAATACCTACGCTGTAGCTGTTCCGAAAAAGATTGCTCAAGAATATGGCTTGAAGACCATTTCGGACTTGAAAAAAGTGGAAGGGCAGCTGAAGGCCGGCTTTACTCTCGAGTTTAATGATCGTGAGGATGGAAATAAGGGCTTGCAATCAATGTATGGTCTTAACCTCAATGTAGCGACCATGGAGCCAGCCCTTCGCTATCAGGCAATTCAGTCAGGCGATATTCAAATCACGGATGCCTATTCAACTGATGCGGAATTGGCGCGTTATGATTTGCAGGTCTTGGAAGATGACAAGCAACTCTTCCCACCTTATCAAGGAGCGCCACTCATGAAAGAAGCTTTGCTTAAGAAGCATCCTGAGTTGGAGAAAGTTCTCAATAAATTGGCTGGTAAAATTACTGAAAGCCAGATGAGCCAGCTCAACTACCAAGTCGGTGTTGAAGGCAAGTCAGCAGAACAAGTAGCCAAGGAGTTTTTACAAGAACAAGGTTTGTTGAAGAAATAAATGGAGAGGAAAGTCAGGTGGCAGCCACTAGCAATTTTCTTCAGCAGACAAAATCCCATCTCGAATTATAGACGAGATGGGATTTTTAATGTTAGAGTAAGATAAACAAGAGAGCAATCAAAGCCGCTAGTGTGCCCCTTATAATGTGGTGCGGTATATGTTGGTTTTCTTGCTGTCGCCCATTCCAGTAAGCACCGTAGCAGATTATGCTAGAGCCCACTATCCATAAGATGATCGTTGCTGGTGGAACGAAGAAAAAGATAGCAAGAGCTAGTGAAGTGAGACAACTGCCGACCAAAATGCACTTATTTCCTAGACTGTAGTTCTTTTGTTTCATAGCTGAAAAAGCAGCAGCAAGGTGAAGCAGTGAGAAGGCGAGAGCTAGTACAATTGTTAGTATTCCTAGAATCATCGAAGTTAACATAGTTGGTTCCTTTCTGAGTTACAGGATTAGTTATCAAGTGGAGTTGTAGAGGTCATCTCTATTACATCAAGGTAAAATTTCACCACTTGGTTTTCGGTATAAGATTTTCCTTTTTTTAGCCACCAAGTTAGGGTCTCGATAAAGTTCGTTACAACAAAATGCTGGAGGTAGGAGGCTGGTATGTTCGGATAGGCCTCTTGCAAATCCTCCGCTACCATGGGGTAAACATGGTGTTCGAGTTCCTTGTGTAGTTGGCGGAGGAAGTAGTCGTTTTTGGAAAAAAGGAGACTGGTGACATGGTCCTGGTTTTTCTGAAAATGTAAAAAGATATGTGCGAGGTAGTCCTCGGTAGTAAAGTGTCCTTCTCTTTCAAAGAGATGATGAAAGAGGTAGCGACAGAGGTCATCTAAAAGGAGTTCCTTACTCTCGTAGTGACAGTAAAAAGTAGAACGTCCAACATCTGCTAGGTCAATGATATCCTGAACAGTAGTGGTATCATAGCCTTTGTCGTTCAAAAGTTGTAAAAAAGCTTGATAGATGGCTTTTTTAGTCTTACTAACCCGACGGTCTCTTTTTGGCATATAGACACTTGAGACAAACTGTTCAGAACTGAACATGGCTGACAGTTTGCTTCTATCCTTTCTTTGGATTTTATTAGATAATACAAATGAAAGAAGTATGTATATACCCATTATACCAAAGGAGGGAGAGAAATGAGTTCTAAAACATCTATCTGGTTATCTTTTTTCTTAAATTTAAGCTATGCGATTGTTGAGTTTATCGCAGGAGGAATCTTTGGTTCGAGTGCAGTTCTTGCTGATTCTGTTCATGACTTGGGAGATGCTATAGCCATTGGTATCTCTGCCCTTTTAGAAACGATTTCCAACCGTGAAGAAGATAGGCAGTACACCTTGGGTTACAAACGTTTTAGTCTTTTAGGGGCCATGCTAACGGCTGTGATTCTTATGATAGGGTCTGTCCTAGTGATCTTGGAAAATATCACAAAGATCGTTCATCCTCAACCTGTTAATGAAAATGGTATCCTCTGGCTGGGAATCATTGCAGTAGCTATCAATGTGCTAGCAAGTCTGGTAGTTCGTAAAGGAAAGACAAAGAACGAGTCAATTCTTAGCTTGCATTTTTTGGAAGACACTCTTGGTTGGTTGGCTGTCATTCTAATGGCGATTATCCTCCGATTTACAGATTGGTATATCCTCGATCCACTCTTATCGCTTGTTATTTCTATCTTTATTCTGTCGAAAGCCATTCCTCGCTTTTGGAGCGCACTGAAGATTTTCCTAGATGCTGTGCCAGAAGGGGTCGAGACAAGTGATTTGGAGAAGGATATAGAGGCTCTTCCCAATGTCAAAAGTGTCAATCAACTTAGCATTTGGTCCATGGACGGTCTAGAGAACAATGCTATTGTCCACATCTGTATCGAGGACTGGGAGCAGATGATGGAGACCAAAGAAGTGGTGCGTCAATGTTTAGAAGAAAGAGGCGTGCAGAATATCACTATTGAAGTGGATAGCAGTCAAAGCAATCATGCGCAACATAGGCGGAGGGTGAGAGAGTTGGAGCAGAAGCATGGGCATCATCATTAGAAAAACGATCTCGCTAGAGGTCGTTTTGTTATCCTATTCATTCCTCGTACTTTCTCTCAAAGTCAGTCTGGTTCCCAGCATGGTTAGGCTAGGTATTTTGCGACCGTGGAGGACTTCCTTGTTAAGAATATCCATCCCTGCTCGGCCCATTTCTTCGGTATAGACGGTAATGCTAGAAAGAGGAGGAT
The DNA here is from genome assembly GCF_007475365.1 of Streptococcus oralis subsp. dentisani. Lineage (NCBI taxonomy): Bacteria > Bacillati > Bacillota > Bacilli > Lactobacillales > Streptococcaceae > Streptococcus > Streptococcus oralis. The sequence goes on along the minus strand of NZ_CP034442.1, from coordinate 1,008,057 downwards.
AGACCTGCTTGGTCAGGCTAGTGTCGTTAAAAGAAATGAGGCTGACGCGGTCTGGTAGGCTAATTCCAGATTCTTGAAAGGCACGGAGGGCACCGATGGCTAAACTATCGCTGGCGGCGAAAAAGGCTGGTGGGAGTTGTTCTCCCAACTTGTGAATGGCCTCCTTCATCAAGTCATAGCCAGACTGGGCAGTAAAGCTCCCCTGAAAGACCAGTTCTTCATGGTAGATTCCATTTGCTTGGGTATAGTCTTTGAAATTTTCTAGCCGCTTATCCTGGATGATTTCTTCTTGGTCGGTTGTTTCCTCAAGACCTGTGAGAATTCCGATACGATTCAACCCTTGGCTAAGGAAATAATCGACAACCTGTTTCATGGCAGTGTAAAAGTCCGTGATAATGCAGGTATGTCCCAGCGAGAGGGTATCGCTGTCTATAAAGACTAAAGGTTTTTGGTATTCTTCAAAGGCAGAAATCTGAGCTCGGCTGAACTTTCCAATGCAGAGAATGCCAATCACTTCCTCGCTCAGTGTAAAAGGATGGTCGTTAAAATAGCGCAAGATATCATAGTCCAACTCTTGGGCTCTTTTTTCAATACCGAGACGAATCTGATAGTAGTAGAGGTCGTCCAACTCCCCTTGTTCGCTGACCCATTGGATAATAGCAATCTTCTGCTTGGGTTTGTGGGATTCGCCTGTCTTGAGGTGCTTGGTGTAGCCCAGCTCTTCAGCAAAGGTTAAAATGCGGTGTCGGGTTTCTTCTGTGACAGATAGACTCTGGTCGCGATTGAGGACACGAGATACGGTCGCGATAGAGACAGAGGCTAGCTGTGCAATGTCTTTTAAGGTAGCCATAAATCCTCCTTCTTTTAGGTTAGTATATCATATTTTTCTTCTTTTTACCGATTGTTTAGTAAAAGTTTAGTAAAAAGGATTGACCTTAGCAAAAGCCTTGGATACAATAGAAGAAAACGATTACACGTTAAGATGACTTAACGGACAGTCAAAGGAGAATTCATATGACACAACATCTTACTGCTGAAGCCCTTCGCAAAGACTTTCTTGCCGTTTTTGGTCAAGAAGCAGACCAAACTTTCTTTTCACCAGGACGCATCAATTTGATTGGTGAACACACGGACTACAATGGCGGTCACGTTTTTCCTGCTGCCATTTCCTTGGGAACATATGGAGCGGCTCGCAAGCGTGACGACCAAGTCTTGCGTTTCTACTCAGCCAACTTTAAGGACAAGGGTATCATCGAAGTGCCTCTTGCTGACCTCAAATTTGAAAAAGAGCACAGCTGGACCAACTATCCAAAAGGGGTTCTTCATTTCTTGCAAGAAGCTGGACATGTGATTGACAAAGGGTTTGATTTTTATGTTTATGGGAATATCCCAAATGGTGCTGGCTTGTCTTCATCAGCATCCTTGGAGCTTTTGACAGGTGTCGTAGCAGAATACCTCTTTGACCTAAAATTGGACCGTCTAGACTTAGTTAAAATCGGAAAACTAACAGAAAACAACTTTATCGGTGTTAACTCTGGGATTATGGACCAATTTGCCATCGGTATGGGTGCTGACCAACGTGCTATTTACCTAGATACTAATACTCTAGAATATGACTTGGTTCCTCTTGATTTGAAGGACAATGTTGTTGTTATCATGAATACCAACAAACGCCGTGAACTAGCAGATTCTAAATACAATGAACGCCGTGCTGAGTGTGAAAAAGCAGTAGAAGAACTTCAAGTTGCCTTGGATATCCAGACCCTGGGTGAATTGGATGAGTGGGCCTTTGACCAATACAGCTATCTGATTAAAGACGAAAATCGCTTAAAACGTGCTCGCCATGCTGTGCTTGAAAACCAACGTACTCTTAAAGCTCAAGCAGCCCTTCAGGCAGGTGATTTGGAAACATTTGGTCGCTTGATGAATGCTTCTCACGTTTCTCTAGAACATGACTATGAAGTAACTGGCTTGGAATTGGATACCCTCGTTCATACTGCTTGGGCTCAGGAAGGTGTTCTTGGTGCTCGTATGACAGGGGCAGGATTTGGTGGCTGTGCCATTGCCTTGGTGCAAAAAGATGCTGTTGAGGCCTTTAAGGAAGCTGTAGGCAAGCACTACGAGGAAGTCGTTGGATATGCTCCAAGCTTCTATATCGCTGAAGTTGCAGGTGGCACTCGCGTTTTAGACTAGGAGAGAAGTAAATGGACGCTGTAATATTTGATTTCGATGGCTTATTAGCTGATACTGAGATCATTTCTCTAAAAGTTTATCAAGAATTGCTTAAAGATTTTGGAATTCCTTTCACAGAAGAAACATATTCTAGAGAATACAGTGGACATAGGGAAGAGGAGAATGTTCAACGATTTTTAGATACCTATGATTTACCTTGGAACTTTGACTAAACCTTGGAAAAAGTTTATGAACTGGAAGCTCGAATATTGGTCAAAGGTGTAAATTTAAAAAAAGGTGCTAAAAATTTGCTTGCTTTTTTGCAAAGAGAAGGTATTCCAATCGCTCTAGCAACTTCAAGTGTTGAATCTAGAGCTAGAATGATTTTGGATAGTAATGGTATACGGTCCCTATTTGACCATCTAGTTTTTGCAAAAGATGTAAAGCGAAGCAAACCTTACCCTGATATATTTTTAAAAGCCTGTAGTGATTTGAATGTTTTACCAGAGAATTGCTTAGTATTAGAGGATAGTGAAGCAGGGATTGAAGCAGCGTATAGAGCTGGGATACCAGTTATTTGTATTCCAGACTTGAAAATGCCAGCACAGTCTTTCTTAAATAAAACAGAACAAGTTTTTCAGGATTTAGATGCTGTCAGAGACTATTTAGAAAGTAAGAGGGAGAATCAATGAGTCAGGGAGTTCTAGATGCATTTATCACGGAAGTCATTGCTGGAAGTTCATTTGAGGAGATTGATCGAATCTACCTAACCAATCGTGTCTTAGCACGAGTGGGAGAAGGTGTTTTGGAAGTTGAGACGAATCTGGAGGATTTGATTGACCTCAAGGACCAGCTGGTTGAGGAGGCGGTTCGATTAGAGATGATTGAGGACAGTCAGACTGCGCGTGAAATCCTCGGTGCTGAACTAATGGATTTGGTAACCCCTTGTCCAAGTCAGGTCAATCGTGACTTTTGGGGAACCTACGCCCAATCTCCCGAACAGGCAATTGCGGACTTCTACCAACTTAGTCAGAAAAACGACTACATCAAGCTCAAGGCTATTGCTAAAAATATTGCTTATCGTGTTCCATCAGATTACGGAGAACTTGAGATTACCATCAACCTCTCTAAGCCTGAAAAGGATCCAAAAGAGATTGCGGCGGCTAAGTTGGTGCAAGCTAGCAATTATCCCCAGTGTCAGCTTTGTATAGAGAACGAGGGCTACCATGGTCGGGTTAACCACCCAGCTCGTAGCAATCACCGCATTATCCGTTTTGAAATGGCTGGTCAGGAGTGGGGTTTCCAGTATTCGCCCTATGCTTATTTTAATGAGCACTGTATCTTCTTAGACGGTCAGCATCGTCCCATGGCTATTAGCTGTCAGAGCTTTGAGCGTCTGCTGGCTATCGTTGAGCAATTTCCGGGATATTTTGCGGGCTCAAATGCCGACTTGCCGATTGTGGGGGGGTCTATTCTAACTCATGACCACTATCAGGGAGGTCGTCACGTATTTCCTATGGAATTGGCTCCTCTGCAAAAGACTTTCTGTTTTGATGGATTTGAGCAGGTCAAGGCTGGGATTGTCAAGTGGCCTATGTCAGTGTTGCGTTTGACTTCGGATTCCAAAGAGGATTTGATCAACTTGGCTGATAAGATTTTGCATGAATGGCGCCAGTATTCAGACCCTGAAGTACAGATTTTGGCAGAGACAGATGGGACACCGCATCACACCATCACACCGATTGCTCGTAAACGCGATGGTCAGCTTGAGTTGGACTTGGTCTTGCGGGACAATCAGACATCGCCAGAGCATCCTGATGGCATCTATCATCCCCACAAGGATGTCCAACATATCAAGAAGGAAAATATCGGCTTGATTGAGGTCATGGGCTTGGCTATCCTGCCACCACGTCTGAAAGCGGAAGTGGAGCAAGTTGCCAGCTATCTTGTAGGAGATGATGAAGCAGTTGCCCCTTATCATCAGGAATGGGCAGACCAGCTTAAAGCCCAACATCCAGAGCTAACGGATAAAGAAAAAGCCCTTGAAATCGTCAAGGACTCTGTGGGTGCTATCTTTGCACGTGTTCTGGAAGACGCAGGGGTTTACAAGCAGACGGAACAAGGACAGACAGCCTTTATGCGCTTTGTAGAGCAGATTGGAATTTTGCCAGACTAGGAGCTTTCTCCTTGCACAGTCCTATAAAAAGTAGTATCATAGTGTCGTTTGAACTATCAGGAGGAAACGATGAAAGATTTTCATTTTGACGCTATATCTGCCTTTGAAAATTACGAAATAGAAAAAATGAGAGATGGTCATGTTGTGGTGACGACAAAAGTAGTGGACTCGTCGCTCAACTACTATGGCAATGCCCATGGTGGCTATCTCTTTACCCTTTGTGACCAGATTAGTGGTTTGGTGGTTATCTCGCTGGGGCTTGATGGAGTGACACTCCAATCCTCTATCAACTACCTCAAGGCAGGAAAACTTGACGATGTACTGACCATTAAAGGAGAATGTGTCCATCAAGGTCGCACAACTTGTGTCGTGGATGTCGATATCACCAATCAAGAAGGCAGAAATGTCTGCAAGGCAACCTTTACCATGTTTGTCACAGGCCAGCGGTCAGAGGAAAGACAGGTGAGGATATAAAGTACTGAGAGTTGACCTGCACTCTAAGGGTTAGATATTTTTTGTCGAACTTTTGGAGTGCAGGTTAGTTTTGATTCTCGCGGATGAAGCAACCGCTTCACTAGACCCTAAAAACTCTGAGGAGCTACTTTCTATCCTAGAATCTCTAAAAAATCCGAATCGGACCATTATTATTGCGACCCATAATCCTCTTATCTGGGAGCAAGTGGATCAAGTCATTCGAGTTACCGATTTATCTCATTGATGATAAGAGAACATTAAGTTAGAAGAAAGAGTCACAAACACACTTTGTGGCTTTTTTATTTCCATAAAAATGGTAAAATAGTAAGAGTAGAAATGGAGTTTGAGACATGAAAGTAATCGATCAATTTAAAAATAAGAAAGTCCTTGTTTTAGGTTTGGCTAAGTCTGGTGAGTCTGCGGCCCGTTTGTTGGACAAGCTGGGAGCCATTGTGACGGTAAATGACGGCAAGCCTTTTGAGGAAAATCCTGCTGCGCAAAGTTTGCTAGAAGAGGGAATCAAGGTTGTTACTGGTGGCCATCCTTTGGAGCTCTTGGATGAGGATTTCGCTCTGATGGTGAAAAATCCAGGGATTCCCTACAGTAATCCCATGATTGAGAAGGCATTGGAAAAAGGGATTCCAGTCTTGACTGAGGTGGAGTTGGCTTACTTGATTTCAGATGCGCCGATTATCGGTATCACGGGTTCAAATGGAAAAACGACCACAACAACTATGATTGGGGAGGTTTTGACTGCTGCAGGCCAACATGGGCTTTTATCAGGAAATATCGGCTATCCAGCTAGTCAAGTGGCTCAAACTGCGACAGACAAGGATACTCTTGTCATGGAGTTGTCTTCTTTCCAACTGATGGGTGTCCAAGAATTCCATCCTGAGATTGCAGTCATTACCAACCTCATGCCAACTCATATCGACTACCATGGTTCTTTTGAGGAGTATGTGGCAGCTAAGTGGAATATCCAGAACAAGATGACAGCAGCTGATTTCCTTGTATTGAACTTTAACCAAGATTTGGCAAAAGAATTGGCTACCAAAACACAAGCCACTGTTGTTCCATTTTCAACACTTGAAAAGGTTGACGGAGCTTATTTGGAAGATGGTCAACTCTACTTCCGTGGCGAAGTGGTCATGGCAGCTAGTGAAATTGGTGTTCCAGGTAGCCACAATATAGAAAATGCCCTTGCGACCATTGCAGTAGCTAAGCTTCGTGGTATCGACAACCAAACCATCAAAGAAGTCTTGTCAGCTTTTGGTGGTGTGAAACACCGTCTCCAATTTGTGGATGAGATTAAGGGTGTGAAATTTTATAACGACAGTAAATCAACCAATATCTTGGCTACTCAAAAGGCCTTGTCAGGGTTTGACAATAGTAAGGTCATTTTGATTGCAGGTGGTTTGGACCGCGGCAATGAATTTGATGAGCTGGTGCCAGATATCACTGGCCTCAAGAAAATGGTCATCCTCGGTCAGTCTGCAGAACGTGTCAAACGGGCAGCAGAGAAGGCTGGTGTGGCTTATGTGGATGCGACAGATATTGCTGATGCGACCCGCAAGGCCTATGAACTTGCGACAGAAGGAGACGTGGTTCTCCTCAGTCCTGCCAATGCTAGCTGGGATATGTATGCTAACTTTGAAGTACGTGGCGACCTCTTTATCGACACAGTAGCGGAGTTAAAGGAATAATATGAAAAAAATTGTCTTTACAGGTGGGGGGACGGTTGGACATGTTACCCTCAACCTTTTGTTAATGCCTAAGTTCATCGAAGACGGCTGGGAAGTTCACTACATTGGTGATAGACACGGAATCGAACACCAAGAAATCCTCAAGTCAGGCTTGAATGTGACCTTCCACTCCATTGCGACTGGGAAGTTGCGTCGCTATTTCTCTTGGCAAAATATGCTGGACGTGTTTAAAGTTGGTTGGGGAATTGTCCAATCTCTCTTTATCATGTTACGACTGCGTCCACAGGCTCTTTTTTCTAAGGGAGGATTTGTCTCTGTACCGCCAGTTATCGCAGCGCGTGTGTCAGGAGTGCCTGTCTTTATTCACGAATCGGATCTATCTATGGGCTTGGCAAATAAAATTGCCTATAAATTTGCGACCAAGATGTATTCAACCTTTGAGCAGGCTGCTGGTCTTTCTAAGGTCGAGCATGTGGGAGCTGTCACCAAGGTTTCGGACCAAAAAGGTTCAGAACCAGATGAATTGGTGGATATCCAAACCCACTTTAATCCTAAATTGCCAACGGTATTGTTTGTCGGTGGTTCTGCAGGAGCTCGTGTCTTTAATCAATTAGTGACAGATCATAAGCAAGAACTGACCGAGCGTTACAATATTATCAATCTCACTGGAGATTCTAGCCTCAATGAGTTGAGTCAAAATCTCTTTCGTGTTGATTATGTGACGGATCTCTATCAACCCTTGATGGAGATGGCAGATGTGGTGGTGACGCGTGGCGGTGCCAATACGATATTTGAGCTCTTGGCCATGGCGAAACTCCATCTCATCGTACCATTGGGTCGTGAAGCAAGTCGAGGAGATCAGATTGAAAATGCTGCCTACTTTGTTAAGAAAGGCTATGCAGAAGAACTTCAAGAAAGTGACTTGACCTTGGAAAGCTTGGAGGAGAAACTCAGTCACTTGCTTAGTCATAAGGACCAATACCAAGCTAGTATGAAAGCTTCGACTGAATTGAAATCTCTTGCAGAATTTTACGATCTATTAAGAAAAGACCTAGCATAAGGAATATCAATGTCAAAGGATAAGAAAAAAGAATCAAACCCCAAGAAAGAATTGTCTGAATGGCAGAAACGGAACCAAGAATATCTGAAAAAGAAGGCTGAGGAAGAAGCTGCCCTAGCTGAAGAGAAGGAAAAGGAAAAACAAGCTCGAAAGGAAGCTAGCTCGAAACTACTGGAGGAGTCCAAGAAATCATCGAGTGAATCAGACGAGGAATCCACAAGCCCAAGCAAGGAACCATCCGAAAAAGAAGAAAAATCACAAAAGGATGAGCCTAAAGTCAAAGAAGAAAAAGAGAAGAAGAAAAAAGAAAAACCAGAAAAACCTGCCAAACCGAAAATTGCGCCTGTTCATATTTGGCGAGCTGTGAGTATCTTGGTACCCAGTGTCCTAGTCCTCCTTTTTTCAGTCTATCTGTTGACTCCACTTTCGACCATCAAAAATATCGAGGTTAAGGGAAATAGTAACACGCAGGCGGATGACATCAAACAGGCTTCTGGAATTCAAGATAGTGACTATACTTTAGCTCTATTGTTGGATAAGGAAACATACGCTGAGCGAATCAAGTCCAACCATTGGATAGAATCAGCGAAGATTAACTATCAATTTCCGACTAACTTTACGATTGAGGTTAAGGAGTTTGATATTGTCGGTTATTATGTGTCTGGTGAAGAGTATTATCCAATTCTTTCTAGTGGTGCGGTTGAGTCAACTCCTGTAAATCGCTTAAACTTGCCTGAGACTTATCTGACAGTTACCTTTAATGATGAGCAGCAGGTGAAGGATTTGATGACGGGTCTTTCTAGCATCAGCGAGGATATAAAGAGTCAGATCCAAAAGATCGAACTAGCTCCAAGTAAAGCAACTGCCGATCTTCTAAAAATTACTATGCAGGATACAGATGAAATAGTAGTTCCCTTGTCAGAGTTGAGTAAGAAATTACCTTATTACAGCAAAATTAAGCCACAACTAGCAGAACCGAGCTTCATCGATATGGAGGCAGGAATCTATAGCACTAGCCTGACTGATAAACGTTTAGAAGAAGCTGAGGAAAAGGCTAAACAAGAAGCTAAAGAAGCGGAGAAGAAAAAACAGGAAGAAAAAAAAGCTGAAGAAAAGAAACAAGAATAAGAATCTTCAGTTTTTACTTGACAAGTGTCGTTATAAATAATAGAATAGTAGAAAACTTTTAAAGCAGTCCAGAGAGGCAGCTAAGGTTAGACAGTGAAAGGGTAGAGACTCTACCCGTTTTTCGTGGAACCTAGCTGCTAGCAGGTTCCTTTTTTTGAGCAATGGACTGTTAGCAAAGAATAGGAGAAAAGAATGCGTGAGAGTCGCCCAGTCATTGCTCTGGATTTTCCAAGTTTCGAGGAAGCCAAAGAATTTTTAGCCCTTTTTCCAGCAGAGGAAAAACTCTATGTCAAGGTAGGAATGGAAATCTACTATGCAGTAGGTCCCGAAGTTGTGCGTTATTTGAAATCATTAGGACATAGTGTTTTTTTGGATCTCAAGTTGCATGATATTCCAAATACAGTCAAGTCAACCATGAAAATCTTGTCAAGTCTGGGTGTCGATATGACCAATGTTCAGGCTGCAGGTGGGCTTGAAATGATGCAGGCTGCGCGTGAAGGCCTCGGTGATCAAGGGATTCTTATCGCGGTGACCCAACTGACCTCAACATCCGAGGAACAGATGCAAGACTGTCAAAATATCCAAACTAGTCTGCAAGAATCAGTGATTCACTATGCTAAGAAAACAGCTGAAGCTGGATTGGATGGAGTGGTTTGCTCAGCCCAAGAAGCCCAACTCATCAAGGAGGCGACAAACGAAGATTTTATCTGCTTGACACCAGGTATTCGACCAGCAGGTGCTGAAGCAGCGGATCAAAAACGCGTAGTGACCCCTGGTCAAGCCTATCAAATCGGTAGTGATTACATTGTAGTAGGCCGTCCTATCACACAGGCAGAAGATCCTGTAGCAGCCTACCATGCTATCAAGGAAGAATGGACACGCGATTGGGTCTAAAGCGTATTTGATTATAGATTTAAGGATAAGAAGGAGTATACCATGACACTTGCTAGAGACATTGCTAGCCATCTATTGAAAATTCAAGCGGTTTATCTCAAACCAGAAGAGCCTTTCACTTGGGCATCTGGTATCAAGTCACCTATCTATACGGATAATCGTGTGACCCTAGCTTACCCGGAAACTAGAACTTTGATTGAAAATGGTTTTGTGAATGCTATCAAAGTAGCCTTTCCAGAGGTTGAAGTGATTGCAGGAACTGCGACAGCAGGGATTCCACACGGAGCTATCATCGCGGACAAGATGAACCTACCATTTGCTTATATCCGTAGCAAACCAAAAGACCACGGAGCAGGCAACCAAATCGAAGGTCGTGTAGCCCAGGGGCAAAAAATGGTAATTGTAGAAGATCTGATCTCAACTGGTGGTTCAGTTCTCGAAGCGGTAGCAGCTGCCAAGCGTGAAGGAGCAGATGTTCTCGGTGTAGTAGCTATTTTTAGCTATCAACTAGCAAAAGCAGATAAGAACTTTGCAAACGCAGGCGTGAAACTGGTAACTCTCTCAAACTACAGCGAGCTCATCCACCTAGCCCAAGAAGAAGGATATATCACACCAGAAGGACTCGACCTTCTAAAACGCTTTAAAGAAGACCAAGAAAATTGGCACAAAGCCTAAGATATAAAAAATCAGGTAGTCGCTAGGATTACCTGATTTTGTTTTGTGATGTTATTGGATGTTAGTCAACTTTTCCGCCTTCAACAACTAGGTCATCTGCTTTAGCAGCGTCACCGTAGGTTGGGTGAAGTGTTTTTTCATAGGCCTTGTGGAAGAAGTTTTCCTTACCTGATTTTTCGATTTCTTGGTTGATGTAGTCAAGTAGTTCTTGGTTACCTTTTTGAACTGCTGGTGCGATGGTATCTGGATCACCAAGGGAGGTAATTCCTACTTCAAATCCCTTGTTTTCAAGAGCCCAAGCTAGGACTTCAGTATTGTCAGTAGAGAAGGCATCTCCACGTCCGTCAAGAAGGGCTTGGTAAGAGTCACTGTATTGGTCGTATTTTTGGAGTTTGATTTCTGGATGATTTTTTTCAAAATAAGTCTCAGCCGTCGTTCCTTTTGTGACAATCAAGGTCTTGCCTTCAAGCTGCTTAACATCTGTAATGAGACCAGTCTTAGGTGAGACAACACCGAGGGAAACTTTCATGTATGGAAGGGCAAAATCAACTTGTTTCTTACGTTCATCAGTCACTGTAAAGTTAGCAAGGGTAATATCCACCTTGTTTGAAATCAAGTATTCAGCACGGTTGGCAGCATCGACTGAAACGTATTTAACCTTGACACCAAGGTCTTGAGCCAGTTGGTTCCCAAGTTCGATATCGTAACCTTGGTAAGAACCATCATTGTCAACGTAACCAAACGGTTTCTTGTCTCCAAATACGGCGATTCGAAGTTCACCGCTTTTTTTGATTTCATCGATTGTGCGAGCCTTGGCAGTCGTTTTTCCAGATGAAGCACCAGAGCTTCCACCTGAGCTACAAGCTGTAACGAAGATAAGGGCAAAGGCAAGTGCCAAAACAGTTAAGAGTGGTTTGAATAGTTTCATAAGAATCTCCTTTATAGATATGAGCCAAATTGGCTAAAGTCAAAGACGTTTAAAAATTCCTGAGTTCGTTTTGTTTGTGGATTGGTAAAGAAGGCCTGAGCCGTTCCTTCTTCGGCGATTTTCCCTTGGTCGAGGAAGATAATCCGATCGGCAATTGCTTGGGCAAACTGCATTTCATGGGTTACTAAAATCATGGTGCGACCTTCTTGAGCCAAGTCATTGATGAGTTCTAGAACCTCACGCACCATTTCTGGATCCAGTGAAGCTGTCACTTCGTCAAAGAGGATAATCTCTGGATGCATGAGGAGGGCACGGACAATTGCAACCCTTTGCTTCTGTCCACCAGATAATTGACGCGCAAAGCTATGTTGTTTATCTAGCAAACCGACACGCTCCAGTAGTTGCAAAGCTTCTTCCGTTACTTCCTTCTTGTCTCTTCCCTGAGCCTTGATAGGACCTAGGATGAGGTTTTGTAGAACATCCAAATGGGGAAAGAGTTCATAACTTTGAAAGACCATGCCAATCTTTTGGCGAACTAGGTGAAAGTCTTTTTTATTTGCAACGATAGACTGACCGTCCAGCAGGATATCTCCACCTTGAATATTTTCTAAGCCATTGAGGCAACGAAGGAGGGTACTTTTCCCACAACCAGATGGCCCCAGAATAACCACAACTTCCCCTTTTTTGATATCTAGAGAAAGTCCTTGGAGGATGGGATTGTCTCCAAAGGATTTTTTGAGTTCCTTGATTTCTAAGATAGTTTCAGACATTTAGTTCCTCCAATGTTTTTCTAAGTGAGTGGATAGTTTGGAAATAGGGAAGCAGACTGCGAAATACAAGACTAGAATGGTTCCATAAATCCAAAAGGAAGCAGTTGGGATAGTCAAGCGATTGCTATCGATGATTTGTTGTCCAACCTTGGTCACTTCAACAACCCCAATCAAGACAACCAAGGAAGTGGTTTTGATCATTCGAGTGACAAGGTTGATGGCTTGTGGCAGTAATCTTCTCAAAACCTGTGGGATGATGATATGGTAGTAAAGTTGAACATTGGTCAAACCTAGCGCCTGTCCACTTTCAAACTGATGTTTAGGGAGGGAAGTGATAGCTCCACGTACCAAGTCCCCCATTTCAGCTGTTCCCCAGAGGGTAAAAACGATAATAGCAGAAGTCTCACCTGAGATATTGATATTAAAGTTGCGAGCCAAGCCGAAATAAACGATAAATAGTAACACCAGCTGGGGCATGATACGGATAAATTCCAGATACAATCGTGTCAACAAGCGTACGATTCTAGAATGGGAGGTCATGATGATTCCCATGACTGTTCCGAAAATCATGGATAAGAGGACAGACAGGATGGATATCCCAATCGTAACGCCCAATCCCTGTAAGATTCTCAGGAGATTATTTCCCTGAAAGAGTACTTGAATTCCCGAATCCTGCATGGCGGAGCCTCCTTTCTATCCAGCTAAAGACCAGTGAGATGGGGAGAAGCATCATCAGATAAGCAACCACCAACATGGCTAGCGCAATGTCTGTCTCATAGTAAAGCCCAATCAAGTCCTTGGCGACGTACATGAGGTCGGCCAAAGCCACTGCTGAGAAAACAGAGGTTTCCTTGATGAGGAAAATGACATTGGCACTAAAAGACGGTAGAGCAATCGCTGTTGCTTGTGGCAGAACCACATAGCGAAAGACCTGTAGAGGTGTCAGACCGATGGCAAATCCAATCTCCTGATGGGTTTGACTGACAGCTTCCAGCCCACTTCGGAAAGACTCTGCCATATAGGAGCCTCCTAAAAAGACCAGTCCTAAAGTGGCACAGACTTCTGAGGATAGGACAATTCCGATTCGGGGGAGACCGAAGTAGAGAAAGAAGAGTTGAATCAAAAGGGGCGTATTACGTGACAATTCAATGTAGGCTGTCGCTACTTGCGCCAAAACAGGAATTCGATAATGCCGGATGATACTAACGATTAAACCGAGCAGGAAGGATCCCAAAATTCCCCAAACTGCAATATGCAAGGTTAGAAGGAATGCCTTTTGATATAGTGGTAGATATTGTTCAACAATGGACCAATCCAAAAATAAAACCTCCCATCTAGAAATAATACAGTTATTGTAGCACTTAAAATCTCCTTTGGATAATATGTATTTTTTATTGCCGTTATAAGGATTTTTTATCATAGCCATAATCTTTCTGAAATTTCCAAACAAAATATTTGAAAAGTGTTGAAAAAAGCGTTAAGATATTTCTGTAATATACAAAGTAAACGCTTACTTATCAAGGAGGACATTTTATGTCATACAAAACAAGCAATGCAGAAGGACCTGTAGATTTCATAAATACCTATGATTTGGAGCCAATGGCGCAACAAGTTATTCCTAAAGCAGCATTTGGCTATATCGCCAGTGGGGCGGAAGATACTTTTACTTTACGTGAGAATATTCGCGCCTTTAACCACAAACTCATCGTTCCTCATACTCTTTGTGATGTTGAAAATCCAAGTACAGAGATTGAATTTGCTGGTGAAAAACTGTCTTCACCAATCATTATGGCGCCTGTTGCGGCTCATAAATTGGCAAATGAACAGGGTGAAGTGGCGACTGCGCGTGGTGTGCATGAGTTTGGTTCTCTTTATACAACCAGCTCTTACTCTACTGTAGACCTTCCAGAAATTACGGAAGCCCTTCAAGGGACGCCTCATTGGTTCCAATTTTACTTTAGTAAGGATGACGGGATCAACCGCCACATCATGGACCGTGTGAAGTCTGAAGGCTACAAAGCGATTGTCTTGACGGCAGATGCAACTGTAGGGGGCAATCGTGAGGTGGACAAGCGCAATGGATTCGTCTTCCCAGTTGGCATGCCGATTGTTGAAGAATACCTACCAGAAGGTGCTGGAAAATCAATGGACTTTGTTTACAAGTCAGCTAAACAACGCTTGTCTCCACGTGATGTTGAATTTATCGCTGCATACTCAGGATTACCTGTTTACGTTAAAGGACCACAATGCCGTGAGGACGTGGAACGTTCGCTTGCTGCAGGTGCTTCTGGCATTTGGGTGACCAACCACGGTGGCCGTCAAATCGACGGTGGACCAGCTGCCTTCGACTCGCTTCAAGAAGTAGCAGAAGCAGTTGATAAACGTGTGCCAATCGTCTTTGACTCTGGTGTTCGTCGCGGTCAGCACGTCTTTAAAGCCTTGGCATCAGGAGCAGACTTGGTAGCTATTGGCCGCCCTGTCATCTATGGTTTGGCTCTCGGTGGTAGTGTCGGTGTGCGTCAAGTTTTTGAACACTTGAATGCGGAATTGAAGACAGTCATGCAGTTATCTGGAACTCAGACTATTGAAGATGTTAAACATTTCAAGCTTCGTCACAACCCATACAACCCAACATTCCCAGTTGATCCACGTGACTTAAAATTGTATTGATAAAATAGCTTGCCTCCACTAAGTGTGGAGGTTTTTCTTCGTGTATAGAAAGATTAAATCGTTATTAGAAACTATATAAATATATTTTCCAGTCAAATATCTTGCTAGGGCTTTCAAATTCTGTTATACTGGTCCAGTAATAAAATAATAAAGACATTTGGGGTGCTTTAGGCTGAGATGATACCCATTGAACCTGATACAGTTAATACTGGCGAAGGGAAATGTGAAAAGGTTTTTTTCGTATGTCGAAAAGAACTGTCTAATCTTGTAAGGTAAACTCTAATTCTCGTTTGTAATTGGAGTTTTTTTGTTTATCAAAAGAGGATAGGCTTGACGGCAAGCCTTTTGGTAGCTCTCCTTGAATGCCCCACATTTCTTTAAAAAAGGAGTTTTTTATGTTGAAAAAATGGCAGTTAAAAGATGTTATCTTACTTGCTTTCTTGTCTATCTTTTTTGGTGGCGTTTTTGTGGGTTCAGGCTATCTGTTTGATATCCTCACCCTGATTTTAGCACCTCTTGGTTTACAGGCCTTTGCCAATGAAATTCTCTTTGGTCTCTGGTGTATGGCTGCCCCTATTGCTGCCATTTTTGTTCCAAGAGTCGGAAGTGCAACGATTGGAGAAGTGCTAGCTGCGCTTGCTGAAGTCCTTTATGGTAGCCAATTCGGTCTAGGTGCCCTTTTGTCTGGCTTGGTTCAAGGTTTGGGAAGTGAACTTGGTTTTATCGTAACCAAGAATCGCTATGAAAGTTGGCTCTCTCTAACTGCCAATAGTATTGGGATTACGCTTGTTAGCTTTGTCTATGAATACATTAAGTTAGGTTACTACGCCTTCTCCCTTCCTTTTGTGCTTTCCTTGCTTGTGGTGCGCTTTATTTCCGTCTTTTTCTTCTGTACCATCTTGGTTCGTGCCATTGTCAAACTCTATCATCAGTTTGCAGCTGGAGGAAAGGCATAGATGGGGCTGGAACTACGAGCGATTCAGTCCCCAATTTTTTCAGAACCGATTGATTTTACTTTCCATGGGCAAGCCTTTACCTTGTTAGTTGGGAGCAGTGGTTCAGGAAAATCGAGTCTCTTTCAAATGATTGCCCAAGTCAGTTCTCTTCCCTATAGCGGTCAAGTCCTAATAAACGGGAGCGAGGTCAGTCAGCTTTCTATCATCGAACGTATCCAGACGGTTGGTATTCTCTTTCAAAATCCCAATCATCAATTTACCATGGAGAACTTGTTTGAGGAGCTGGTTTTTACCCTAGAGAATATCGGCCATCCCGTTCAGGAAATTGATTCAAAAATAGCAGAGGTAGTCCAGCAATGTCGCTGCAAGGCGATTTTGCACCGTCCAATTCATCACTTATCAGGTGGGGAAAAGCAAAAGGCTGCCTTGGCTGTTCTCTTTGCTATGAATCCTAGGGTCTATCTCTTGGATGAACCTTTTGCTTCCATTGATCGCAAGAGTAGGATAGAGATCTTGGAGATTCTAAAAGAGTTGGCTTCTAATGGGAAGACAGTTATTTTGTGTGACCATGATTTAACGGACTATGAAGCCTATATTGACCATATGGTGGAGCTAAGAGATGGCCAACTAAGGGAAGTGTTTCAAATCCCTACCTCTGATATGACTCAGGTTGCTTCAAAGGAAGTTGCTTCTAGCCCAGAACTATTCCATATGGATAGAACGACTTGTGAGCTGGATAAGCGTCCCCTATTTTCGATTGTGAATTTTACATTTTACCAAGGAATTTCCTGTATCTTGGGTGATAATGGTGTCGGGAAATCAACCCTCTTTCGGTCTATTCTTCAATTTCAAAAGTATAAGGGGCGCATTACCTTGAAGGGGACAGTCCTGAAAAAGAAAAAGAGTTTGTATCGTGACCTGACGGGTGTTGTTCAGGAAGCTGAGAAGCAGTTTATCAGAGCCAGTCTGCGAGAAGAGCTTCAATTAGATGGACCTGATTCTGAAAGAAATCAGCGAATTTTCCAAACTTTACGATACTTTAATCTGGAGCAGGCGCTTGATAAGAGTCCCTATCAATTAAGTGGCGGCCAGCAAAAGATTCTTCAGCTCTTGACCATCTTGACTAGTAAGGCCTCTGTGATCTTGCTAGATGAACCTTTTGCAGGTTTGGATGATAGAGCCTGCCATTATTTTTGTAAGTGGATTCTGGAGGAGAGCAATCAAGGAAGAAGTTTTTTGATCATTAGTCATCGTTTAGATCCCTTGATCTCTGTGGTTGATTATTGGATCGAGATGACTAGTGAGGGTCTCCGTCATATTAAAGACGTGACAATCACTAACCCCCTCACATCTCGGAGTATCAATGCTCAAGGGGAGGTGAAGTAGTATGGTCAAAGTAGCAACTCAGACACCGATTATTAGTCTTTTCTTGCTGATTTTATCCTTGGAAACATCCTTCATTCCTTCGATTGCTCTTAATCTTTCGGTAGTTGCATTTTGCATTCTCTTCATGCTCTATTACCGTCGATTTAAGATGTTGGCTTGGATGCTATTGCTCGCGATTTTACCATCTTTGGCTAATTACTGGGCAGTTCAGTTACATGGGGATGCTTCGCAGGCAGTGATACTTGGAACGAGGGCTTTTGTGACAGTTTGTATCGGCCTTGTCTTTGTTTCCAGTATTTCCTTAAAAGAGCTTTTCTTGTACTTGGCTCAAAAGGGGTTATCACGGTCTTGGGCCTATGCCTTGATTGTGGTATTCAATGCCTTTCCCCTCATTCAGCAAGAAATCAAGTCCCTCAAGGAAGCTTGCCTATTGCGTGGTCAAAAACTGCATGTTTGGTCTCCCTTGATTTACAGCAAGGTTCTTATGACAGTTTTTAGATGGCGCCATCTTTACCTGAGAGCTCTATCTGCGCACGGATATGACGAACATGCACAGGTGGAGAATAGCTATCGGACTTTTTATATTTCTCAGAGGACAAAATTGATCTACCTACTTTTCTTTTTATTGCTTCAAACCAGTTTATTTCTATAAAGGAGTTATTATGGAATTTACAGATATTGCTATGGAATTATCCAAGGAAGCTTGGCAGGCTTCCTTTCATCACCCATTTGTATTACAGTTACAAGAAGGAACGTTAGAACCTTCTATTTTCCGCTATTACCTAATTCAGGATGCTTATTATCTG
The DNA here is from genome assembly GCF_007475365.1 of Streptococcus oralis subsp. dentisani. Classification (NCBI taxonomy): domain Bacteria; kingdom Bacillati; phylum Bacillota; class Bacilli; order Lactobacillales; family Streptococcaceae; genus Streptococcus; species Streptococcus oralis. Next base: position 990,259 of record NZ_CP034442.1, on the reverse strand, counting down.
AAGTCTTTTTCAGAAGCCTATCACCTCTTGGCTGATAAGACTCCAAACGAAAAGATGAAAAGACTCTTGAAACAAAATGCCCAGAGTCTAGTGGATGGTGAGTTGTTTATCCGCCAACAATTTTTCAAGGAATTAGGAATCAGTGCCCAGGAAATGGATGAGCGACCGATTGCTCCAACCTGTTATCATTACATTTCTCATATTTATCGACAGTTTGCAGAACCAAACTTGGGCATTGCTTTTGCTAGTTTGCTTCCATGTCCTTGGTTATACCATGATTTGGGCAAGGAACTTAATCGCAAACCATCCCCGAATCCTCTTTATCAACAGTGGATTGAGACCTATATCACCGATGAGTTAGAACAGCAGATTAAAGAGGAAGAAGCGCTGGTCAATCAGCTCTATCAAGAAAGTGATGAGGCGGACAAACAAAAAATGCTAGAGGCCTTTTACATTAGTATTCATATGGAAGCCAAGTTTTGGGAGATGGCTTACCAACATCAAACATGGACGAGTGATTTGCAGTCCTTAGAAAAAGAGAAGAAATAGAAAATGAGAAACCACCAACTACAAGTTCACAAATTAACTATTTTATCCATGATGATTGCCCTTGACGTAGTTCTTACACCCATCTTTCGAATTGAAGGAATGGCACCGATGTCCAGTGTAGTCAACATTCTTGCAGGAATCTTGATGGGGCCTGTTTATGCCTTGGTCATGGCTACAGTCACAGCCTTTATCCGTATGTCTACTCAAGGCATTCCGCCCTTGGCCCTCACTGGAGCTACTTTTGGAGCCCTCCTCGCAGGTCTCTTTTATAAGTATGGTCGGAAATTTCACTATTCTGCTCTAGGAGAGATTTTGGGAACAGGTATTATCGGTTCCATTGTTTCCTATCCTGTTATGGTTCTCTTTACGGGATCTGCGGCGAAGCTCAGTTGGTTTATCTACACTCCTCGATTTTTCGGAGCAACCTTGATTGGTACAGCCATAGCTTTCCTCGCCTTTCGATTTTTAATCAAGCAGGAGTTCTTTAAAAAAGTGCAGGGATATTTCTTTGGTGAAAGGATAGACTGATGCAGAAATTGACAAATCCTTTCCCTCTAGCAACCAGTTCCTTGATTCACTGCATCACCAATGAGATTTCTTGTGAGATGCTGGCTAATGGCATTTTGGCTCTGGGATCTAAACCTGTCATGGCAGATGATCCCCGTGAGGTTCTTGATTTTACCAAACAAAGTCAGGCTCTCTTCATCAATTTGGGGCATTTGTCAGCCGAGAAGGAGAAAGCAATCCGTATGGCAGCTTCTTATGCAGACCAAGCTTGTCTCCCAATGGTAGTAGATGCTGTTGGCATAGCAACATCTCCCATTCGTAAGACCTTAGTCAGAGATCTTTTAGAATACAAGCCCACGGTCCTTAAAGGAAATATGTCGGAAATCCGAAGTCTTGTTGGCTTAAAACACCACGGAGTCGGAGTCGATGCGAGTGCTAAAGATCAAGAAACTGAAGATTTGCTTCAAGTCTTGAAAGACTGGTGTCAGCTTTATCCTGGTATGTCTTTCTTAGTCACTGGCCCCAAGGACCTCATCGTTTCGGCAAATCAGGTTGCTGTATTGGGAAATGGCTGTGACGAATTAGGCTGGATAACAGGGACAGGAGACCTGGTTGGAGCCTTGACAGCCGTTTTTCTCAGCCAAGGAAAGACCGCCTTTGAAGCTTCTTGTCTAGCGGTTTCTTATCTCAATATCTCTGCTGAGAGAATAGTTGTCCAAGGAATGGGATTGGAAGATTTCCGCTTTCAAACTCTCAATCAGCTCTCTCTCCTAAAAAGAGACGAAAACTGGCTAGATGCTATCAAAGGAGATATTTATGAATAGAGAAGCACTCAGACTATATCTGGTCACCAATCGCTACCAAGATTCCTTGAAAAGCTTTCTTGAAAAAGTTGAGACGACCTGCCATTCAGGTGTTACTATCATACAGCTACGAGAAAAAAATCTCACAACCAATCAATACTATCAACTGGCCAAACAAGTCAAAGAAATAACCGATGCCTATCAGGTCCCCTTGATTATCGATGATCGTTTGGATGTTTGTCTTGCGGTTGATGCTGCAGGTTTGCATATCGGAGACGATGAACTACCAGTTTCGGTTGCTCGCAAAGTTTTGGGTCCTGAAAAAATCCTCGGTGTCACTGCTAAAACAGTAAAAAGAGCCCTCGAAGCAGAAGAAGGAGGTGCGGATTACTTGGGAACAGGAGCCATTTTCCCGACTACGACCAAGGAGAATGCTCCCATCACCCTGATTTCAACCTTGAAAACCATTTGCCAAAAGGTTGCCATTCCAGTAGTTGCTATTGGAGGCTTGACGTCAGAGAATATTGACCAACTTGCTGCAACTGGTATAGCTGGGGTAGCTGTCGTCAGGGATCTGATGCAGGCAGAAGATATAGAAGCAAAAACCCAAGCCTTTTTAACAAAGTTGGATGACATTATTTCCTAATCAAAAACTCTCTAATTCCCTTAAAGTGGGAACTAGAGAGTTTTTTTAATCTTTAAAGCTTGTATGGTTGACTGGACCAGAACCATGACCGAGTTGAGGGGCGTCTTGGATGGCTTTTGTAATAAAGGCCTTGGCCTTATCGACTGCCTGATAAAGGGTCTTCCCCTTGGCTAGTTCAGCCGTGATCACTGCTGCAAAGGTACATCCAGTACCATGGGTATGACAGGTTTGAATTCGTGGACTTTCCCAGACAAATTGCTCATCCTTGGTAAAGAGGAAATCCTTGGCACCACCTTCCAGATGGCCACCTTTGATAACAACAGACTGAGGACCAAATTCTTTTATAATCAGGCGACCAGCACGCTGCATGTCTTCTGGGTCATGAATCGAAAAACCAACAATCTCTTCTGCTTCAGGAAGATTGGGCGTGATAATGGTTGCAAGGGGAAGCAGATTTGTTTTTAGGTAGTCTCTGGCACTGGAATCAATCAGGGTGTCTCCACTCGTAGCGACCATAACAGGGTCAAGGACGTATGGACAGTCCAGCTTTTTAAGATAGGGTTGGATGATCTCCATGATCTCAGTAGTTGCCAACATCCCAGTTTTTACAGCCTGAGGCTTGATATCTGAAAAGACACTCTCCAATTGTGCTTCCAGCATTTGGTTGGAGACGTGCTCTATTAGCTGAACGCCTCTGGTATTTTGAGCGACAAGACTTGTCACAACGGCCATTCCATAGACATCTCTAGCTTGGAATGACTTTAAATCAGCCATAATGCCAGCACCGCCACTAGGGTCAGTCCCTGCAATAGTTAGAGCAACGGGTAAATAAGTCATCTAAAACCTCCCAACCAATTGAAGTTTGTATTCTTAAGAACAAGCTAGTCTGTTTCAGGAAAGCAATAGAAGACAAGTAGTCCTCATTATCATTTCCACTTCCATCAGCTAGCATTACCTAGATTGAGTCAAAGGGATCTAACAGTCGTTAATCTCAGCTTTACGCACCCCTAGTGGTTGTTTTCTTTTTTACAGTATAGCATATTTTTATAGTTTATATAGTAAAATTTGACTGCAAATCTCCCATCAAATGATTAAAGTACTTTTTTAAGAAATATGTAATTTCATAATTGACAAATGTAAATCTTGAGAGTATACTATAAGTTATAATTGACAAATGTAGATTTTGGAGGTGTGCTGATGCAGATTTCAGATGCAGAATGGCAGGTCATGAAGATTATTTGGATGCAAGGAGAGCAGACCAGTAGGGATTTGATCAGAGTTTTGGCAGAGCGGTTTGACTGGTCCAAATCAACTATTCAAACTCTTTTGGCTCGCTTAGTAGAGAAAGAGTGTCTGACCAGGAAAAAAGAGGGCAAGTTCTTTGTCTATTCAGCCCTTTTAACTCTGGATCAAAGCCGAGACCTGCTTGTCCGAGATATCAAAGACAAGGTTTGCTCCCGTAGGATAAAGCAGTTGGTGGCTGATTTGATTATGGAATGTGATTTTACTCAAGCTGACTTGGAAGACTTGGAAGCTGTGATTTCTGAGAAGAAATCAAGCGTTGTAACAGAAGTAAAATGTAATTGTATGTAAAGGAGACGTCATGTTAAATAGTATTGTAACCATTGTTTGTATTGCCCTTATCGCGTTTATCTTGTTTTGGTTTTTCAAAAAGCCTGAAAAATCTGAACAAAAGGCCCAGCAAAAAAAGGGTTACCAAGAGATTCGAGTGGAAGTCAAAGGGGGCTATACGCCTGAGTTGATTATTCTTAAGAAATCAGTGCCAGCCCGTATCGTCTTTGACCGTAAGGACCCTTCACCCTGCCTAGATCAGATTGTTTTCCCAGATTTTGGAGTGCATGCGGACTTGCCTATGGGTGAAGAGTATGTAGTGGAAATCACACCTGAACAGGCTGGAGAGTATGGTTTCTCTTGTGGCATGAATATGATGCACGGCAAGATGATTGTAGAATAGGAGAATGATATGACTGAAATTGTAAAAGCAAGTCTTGAAAATGGTGTTCAAAAAATCCGTATCATGGCAGACAAAGGCTATCATCCAGCCCATATCCAGCTTCAAAAAGGGATTCCAGCTGAGATTACCTTTCATCGAGCAACTCCTTCAAACTGTTACAAGGAAATTCTGTTTGAAGAAGAAGGCATTTTGGAACCAATCGGCGTAGATGAGGAGAAAGTCATTCGTTTTACACCTCAAGAATTAGGTCAACATGAATTTTCTTGTGGTATGAAGATGCAAAAGGGGAGTTATACCGTAGTTGAGAAGACTCGAAAATCTCTATCACTTTTACAGCGTTTTTGGATTACTAGTATCTTTACTGTGCCTCTTGTGATTCTCATGATTGGTATGTCGACAGGAGGAATTAGTCACCAAGTCATGCGTTGGGGAACCTTTTTAGCCACAACACCGATTATGCTAGTAGCAGGTGGTCCTTATATCCAAAGTGCTTGGGCTAGTTTTAAAAAGCACAATGCCAACATGGATACCTTGGTTGCTCTGGGAACCCTAGTGGCCTATTTCTATAGCTTAGTTGCCCTCTTCGCTGGTCTCCCCGTTTACTTTGAAAGTGCTGCATTTATCTTCTTCTTCGTTCTTATGGGAGCCGTTTTTGAGGAGAAAATGCGGAAAAATACTTCCCAAGCTGTGGAGAAATTACTTGACTTGCAGGCTAAAACTGCAGAAGTCTTGCGTGAGGATAACTATGTTCAAGTCCCCTTGGAGCAAGTCAAGGTAGGTGACCTGATTCGAGTGCGTCCCGGTGAAAAGATTGCGGTTGATGGTATCGTAGTGGAAGGTGTCTCTAGTATTGATGAGTCTATGGTGACAGGTGAGAGTCTGCCTGTGGACAAGACAGTTGGAGATACCGTCATTGGTTCAACCATCAATAATAGTGGAACACTTGTTTTTAGAGCAGAAAAAGTTGGTTCAGAGACTGTTTTGGCTCAGATTGTGGATTTTGTGAAGAAAGCTCAGACAAGTCGTGCGCCGATTCAGGACTTGACGGATAAAATTTCAGGGATTTTTGTCCCAGCAGTTGTCATTTTAGGGATTGTGACCTTTTGGGTTTGGTTCGTCTTGCTCAGGGATAGTGTAGTTGTGCTTGGAGCGAGCTTTGTGTCTTCGCTTCTCTATGGAGTAGCAGTTCTGATTATTGCCTGCCCTTGTGCCTTGGGACTTGCAACACCGACAGCCCTTATGGTGGGGACAGGTCGCAGTGCCAAGATGGGAGTTCTCCTCAAAAATGGAACGGTTCTACAGGAAATCCAGAAAGTCCAAACTATTGTTTTTGATAAGACAGGAACTTTGACGGAAGGGAAACCTGTGGTCACAGATATCATCGGCGACGAAGTAGAAGTGCTTGGATTGGCAGCTTCCTTGGAAGAAGCTTCTCAACACCCACTGGCTGAGGCCATTGTCAAGCGAGCGACTGAAACTGGACTTGAGCTTCACACTGTGGAAAATTTCCAAGCCTTGCACGGAAAAGGTGTTTCAGGGCAAATCAATGGAAAACAAGTTTTGCTTGGAAATGCTAAAATGCTGGATGGCATGGATATTTCTAGCATTTATCAAGAAAAACTAGAAGAACTAGAAAAAGAAGCTAAGACAGTTGTGTTCTTGGCTGTTGACAATGAAATCAAAGGCTTGCTTGCTCTGCAAGATATTCCTAAGGAAAATGCTAAGCTTGCCATCAGTCAGTTGAAAAAACGAGGTCTTAAAACAGTCATGCTGACAGGGGATAATGCTGGCGTGGCGCGTGCTATTGCCGATCAGATTGGAATCGAAGAGGTCATTGCAGGTGTCTTGCCAGAAGAAAAAGCCCATGAAATCCATAAACTACAATCAGCTGGAAAAGTAGCCTTTGTTGGTGATGGTATCAATGACGCTCCTGCCCTCAGTGTAGCAGATGTGGGGATTGCTATGGGAGCTGGAACAGATATTGCCATCGAGTCAGCAGATTTGGTGTTGACAACTAATAACCTCCTAGGAGTGGTTCGTGCCTTTGACATGAGCAAGAAAACCTTCAATCGAATTCTGCTCAACCTCTTTTGGGCCTTTATCTACAATGTCGCCGGAATTCCGATTGCAGCTGGTGTCTTTTCAGGGATTGGTCTGGTGCTCAATCCAGAACTGGCAGGTCTTGCTATGGCCTTTAGTTCTGTATCTGTTTTGACCAGTTCACTCATGCTAAACTTTAGTAAGATAGACTAAAAGCGGTGTCCACCGCTTTTTTATTATAAAACAGTTCTGTGAAGCGTTTTCAATCTGTGCTGTAATAGAGAATGAGAACTTCTGAGCACATTCTTAGGATACTCAAAGTAAATGTGGTAAATTAGGATTGTAAATTTACTGAATCGCTTTCAAACAACATATAAAAGCGCTTTTTGTAAATGTATGAAATTATTTTGAAGGAGAGTTATCATTATGACTCAAGGGAAAATTACTGCATCGGCAGCAATGCTCAACGTATTGAAGACATGGGGCGTAGATACTATCTACGGTATCCCATCAGGAACACTCAGCTCATTGATGGACGCTTTGGCTGAAGACAAAGATATCCGCTTCTTGCAAGTTCGCCACGAAGAAACAGGTGCTCTTGCAGCGGTCATGCAAGCTAAATTCGGCGGCTCAATCGGGGTTGCAGTTGGTTCAGGTGGTCCAGGTGCGACTCACTTGATTAACGGTGTTTACGATGCAGCTATGGATAACACTCCATTCCTTGCTATCCTTGGATCACGTCCAGTTAACGAATTGAACATGGATGCCTTCCAAGAATTGAACCAAAACCCAATGTACAACGGTATCGCTGTTTACAACAAACGTGTCGCTTACGCTGAGCAATTGCCAAAAGTAATCGACGAAGCTTGCCGTGCTGCAGTTTCTAAAAAAGGTCCAGCTGTTGTTGAAATCCCAGTAAACTTCGGTTTCCAAGAAATTGACGAAAACTCATACTACGGTTCAGGTTCATACGAGCGTTCATTCATCGCTCCTGCCTTGAACGAAGTTGAAATCGACAAAGCGGTTGAAATCTTGAACAATGCTGAACGTCCAGTTATTTACGCTGGTTACGGTGGTGTTAAAGCTGGTGAAGTGATTACAGAATTGTCACGTAAAATCAAAGCACCAATCATCACAACTGGTAAAAACTTTGAAGCCTTTGAATGGAACTACGAAGGTTTGACAGGTTCTGCTTACCGTGTTGGTTGGAAACCAGCCAACGAAGTGGTCTTTGAAGCAGACACTGTTCTTTTCCTTGGATCAAACTTCCCATTTGCTGAAGTTTACGAAGCCTTCAAGAACACTGAAAAATTCATCCAAGTCGATATCGACCCATACAAACTTGGTAAACGCCATGCCCTTGACGCTTCTATCCTTGGTGATGCAGGTCAAGCAGCGAAAGCCATCCTTGACAAAGTAAACCCAGTAGAATCTACTCCATGGTGGCGTGCAAACGTTAAGAATAACCAAAACTGGCGTGATTACATGAACAAACTTGAAGGTAAAACTGAGGGTGAATTGCAATTGTACCAAGTTTACAATGCAATCAACAAACATGCTGATCAAGACGCTATCTACTCAATCGACGTAGGTGACACTACTCAAACATCTACTCGTCACCTTCACATGACACCTAAGAACATGTGGCGTACATCTCCACTCTTTGCGACAATGGGTATTGCCCTTCCTGGTGGTATCGCTGCTAAGAAAGACAATCCAGATCGCCAAGTATGGAACATCATGGGTGACGGTGCATTCAACATGTGCTACCCAGACGTTATCACAAACGTTCAATACGACCTTCCAGTTATCAACGTTGTCTTCTCAAATGGTAAATATGCCTTCATCAAGGACAAATACGAAGACACAAACAAACACTTGTTTGGTTGTGACTTCCCTAACGCGGACTACGCGAAAATCGCTGAAGCTCAAGGAGCTGTTGGATTTACAGTTGACCGTATCGAAGATATCGATGCAGTTGTTGCAGAAGCTGTTAAATTGAACAAAGAAGGTAAAACTGTTGTGATCGATGCTCGCATTACTCAACACCGTCCACTTCCAGTAGAAGTACTTGAGTTGGATCCAAAACAACACTCAGAAGAAGCAATCAAAGCCTTCAAGGAAAAATACGAAGCAGAAGAACTCGTACCATTCCGCCTCTTCTTGGAAGAAGAAGGATTGCAATCACGCGCAATCAAATAATTCCTCTCATCGAAAATCAAATGTAAACGTTGTAGATTTTATTCTTTGATTTTCTTAGAGTAGAACTTGAAAAGATCGGAGCAATCCGGTCTTTTTATGGAGGATAGTAAATGAATTTAAATCAATTAGATATCATCGTTTCAGATGTTCCCCAAGTCTGTGCTGACCTGGAGCGTATTTTGGATAAAACGTCCGATTATGTTGATGACGGTTTTGCTCAGTTCACGATTGGCAGTCACTGCCTCATGTTGTTACAAAGTCATTTGGTTCCTTTGGAAAACTTTCAGTCAGGAATCATTCTTCATATCGAGGTTGAGGATGTAGACCAGAACTATCGACGATTGAAAGAGCTTGGTGTCGAGATTTTACACGGTCCGGCTGTAACTGATTGGGGGACAGAATCCTTGCTTGTAAAAGGTCCAGCTAGTTTAGTGATTGATTTTTATCGTATGAAGTAGGGCGCGTTGTCATTTGGCGTTAACCTTAGCTATTTTTAAAACAGAAATTGAGAATGTGAATTATTAAAAGATCGGAGCAATCCGGTCTTTTTCTTATCACAAGATTGTGATAGTTTACATCTTCATAACAAAAGCTTCAAAGTCTTGATTGTTTTGAAAAAAGATTATAAAATATGATTCATAAAAATGAAAGAGGTTTTGGAAAATGTCTGAAAAACAAATGAAAATTTTGGGTTGGGTAGCGACCTTCATGTCCGTTATGATGTATGTGTCTTACTTCCCACAAATCATGAACAACCTGGCTGGTCAAAAAGGAAACTTCATCCAACCCTTGGTCGCAGCCATCAACTGTAGTTTATGGGTTTATTACGGTCTTTTCAAGAAAGAAAGAGATATTCCCCTTGCGGCTGCTAATGCGCCGGGTATCGTTTTTGGTCTAGTAACGGCTATCACAGCTTTGATTTAAAAAGAAGACTGGTTTCAGTCTTTTTTTGTACATAAAAATAGATTCTCAAGTAAAGGAAGTCTAATGAGAGTTGAGGAAAACAGTCGTTGATAGCGAGCTTTCTGAGTGCTGCTTTAGGGGTTCCTCCATCAAGTAAAAGATTATTTCGTTACTATTTTTATAAAATCTTCTCCCTACTTTATAATGTGTGAAAAAGAGTTCAATTAGATCAAGCTTTTTGCTATAATGAGGGGAGAAAAATCAGACAGGAGAATAAGATGTCAGAACCATTATTTTTACAATCAGTTATGCAAGAAAAAATCTGGGGTGGAACCAAGCTACGTGATGAGTTTGGCTATGACATTCCAAGTGAAAAAATCGGAGAATACTGGGCCATCTCAGCTCACCCAAATGGGGTTTCAAAGGTCGCTAATGGGCGCTTTGAGGGAACAGACCTAGCTACATTGTATGCGGAACACCGTGAATTGTTTGGTAACCGTCCAGAACCTGTGTTTCCACTCTTGACCAAAATTCTTGATGCCAACGACTGGCTCAGTGTCCAAGTTCACCCAGACGATGCCTATGGACTAGAACACGAAGGAGAGCTCGGAAAAACAGAGTGCTGGTACATCATCGCTGCGGATGAAGGATCAGAGATTATCTATGGTCACAATGCTAAGTCAAAAGAAGAACTCCGTCAGCAAATCGAAGATAAAAACTGGGATGTCTTGCTGACCAAAGTGCCAGTTAAAGCAGGAGATTTCTTCTATGTACCAAGTGGCACTATGCATGCCATTGGTGCGGGTATCTTGATTCTGGAAACCCAGCAGTCTAGTGACACCACCTACCGTGTCTATGACTTTGACCGTAAGGACGACAATGGCAACTTACGTGAACTTCACATTGAAAAATCTATCGATGTCTTGAATATTGGAGAGCCTGCAAATAGCCGTCCTGTAACTGTTAAAGCAGATAATTTGCGTTCCACTCTCCTTGTATCCAATGATTTCTTTGCAGTCTACAAGTGGGAAATTACTGGAAAAGTTGACTTTGAAAAGACAGCTGACTACAGCCTGTTCAGCGTCTTAGCTGGTCAAGGTCGACTGTCTGTTGATGGAACAAACTATCCAATCCAAAAAGGCAGCCACTTTATCCTACCAAGTGATGTTGAAGCTTGGACCTTGGAAGGGCAAGGCTTGGAATTGATTGTTAGCCATCCATAAAAAGAAAGGGCCTGAGTTCATTACTCAAGTCCTTTTTGATTACATAAATTGGGCGATAAAGACCACAATGATGATAATAGGAATGATAAAACGAAGAAGGAAGAGCCAGACTTGGAAAAGTCCTTGTTTCCATGGTGTTTCATCAAGATGAAGTTCCTCCATGGCTAAGGCCTTCTTGAAAATATATCCTGTAAAGAGGGATAAGCAGAGAGCTCCAAATGGCATGAGGAGATTGGAAACCAAGAAGTCCATAGCATCAAAGAAGGTTTTACCGAAGATGTGAACATCCGCCATGACACCGTAAGAAAGGGCTGAAGGAATTCCAAAGACAAAGGTCAAGATTCCTAAAATAGCACTCCATTTAGCACGCTTGCTGTTGTTCTGATTGGTGATATTGCCCACATTGATTTCCAGCATCACGACAGAAGAAGTGACTGTCGCAAAGAGGAAGAGTAAGAGGAAAAGGATGTAGAAAATGGTTCCAAAAGGCATCTTATCAAAGAGTTGAGGCAAGACGATAAAGAGCAGGCTTGGTCCCCCTTCAGACTGGATATTGAAGGCTGACATGGCTGGGAAAATGGCTAGACCTGCCATAATGGATACCGAGATATTCATGGCTACAATGGAAATCCCTGACTGGACCAGATTGGTTTTCTTGTCCAAGTAAGAAGCATAGGTCAACATTGCTGTAACCCCTAATGAGAGGGCAAAGAAAGATTGACCCAGGGCATAAAGGAGACCTGCGCTAGTTAGTTTTGAAAAGTCTGGTTTGAGGAAGTAGAGAACCCCTTCCATGGCGTTTGGCAAGCTGAGAGAGCGCCCAATGATTACGACAAAGATGATAAAGAGCAGGGGCATCATGACTTTCGAGGCTCTTTCAATCCCTTTTTGAACCCCACGTGATACAATAAAGATATTCAATAAGATAAAGGCTGCTTGAGCTCCTAGGGCAATGGCTGGATTTGAAATGATTGAAGTAAATAACTGAGCATAATCACCCGTTCCACCAAGTTGGAACAATTTCCCAAACTCAATACCTAGATAGACTAGAATCCATCCTCCGATAACACTGTAAAAGGAGAGAAGGATAAAGAGGGCAAAGGCACCAATCCAACCGATAAAGTTGTACTTGTTATTGTTGCCCAGTTTTCCAAAGGTTTTGATAGCGGAAACGCCAGCGCTACGGCCAAGGGCAAACTCAGCAAGGAGTAACGGGAAACCGATTAAAATGGTGGAGATGAGAAAGACCAGTAAAAAGCCTCCCCCGCCATTAGCAGCAGTCATGTAGGGGAACTTCCAAACGGCACCAAGCCCGATGGCTGAACCAGCAGATGCTAGAATAAAGCCTAGTTTCGAGCCCCATTGCGATTTTTCTGACATAGTTGAAACTCCAATCTCTTTTTTAAAATAAGAAAAGGCTACTTGAGTTGTCAAATAGCCTTCTCTCAATGGCTCTTTATGAGCCTTCTGTTTGATTGATAGACTTGACTATCCTATCATGTTTTCAAAGGTCTGTCAAGAAAACCATTTTCAAGTTTTCACACCTTTCTCAAAAAGTTAAAAATTTTTCGTAGAAATACTTGACTCTGACCTAAGGGGAGGGGATATACTATGATTGTAAGGAGGAAATCATGTACCATATAAAAGAAGCTGCGCAGCTTTCAGGTGTCTCTGTCAAGACACTGCACCACTATGATAAGATAGGACTCTTGGTTCCCTTAAAGTCGGAAAACGGCTATCGAACCTATAGTCAGGAGGATTTGGAACGCCTTCAGGTTATTCTGTATTATAAATATTTAGGTTTTTCTTTAGAAAAAATAGCAGAGCTGTTAAAGGCAGAAAGGACAGATTTATTGCCCCATTTGACTAGGCAGTTGGATTATCTAACTCGAGAAAGGCAACACCTGGATACCTTGATTTCCACCTTGCAAAAAACCATTCAAGAACAAAAAGGAGAAAGAAAAATGACGATTGAGGAAAAATTCACTGGATTTAGCTATCAAGACAATCAAAAATACCACCAAGAGGCGGTAGAGAAGTATGGACAAGAAGTCATGGGCCAAGCGCTTGAACGCCAAAAAGGTCGCGAAGAAGAGGCCACAGCCGCCTTCAACCGAGTTTTTCAAGCCTTGGCACAAAACCTTAAAAATGGACTAGCTGCAACAGCGGTCGAAAACCAAGAAGAAGCAGCCAAACTCTTGCAAGCTATTCGTACTTATGGATTTGACTGCTCTATTGAAGTATTCGGTCATATCGGTAAAGGCTACGTCTACAACCCAGAGTTTAAGCAAAACATTGACAAGTTTGGTTCTGGAACAGCCCAGTACACGTCAGATGTCATTGCCCACTATGTTCAAACTCAGATAAAATAAGCATCGCTAGAGATTTGTCCTGCTCCGCTAAAAAAGCTAAATCTTCTGTTTAACTTTTTTAGGGGACAGGTCATTTTAGTTGTTACTTTTTTGAAAAGCATCCTTGTCCCAGACTCTTTACTTTGTTACTAAAAGAAAATTCTTCTTTAAAGTTTTTGTAGTGACAACTCTGAGTGATTAGTTCGCCTTGATAAAATCAGTAAAAAAAGATATGATAGTAGGAGAAAAATGAGGTTAAGAGTGATGGATAAAAATAGAATTGGAACAGAGACACAGCAGGTGCTTGAGGATGTTTTGGATAAGGCTGGATTGCGTGAGGGGGCTCTCTTTGTCCTTGGACTCTCGTCTAGCGAAGTTTTAGGCGGCCATATAGGCAAGGAATCAAGCCAAGAAATTGGGGAAATCATTGTGAAGACCATCCTAGATATCCTAGAAGAAAAAGGAATTCACCTAGCTGTTCAAGGCTGTGAGCACGTCAATCGTGCCCTCGTTGTTGAACGCCAGGTGGCAGAGCAGTTTGGTCTGGAAATCGTCAGTGTCCTTCCAACTCTTCATGCAGGCGGTTCAGGTCAGCTAGCTGCCTTTAAGTTTATGAAAGCACCTGTTGAAGTGGAGTTCATCACGGCTTATGCGGGAATTGATATCGGAGATACCGCAATTGGCATGCATGTCAAGCATGTGCAGGTTCCGATTCGACCAGTTTTGCGTGAGATTGGTCATGCCCATGTAACAGCTCTAGCTAGTCGTCCAAAGCTAATCGGGGGTGCGCGTGCCCAGTATCCACAAGATTCTATTAGAAAGATATGAGAATGAAAAAAAGAAAAGAACAGTTTCAAAAAAACCTAAAGTATTCTATTCGTAAATTGACTGTTGGAGTTGGTCCTGTAGCAATCGGGGCCTTTCTTGTTGGTGCCGGTTTGTTATCAGCTGGTAAAGTCCAAGCAGATGAATTAGCTGAAGTGAATTCAGTCCATTATCGATATTTGACAGAGCAAGAATTAACCGAATCTGAAAAAGCCTTGATTCATCATGAAGTTCCTACAGAATTTCAAGATGAAGATATTATTTATGTAGTTTATCGCAAGAAGGCAACTACTAGTCAACAACTTCCTTACACAGGAAGTAAAAATTTAGCCTTGGTAGGTCTTGGTTTAGCAACGGCCTCACTAGCGGTTTTATTAGTTTCCAAGAAACACCGTAGTAAAGTACTTGGGGTTCTCTTAATCAGCTCTATTGGAGTTAGCAATTTTGTACCTTTTACTGCCTTTGCATTTGAAAATAAAGAGTTACTTTCTTATAACCAAACTGTTTCTGCATCTACACATGAAGGCTTGGCTAAAGGAGTTATTCATATTGAAGGATATGAGTATGTTGGTTACTTTAAAGACTCAAAATCTACTAGTAATTCTAATTCAAGCAGTAAAAAAGGCGAGTCTTTAGTTCAAGAGCCACAAGAAGCTTATACTGGAAAAATTGAGGCTAAAGGTACTCAGGAACCCGGTAAAGAGGGCGAGTCCTTAGTTCAAGAACCACAAGCAGAATTTACCGGCAAGGTTGAGGCCAAAGGCACACAGGAACTAGGTAAAGAAGGCGAATCCTTAGTCCAAGAACCGCAAGCAGCATATACTGGCAAGGTTGAGGCCAAAGGCACACAGGAACCAGGTAAAGAGGGCGAGTCCTTAGTTCAGGAATCACAATCAGAATTTACCGGCAAGGTTGAGGCCAAAGGCACACAGGAACCAGGCAAAGAGGGCGAGTCCCTTGTCCAAGATAGTTTGCCAGCGTATACTGAAAAGCTTGAAAGTAAAGGTAGCCAAGAACCCGGCAAGGAAGGCGAATCCCTCGTTCAAGATAGTTTGCCAGCGTATACTGAAAAACTTGAAAGTAAGGGCACCCAAGAGGTAGGCCAAGAAGGTCAATCCCTTGTCCAAGGTAGTTTGCCAGCCTATACTGGCAAGCTTGAAAGCAAAGGCACTCAAGAGTCTGGTAAAGAAGGCGAATCCCTCGTTCAAGACAATTCCCCAGCCTTTACTGGAAAACTTGAGAGCAAAGGTATACAAGAACCCGGCAAGGAAGGCGATTCCCTTGTTCAAGATAGTTTGCCAGCGTATACTGAAAAGCTTGAAAGTAAAGGTAGCCAAGAACCCGGCCAAGAAGGCGAATCCCTTGTCCAAGATAGTTTGCCAGCCTATACTGGAAAGCTTGAAAGCAAAGGGACTCAGGAGTCTGGTAAAGAAGGCGAGTCCCTTGTCCAAGATAGTTTGCCAGCCTACACTGAAAAGCTTGAAAGTAAGGGTACTCAGGAAACTGGTAAGGAAGGTGACTCCCTTGTTCAAGATAGTTTGCCAGCCTATACTGGAAAACTTGAAAGCAAAGGCACTCAAGAAGTAGGTAAAGAAGGCGAATCCCTCGTTCAAGACAATTCCCCAGCGTATACTGGCAAGCTTGAAAGCAAGGGCACTCAGGAACCCGGTAAAGAAGGTCAATCTCTAATTCAAGATAGTTTGCCAGCGTATACTGAGAAACTTGAGAGCAAAGGTACACAAGAACCCGGCAAGGAAGGCGAGTCCCTTGTCCAAGATAGTTTACCAGCGTATACTGAAAAGCTTGAAAGTAAAGGCACTCAGGAAACTGGTAAGGAAGGTCACTCCCTTGTTCAAGAGGACCTTCCAGAATATACAGTAACTGAAGGAACAATTACTAAAGACACAATCGCAGAGATTGACTACCAGACGGAAATCATTGATGATCCTACAAAGTACACTGATGAAGAAACAGTGGTTCAAAACGGTGAAAAAGGGATCCAAGTTACCAAAACGACTTATAAAACTGTCGAAGGTGTTGAGACTGACCAAGTTTTAAATACAACAACCACTGTCATCAAAAAACCAGTCACTAAAAAAACAAGTCGTGGTACGAAACCAATAGAAGGAACTCTTGTAGAAGAAAGTCTTGAAAAAACTCCGTTTAAGGAGATAGTCGAAGAAGACGCGCAACTGAAAAAGGGCGATAAAGTTACGGTCCAAGAAGGAAAAGACGGTCAGAAAAAGGTTATCAGAACCTACAAGACCATCAAAGGAATCAAGACGCAGGAAGCGCCTGAAATTCTTGAACAGGTCATCGAGTTAGCCCAAGACAGTATTGTTAAACTAGGTACCAAAAACTTCGAAAAGCCAGTGTTGACTTTTTCAAGGGTTGATATTCAGGATTTGAAACGCTCATCTCAGATTCACTATAATCTGGAAAATCCAAGTAAGGCAGCGATTAAATCGATCACTTTAACCCTGAAAAAAGGCGACGAAGTCGTCAAAACCATGATGGTTTCACCGGATAACTTGACTGCAACTCTAACAGATTTGCAGTATTACAAGGATTATAAACTCGAAACAAAAATGGTTTATGATCGTGGTGAAGGAAACGAGGAAGAAATTCTCAAAGAAGAACCACTGAGAATTGATTTAAAAAAGGTCGAAGTTAAAAATATAAAAGAAACAAGCCTCATAAGTGTTGACGACAATGGCGTGGAAACGGATAGTAGCTTCTTAACCTCTGTTCCAAGTGATGTAAGGCCTTACTATCTTAAAATTGCTACACGTGATAATAAGGTGACGCGTCTTGCGATTGACAAAATTGAAGAAGTGATAGTCGATGGAAAAACACTTTATAAGGTCACTGCCAAAGCGCCTGATCTCGTTCAGCATACAGATGGTAACCAGCTCAGTGAAGAAGAATACGTCCATTATTTTGCCAAACCAAAAACTCATGAAGAGAATGTCTACTACGATTTCAATGAACTTGTAAAAGCTATGCAGGCCAATCCGTCTGGTGAATTTAAAATTGGTGCGGACTTGAATGCGGTCAATGTTCCCGCAGCTGGTAAATCATATGTAACGACGAAGTTCCGAGGCAAGCTATCAAGTGTAGACGGTCAACGATACACGATTCATAACTTGGAACGTCCACTATTAGGTGATACCGAAGGCGCCCATATCCATGACCTTAACCTTGGTAAGGTAAACATTCATATGCCATGGGCAAATAGAGTTGCTCCCTTGGCTGCTGTTATAAAAAACACAACGATCAATAATGTGAAAGTAACGGGTACAGTTGTTGGAAATAATGACGTATCAGGTTTGATCAATAAAATTGATAATAACGGCAGATTAACAAATGTGGCATTCATTGGTAAGCTTCATGCTGGTGGGAATCAAGGCGCCTTTCTTGCTGGAATTGTTGGAGAAAACTGGAAAGGTTCTGTTGAGAAGGCCTATGTTGATGCACAGATAACAGGTAATAAAGCGAAAGTTGCAGGCATCGCCTATTGGTCACAAAATGGTGGGGACAACAATGCGGTTTATCGGGACGGAGCCATTAAAAAATCTGTAGCTAAAGGTACTATCGATGTCAGAGAACCGATTAGCGCGGGTGGTGTTGTAGGCAGTACAAATGCCTTGGGTTCCGTTGAAGACACTGTTTCAATGATGAAAGTTAAGAACGGTGAGATTTTCTATGGCTCATCTGATATTGATGATGATCCATATTGGACAGGTGACCGCTTAAACCGAAACTTTGTTGTTACTGGTGTGAGTGAAGGAAAATCTTCATATAGATATTCTAAACAACAGCATCGTATTAAGCCTATTTCGCAAGAAGAAGCAGACAAGAAAATTGCTGCTTTGGGAATCACAGCGCATGAGTATGAAATCAATGAGCCTATTGTAGATAAATTAAACCGTTTGACACAGCGTGAAGACGAGTACAAGGCCACTCAAGACTACAGAGCTGACCGCGAACTTGCCTATCGCAATATTGAAAAATTACAACCATTCTATAATAAGGAGTGGATTGTCAATCAAGCTAATAAACTAGATGCTAGCTCAAACTTGGTGATCAAAGAAGTCCTTTCTGTTACTGGTTTGAAGAATGGGCAGTTTGTAACAGACTTGTCAGCTATTGATCAGATCATGATTCACTATGCTGATGGTACCAAAGAAGAATTGGCCATCACTGCCAAAGCTGACTCTGATGTAAAACAAGTCAAAGAGTACGAAGTGACCAACCAGAATATCGTTTATACGCCAAATATGCTAGTGAAAGATCGTGCTGGTTTGATTGCAAAGGCAAAAGAAACATTATCCAGTGTAGAATTGATTTCTCCTGAAGTGCGCGCTCTTATGGATAAGCGGAACAAACCGCAAGAAAACACGGATGAACGAAAAAATGGCTACATTCGTGATTTATTCTTAGAAGAAAGTTTTGATGAAGTAAAACAAAATCTTGGAAACTTGGTGAAACAAATTGTTGAAAATGAAGATCATCAACTAAATGATGATGAAGCAGCTCAACGTGCTTTCATTAAGAAAGTTGAAGACAATAAGGCCAACATTATGATGGGGCTTGCTTATTTGAACCAATACTATGGCATTAAATATGATGGATTGTCGATCAAAGATATTATGATGTTTAAACCAGATTTTTATGGTAAGAACGTGAATGTCTTAGATCGCTTGATCACTATCGGCTCAAAAGAGAACAATCTTAAAGGCGACCAATCCCAAGATGCGTATAGTCGAGTGATTGCAGGTGCTACAGGTAAAGGAAGCCTTCATGAGTTTCTAACATATAACATGAAATTGTTTACAAATGAAACCGATATGAATGTTTGGTTTAAAAAGGCAATTGAAAAGAATGCTTATGTGGTAGAACAGCCATCATTGAACCCCGATTTTGCTCATAAGAAATATCGTCTGTATGAAGGGATTAATAATGGCGTGCATGGTCGGATGATTTTGCCACTATTAAACTTGAAGAACTCGCATCTCTTCATGATTTCGACCTATAATACCATTTCTTTTAGTGCTTTTGAAAAATATGGTAAAAATACTGAGGAGGATCGTGAAGCCTTCAAGAGTGAAATCAATAAGAGAGCAAAAGAGCAGGTAAACTACTTAGACTTTTGGTCAAAATTAGCTGCTGATAATGTACGCAATAAGCTCCTCAAGAGTGAAAATAGTGTTCCAACACCTGTTTGGGATAATCATGATGCGCCGGGTATCGGTTGGGCAAACCGATATGGCCACAAGGATGGGAAACCAGATTATGCTCCGATTAGAGAGTTCTTTGGACGGATTCATAAATATCATGGCTATCAGTATGGATATGGTGCTTACGCATATATCTTTGTAGCTCCAAATCAGCAAGATGCTGTCTACTTTGTTATGACAGAGTTGATAAGTGATTTTGGTACATCGGCCTTTACGCATGAAACGACTCATGTGAATGATCGTATGGCTTACTATGGCGGTTGGTATCATCGTGAAGGGACGGACTTAGAGTCCTTTGCGCAAGGTATGCTCCAGTCACCATCGTTGACAAATCCAAATGGTGAATACGGCGCCTTAGGTTTGAACATGGCTTATGAACGTCAGAATGATGGCAATCAAATCTACAATTATGATCCAAATAAGTTAAAGAACCGTGAAGAAATTGATCACTATATGAAGAACTATAACGAGGCTCTGATGATGCTGGACCATCTAGAAGCAGATGCAGTTATTGGAAAACACTTGGACGACAACAGTAAGTGGTTCAAGAAGATGGACCGAGAATGGCGTACGAATGCTGAGCGAAACAATCTAAAAGGCGAGCCACATCAATGGGATAAATTACGTGATTTAACGGATAATGAGAAGAAATTGACGATTACGAGCATTGATCAATTGGTTGATCATAACTTCGTTACAAAACATGGTATGCCAGGGAATGGACGTTATCGTTCGGAAGGTTTTGACAGTGCTTACCAAACCGTAAATATGATGTCGGGTATCTTTGGTGGTAATACTAGCAAGAGTACAGTTGGTTCGATTTCATTCAAACATAATGCTTTCCGTATGTGGGGATACTATGGTTATCTTAACGGATTTATTGGTTACGCTTCAAACAAATATAAGGCGGAAGCTAGCAAGGAAAACAAAGGGTTGTTGGGTGATGATTTCATTATCAAGAAAGTCTCTAATGGCCAATTTGATACTCTTGAAGCATGGAAGAAACATTGGTATAAAGAAGTCTATGACAAAACTCAAAATGGCTTCACTACAATCGAAATCAATGGCAGATCTATCTCTACTTATGCTGAGTTGAAGTCCTTATTTGATGAAGCTGTTCAAAAAGACCTAGATAGCATGGAAAATCCAAATATAAAGAATCATTATAAAAATACTGAAGATCTTAAATGGAAGGTTTACAAACAGCTCCTTCAAAAATCAGATGGATTCTCTGGAAATTTATTTGCCAAAGCATCGTTATAAAGTCGAAATGACTAAAAAGGTGGATCAGCTTAAGCTGCATCTGCCTTTTTGTGCTATACTAAAGGTATGCATAGAAAAACAGTGATTGATTTTAGGGCTTTGGGCGAGAGATACACCTTTACCCAGCCGATCAAAGAGTTAAAAACGAGAGATTTAGCAGAAGTGGTAGACTTGCTGGCACAAGTGGAAAGCTACCAAGAGCAAGGTTATTATGTCGTGGGCTATGTCAGCTATGAGGCTGCACCTGCTTTTGAGGAAAAACTAGCAGTTCACAAGTCTCCTCTACTGGGCGAGTACTTGCTTTACTTTACAGTTCATGATAGGGTAGAAATATCGCCTATTCCTCTGACTTATGAGGAAGTAGATTTGCCTTCAAATTGGCAGGAAGTAACGTCAGCAGAGGACTATGAAAAGGCTATTGCCCAGATTCACCATCATTTGCGTCAGGGGGACACCTATCAGGTCAATTACACTGTCCAACTCAAGCAAGATTTAAGTGCCAATCCTTTTTCTATCTACAATCGTATGGTGGTAGAGCAGGAGGCGGGCTACAATGCCTATGTTGAACACGATGAGATGGCAGTGATTTCCATGAGCCCAGAGCTCTTTTTTGAGCAAAATGACCGGGAATTAACGACTCGCCCGATGAAGGGAACAACCCAGCGGGGAGTGACTGACGATGAAGATTTGAAAGAGGCAGCTTGGTTGGAGCAAGATCCTAAAAATCGCTCTGAAAATATGATGATTGTGGATCTCTTGCGCAATGACATGAACCGTATTTCTGAAGTGGGCAGTGAACATGTAGAACGTCTCTGTCAAGTGGAGCAGTATTCGACGGTTTGGCAGATGACTTCAACCATCAAGAGTCAGTTACGAGAGGATGTGGACTTGGTTGTCATTTTTCGCTCTCTCTTTCCTTGTGGTTCCATAACAGGAGCGCCCAAAATTGCGACCATGGAAATCATCAAGGACTTGGAGCCACAACCCAGAGGAGTTTACTGCGGAACTATTGGTATCTTGCTTCCAAATGGGCGACGAATTTTCAATGTCGCTATTCGGACTATCCAACTGCATCAAGGGAAAGCCATCTATGGAGTTGGCGGAGGGATTACTTGGGATAGTACTTGGGAATCTGAATACCGAGAGGTTCATCAAAAGGCGGCTGTACTCTATCGTAAACAAGCTCGTTTCCAACTGATTTCAACTGGTAAAATCAGCCAAAAACAACTGCTGTTTGAAGATCAACATCTGGAAAGACTGACAAAGGCGAGTAGGTATTTTGCCTATCCTTTTGATCCGGAAGACCTGAGACAAAGGATAGAGGAAGAGTGCCAAGCTTGCGATTCCCACCAAGACTATCGTTTGCGAATTACTCTTAACAAGTCTGGAGAGCTGGAACTCAGTCGCCAAGTATTAACACCACTTAGTCCAGGTTTCTGTCAGGCTAAACTTTGTCTGCAAGAAACAGATTTGAATCAAGCGTTTACCTACTTTAAAACAACTTACAGACCACATTTGAGTATAGGGGAGCAAGAGAAGATTTACCACAATAAGTCAGAAGAACTGCTTGAGACCTCCATTGGAAATCTGGTTCTGAAAATTGCCGGAAAATTCTATACACCGCCTATCAGACTAGGAATTTTGCCAGGAATCTACCGCCAGCATTTGCTAGAAACAGGACAGGTAGAGGAAAAAGTCTTGACTTTGGCAGACTTGAACCAAGCGGAAACTATCTATGGCTGTAATGCAGTCAGAGGTTTGTATGAGTTGAAAGTGATATAACTATGGATTTTTCAATTAAGTTTTAGATTTATTTCTGAATATTTAATATTTGATTTGAAAGCAAAATAAAGTATATGGTATACTATAGGTATAAATCGTTAAAATAATGGAGATTTTTATGAAAAAATCAAAAAAAATTTTAGTAACCAGCTTAGCAACTGCAACACTGGGACTTATTTCATTTGCAGATACAACTGAAGCCTTTCCTTTTTCGGCTCAGCATGTTTCTGCTCAAGAAAAGGATGTATCTAAAAACGGTAAGATTGTAAAAGAGAATACAACTTCGGCGCCAAATCAAGCTGAGAAACCGAAAACACCAGCGCAAAATCCTGCTGAGAAATCGAAAACACCAGCGCAAAATCCTGCTGAGAAATCGAAAACACCAGCGCAAAATCCTGCTGAGAAACCGAAAACACCAGCACAAAATCCTGCTGAGAAAACAAAAACACCAGCACCAAAACTCGCGCCGAAGCCGGCACCAAAACCCGCGCCGAAGCCGGCACCAAAACCCGCGTCGAAGCCAGCACCAAAACCTGCGCCGAAGCCGGCACCAAAACCTACACCGAAACCCGCGCCGAAGCCGGCACCGAAACCCGCACCGAAGCCAGCACCAAAACCCGCGCCGAAGCCAGCACCAAAACCCGCGCCGAAGCCGGCACTAAAACCCGCGCCGAAGCCGGCACCAAAACCTGCGCCGAAGCCGGCACCAAAACCTGCGCCGAAGCCGGCACCAAAACCTGCGCCGAAGCCAGCACCAAAACCTACGCCGAAGCCAGCACCGAAACCCGCTCCAAAGCCAGCACCAAAACCCGCGCCGAAGCCGGCACCAAAACCGGCTGAAAAAGCTAAAGAAACAACTCCTAAACAGGATAAATCACAATCTAAAGTTCAGTCTGGCTGGGTAGGAAATTACTACCTCAAATCAGATGGAAAGAGAGCTAAAAATGAATGGGTAGATGGTGGTCGTTATTATGTTGATTCTGATGGAAAAAAGGTTAAAAGTGACTGGATTTATGATAAAAACCATGGTTCATATTATTATCTAACAGCAGAAGGAAGCTCTGCTCGCAATAAATGGGTAGGAAATTATTACCTCAAATCAGATGGAAAGATGGCCAAGAATGAATGGGTAGATGGTGGCCGTTATTATGTTGAATCAGATGGTAAAATGGCTAGGGATAAATGGGTAGATGGTGGCCGTCACTATGTAGACTACGATGGTGTGCGGCAACCAAAACTAGATGGGAAGCAGTACAATGCTGCTTTAAATAAAGCGAAAAGCTATAATTCGGTTTTACATATGTCAAAAAAAGATCTCTATAACCAATTAACGTGGAATGGTTTTTCAAGTTCAGTAGCGCAGTATGCCATCGATCACTTGAATGCAGATTACAAAGCAAATGCCTTAATTACAGCAAGAGAATACCGAAAGAATAACCATTTATCAAAGACAGAGATTTATGAGTGGCTAACTTCTTCTTATGTTGGAAAATTTACAAAAGAAGAAGCAAACTATGCAATTCAAAAACTTAATCTACCATCAGAAGGCAGCCAAGCTCGCAATAAATGGGTAGGAAATTATTATTTCAAATCAGATGGAAAGATGGCCAAGAATGAATGGGTAGATGGTGGCCGTTACTATGTTGATTCTGAAGGCAAAATGGTAAGGGGCAAATGGGTAGATGGTGGCCGTTATTATGTTGAATCAGATGGTAAAATGGCTAGGGATAAATGGGTAGATGGTGGCCGTCACTATGTAGGATACGATGGTGTGCGGCAACCAAAACTAGATGGGAAGCAGTACAATGCTGCTTTAAATAAAGCGAAAAGCTATAATTCGGTTTTACATATGTCAAAAAAAGATCTCTATAACCAATTAACGTGGAATGGTTTTTCAAGTTCAGCAGCGCAGTATGCCATCGATCACTTGAATGCAGATTACAAAGCAAATGCCTTAATTACAGCAAGAGAATACCGAAAGAATAACCATTTATCAAAGACAGAGATTTATGAGTGGCTAACTTCTTCTTATGTTGGAAAATTTACAAAAGAAGAAGCAAACTATGCAATTCAACATTTAGGTGACTAATTTTTACAAATAGTGAAGCAAATAAGATGTTTTAATTTTGGCTTGTAGCCTGCAAACCTTTGCACAAAAGAGACGTTTTTGTTATACTATATCTGTAAGCATTTTCAATTAAAAAGGAGAAGACGATGAGTCAAAAGATTATTGGGATTGACCTTGGTGGTACATCTATCAAGTTTGCAATTTTAACTCAAGAGGGAGAAATCCAAGAAAAATGGTCTATCAAGACTAATATTTTGGATGAAGGAAGCCATATTGTAGATGATATGATTGAGTCTATTCAACATCGTTTGGACTTGCTTGGATTGTCAGCTACGGATTTCCGAGGGATTGGGATGGGATCACCTGGTGTGGTTGACCGTGAAAAAGGAACTGTTATCGGTGCCTACAACCTAAACTGGAAAACCCTTCAACCAATTAAAGAAAAGATTGAAAAAGCCTTGGGTATTCCATTCTTCATTGATAATGATGCCAACGTAGCTGCTCTTGGTGAGCGCTGGATGGGTGCTGGTGACAACCAACCGGACGTTGTCTTTATGACACTTGGTACCGGTGTTGGTGGTGGTATCGTCGCTGAAGGAAAACTGCTCCACGGTGTTGCTGGTGCGGCAGGAGAGCTTGGTCACATCACTGTTGACTTTGACCAACCAATCGCATGTACCTGTGGTAAAAAAGGCTGTCTTGAGACAGTTGCTTCTGCAACAGGGATTGTCAACTTGACACGTCGTTATGCTGATGAATACGAAGGCGATGCAGCCTTGAAACGCTTGATTGACGATGGTGAAGAAGTAACAGCCAAAACTGTCTTTGACCTTGCAAAAGAAGGAGACGACCTTGCCTTGATCGTTTACCGTAACTTTTCACGTTACTTGGGTATTGCATGTGCTAACATCGGATCAATCCTCAACCCATCAACTATCGTTATCGGTGGTGGGGTGTCAGCAGCTGGAGAATTCCTTCTCCAAGGCGTGCAAAAAGTTTATGATGAAAATACCTTCCCTCAAGTACGCACATCCACTAAATTGGCTCTTGCAACTCTAGGAAATGACGCTGGAGTTATCGGAGCGGCATCACTTGTATTGCAATAAAATAAAATGATTATAGAGCTTGGTGTTTATCAAGCTCTTTTTTAAAAATCGAATAAAACGAAATAGGTTTAAATTTTGGGAAGGAGCCGCTAGATGAATACATCAAAACAACCCATGCTTGAACTAGCATTGTCTATCGCTACGGAAGCTCATAGGGGGCAATTTGATAAGGCAGGGATAGATTATATAGAACATCCAATCTATGTAGCAAGCCAAGTTGATACTGAAGAAGAAAAAGCAGTTGCTTTACTACATGATGTCATTGAGGACAGTCCTTTTACGGCTGAAGAACTATTACTAGCTGGTTTACTAGAAACAGTAGTTACTGCCGTTCAGATTTTGTCAAAGAAAAAGGGGCAAGACTATCAAACATATCTAGAAAATGTGAAATCTAATCCCCTAGCACGCATTGTCAAATTAGCAGATTTGAAGCATAATTCGGATTTATCGAGACTGAGTTCTGTCACTGACAAGGATTTGGAACGATTAGAAAAATATAAAAAGGCCATCGATTATCTGAGTATGTAGAAAAGATTTTTTATGCTATACTAGTTAGGACAATAAATGAGGTGAGAGTAAATGACAAAAGCAGATACGATTTTTAAAGAGAATATTGAACGAATCCTCAAAGACGGTGTCTTTTCCGAGCAGGCACGTCCCAAGTACAAGGATGGGACTGTTGCCAACTCCAAGTACGTAACGGGTGCCTTTGCCGAGTATGACTTGGCTATGGGGGAATTTCCCATCACAACCTTGCGTCCCATTGCAATCAAATCCGCCATCAAGGAAGTACTCTGGATCTACCAAGATCAGTCTAATAGCCTAGAAGTGCTAAATAGCAAGTACAATGTTCACTACTGGAATGACTGGGAAGTGGGAGATACGGGAACCATCGGTGAACGCTATGGGGCGGTCGTTAAGAAACACGATATCATTAATAAGATTCTCAAGCAGTTGGAAGCCAATCCCTGGAACCGTCGCAATATCATCTCACTCTGGGATTACCAAGCATTTGAGGAGACAGACGGCCTCCTTCCATGCGCCTTTCAGACCATGTTTGATGTCCGTCGGGTTGATGGGGAAATCTATCTGGATGCGACCTTGACCCAGCGCTCTAATGATATGCTGGTGGCCCACCATATCAATGCCATGCAGTATGTGGCTCTTCAAATGATGATTGCCAAGCATTTTGGCTGGAAGATTGGGAAGTTTTTCTATTTTATCAACAACCTCCATATCTATGATAATCAGTTTGAACAAGCTCAGGAATTGCTCCGTCGTGAGCCGTCAAACTGCCAACCTCGTTTGGTCTTGAATGTTCCTGATGGGACCAATTTCTTTGATATCAAAGCGGAGGACTTTGAGTTAGTTGACTATAATCCAGTCAAGCCACAACTGAAGTTTGATTTGGCTATTTAAGAAAATAAAAAGAAGTTGAGAAATCTCAACTTCTTTTGTTGCTTAATGTGATACGCGGCGGCGAGCTGCTTTTTTGCGGTTTTCTTCGATGAAAGCTGCTTTTTGCTCTTCTGGCTCAATCACTTTCTTTTTAATTGCGTATACTGCACCTGCAACGGCAGCGACAGTTCCTGCGACACCTGTTACAAGACCTTTAGCGAATCCTTTAGCCATGAGTCTTCCTCCTTTATCTTCCCGATCAGCCAGGCTCCTCAAGTGGTAGCATTTTTCTGACTGACCTTTTTATGATATAATAATAGTAACGAAAAAATGGGAATTTTTCAAGGAAAAAAGATGAAAACAAAAATAATTGTGATTGTTGGACCGACTGCTGTTGGGAAGACAGCTCTTGCTATTGAAGTAGCCAAGCGCTTTGGTGGAGAGGTGGTCAGCGGTGACAGTCAGCAAGTATACAGAGGGTTGGATATTGGAACAGCCAAGGCTAGCCCGGAGGAGCAAGCTGTTGTTCCTCATCATTTGATTGATGTCAGAGAGGTGACCGAGTCTTACTCGGCTTTTGATTTTGTTTCAGAAGCTAAGGCAGCCATAGAGGACATCCAAAGTCGTGGCAAGCTTGCTATTATCGCTGGAGGCACAGGGCTTTATATCCAGAGCTTGCTGGAAGGCTACCACCTAGGTGGAGAAACACCTCATGAGGAGATTTTAGCCTATCGGACTAGTTTGGAGCCTTATTCAGATGAGGAATTAGCCCATCTTGTGGAGCAAGCAGGTCTTGAAATTCCCCAGTTTAACCGTCGTCGTGCCATGCGCGCCTTGGAAATTGCCCATTTTGGTCAGGATTTGGAAAATCAGGAAAGTCCTTATGAACCACTGATTATCTGCTTGGATGATGAACGCAGTCAGCTTTATGAACGTATCAATCGCCGAGTAGATCTGATGTTTGAGGCTGGGCTTTTGGATGAGGCCAAGTGGCTCTTTGACCATTATCCAGATGTGCAGGCAGCTAAAGGCATTGGCTACAAGGAACTCTTTCCTTATTTCCGTGGGGAGCAAACTCTTGAGGAAGCCAGCGAGAGTCTCAAACAGGCGACTCGCCGTTTTGCTAAGCGTCAGCTGACCTGGTTCCGTAATCGCATGCAGGTGACCTTTTATCAGATAGGAGAGCCTGACGTGCAGGACCGCATTTTAAGCCAGATAGAGGAGTTTTTAGATGATTGAAACGGAGAAAAAAGAGGAGCGAGTCCTGCTCGTAGGTGTGGAATTGCAGGGCATGGACAATTTTGACCTCTCTATGGAAGAGTTGGCCAGTCTGGCTAAGACAGCTGGGGCAGTCGTTGTAGATAGCTACAGGCAAAAACGGGAAAAGTATGACTCCAAGACCTTCGTCGGCTCTGGTAAGTTGGAAGAGATTGCGCGGATGGTAGATGCAGAAGAAATTACTACTGTCATCGTCAATAATCGTTTGACTCCACGGCAAAATGTCAATCTAGAAGAAGTTCTGGGAGTTAAGGTTATTGACCGTATGCAGTTGATTCTGGATATCTTTGCCATGCGGGCTCGAAGCCATGAAGGGAAACTCCAAGTCCACCTAGCTCAACTCAAGTATCTCTTGCCTCGCTTGGTTGGTCAGGGGATTATGCTTAGCCGTCAGGCAGGTGGAATTGGTTCCCGTGGTCCAGGTGAAAGCCAGCTGGAACTGAACCGTCGTAGTGTTCGTAATCAAATCACAGATATCGAGCGCCAGCTCAAGGTGGTTGAGAAAAATCGGGCGACAGTCAGAGAAAAACGCTTGGAGTCAAGTACCTTTAAGATTGGTTTGATTGGTTACACCAATGCTGGGAAATCAACCATCATGAACACCTTGACCAGTAAGATCCAGTATGAAGCAGACGAGCTCTTTGCGACTCTGGATGCGACGACAAAGAGTATCCATTTGGGAGGTAATCTTCAGGTTACCTTAACTGATACGGTTGGCTTTATCCAAGATTTGCCAACAGAATTGGTGTCCAGTTTCAAGTCAACCTTGGAAGAAAGCAAGCATGTGGACCTTCTGGTTCATGTCATTGATGCCAGCAATCCTTATCACGAGGAGCATGAAAAAACGGTTCTGTCTATCATGAAAGACTTGGATATGGAGGATATTCCTCGCCTGACTCTTTATAATAAAGCAGATTTGGTGGAGGATTTCACGCCTACTCAAACGCCTTATGCCCTCATTTCTGCCAAGTCTGAGGATAGTCGTGAGAATTTGCAGGCTTTGTTTTTAGAGAAAATCAAGGAGATTTTTGAAGCATTTACTTTGCGCGTGCCTTTTTCAAAATCCTACAAGATTCATGATTTGGAAAGTGTGGCGATTCTTGAAGATCGTGACTATCAAGATGACGGTGAAGTGATTACAGGATTTATTTCCGAGAAAAATAAATGGAGGTTAGAGGAATTTTATGACTGATATTAAAACTTTGGCTCTAAAGTATGGAGGTTATACAAGTCTGGATAAGGTCTATCTGGATCAGCTTCTAGCTGGCAAAACAGAGCAAGAGCAGTTGGCTCTCATCACACCTCCTCCGAGTGTAGTCAATGCCTACTTTGCAGAACTTTATCAGAAAAAGAGCCCTCAGGCTGCGACGGATTATTTTGCAGAACTTAGTCAGGAACTGAACCTCTACAATGCTGAGCCAAGTTTCACCTTTGAAAATAAGCCCTTTATTCGTCTGAACCTATCTGGCAAATCCTTTGGCTTTTGCTATGAGAGGGAGGGACTTTGTCGCATTTTCTCAGAAGCTGAAGAAGCAATCACAGATAACTTGCTTTTTGAGATTGCGCAAATTTTCCCCCATCAACTCGTCTTTGAAGAGTCTGGAAAGATTTACATGAAAGCTGTCGGAGATGAGGAAGTTGTTAGTGTCAAAAATCTCACAGCCTTGACAGATTTGGAAAGTTTGGCTGATGGTCGCAAACGTCTCAAAGGCTACAGTCAAGAGGATTTACTGCAAGAAGCTGTTGCTTTCTCTGGCAGTCGCTATTTCCGATCGGAAAATCGCACAGCTATGTTATATATTGATTAATTAGAAAGTATCGAATGGATATTCAATTTTTAGGAACGGGGGCTGGTCAGCCCTC
This sequence comes from Streptococcus oralis subsp. dentisani, assembly GCF_007475365.1. Taxonomy (NCBI): domain Bacteria; kingdom Bacillati; phylum Bacillota; class Bacilli; order Lactobacillales; family Streptococcaceae; genus Streptococcus; species Streptococcus oralis. The sequence continues at coordinate 960,237 of NZ_CP034442.1, read as the reverse complement.
TAAAGCCCGCAACGTTTCAAGTCTCGCTCTGAAACTCTTGGATGAGATTAACGAAGTTTGGCTCTTTGACTGTGGAGAAGGAACGCAAAATCGCATTCTGGAAACCACGATTCGACCACGTAAGGTCAGCAAAATCTTTATCACTCACCTGCATGGAGATCATATCTTTGGCTTGCCAGGATTCCTTTCTAGCCGTGCCTTTCAGGCCAATGAAGAGCAGACAGATTTGGACATCTACGGACCTCAAGGGATCAAGTCCTTTGTCTTAACCAGTCTACGTGTGTCGGGTTCTCGTCTGCCTTACCGCATTCATTTTCATGAGTTTGACCAAGATTCTCTAGGGAAAATCCTTGAGACCGATAAATTCACGGTGTATGCAGAGGAGCTGGACCACACTATTTTCTGTGTTGGCTATCGTGTCATGCAAAAGGACCTAGAAGGTACCTTGGATGCTGAAAAACTCAAAGCTGCAGGTGTGCCATTTGGACCTCTCTTTGGAAAAATCAAAAATGGTCAGGATGTTGTCCTAGAAGACGGAACTGAAATCAAGGCGACAGACTATATCTCAGCTCCCCGTCCAGGTAAGATTATCACTATTCTTGGTGATACCCGAAAAACCAATGCCAGCGTGCGTCTAGGCATCAATGCTGATATCCTAGTCCATGAGTCAACTTATGGAAAGGGCGATGAGAAAATTGCCCGTAACCATGGTCACTCAACCAATATGCAGGCAGCGCAAGTAGCTGCAGAAGCAGGAGCCAAACGCCTTTTGCTCAATCATATCAGCGCCCGCTTCCTCTCAAAAGATATCAGCCAGCTCAAGAAAGATGCGGCTACTGTTTTTGAAAATGTCCATGTGGTCAAAGACTTGGAAGAAGTGGAAATTTAGAAGATTGAGAAAGGATAAGTATGCGTACTATTCTGATTACCGGAGCAAGCGGTGGACTGGCCCAAGAAATGGTCAAACTCTTGCCAGATGACCAACTCATCTTACTAGGTAGAAACAAGGAAAAACTAGCTCAACTATATGGAAATCATCCCCGTGTAGAATTGATTGAAATCGATATTACTGATGACTCGGTTCTAGAAGATCTGGTAGCTGACCTCTATCTCCGTTATGGTAAAATTGATGTTTTGATTAACAATGCTGGTTACGGGATTTTTGAGGAATTTGACCAGATTTCTGACAAAGACATTCACCAGATGTTTGAGGTCAATACCTTTGCTCTGATGAACTTGTCTCGTCGCATTGGGTTTCGAATGAAGAAAAGGCGAAAGGGGCATATTATCAATATCGTCAGTATGGCAGGTTTGATAGCTACTGGCAAATCCAGTCTCTACTCAGCGACAAAGTTTGCAGCGATTGGATTTTCAAACGCTTTGCGCCTCGAACTCATGCCCTATGGTGTCTATCTAACGACGGTCAATCCAGGACCAATCCGAACAAGATTTTTTGACCAGGCAGACCCAGATGGCAGCTACCTCAAGTCTGTTGACCGCTTTCTCTTAGAACCAGATGCGGTTGCTAAAAAAATCGTCAAGACTATAGGAAAAAATAAACGAGAACTCAATCTCCCAGTTTTGTTGAATTTAGCCCACAAATTTTATAGCCTCTTTCCTAAACTAGCTGATAAGTTGGCAGGGGGAATCTTTAATTATAAGTAAAAGGAGTTCCTTACAAAGGGAACTTTTTATCATGTTTTACTGAGTGTCAAAAATTGTTTATTTTTGTTCTAAATCTACATTCACATTTTCTAAATCTTCTACAAATTTTAGAAAAAACAATCAAAATTATGATTTTTTAGTTTGGAGGATTGAAGTTATCTATATCATTTTATAGAATGAGTATGAAGTCCATTGAAGCGTTATCTGTTATCAAAAATAGAAGCGGTTACTAAAGGAGGATTTTATGGAAAAAGGCCATTGGAATCGTAAAAGAGTCTACAGTATTCGTAAGTTTGCTGTAGGAGCTTGCTCTGTCATGATTGGAACCTGCGCTGTTCTATTTGGAGGAAGTGTCGTTGAAGCATCACCAGTTCTTGCGGATGAAACTCCTATTGCGCACACTGTAGAACAAGCAAAAGAGGAAAGTCCAGCAGTGGAGGAAAAACAGGATCAAGCAGTAGCAGAGAAGAACGTGGCTGCAAGTGTAGAACAAAGCCAAGCTGCTCCCATTGAAGCAAGTAAACCAGAGGTGAAAGAGGATGAAGCTATAACTCAGAAAGAGGAAAAAGCGTCTTCTAAACCTGAAGAAAATGATCCAAAGGTAGAATCACAAGCTTCAAGTCAAGAAAAGCCTGTTAAGGAAGATTTGAAAGCTGCGACAAATGAAGAAGTAAATCAAATGATTGAAGACAGAAAAGTGAATTTTAATCAAAATTGGCACTTCAAACTCAATGCGAACTCTAAAGAAGCTGTGAAACCAGATGCAGATGTATCAACATGGCAAAAATTGGATCTTCCACATGACTGGAGTATCTTCAACGATTTTGACCATCAATCACCTGCCCAAAACGAAGGTGGACAGCTCAATGGTGGTGAAGCTTGGTATCGTAAGACCTTTAAACTTGATGAAAAAGATCTCAAGAAGAATGTTCGCTTGACTTTTGATGGTGTCTACATGGATTCTCAAGTCTATGTCAATGGCCAGTTAGTGGGACATTATCCAAATGGTTATAACCAGTTCTCATATGATATCACCAAATACCTTCACAAAGATGGTCGTGAGAATGTGATTGCTGTCCATGCAGTCAACAAACAACCAAGTAGCCGTTGGTACTCAGGTAGCGGTATTTACCGTGATGTGACCTTGCAAGTGACAGATAAGGTTCATGTTGAGAAAAATGGTACAACCATCTTAACGCCAAAACTTGAACAACAGCAACACGGCAAGGTTGAAACGCATGTGACCAGCAAAATCGTCAATACAGATGATAAAGACCATGAGCTTGTGGCAGAGTATCAAATTGTAGAGCGTGGTGGTCAAGCAGTGACTGGTTTGGTTCGTACAGCAAGTCGCACCTTGAAAGCACATGAATCAACAAGTCTTGATGCTATTTTAGAAGTTGAAAAACCAAAACTCTGGACAGTTTTAAATGACAAACCTGCCTTGTACGAATTGATTACGCGTGTATACCGTGATGGTCAATTAGTGGATGCTAAGAAGGATTTGTTTGGTTACCGTTACTATCATTGGACGCCAAATGAAGGTTTCTCTTTGAATGGTGAACGCATTAAATTCCATGGTGTTTCCTTGCACCATGACCACGGAGCACTTGGAGCAGAAGAAAACTATAAGGCAGAATATCGCCGTCTCAAACAAATGAAGGAGATGGGGGTTAACTCTATTCGTACAACCCACAACCCTGCTAGTGAGCAAACCTTGCAAATCGCAGCAGAACTTGGTTTGCTGGTTCAGGAAGAGGCTTTTGATACATGGTACGGTGGAAAGAAACCTTATGACTATGGTCGTTTCTTTGAAAAAGATGCCACTCACCCAGAAGCTAGGAAAGGTGAAAAATGGTCTGACTATGATCTTCGTACCATGGTCGAAAGAGACAAAAATAACCCAGCTGTCTTCATGTGGTCTATCGGAAATGAAATCGGTGAAGCCAACGGTGATGCACACTCACTTGCAACGGTTAAACGCTTAGTAAAAGTGATTAAAGATGTTGATACTACACGTTACGTTACCATGGGAGCAGATAAGTTCCGCTTTGGAGATGGTAGTGGTGGCCATGAGAAGATTGCCGAAGAACTTGATGCGGTTGGTTTCAACTACTCAGAAGACAACTACAAGAAACTTCGTGCGAAACATCCAAAATGGTTGATTTACGGTTCAGAAACATCTTCAGCAACCCGTACACGTGGCAGCTACTATCGTCCTGAAAGTGAATTGAAACATAGCAACGGACCTGAACGTCATTACGAACAGTCTGACTATGGTAATGACCGAGTTGGCTGGGGTAAAACGGCAACAGATTCATGGACTTTTGACCGTGACAACGCTGGCTATGCTGGACAGTTTATCTGGACAGGTACGGACTATATAGGTGAGCCTACGCCATGGCACAATCAAAACCAAACTCCCGTTAAGAGTTCTTACTTTGGTATCGTAGATACAGCGGGTATTCCAAAACATGACTTCTATCTCTACCAAAGCCAATGGGTTTCTGCTAAGAAGAAACCAATGGTTCACCTCCTTCCTCACTGGAACTGGGAAAATAGAGAATTGGCATCGAAAGTCGAAGATGCAGACGGAAAAATCCCAGTTCGCGCCTATTCAAACGCTGCAAGCGTAGAATTGTTCTTGAACGGTCAATCTCTTGGAGTTAAGACCTTCAACAAGAAACAAACTAGTGATGGCCGTACCTACCAAGAAGGTGCGAATGCTAAGGAACTCTATCTTGAGTGGAAGGTTGCTTATCAACCAGGTACTTTGGAAGCTGTAGCTCGCGATGAAGCTGGAAAAGAAATTGCACGTGACAAGATTACCACTGCAGGTCAACCAGCAGGTGTTCGTCTTATTAAGGAAGAACACGCAATCGCTGCAGATGGAAAAGACTTGACCTACATCTACTACGAAATCGTTGACAGTCAAGGAAATGTAGTGCCAACTGCCAATAATTTGGTTCGTTTCCAATTGCATGGACAAGGTCAACTAGTCGGTGTTGATAATGGGGAACAAGCCAGCCGTGAACGCTATAAGGCGCAGCCAGATGGTTCTTGGATTCGCAGAGCCTTTAACGGTAAAGGGGTTGCCATTGTTAAATCAACTGAACAAGCAGGTAAATTCACACTAACAGCTCATTCAGATCTCTTGAAATCTGGTCAAGTAACAGTCTTTACTGGTAAGAAAGAAGGACAAGAAAAGACAGTTCTAGGAACAGAGGTACCAAAAGTACGTACTGTTATCGAGAAAGAACCAAAAATGCCGAAGACCGTCGCTTTTGTCTATAGTGATGGCAGTCGTGAAAAACGTCCAGTAACATGGTCTTCTGTTGATGTGAGCCGAGCTGGAGTTGTGACAGTTAAAGGCATGGCAGACGGACGTGAAGTAGAGGCTCGTGTTGAGGTTCTAGCAATTGCGAAAGAACTACCAACAGTTAAACGTGTTGCCCCAGGAACAGATTTGAATGCTGTTGATAAATACGTTTCTATCACTGTAACAGATGGAAGCGTTCAAGAATACGAAGTGGATAAGTGGGAGATTGCGGAAGCAGATAAAGCCAAACTTTCAGTTGCAGGATCACGTATTCAAATGACTGGCCAACTAGGAGGCGAAACCGTTCATGCTACCCTTGTGGTAGAAGAAGGCAATCCTGCAGCACCTGTAGTGCCAAATGTAAGTGTTGGTGGTGAAGCCGTTACAGGCCTCACTAGTCAACATCCAATGCAATACCGCACTCTTGCTTACGGTGCATCCTTGCCAGAAGTTGTAGCAAGTGCTGAAAATGCGGATGTTACTGTAGTCCAAGCAAGTGCAGCAAACGGTATGCGTGCAAGCATCTTTGTTCAACCCAAAGATGGTGGTCCGCTTCAAACCTATGCAATTCAATTCCTTGAAGAAGCACCGAAAATTGACCATTTGAGCTTACAAGTGGAGCAAGCTAACGGTCTTAAAGAAGACCAAACAGTGAAATTGTCTGTACTTGCTCACTATCAAGACGGAACACAAGCAGTTTTACCAGCTGATAAAGTGACCTTCTCTACAAGTGGTGAAGGGGAAGTCGCAGTTCGTAAAGGAATGCTTGAGTTACATAAGCCAGGAGCAGTCACTCTCAAAGCAGAATATGAGGGGGCTACAGGTCAAATCGATTTCACGATCCAAGCCAATACTGAGACGAAGGTTGCGCAATCCATTCGTCCAGTAAATGTAGTGACTGACTTGCATCAGGAACCAAGCTTTCCAGCAACAGTAACGGTTGAGTATGACAAAGGTTTCCCTAAAACTCACAAAGTCACATGGCAAGCTATTCCAAAAGAAAAACTAGACCGCTATCAAACCTTTGAAGTGCTAGGTAAAGTTGAAGGAATTGACCTTGAAGCGCGTGCCAAAGTATCTGTTGAAGGTATCGTTTCAGTTGAAGAAGTCAGTGTGACGACTCCAATCGCAGAAGCGCCGCAATTACCAGAAAGTGTTCGTACCTACGATTCAAATGGTCACGTTTCATCAGCTAAGGTTACTTGGGATGCGATTCAATCAGACCAATACGCTAAGGAAGGTGTCTTTACAGTCACTGGTCGCCTAGAAGGTACGCAATTAACTACCAAACTTCATGTTCGTGTGTCTGCTCAAACTGAGCAGGGGGCAAACATTTCTGACCAATGGACCGGCTCAGAATTGCCACTTGCCTTTGCTTCAGACTCAAATCCAAGCGATCCTGTTTCAAACGTCAACGATAAATTGATTTCCTTTAATGACCGACCAGCCAACCGCTGGACCAACTGGAATCGTAGTAATCCAGAAGCTTCAGTCGGTGTTCTATTTGGAGATTCAGGTATCTTAAGCAAACGTTCCGTTGATAATCTAAGTGTCGGATTCCACGAAGACCATGGAGTCGGTGCACCGAAGTCTTATGTGATTGAGTATTATGTCGGTAAGACCGTTCCGACAGCTCCTAAAAACCCTAGCTTTGTAGGCAATGAAGAACATGTCTTTAACGATCCAGCTAACTGGAAACCAGTTACCAATCTAAAAGCCCCAGCTCAACTCAAGGCTGGAGAAATGAATCACTTTAGCTTTGATAAAGTTGAGACTTATGCTGTGCGCATTCGCATGGTTAAAGCAGATAATAAGCGTGGAACTTCTATCACAGAAGTACAAATCTTTGCAAAACAAGTTGCGGCAGCCAAACAAGGACAAACAAGAATCCAAGTTGACGGCAAAGATTTAGCAAACTTCAACCCTGATTTGACAGACTACTACCTTGAGTCTGTAGATGGAAAAGTTCCTACAGTAACAGCAAGTGTTAGCAGCAATGGTCTTGCTACCGTTGTTCCAAGTGTTCGTGAAGGTGAGCCAGTTCGTGTCGTCGCGAAAGCTGAAAATGGTGACATCCTAGGAGAATACCGTCTACACTTTACAGGCAATAAAGACTTACTCTCTCGTAAACCAGTTGCTGCGGTCAAACAAGCTCGCTTATTGCAACTAGGTCAACCACTTGAATTGCCAACTAAGGTTCCTGTTTACTTCACAGGTAAAGACGGCTATGAGACAAAAGACTTGACAGTGGAATGGGAAAAAGTTCCAGCAGAAAATCTGACAAAAGCAGGTCAATTTACCGTTCGAGGCCATGTCCTTGGTAGTGACCTCGTTGCTGAGTTCACTGTACGAGTGACGGACAAACTTGGTGAGGCTCTCTCAAACAACACTAACTATGATGAAAACAGTAACCAAGCCTTTGCTTCTGCAACTAATGATATTGATCCAAGTTCACATGACCGTGTAGACTATATCAATGATGGAGACCACAATGAAAATCGCCGTTGGACAAACTGGTCTCCAACACCATCTTCTAATCCAGAAGTATCAACAGGTGTTATTTTCCGTGAAAATGGTAAGATTGTAGAACGGACTGTTGCGCAAGCCAAACTTCACTTCTTTGCAGATAGTGGAACGGATGCGCCATCTAAACTCGTTTTGGAACGCTATATTGGTCCAGACTTTGAAGTGCCTACCTACTATTCAAACTACCAAGCCTATGATGCAGCCCATCCATTCAACAATCCAGATAACTGGGAAGCTGTTCCTTATCGTGCGGATAAAGATATTGAAGCTGGTGATGAAATTAACGTAACATTTAAAGCTGTGAAAGCCAAAGCCATGAGATGGCGTATGGAGCGTAAAGCAGACAAGAGCGGTGTTGCGATGATTGAGATGACCTTCCTTGCGCCAAGCGAATTGCCTCAAGAAAGCACTGCATCGAAGATTCTTGTAGATGGAAAAGAACTTCCTGACTTCGCTGAAGATCGTCAAGACTACCAAATTACCTATAAAGGTCAACGTCCAAAAGTGACCGTTCAAGAACGCAATCAAGTAGCTTCAACAGTTGTAGATAGTGGCGATAATAGTCTTCCAGTACTTGTTCGTCTCGTTTCAGAAAGTGGAAAACAAGTCAAGGAATACCGTATCCAGTTAACCAAGGAAAAACCAGTTTCTGAGAAAACAGCCCCTGCTATTCAAGAAGAGAATCCAAGTCTTGAGGTTGTCGAAAAGGAACTTGCCTTCCAGACTGTTGAAAAAGAAGATCCAAGTCTATATGTAGGTGAAAGTCGTGTAGAACAAGAAGGACAAGTTGGTAAGGAACGCATTCTTACATCTGTTAGTCCAGACGGAACTCGTGAAGAGAAACTCCGTGAAGTGATCCAGGCTCCTGTTAACCGGGTTCTTCTCGTTGGAACTAAGCGAGGTACAGCCCAACCACTTGATGGAGCTGCAGGTTTGGTTCATGAAAAACCAGAGCTTCTGGTTGAAGAAGAGGCAATTGATTTCAAAGTTCAAGAACGTAAGACTGACAAACTTTATGTGGGTGAAAGTCGTGTTCTTCAAGAAGGTCAAAAAGGTGTTCGTGTTCACCTAGTAGAAGTCGAAAACGGTAAGCGTACATTGAAAGAAACTTTTGATAAGATAGTTGCGCAAGATCGTATCGTGGAAGTAGGAACTAAACGTGGTACGGCTCAACCGCTTGATGGTGTCAAAGATTTGATTCATCACAAGCCAGAGCTCCTAGTGGAAGAAGAGGAAGTTGATTTCCAAGTTCAAGAACGTAAGAACGATAAACTTCCAGTAGGGAAAACTCGTGTGATCCAAGAAGGTCAAAAAGGTGTTCGTGTCCACCTAGTAGAAGTCGAAAATGGTAAGCGTACATCGAAAGAAACCTTTGATAAGGTAGCATCGCAAGATCGCATTGTGGAAGTGGGAACTGCTGTAGCACAAGAAGAACTAAACCCACAAGTTCCTGTCAATCCAGATGCGCACCAACTGGCTCAAACAGGAGCACAATCTCAAGAAGAAAAAGTGACACAAACTGAAAAAGGTCACCTTCCAAATACAGGAAGTGAGTCTCAGGTGTCAGCTTTAGCAGCAGGATTGGCTATCTTGGGCTTAGGTGCAGGCCTTGCAGCTACTACTCGCAAAAAAGAAGATTAAGTTTAGTTACAAGCTAAACTGAACAGGAAAAGGCCAGAGTGACGCTCTGGTCTTTTTCGTCTGAGTTGTAATAGTAAATAAATGTTTAGAATAGTCAATCCTATTCCAAATGGATTTTGTTCAAAATTCATAAAGTGCTCTTCACACTTATAAAAAGAGAGGTCGTGTTTGAAAATAACTGATAAATATGCTACAATAGTAGGCACTGGTAATTTTTATAAATGATTTTTTAATGAGAAAAATCGGATAAAATCCATTCAACTTTCGAAGAATCATGATCAGATGAGAAAGCGTAAAATTCCTTACCTTTCAGAGATTTGGTATGGGAATGGTTTTTTTAGATGCTAATCATGGTGACAGAGTTGATATACTTATAAAAATTTTAAGGATTAAGTAGATCCGTTTATGCATTTGATAATGTTCAAATAGAAAAAATGGAAGAACAGGTGTTCTCACATGAAAATATTCAAGGATAGAAGAGAAGCTCCAAGTAGATTTACACTCATGAGGTGCTCCTGTATTTCATAGGTGAAATATCATGGTAAGCCAGTTAATCCTATCTTGATTATCAGTGGGATGAGCCTGTTTTCTTGGGTTGTCTTGCTGTTACGATGGTGCATGAACATTGCTAGAAAATGATCGCAAGACTTGCTAAATATAAAGAATAAAGGATGACAGATGAAACATTTCGGTCTTAAGAAACAGAAACGAACAAGTATTTTTTTCCGAAGAGCAATTTTTACAATTTTGATCATTGCGATCTATTTACTTGGTCGCCATATTTTACTTCCAGGATACAATGGCAATACAGGTTTTTCACAAATAACTGAGCAAAATCCCTTGGCCTATTTGTATTCCTTGGCAGGAGTAGATGTCTCTCAGATTTCCATGTTTTCTCTGGGATTAGGTCCATGGATTACGACGATGATTGTCTGGCAGGTCATCAACTTGAATAAAAGTTGGAATATCCAGTCCTGGTCATTGAAAAAAGCGGATTTTGTGCAAAAGATTCTCACTTTGATTTTTTCCGTGTTACAAGGGATAGCTGTTATGTACACGGCTCGTTCGGAAAATGGACGCTTTTTGCTTCTTGTAGATGATTGGATTTATAATATGGCTGTACTAGCAACTGTTGTAGCAGGAAGCTTTGTTATTATCTGGTTGGCTGGTTTGAATGTTAGCAAGGGAGTAGGCGGGCAGACAATTATTATTATTTCAGGAATTCTGCTACAATTTGCTAACCAATTAGTGGTATTGATAGGACAATCTGTTTTTTCTAAAGAAGGATTAGCCTTTCTAGTAGGTGCGGCAATTTCATTTTTGCTCTTGGGCTATATTGCCGTGGTCTGCGAGAGAGCTGAAATTCGTTTGCCTCTAAATCGAGTTATGTTAAGTAGTCGTTACTACGGCAAATCTTACCTCCCTATCAAATTTCTTCCCTCTGGGGGAATGCCTATTATGTATGCCTCGAGTGTTATTATGTTGCTTCAGTTGGTATTAGACTGGTTTGGACATGGTTTTACAAAAAATTTTGGTAGTTTATTTGACTTTACAAAACCCCTAAGTTTAGCCTTTTACCTGCTTGCTATCTATCTTCTTGCAATTTTATTTGCCTATATCAACTTAGAACCAGAAGAAACAGCGAAACGTTTACAACGTCAAGGAGAATACCTAGATTATATCCAGCCTGGGAAAGCAACTTTAAAAGTTTTGAAACATTACATTTCCTTACAATCTAACGTAGGAGCACTCTACCTGATCGTTTTTATTGGTTTACCCTATTTCATTAATTTCTTCCTACCTCTTCCAAATTTGCTTTTGACTATACCAAGTACATTGATCATTTTAGTCAGTATGCTCTTGCCTTTGCATGAAGAAATACGTATCTTGAGAATTGGGACTTACTACCACAAAGAATTAGAATTTAAAGGAGAATAGAGGGATATGTTTTACTTTGTACCATCTTGGTATAGACAAGATCGGAAATGGTATTCTACCACCCTGCCTTTCTATTACGTGTCTAAAAATATGATGTTTGATGATGCGGTGAATTTGCTGCGAATGTTTCAGCAATCAGGAGAGGAAAATACCACTCTGATTTTGAACTATTCACCACATATTCGAACCTTTCTTTATCAGCAAAGAATATTGCCAGAAACTGTATGGAATCTATTTGATACCATACAAGGTCTGACGGATGTATCTGTACGTAAAATTCGTCTGGAAGATATTAAATGGCCTCAAGGAGTAGAATTCTTCTATACTCCTTTTATGATTGAGGTATATTTAAATCAAGAACACTATGCTAAAATTAACTTTTCACAAACAGGTAATTTCTTTGATATTACTTATTTTGAGGGTGGGCAGACAAATCATCAGCTAATTTTTGATGATCGTGGATTTGTTTCAAGTATCATCTATTTTGAAAATGATCAACCTTACTACCAAGATTATTTAAATTTACAAGGCACATGGCAGTTTAGGGAATTTTTGGGTACAGAAAATCATCAAGTGCTTATCAACCCTGAGGCGCAGGCTACATTTGCAAAAGAAGTTTACCGAGATATCGAAGAATTGATCAATGAAAAACTAGATCAGTATCTAACTTCTGCGCTAACCAAGGATGATACGATTGTGATTTCGTCAGATGTGCAGCACAATCACTTTTTCCAAAAGATTAAGGAAAACCATCATGTTATCTTGTCTTTTTTTGGAGATCGCTATCCAATTACAAACCAGGAGCAGCTGCTAACGGATTTGACAGACACGCCGTTCTTCGTTGTTGATAGTTTAAATAAAATTGAAACGATAGCCGCTAATGTTGATCTAGAACAGTTGCCGGGATTTTATGAGATTCCGCCTTATGACACTCATCTAAACCTAGGGCATAGTCAAAGAAAAAAAGAGTTGATTGTTTACGTCAATTACGACAATCTACCAGCGGATCAAATTCAATATGTGTTTACGACTTTGTTTGAAATGATGTTGAAAAATGAATGGATTGACTTGCTGGTTGGAACACAAAGTCAGGATTTTGGTCGAGAGGCCTATATAAAACAGGTACTAGAAAGCTATCGATCTCTTAAGCCAGAATATGAACAAGAATTGATTTTTGTTGATAAAGAGAAGAGAGCGAGAGGTGAGAACCGAGTTCTTGATGATGAAGAGGAGATTGTTCGCGAACGGATTGATATTGAGACCATTCATAGCGATAGCGATTTGATTAAAGTTCTGAAGTACGTTCGTATTATACTAGATTTGGGAACTCCAGCTGATGTGTTGACTCAAATCGCTGGCATTAGTGGAGGGATCCCTCAGGTTAACTTGTATAGTTCTTCTTATGTGAAGCATGGAGAAAATGGTTGGATTCTAGATGATATTTCAGATTTTGAAGAGGCACTCTTATACTACCTCACAAACTTAGAACATTGGAATCAATCTCTAGTTCACTCAGTCAAGAAGATTGAACAGTATACAAGGGGTGAGATTGTCGATATGTGGAAAAATACCATAAAGGAATTAAAAGGAAATGAAAAAAATTAGTGTTTTGCAAATTGCTGATGAAAATTGGCAGGAGCAATATGAAATTCCTAGTAATATAAAATGGACATTTGTCAAACCAGAAGACATCGTCTCTTTATTGCCAGAAGATATCGGGATCTTAAATAGAGAAGTTGAGGCGGAAAACGGGAAAAAAAAGAAGAAAAAAGTAGACAGACCGTTTGATGTCGTGTTGGTAGATACTGCTGAATATTTAGAGTATGTCACTATCTTGGATCAGAAAATTCAGGTTTACCGTCTGTTCTATCATGAGCGTTGTCAAATCACTACAAAAACGCTGGAACGATTTCTTTTGCGTAAAAAAGCTGTGAAAACAAATTTTGAAAATCCAGAGCAGATGCTACATATATTTTCACGTGGTTTTTTCTCCAAGCAAAATGGAACGAAACTAAGTGTTAATCATCTAGTCGCTGCACCATCTTTTGAGGGGCAAGTCAGTTATGAAGGGACAAATTACCTTCGTTTGTGTGGCCGATACGGCGAGGATTATCAGACTATTGCGACCTATCAACATAATGTTTTTCTGAGTGGGGAAATGCCTTTAGATCTGTGGCCTGAGTTCAGGGTTTCAGAAGGTTGTTCAATCCGCTACGTTGTTAAAGGTTTTCCAGCTGGAAATTCTCCCATGCAAGAATGGATTTATGATGAAACGAGCTTTGACCGATCTCTGACGTTAGATGTAAATGATTCGTATTATTTGAGTATCAGCATTCAAGCAAAAGGACAAGGAATTGTAAAACTTGGTCCCTGCCACTATCGAGACTCCCATCTAGGCTATGGAGACTTGTTAGTCGGAGGAAAACGAATTAGCGATAAAAATAGAGAAGAACTGATTTATTTCTTCCATCCAGGAGATTTGAAACCACCGTTGAACATCTATTTTTCAGGGTACCGTCCCGCAGAGGGATTCGAGGGATACTGGATGATGAATAATTTGGAATCGCCATTCTTACTAGTAGGGGATCCGCGTTCAGAGGGGGGCGCTTTCTATCTTGGATCGGAGGAGCTGGAACAAAAACTTCTCCAAGTGGTTCATAACTGCTTAGATGAACTTGGTTTTACGAAGGAACAACTGACCTTGTCAGGTTTATCAATGGGGACTTTTGGCGCCCTTTACTATAGTTCTAAGTTGGAACCTCATGCCGTCATTGTCGGAAAACCTCTTGTCAACTTAGGAGATATGGCAGAAAATGAGTCAACTATTCGTCCGGGAGGATTTCCAACGTCACTGGATTTGGTGTACCGCACAATAGGAGAATTATCAAGTGAAGCTACAGCTCAGCTTAACGAACGTTTCTGGACGGCTTTTGAGTCAGCTGATTTCTCAAGAACAAAATTCATTATCTCCTTTATGTATCAAGATGACTATGATATGTCGGCCTATCCCGATATGCTGGATGAGTTAGGACAGCGAGATTACCGCGTCAGCGTTATCAGTAAGGGGTTGACTGGACGACACAACGATGATACACAAGGTATTGTTGAATGGTTCTTTAATCAATATAAAACGCTATTAATGAATAGTTTTGAAAGGGAGTTTAAATCGTGAGATACAAGGAAGAAGTCTATTTTGCTTATTGGGATATCCAAAGCGTATCTCAGTATCTATACGGTTCATCTGTCAGACTGTTAGACGGTGGTCATGTTTTGTATGAAAACCAGTTCATGCCTTCGGGGACAGTTATTCATGAATGGCACTCACGGGCAAACTATCAGGCTTTACGCAATACGAGTCAGCTTCCTGAATTGAAACGTGGGCAAAACTATATCTTTGGCAGTCATATAGAAACCATCCCAGAAAATTCAACATACTTAAAAGTTGAATTTATGGATGCTCGAGATGAAGAAATTTCGAATCAAATCATTAAACAGGGAGAGAGAGTGAGCATATGCGTTCCAGATAGTACACAATATTACAAGGTGCAGTTAGTCAGCTCGGGTTGTCATCGCTTCCTGTTTGAAGGGATTTATGTTGCTGAGGAGCAGTTAGCGGATTATACAGTGGATCGCTACTGGATATCTGATTTACTTCATCAGGATTCCGAGAAAGAAACGATGTATGTTTGCTTTACTGAACCCGAACTCAATCGAACAGGTTTTATCCCAGAACATGTTCGTGAACATTTCTCAAATGTATTGATTGTTAATTCGTCTTATAGGGAAGCACTCCTATACATGGAGGAACGTTTTTACGAAACCTTGCTTGAAACGATTGAAGAATTAGCGCAAGAGCATCTTTTTGAAAAAGTGGCTTTTGTTGGTTACGGAGCGATTTCTAATATTGCGGCCCTGCATTATTCCAAACAATTTGGAAATTCATACGCTCTTGTGACGGATGAGTTTTTAAGTGAACTAGATTATCAACGCTTGCTGGAACGTTATCGTAATCGAGTAAATCCGCCTATTTTTAAAGAATTATTGCTGCAGCAATTTAATCCGACAAAAGTTAAGGAATATGCGAACTTGAAGACTAGACCACGTGAACTAGCAAACATTGAAAATTTATTAGATAAGTCATTTTTACTTCAAGCGATTGACTTGGAGAAGATTGAAGAGTGGATGAGAAAAAATGAAAACTAAACGATTCAATTTGACCAACTCCTATAAACTAATGCGTTACAAAAAGATTTTGGAGAAGGTTAATAAACTATCTGATAGTTATGCAGCTATGTCAAATGAGAAACTGCAAGCTCAGACAAAATGGTTTAAAGAACGCCTTTCTGGAGGAGAAAGCTTGCAGTCCATTTTGCCAGAAGCGTATGCAACCATTCGTGAGGCGGCCAAGCGTGTATTAGGATTATATCCTTATGATGTTCAGGTTTTAGGAGCCTTGGTTATGCAAGACAATCAGATTGCAGAAATGAGAACAGGGGAAGGAAAAACCTTGACAGCTATCCTTCCTTTATACCTAAATGCCTTGACGGAAAAAAGTACGATCTTAGTCACGGCCAATGAATATTTGGCAGCGCGTGATGCTAAACAAATGGCACCCGTTTTTCGATTTTTAGGAATGACAGTTGGGGTTGGTGTCTCGGACGATCCGACAAAAAAACTTAAAATTCCTCAAAAACAACAAATCTATAAGAATGATATTGTCTACACAACACATAGTGCGTTAGGGTTTGATTACCTAGAAGAAAACTTGGCGACATCTCAATCAAAGAAGTTTTTGCCAAAATTTTATTTTTGTTTGGTCGATGAAGTAGATGCAGCCTTGCTAGATAGTGCGCAGATGCCTCTAATCATTTCAGGTTCTCCTCGGGTTCAATCCAACCTCTTTCTCTCGTGTGATGAGTTTGTAAAAACTCTAAAAGAAGGGGAAGATTTTAATTTAGACTCTACTCGGACGTCTGTATGGTTGACGAGAAAAGGAGTAAAGGAAGCAGAGGTTTATTTCCGCGTTCAGAATGCCTATGATCCAGATAATTACCAGCTCATTCGCCAAATTAACCTAGCTTTGAGAGCTAACCACTTATTTGAAAAAGATCGTCAGTACACAGTGGATAATGGCGAAGTTAAACTAATGGATGAGGCGACAGGACGTCTCTTGGAAGGAAATAAACTCCAATCAGGACTACACCAAGCACTAGAAGCCAGAGAACGTGTGAAAATCACATTGGAAACACGTTCGATGGCCTCTATTACCTATCAAAATTTATTTAGAATGTTTCCAAAATTAGCAGGAATGACGGGTACTGGTAAGGTTTGTGAGGATGAGTTCAGAGACGTTTACGACTTGGGAGTCGTAGTTGTTCCTACACGAAAACCCAATTTACGAATTGATTATCCAGATGAAATCTATCTCACGATTCCTCAAAAATTATATGCTTCATTGGAGTATATCAAAAAATTACATAAAAAAGGTCAGCCAGTTTTAATTGCGACAGGATCAGTTGGAATGTCTGAGATTTATTCTATGCTCTTACTCCAAGAGGGAATCGCCCATAATGTGTTGAACGCCCATAATGCAGCGAAAGAGGCTGAGATGATCGCCCTGGCTGGTAGACGTTCTGCAGTGACGGTAGCAACATCAATGGCAGGTCGTGGAACAGATATTATCTTGGAAGAAGGGGTTGCTGAGTTGGGTGGACTTGCTGTTGTTGGAACAGAGAGAATGTCCAGTGAGCGAGTGGATTTGCAGCTTCGCGGTCGTGCCGGACGACAAGGCGCTCCAGGGTTGAGCAAATTCTTTATTTCTCTTGAGGATGATCTTATTTCCAAGTCTGGTAGCAAATGGATTAGTGAGTACTATCACAAAGAAATTGCAAAACCAGAGGAAAAACAAAAGATTCATTTGACCTCTCGTCGTATTAGACATGCGGTTGAAGAGGCTCAGAAGAATAGTGATAACGCGTCAGCGGCTTCCAGACGTTCAACGGAACGATATGATGAAAGTATCCGTATTCAGCGACAGATTATCTACAATAAGCGTAATAAGCTCATCTCTCATCCAGACTTTGATTTGACTTATTTCTTGTCTATCCTATCGGATGCAGTGGATATTTATACAAGTAAAACACCGTTTAAAGAGCGGGCGGATTTATTTCGCTTTGTTTTGGATAACATTAGTTATTACTGCGAGGATATTCCAGATGATCTAGATGTCACGGATTTACGGCAAGTTAAAAAGTTTTTATCTGACCTCCTTGTTTCAGAATACCAGCAGAAAAAAGATAAAATCAAGGATTCAGAGTTGTTCAATCAATTTCAACGAACTGTCGTTTTGAGAGCGATAGATGACTGTTGGGTTGAGCAAGTTGACTATTTACAGCAATTTCAAGGTTTGGTGTCTAGTCAAGGGTATGCCCAAAAAAATCCTGTCTTTGAGTTTCATAAAGAAGCTTTTAAATCATACAAAAGAATGAATGCAGATATAAATCTAAACATTATAAAAAACATGGCATTGAGTTACATTAATATTAAGCCTTCTGGGAAGTTAGAAGTTTTCTTTGGCTAATACTTTGACAGATTCTGTTGTAGACTTTATAATGATGATATAACTGTATTTTTGGAGAAAATCATATTATGAGCAAAAATAATAACGAAGAGCTAAAGGGATTTAAACGTTTGATATCAAAGTTTAAGCAAAAGGGTAGGGAAGATAGTGATTACCGTAGCCTGGATGCAACTAAATCAAAGCCCGTCAGTCGAAAACTCAAAGAGCAAAAGGAAATTATTCTGAGTGCTAGTGAAGATCTTGAGTTACCAACAGAATCAGTTTCTGTCATGGAAGCCTTAGAAGACTTTCAGGAAAGGAACAGTTTGGGAGTGGCTGACTTGATAAGGAATGTTAGTCAGAGCTTGTCAACTAGCGCTTTAGCTTCCCTCAGCCTTTCTGTCGCAGATTCGTACAGTGAGTCGTTTAGCCAGAGTATATCAGCAAAAGGATTCTCGCTTCGAGAGTCCATGTCTGAGAACTACTCATTAGTGGTCTCTTCTTCAGAATCTGAATTTGAGTCCCTTTCCTTGGTTGATAGCCTCTCTGTTTCTGAGCATTTGACAGGGGAGTCCCTTTGTCAGGATACGGATGCATTCTCTTTGAGTGAAAGTATTGCATACTCCGAGTCCCTTTCTTATGATCAAAATCCTAGTGTCTCCGAGTCCCTTTCCTTGAGTGAATCGGAACAAGCGAGTCAGAGTGTCTCCGAGTCTGAGTTCTATAGCCTGAGTCAGAGTGAGTGGGAATCTATATCCGAATCCCAAAGTCACTCAGAATCAGAGTGGTCGAGTTCTTCCGAATCAGAACAAGCAAGTCAGAGTATTTCCGAGTCAGAGTTCTATAGCTTAAGTCAGAGTGAGTGGGAATCCATATCCGAATCCCAAAGTCACTCAGAATCAGAGTGGTCGAGTTCTTCCGAATCGGAACAAGCGAGTCAGAGTGTCTCCGAGTCTGAGTTCTATAGCCTGAGTCAGAGTGAGTGGGAATCGATTTCCGAATCCCAAAGCTCTTCAGAATCAGAGTGGTGGAGTTATTCCGAATCAGAACAAGCGAGTCAGAATGTCTCAGAGTCGGAGTTCTATAGCCTGAGCCAGAGTGAATGGGAATCCATATCTGAATCCCAAAGTCACTCAGAATCAGAGTGGTGGAGCTCTTCCGAATCAGAGCAAGCGAGCCAGAGTGTTTCCGAGTCCGAGTTCGATAGCCTAAGCCAGAGTGAGTGGGAATCGATTTCTGAATCTCAAAGCCACTCAGAATCAGAGTGGTGGAGTTCTTCCGAATCGGAACAAGCGAGTCAGAGTGTTTCCGAGTCTGAGTTCTATAGCCTAAGCCAGAGCGAGTGGGAATCCATATCCGAATCCCAAAGCCACTCAGAATCAGAGTGGTGGAGCTATTCCGAGTCCGAGTTCTATAGCCTGAGCCAGAGTGAGTGGGAATCCGTTTCGGAATCTCAAAGCCACTCAGAATCAGAGTGGTGGATCTATTCCGAATCAGAACAAGCAAGTCAGAGTGTCTCTGAGTCCGAGTTCTATAGCCTGAGTCAGAGTGAGTGGGAATCCATATCCGAATCCCAAAGCTCTTCAGAATCAGAGTGGTGGAGCTATTCCGAATCGGAACAAGCGAGTCAGAGTATCTCTGAGTCCGAGTTCTATAGCTTGAGTCAGAGTGAATGGGAATCCATATCCGAATCCCAAAGCTCTTCAGAATCAGAGTGGTGGAGTTTTTCCGAATCGGAGCAAGCAAGTCAGAGTGTCTCCGAGTCTGAGTTTTATAGCTTGAGTCAGAGTGAATGGGAATCGATTTCCGAATCTCAAAGTCACTCAGAATCAGAGTGGTGGAGCTATTCCGAATCAGAACAAGCAAGTCAGAGTGTTTCCGAGTCTGAGTTCTATAGCCTAAGCCAGAGCGAATGGGAATCGATTTCCGAATCTCATTCCTTGAGTGAGATGATTTCTCATCTACTTTCTGAGTCCGAGTCGTTAAGTTTGAGCGAAATCCTCTATCTCAGTGAGTCCGAATCCTTAAGTCAAAGTCAACAAATATCTGAATCTTTAAGTCAAAGTCAGAGTGTAGCTGATTCGGTGAGTTTCAGGAAAGCATCCCTATCTCAATCCTATAGTATGTTAGAATCAGAATTTGGTTCCTATAGACAGAGTGTGGCGGAGACAGAAGTATTCGCGCATGACTTGCATGTTTCGGAACGTCTGTATAAGAGCCTCTCTGAACTGGATATGAGCCCTCTAACTCACCAGCAAAAAGTGCAAGAAGTGATGACACCTGAAATTTCTGAAGAAGAATTGTCTCAAGCACATATTGCTGAGGAGCAACAGGAGCTTGAAAATAGAGAAGAATCAATAAAGAATGTAGATTTGCAAGACTCTCTGAAACACCTGTCTCACTATTCAGAATCAAATGGAACAAATTTAAGGATGACGGAACGCCAACTCTATCACCTACTCAGACCAGGTTCGCAGCCCCTAGCACGTGACTTAAGAAATGTTGCAAGTGAATTGTCTGGTTTGGCTGCTATTACTCAAAAAAGGGAAGATGAGAAATCCTTCTAAACAGAACTTGCAATCATTAAATAGAAATAATAAAAATCAAAAGGAGCCACTATGATTAGAAATATGATGTCAAATAGTAACAAAGGTTTGGGTACTACAGATGTATTACCAGTTGACCAGTCTCGGATAGAAGTTCTGAATGGAACAGTTGACTACAAAAATGTACCTTTAGGATCTTATGATATCCTAGGGAGATTTGCTTCAGTAGGTCAGAGAGATTATACGGAAGAGCTGAATTTAATTCAATCAATGGGTTTCAATGCCTATAGAATCTCGATCTCTTGGGCACGCATCTTTCCAAATGGTGAAGAGTTGCAGCCGAGTGAAGAGGGATTGAAATATTATGAAGCAATCATCGATGACGTATTAGAAAAAGATATCGAACCGATTGTGACCTTGAGTCACTTTGACCTTCCGCTGAATTTATACGAAAAATATGGAGCTTGGAAAAGCCGCAAGATGATCGAACTCTTTGAGCGTTACGCAGAAGCTGTCTTTCAGTACTTTAAGGACAAAGTGAAGTATTGGATTACCTTCAATGAGTTCAACGTTTTGCACCATTTGCCGTTTCTTGGTGGAGGATTGTCTTTTGGAGCAGATGACAATCAAGAACAGGTGATTTGGCAAGCAGCTCATTATCAATTAGTTGCTTCTGCACGTGCAATCAAGCTCGGAAAAACAATCAACCCAGAGTTTCAGTTTGGTGGGATGATGGTTGTTAGTAAAAACTACAGTCAGCAAACTGAAAATGCTATTGATGTAATGGAAGCAGAAGTCAAAGATAGGGAAAATTATTTGTTTACAGACGTGCAAGTGCGTGGATACTACCCAAATCACTTTTTGCGTCGTTTAGAACGTGATCAAATCGCCTTGGATATTGAAAACGACGACCTCTTTGTCCTAAGAGATGGGAAAATTGACTTTGTCAGCTTCAGTTATTATGCATCAAGCAATTCCCAAGAAGTTTTTATCAACAAATATGCAAGTAATGGCCAAAATCAAAATCGCATAGATTCTGTGGGACTTCGTCTCGTGATGAACAATCTTTACGATCGTTACCAAAAACCACTCTTCGTCGTGGAAGATGATGTGGTCTTGGATGATTCAAATAGCGTAGCAACTGAAGAATTGAAAACAAACATCCAAGAGATCGTGAAAACAGTTGAGTATGATGGTGTGGAATTGCTTGGCTATACACCGCTTACTTGGACGGAACTAAATTTTTAAAATAGGAAGTAATAACTGAATTTCTTCTACCCTAGAAGTAGTGTTCGTATTTTTACTTTTGAAAATGTCTGATCTATCAATCAGACATTTTTTTAGAAATAGATGGACTTTAAGCTAAGTTCGGGTTTTGCTTGATAGCAGCTTAGGATATTTTCCTTGTTTGGAGCTTAGAAAAGAATAGCAATTTGCGCTATTTTATGCTACAATGAGGAGTAGTGGTGTAAATCAGAATAAGTAAGGAATAGAGGGAGCAAAATGAGACTGAAGAAAACATTGTTCGGTAACTACCGTGCTAAGGAAGTCGAAGATTGTATCGAAGCATTAGAGGAAGGATTCGATCGTGAAATTCAAAAGAAGAATGAAAAAATCGAATCTCTACGTAAAAAAAATCGACTCTATGAAGAATCAAGAAAAAGAGATCGGTGAAGCAGTCATTTATGCCAAATCTCTTGTCATTGAAGCTCATGATAGGGCCGAAAAAGAAGCTAAAGAAGTTTTAGAAAAGGCACAAAAAGACTACTTGGATACGAGAGAATCTATTCTCGAAGAAATCGATACTCTGACCAAAAAACGGGCAGAGGCTGAGAGATTGTATAATTTACAAAAAGAAAAAATTAAAAATATTATTAGTCGAATTGATGATTTTCTAGAACTGGACGATATCGATGGCAAACCAAAAGATATCAAAAAAATTCAAGAATTGCGTAAAGAACTTGATAGACCAGAAGAAGTTGCTAAGGAGAAAGAAGAGGTGGTGCCTGAGAGAGAGAAAATCCATCTCGAACAACCCCTTGCAAAAACAGGAACAGATAGTACCATCTCTGTCAGCTACATCACTTCACGTCGCGCAAAACCTAAAAAGAAAGACGAAGATAAGTTAGATGATGATAAGGGCAAGAGAATCAAACGTCTTTCGAGAATTAAACGAGATAACTTTTTGTAAGAGGATAATCAAATATGACAATTTATAACATCAATTTGGGGATTGGCTGGGCGAGTAGCGGTGTAGAATATGCGCAGATCTACCGTGCAAAATTGCTTCGTAGTGTTGGCTTAGAAGCGAAGTTCATCTTTATGGATTTTATATCTGCTGATAACATTGAACATTTGACAAAGAATATCGGCTTTGAAGACTCTGAGGTTATCTGGCTTTATCAGCATTTTACAGATGTCAAAATTGCACCGACGACCTATACGTTAGCGCAGGTCTTAGCGAGTTTCGATAAAGAGCCTCTCGAAATTATCCGCGACACCGATATGAAGACGATTCGATTAGTATTTGGTGATGGTGATTTTGTAACTTGTTATGCCTGTGATATGGATAAAGAGTTGATTGAACGCGCCGAAATTGTTTCGCGTGGTTGCCTGATTCAAAAAGAGTACTACACTTATACGAAGAATTTTGTCGAGTATTTTAGTCCGATGAATGGTCATGCGCAATTATATCAACGTACCTGGCTCAATGAAGATGGTAGTGTGGCCTATGAAGAAATCATCAATGAAGTCGATGGTAGACAGGAAACGCAAGTCTATCGTTTCCCAAATCATGTTTTCTATTCTAAGCAAGAGTTTGTCGCGCATTTTATGAGAAGTCTGTCTCTGACGGACAAAGATTTGTTGATCTTGGATCGAGAGACAGATATTGGTCAAGCTATCTTTGCTAATAAGGGCGCTGCAAAGCTAGTCGTAATCGTTCATGCAGACCACTTTAGTGAAAATCCTGCTGAGAAAGACTATATTTTGTGGAATAACTATTATGAGTATCAGTTTGAACATGCTGACGAAGTGGACTATATCATCAACTCGACCGATGCGCAAACGAACCTACTCAAAGAACAATTCGCCCAATATACAACCATCAAACCAAAGGAAATCTTGACTATTCCGGTAGGAAGTTTGGATCAATTGCGTCATCCAGAAGGAGAGCGCAAGCCGTTTGGATTGATTACAGCTTCGCGCTTGGCCAGTGAAAAGCATATTGATTGGTTGATTCACTCTGTAGTGAAGGCACATGAGCAATTACCTGAAATTACTTTTGATATCTATGGTACGGGTGGCGAAAGAGCCATGTTGGAGCAGTTGATTCATGAGTTAAATGCAGAAGACTATATCCGTCTTATGGGGCATCACCACATGGCAGATGTGTATCGAAATTACTCTGCTTACCTCTCTGCCTCCACAAGTGAAGGATTTGGTTTGACCTTGTTAGAGGCAGTTGGCTCTGGTCTGCCAATTATTGGTTTTGATGTACGTTATGGAAATCCAACCTTTATCCGTGATGGAGAAAATGGCTACTTGATTCCTGAGGCGCGTCCAGATGATCTGGATGCAATGACAACGGAATACGCAGAAAAGATTGTCCAGCTATTTACTCAACATTCCCAAGAAGATCTATCCCGTGTATCCTACGAGGTGGCAGAACCATATCTTGATGAACATATTGCCCAGCGTTGGTATGATCTTGTTCAATCTGCACAGCATCAGTAGGGATTTGAAAAGAAAGGCATAAACACTATGATTTGTTTATTTGAACGCTATGATCAAGCGAGTTTTGATTTGTTACGTTCACTTAAGGCAGCTGGGCTAGACTACCCTGTTGTCGTGATCCGAGACGATGGCTACCTCGCACCTGATGTCGAGTCGCCTTACAGTTACTTTACTGGAGATGTGGCTTCAGAGGACGATCTACCTCTTTATTTTAACCTTGTTCCGAAACCTCATTTGTGGGAAATTCGCTCGAGTAATGTTAATGGTGAAATCTTGGATATGGGTAAGAAACGTGCCAATATCTTTTACCGTCAACCGACACACGAACGTCGCGTGCGTGCAGTTGAGTGGTTAGATGATCAAGGCCGTGTACGCGCTGCAGATATTTACAATCGCAAGGGACGTCTCTTTGCACAGATTACCTATGATGATGCCCAACGTCCAACTCATACACGCTACTTTAATCAGGATAACGTGACGGTGATTATGGAAAATCATCTAACAGAGGATATTATCTTAACTCTTGATGGAAAACGCCATATTTTTAATTCTAAGCAAGAGTTTGTAATCTTTTACTTGCGATATCGTGGATATGATACAGATCGCATTATCTACAATTCTCTAGCAACACCATTTTTAGTAGCTGTTGGTCTGACTCCGAAAGAAGGACGAGCAGAGGATATTCTCTTCTGGCAGGAGCCAATTGGAGAGGAGTTGCCGGGTAACATGAAAGCGGCGATGCAGTTGCCTCATCGTAACATCCGTATCGCAGTACAGGACAAGCAAGTTTATGATAAAATCCTCAAGCTTGCGACACCAAAAGAGAAGAGTTACTTCCGCAATGTTGGTTATCTCTATCAATACCATCGCCTCAATAATATGAATCCAGAAGCTTTG
Organism: Streptococcus oralis subsp. dentisani; assembly: GCF_007475365.1. Lineage (NCBI taxonomy): Bacteria > Bacillati > Bacillota > Bacilli > Lactobacillales > Streptococcaceae > Streptococcus > Streptococcus oralis. The sequence continues at coordinate 935,411 of NZ_CP034442.1, read as the reverse complement.
ATTCTGACGAATAGTGACCAAATCGAGCAAATTGAGCCACTTTTGACTCAATTACCAAATGTTCATTTCCATATTGGAGCGATTACTGAGATGTCAAGTCGTTTAATGGAATTAAATCGCTATCCGAATATTTCCCTCTATCCTAATATTCGTCCAGCTAAGGTGAATGAGCTCTTTGCTCGCTGTGACTTGTATCTGGATATCAATATCAGTGATGAAATTCTCAATGGTAGTCGAACAGCTTTTGAGAATAATATGCTGATTCTCAGTTTTGAGACGACTTGTCACAATCATCGTTTCGTTGCAGAAAGTCATATTTATCCGGTGGAAAATGTATCAGCCATGGTAGGTAAGATTCAGGGAGTTCTCTCTCTTCCTTCTGAGATGGAGGCTGCCCTTGCTAAGCAAAAACAGGCAGCGAATCAGGCTGATCTGGAAGCCTACAAGGCAATTTTATAAGCTAATAAGACAAGGGCTTGCTTTCGATGAAAGCAAGTTCCTTTCTATCAACAGAAAAGGAGGAGCACATGTCTAACAAGGACAATAGCATTTTACAAGAACATATACGAGAACAGCTAGATAATCGAAAGAAACCCCTAAAAAGGGAGAAGCAAGATTTTAGCATGATTGCCGTGCTGGGCGGAGTTCTCTTTCTCGTAACTCTTTTGGTCACACTACTCATGCAGTTGGGACGCTTTTTTTAGGAACTTTTCTGGATGGAGATGGTCTCCAGAAAAGATGAACCTTGACGATTTGTTCGTCAAGGTTTTTTTGTTCCTGTCTAACTGAACTAGGGTGAAAGGGTGGGGAAAGTAGAGATGTCGAAAAATAATAAAACGCTTTCAATTATTTGAGCCTTAAAAGCGAATTTTAGGTAAAAATTAGGTGTTTTCATTTGTCATTTCGAGTATAATTGCTTGAAAAGGAGGAGCTGTTTTGATAAAATGGAAAATGGTATATACTAGTTAAAAGCAACTGGTATATCCCAGATGGAATCTGCTTTTTCTGAGTCAAAGGGATAAAAACTGAGACTGACTGCGGTTTTATTATCTCTGGTTTTGAGAGGGCAGCGTAACTACGCTTTGTTAATGATCATGAGGTTAACAAAGGGTCGCATTTTGATGAAAAGAAAGGAAACAAATGTTTCGAAGTAAAAAGTTTAACAAAGATTTCGAGATCGTAGATGAGAAAAAGCGTTATAAGCTTTACAAGTCGGGTAAAAACTGGGTAAAAGCCTCGAACTCTCAATTGGATCTCTTCCGTATTGGTGGGATGGGCGAAGTTGTCTCTAGTACCCTGTCAGACACTGAAGAACTTGATCACGCACACCTTAGTTTTAACACGCTAGCGGGCATAGGGGGAATCCTGGCCGCGGGAGCTGCAGGATTTGTGATGACTCAAGAGCAAACTGTTTATGCGGATGAAACATCTGACTATACAGAAAAGGATAAAACAGTCATCGCAGCTGAACCGAAAGCAGCTGAAACAACTGAAACAAGTACTAACTCAATCATCGCTCAAGCGCAAGCAGAAGTAAAGAAAGCTCAAGCAGAACAAACATCTGCAACAGCTTCTGTATCAGTCAGTCAATCTGTTGAGGCTCAAGCGAGTGCGAGTCAGTCAGCTTCAGTCAGTCAATCTGCCTCTGCAAGTCAGTCAGCTTCAGTCAGTCAGTCAGCATCTGCAAGTGCTTCAACATCAGCAAGTCAGTCAACTGCTCCAGCATCTGCCTCAGCGAGTCAATCAACATCAGCTCCTACCTCAGCGTCAGCGAGCGCTCAAGCTTCAACTTCACTAGTTGAGAGCACTAGTGCAACGAGTGGATCAGAAGTACAAGCATCTGTCTCAACTTCTACATCAGCATCACTCAATGCCGATACCAAACCTGCAGCTAGCTTAGCATCAAGCAAACTCGGTGATGCTTTGTCTAGTGCAACTCAACTTAGTAGCCAAGCAGCAACAACAAGCAACAACATCGCAGCTGGTGTTGTAGCAGATAAGAACCAAGCCCAAGGTAAGGATACAACCAAGCAAGCTGAGAAAAACCAAAAGGTTGACAATACTGTAGCGACTGCACCAAAGACAGGGTATTCTGGTTTTAGAGCAAATCCGATCGATACTGGATCAAAAGAACCTTTCTTTCTAAATACCGATCCATATAGCATCAACTCTCCAGAAACAAGTGGTCGTTTAAATAGACAACGGGTCTTTCTGGGACGAGCAGGTGTTCCTTTCTCGGTAACATATTATATGCATAAGTCTCAATTTGATGCGGACGAATATCCTTACGGTTCATATAAGGATAGTGAGTTTGCAGGACTTTCTCCAAGACAAACTCTAGAGACTCGAAACTGGCAAGAAGCACAAGAGAAATATAATATTACCTCGGAAACAGGTCGTGTGGAAGTGGCTCCTGGACGTTATATTCCATATGTAACTTTCAAGAGTGATAATCCAAAAGCATTTAGAAGTAGTATCAATCTGGATGTGACCTTTGATGGACGTAGCTTTCCTCAAACCAGCATATTCATGAACCTTACTACTACTCAGTTTAAGGGACCTGCTGTAACGTATGATGCCGAAGGGAAAAAAGAAGCACTGGCTCCTCTTGCAAAATATAAAGTAGGAGATACAGTCAATGAAACCTACTATTTCCATAATGATAAACAGTATAGATATGAGCAAGATGCTAGAAATGCTATTACTTTGTACACTGGTAATGGTGGTTGGACCAAACCGATGGGCTTGAGGTTTGTTCAAGGAGTGGAAAGACGTGCTGATTTTACCTATGTTCCTAAAGTCACTGTTACGGGGACTGTTAAAACTGAAAATCCTAATTATCTTGTCAGACATAATGATGGATTGGGAGGTAAGGATGCTGAATTCTTTACCTATCTAGGCCGTCCAGAAGAAGTTGTAACCGAGGCTGCGCAGGAGTCAATTATCAACAAGAGCAAAGACTCACTAATTCCTTCCCCTGAACCACTAGTTCCTGAGGTTGAAGTCGGTAAACGAGTTAATGAAACTTTATATGTTCATGATGGTAATAACAAAGGAGATAAGTCTGTTGGTTCTTGGCAAAGTCCTTACCTTGCAGATCAAGCGGTTGAACTGATTCATGGTAAGAAAGAACTAGAAGCTCTTGGATTAACAGTTACTACTAAAACCAATGAATTAGGGGCTGGTAAAACTGGTTATATTCCATCTATCCAAATTTCTGGAACGCCTACTAAAACAGGAACTGTAACACTTAAATATAAGATTACTGACGAAGCTGGACAGCTTAACTTTAAGGACATTCAAATAAATGTTAAAGAAAGCGGATCCCTTAGCCAATCAGCTTCAGCATCTGTATCTGCAAGCCAAAGCGCTTCAGCATCTATCTCAGCAAGCATCAGTGCTAGCCAATCAGCATCTATCTCAGCAAATGCTAGCCAAAGTGCATCAGCAAGTGCAAGCGTGAGCAGTAGCGTATCTGCTTCTGTATCAGGAAGCCAAAGTACGAGTGCATCACTCAGCGCAAGTCGCTCAGCTTCAGCTTCTGTAAGCTCAAGCCAATCAGCTAGCGCATCAGTATCTGCAAGTCGCTCAGCTTCAGCTTCTGTAAGTTCGAGCCGTTCGGCCAGTGCGTCAGCTAGCGCATCACTTAGCGCAAGTCGTTCAGCCTCAGCGAGCGTAAGCTCAAGCCGTTCAGCAAGTGCCTCAGCTTCAGCATCAGTAAGCTCAAGCCAATCAGCTTCAGCATCAGTATCAGCTAGCCAATCAGCAAGCGCATCAGTATCAGCAAGCCAAAGTGCTTCAGCATCAGTATCTGCAAGTCAATCAGCTTCAGCATCAGTATCAGCAAGTCGCTCAGCTTCAGCTTCTGTAAGTTCGAGCCGTTCGGCCAGTGCCTCAGCTAGTGCATCGCTCAGCGCGAGTCGTTCAGCAAGCACATCAGTAAGCTCAAGTCAATCCGCATCAGCATCAGTATCTGCAAGTCAATCCGCTTCAGCGTCTGTAAGTTCAAGCCAATCAGCTTCAGCGTCTGTAAGTGCAAGCCAAAGCGCATCAGCATCAGTATCAGCAAGCATCAGTGCTAGCCAATCAGCATCTGTATCAGCTAGTCAATCAGCTTCGGCTTCTGTAAGCTCAAGCCAATCAACTAGCGCATCAGTAAGCTCAAGCCAATCAGCTTCAGCTTCAGTATCTGCAAGTCGCTCAGCTTCAGCTTCTGTAAGTGCAAGCCAATCAGCATCTGTATCAGCTAGCCAATCAGCAAGCGCATCTGTAAGTGCAAGCCAATCAGCATCTGTATCAGCTAGCCAATCAGCAAGCGCATCTGTAAGTGCAAGTCAAAGTGCTTCAACATCAGTAAGTGTAAGCTCAAGCCGTTCGGCCAGTGCCTCAGCTAGTGCATCGCTCAGCGCGAGTCGTTCAGCAAGCACATCAGTAAGCTCAAGTCAATCGGCTTCAGCATCAGTATCTGCAAGTCAATCCGCTTCAGCGTCTGTAAGTTCAAGCCAATCAGCTTCAGCGTCTGTAAGTTCAAGCCAATCAGCTTCAGCGTCTGTAAGTGCAAGCCAATCAGCTAGCACATCAGTAAGCTCAAGTCAATCAGCTTCAGCGTCAATTAGTGCAAGCCAAAGCGCATCAGCATCAGTATCAGCAAGCATCAGTGCGAGCCAATCAGCATCTGTATCAGCTAGTCAATCAGCTTCAGCTTCTGTAAGTTCAAGCCAATCAGCATCTGTATCAGCTAGTCAATCAGCTTCAGCATCTGTAAGTGCAAGCGACTCAGCGTCTGTATCAGCTAGCCAATCAGCAAGCGCATCTGTAAGTGCAAGTCAAAGTGCTTCAACATCAGTAAGCGCCAGCCAAAGTGCCTCAGCTTCAGCATCTAACAACCAGAACTCAGCTTCTATCTCAGCAAGCGCGAGCCAGTCTGCGTCAATTAGTGCAAGCCAAAGCGCTTCAGCATCAGTAAGTGCAAGCATCAGTGCAAGCCAATCAGCATCTGTATCAGCTAGTCAATCAGCTTCAGCATCTGTAAGTGCAAGCGACTCAGCGTCTGTATCAGCTAGCCAATCAGCAAGCGCATCTGTAAGTGCAAGTCAAAGTGCTTCAACATCAGTAAGCGCCAGCCAAAGTGCCTCAGCTTCAGCATCTAACAACCAGAACTCAGCTTCTATCTCAGCAAGCGCGAGCCAGTCTGCGTCAATTAGTGCAAGCCAAAGCGCATCAGCATCAGTATCAGCAAGCATCAGTGCGAGCCAATCAGCATCTGTATCAGCTAGTCAATCAGCTTCAGCATCTGTAAGTGCAAGCGACTCAGCGTCTGTATCAGCTAGCCAATCAGCAAGCGCATCTGTAAGTGCAAGTCAAAGTGCTTCAACATCAGTAAGCGCCAGCCAAAGTGCCTCAGCTTCAGCATCTAACAACCAGAACTCAGCTTCTATCTCAGCAAGCGCGAGCCAGTCTGCGTCAATTAGTGCAAGCCAAAGCGCATCAGCATCAGTATCAGCAAGCATCAGTGCGAGCCAATCAGCATCTGTATCAGCTAGTCAATCAGCTTCAGCATCTGTAAGTGCAAGCGACTCAGCGTCTGTATCAGCTAGCCAATCAGCAAGCGCATCTGTAAGTGCAAGTCAAAGTGCTTCAACATCAGTAAGCGCCAGCCAAAGTGCCTCAGCTTCAGCATCTAACAACCAGAACTCAGCTTCTATCTCAGCAAGCGCGAGCCAGTCTGCGTCAATTAGTGCAAGCCAAAGCGCATCAGCATCAGTATCAGCAAGCATCAGTGCGAGCCAATCAGCATCTGTATCAGCTAGTCAATCAGCTTCAGCATCTGTAAGTGCAAGCGACTCAGCGTCTGTATCAGCTAGCCAATCAGCAAGCGCATCTGTAAGTGCAAGTCAAAGTGCTTCAACATCAGTAAGCGCCAGCCAAAGTGCCTCAGCTTCAGCATCTAACAACCAGAACTCAGCTTCTATCTCAGCAAGCGCGAGCCAGTCTGCGTCAATTAGTGCAAGCCAAAGCGCATCAGCATCAGTATCAGCAAGCATCAGTGCGAGCCAATCAGCATCTGTATCAGCTAGTCAATCAGCTTCAGCATCTGTAAGTGCAAGCGACTCAGCGTCTGTATCAGCTAGCCAATCAGCAAGCGCATCTGTAAGTGCAAGTCAAAGTGCTTCAACATCAGTAAGCGCCAGCCAAAGTGCCTCAGCTTCAGCATCTAACAACCAGAACTCAGCTTCTATCTCAGCAAGCGCGAGCCAGTCTGCGTCAATTAGTGCAAGCCAAAGCGCATCAGCATCAGTATCAGCAAGCATCAGTGCGAGCCAATCAGCATCTGTATCAGCTAGTCAATCAGCTTCAGCATCTGTAAGTGCAAGCGACTCAGCGTCTGTATCAGCTAGCCAATCAGCAAGCGCATCTGTAAGTGCAAGTCAAAGTGCTTCAACATCAGTAAGCGCCAGCCAAAGTGCCTCAGCTTCAGCATCTAACAACCAGAACTCAGCTTCTATCTCAGCAAGCGCGAGCCAGTCTGCGTCAATTAGTGCAAGCCAAAGCGCTTCAGCATCAGTAAGTGCAAGCATCAGTGCAAGCCAATCAGCATCTGTATCAGCTAGTCAATCAGCTTCAGCATCTGTAAGTGCAAGCGACTCAGCGTCTGTATCAGCTAGCCAATCAGCAAGCGCATCTGTAAGTGCAAGTCAAAGTGCTTCAACATCAGTAAGCGCCAGCCAAAGTGCCTCAGCTTCAGCATCTAACAACCAGAACTCAGCTTCTATCTCAGCAAGCGCGAGCCAGTCTGCGTCAATTAGTGCGAGCCAAAGCGCATCAGCATCTGTATCAGCAAGTATCAGTGCTAGCCAATCAGCATCAAGCTCAGCAAATGCTAGCCAAAGTGCTTCAGCAAGCGCAAGCCACTCAGCATCTGTAAGTGCAAGTCAATCAGCAAGCGCATCAGTATCAGCAAGTCAAAGTACTTCAGCATCTGTAAGTGCTAGCCAAAGTGCCTCAGCTTCAGCATCTAACAACCAGAACTCAGCTTCTATCTCAGCAAGCGCGAGCCAGTCTGCGTCAATTAGTGCGAGCCAAAGCGCATCAGCATCTGTATCAGCAAGCATCAGTGCAAGCCAATCAGCATCAAGCTCAGCAAATGCTAGTCAAAGTGCTTCAGCAAGTGCAAGCCACTCAGCATCTGTAAGTGCAAGTCAATCAGCAAGCGCATCAGTATCAGCAAGTCAAAGTACTTCAGCATCTGTAAGTGCTAGCCAAAGTGCCTCAGCTTCAGCATCTAACAACCAGAACTCAGCTTCTATCTCAGCAAGCGCGAGCCAGTCTGCGTCAATTAGTGCGAGCCAAAGCGCATCAGCATCTGTATCAGCAAGCATCAGTGCAAGCCAATCAGCATCAAGCTCAGCAAATGCTAGTCAAAGTGCTTCAGCAAGTGCAAGCCACTCAGCATCTGTAAGTGCAAGTCAATCAGCAAGCGCATCAGTATCAGCAAGTCAAAGTACTTCAGCATCTGTAAGTGCTAGCCAAAGTGCCTCAGCTTCAGCATCTAACAACCAGAACTCAGCTTCTATCTCAGCAAGCGCGAGCCAGTCTGCGTCAATTAGTGCGAGCCAAAGCGCATCAGCATCTGTATCAGCAAGCATCAGTGCAAGCCAATCAGCATCAAGCTCAGCAAATGCTAGTCAAAGTGCTTCAGCAAGTGCAAGCCACTCAGCATCTGTAAGTGCAAGTCAATCAGCAAGCGCATCAGTATCAGCAAGTCAAAGTACTTCAGCATCTGTAAGTGCTAGCCAAAGTGCCTCAGCTTCAGCATCTAACAACCAGAACTCAGCTTCTATCTCAGCAAGCGCGAGCCAGTCTGCGTCAATTAGTGCGAGCCAAAGCGCATCAGCATCTGTATCAGCAAGCATCAGTGCAAGCCAATCAGCATCAAGCTCAGCAAATGCTAGTCAAAGTGCTTCAGCAAGTGCAAGCCACTCAGCATCTGTAAGTGCAAGTCAATCAACTAGCGCATCAGTATCTGCAAGTCAATCAACTTCAGCATCTGTATCAGCTAGCCAAAGTGCTTCAGCGTCTGTATCTGCAAGCCAATCAGCTTCAGCATCAGTATCAGCTAGCCAAAGCGCTTCAGCTTCAGCATCAGTATCTGCAAGTCAATCAACTTCAGCGTCTGTAAGTGCAAGCCAATCAACTTCAGCATCAGTATCTGCAAGTCAATCAACTTCAGCGTCTGTAAGTGCAAGCCAATCAACTAGCGCATCAGTATCTGCAAGCCAATCAACTAGCGCATCAGTAAGCTCAAGTCAATCAACTTCAGCATCTGTATCAGCTAGCCAAAGTGCTTCAGCGTCTGTAAGCTCAAGTGAATCAACTTCAGCATCTGTATCAGCTAGCCAAAGCGCTTCAGCTTCAGCATCTGTATCAGCAAGTGAATCAACTAGCGCATCAGTAAGCTCAAGCCAATCAGCAAGCACATCAGTATCTGCAAGTGAATCAACTTCAGCATCTGTATCAGCTAGCCAATCAGCTTCAGCATCAGTAAGCTCAAGTGAATCAACTTCAGCATCAGTAAGCTCAAGCCAATCAGCTTCAGCATCAGTAAGCTCAAGCCAATCAGCTTCAGCGTCTGTATCAGCTAGCCAATCAGCTTCAGCATCAGTATCTGCAAGTCAATCAACTTCAGCGTCTGTAAGTGCAAGCCAATCAACTTCAGCATCAGTATCTGCAAGTCAATCAACTTCAGCATCTGTAAGCTCAAGTCAATCAACTAGCGCATCAGTATCTGCAAGTCAATCAACTAGCGCATCAGTATCTGCAAGCCAATCAGCTTCAGCATCAGTATCAGCTAGCCAAAGCGCTTCAGCTTCAGCATCTGTATCAGCAAGCGCATCAGTAAGCTCAAGTGAATCAACTTCAGCATCTGTATCAGCTAGCCAATCAGCAAGCGCATCAGTAAGCTCAAGTCAATCAACTTCAGCATCTGTATCAGCTAGCCAAAGTGCTTCAGCGTCTGTAAGCTCAAGTGAATCAACTTCAGCATCTGTATCAGCTAGCCAAAGCGCTTCAGCTTCAGCATCTGTATCAGCAAGTGAATCAACTAGCGCATCAGTAAGCTCAAGCCAATCAGCAAGCACATCAGTATCTGCAAGTGAATCAACTTCAGCATCTGTATCAGCTAGCCAATCAGCTTCAGCATCAGTAAGCTCAAGTGAATCAACTTCAGCATCAGTAAGCTCAAGCCAATCAGCTTCAGCATCAGTAAGCTCAAGCCAATCAGCTTCAGCGTCTGTATCAGCTAGCCAATCAGCTTCAGCATCAGTATCTGCAAGTCAATCAACTTCAGCGTCTGTAAGTGCAAGCCAATCAACTTCAGCATCTGTATCAGCAAGTGAATCAACTAGCGCATCAGTATCTGCAAGTCAATCAACTTCAGCATCTGTATCAGCTAGCCAAAGTGCTTCAGCGTCTGTATCTGCAAGCCAATCAGCTTCAGCGTCTGTATCAGCTAGCCAATCAGCTTCAGCATCAGTATCTGCAAGTCAATCAACTTCAGCGTCTGTAAGTGCAAGCCAATCAACTTCAGCATCAGTATCTGCAAGTCAATCAACTAGCGCATCAGTATCTGCAAGCCAATCAGCTTCAGCATCAGTATCAGCTAGCCAAAGCGCTTCAGCGTCTGTAAGTGCAAGCCAATCAGCAAGCGCATCAGTAAGCTCAAGTCAATCAACTTCAGCATCTGTATCAGCTAGCCAATCAGCTTCAGCATCTGTATCAGCTAGCCAAAGTGCTTCAGCGTCTGTATCTGCAAGCCAATCAGCTTCAGCATCAGTATCAGCTAGCCAAAGCGCTTCAGCTTCAGCATCTGTATCAGCAAGTGAATCAACTAGCGCATCAGTAAGCTCAAGCCAATCAGCAAGCACATCAGTATCTGCAAGTGAATCAACTTCAGCATCTGTAAGTGCAAGCCAATCAACTAGCGCATCTGTATCTGCAAGTCAATCAACTTCAGCATCTGTAAGCTCAAGTCAATCAACTAGCGCATCAGTATCTGCAAGTCAATCAACTAGCGCATCAGTATCTGCAAGCCAATCAGCTTCAGCATCAGTATCAGCTAGCCAAAGCGCTTCAGCGTCTGTAAGTGCAAGCCAATCAGCAAGCGCATCAGTAAGCTCAAGTGAATCAACTTCAGCATCTGTATCAGCTAGCCAATCAGCTTCAGCATCAGTAAGCTCAAGTCAATCAACTTCAGCATCAGTAAGCTCAAGCCAATCAGCTTCAGCATCAGTAAGCTCAAGCCAATCAGCTTCAGCGTCTGTATCAGCAAGTGAATCAACTAGCGCATCAGTAAGCTCAAGCCAATCAGCTTCAGCGTCTGTATCAGCTAGCCAATCAGCAAGCGCATCAGTAAGCTCAAGTCAATCAACTTCAGCATCTGTATCAGCTAGCCAATCAGCTTCAGCATCTGTATCAGCTAGCCAAAGTGCTTCAGCGTCTGTATCTGCAAGCCAATCAGCTTCAGCATCAGTATCAGCTAGCCAAAGCGCTTCAGCTTCAGCATCTGTATCAGCAAGTGAATCAACTAGCGCATCAGCAAGCACAAGCTTGAGCAACAGCGTATCTGCCTCAATCAGTGCATCTGAATCAGCAAGCACAAGCTTGAGCAACAGCGTATCTGCTTCAATTAGTGCATCTGAATCAGCAAGCACAAGCTTGAGCAACAGCGTATCTGCTTCAATTAGTGCTAGCCAATCAGCAAGCACATCAGTATCTGCAAGTGAATCAACTTCAGCATCTGTATCAGCTAGCCAATCAGCAAGCGCATCAGTAAGCTCAAGTCAATCAACTTCAGCATCTGTATCAGCTAGCCAATCAGCTTCAGCATCTGTATCAGCAAGTGAATCAACTAGCGCATCAGTATCTGCAAGTCAATCAACTTCAGCATCTGTATCAGCTAGCCAATCAGCAAGCGCATCAGTAAGCTCAAGTCAATCAACTTCAGCATCTGTATCAGCTAGCCAAAGTGCTTCAGCGTCTGTAAGTGCAAGCCAATCAGCAAGCGCATCAGTAAGCTCAAGTCAATCAACTTCAGCATCTGTATCAGCTAGCCAATCAGCTTCAGCATCTGTATCAGCTAGCCAAAGTGCTTCAGCGTCAGTATCTGCAAGCCAATCAGCTAGCGCATCAGTAAGCTCAAGTGAATCAACTTCAGCGTCAGTATCTGCAAGCCAATCAACTAGCGCATCAGTAAGCTCAAGTCAATCAGCTTCAGCATCAGTATCAGCTAGCCAAAGCGCTTCAGCTTCAGCATCTGTATCAGCTAGCCAAAGTGCTTCAGCGTCTGTATCTGCAAGCCAATCAGCTTCAGCATCAGTATCAGCTAGCCAAAGCGCTTCAGCTTCAGCATCTGTATCAGCAAGTGAATCAACTAGCGCATCAGCAAGCACAAGCTTGAGCAACAGCGTATCTGCCTCAATCAGTGCATCTGAATCAGCAAGCACAAGCTTGAGCAACAGCGTATCTGCTTCAATTAGTGCATCTGAATCAGCAAGCACAAGCTTGAGCAACAGCGTATCTGCTTCAATTAGTGCTAGCCAATCAGCAAGCACATCAGTATCTGCAAGTGAATCAACTTCAGCATCTGTATCAGCTAGCCAATCAGCAAGCGCATCAGTAAGCTCAAGTCAATCAACTTCAGCATCTGTATCAGCTAGCCAATCAGCTTCAGCATCTGTATCAGCAAGTGAATCAACTAGCGCATCAGTATCTGCAAGTCAATCAACTTCAGCATCTGTATCAGCTAGCCAAAGTGCTTCAGCGTCTGTATCTGCAAGCCAATCAGCTTCAGCGTCTGTATCAGCTAGCCAATCAGCTTCAGCATCAGTATCTGCAAGTCAATCAACTTCAGCGTCTGTAAGTGCAAGCCAATCAACTTCAGCATCAGTATCTGCAAGTCAATCAACTAGCGCATCAGTATCTGCAAGCCAATCAGCTTCAGCATCAGTATCAGCTAGCCAAAGCGCTTCAGCGTCTGTAAGTGCAAGCCAATCAGCAAGCGCATCAGTAAGCTCAAGTGAATCAACTTCAGCATCTGTATCAGCTAGCCAATCAGCAAGCGCATCAGTAAGCTCAAGTCAATCAACTTCAGCATCTGTATCAGCTAGCCAAAGTGCTTCAGCGTCTGTAAGTGCAAGCCAATCAGCAAGCGCATCAGTAAGCTCAAGTGAATCAACTTCAGCATCTGTATCAGCTAGCCAATCAGCAAGCGCATCAGTAAGCTCAAGTCAATCAACTTCAGCATCTGTATCAACTAGCGCATCAGTATCTGCAAGCCAATCAGCTTCAGCATCAGTATCAGCTAGCCAAAGCGCTTCAGCTTCAGCATCTGTATCAGCAAGTGAATCAACTAGCGCATCAGTAAGCTCAAGCCAATCAGCAAGCACATCAGTATCTGCAAGTGAATCAACTTCAGCATCTGTATCAACTAGCGCATCAGTATCTGCAAGCCAATCAGCTTCAGCATCAGTATCAGCTAGCCAAAGCGCTTCAGCTTCAGCATCTGTATCAGCAAGTGAATCAACTAGCGCATCAGTAAGCTCAAGCCAATCAGCTAGCGCATCAGTATCAGCTAGCCAATCAGCTTCAGCGTCTGTATCTGCAAGTCAATCAACTAGCGCATCAGTATCAGCTAGCCAATCAACTAGCGCATCAGCAAGCACAAGCTTGAGCAACAGCGTATCTGCCTCAATCAGTGCATCTGAATCAGCAAGCACAAGCTTGAGCAACAGCGTATCTGCTTCAATTAGTGCATCTGAATCAGCAAGCACAAGCTTGAGCAACAGCGTATCTGCTTCAATTAGTGCTAGCCAATCAGCAAGCACAAGCTTGAGCAACAGCGTATCTGCTTCAATCAGTGCATCTGAATCAGCAAGCACAAGCTTGAGCAACAGCGTGTCTGCTTCAATCAGTGCTAGCCAATCAGCAAGCACAAGCTTGAGCAACAGCGTATCTGCTTCAATCAGTGCATCTGAATCAGCAAGCACAAGCTTGAGCAACAGCGTATCTGCCTCAATCAGTGCATCTGAATCAGCAAGCACAAGCTTGAGCAACAGCGTATCTGCTTCAATTAGTGCATCTGAATCAGCAAGCACAAGCTTGAGCAACAGCGTATCTGCTTCAATTAGTGCTAGCCAATCAGCAAGCACAAGCATGAGCAACAGCGTATCTGCTTCAATCAGTGCATCTGAATCAGCAAGCACAAGCTTGAGCAACAGCGTGTCTGCTTCAATCAGTGCTAGCCAATCAGCAAGCACAAGCTTGAGCAACAGCGTATCTGCTTCAATCAGTGCTAGCCAATCAGCAAGCACAAGCTTGAGCAACAGTGTATCTGCTTCAATCAGTGCTTCAGTATCAGCAAGCACAAGCATGAGCAACAGCGTATCTGCTTCAATCAGTGCATCTGAATCAGCAAGCACAAGCTTGAGCAACAGCGTATCTGCTTCAATCAGTGCTAGCCAATCAGCAAGCACAAGCATGAGCAACAGCGTATCTGCTTCAATCAGTGCTAGCCAATCAGCAAGCACAAGCTTGAGCAACAGCGTATCTGCTTCAATCAGTGCTAGCCAATCAGCAAGCACAAGCTTGAGCAACAGCGTATCTGCCTCAATCAGTGCATCTGAATCAGCAAGCACAAGCATGAGCAACAGCGTGTCTGCTTCAATCAGTGCTAGCCAATCAGCAAGCACAAGCTTGAGCAACAGCGTATCTGCTTCAATCAGTGCTAGCCAATCAGCAAGCACAAGCTTGAGCAACAGCGTATCTGCCTCAATCAGTGCATCTGAATCAGCAAGCACAAGCATGAGCAACAGCGTGTCTGCTTCAATCAGTGCTAGCCAATCAGCAAGCACAAGCTTGAGCAACAGCGTATCTGCTTCAATCAGTGCTAGCCAATCAGCAAGCACAAGCTTGAGCAACAGCGTATCTGCCTCAATCAGTGCATCTGAATCAGCAAGCACAAGCTTGAGCAACAGTGTATCTGCTTCAATCAGTGCATCTGAATCAGCAAGCACAAGCTTGAGCAACAGCGTGTCTGCTTCAATCAGTGCATCTGAATCAGCAAGCAACAACTCAAGTAGTACTTCAGTTTCAACAAGTACTTCAGTAAGCTTGAGTAACAGCGTAAGCACATCTACATCACTTAGCAATAGCGTTTCAAGTAGTTTGAGTACAAGTGCGTCACAACAATCTAACTCATTCAGCTATAGTAAGGGTGATCCAACAAGCGAATCTAAGCCAGAGTTTAACCTTCCTAGCTACCTTGAATCTGTAAGTGCAAGTGAATCAGTTTCACTCAGCAAATCAGTAAGTGTGTCATTGAGCGATAGTACTTCAGCATCAATCAGCGCAAGTGAGTCAGTCTCAACAAGCACAAGCTTGAGTGACAGCATTTCTGCATCAATCAGTGCAAGCAACAACTCAGGTAGCGGTTCAGGTTCAACAAGCACAAGCAATGGCTCAGCTAGTCAATCAGCTAGCGCATCAGTATCTGCAAGTCAAAGCACTTCAGCGTCTGTATCAGCTAGCCAATCAGCTTCAGCTTCAATCAGTGCAAGCAACAACTCAGGTAGCGGTTCAGGTTCAACAAGCACAAGCAATGGCTCAGCTAGTCAATCAGCTAGCGCATCAGTATCTGCAAGTCAAAGCACTTCAGCATCTGTATCAGCAAGCCAATCAGCTTCTGCTTCAATCAGCGCAAGCAACAACTCAGGTAGTGGTTCAGGTTCAACAAGTACAAGCAATGGTTCAGGCAATGCCTCAACTTCAGCAAGCTTGAGCAACAGTGTATCTGCTTCAATCAGTGCATCTGAATCAGCAAGCACAAGCTTGAGCAACAGCGCAAGTACCTCAGCTAGCTTGTCTGACAGTGCTTCAATCTCAAGTGCATTGAACCACTCACAAGCTCCTGCACAACAACCTGCTGGACCAGGACGTTCAAACGGTAGAAAACTTCCAAATACAGGAACTGCAAGTAACCAATTTGCTGGTCTTGGATTAGGAGTAGCTGCCTTGGCAACTGCCTCTCTTCTTGGCAAGAAGAAATCAGCAGCTTCTGAAATGGATTTAGAAGACTAAGTCCCAAAAATCGACTAAAATGAAATTGTTGATATCATTTTAGCGATGAAAACAAGAACCCCAGATGGCCTAAGGCTATCTGGGGTTTTTGGATCTTTGTCAACTGTGGAGAGTGACATCTAACTAAGCATGAGAGAGAGTCAGATTGATTCTCTCTTTTCTAATATTCAAAGTAACGAGAATTATCACTCTAAATTTTTGAAAATCAAATACTAGATATCTTATATTCTTGCTGATTGCTTCCAACTTAGTATTGAAATGAAGGGATTCAAGGATATTATTGATATAGGATTTAGATTTAAGAAAAGTTTGAAATAGCGTCTGAAAAGGAGTGGATGCCCATCAATTTTATTTTTGATGGATTTCCATTTCTAAACCTTCCAAAGAACTTAATGATGTCTTACTGTTTATTAATCACCGTCAAAAAGAATATTCAAATTACAAGACAGCTTTTAAAGCACTTAGGAATAAGAGGTAAAAATATTACACTACGTATTGCATATACCTAACGAAATAGATAAAATTCTAAAATTTGTAGAGAAAATAATATAATTTCGACCTTTTGTGACAGGAATTACTTGACTAAATAAAACTAAAGCTGTATAATAAGGCAAATATCTAAAACAGGAGGTTCTGGAAATGAAAAAGTCTAAGGCCAAGTATCTGACACTGGCAAGTGTCGTGTTAAGCGCGGGTATCCTACTAAGCGCATGTGGGAACTCAGCAAGTTCATCTAAAACATACAATTATGTTTACTCTAGTGATCCATCTAGTTTGAACTATCTTGCAGAAAACCGTGCAACAACCAATGACATCGTGACCAATTTGGTGGATGGGTTGATGGAAAATGACCAATACGGTAACTATGTTCCATCGTTGGCAGAGGATTGGACTGTTTCTCAGGACGGTTTGACCTATACTTACAAATTGCGTAAGGATGCAAAATGGTATACTTATGAGGGTGAAGAATACGCCCCTGTAACGGCCCAAGACTTTGTGACAGGTTTGAAATATGCTGCTGATAAAAAATCCGAAGCCTTGTACCTGGTTCAAGACTCGGTAGCAGGTTTGGATGACTATATCAACGGGAAAACAACTGACTTTTCAACTGTCGGTGTTAAGGCGATTGACGACCAAACGGTTCAGTACACTTTGACACGTCCAGAATCTTATTGGAATTCTAAAACAACTTCAACCATTCTCTTCCCTGTCAATGCAGATTTCTTAAAATCAAAAGGGGATGACTTTGGTAAGGTAGACCCTTCTAGTATTTTGTACAATGGACCTTTCTTAATGAAATCTTTTGTTTCAAAATCTGTTATCGAATTCAAGAAAAATCCCAACTACTGGGATGAAAAAAATGTCTTTGTGGATGATGTGAAATTGGCCTATTATGATGGTAGTGATCAAGATGCACTAGCACGTAACTTTGTAGAAGGAGTATACAGCTACGCGCGTCTCTATCCAAATAGCTCAAGCTTTGAAGGCATTAAAGAGAAGAACAAGGATAATATCATCTATAGTATGCAAAACGCAACTTCTTATTACTTGAACTTCAACTTGGACAGAAAATCTTATAATTTCACGTCTAAAACATCAGATATCGAAAAGAAATCAACCCAAGAAGCAGTTCTGAATAAAAACTTCCGTCAAGCCTTCAACTATGCTTATAACCGTACAGCCTATGGAGCACAATCTCAAGGGGAGGACGGAGCAACGAAGATTATTCGTAACTTGGTTGTACCTCCAACATTTGTAAGTATCAACGGAAAAGACTTTGGCGATGTTGTTTCAGAAAAGATGGTCAACTATGGTCAAGAATGGCAAGGAATCAATTTTGCAGATGCGCAAGATCCATACTACAATCCTGACAAGGCTAAGGCTAAATTTGCAGAAGCTAAGAAAGAATTGGAAGCTAAGGGTGTGCAATTCCCAATCCACTTGGATGTATCTGTTGACCAATCAGCTAAAAAAGGTGTACTTGAAGCAAGTTCTTTGAAACAATCCATCGAATCTGTTCTAGGAGCTGAGAATGTGGTTATCGATATCCAACAGCTATCAACAGATGACTTTGACAACTCTAGCTACCTAGCTCAAACTGCAGCTCAAAAAGACTTTGATATCTATAATGGCGGTTGGAGTGCGGACTACTTGGATCCATCAAGTTATCTTGATATCTTAAATGTCAATAACGGTGGTATGTTGCAAAACATTGGTCTAGAACCAGGTGAGGTCAATGACAAGGCTAAGGCAGTTGGTCTGGATACTTACACTCAAATGCTAGAAGAAGCGAACAAGGAGCAAGAACCAGCAAAACGTTATGAAAAATATGCTGAAATTCAAGCTTGGCTCGTTGATAGCGCCCTTGCAATTCCAAACGTTTCTCAGGGTGGAACACCGACCTTAAGAAAGACAGTTCCATTCTCATCGCCATTCTCACAAGCTGGAAATAAGGGTGTCGAATCATACAAGTACCTCAAGTTACAAGATAAGACTGTAACGGCTGATGAGTATGAAAAAGCGAAAGAAAAATGGCTAAAAGAAAAAGAAGAATCAAATAAAAAAGCCCAAGAAGAACTGGCAAAACACGTTAAATAACCAGTCTATTCAACAGGATAAACGATAGTTTCTTAGGAAACTATCGTTTTTGTATAGTTTGAAACTATAACTAGCTCTTGAAAAGAAGAAAATGACTTGATGCAAATAAGTGGTACAATAGTTACTATAGATTTGGAGGTATTGTATGAGCAAAGAACGACACATTAACACAATTCTGGCCCAGGCGGGTATCAAGTCAGATGAAGCGACAGGTGCCTTGGTGACACCGCTTCATTTTTCAACCACTTATCAGCATCCAGAGTTCGGTCAATCTACGGGATTTGACTACACGCGTACTAAAAATCCAACTCGCAGTAAGGCGGAGGAGGTCTTGGCGGCTATTGAGTCAGCAGATTATGCCCTAGCGACAAGCTCAGGTATGGCTGCGATTGTACTGGCCTTTAGTGTCTTTCCAGTAGGGAGTAAAGTATTGGCTGTTCGTGACCTTTATGGGGGCTCTTTCCGTTGGTTCAACCAAGTGGAGCAAGAAGGCCGTTTCCATTTTACCTATGCCAATACGGAAGCAGAGTTGATTGCTGAGCTGGAAAATGATGTGGATGTTCTCTACATCGAAACGCCAACCAATCCTTTGATGTTGGAATTTGATATTGCAAAACTAGCCAAACTAGCTCATGACAAGGGTGCTAAAGTAGTCGTAGACAATACCTTCTACAGTCCGATTTACCAACGACCAATCGAAGATGGTGCGGATATTGTCCTTCATTCGGCAACCAAGTACCTTGCAGGGCACAATGATGTCTTAGCTGGGGTAGTTGTGACTAATAGTTTAGAACTATATGAACAACTATTCTACAATCTTAATACGACAGGGGCGGTCTTGTCACCGTTTGATAGTTATCAGTTGATTCGTGGTCTTAAGACCTTGTCTCTTCGTATGGAGCGTTCTACAGCCAATGCCCAAGAAGTGGTTGCCTTTTTGAAGGCTTCACCTGCTGTCAAGGAAGTGCTCTATACAGGACGTGGGGGTATGATTTCCTTTAAAGTAGTGGATGAGAAACGTATTCCTCACATATTGAACAGCCTCAAGGTCTTCTCTTTTGCAGAAAGTTTGGGTGGGGTAGAAAGTCTCATTACTTATCCAACGACGCAGACCCATGCGGATATTCCAGCAGAAGTGCGCCATTCTTATGGCTTAACAGATGACCTCCTGCGCTTGTCTATTGGGATTGAGGATGCTAGAGATTTGATTGCGGACTTGCGCCAAGCCTTGGAAGGATAAGACAGATATGGGAAAATATGATTTTACAAGCCTGCCCAATCGTTTTGGGCACCATACCTATAAATGGAAAGAAGCGGAAGCTGATCGAGAAATTTTACCAGCCTGGATAGCGGATATGGACTTTGTGGTTTTGCCTGAGGTTCGACAAGCTGTACAAGCCTACGCAGATCAGTTGGTCTATGGCTATACCTATGCTAGCGATGCTTTGATTGAATCGGTTCAGGAATGGGAAGCCAGTCAACACGAGTATCACTTTGACAAGGATGCCCTCGTATTTATCGAGGGAGTGGTACCAGCTATTTCAACAGCTATTCAAGCCTTTACAAAAGAAGGAGAGGCTGTTCTGATTAACACACCGGTCTATCCACCTTTTGCCCGCAGTGTCAAACTCAACAATCGCAGATTGATTACCAATTCTTTGGTGGAAAAGGACGGGATGTTTGAGATTGACTTTGACCAGTTGGAGAAGGAATTGGTGGAAGAGGATGTGAAGCTTTATATCCTTTGCAATCCCCACAATCCTGGTGGACGTGTTTGGGAAAAGGAAGTGTTAGAAAAGATTGGCCGTCTCTGCCAAAAACACGGTGTTTTGTTGGTTTCAGATGAGATTCACCAAGATTTGGCACTCTTTGGTCACAAACACCAGTCTTTTAATACCATTGATCCTGCTTTTAAAGACTTTGCCCTTATCTTGAGCAGTGCCACTAAGACCTTTAATATTGCTGGGACCAAGAATTCCTATGCAATTATTGAAAATTCCAAGCTTCGTGTTGCTTTCCAAAAACGCCAGTTGACCAATAACCAACATGAAATCTCAGGCTTGGGGTATTTGGCGACAGAAGCTGCCTACCGTTATGGTAAGGACTGGTTAGGAGAGCTAAAAGAAGTCATCGAGGACCACATTAACTATGTAGTGGATGTCTTGAGCAACGAAACTAAGATTAAGGTCATGAAACCGCAAGGTACCTACTTAATCTGGCTTGATTTTTCAGACTATGATCTAACGGATGACCGCTTGCAAGAGCTTTTGAAGAATGAAGCCAAGGTTATCTTGAACCGAGGTTTGGACTTTGGAGAGGAGGGAACTCTTCATGCCCGCCTCAATGTAGCTATGCCGAAGTCAGTACTGGAAGAGGTTTGCCAACGCATCGTGACCACTTTTGATACACTTTAAAATCGAGCCTTCTAGGAGAAAAGTCTTCCTAGAAGGCTATTTTCATAAGGGAAAATGTGGTATAATGAAGAGATAAGATAAAGGGGAAATTATGGCTAAATTGATTCCAGGAAAGTTGCGCATGGAGGGAATCACCCTCTATGAGACGGGCAAGATTGAGATCATCAAGGAAAAAGGGAACCGACTCTATACACGTGTGGCGGGAGAAGACTTGCGCTACAGTTTAGAGGATGATCTTGTTTTTTGTGCTTGTGATTTTTTCCAAAAAAGAGGTTACTGTGTTCACCTCGCAGCGCTCGAGCATTATCTGAAGAACGATGAAGAAGGCCAGGTGATTTTACAAGCCTTAGAAAAAGGATATGAAGAGCAAGAAGAAGTTGAAACCAAGGTTAGTTTTGGTGGAAGTTTTTTGGAGCGTATCCAACCTCAGAAGAGAGAGAAAATCTACACTTTGTCGGCTCAAGGCCAGGTGGAAGCTGGAACCAATCGCCTCCTTTGGACTCTCCGAATCGGTTTGCTTGAGAGTCAAAAATATTACGTCATCCGTGATATTCCACTCTTTTTGAAGGTCTTAGTCCACCGAAAGCCATATATGATTGGGAAACACTACGAGAATGACTTGTCTTGGAATGCTTTTGATACAGCTAGTCAAGATGTTCTTACTTTCTTATGTGGCTTGATTGAGGAGGGACTGAGTCAAGATCTCTTTTTCCCCAATCAAGGTCGTCACCTCTTTTTTCCTCTGACCTTTTTTGAGCAGGGAGTGGAGTTGCTGATGAACTTGGAAGATTTTCATTTTGAACACCAGATTATTAGTTATGAAAATCTTCTCTTTCATGATTTAGATCCAGAAGCAAACCTTTTCTCTTTTTCTGTGCAGGAGTATCCTGATTATTTTGAGATGGAGATTTCTGAAAGTGAGCGAGTCAACGTGTTTTATGGGGGAGCGGTTCTCTTTCGTAAAGGAAATGTTTATTTCTTGACCCCTAATCAGATAACTCTTTTGAAGGAACTCAAGGAGCTCCCTCGGGAGGAAAGAGGGAGAAAATGCCTCCAGTTTGACAACAGTGATCGTGACCGTTTGGCCGCCTGTCTGTCTTTGTTTGGGCAGCTGGGCACGGTTTCTGCTCCCGAGCGTTTGCAAATTAGACAGTTTTCACCAATCTTTTACTTTAATAAGGAGGAGGATGGTCGTATCCGCTTGGATATCGAGTTTGATTATGGAGATATTCAGGTGACTAGTCATCAACAGATGGAAGAATTACCTTTCGCTAGCGATGCTGCCGTAGAAAGCCAGATATTTCAAGTTAGTTTAGGGGCTGGTTTTGAGGCTGATTTTCAGTCTTGGAGACAGGCTTTGAAACCAGAATCGGTTTATGCTTTCTTTCAACATACGATTCCTGCTTTTGAGAAGTTGGGTCAGGTTTTCTTGTCTGATGAGATAAATCAGCTCTACAGTGTCCAAGCTCCTCAGGTTCAGATCGAGTCTAAGGGGGGACTGTTGGAAATCCAATTTGATTTCCAAGGGATTGCCCAAGAAGAGATTGATCAAGCTCTTAAAGCCCTGACCAGCAATCAGGATTTCTATATCAGTTCTTCTGACCAAGTGTACTTTTTTGATGAGGAAACCAAGCAGATTCGTCAAAATTTACAGGAACTGGGGGTTGAGCTAAAAGATGGTTCTTTTCAAGCTCGGAAATCTCTGGCTTATAGCCTTTCTCAGCTTTTTGAAGGTCGAGACAGGATCTCCTTCACAGAGGAATTTCAGCATTTAGCTCATGATTTGACTCATCCAGAGGACTTTCCTTTGGGAGATATACAGGTGCAGGCGAGTTTGAGAGACTATCAAGAAAAGGGAGTCCGTTGGCTTCAGATGCTTTACCGCTATGGCTTTGGTGGCATCCTAGCAGATGATATGGGACTGGGAAAAACACTGCAAACCATCGCTTTTTTGACTAGTCAGGTGACAGAAGATAGTCGGGTCTTGATTTTAGCGCCGTCAGGTTTAATCTACAACTGGGCAGATGAATTCAGGAAATTTGCCCCACAGTTGGATGTGGCTGTCGTTCATGGTTTGAAAGCGAATCGAGAAGCGATTCTTTCTGAAAATCACCAAATCTATGTGACTAGCTATGCCACCTTTCGTCAAGACAGCGAGCTTTATCAAGAGATGTCCTTTGATTTTCTCTTTTTAGATGAAGCCCAGGTCATGAAAAATGCTCAAACCAAGATTGCTCAGAGTTTGCGCCAGTTTGTGGTGCCAGCAGTCTTTGCATTGTCAGGTACGCCCATAGAAAACCATCTAGGAGAGTTGTGGTCTATCTTTCAAATTGTACTTCCAGGGCTCTTGCCGAACAAGAAAGAGTTTATGAAATTACCAGCTGAGCGAGTGGCGCAGTTTATTAAGCCCTTCGTCATGAGACGTAAGAAAGAAGAAGTTCTAACAGAACTGCCTGATTTGATTGAAGTCGTCTATAAAAACGAACTGGAAGACCAGCAGAAGGCCATTTATCTGGCCCAGTTGCAACAGATGCGAGACCGCCTAGCTCAAGTGACAGATAAAGAATTCCAGAGAAGTCGGGTAGAAATCTTATCTGGTCTCATGCGATTGCGCCAAATCTGCGATACTCCAGCACTCTTTATGGACGATTACCAAGGAGCTAGTGGTAAATTGGATAGTCTCCGAGATTTATTGCTACAAGTGGCTGCTGGTGGGCATCGAGTCTTGATTTTCTCCCAGTTCAAAGGGATGTTGGAAAAAATCGAGCAAGAACTCCCAGACTTGGGCTTGACTTCTTTTAAAATTACAGGCTCAACTCCTGCTCAAGACAGACAAGAGATGACCAAGGCCTTTAATCAAGGAGAAAGAGACACCTTTCTCATCTCTCTGAAGGCGGGTGGTGTTGGTCTCAATCTAACGGGAGCTGATACGGTTATTTTGGTTGACCTCTGGTGGAATCCCGCTGTCGAAGCACAGGCTATCGGACGAGCCCACCGCATGGGGCAGGAGCAGATGGTCGAGGTCTATCGTTTGATTACCAAGGGAACCATTGAAGAGAAAATCCAAGAACTTCAAGAACAAAAGAAACATTTGGTTTCCCAAGTTTTAGATGGTACGGAGTCGCGTGCGAGTCTTAATCTGGCAGAAATTCGTGAAATTTTGGGAATTTCTGAAGCCAGCACTTGAAAAATCAAGACAATACGCTATAATGAAGTGTTGAAAGGAAATACAAAATGAAACAAGATCGATTTCCATTGGTGTCAGATGATGAGATCATGCTGACCGAAATGCCAGTCATGGACTTGTATGATGAGTCTGACTTTATCAGCAATATCAAAGGCGATTACCGCGATAAAAACTATTTAGAATGGTCTCCTATTGTTGAGAAAGCTAGTGTAGTTGCTCCTGTGGTTAGCAAAAAGCCAGAACCAGCTCCAGAAGTAAAAAAAGTTGAAAAGACTTATGCTGAGATGGCTCGAGAAGAAGCGCGTGCGGATCTAAAAAAGAAACGTTCAGCCAAATACTTGACGCAAGACGTTAATCATACCAGACGTCATTCTTCTTCCACACATGCTCGTCATGGAAGCCAACCAACAGCACCATTTCAAAAGGAAAATCCAGGTGAGTTTGCCAAGTTTAGCAAAAACTTGATCCAGTCTCACTATATTCTAGCTGAAGAGGTTGGCCAAGTGGCGACTCCAACTCCGAAAACCCAAACGGGAAAAAATAAAAAGAACAACTATGATTTTCTAAAGAAGAGTCAAATCTATAATAAAAAGAATAAGCAAACAGAACAGGAACGTCAGGTTGCCCAAGAGTTGAATCTGACAAGAATCACTGAATAAGGGAGAAAAGCATGTCAAAAACATATCATTTTATTGGAATCAAGGGATCAGGGATGAGTGCCTTGGCCTTGATGTTGCACCAAATGGGGCATAAGGTTCAAGGGTCAGACGTTGAAAAGTACTACTTTACTCAACGTGGACTAGAGCAGGCAGGAATTGCGATTCTTCCTTTTGATGAAAAGAACCTACAAGGTGATGTGGAGATTATCGCTGGAAATGCCTTCCGTCCAGATAACAACGTTGAAATCGCCTATGCAGATCAAAATGGTATCAGCTACAAACGTTACCACGAATTCCTAGGTAGCTTTATGCGCGACTTTGTCAGCATGGGAGTGGCAGGAGCACATGGGAAAACTTCAACGACTGGTATGTTGTCACACGTCTTGTCTCACATCACAGACACCAGCTTTTTGATTGGTGATGGGACAGGTCGTGGTTCAGAAAATGCTAAATATTTTGTCTTCGAATCAGACGAATACGAGCGCCATTTCATGCCTTACCATCCAGAATACTCTATCATCACCAACATTGACTTTGATCATCCAGACTACTTTACAAGTCTAGAGGATGTTTTCAATGCCTTTAACGACTATGCCAAACAAATTACCAAAGGTTTGTTTGTATACGGTGAGGATGCTGAGTTGCGTAAGATCACAGCCAATGCGCCAATCTATTACTATGGGTTTGAAGCTGAGGGCAATGACTTTGTAGCTAGTGATCTCCTTCGTTCTACGACTGGATCAACCTTTACAGTTCACTTCCGTGGTCAAGAATTGGGACAATTCCACATTCCAACCTTTGGTCGTCACAATATCATGAATGCGACAGCTGTTATTGGTCTTCTTTACACAGCAGGATTTGATTTGAACTTGGTGCGTGAACACTTGAAAACCTTTGCGGGTGTCAAGCGTCGTTTCACTGAGAAAATTGTCAATGATACAGTGATCATTGATGACTTTGCCCACCATCCAACAGAAATCATCGCGACCTTGGATGCGGCTCGTCAGAAATACCCAAGCAAGGAAATCGTAGCAATCTTCCAACCGCATACCTTTACAAGAACCATCGCCTTGTTGGATGATTTTGCCCAAGCCTTGAATCAGGCAGATGCAGTCTACTTAGCGCAAATCTATGGATCAGCACGTGAGGTAGATCACGGAGATGTCAAGGTAGAAGATCTAGCAAGCAAGATCACTAAGAAAAACCAAGTCATCACCGTTGAAAATGTATCGCCACTCCTAGACCATGACAATGCTGTCTATGTCTTTATGGGTGCCGGAGACATCCAAACCTATGAGTACTCATTTGAAGGTCTTTTGTCTAACTTGACAAGCAATGTCCAATAAGGAAAACCAGATGGAAATTCCAATCACTATAAGGCAAGCCACCTTATCAGATTTAGACGAAATGTTGGCGATTGAAGAAGCCAATCCTTCATCAGAAGAGTCACTTAGCCTCCAATCCTTAGAAGAGAGTATCCGCAAGACTGCGGGTACCTTTCTTGTAGCTAGAGATGAAAACCAGCTTGTGGGCTATATTCTTGGGGCTGAATTGTCAGGAACTCACACTCAAACAAGCGCGAGCCTTGAAATCAAGCATCTAGCCATTCATCCAGACCGTCTTGGGCAAGGTTTGGGAACTCTTCTCCTTGCCAGCTTGAAACAAGTGACTGTCGAGCTAGATTACCAAGGTATTCTTTTGCAAAGTCCTGATGAGTTACTATCATATTTTGAAATGAATGGCTTTGTTGAGGAAGAAGTGACAGGGAGTCATTATGGCAGTGGTTCTGAATGGTATCTGACTTGGGCTAATCCTTTTTATCAGGAGGAAATATGAAAATCAGACAAGCAAGATTTTCGGATTTAGATCGTATTTTAGAGATAGAGCTGGAGAATTTCTCCCTTGAAGAAGCCATTCCTCGTTCGGTCTTTGAGGCCCATTTGCGGGAAATTCAGACCAGCTTTCTCGTCGCTGAAAAAGAGGGACGTATCCTTGGCTACATTGAAGGTCCGGTCGTCCCACATCGTCATCTACAAGATCAGTCCTTTACAGAAGAAATAAAAGACTATAGCCATAAACCTGGAGGTTATATTTCTGTGACCTGTCTCTCCATAGCTAAGGAAGCGCAAGCTTTGGGAGTGGGGAAAAAACTGTTAAGTGCTCTGAAGGAAGTCGCTTTAGAACATGAACGAGAAGGCATTAACCTGACCTGTCATGATTACCTTATCTCCTATTACGAAAAACATGGATTTGTTAATGAAGGAATATCCCAGTCCACCTATGCAGGTGAGACTTGGTATAACATGGTTTGGAAGCCTTGAAAACAAGAAATATAGTTGGAGAAAGGTATATTTTGTTGCTTTTCTGCGACTTTTAAGATATAATGTTATGGATTGCCAACAAGGAGGTAAAGCTTTTGAGCGAGAAATCAAGAGAAGAAGAAACATTAAGCTTTAAAGAACAGATTTTACGCGATTTAGAGAGAGTCAGAGAGAGAGAAAGAAGAGGAAAAGAGGATGAAAGTCCAACTACCCCACCAACTCCATCTTCTCAAGTAACTCCACCTGCCCCTTCTGAACAAGAATCAAATCTTGCCACAGAAGATTTAATGGTAGACTCTCTGTCAACTGTCGATGAAATCCTTAAAAATGCCCCAAGTGTGCCACCACGCCCAAGTTTTGAATCAAGCGAAGTGACAGCACCAGCACCAGAACCAGAAGAGTCAAAACTAGAAGAGCCTGCACCAGCCAAGATTGATGCTGTAGAGCCTAAAAAGGAAGAGAAAGAGTTTAATACTACTCCAACTAAAGTGGCTGTTTCCTATAAAATGGATGACAATAAAGAAGAATCAGTCCCTCCTGTTGTGGAGAATGTAGTCCCTGCTCCAGTTGAGAAAGTTGATAACCTAACAGATTCTCCAAGTCGTAGTCGCCGTGAAGGAGTAAAACCAGCTAAGAAAAAGAAGAAATCAAAAGCCAAAGGTTGCTTGCTAACTTTCCTAGTTCTCCTAGTGCTCGTAGGTATTGGTGGATTCTTTGGTTATGGATACGTTCAAGAATCCTTAAAACCAGTTGATGCGAGCTCTAAGGACTACGTAACGGTTCAAATCCCAGAAGGTTCAAATATTCAAGAAATTGGGAGCACTTTGGAAAAATCTGGTTTGGTAAAACATGGACTTATCTTTAGTTTGTATGCTAAATATAAGAGTGCAGACTTAAAATCAGGTTATTACAACTTGAAGAAGAGCATGAGTACAGATGAATTGATCCAAGAATTGCAAAAAGGTGGAACTCCTGAACCTCAAGAACCAGCTCTTGCAAGCCTGACAATTCCAGAAGGATATACATTAGAGCAAATCGCTCAAACAGTAGGGCAACTTCAAGGTGAATTTAAAGAGCCGCTTACTGCGGATGCTTTCTTGGCAAAAGCTCAAGATGAGACCTTTATCTCACAATTAGTAGCCAAGTATCCAAACTTGCTTGGAAGTCTACCAACAAAAGATAGCGGGGTTCGTTATCGCCTAGAAGGTTACCTTTTCCCAGCAACTTATACCATCAAAGAAAGCACTACAGTTGAAAGTTTGATTGATGAGATGTTAGCTGCTATGGATAAAGCCTTGTCACCATATTACGCTACGATCAAAGAAAAGAATCTGACTGTCAATGAATTGCTCAGTATCGCTTCTCTTGTTGAAAAAGAAGGTGCCAAGACGGAAGACCGCAAGAAAATTGCTGGTGTCTTCTATAATCGCCTAAATCTCGGTATGCCGCTTCAAAGTAATATCGCTATCCTGTATGCTCAAGGCAAGCTTGGTCAAAAGATTAGCCTAGCGGATGATGCTGGAATTGATACAACGATTGATTCACCTTACAATGTTTATACACACCTTGGCCTCATGCCTGGACCGGTAGACAGTCCAAGTCTGGATGCCATCGAAGCAAGTGTAAATCAGACAAAGAGTGACTACTTATACTTTGTAGCCAATGTCGAAGATGGTAAAGTGTACTTTGCAACGACCAAAGAAGAACATGATCAAAACGTTGCAGAACACATCAATAGCAAATTAACCCAATCAAGTAGTTCAAACTAAAATTATGTGGTTTTCCACATAATTTTGTTTTAAAAACAAATTAAGAAAAGAAAGTTGAGAAAAATGGCAGAAAAAACTTACCCAATGACCCTTGAAGAGAAGGAAAAACTAGAAAAAGAATTAGAGGAGTTGAAACTCGTTCGTCGTCCTGAAGTGGTAGAACGTATCAAAATTGCTCGTTCCTACGGAGACCTTTCAGAAAATAGTGAGTATGAAGCAGCTAAGGATGAGCAAGCTTTTGTTGAAGGACAAATTTCAAGTCTAGAAACAAAAATTCGCTATGCTGAAATCGTTAATAGCGATGCAGTTGCCCAAGATGAGGTAGCAATCGGTAAGACTGTAACGATCCAAGAAATCGGTGAAGATGACAAAGAAGTCTATATCATCGTCGGTTCCGCAGGTGCAGATGCTTTTGCTGGTAAGGTTTCAAATGAGAGCCCAATTGGACAAGCCTTGATCGGCAAGAAGACTGGTGATACAGCGACCATTGAAACACCAGTTGGTAGCTATGATGTCAAAATCTTAAAGGTTGAAAAAACAGCCTAAATAGAATGAAAAAGGAGTAGTAGAGGCTTTGCCTTGCTCAACTCCTTTTTGGTTTTTTGAATAAAATAGGAGACTATATGAGTGAAAATAAGAAAAAAAATAAGATGGATCGTGGATTAACCAATCGCCATGTTCAGGTGATGGCTATTGCGGGAACAATCGGAACAGGTCTTTTCCTAGGTGCCGGTCGCTCCATCAGCCTTACTGGACCTTCTATCATCCTGATTTACATGATTACAGGAGCCTTTATGTTTTTGATGATGAGGGCTGTTGGAGAGATGCTCTACCAGGATCCAGAACAACATACTTTTATCAACTTTATCACCCGTCATTTGGGGAAAGGCTGGGGTTATTTCTCGGTTTGGTCTTATTGGTTGTCTGTTGTCTTTATCGGTATGGCAGAAATCACTGCGATCTCGCATTATGTTCAGTTTTGGTTTCCTAGCTGGCCTAGTTGGCTGATCCAGATTGTCTTTTTAACGATTTTGGCCTTGGTCAATCTGATTGCAGTTAAGCTCTTTGGAGAAGTCGAGTTTTGGTTTGCTATGGTTAAAATTGTGGCTATTTTAGCTATGATTGCAACGGGAGCCTTTATGGTTTTGACAGGATTTGAGACACCGCATGGTGCTGCAAGTTTGGCAAATATCAGCAATCAGTTCTCTCTTTTCCCAAACGGTGTTATGAACTTTGTCATGGCTTTTCAAATGGTATTTTTTGCCTATCTGATGATTGAGTTTATCGGAGTGACAACTTCTGAAACCAAGAATCCTCGTCAGGTTTTGCCAAAAGCAGTTAAAGAAATTCCCCTCCGAATTGTCTTCTTCTATGGTGGAGCCCTATTAGCCATTATGTCTATCATTCCCTGGAGAGAACTTGCTTCTTCAGATTCACCATTTGTAACGGTTTTTGAGCTAGCAGGTATCAAGTGGGCGGCAGCTCTGATTAACTTCGTTGTTTTGACGTCGGCAGCATCTGCTCTTAATTCAACCCTCTATTCAACAGGGCGACACCTTTACCAGATTGCCCATGATTCACCCAATCGCTTCTTAAAAGCGATCAAGGCAGATAATCTTTCTCGTCACAATGTTCCGCAAAATGCCATTATTGCCTCAGCAATCTTGATTGCTCTAGCTGCCTTTATCAATGTTTTGCCAGGTGTTTCCGATGCCTTTGCTTTGATTACGGCGTCTTCATCAGGTGTTTACATCGCGATTTATATCTTGATCATGGTGGCTCATCTCAAATACCGCAAGTCACAAGACTTCATGGCGGATGGCTACCTCATGCCTCAGTATCGTTTCTTAAATCCTTTAACCATGCTCTTCTTTATTTTTGTCTTTGTAACCCTCTTTTTACAAGAGTCTACCTTCATGGGGGCAGTTGGTTCTGCTATCTGGATTATCGGTTTCGGAATTTATAGCCAGTGGAAATTTAGGAAATAAATCATGAACTCATCAACTTTGCTTGGTGAGTTCTTTTTAGTTTGACAGTCTATTGAAATAAGATTATAATCAAGCTGTAACAGTTCGAAGGAGGTTTGGATGCACTTTAGATTGGAAAATAAAGCGTCCCAGAAAGCGCAAGAAATAGGAAATCTGATTCGTGCTTATAATCGTTCCAAAAGAGAAGAGGCTGAAAGCGAGCCACTGAATCTTTATGTCGAAGATGAAAAGGGCAATCTCTTGGCGGGCTTGGTAGCAGAGACTTTCGGAAATTGGTTGGAAATCGAGTATTTGTTTGTGAAAGAGGAATCGCGAGGACAGGGAATCGGTTCAAAACTATTGCAGGAAGTTGAAAGTGAAGCTAAGAAACGAAACTGTCAGTTTGCTTTCGTGAATACTTACCAGTTTCAAGCGCCAGATTTTTATAAAAGGCATGGCTACAAGGAAGTCTTTACCTTGCAAGACTATCCCTACACAGGGCAAAGATATTATTACCAAAAGGATTTGTAAGGTAAACATGAAGGCATAAAGCAGAGAGGAAATCTTCACATCACTATGGAGGTGGGCTAATGGATATCATACTAGATATGGGCAACGTTTTATTAGAATGGAACAAGGATAAGATTTTACAAGGTGTTTCGGATACGAAGGAAGAATATTTGATTTTAGATAAGGCCATTTTTCAGTCGGGGCTTTGGGAAAGATTAGATCTTGGAACCATGACGAGAGAAGAGTTGGTGCTTAAAGTTGTGTCAATGATTGGCAGGACCTATCAAAAGAAGGTCGAAGAAGTTATCTGGAACTGGCCTAGCTACATTGACATTTATACGGAAGTCTTTCCTGTCTTGTCAGAACTAAAGAAAAAGGGGCATCGCATCTTTGTCTTGTCCAATACCTCAAAGGTATTTTATGACTTGCTGGAAGAGCAACTATCTCCCTTAAAAGAACTTTTAGATGGCTTTGTCTTATCCTATGATATAAAAGCTATAAAGCCTGATTTGGTAATGTTTAAGGAGATTCTCGATAAATACCAGCTAGATCCTACAAATTGTGTCTTTCTAGACGATATTGAGGACAATACAAACGCAGCTCAGAAATTGGGCATAAAGGCCCATCAGGTCAAGAAAAGAAGTGATGTCGTTGATATTTTGAAATCCTATATTTAAAGGCAATGCTCTCTATTTTTTGTAGTAGAGAGTTTTTTTTGTTAATAAAATCTTACAAAATGACATTTATATATTGCATTAAGTTAGATATATGGTATAATGTTTTTAAAAGAAGCGCAACTTTTTAAGAATGTGAAGGAGGACGCTAGTGGCTAAAAATTTAAAGTTAAAATTAGCTCGGGTGGAGCGTGATTTAACACAAGGGGATTTGGCCGAAGCTGTGGGCGTTACTAGGCAGACTATAGGCTTGATTGAAGCTGGGAAATACAATCCGAGTCTCTCCCTCTGCCAGTCCATTTGCAGATGCTTAGGAAAAACATTAGACCAACTATTTTGGGAGGAAGAAGATGAAAAATAGAAAAAAACTTGTTATCAAAGATGAACGTACGGAAAAATTGGATGGAAAGATTTCAGGAGAAATTCTTTTGGGAATGTGCCTATTTTTGGCACTGGAAATTTTTGCCAAAGTTTATATTTTTAATTTAACGCTTCTATCCTATTCACCAGAATTACTTTTATTGATTGGAGTAGGTTTGTATGCCATTATTCGCCGCATGTATGTGGGAATTGATATTCGAGATATTGTTGAGAATACTGGAAAAGAAAGAATTTTATCTGCTTTGGGATTTTCTATAGTGATTTTATTGATTGATATCGTAGGCAATCGCGAGGAACTGGTCAGTCTATTGACTTGGAAGTACTCTCTAAAAGTGGTTCTAGCAGTTATCATCTATCTCGTTGGGAGTTATTCTATGGATAGAGTTATCCTATACTTGAATCGCAGAAATCAGCAAGTTTGGGAGGAAGAAGATGAAAAATAGATTTTTTTATTATCAATTATTAGACGAAAGAGAAGAACAACTGATTAACAAAGCTGGGACAGAGTCTTTTCATGTGTTTATCGGGCTCATTCTTCTAAGTTATTTGGTGGCTGTATTAGCACCTGCTCTTTTTAATCCTGATATTCTTCTGGTTACCCTTCTTTTAGGAATTTTCTTCTTTTTCAATCGTGCACGACAACTTGGAGTGACCTACTATAGTCGTTTTCATTTTACGATTGTAGGGTGCTTGCTGGTGACTCTCGCTATTACGACTCTCTTGATGTTGCAGAATTATCAATTCAATATCGAAATTTATCAGCACAATCCTCTGAATTTTAAATACTTGTCTGCTTGGGTCATTACTTATCTGATTTACCTTCCTTGGGTTTTTATCGGCAATCTCGGCCTTAAAAGTTATGGCGAATGGGCTCAAAAAAAGTTTGAGCAAGATATAGATGAACTGGAGAATGGAGAATAGCTTGTTAGCTTTTTATCAATCTCGGTAAAATGTGTTATAATAGTACTGATTTATCGGATGGTGTGAAAGTGGTAGAATACGTTCATACCTTTATAAAGAAGGAAGAAGGAAAACAGATGTATCCAGATGATAGTTTGACATTGCACACGGACTTGTACCAGATTAATATGATGCAAGTTTACTTTGACCAAGGGATTCACAATAAGAAGGCGGTCTTTGAAGTTTACTTCCGCCAGCAACCATTTAACAACGGTTATGCGGTTTTTGCTGGTTTGGAAAGAATTGTACATTATCTTAAAGACTTACGCTTTTCAGATAGTGATATTGACTACTTGGAGTCGCTAGGCTATCATGGAGCATTCTTGGATTACCTTCGCAATTTCCAGTTGGAGTTGACCGTTCGTTCTGCCCAAGAAGGGGATTTGGTCTTTGCTAATGAACCGATTGTGCAGGTGGAAGGCCCTCTAGCCCAATGTCAGTTGGTCGAAACGGCTCTTTTGAATATCGTCAACTACCAGACCTTGGTGGCTACTAAGGCAGCTCGTATTCGTTCGGTTATTGAAGATGAACCTTTGATGGAGTTTGGGACACGTCGTGCGCAAGAAATGGATGCGGCTATCTGGGGAACACGCGCAGCCGTGATTGGTGGCGCCAATGGAACCAGCAACGTGCGTGCTGGTAAACTCTTTGATATTCCTGTCTTGGGGACTCATGCCCATGCCTTGGTACAAGTTTATGGAAACGACTATGAAGCCTTCAAGGCTTATGCGGCGACCCATCGTGACTGTGTCTTTCTAGTAGATACTTATGACACGTTGCGAATCGGTGTGCCAGCTGCCATTCAGGTGGCGCGTGAGCTGGGTGATCAGATTAACTTTATGGGTGTGCGGATCGACTCTGGGGACATTGCCTACATTTCCAAGAAAGTCCGTCAACAGTTAGATGAGGCTGGATATCCAGATGCCAAAATTTACGCTTCTAATGACCTCGATGAAAATACCATCCTTAACCTCAAAATGCAACACGCTAAGATTGACGTTTGGGGAGTAGGTACCAAGCTGATTACGGCCTATGATCAGCCTGCTCTTGGAGCGGTTTATAAGATTGTAGCTATCGAAGATGAAACTGGTAAGATGCGCAATACCATAAAGCTTTCAAGCAATGCTGAAAAAGTATCGACACCAGGTAAGAAGCAGGTATGGCGCATTACCAGTCGTGAAAAAGGCAAGTCAGAAGGTGACTACATCACCTATGACGGTGTGGATGTTGCCAGCATGACTGAAATCAAAATGTTCCATCCGACCTATACTTACATTAAGAAGACCGTTCGAAACTTTGATGCCGTTCCTCTCTTGGTGGATATCTTCAAAGCAGGGAAATTAGTTTATGACTTGCCTAGTTTGACTGACATTCAGGCCTATGCCCGTAAGGAATTTGACAAGCTTTGGGATGAGTATAAACGGGTACTCAATCCACAGCACTATCCAGTAGATTTGGCGCGTGATATTTGGCAAGATAAGATGGACTTGATTGACAAGATGCGCAAGGAAGCTCTTGGCGAAGGAGAAGAAGAATGAGTTTGCAAGAAACCATTATCCAGCAACTAGGGGTTAAACCAGTGATTGACGCCCAGGAGGAAATTCGTCGTTCGATTGATTTCTTAAAGAGATACTTGAAAAAACACCCCTTCCTCAAAACCTTTGTACTAGGGATTTCTGGAGGACAAGACTCAACCTTGGCAGGGCGCTTGGCGCAATTAGCGATGGAAGAAATGCGAGCTGAGACAGGAGATGACAGCTACCAATTTATCGCTGTCCGTCTACCATATGGCGTGCAAGCTGATGAAGCAGATGCTCAAAAAGCTCTTGCTTTCATCCAACCAGATGTCAGCTTGGTTGTGAATATCAAGGAATCAGCTGATGCCATGACAGCTGCAGTTGAAGCGGCAGGAAGTCCTGTTTCAGACTTTAACAAGGGCAATATTAAAGCTCGTAGTCGTATGATTGCCCAATATGCTCTTGCGGGTGCCCATAGCGGAGCGGTCATTGGAACAGACCATGCTGCGGAAAATATCACAGGCTTTTTTACCAAGTTTGGTGACGGTGGTGCAGACATTCTCCCTCTTTACCGCCTCAATAAACGCCAAGGAAAACAACTTTTGAAGGAACTTGGTGCAGACCCAGCACTTTATGAAAAAATCCCAACAGCAGATTTGGAAGAAGAAAAACCAGGTATTGCAGACGAAGTCGCACTTGGAGTCACTTACAATGAAATTGATGATTACCTAGAAGGCAAAACAATCAGCCCAGAAGCCCAAGCGACTATTGAAAACTGGTGGCACAAAGGCCAACATAAACGCCACCTACCCATCACCGTATTTGATGACTTTTGGGAGTGAAAACCTCCAGTGGAGGTTTTCAGCCCGAGTCTAGAAACGGGAAAACGAGGAACCTCCAGTGGAGGTTTTTACCCTGAGCCTAGAAATGAGAAAGCGAAGAAGGTCCGGGGGGCCTTTTTACCCCGAGTCTAGAAACAGGAAAACGAGGAGGCCCAGTGGATATTTTTAGCTTGAGCATTGAGATTCGAAAGCAAAAACAAGTTTCAATGGAGATTTGACAGAGAACCATATATCAGAAAGTGAGGCAGTGTCATGAAAGCAATCGGTACGCAAATATTACAGACAGAACGTTTGATTTTGAGAAGATTTGTGGAGAATGATGCGGAAGCCATGTTTCAAAATTGGGCTTCATCTGCTGAGAATCTGACCTATCTTACCTGGGATCCCCATCCTGATGTAGAGGTGACTCGGAATTCGATTCGAAATTGGGTTGCCTCCTATGCCAATCTCCACTATTTCAAATGGGCCATTTGTCTCAAAGAAGATCCTGAGCATGTGATAGGAGATATCAGTATCGTTGAAATAGATGAGAATGATTCTTATTGTGAAATTGGGTATGTTTTAGGAAAAAACTATTGGGGCCGAGGTATGATGACAGAGGCCTTGAAAGCTGTGTTAGACTTTTGTTTTACTCAAGCAGGTTTTCAAAAAGTCAGAGCACGATATGCCAGTCTCAACCCAGCTTCAGGCCGTGTGATGGAAAAAGCGGGAATGTCTTATCTAAAAACCATTACCAATGGTGTGGAGAGAAAAGACTACGTTGCGGACCTTATTTATTATCAGATTAAAAAGGACTAAGAAATGACCTGAGCTTCAAAATTTAACTTTTGAAGCTCAGGTCATTTTTTTCTGCTCTTTTATTTTAACTCATAAAGCCAGTCGTCACCGTCTTTGTAGTAAAAGAATTCACTGAGATCGTCTTCTAAAAAAACACGCAGCATGTCTGACATATCCTCAGTTGCAAGTTTCAGATGAGACAGATTTTCAAATTCTTCCCACCAAACAGTACCTTCATCTGAAGATTGGAGTTCACCAGTAAAGTGTTCTGTCTTGTAAAAAAGGACGACATACCGATAATCCCCGTCATCGTACCAGTCTTTGATACCACAAAGTTGAGGTTTGGATATGGTCAGTCCAGTTTCTTCTTTGACTTCTCTGATAACTGCCTCGGTAAAAGATTCCCCACGCTCTACATGACCACCGGGAAAGGTAATACCGGGCCAGTCGGGACTAACTCGATCTTGAACCAGAACCTTATCTCCGTTTTTAATCATGCACATGTTGACAAATTCGACTGTTTCGCGTCTGTTCATCTTGTTCTCCTATTTTGTTAGTAACTTTTCCACTACATTTAGCTTTCTCATGGTCAGATCCACGCCAAACAGTTTTTCAAGATAGTTGGTATTGAGCTTTTTTCGTTTTGCAGTTCTAGGGAGATAGAGGTAGAGACAGTGATCGCCTACACAAATTTCTTCCTCACCGTAGTCAGCTTTCAAATTTTCTAATGGCAGACTTTGGATAAATCCCTGATAAAGGATCACATGCACACGATCATGAAGATAGTCTTCTCTAAACGGATTCTCATGAACAATCTTTTCAAAATCATTCTTATTCTTGATAACCATTTTTAAGTCGGCCCCAATTTTTTCCTTTATCAGAGTATGAACACGTTCTCGTATTTCTTCTAAATCTAAGTCACTTTCAAGAATGATATTCCCACTTTGAATATAGGTTCGAACGTGCTGAAACCCAGCTTCTGTTAAAATATCTATCAAATAAGACATTTTCGGGATAGCATTTTTTCCATTAGGAGTAATGCCTCTCAGTAAAATAATATGTTCCAAAGAACTTCCTTTCTTACTTGGTATTTATTGGATTGGAGCCTGCCACCCAGCCGGTACAGAGGGCAGAAGTGATGTTAAAGCCACCCGTGTGGGCATTGATATCCAGTACCTCGCCTGCAAAGTGGAGGCCGGGAACGAGCTTACTTTCCAGAGTTTTGGGATTGATTTCCTTGAGACTGACACCACCTTTGGTGACAAAGGACTTGGCAAGAGACATTTTTCCAATCACAGGGATTTTGAGTGCTTTGATGGACTGGAGAAGTTGTTCCCGTTCTTTTTCAGTTAGCTGTTTGACTTTTTCAGGATAGCCTTGAACCAAAAATTCTGCCAAGCGTTCTGGAAGCAAGGTTTTTAAAGCATTTTTTAAAGATTTTTCCCGATGTTCTTCTAAAAAGTTTGCCAAATCCTGCTGACTCATTTGAGGCAAAACATCCAGTGAAATAACCTCCCCACCTTTGACAAAACTAGACATGCGCAGGGCAGCAGGGCCAGATAAACCAAAGTGGGTAAAGAGCAGATCATGAGTGATGACATGCTTGCCATAACTTAAGGCCACATCGTCCAGCGAAATCCCCTGAAGCGCTTTGTGAGGAAGATCTGTCAACAATGGACTTTCAGCGGCTTCAAGCTCGGTAATCGTATGTTTAAAATGACGGGCAATCTCATGACCAAAACCAGTCGAGCCTGTAGAAGGATAAGATTTACCACCAGTTGTGACAATCAGTTTATCACAAGTGAAGGTTTGGTCTGCGGACTTGAGGACAAACTGGTTATCCACCTTTTTAACCGAAACAATCTCTGTTTGGGTAGCGACTTGACCACTGAGTTCAGTGATTTTCTTCTCCAAAGCTTCGATAATGGTCTGAGACTTGTCGCTAGCAGGAAAGACGCGTCCGTGGTCCTCGACCTTAAGTTTGACTCCATTTTCCGTAAAAAAGTTGATGATATCATGGTTATTAAACTGAGAGAAGACACTATATAGAAAGCGCCCATTCCCAGGGATGCCAGCCAGTAGGTCGTCTAGAGTTCCATTGTTGGTTACATTACAACGACCACCACCAGTTCCAGCTAATTTTTTTCCCAGTTTCCGATTTTTTTCGATGAGAAGAGTTTTCTGACCATAAAAGCTACTAGAAATCGTAGCCATCATGCCAGCAGGTCCTCCACCGATAACAATAGTATCAAAATGTTTCATAGCTCTATTGTACCACAAAAAACAAGAGATGCTTGGCATCTCTTGTTGCTAATGATCTTAGTTGATTTCATACCCCATCAACAAACCGCCATCTTCTGCATAAAAACTACAGAGGCCAGATGTTGGAACGATTTTGATATTGGCTTGTGGGAATGTTTCCAGCAAGCGGTCTGATAATTGCTGACAGAATCTTTCATTGCTGCGATGAGCCATGACGATACGACCACCATCATAGCCAGCCTTGATGAGTTCTTCATAGGCTGCTTGAAGGGACTTTTTAGCACCACGAGCTTTTTGAAGAAGCTCTAGGGTTCCAGTTTCACTTGCTTCCCCAACCATACGGATGTTGAGAAGGCCAACGACCGTACCGATAAGCTTGCTCAAACGACCATTTTTTACCAAGTTATCTACCTTAGCAAGGACAAAAAGCAA
The DNA here is from genome assembly GCF_007475365.1 of Streptococcus oralis subsp. dentisani. Lineage (NCBI taxonomy): Bacteria > Bacillati > Bacillota > Bacilli > Lactobacillales > Streptococcaceae > Streptococcus > Streptococcus oralis. The sequence continues at coordinate 897,009 of NZ_CP034442.1, read as the reverse complement.
CTTCGTTTTTTCTTGGTAGGCTGTAATAGCTTCAACAACTTCCTCATGAGAAAGTCCTTGGTCAATCAAGTCGTTTAATTTTTCTACGAGCAAGTCAACTTCCCCACCTGCAGATAAACTATCAATCACATGAATCTGAGTGTCAGGGTGTTCTTCGAGGTAAATATTTTTAGCGAGCTGTGCACTATTATGGCTACCAGAAAGGGTACCAGTGATAGTAACGACAAAGATATGCTTAGCACCTTCAAATGCACGCAAGTAATCATCAGGGCTAGGACAAGCTGATTTTGAAGCCTCAGAAGTCGCATACATGGTTTCCATCATGTGGTCAATGTTAAGATTGGCATCATCGATAAAGACCTGATCAGCTACTTGAATGGTTAAAGGAACACTAACAAATTCAGTATCAATAGCGGGAGTTACCAATTGACGATAATCACAACCCGAGTCAGCCACAATCTTCCAAGTCATAGAAATTCTCCATCTTTGTCACTTATACATTGACAAAGGTTCTGTCTTTTTTTACAATTATATCATGAAAGCCCTTGAAACAAAAGTACCACCTCTCTGTTGTCACAAGTAGAAAGAAATTGTTATGTCTGAACGTAAAATATCTGAAAAATCTCTTGAAAATCTCAGAAAATCAAATCAAGAATCCAATTTTTTGACCAGAGAAGCGATCGAGACGGCGCTTTTGCAACTTCTAGAGAAAAAAGACTTGGCTAAGATTAGTATCTCAGAGTTGGTCAAGCGGGCGGGTGTCTCACGCGCTGCCTTTTATCGTAACTATGACTCCAAAGAAGAGATTTTGGAAAGCGTCTTTAAACGCAGTGTTCATAATATCATGGAACAGTTGAGCCACTACGATGTCAAAACAGACCTTTATCTGGTCTGGGTTCACCTTTTCCGCGCAGCAAAGAAAGAAGCCAAGGTTATTCAACTTGCTCTGGACTACCATTTGGAAAAGATTTTTGTCCAAGCCATGCAGGAATTTCTAGAAAAATACCACGGAAAGTCAAAAGGCGTTAGCAGCTACCTTCATTCGTTTTGGAGCTCTGCCATCGTATCGGTTCTGCTTAAATGGATCAAGGATGGCATGAAGGTTCCAGCTGAAAAGATTGCCGATTTACGCTTGCCATTTTTCAAAAAATAAAGGAAAAGGAGAAGAGTCATGACAGAAAAAAGACTGGCTTGGGATGAGTACTTTGCAGCCCAGGCTTTACTGATTGCCAATCGTTCAACCTGTAAACGTGCTAAAGTGGGAGCTGTCCTAGTTAAGGACAATAAGGTCATTTCAACAGGCTACAATGGTTCCGTATCAGGAACGGAGCACTGTATTGATCACGACTGTTTAGTCATTGAAGGTCATTGTGTCCGAACACTTCACGCCGAGGTCAATGCCATCTTGCAAGGAGCTGAACGAGGGGTTCCCAGAGGTTTTACAGCCTATGTGACCCATTTCCCTTGTCTGAACTGCACCAAACAACTGCTACAAGTTGGTTGCAAACGTGTAGTCTATATCAACCAGTACCGAATGGATGACTATGCTCAGTACCTTTATCAAGAAAAAGGCACTGAGTTGACCCATTTACCATTAGAGACTGTTCAGACAGCTCTCCAAGAGGCAGATTTGATTTAAAAATTAATAAAAATAAATGGTTTAGAAAGCTTTTTAAACCGTTTTTTGATATAATAAGAAGAATAAATTGAAAGAAGGAACTCAGAAAATGGGAAAAATTGAAGTCATTAATCATCCACTCATTCAACATAAATTGTCAATCTTGCGTCGTACAGATACTTCTACAAAAGCTTTTCGTGAACTAGTAGACGAGATTGCAATGTTGATGGGATATGAAGTACTTCGTGATCTTCCACTTGAAGACGTGGAAATCGAAACACCTATCACAAAGACCGTTCAAAAACAATTGGCTGGTAAAAAATTGGCGATTGTCCCAATCTTGCGTGCAGGTATCGGGATGGTAGATGGACTCTTGAGCTTGGTTCCAGCAGCAAAAGTTGGGCACATTGGTATGTACCGTGATGAAGAAACCCTTCAACCAGTTGAATACTTGGTGAAATTGCCTGAGGACATTGACCAACGTCAAATCTTTGTCGTTGATCCAATGTTGGCAACAGGTGGATCAGCTATCTTGGCTGTTGACTCGCTTAAAAAACGTGGCGCATCAAATATCAAGTTTGTCTGCCTAGTAGCTGCTCCAGAAGGAGTGAAAGCTCTTCAAGCAGCTCACCCAGATGTCGAAATCTTTACAGCAGCTCTGGACGAACACTTGAATGAACATGGCTATATTGTTCCAGGTCTCGGAGATGCTGGAGACCGCTTGTTCGGTACGAAATAAGACTCAGATAGAGTCTTAAAGATGAAATTGGAGGATGTTTCTAATTTCGCGAGGAGGTTGAATTTTTGATTCTGTCGATAGTATAGAGCAAAAATTTGACCTTTTTTGACCAAAAAGATATAATAGTTCTGTATTGAGTCGCATGACTAAGAAAATTCAACATTAAAAGGAGAAATGAATGATTCCTGTAGTTATTGAACAAACAAGCCGTGGAGAACGTTCCTATGACATTTACTCTCGTCTTCTGAAAGACCGCATCATCATGCTAACTGGGCCAGTCGAAGATAATATGGCCAACTCAGTTATTGCCCAATTACTCTTCTTGGATGCCCAAGACAGCACAAAAGATATTTACCTTTATGTCAACACACCTGGAGGTTCTGTTTCGGCTGGTTTGGCAATTGTTGATACCATGAACTTTATCAAGGCTGATGTCCAAACAATCGTTATGGGGATGGCTGCATCTATGGGGACTGTTATTGCATCAAGTGGTGCAAAAGGCAAACGCTTCATGCTTCCAAATGCAGAGTACATGATTCACCAACCAATGGGTGGTACAGGTGGTGGTACCCAACAGACAGATATGGCAATCGCTGCAGAGCACTTGCTTAAAACTCGTAAGACTTTGGAGCAAATCCTTGCAGATAACTCAGGTAAATCAGTTGAGCAAATTCACGCGGATGCTGAACGTGATTACTGGATGAGTGCCCAAGAAACGCTCGAATATGGCTTTATTGATGAAATCATGGCCAATAATTCTTTAAGCTAAGCAACCTAGAAAGCAAACTCGACGGAGTTTGCTTTTTTTGGTATAATAGGGGAAGATTTCTTAGAAAGAGGATCCCTCATGTTTGAAAAAACAAATCGATCAGGATTAATCATCTATCTTTACTATAATCGAGATGCAAAAAAACTTCAGGAATACGGTGACATCTGTTACCATTCTAAGAAGCATCGTTACTTGCAGCTCTATGTTCCAACTGAGGAGCTAGATGACTTAGTTGAGAGATTAGGTAAGGAAAGATTTATCAAAAAAATAAGACGTTGCCACATTCAAGAGTTAGAAACTCCCTTTGTTGGCAATCTCTATCGCACTGAGGAAAACGTTATCATTTAAAAAATGAGATAAATGTGTTGACAATTTTCTGATAATTCGGTATATTCTTAACATACTATTTTTGAAACAACTATAAGGAGATTAAAAATGAAGAAAAAATTTGCCCTATCTTTTGTGGCTCTTGCTAGCGTAGCTCTTCTCGCTGCCTGTGGAGAGGTCAAGTCAGGAGCGTCAAATACAACTGGTAACCCAGTAGACGAAAAGACTATCAAAATCGGTTTTAACTTTGAAGAAACAGGTGCTGTAGCTGCCTATGGTACTTCTGAACAAAAAGGTGCTCAACTTGCTGTTGATGAAATCAATGCTGCAGGTGGTATCGATGGAAAACAAATCGAAGTTGTGGATAAAGATAACAAATCTGAAACTGCTGAGGCTGCCTCTGTTACAACTAACCTAGTAACACAATCAAAAGTTGCAGCAATCGTAGGACCTGCGACATCTGGTGCAACTGCTGCGGCTGTAGCTAATGCTACTCAAGCAGGGGTTCCATTGATTTCACCAAGTGCGACTCAAGATGGTTTAACTAAAGGTCAAGAATACCTATTCATCGGAACATTCCAAGATAGCTTCCAAGGGAAGATCATTTCAAACTATGTGACAAACAAATTGAATGCTAAGAAGGTTGTTCTTTATACGGACAATGCTAGTGACTATGCTAAAGGTATTGCTAAATCTTTCCGCGAAGCCTACAAGGGTGAGATTGTAGCAGATGAAACTTTTGTAGCAGGTGATACAGACTTCCAAGCAGCCCTTACTAAAATGAAAGGGAAAGAGTTTGACGCTATCGTTGTTCCAGGTTACTACACAGAAGCAGGTAAAATCGTAAACCAAGCGCGTGGTATGGGAATCGATAAACCAATCGTTGGTGGTGATGGATTTAACGGTGAAGAATTTGTTCAACAAGCAACTGCTGAAAGAGCATCAAACATTTACTTTATCTCTGGATTCTCAACTACAGTTGATGTTTCTGCAAAAGCTAAATCTTTCCTTGAAGCATACCGTGCTAAATACAATGAAGAACCTTCAACATTCTCAGCTTTGGCCTATGACTCAGTTTATCTAGTAGCCAATGCTGCAAAAGGCGCTAAGAACTCAGGTGAAATCAAGGACAACCTTGCTAAAACCAAAGACTTTGATGGTGTGACTGGTCAAACGAGCTTTGATGCAGATCACAACACAGTGAAAACGGCTTACATGATGACCATGAACAATGGTAAAGTGGAAGCAGCAGAAGTTGTAAAACCATAACATTAGAATAGTAGTTGAAATAGGGAATGAGCCTTTGACTCACTCCCTGTTTCGGTGTTTATGAACTTGTGAAAATAATGAAATTTTTTAAAAAATAACGATAGAAAAGAGTGAATGCGATGCTCCAACAACTTGTGAATGGTCTAATTCTGGGTAGTGTTTATGCACTTTTGGCTCTGGGTTATACCATGGTTTATGGAATTATCAAACTCATCAACTTCGCCCACGGTGATATTTATATGATGGGAGCCTTTATTGGTTACTTTTTGATTAATTCTTTCCAAATGAATTTCTTTTTAGCTTTGATTATTTCAATGGTAGGAACCGCACTACTTGGTGTTGTGATTGAATTTCTTGCCTACCGTCCTTTGCGACACTCTACACGTATTGCTGTATTGATTACTGCCATCGGAGTTTCCTTCTTACTGGAATACGGGATGGTTTATCTAGTAGGCGCCAATACTCGTGCTTTCCCTCAAGCCATTCAAACAATCCGCTTTGATTTTGGGCCAATTAGTTTGACAAATGTTCAATTGATGATTTTAGCAGTTTCTGTACTGTTGATGGTTTTATTGCAATTGATCGTCCAAAAAACAAAAATGGGGAAAGCGATGCGTGCTGTATCAGTTGATAGTGACGCAGCTCAATTGATGGGAATCAACGTAAACCGTACTATCAGCTTTACCTTTGCCTTGGGTTCAGCCCTTGCTGGAGCAGCAGGTGTCCTCATTGCCCTTTATTACAACTCTCTTGAACCTTTGATGGGTGTGACTCCAGGTCTGAAATCTTTCGTTGCGGCCGTACTTGGTGGTATCGGGATTATTCCTGGTGCAGCCCTAGGTGGATTTGTGATTGGCTTGTTGGAAACTTTTGCAACTGCCTTTGGTATGTCTGATTTCCGTGATGCCATCGTATATGGAATCTTGCTTTTGATTCTGATTGTTCGTCCAGCAGGTATCCTTGGTAAGAATGTGAAAGAGAAGGTGTAAACAATGAAGACAAATCTTAAAGTAAATATTCTCTGGTTATTCCTTCTGTTAGCGGGTTATGGATTGATTAGTGTACTGGTTTCTGCCGGTGTTCTCAATCTATTCCATATCCAAATTTTAGAACAAATTGGGATTAATATCATCCTTGCAGTAGGTTTGAACCTAATCGTTGGTTTTTCAGGACAATTCTCACTCGGTCATGCAGGTTTTATGGCGATTGGGGCTTATGCAGCAGCGATTATTGGCTCAAAATCACCAACCTATGGTGCCTTCTTTGGAGCAATGGTCTTGGGTGCCTTGATTTCTGGTGCAGTCGCTTTGCTCGTTGGGATTCCAACACTCCGTTTGAAGGGTGACTACCTGGCTGTTGCGACACTAGGTGTTTCAGAAATCATCCGTATTTTTATCATCAATGGTGGAAGTTTGACCAACGGTGCTGCTGGTATCTTAGGTATTCCAAACTTTACCAACTGGCAAATGGTTTATCTATTTGTGGTGATCACAACTATTGCAACCCTCAACTTCTTACGTAGTCCAATTGGACGCTCTACTTTATCTGTTCGTGAGGATGAGATTGCTGCAGAGTCTGTTGGGGTAAATACTACAAAAATCAAGATTATCGCTTTTGTCTTTGGTGCCATTACAGCAAGTATTGCTGGTTCACTTCAGGCTGGTTTTATCGGATCTGTTGTGCCAAAAGATTACACCTTTATTAATTCCATCAATGTGTTGATTATCGTTGTCTTTGGTGGACTTGGTTCTATTACTGGTACTATTGTTTCAGCGATTGTTTTGGGAATTTTAAATATGCTCCTTCAAGATGTAGCTAGCGTACGTATGATCATCTACGCCTTGGCTCTTGTATTGGTTATGATTTTCAGACCAGGTGGACTTCTTGGAACATGGGAATTAAGTCTATCACGTTTCTTTAAAAAATCTAAGAAGGAGGGACAAAACTAATGGCATTGCTTGAAGTTAAACAGTTAACCAAACATTTTGGCGGTCTAACAGCTGTTGGAGATGTCACTCTTGAATTGAACGAGGGAGAATTGGTTGGTTTGATTGGACCAAACGGGGCTGGTAAAACAACTCTTTTCAATCTCTTGACGGGTGTTTATGAACCAAGTGAAGGTACGGTGACACTAGATGGTCACCTCCTAAATGGGAAAACTCCCTATAAGATTGCTTCACTTGGACTCAGTCGTACTTTCCAAAATATTCGTTTGTTCAAGGATCTGACAGTTTTAGACAATGTTCTCATCGCTTTTGGAAATCATCATAAACAACATGTCCTCGCTAGCTTTCTACGCCTGCCCGCTTTCTATAAGAATGAGGAAGAATTAAAAAGCAAAGCTTTGGACTTGCTTAAAATCTTTGATTTGGATGGCGATGCAGATACACTTGCTAAAAATCTGGCCTATGGTCAACAACGTCGATTGGAAATCGTTCGTGCTTTGGCAACAGAACCTAAGATCCTCTTTTTGGATGAGCCTGCGGCTGGGATGAATCCACAAGAAACAGCTGAATTGACAGAATTGATCCGCCGTATCAAAGACGAATTTAAAATTACCATCATGCTCATCGAACACGATATGAACTTGGTTATGGAAGTTACTGAGCGTATCTATGTTCTTGAATATGGTCGTTTGATTGCTCATGGGACTCCAGATGAAATCAAGAACAACAAACGTGTTATCGAAGCTTATCTAGGAGGTGAAGCCTAATGTCTATGTTAAAAGTTGAAAACCTCTCTGTGCATTACGGTATGATCCAAGCAGTTCGTGATGTAAGTTTCGAGGTTAATGAAGGTGAAGTTGTTTCCTTGATTGGTGCCAATGGTGCTGGTAAAACAACCATTCTTCGCACCCTTTCAGGTTTGGTTCGTCCAAGTACTGGTAAAATTCAGTTTTTAGAAAAAGAAATTCAAAAGATGCCAGCGCAAAAAATCGTGGCAGGTGGCCTTTCACAAGTTCCTGAGGGACGCCATGTTTTTCCAGGATTGACTGTTATGGAAAACTTAGAAATGGGAGCCTTTTTAAAGAAAAATCGTGAAGAAAATCAAGCCAACTTGAAAAAAGTCTTTTCACGTTTCCCTCGTCTGGAAGAACGTAAAAACCAAGATGCGGCGACCCTTTCAGGTGGTGAACAGCAGATGCTGGCTATGGGACGTGCTCTCATGTCCACGCCTAAGCTCCTTCTCTTGGACGAGCCATCAATGGGACTTGCTCCTATCTTTATCCAAGAAATTTTTGATATCATTCAAGATATTCAGAAGCAAGGAACAACGGTTCTCCTAATTGAACAGAACGCTAACAAGGCCCTTGCTATTTCTGACCGAGGTTATGTGCTTGAAACAGGTAAGATTGTCCTATCAGGAACAGGAAAAGAACTCGCAGCATCAGACGAAGTCAGAAAAGCATATCTAGGTGGCTAAAAAGGTCCGGGGGACCTTTTTAGTCGGCAGATAGAGATTGCGTAGCAATCATCAGATCCAGTGGATTGTTTTAGTCGGTGGATGAGAGTTGCGCAGCAATTCCCCTATAGTCCGAGGGACCTTTTTAGTCGGCAGATAAGGATTACGTAAGCAATCATCCAATCCAGTGGATTGTTTTAGTTGGCATATGAATTTGAAGAGCTCCAAATTTGGGGCTCTTTCTTCGTTTGGTCCCTATTTTGATGGCCCTGGTTTGAGCATCCGTTTTCTTAATATAGAATCTAACTTGACAAAAGTACGCGTTCATCATATAATTAAATAAATAAAAATATTGAACAAAAGAGGCTGAGGATATGCTATCAGAAAAACAATTTAAACTTTTACGTTTTTTGTTGACTCACAAAGACACAAACTTTACGCAGAGACAATTGGCTGAGCAGCTAGACATCTCTTTGGGGGCTGTGAATAACCTTCTCAAGGAATGTAAAGAAAAGAAGTGGATCGGTGAGGAAAATCACTTAACTGACCTAGGTGAGGAGGCTTTAACTCCGTATCAGGTGAAGAATGCCATTATCATGGCAGCAGGTATGAGTAGCCGCTTTGCACCTTTGTCTTATGAGCTACCAAAAGGATTGCTCCAAGTCAAAGGTGAGCGTTTGATTGAGAGAGAAATCAAGCAGTTGCAGGAAGCTGGGATAGAGGATATTACAGTTATTGTAGGCTATCTGCAAGAAAAAATGTTCTATCTGGCAGAAAAATTTGGCGTTAAAATCGTTGTAAATAATGATTACTACAAGTACAACAACTGTTCTTCTCTCATGCTAGTCAGAGATCAGCTTTCTAACACTTACATTTGCTCGTCGGATAATTATTTTGTGGAAAATCCGTTTGAACGATACATTTATAGAGGTTATTATTCGACTATATTTGCAGAAGGAGACACAGACGAATACTGCTCTAAGGAAGACTCCAATCACACAATCATCGATATTCAAATCGGTGGAACGAATACTTGGGCTATGGTGGGGCATGTTTATTTTGATCGTGCATTTAGTGAAAAATTCGTAGATATTTTAGAAACTGAATTTAAGCACGAACCATATCGCGAACAGCTCTGGGAAGATTACTATAGTCGTCACGTCAAGGAGCTTCCTTTGGAAGCTCGGCATTATTCAGCAGATATTGTTAAGGAGTTTGATTCACTAGATGAGTTGCGTCAGTTTGATGAACACTATTTGGTGAATACGAATTCGGAAATCATTGATAATATTTGTAAGACATTAGGATGTGTAGCTTCAGATATTGTCAATATCAAACCTCTAAAAGATGGTCTAACCAACACTTCGTTTTCATTTGACTGTCTAGGGAAGAAATATGTTTACCGTCATCCGGGTAGGGGGACTGAAAATTATATTGATCGTGCTAGTGAAGCCGCTTCCATGGAAATTGCTGCAAAATTGAAGATTGACCGTACCTTTGTTGCCATGAACAAGGATGAGGGCTGGAAAATTTCAGAATTTATCCCTAATGCCAAGCAACTGGATTATGACAATTGGGATGATGTAGCAAAAGCAATGGAGCTCTTGAGACGTTTGCACCAATCTGGAGAAAAAACAAATCATTTCTTTAACCAATTTGAGGGAATTGATGATTTTAGACAAAAATTAAAAGCTAGCAATCGTTTTGAATTTGATGGGCTTGAAGAGTTGGATAAGAATGTCTCAGTTCTCGAAAAGTTTCTACAAGAAGAGCAGACGAAAAAGGTTCTCTGCCACGGAGATTCTTATAGTCCAAATTTCTTGTTGAACGAAGCTGGCGAAATGAGCTTGATTGATTGGGAATATTCTGGTATGGGAGATCCAGCAGGAGATTTAGGAACCTTTATCGGGTGTTCAAATTATACAGTAGAAGAAGCTGAAAAGGTGCTTGAAATCTATTTACAAGAAGTTCCAGACAAGAAAACCAAACGCCACTATTTTGCCTATGTATCAGTGACTTCATATTATTGGTTTTTGTGGGCCTTGTTCCAAGAAAGCGTTGGAAAACCAGTAGGTGAATTTCTTTATATCTGGTATCGTTATACCAAGCAGTATGGAAAACTTGCATTAGATTTGTACTTAGAGGAGAATTGAGATGAAACCGACATCAGAAATTGAAGAATTAGTGGCAAATGAAACGAAAAGAAGGCTAGAAGAAATGGAATCACCAAACTATGTCTTTGCTCAGCCATTTTTAAAAAGTGATTTTATTATAGTCATCGCCCTAGTCATAGTCAATCTCATTTTGATTATACTAGCCATGACAGGAGGTATTCAATAAAATGTCTAAGATGAATGACTTTATTCAACAGGAGACGATAACGGGAATTGTTCCCATGACCAACAAGGATCGTCAGTATTCTTTCTGGGATCTCTTCCTGTCGACAAGTGGTTTTGCCATTGCAACTTGGTGTTATACCCAAGGAGCCTATGTGGCTCAATATTTGACCTTTAATCAAATGTTGATTAATATTTTTAGTTTTAACATCATCTGGGTTTTTATTGAATGTCTCCCAATTCTGTTTGCAGTTAAATATGGAATTGATTTGTGGATTTGGTTGAGGGCTGTCTTAGGAAAAAAAGGGGTAGCCTTGCTATCAACCATTATTAGCTTGGCTAACTTTGGCTGGTACGCCGTTGCGGCCAATCTTTTTGCCAATTCTATGATCCACTTGGGAAATAATTTTGGACTTGGTTTAGACAAGGGAGTATGGGCACCGATTTTAGGTACTCTCTGTGTTCTCCTTGGAACGCTGATTGCTCTTGGAGGTCCAGAAGTAATCAAATGGACCAATCGATTCTTGGTCATCGCCTTGTTGATTGTTGGTCTGATTATCGTGGGAATTTGCTTTGTGGCCGTGCCTATCACTGACATTATGAACATTCAACCAGCTACCCAAGGAGATTTAACTCCATTAGAACGTTTTATGCTCTCTGGGGAAGGAAATGTGGCCTTTGCCTTCTCTTGGTCTACACAGGCACTGGTTTTACCGCGTTTAGCAAAATCAGAACGTAGTGGTTATTGGGCTACAGCCTTATCATACGGAGTTGTTGCGCCCTTCTTCGTTGCGACAGGTGGAGTGATGGCTTTGGCCATGTTTGTTAAAACAGGTGTGTATGAAAGTGATCCAACAACCATGCTATCAACTCTAAGCACTCCAGCCTTTGCACTTTTAAGTCTACTATTAGTAGCCTTTGCCAATATTGGAACCCAAGGGACAGGATCGTACGTGAACTGTATGATTGTAAAAAGCGGGATGCCAAAAGTAAGCTATAAACTAATGGTTTGGATTGCCATGATTTATGTGAGCCTACTCACTATCTGGGGAGGGGTAGAAGAGTACTTCGGTTCCTTCATCTCTCTAGCCGCCTATATTCAGGGACCAATTATCGGAATGATCGTTGTTGACTACTTTATCTTAAGAAAACGGAAACTCGATTTGCGCTCAGCCTATTTTCTTGAAGGACATGACGCCTATGAGTTTACAAATGGTTTTAACTGGGTGGGATTATCTTGTGTAATCATTTCTTTATTAGTTGCGGTACTATTTGTTTACAACCCAGTAACTGCACAAATTCAAAGTTCAATCTTTTTAATCACAACTGGTAGTGGCTTTACTGCGATTTTTGGTGGTCTATTATACTGGCTAGCTAGCTTAACTCCGTTAAAACGCTATATGATTAAGGATAGAGATTCCGTTACGATTTAAGGATAGAGGATTGATTAGAAATACTCAAGTATGCCCCCTGCTGGAGGCTTTAGAAAATCTTTATTGATACGGTAGAATAGGCTGAACGGGTACTTGAAATCTCTTTAGAAGAAGTTCCAGATGTGAAAATGAAATACAGCTATCTAGATCAGGCGTTTGGGGCATCATACTATTACTCCTTTGTGAGGATTATTTCAGGAGAGTGCCTGTAAATCTATTAGGTGAGTTTTTCTATATTTGGTACCACTATAGTGGGCGGTATGGTCAACTAAGATTAATTTTTAGTCGGAGGACTGACAATATGAGAATTGGTATTGAACTTGAACAATTAGTTGTAGGTGAAACTAAAAAATGAAAGCCTTAATCTATATGTATTTATCTCCCCTTTCTTAAAAGTTTATTTTACATAAGTAATTGATATGATTCTAGTCAATCATATTCTGATTATCCTAGCCATGACAGGAGGTATTCAATAAAATGTCCAAAATGAATGACTTCATTCAACAGGAGACGATAACGGGAATCGTTCCCATGACCAACAAGGATCGTCAGTATTCTTTCTGGGATCTCTTCTTATCGACAAGTGGTTTTGCCATCGCAACTTGGTGTTATACCCAAGGAGCTTATGTAGCTCAATATTTGACCTTTAATCAAATGTTGATTAATATTTTTAGTTTCAACATTATCTGGGTCTTTATTGAATGTCTCCCAATTCTGTTTGCAGTTAAATATGGAATTGATTTGTGGATTTGGTTGAGAGCTGTTCTAGGTAGAAAAGGGGTAGCTGTTCTATCAACTGTGATTAGTCTGGCGAATTTTGGTTGGTACGCTGTTACCGCCAATCTTTTTGCTAGCTCCATGATTCATTTGGGAAATAATTTTGGACTTGGTTTAGATAAGGGAGTATGGGCACCGATTCTAGGCACTCTCTGTGTTCTTCTTGGAACGCTGATTGCTCTTGGCGGTCCAGAGGTGATTAAAGGCACTAATCGCTTTCTAGTGGTTGCCTTGTTATTTGTTGGGCTAATCATTGTTGGAATCTGTTTTGTTGCGGTTCCGATTAAGGATATTATGAATGTCCAACCTGCCATTCAAGAAAATTTGACACCGATTGAACGTTTTATGATGTCAGGGGAAGGAAATGTGGCTGTAGCCTTTTCTTGGTCTACACAAGCCTTTGTCTTGCCACGTTTGGCAAAATCAGAACGTAGTGGCTATTGGGCTACAGCCTTGTCATACGGGGTTGTTGCGCCATTCTTTGCAGCGACAGGTGGGGTGATGGCTTTGGCCATGTTTGTCAAAACAGGTGTTTATGAAAGTGATCCAACGACGATGCTTTCAACTCTAAGCACACCAGCCTTTGCGCTTTTAAGTTTACTACTGGTAGCTTTTGCTAATATTGGAACTCAGGGTACAGGATCGTACGTGAACTGTATGATTGTAAAAAGCGGGATGCCCAAAGTAAGTTATAAACTAATGGTTTGGATTGCCATGGTTTATGTGAGCCTACTTACGATTTGGGGAGGAGTGGATGAATACTTCGGTTCCTTCATCTCGCTGGCGGCCTATATCCAAGGCCCCATTATCGGAATGATTGTTGTTGACTACTTTATCTTAAGAAAACGAAAACTCGATTTGCGTTCAGCCTATTTCCTTGAAGGACATGACGCCTATGAGTTTACAAATGGTTTTAACTGGGTGGGATTATCTTGTGTAATCATTTCCTTATTAGTTACGGTATTATTTGTTTACAACCCGATAACAAAGCACATCCAGAGTCCTATGTTTTTGCTCACAACTGGTAGTGGCTTTACTGCGATCTTTGGTGGTCTATTGTACTGGCTAGCTAGCTTAACTCCTTTAAAACGCTATATAATCAAGGATCGAGATTCCGTTACAATTTAAGTTTAAGAGAGAAGGCTGTTTCTCTCTTTTTTGTGATTGAACGATATAAAATATTGAAAAAGAGATGAAAGCGTTTGATAGTTTTTGTAAGAAAGTGTATAATTATAGTAGCAATAAAGAAGGAGAAGTCTCATGGCAGTTAAAGATTTTATGACCCGCAAGGTAGTTTATATCAGTCCAGATACGACTGTAGCACATGCAGCAGATTTGATGCGCGAGCAAGGCTTGCACCGTTTACCTGTTATCGAAAATGACCAATTGGTTGGTCTTGTAACAGAAGGAACCATTGCGGAAGCCAGCCCATCTAAAGCAACCAGCCTCTCTATCTATGAGATGAATTATCTTCTCAATAAGACCAAAGTCAAAGACGTCATGATTCGGGATGTCATAACAGTCTCAGGTTATGCTAGTCTAGAAGATGCGACCTATCTCATGTTGAAGAATAAAATCGGTATTCTTCCAGTTGTGGACAACCAACAGGTTTACGGTGTGATTACAGATCGTGATGTTTTTCAAGCCTTTCTAGAAATTGCTGGCTACGGCGAGGAAGGTATTCGCGTTCGGTTTATTACGGAAAATGAAGTCGGGGTTTTGGGCAAGATTGTGACCTTGATTGTAGAAGAAAATCTGAATATTTCACACACAGTCAATATTCCGCGCAAGGATGGTAAGGTCGTGATTGAAGTTCAAATTGATGGGACGATTGATTTAACCTTCCTGAAGGAGAAATTTGAAGCGCAAGGTATCCAAGTAGAGGAGATTGCTCGAACCTCTGCTAAAAAGTTATAAAATGGAGGGTGAAAGCCCTCTTTTTTGCTTATAATTTGAAATAACAAGCAAAATATGGAAAGAAATGAGAGAATGTGGTATAATGAAACGATGTGAATAAAGGAGTATTTATGGACATTTCAGAAATTCGTCAAAAAATTGACGCAAATCGTGAAAAATTAGCTTCTTTCAGGGGGTCTCTTTGACCTCGAAGGACTAGAGGAAGAGATTGCCATCTTGGAAAACAAGATGACAGAACCTGATTTTTGGAACGATAATATCGCGGCCCAAAAAACGTCGCAAGAATTAAATGAATTAAAAAACACCTACAACACCTTCCGTAAAATGGAAGAGTTGCAGGATGAAGTTGAAATTTTATTGGACTTTTTAGCAGAAGACGAGTCAGTCCATGATGAACTGGTCGAACAGTTGACAGAACTGGATAAGATGATGACCAGCTACGAGATGACGCTTCTCTTGTCAGAACCTTATGACCACAATAATGCCATCTTGGAGATCCATCCAGGTTCTGGAGGTACTGAGGCTCAGGACTGGGGTGATATGTTGCTCCGTATGTACACTCGTTATGGAAATGCAAAAGGCTTTAAAGTTGAAGTCTTGGATTACCAAGCTGGTGATGAAGCGGGCATCAAGTCTGTGACCTTGTCTTTTGAAGGCCCAAATGCCTACGGCCTTCTCAAGTCAGAAATGGGTGTTCACCGTTTGGTACGTATTTCACCATTTGACTCTGCCAAACGCCGCCATACTTCATTTACATCCGTTGAGGTTATGCCTGAGTTGGATGATACCATCGAAGTGGAAATCCGTGAGGATGATATTAAAATGGATACCTTCCGTTCAGGTGGTGCTGGTGGACAAAACGTCAATAAAGTTTCAACAGGTGTGCGTTTGACACACATTCCTACGGGAACTGTCGTCCAATCAACGGTCGATCGTACCCAGTATGGAAATAGAGATCGTGCTATGAAGATGTTGCAAGCCAAGCTCTATCAAATGGAGCAAGAAAAGAAAGCTGCGGAAGTCGACTCCCTCAAAGGTGAGAAAAAGGAAATCACATGGGGAAGTCAGATTCGTTCTTATGTCTTCACACCTTATACCATGGTAAAAGATCACCGTACGAGCTTTGAAGTCGCTCAGGTAGATAAGGTCATGGATGGAGACCTTGATGGTTTCATCGACGCTTATCTCAAGTGGCGAATCAGCTAAGAATAGAAAGGAACTCACATGTCAATCATTGAAATGCGAGATGTTGTCAAAAAATACGATAACGGAACGACTGCCCTCCGTGGAGTCTCTCTTAGTATTGAACCAGGAGAATTTGCCTATATCGTTGGGCCTTCTGGAGCAGGGAAGTCAACCTTTATTCGAGCTTTATATCGAGAAGTAAAGATTGAAAAAGGGAGCCTAACAGTTGCAGGCTTTAATTTGGTTAAAATCAAGAAGAAAGATATCCCTCTACTCCGTCGCAGTGTTGGGGTAGTCTTTCAAGATTACAAACTCTTGCCCAAGAAAACCGTTTATGAAAATATTGCTTACGCAATGGAAGTTATCGGAGAGAACCGTCGCAACATCAAAAAACGTGTTATGGAAGTCTTGGACTTGGTCGGTTTGAAACACAAGGTTCGCTCTTTCCCTAACGAACTCTCAGGTGGAGAGCAGCAACGGATTGCGATTGCTCGTGCGATTGTGAACAATCCTAAGGTATTGATTGCCGATGAGCCGACAGGAAACTTGGACCCAGATAATTCATGGGAAATTATGAATCTGTTGGAACGCATCAATCTCCAAGGTACGACTGTCTTGATGGCGACTCACAATAGCCAGATTGTAAATACCTTGCGCCACCGTGTCATTGCCATTGAAAATGGCCGTGTCGTTCGTGACGAAGCAAAAGGAGAATATGGATACGATGATTAGTAGATTTTTTCGCCATTTATTTGAATCACTCAAAAGTTTAAAACGAAATGGCTGGATGACAGTAGCAGCAGTGAGTTCGGTTATGATTACTTTGACACTCGTTGCCCTGTTTGCATCTGTAATTTTTAATACAGCGAAACTGGCTACCGATATTGAAAACAACGTTCGTGTCATGGTTTACATTCGTAAGGATGTAGCAGATAATAGTGAAACGATTGAAAAAGAAGGTCAGACAGTTACCAATAATGACTACCACAAGGTTTATGATGCCTTAAAAGCTATGCAAGGTGTTAAAAATGTCACTTTTTCAAGCAAGGAAGAGCAGTATCAAAAATTGACTGAAACGATGGGGGATGACTGGAAGGTCTTTGAAGGGGATGCCAATCCTCTCTATGATGCCTATATCGTTGATACCAATACTCCGAGTGATGTTCCTAAAGTAGCAGAAGAGGCCAAGAAAATTGAAGGGGTATCTGAGGTTCAAGACGGTGGTGCCAACACTCAACGACTTTTCGAACTGGCTTCCTTTATCCGTGTTTGGGGATTGGTTATTGCAGGGCTCTTGATTTTTATCGCAGTCTTCCTCATTTCCAATACCATCCGTATTACCATTATTTCACGTAGTCGTGAGATTCAGATCATGCGTCTTGTTGGAGCGAGAAATGGTTATATCCGTGGCCCATTCTTGCTAGAAGGTGCTTTTATTGGCTTGCTTGGCGCAGCGATTCCCTCAGTTCTTGTATTCTTTGTTTACAATATCGTTTATCAATCGGTCAATAAATCCTTGGTAGGTCAAAACTTATCAATGATTACGCCAGATGTGTTTGTCCCTTTGATGACAGTTCTACTATTTGTAATCGGAATTTTCATTGGTTCAATTGGTTCAGGAATTTCGATGCGTCGATTCTTGAAAATCTAATTGGATATAAATGCAAATTGCAGAACAAATCAGAAAAATGATACATTTTTAAAAGAGAAGTTTTCGTAAACTTCTCTTTTTTCTTCTAAAAATTAAAAAAAGTAGACAATTTTTTTATAAAAGCCTTTACAAAAAAAAATAAAGTGGTATAATTGAATTATAAATAAGTGCAAACGTTTTCGTAAAACGTTTGCCTAAATAAAATAAAGGAGATTTGAATGATGAAAGCTACATTCAAAAATGTCTTGTCTTTCGAGTTTTGGCAGAAATTCGGTAAGGCTTTGATGGTGGTTATCGCTGTTATGCCAGCCGCTGGATTGATGATTTCAATCGGTAAATCACTCGTCATGATTAACCCTAACTTTGCTCCACTAGTGATTACAGGTGGAATCCTTGAGCAAATTGGTTGGGGGGTTATTGGTAACCTTCATATCTTGTTTGCCCTTGCTATCGGAGGCAGCTGGGCTAAAGAGCGTGCTGGCGGTGCTTTTGCTGCTGGTCTTGCCTTCATCTTGATTAACCGCATCACAGGTACTATCTTCGGTGTTACAGGTGATATGCTGAAAAACCCTGAGGCTATGGTCACTACTCTCTTTGGTGGCTCAATCAAGGTTGCTGACTACTTTATCAGCGTTCTTGAAGCACCAGCCCTTAACATGGGTGTCTTCGTAGGGATTATCTCAGGTTTTGTAGGGGCAACTGCCTATAACAAATACTACAACTACCGTAAACTTCCAGACGCACTTTCATTCTTTAATGGTAAACGTTTTGTACCATTTGTCGTTATTCTTCGTTCAACAATTGCAGCGATTGCACTTGCTGCTTTCTGGCCAGTAGTTCAAACAGGTATCAATAGCTTTGGTATTTGGATTGCCAACTCACAAGAAACTGCACCAATTCTCGCACCATTCTTGTATGGTACCTTGGAACGTTTGCTCTTGCCATTTGGTCTTCACCACATGCTCACTATCCCAATGAACTATACAGCTCTCGGTGGAACATACGAAATCCTTACTGGAGCAGCAAAAGGTACACAAGTATTTGGTCAAGACCCACTATGGCTTGCATGGGTAACAGACCTTGTTAACCTTAAAGGTACAGATGCAAGTCACTACCAACAATTGTTAGATACTGTTCACCCAGCTCGTTTCAAAGTTGGACAAATGATCGGTTCATTCGGTATCTTGATGGGTGTCATCGTTGCTATCTACCGCAATGTTGATGCTGACAAGAAACACCAATACAAGGGTATGATGATTGCGACAGCCCTTGCAACATTCTTGACAGGGGTTACTGAACCTATCGAGTATATGTTTATGTTTATCGCAACGCCTCTTTACCTAGTGTATGCTCTTGTTCAAGGTGCTGCCTTTGCTATGGCGGATATTGTTCACCTTCGTATGCACTCATTCGGTTCAATTGAATTCTTGACTCGTACTCCGCTAGCTATCAACGCTGGTCTTGGTATGGATATTATTAACTTTATCTGGGTAACTGTCCTCTTTGCAGTGATCATGTACTTCATCGCGAACTTCATGATTAAGAAATTCAACTACGCAACTCCAGGACGTAACGGAAACTATGAAACTGCTGAAGGAGCATCAGAAGATGCAGCTTCAGGTGAAACAAAAGTTGCCGCTGCTTCTCAAGCTGTAAATATCATTAACCTTCTTGGTGGTCGTGCAAACATCGTAGATGTAGATGCATGTATGACTCGTCTTCGTGTAACTGTTAAGGATGCAGATCGCGTTGGTACTGAGGAAGAATGGAAAGCAGAAGGAGCTATGGGACTTGTCATGAAAGGACAAGGTGTCCAAGCTATCTATGGACCAAAAGCTGACGTGTTGAAATCTGATATCCAAGATATCCTTGACTCAGGTGAAGTAATTCCTGAAACTCTTCCAAGTCAAATGACAGAAGCTCAACAAAATACTGTACATTTTAAAGGTGTAACTGAGGAAGTCTACTCAGTAGCTGACGGTCAAGTCATTGCCTTGGAACAAGTGAAAGACCCAGTTTTTGCTCAAAAAATGATGGGTGATGGTTTTGCAGTAGAACCAGCCAATGGAAATATCGTATCTCCAGTTTCTGGTACTGTATCAAGTATCTTCCCAACAAAACACGCTCTTGGTCTTGTGACTGAAGCAGGTCTTGAAGTACTTGTTCACATCGGTTTGGATACTGTAAGCCTTGAAGGTAAACCATTCACAGTTCACGTTTCTGAAGGACAAAAGGTTGCTGCTGGTGATCTTCTTGTTACAGCTGACTTGGATGCTATCCGTGCAGCAGGTCGTGAAACTTCAACAGTGGTTGTCTTCACAAATGGAGATGTTCTCAAATCTGTTAAATTAGAACAAACTGGTTCTCTTGCAGCTAAAACAGCAGTTGCTAAAGTAGAATTGTAATATACTTGAGGTTGGAAGCTGTTTTCCAACCTCTTGTTTTAGGAGAAAAGCATGAAATTTTTAACACTCAATACCCACAGTTGGATGGAGAAGGAAGCAGAGGAAAAATTCCAGCTCTTGCTCCAGGATATTCTTGAAAAAGACTATGATTTGATTTGTTTCCAAGAAATCAATCAAGAAATTACTTCTCCAGAAGTGGAGGTTGATCATCTTTATCAAGCTTTACCAGCGGCAGAACCCATTCATCAAGACCACTATGTGAGACTTTTAGTTGAAAAATTGTCTGAGAAAGGGAAGAATTACTACTGGACTTGGGCTTACAATCATATCGGCTATGACCGCTACCATGAAGGTGTGGCAATCTTATCTAAAACGCCTATTAAGGCGCGTGAAATTTTAGTGTCAGATGTAGATGATCCAACGGACTACCATACTCGCCGTGTCGCCTTGGCAGAGACAGTGGTTGAAGGCAAGGAGCTTGCTCTTGCAAGCGTCCATCTCTCTTGGTGGGATAAAGGTTTCCAGGAGGAATGGGCACGATTTGAGGCTGTGCTGAAAGGTTTGAACAAACCTCTGATTTTAGCAGGTGATTTTAATAATCCAGCTGGTCAGGAGGGCTATCAAGCGATTTTAGCTAGTCCACTGGATTTGCAAGATGCTTTTGAAGTTGCTAAGGAGAGAAGCGGTAGCTATACCGTTCCACCAGAAATTGATGGTTGGAAAGGAAATACCGAACCGCTTCGAATTGACTATGTCTTTACAACGAAAGAGTTAGAAGTAGAAAGCTTGCATGTAGTTTTTGATGGTCAGAATAGTCCACAAGTCAGCGATCATTATGGTTTGAACGCGGTATTAAATTGGAAATAAAAGTAAAAAATGAAAGGGAGTGATTCCTTTCATTTTTTTACAAAAATCCCTATAATTACTATTTTGGAGAAGGAGTTTTTTGTATATTTGTATATTATGAGGAAATATCCACAAATAAGTTTTTAAAAATTTACGGTCAAAAAAAAATCGCTAATATTAACTATTTATGATAGAATGAAATTATGAAATAAAAGGAGGACTGGAATGTTTTTTCAGGATAGAAAGATAAAATATTCAATCCGCAAATTATCAGTTGCTACTGTGTCACTTGCGATTGGATTTTTGTTTGCGCCTGCGGCGCTTGGAGCCGCTCAAGTAACTCAAGCTGATGAGCTTGCAACTACTGAACAAGTGGAGAATAAAGCAGAAAATCAGGTCTCGGTGGGCTCTTCTACAATAGAGCAAGCAGAGCCTCAGAAAGAAAGCCAAGTTGCTTTGAAGTCTGCTGCACCTGCTGCGACAGAGACAAGTCAAGCAACAGATTCGACTGCTTTTAAAAATGCTCAGCCAGCTACAGGCACAAGCCAGCCAGCTGCAATCACTGCTCAACCAGCGTCAGCAAATGCTAGTCTCAATAAGAGCGCTTTGGAAAACTACCTCAAAGAGTTGCGTAGCAAGGACTTTTCAAGTAAGACAGACGATAGTCTAGAAATCTTGAACGGCGTGATGGCAGCTGCTGATAGCGTGCTTCAAACTGCGACAAAGCAAGAAGAAATTGATAAAATTTATCGCAATCTCGTGAACTTTGTCAATTCTGGTCTTCGTGATAAAAATCCGAAGTTCATCCCAGACAAGGATAAAACTCCTCGCTCAGCACTTTATGAGTTTGAAAGTGCTACACCAGGAAAAACAACTCCGCTTACTCTGAACTACTTGAAGCCAGAAGACACAAAAATCTACAAAAAGGGCGATAAAGTAAAGGCCATCCAGCCAACTGAAACAACTTATGTAGAGAATGATGGAAGTGGTAGATGGACCTTTAAGGGCTATGACTATGATAGTCAGGTGATTGACAAAGATGATGTCTTCTTTACAGGTAAGTGGGAATTCACACCGACACCATACAAGGCTACCTATAGAGCGGTTAATGGTTCACCAGGAACAACTCCGCCATCTTATGTTGCAAATTGGAGTCCAGAAGATAAAAGAAGATTTGCTGAGGGTGAAGTAGTAAAAGCACAAGAATTTCACTATGTTTTTTATACTTCAGAAGAATATCCTAACCGAAAAGGCTATTGGGCTTTGACTGGCTTTGATGCTCCAAGTAAAGTGGCAAACAATGGCGATGTAGAGTTCGTAGGAACTTGGAAATACTTTGAGGATGTCACTGTATCCTACAAGCCTATGAACCAACACGATTTTGAGAATTTTTATCATTTACCAAGTAGTCCTAAGACCTCACGTGACGAATATAAATTACCTCTTCCTAAGGAGATAAAAGATCTAGAAAGTAAGCTATACGATTACAAGCTTTCTCTCAATCAGTTTGATAAACGTGATGAGCATTTACCTAAAGATATACGGGATACGGTAGCAGCCTTGCTTCGCTACGATGAAGTTCAAGGTGTCTACAAACCCTTTTATGATGCGGAAAATGAAGGAAATTGGACCTTTGAGGAAGATGTAGTAGATTTAACCTTCAGTCGTGAACTAGAGCGGGCGGCTACATATGGGGAAATACCAAAAGTTACAATACCATTGGAGTTTGTATTTAAAGGGGTTCCTCGGAAACCGACTTATGAGTTTCTCAGTGGAACGGCTGGCAAAGCACTACCTGCTGAGATCAATAATCTGAAGCCGGTAGATATGCCTGAATGGGAGTATGCAAAGAGAAAGCAATACCCGAAAGGTGAGATGGTTCAGTCTGTTAGACCGACTCAAGAGTCCTACTATGATGCAGTTAACAAGGGTACCTGGACCTTTACAGGCTACGATTTTACTGAAAAACCAGTAAGTGAGTGGGATCATAAAGGATGGAACCTTAAGTTTACAGGTACTTGGACTTTTGTAGCGGATAAGTACTCAGAAAACTATGAGTTTGTTAGCTCAGATCCTAGTCGATCTCTACCAGCTGCAGTTAAGGCCTTGACGCCAAGTAATACAAATACTTACGATAATGGCGATACTGTATATGTGGAATATCCACGTGAGACGACCTACATGGACTTTGATAACGAGGGTACTTGGAAATTTAATGGCTATGACGCTAATAGCAAGGTAGTTAATCAAGATAAAGTTCTCTTTACAGGTAAATGGTCCTTCACACCACACAGAGATAAGACTGTTTCCTTTGACTTTGTCAGTGATACCCCAGGGAAGGCTATTCCGAATGATCTGAAGGCGCAAATTCCAGCTTCTATCACGACATCTCCGAAAGATTATTCTGATAATGTTAGATATGTCATTGAAAGTTTCTATACATACACAGATGATGATAATGATGGTACATGGAAGTTTATTGCTCCTGAGAAGATAGAAAAACCATCTGATGATGAGGACTCTACTTACACACTCCACTGGGTCTTTGAACCGACCAAGCGTAGTGTTTATTATGACTTCTATACAGATTCAAAAGATGATTCTGGTCAAACGATCTATCCGCCATCAACTTTGTATAATTTAATCACTTACGAAAGAGAATTTGTCAAGGGTGAAAAAGCTCGCGTTAAAATGCCGTCTAAAACAAGATTTGAGGATCCTGATGGCCGAGGGACTTGGGTATTTGATGACTACTATGAAGATGATAATACGACTATTTCTCCACGTGTGAAAACAGTCGGGGCAGGAGACGTTATCTTTAGAGGGAAATGGATTTTGGTTCCTACCAATCAGTCTGATACGATCTATAGAGTGGAGTATAAATTTACTAACTCGACTCCTGCGTATCCTCTTCCAAATAAGATTCGCGACATGCTTCCAGCTGGCACTGATTTCGTTGCACGAGCTGATGATTACAAAGATGCAAGCAAACTTGACACCACCACAGTAACTGTTCCGACAGGTACATGGACCTTCCATGGTTTTGATGCGGATAAATACGGAAAAGCCATTGCAGGTACGAAAGTGAAGACCATCACAGGAGCTTGGAGCTTTACGCCAAATGGTATAGATTATCAGTTCCAATCAACTAATCCTGCTTTCGCACTACCAGATCATATCACCAAGTTGACTCCGAAAAATCCTTATGATTACAAGTTATATCCTAAGGAAATTCTGGCTGAACAACCAAGTGAAACGACTTATGTTGATACAGCGAATAAAGTGACTTGGACATTTGCAGGATACGATAAAGAAAAAATTGTTGTAGGAAAAGGCAGACAGACTTTCCTTGGAAGCTGGGTGCCTACTCCAAATCCAGAATATGTATTCAAATCATCTAAAGCAGGTGTTCCATTGCCACAAAGTATTTTGGGAATGCTTCCAAATGATGAGGCTTCTTATAAGGTTGGTGACATCATTATAGCCAAACAACCTGCTAAAGAATCAGTAGTCGACGAAGAAAAAGATTATGTCTGGACCTTCAAAGGTTATGATCAGAAGAATGCGACCTATAATGGCAAGCGCGTGACATTTACGGGTATCTGGGAAGTGACGCCTAGACCGCATCATGTAAGCTATACTTTTGTAAGTGTTACATCTGGTGTTGATTTGCCTGAATTTATCCAGAAGAAAGCACCAAAAGACAGCTCAAGCTATTACAACATGCAAAAAGTTGTACCAGAAGAGTTGACTAAAACGACTTACAAAGATGATATGAACGATGGTACCTGGACTTTCGTTGGTTACGATGCCAAAAGTAAGATTGTGAAAAAATCTGATTTGACTTTCACAGGTAAGTGGAAGTTTGAAGCTAACAAGTATCAAGCTACTTACCGCTTCGAGAGCGCAACATCAGGGAAATCTCTTCCAGCAGCCATCACAGCCTTGACTCCAAGTGACAGTGCAACTTATGTGAATGGTGCCTCTGTTTCCGCTCAACAACCATCTCAAACCACGTACACCGACGCAGTGAACGACGGCATCTGGACCTTCAAGGGTTACGACGCAGCTAGCGCTGTGGTCAACAAGGCAAATGTAGAGTTTGTAGGAAAATGGGCCTTTGAAGCTAACAAGTATCAAGCAAGTTACCGCTTCGAGAGTGAGACAGCAGGTCAAGCTCTTCCAGCAGCCATCGCAGCCTTGACTCCAAGTGACAGTGCAACTTATGTGAATGGTGCCTCTGTTTCCGCTCAGCAACCATCTCAAACCACTTACACCGACGCAGTGAACGACGGCACTTGGACCTTCAAGGGTTACGACGCAGCCAATGCAGTCGTGAACAAGGCAAATGTGGAGTTTGTAGGAAAATGGTCCTTTGAAGCTAACAAGTATCAAGCTACTTACCGCTTCGAGAGTGAGACAGCAGGAAAAGCACTTCCAGCAGCCATTGCAGCATTGGCTCCAAGTGACAGTGCAACTTATGTGAATGGTGCCTCTGTTTCCGCTCAGCAACCATCTCAAACCACTTACACCGACGCAGTGAACGACGGCATCTGGACCTTCAAGGGTTACGACGCAGCCAATGCAGTCGTGAACAAGGCAAATGTGGAGTTTGTAGGTACATGGGCCTTTGAAGCCAACAAGTACCAAGCAGCTTACCGCTTCGAGAGCGCAACAGCAGGTAAGACTCTTCCAGCAGCCATCGCAGCATTAACCCCAAGTGACAGTGCAAGATATGTGAATGGTGCCTCTGTTTCCGCTCAACAACCATCCCAAACCACTTACACAGATACTGTGAACGACGGCACATGGACCTTCAAGGGTTACGACGCAGCTAGCGCCGTTGTCAACAAGTCCGATGTAGAGTTTGTAGGAAAATGGTTCTTTGAAGCTAACAAGTACCAAGCTACTTACAGTTTCGCAAGTGCAACATCAGGTAAGCAACTTCCAGCAGGTATCGCAACGCTGCTTCCAAGCGACAGTGCAACTTATGTGAATGGTGCCTCTGTTTCAGCTCAACAACCATCTCAAACGACCTACACAGATAGTGTGAATGACGGCACATGGACCTTCAAGGGTTATGACGCAGCTAGCGCTGTTGTCAACAAGGCCAATGTATCCTTCGTCGGTAACTGGACCTTTGAAGCCAACAAGTACCAAGCTACTTACCGCTTCGAGAGTGAAACAGCAGGTAAGCAACTTCCAGCAGGTATCGCAACGCTGCTTCCAAGCGACAGTGCAACTTATGTGAATGGTGCCTCTGTTTCCGCTGAGCAACCAGCGCAAACCACTTACACAGATAGTGTGAACGACGGCACTTGGACCTTCAAGGGTTACGACGCAGACAATGCAGTCGTCAACAAGGCCAATGTATCCTTCGTCGGTAAATGGGAATTTGTAGCTAACAAGTACCAAACTACTTATCGCTTCGAGAGCGCAACGGCAGGTAAGCAACTTCCAGCAGGTATCGCAACGCTACTTCCAAGTGACGGTGCAACTTATGTGAATGGTGACTCTGTTTCAGCTCAGCAACCAGCGCAAACAACCTACACAGACACAGTGAACGATGGCACTTGGACCTTCAAGGGCTATGATGTGACTAGCGTAGTTGTTAATAAGGCCAATGTTGAGTTTGTCGGTAAATGGGAATTTGTAGCTAACAAGTATCAAGCTACTTACAGTTTCGCAAGTGCAACATCAGGTAAAGCTCTTCCAGCAGGCATCACCGCTTTGACTCCAAGTGACAGTGCAACTTATGTGAATGGTGACTCTGTTTCAGCTCAGCAACCAGCGCAAACGACCTATACAGATCCAGTGAACGACGGCACATGGACCTTCAAGGGCTATGATGCAGCTAACGCTGTTGTCAACAAGGCTGACATAGCCTTCCTAGGTAAGTGGGAATTCAAGGCGAATCCGACAAATGCTGAAACTTATACGCCTCAAGTAACGGAAGAAACTATCAAGGTTGGACAAACACCTGACTTGACCGATAATGTGACGAACTTGTCAAGCCTTCCATCTGGCACTAAGGTAGTTGATATCACACCTGCAGGTCAAATTGACACAACAAAACCAGGAACTTACACAGGTAAAGTACGAGTTGATTATCCAGATGGTTCTTCTACTGAAGTTCCTGTACCAGTTACTGTTTTGCCTGCACCGGTAACTGAAACCTATACGGTGACTTACCGCTTCGAGAGTGCTACAGCAGACAACAACTTGCCAGCAGAAGTATTGAGCTTACTTCCACAAAGTGGAACATATACCACAAGTTCTTCTGCAGCGATTGCTTTCGTTCCAGAAGCACCAATGCCTGTAGAAGTTGCTGTTGCAAAT
The DNA here is from genome assembly GCF_007475365.1 of Streptococcus oralis subsp. dentisani. Taxonomy (NCBI): domain Bacteria; kingdom Bacillati; phylum Bacillota; class Bacilli; order Lactobacillales; family Streptococcaceae; genus Streptococcus; species Streptococcus oralis. The sequence goes on along the minus strand of NZ_CP034442.1, from coordinate 869,996 downwards.
GGTACATGGATATTCCTAGGTTATCAAGAAGTGGAAGAGGGAGCAAATCTAACCTTCATCGGCAAATGGACCTTTGAAGCTAAGCAAGCTCCTAGTCCGCAACCGCAACCGCAGCCACAACCAGAACCAGCGCCACAGCCGGAACCAGCGCCACAGCCGCAGCCGCAACCAAATCCAGTTCCACCAGTGAACCCAGGGGGAGAGCAGGGAGCTGATAATAATCAGGCAAATAGACTTCAACCAAGAAAACCTGAAGAGAATCCACCAGCTCAAAGTCCGGCAGGAGAAAAAGCAAAACAAGCTACATTGCCAAATACAGGTAGCACTGCACCACTTTCACTCACTGGGTTAATGACTAGCTCTCTTCTTGCAGGTTTAGGAGCATTACTTCTTGGTCGCAAGCGGAAAGATGATTAAGTACTGATTTCATCTAGAGTATATCGACTTTTATAAGATTATTAAGCAGGTAGTTGACTGTTTGACAAATCTATCTGAGTCACAAGTTTTAAGGCTGAGAGAAGACCAATTTGGTCTTCTCTTTTTGTATTTTGGGTAGAAATCAAAATGTGTGATTTCAAGTCTAAGAGAGGTATTTGGAGAAATTGATAGCCTTGTGGTAGGCCAGATGAGTTGGACTACTGAAAATGTTCAAAATATGGTATAATGGTTAAATGAATAGAATTGAGGATAATATGTCATTTACGAAATTTCAGTTTAAAAACTATATAGAAAAGGCTTTGGAGGAGTTGAAGTTTACAACTCCGACAGAGGTACAGGATAAGTTAATTCCTATTGTCTTAGCAGGTCGAGACTTGGTCGGTGAGTCAAAAACAGGTTCAGGAAAGACTCATACTTTTTTGTTGCCCATTTTCCAGCAATTAGATGAAACTAGTGATAGTGTGCAAGCGGTCATTACGGCTCCAAGTCGTGAGTTAGCTACTCAGATTTACCAAGCAGCTCGTCAGATTGCGGCCCACTCAGATGTCGAAGTCCGTGTGGTTAACTATGTTGGCGGTACGGATAAGGCGCGTCAGATTGAAAAACTTGCCAGCAACCAACCACATATCGTTATCGGAACGCCAGGGCGTATCTATGACTTGGTCAAATCTGGTGATTTGGCTATTCACAAGGCTAAGACTTTTGTTGTCGATGAAGCCGATATGACCTTAGATATGGGATTCTTGGAGACAGTTGACAAGATTGCAGGAAGCCTTCCAAAAGACTTGCAATTCATGGTCTTTTCAGCAACTATTCCACAGAAGTTGCAGCCCTTCTTGAAAAAATATTTGTCAAATCCTGTCATGGAAAAAATCAAGACTAAGACAGTTATCTCAGATACGATCGATAATTGGTTGATTTCGACCAAGGGCCGCGACAAGAATGCTCAAATTTACGAGCTGACCCAGTTGATGCAGCCTTATTTAGCAATGATTTTTGTTAACACAAAAACGCGTGCAGATGAATTGCATTCTTATTTGACTGCTCAAGGATTGAAGGTGGCTAAGATTCATGGGGATATTGCTCCTCGTGAACGCAAGCGAATCATGAATCAGGTGAAAAATCTGGATTTTGAGTACATTGTCGCAACGGACTTGGCAGCGCGTGGAATTGATATTGAAGGTGTCAGTCATGTCATCAATGATGCCATTCCGCAAGACTTGTCCTTCTTTATCCACCGTGTGGGACGTACTGGACGTAATGGTTTACCTGGTACAGCTATCACCCTTTACCAGCCAAGTGATGACTCGGATATCCGTGAGTTGGAAAAATTAGGGATCAAGTTTACTCCGAAGATGGTCAAAGACGGAGAGTTTCAAGATACCTATGACCGTGACCGTCGTGCCAACCGTGAAAAGAAGCAGGATAAGCTTGATATTGAAATGATTGGCTTGGTTAAAAAGAAAAAGAAAAAAGTCAAACCAGGCTATAAGAAGAAGATTCAATGGGCGGTGGATGAAAAACGTCGCAAAACCAAGCGTGCTGAAAATCGCGCACGTGGCCGTGCTGAACGGAAAGCCAAACGCCAAACATTTTAAGGATAAAAAAGGAGCTACATAGCTCCTTTTTTTAACTTCGTTTTATGAATTTTCAAAAATACTGCAAAAAATAGTAAAAAGTGGTATAATGATAAGGTTATATAGTCCCGATAAGATGGTAGAAATTTCTATCAGTACTTTGTAACTCGCAAAGAATGACGGCTCCAAAGTCACTCGTCCTTCTACGGTTGCCGCTATAATGCGGTCACCCTATGCGCCTTACTAGCTTCAGAAATAAAAAAGTATCGTTTTATTTCTTTCGCTTCGTAACTCGCAGAGAATGACGGCTCCAAAGTCACTCGTCCTTCTACGGTTGCCGCTATAATGCGGTCACCCTATGCGCCTTACTAGCTTCAGAAATAAAAAAGTATCGTTTTATTTCTTTCGCTTCGTAACTCGCAGAGAATGACGGCTCCAAAGTCACTCGTCCTTCTACGGTTGCCGCTATAATGCGGTCACCCTATGCGCCTTACTAGCTTCAGAAATAAAAAAGTATCGTTTTTATTTCTTTCGCGTCGTAACTCTTAGACTATAGAAATATCTATCAGTACTTTGTAACTCTATAACAATATTTTTTAAGGGGGGACATTTTTATGTCAGAACGTAAATTATTCACGTCTGAATCTGTATCTGAGGGGCATCCGGATAAGATTGCAGACCAAATTTCAGATGCGATTTTGGATGCTATTTTAGCAGAGGATCCAGAAGCGCACGTTGCTGCTGAGACTGCTGTGTATACTGGTTCAGTCCACGTTTTTGGTGAAATTTCTACAAATGCCTATGTGGATATTAACCGTGTGGTTCGTGATACCATTGCAGAGATTGGTTACACCAATACAGAGTATGGTTTTTCTGCTGAGACGGTGGGAGTTCATCCGTCACTTGTTGAGCAGTCACCAGACATCGCCCAAGGAGTTAACGAAGCCTTGGAGGTTCGTGGGAATGCAGATCAAGATCCACTGGACTTGATTGGTGCTGGAGACCAAGGTCTTATGTTTGGATTTGCGGTGGATGAAACTGAAGAACTCATGCCTTTACCAATCTCACTTAGCCACAAGTTGGTTCGTCGTTTAGCAGAACTTCGTAAGTCTGGTGAAATCAGCTATCTTCGCCCAGATGCAAAATCACAAGTTACAGTTGAGTATGATGAAAATGACCGTCCGGTACGTGTGGACACAGTCGTTATTTCAACTCAGCACGATCCAGAAGTTAGCAATGAACAAATCCACGAGGACGTTATTAACAAGGTGATTAAGGAAGTGATTCCAGCCTCTTACTTGGATGAACAAACAAAATTCTTCATTAATCCGACTGGTCGTTTCGTAATCGGTGGACCTCAAGGAGACTCAGGTTTGACTGGTCGTAAAATTATCGTGGATACTTATGGTGGCTACTCTCGTCATGGTGGTGGTGCCTTCTCTGGTAAGGATGCGACTAAAGTGGACCGTTCAGCCTCTTATGCAGCTCGCTACATTGCTAAAAATATCGTTGCAGCAGGTCTTGCTAAGAAGGCAGAAGTGCAATTGGCCTACGCTATCGGTGTTGCCCAGCCTGTTTCTGTTCGTATCGATACTTTTGGTACAGGAACAGTAGCTGAAAGCAAGCTTGAAAAAGCAGCGCGTCAAATCTTTGACCTTCGCCCAGCAGGAATTATCCAAATGCTAGACCTCAAACGTCCAATTTACCGTCAAACAGCGGCTTATGGACACATGGGACGTACAGATATTGACCTTCCGTGGGAACGTTTGGACAAGGTAGATGCTTTGAAAGAAGCTGTGAAATAAAATGAAAAAGCTTGGTAATGTTACCAAGCTTTTTTGCAAAAGAAAACCAGCTTAGAGCTGGCTTTCTTATTTTGTAGGAATAGAAATTTCAATCAATTTATCTGAATAAAGCGTCTTGATATTGGCTTCATCGATCTTATCTTTATCAATTTTGCGCTTCATGAAGAAGTCTTGGATGGTTTCGATTTCTGGTTCACGAATAGCGCGGTGTTTGTTGGAAATGAGGATTTCATAGTGAAGCGGAGCTTGTGTGAAAATCACATCTGTGTTTCCTGCGGAATAGACCTCAACAAGGGTCGCGTCAGTACTTTCTAGCTGACTTTTAACAAGTTGCGAGTGTGAATTAGTCGTGTTGATAAGCTTCATAATAGTTCCTCCGATTTTCTAACTCTATTATAGCACTTTTTGGATGAAATCGTGTATTTTAGTCAATTCTATGCTGAATTTTCCAAGCTTCAATTCCCCATTTATGGCTACCACGTTTAAGTTTTTCTATTGCCTCGTCAATAGGAAACCAAGCAATATGATTAAAGTCTTCTAAAGGTTTTTGTACTTCCTCGAAAGAAATAGCTTCGTAGAGATAAGCTGGATTATAGTAGTAGGTGTCACGGTGGCGAGAGTAAAAATACTCATTAGCTTGTCCGAAATAGGTTCCGATTTCAGCTGTAAAGCCAAGTTCTTCGATTAGTTCTCTCTTCAGTGCTTCTTGATGGTCTTCGCCTGCTTCAATCTCTCCACCTGGCAAGAACCAAGCACCATTGGGAGCTTGAACTAAGACAATTTGTTTTTTTTCTGGATCAGGAATAACTGCGTAAACACCATAGCGGTGCTGGTAGGTCACATTCTCTTTCTTTTCACCAAAAGTTGGGTTTGCCATTGCATTTTCCTCATTCTCTAGTATCTTTATTATTATCATAATGGACGAGGGGCAAGCTGTCAAGAATTTACAGTTATTTTAGTAAAAAAGTGCAGAAAATGATAGACTTCCTGCACCTGTTATATAGTTTTATTCTTCTTTTTCAGAAGCAATCTCTTCTATTTTTTCAGTTTTTTTGGCAGATTTGATTTGAATCTTACCATTGCTTGTCATAACTGCCTTGAGGTCTTTTTCACTTGGATTTTCAAGGTAGTAGTCAGTGATGGCGTCCTCGATATGGTCTTGAATGGTACGACGGAGTGGCCGTGCCCCCATTTTTGGATCATATCCCAAGTCAACCAACTTTTCCTTGACCTTGTCTGTCACATCAAGGTGGATATTGTTGCTAGAGAGGCGTTTGTTGACATCTGCTAGCATGAGTTCGACGATTTGGAGGAGGTTGTCCTTGCTGAGAGCTTTGAATTCGATGATGCCGTCAAAACGGTTCATAAATTCTGGGCTAAAGAAATTACCGAGTTCACCGAGAACAGAGTTGGTTCGACCTTCACGAGCAGCTCCAAAACCAACGCTGGCTTCGGCCTTACCAGTTCCAGCATTTGAAGTCATGATGATGATGGCATCCTTGAAGCTAACTGTACGTCCTTGCCCATCTGTCAAACGACCATCGTCCAAGACTTGAAGGAACATGTGCATGACATCTGGGTGAGCTTTTTCAACTTCATCGAGAAGGATGAGAGAGTAAGGATTACGACGAACTTTTTCCGTTAACTGACCCGCTTCATCGTAGCCAACATAACCTGGAGGGGCTCCGACTAATTTAGCCACACTGTGTTTTTCCATGTATTCACTCATATCAAAGCGAATCATGCTGTCAGCAGAACCAAAGAGTTCAATGGCTAGTTGTTTGGAAAGTTCTGTCTTACCGACACCAGTTGGTCCGACAAAGAGGAAACTTCCGATTGGGCGGTTAGGAGTTCCAAGTCCAACACGATTACGGCGGATGGCTTTGGCAATCTTATCGACAGCCTCGTCTTGTCCGATAACATGGGCCTTGAGGTCTTCTGCTAGATGGATGAGTTGAGACTGTTCTTTTTCTTTCAGCTCCCCAACAGGGATATTGGTTTTCTGCTCAATGATATGTTCGATTGTTTTCTCGCTAATGATAGGAGTATCCTGATCGGTCACCTTGTTTTTCTGCATTTCCTTGTACTTGGCAATCTGATCTCGGAAGTAGGCAGCTTTTTCAAAGTCTTCCTCCCGTGTAGCTTGAGCCTTGAGATTCTCAGCTTCTATTAAACGCTGGTCAATCACTTTAGGATCGACAAAGTTCAGAGTCAGATTCATCTTAGAACCAGCTTCATCTAAAAGGTCAATAGCCTTGTCTGGCAAGAAGCGGTCTTGGATGTAGCGGTTGGAAAGATTTGCAGCGGCTTCGATAGCAGCATCAGTATACTTGACGTGATGGTAGTCTTCGTATTTCTTTTGAACCCCTTTGAGGATGATAATGGTTTCTTCGACAGTTGGTTCATCTACCTTGACAGGCTGCATCCGGCGCTCCAAAGCAGCATCTTTTTCAATGATGCGGTATTCATTAAGAGTAGTAGCGCCAACCAATTGCAACTCACCACGAGCAAGGGCAGGTTTGAGGATATTTCCTGCATCCATATTGCCATCGCCTGCTGACCCTGCACCAACAATTTCATGGATTTCGTCGATAAAGAGAATGATGTCCTCGCGTTTGCGAATTTCTTCCATGAGCTTTTGCATGCGTTCTTCAAATTGGCCTCGAATCCCTGTCCCTTGGACTAGACTGACCACATCCAGACGGATGACCTGCTTGCCTTGGAGTTTATGGGGAACATCACCATCGATAATTTTTTGAGCCAGACCTTCAACAACGGCTGTTTTACCAACACCTGGTTCTCCGATGAGGACAGGATTGTTTTTTGTTCGACGGTTGAGGATTTCGATAACACGGATAATCTCCTCATCTCGACCGATAACAGGGTCAATATCCCCACGACGGGCAATCTCAGTTACGTTGATACCATATTCCTCTAGGAGTCCTCTTTCTTGGCTAGGAGGTGTTTGAAGTGGACCACGGTTTTGAGGTCCATATCCCCCATCGCCCCCATATCCTCCACCTGATTGAGTTGGGGGAACGTTATTTGAAGAAGCCCTGAAATTATTCAAATCATTGAAAAAATCTCCAAAAGGATCAAAGTCTCGATTGCTTAGGTCAGTCATTCCTTTAAAGAGGGTATTGTTTGGATCCGTTTTGATAATTTTATAGCAATTTTGACAGAGATCAATTTGCTTTTGTTGTCCATTGATATTGGTATACAGATGAATTGTTGAGTCGTTTATTTTACAGTTTTGACAGAGCATACATCTACCTCATTTCATTCTTATTCTTGGCCTGACAAAAGGTCAAAAATAGTCAAAGTTTTATATTCTCATTATAGCATGATTAAGGTGTAAAGCAAGTAAAAAGATTGGGATAGGGAGATTTCGAGAGAAAGTTCTTTATGGCAATTTCTCCTGCTGATAATAAGAAAAAATCCTATTTGCAGGGACAAAAAGGATTCTCGTTCATCAGTCAGGTTTCCCTGCTGTTATTCTATTAGTAAAGGAGTTCGTAGATCTCCATTGCAATCAAGTCAATGCTATCAAAGGTATAGGTTTCACGTGCTTCAACATCGCGAAGGGTGAAGAGTGATCCATTTTCTTCGTCATAGCTGTAAGCAACTTCTGCAACAACAACTCCTTCACGTTCAAAATTACGTTTTAGATTTCCGCCATCTTTTGTCATAGCTTCTAGGCGGTTGATGATTCTAACCAAATGTGATTCCATTATGATTCTCCTCCATTTCTTATCGTTACTATTTTACCATAAACCACGGGGACTTGACTAGAAAAAACTAAGATTTCTCGCTATTTCTCTTTTGCATAAAATTATTGGTGAAAACCAGTGAAAAAATATTGAATTTTAATTCAAATCATGTTATAATCATACAATCTGATATTTAGAAAGCTGAGTTTATATGAATTTTTCCTTTTTACCAAAGTATTTACCTTATTTTAATTATGGTGCTCTTATCACGGTAGTGATTTCAATTCTGGTAGTCTTTTTCGGTACCATTCTAGGTGTCTTATTGGCCTTTGCTCAGCGATCACGCTTTAAACCGCTTGTTTGGTTTGCAAATGTCTATGTATGGATTTTCCGTGGAACTCCGATGATGGTTCAGATTATGATTGCCTTTGCCCTCATGCATATCAATGCGCCCACTATTCAAGTAGGGATTTTAGGTGTGGACCTTTCCCGCTTAATTCCAGGTATTCTGATTATCTCGATGAATAGTGGTGCCTATGTGTCTGAAACCGTTCGTGCAGGGATCAATGCAGTTCCTAAAGGACAATTGGAGGCGGCTTATTCCTTGGGTATTCGTCCCAAAAATGCTATGCGTTATGTCATTTTGCCACAAGCTATCAAAAATATTCTTCCAGCTCTTGGAAATGAATTTATCACCATTATCAAGGATAGTTCGCTTTTGTCAACAATCGGAGTCATGGAACTTTGGAATGGAGCTACAACGGTAGCAACGACGACCTATCTACCTTTAACGCCTCTCTTATTTGCAGCCTTTTATTACTTGATTATGACTTCTGTTTTGACAGTGGCTTTGAAGGTATTTGAAAATTACATTGGACAAGGAGACAAGAAATAATGACAGAAACCTTGATAAAAATAGAAGGCTTGCATAAGTCTTTTGGGAAGAATGAAGTCTTGAAAGGGATTGACCTTGAGATTAAACGAGGAGAAGTTGTGGTAATTATCGGTCCGTCAGGGAGCGGGAAATCAACCCTTCTTCGTTCGATGAATCTTCTCGAGGAAGCAAGTAAGGGAAAGGTTATCTTTGAAGGAGTTGATATCACTGATAAGAAAAATGACCTTTTTGCTATGCGTGAAAAGATGGGCATGGTATTCCAACAATTCAACCTCTTTCCCAATATGACAGTGATGGAAAATATCACTTTATCACCAATTAAAACCAAAGGTGAAAGCAAGGAAGTTGCGGAGAAGAGAGCACAGGAACTATTAGAAAAAGTTGGCTTGCCAGATAAGGCGACGGCCTATCCACAGAGTTTGTCAGGTGGTCAGCAACAACGGATTGCTATTGCACGTGGACTTGCTATGGAACCAGATGTTTTGCTTTTTGATGAGCCGACTTCAGCCCTAGACCCTGAGATGGTCGGAGAAGTTTTAGCTGTTATGCAAGACCTCGCCAAGTCGGGGATGACCATGGTGATTGTGACGCATGAAATGGGCTTTGCGCGTGAGGTGGCAGACCGTGTTATCTTTATGGCGGATGGGGTTGTTGTCGAAGATGGAAGGCCAGAGGAGATTTTCGATCAAACAAAAGAACAACGGACCAAGGAATTTTTGAGTAAGGTTTTGTAAGACCTCATTTTTAGAAGAAGTGGAGTAGAAATCATGGCTTCAAGTAAGGAATATTTAACCTTTATTCTCGATCAGCTATCGGAGTTAGAGGAGATGAGTTATCGTCCAATGATGGGAGAGTATATCCTTTATTATCGTGGGAAGATTATTGGGGGAATCTATGATAATCGTTTGTTATTGAAGCCTGTGAAGGTGGTCATGGATCAACTGGGACAGACTAGGCTTGAATGTCCTTATGAAGGAGCTAAGGAGATGATTTTGATAGAAGACATTGAAGATAAGTCATTTCTAATGAGACTAATCAAGGATATGTACGAAGTTTTGCCTGCTCCCAAGGTCAAAAAGAAAGCATGATAGACTTGCCTAAGATAAATAGGTACTAAAAGCTCGATAAGAGCTTTTTCTTATAGTTTCAAACTATAAGGTCTATTAGTCAAGAAGTGTTAGAATGCCAAGGTATTTTTTGATATAATAGAAGATATTTGATAGAAAAGAGAAGAAATATGGCACAGATTATTGATGGGAAGGCTCTTGCGGCTAAGTTACAAGGACAGTTGGCTGAAAAGACTGCCAAACTAAAAGAAGAAACAGGTCTAGTTCCAGGCTTGGTGGTGATTTTGGTGGGGGACAATCCTGCCAGCCAAGTCTACGTTCGCAACAAGGAACGGTCAGCTCTTGCTGCTGGCTTCCGTAGTGAAGTTGTGCGAGTTCCAGATACCATTACCCAAGCGGAATTGTTGGACTTGATTGCTAACTATAATCAAGATTCAGCATGGCATGGGATTTTGGTTCAGTTACCTTTACCCAAACATATCGATGAAGAGGCGGTTTTGTTAGCCATTGACCCAGAAAAGGATGTGGATGGTTTCCACCCGCTAAACATGGGTCGCCTATGGTCTGGTCATCCAGTTATGATTCCTTCGACACCTGCAGGAATTATGGAGATGTTTCATGAATATGGGATTGAGTTGGAAGGTAAAAATGCGGTTGTTATCGGTCGTTCCAATATCGTTGGGAAACCAATGGCTCAGCTTCTTTTGGCTAAAAATGCGACTGTGACTTTGACTCACTCACGCACCCATCACCTTGCCAAGGTGGCTGCTAAAGCAGATATTCTGGTGGTTGCTATCGGTCGTGCTAAGTTTGTGACTACTGACTTTGTCAAACCGGGAGCGGTTGTCATTGACGTTGGGATGAACCGAGATGAAAATGGCAAGCTTTGTGGAGATGTTGATTATGATGCGGTTGCACCACTTGCCAGTCACATCACACCTGTACCTGGTGGAGTTGGACCTATGACTATTACCATGCTAATGGAGCAAACCTATCAGGCAGCGCTTCGAACACTAAACAAGGACTAGGAAGATGAAATTCGTATTTGACCTGGATGGAACGCTATCTTTTGACTACATGACCATTGATGAGGAGATTAAGCAGGTTCTTTTAAAGGCTGAAGATTATGGGCATGAGCTTGTGTTTGCCTCAGCCCGCTCTTATCGGGATTGCTTGGGTTTATTAGGCCCTAAACTCAGTCAGCGCTTGGTCATAGGATTGAATGGTGGCGTAGCCTATCATCTGGGGCAGGCTATCTTTGAAAGGAATCTCGATGCTAGAGTTTATCATGCGCTAGTGGATTATTGCCAGACTTATAATCTCCCTTTCTTTGTAGATGATTGCTTTGACTATAGTGGTCAGATTGTGGAGAAGATTCCATTTATCTCCAGTGTAGATCCCCTAAAGGTAGCTCGTCATCAGAAACTTGAGGACTTGGGTACTCCGATTAAGGTAGTCGTTTATATGGGTGACCACGAGGAGTTGCTTGATGATCTGCTTGGTCAGTTAGAAAGACTGGGGCAGGCTCATCTCTCCTATCATGCGCATGAAAAGTGCCTTTATGTTAATCCCTTGGATACTCATAAGGCGACAACTGTTGAAAAGTTATGTGGAGAGAACTTCATCGCTTTTGGAAATGACCAAAACGATATTGAACTGTTTAAGACGTCTCTTTATTCAGTCCAGATAGGAGATTTTGCTGGCCTTACTTCATATGCGGATGAAACGTTTGAGCTAAAAGGAGAACCTTCTCCAGCAGTAGCAGCTAAAATCTTACAGACCTTTGCGGAATTTAAGGGAAAATAGTGTAGAAGGAGGTTCGAGCCTCCTTTTGTAGTATAATGAAGTGAGAGGAAAAAACGATGAAAGTGATTGATCAAGCTTTATTAGAAAAAGTCATTGTAGAACGGCCACGTCACAGTCATAAGGGGGATTACGGTCGCCTGCTCTTGCTGGGAGGAACCTATCCTTATGGGGGTGCTATCATCATGTCAGCCATTGCAGCTGTTAAGAGTGGGGCTGGTTTGGTGACTGTTGGCACGGATAAGGAGAATATCCCAGCTCTGCACAGCCATTTACCTGAAGCTATGGCATTTTCTATAAAGGATAAAGCATTACTAAAGGAACAGTTAGAGAAGGCAGAAGTTATCTTGCTAGGTCCGGGTTTGCGAGAGAATGTATTCGGAGAAGAACTTGTAAATCGAGTCTTTTACAGTCTCAGAGAAGAACAAATTTTGATTGTAGACGGTGGTGCTTTGGGCATCTTAGCAAAAGCTCATTTGCCATTCCCATCTAGTCAGCTCATCCTAACTCCCCACCAAAAGGAATGGGAAAGACTATCTGGCACAGCTCTTGAACATCAAAATACAGAGATGACTGCTAGAGCTCTTGCATCTTTTCCTCAAGGAACGATTCTTGTCGAGAAGGGTCCAGCGACTCGTATCTGGCAAGCTGGCAAACCTGAATACTATCAGTTACAGGCTGGAGGCCCCTATCAAGCAACTGGTGGGATGGGAGATACTTTGGCTGGGATGATTGCTGGTTTTGCAGGTCAGTTTCACCAAGTAAGCCTCTATGAGAGAGTGGTGGTAGCGACCTACCTTCATTCAGCTATCGCGCAAGAACTAGCTCAAGAACATTATGTGGTTTTACCAAGTCAGATTAGCTGTGAAATTCCGAAAACAATGAAAAAAATATCTCAAAAAGGCAGCTAATACCTTAGTTGTCTTTTTATGTCGATGTAGCTATGTTGATAAGTTTTTCAAATACCTCAGAACCAGCAATCAACTGCTGAACTTGCGTGAAATTCTCACTTTTAAGGTCTTGATTTTTACTCAAAATTACAAATAAAGCGAGATTGTTATCAAAGTTGAGGGGTGTCAAATCATGCTTTTTTTGATATAATTTTTAATGATGAATGCGAGAAATGATCGGTATGTGGTCGTTGATTTAGAGGCGACCAGCACCGGAAGCAAGGCAAAAATTATTCAAGTAGGTATTGTGGTGATTGAGGATGGTGACATTATCGATCAGTATGCGACCGATGTCAATCCCCACGAACCCTTGGATTCTCATATCAAAGAATTAACGGGTCTGACCGATCAGCGTTTGGCTGCGGCACCAGAATTTTCTCAGGTGGCCAGAAAAATTTTTGAATTGGTTAAGGACGGTATTTTTGTTGCGCACAATGTACAGTTTGATGCTAACCTTCTTGCAGAATTTCTCTTTTTTGAAGGATATGAATTGCGCACACCGCGAGTGGATACAGTTGAGCTTGCCCAAGTTCTGTATCCTCAGTTTGAAAAGTATAACTTAGGTATCCTTTGTCAAGAGTTGGGCATTGAACTAGAACAGGCCCACACTGCCCTGTCAGATGCTCAAGCAACAGCTGAACTCTTGCTTTACATGCGTCAAAAACTTTTTGAGCTACCTAAAGGGCTTTTAGAAAGCTTGTTAGACCTTGCAGACAACCTTCTCTATGAAAGTTATCTGGTGATTGAGGAGGTCTATCAGCAACAATCTCTCTTATCTTCACCAGACTTGATGGAGCTTCATGGGCTTTTCCTCAAAAAGGAAAGCAAAGGCTTAGTCCCACGAAAGTTATCCAAAGATTTTGCTAAAAATATTTCTTTATTGGGGCTGGAGGAGCGACCGCAACAGTTGGAATTTGCGGAGAAGATTGAGCAATTATTGGAAGAATACCAGACTTCCTTTATCCAAGCTCAAACGGGACTGGGCAAGACTTATGGTTATCTCCTCCCAGCTTTGAACTTGGAGAGTCAAGCAGGTATCCTAGTGAGTGTTCCAACCAAAATTCTTCAAAATCAAATCATGCAAGAAGAAGGTCAGCGTTTAAAAGAGGTCTTCCATCTGGAGATTCATAGTCTCAAGGGTCCTCAAAATTACTTGAAACTGGATGCCTTTCATCAAATTCTCTATCGATCTGAGTCCAATCGCCTCTTCACACGCTTTAAAATGCAACTGCTCATCTGGCTAACAGAGACAGAGACAGGTGACTTGGACGAAATCGGGCAGCTTTATCGCTACCAGCATTTTCTGCCAGAACTAGTCCACGATGGCAAACTTTCAAAGAAAAGTTTATTTGCTACAGAGGATTTTTGGAAACGAGGACAGGACAAGGCCAAGACCAGTCGTGTTCTTCTGACCAATCATGCCTATTTGGTCACTCGTTTGGAAGACAATCCAGAGTTTGTCGACAACCGTTTGGTGATTTTGGATGAAGCTCAAAAAATGCTGCTAGCTCTTGAAAATCTAGCCCAGCAGGCTTATCGCCTTGAGGATCTTGTAACCCAACTTGATAAGTCCTTGGAGACAGAGGAAGATTTGGTTCAGAAACGCTTGCTTGAGAGTATTAGCTTTGAATGTCGATACTTGATAGAGCACTGTCAGTCAGGCCTTAAGAATGGAAAGTGGTTGGATTCTCTTGAACAGTTGCGCCAGCATTTTTCGGAGCTAGCTCTCCCAGAGTATAGAGAGATTGCAAACTTTTTCGCCTCGGACCGTGAATTTTGGCTTGCTGCAACTGAGAAATCGAGCAAGGATGTCCTGATTTGTTCAAGCAAAAAAGGCCGCTTTATACTAGCAGACTTATTGCCAGAAGATTGTAGGCTTCTAGGAGTATCGGCCACTCTTGAAATCAGCAATCGGGTTTCCCTAGCAGATCTATTGGGATTTCCAGATGCTCCGCTTGTAATGCTTGATGTAACAAAACAGGAGCAACAAGAAGTCTTTCTAGTCGATGATTTTCCTCTTGTGACAGAAGTTTCGCCTGTTGACTATGCTAGTGAAGTGGCTTCTGTTATCCGAAGGTTACAGGCCTTTCAAGAACCCTTATTGGTTTTGTTTACCTCAAAAGAAATGTTGCTGGCAGTTTCAGACTTGCTAGACCAACCTCATCTGGCTCAGTATAAAAATGGGGAACCAAGTCAACTGAAAAAACGTTTTGAAAAAGGTGAACGCCAGATCTTGCTTGGAACAGGTAGTTTCTGGGAAGGGGTTGATTTTTCAACCCATCCTTGTGTGATTCAAGTGATTCCGAGATTGCCTTTCCAAAATCCCCAAGAACCTTTAACCAAAAAATTAAACCAAGAACTGCGTCAAGAAGGGAAAAATCCTTTCTATGATTATCAGTTGCCGATGGCAATCATTCGGCTAAAACAAGCCTTGGGCCGTACTGTCAGACGATCTGACCAAGGTTCGGTTGCTCTAATCTTAGACAGTCGTGTCGTCAGCAAGCGTTACGGCAAACAAATCGCCCAGGCCTTGTCAAAAGAAAGGGCTGTTCAGGTTCTTTCTAGAGGCCAGCTAGAGCCTGCTGTAGCTGATTTTCTCCAATCCCGTCGCAATAGAATGAAAGAAAAATCTAAGAAAGAGAAAAGGTAAAAAATATGAAACGTTCCTTCGACTCTCGAGTCGATTATAGCCTCCTCCTACCAGTGTTTTGTTTACTGGTGATTGGAGTAGTGGCCATTTATATAGCAGTTAGTCATGACTATCCAAATAATGTATTACCAATTCTAGGTCAGCAAATCGCTTGGATTTCCTTGGGGCTTGTCATTGGTTTTGTGGTCATGTTCTTTAATACCGAGTTTTTATGGAAGGTGACTCCTTATCTTTATGGCTTAGGGCTAGCTTTGATGGTCCTCCCACTTGTTTTCTACAATCCAAATCTTGTAGCGTCAACGGGTGCCAAGAACTGGGTATCAATTGGCGGAACGACACTTTTTCAGCCTTCGGAGTTCATGAAGATTTCCTATATCTTGATGTTGGCTCGAGTCATCGTACAATTCACTCAAAAACACAAGGAATGGCGACGGACTATTCCCTTGGATTTCCTATTGATTGGTTGGATGATTGCTTTTACCATCCCAGTCTTGATCCTCTTAGCCCTACAAAGTGACTTGGGGACTGCCTTGGTCTTTGTAGCTATTTTTTCCGGTATGGTTCTCCTTTCAGGTGTTTCGTGGAAGATTATCATTCCTGTTTTTGCGACAGGAGTGACTGCTGTTGCAGGCTTCATGGCCATCTTTATAAGCAAGGATGGACGTGCCTTCTTGCATCAGATTGGGATGCCAACTTACCAGATCAACCGCATTTTGGCTTGGCTCAATCCCTTTGACTTCGCGCAAACAACGACTTACCAACAGGCGCAGGGACAAATTGCGATTGGAAGTGGTGGCTTGTTTGGACAAGGTTTCAATGTGTCCAATCTCCTCATTCCAGTACGCGAGAGTGATATGATTTTTACGGTGATTGCTGAAGATTTTGGCTTTATTGGTTCAGTCTTTTTGGTTGCCCTGTACTTACTTCTTATCTATCGGATGTTGAAGATTACACTTAAGTCAAACAATCAGTTCTACACCTATATCTCGACTGGTTTTATCATGATGTTGCTCTTCCATATCTTTGAAAATATCGGTGCCGTGACAGGCTTACTTCCTTTGACAGGGATTCCTCTGCCTTTCATTTCTCAAGGGGGGTCCGCAATTATTAGTAACCTTATCGGAGTCGGTCTTCTCTTATCTATGAGTTATCAGACCAATCTAGCGGAGGAGAAAAGTGGAAAAGTTCCATTCAAACGAAAGAAAGTCGTCCTAAAACAAATCAAATAAGGAGGCCACTATGGCAACAGTAGCAGTTATCTTAGCCCAGGGTTTTGAAGAAATTGAAGCCTTGACAGTAGTTGATGTCTTGCGTCGAGCAAACATTTCATGTGATATGGTAGGATTTGAAGAGCACGTGACAGGATCACATGGCATTCAGGTAAAAGCCGACCGTATCTTTGATGGTGATTTGTCTGACTATGACTTGGTAGTTCTTCCAGGTGGCATGCCAGGATCAGCTCACCTACGGGATAATCCAGCCCTCATTTCTGAGATTAAAGCCTTTGACCAAGCTGGAAAGAAAATTGCAGCTATCTGTGCAGCCCCAATCGCCCTCCATCAAGCAGGTGTCCTGAAAGACAAGCACTTTACTTGTTATGACGGAGTTCAGGAGCAAATTACTGATGGAATTTATCAAAAGCAAACAGTGGTTGTAGATGGTAATCTAACAACTAGCCGAGGACCGTCAACCGCACTTGCCTTTGCCTATGAATTGGTAGAGCAATTGGGAGGAGATGCTGAAAGTTTACGAGACGGCATGCTCTATCGAGATGTCTTTGGAAATCAACAGTAAGACGAGAGTTCGGCTCTCGTTTTTTACTTGGAAAAATCTAGGAAATCATCGCTTTTTTCATAAAAAAATGGTATAATGAAGGGTATGAAATATCACGATTATATATGGGATTTAGGTGGTACCCTATTGGATAATTATGAGACTTCTACAGCAGCCTTTGTAGAAACCTTAGCCCAATATGGAATAGAGCAAGAACACGACCGTGTTTACGAAGCCTTGAAAGTTTCGACAGCTTTTGCCATCGAGAAGTTTGCACCAGATATCAAGGATTTTTTAGAGAACTATAAAGAAAATGAAGCGCGTGAGCTAGAACATCCAGTTTTGTTTGAGGGAGTTCCAGAATTACTCAAAGACATTTCGGACAAGGGTGGCCGCCATTTCTTGGTTTCTCATCGAAATGACCAAGTACTAGAACTTCTTGCTAAGACCCAGATAGCCAACTACTTCACCGAGGTGGTGACTGCCAGTTCTGGCTTTAAACGGAAACCAGATCCTGAGTCCATGATTTATTTACGTGATAAATATCATATTACATCTGGTTTGGTCATTGGTGACAGAAATATTGATGTAGAAGCAGGTAAAGCTGCTGGCTTAGATGCCTATCTTTTTAATAACGTTGCGACATTGAGACAAGCAATAGACATGTAAGAAAAGGGAAAAAATGACAGAAGAAATCAAAAATCAACAGGCACAAGATTATGATGCCAGTCAAATTCAAGTTTTGGAGGGACTTGAAGCTGTTCGTATGCGTCCAGGTATGTATATTGGATCGACTTCAAAAGAAGGTCTTCACCATCTAGTATGGGAAATCGTTGATAACTCAATTGACGAAGCCCTAGCTGGATTTGCCAGTCACATCCAAGTCTTTATAGAGCCAGATAACTCCATCACCGTAGTGGATGATGGGCGTGGAATTCCTGTTGATATTCAGGAAAAGACAGGACGTCCCGCTGTTGAGACCGTCTTTACAGTTCTTCACGCTGGAGGAAAATTCGGCGGTGGTGGATACAAGGTTTCAGGTGGTCTCCATGGAGTAGGTTCTTCCGTAGTAAATGCCCTCTCAACTCAACTAGATGTTCATGTCCATAAAAACGGTAAGATTCATTACCAAGAGTACCGTCGTGGTCATGTTGTTGCTGACCTTGAGATCGTTGGAGATACGGATAAAACTGGAACAACAGTTCACTTCACACCGGATCCAGAGATTTTTACAGAAACAACGACCTTTGATTTTGAAAAATTAAACAAACGTATTCAAGAACTAGCCTTTTTGAACCGAGGACTTCGAATCTCCATCACAGATAAGCGTGAAGGACTTGAACAGACCAAACATTATCACTATGAGGGTGGGATTGCTAGCTACGTTGAATATATCAACGAGAACAAGGATGTTATCTTTGATACACCAATCTACACAGACGGTGAGATGGATGATATCACAGTTGAAGTAGCCATGCAGTACACAACCGGTTACCACGAAAATGTCATGAGTTTCGCCAATAATATTCACACCCATGAAGGTGGAACGCATGAGCAAGGTTTCCGTACAGCACTGACGCGTGTTATCAATGATTATGCCCGCAAAAATAAGCTATTAAAAGACAATGAAGATAACCTAACAGGGGAAGATGTCCGTGAAGGTTTGACTGCAGTTATCTCGGTCAAACATCCAAATCCGCAGTTTGAAGGACAAACCAAGACCAAACTGGGAAATAGCGAAGTGGTTAAGATCACCAATCGCCTCTTCAGCGATGCCTTCTCTGATTTTCTCATGGAAAATCCACAGATTGCCAAGCGCATCGTGGAAAAAGGGATTTTGGCTGCCAAGGCTCGTGTGGCTGCCAAGCGTGCGCGCGAAGTCACGCGCAAGAAATCTGGCTTGGAAATTTCTAATCTCCCAGGAAAACTAGCGGATTGTTCTTCAAATAACCCTGCGGAAACAGAACTCTTTATCGTTGAGGGAGACTCAGCTGGTGGGTCAGCTAAATCTGGTCGTAACCGTGAATTCCAAGCTATCCTTCCAATTCGTGGTAAGATCTTGAACGTTGAAAAAGCTAGCATGGATAAAATCCTTGCTAACGAAGAAATTCGGAGTCTCTTCACAGCCATGGGGACAGGATTTGGTGCAGAATTTGATGTCACTAAGGCTCGTTACCAAAAACTCGTTTTGATGACTGATGCCGATGTCGATGGAGCCCACATTCGGACCCTCTTGCTAACCTTGATTTACCGCTACATGAAACCAATTCTAGAAGCTGGATATGTCTACATTGCTCAACCGCCAATCTACGGAGTAAAAGTTGGAAGTGAGATCAAAGAATACATTCAACCTGGTGCAGATCAAGAAATTAAACTCCAAGAAGCCTTAGCACGTCATAGTGAAGGGCGTTCAAAACCAACCATCCAACGTTATAAAGGTTTGGGAGAAATGGATGACCACCAATTGTGGGAAACAACCATGGATCCAGAACATCGCTTGATGGCGCGTGTTTCGGTAGATGATGCTGCCGAAGCAGATAAAATCTTTGATATGTTGATGGGGGACCGAGTTGAACCTCGCCGTGAATTTATCGAAGAAAATGCCGTTTACAGTACCCTTGACGTCTAAAAAATGTGGGAAATAGTTCCCATGACCTAAAAAATATGATATAATCAATACGATTGTTTCTAGTATAAAAGGAGTTTGATATGTCTAATGGACAACTAATTTATCTAATGGTTGCGATTGCAGTCATTTTGATTCTGGCTTAT
Organism: Streptococcus oralis subsp. dentisani; assembly: GCF_007475365.1. Lineage (NCBI taxonomy): Bacteria > Bacillati > Bacillota > Bacilli > Lactobacillales > Streptococcaceae > Streptococcus > Streptococcus oralis. Next base: position 850,556 of record NZ_CP034442.1, on the reverse strand, counting down.
GTAGCGGCAATCTTCCTACGTAAGCGTAATGTAAGTAGATTGACGGCCCTCGAAGAAAGAAAAGAAGAACTCTACAACCTTCCTGTAAATGATGAGGTTGAAGCGGTTAAAAACATGCATTTGATTGGTCAAAGTCAGGTAACCTTCCGTGAATGGAATCAAAAATGGGTTGATTTATCCCTTAACTCATTTGCTGATATTGAAAATAACCTGTTTGAGGCTGAAGGCTACAACAATTCTTTTCGCTTTTTCAAAGCGACTCACCAAATCGATCAAATCGAAAGTCAAATTGATTTAATTGAAGAAGACATTGCTGCGATTCGCAATGCGCTTTCAGAGCTTGAAAAACAAGAGTCTAAGAATAGCGGACGTGTTCTGCATGCTTTGGACTTATTTGAAAATCTGCAACATACCGTAGCAGAAAATTCGGAACAGTATGGTAAAGCCCTTCCTGAAATTGAGAAACAATTGGAAAATATCCAGTCAGAGTTTTCTCAATTTGTAACCTTGAACTCTTCAGGTGACCCAGTTGAAGCAGCAGCAATTCTTGATTCAACTGAAAATCATATTCTCGCTTTGACACATATCGTTGATCGTGTTCCATCTCTCGTGAAGACTTTGTCAACAGAACTTCCAGAACAATTGGAAGATTTGGAGGAAGGCTACCGTAAACTCTTGGATGCTAATTATCACTTCACTGAAACGGACATCGAGTCACGCTTCCAACTTTTACATGAATCCTTGAAAAATAATCAAGAAAATATCCGTCAGTTGGAATTGGATAATGCAGAGTATGAAAATACACAAATCCAAGAAGAGATTAATGCGCTCTACGATATCTTCACGCGTGAAATAGCTGCCCAAAAGGTCGTTGAAAGTCTCCTTTCAACGCTTCCAACCTACCTCAATCACTTGAAAGAAAATAATCAGGTTTTGGTTCAAGACCTTGAACGCTTGAATAAAACTTATCTTCTCCCAGAAAGTGATGGGAACCATGTCCGCCGTCTTCAAGCTGAATTGTCAGGGCTTGATACAGCGATCACAGAGGCAACTGAAGATCAGACAGAACCTACTCAAGCCTACTCTGTTTTAGAGGAGCAGCTTAGTTCACTTCAAAGTAATCTAAAAGACATTGAAGACGAACAAGTTTCTGTTAGTGAACGCCTAGCTCAAATCGAAAAAGATGACATCAATGCTCGTCAAAAAGCAAATGTCTATGTGAATCGCTTGCATACTATCAAACGCTACATGGAAAAGAGAAACTTACCGGGTATTCCTCAAAGTTTCTTGAAACTTTTCTTTACTGCAAGCCATAACACAGAAGATCTGATGGCAGAGTTAGAACAAGCACAAGTTAATATTGAATCAGTTAAACGAATTCTTGAAATTGCGACCCATGACATGGAGGCTCTTGAAACAGAAACCTACAATATTGTTCAATATGCGACCTTGACAGAGCAACTCTTGCAGTATTCAAACCGTTACCGTTCATTTGATGAGCGTATCCAGCAAGCTTTCAATGAAGCACTTGAAATTTTTGAAAAAGAATTTGACTACAAGGCATCATTTGAGAAGATTTCTCAGGCCTTGGAAGTTGCAGAACCAGGAGTCACAAATCGCTTTGTTTCTTCTTATGAAAAAACACGTGAAGCGATTCGCTTCTAATACCTGAAAAGCTTAGATCATCTAGGCTTTTTATTATTTCTTTCAAAAATAGAAGAATATCGATTTATCATTGAAATTATAGTTCTGATTTGATATGATGGAGGTATGAAGAAAAATAGAGAGAAACGTGTTTCCCACGATAAAAAGAGAAGTAGATTGCTTTCCCTTGTTGGAATCTTAGGTCTTGCTATGATCTGCCTAGGTGGTGCCATTGGTTACAAGATTCTACAGAAGCAATCCTATGAACAAAAAATTGAAGCGCTAAAAAGTGAAAAAGATCAACAATTCAAAGCAGGCAGTCAGAAAGACCATTTCCGAAAAGATCAAGCTGAAGTGATTGCCTACTACCCTCTTCAAGGAGAGGAAGTCATTGCATCTGTTAGAGAAAAGATCAACCAGGATATCAAAGAAAAGCTAGAAGATAAAGAGGATTTGGTTTTTTATTATACGGAGCAGTTGGATCCCGTCCTAAAGGGAGTTGTGGCTCGTAATATTAGTAAGCAAGTTTACGATTTGTCTGCAGCAAAGGTTGAAGAAAAAGAAAAGACTTCTTTAGGAAAAATTTTCTTGACAGAAGACGGTAAAACTTTTACTCTTAGTCAACTTTTCAAAGATGCGACCAAGGCTAAGGAACTCTTGCTGAGTCAAATCAAAGCAACCCTAGAAGATAAGAAACTTGACCAGACAAAAATTGATCAGGTTCTAAAAAACTTCACAGACCAAGAATTGACGTCTTGGAGCTTTGATTATAAAGATAGTCAACTCATCCTTTATCCAGCGAACTCAGGGGAGACTCTGGAGGAAATTGCTTTACCAATATCCAGTTTCTTTGATGTATTGGAGTCCTCTTATCTATTAGAAAAGGATGCTGAGCTTTACCAGGTTTACTTTGCTCAGAAAAATAAAAAAGTTGTAGCCTTGACCTTTGACGATGGTCCAAATCCATCTACAACTACCCAGGCTTTGGATACCTTGGCTAAGTATGGTGTAAAGGCAACCTTTTTTGTACTTGGTAAAAATATCGCGGGTAATGAAGATCTTCTGAAACGAATGAAATCAGAAGGACATGTTGTGGGAAACCATAGCTGGGATCATCCCGTTCTTTCCAAATTGTCTCTTGAAGATGCTAAAAAACAAATCACGGATACGGAAGATGCCTTGACCAAGGTTTTAGGTTCGAGTTCTAAACTCATGCGTCCGCCTTATGGCGCTATTACCGATGATATCCGTAACAGTCTTGACTTGAGCTTTATCATGTGGAATGTAGATAGTTTGGACTGGAAGAGCAAGAATGAATCTGCTATTTTAACAGAGATTCAGCATCAAGTTCGTAATGGATCGATTGTTCTTATGCATGATATTCACGGCGCTACAGTTAATGCTCTTCCAAAGATTATAGAATATCTGAAAGAGCAAGGTTATACATTTGTGACTATTCCGGAATTGCTCAATTCACGTCTAAAAGCTCACGAAATGTATTATGACCGTGATCAATAATTGGTAAAATCTAAAGGAGCAAGTATTCTGATAATCAGGACTTTGTTTCTTTAGATTTTCTTCACATAGAAAGGAAAAAACGATGAAATCTTATACCCTTAATAATGGAGTTTCAATCCCAGTTTTAGGCTTTGGGACATGGAAAGCTGAAAATGGAGAGGTAGCCTACCAAGCCGTTTTAGAAGCTTTAAAGGCTGGATATCGTCATATCGATACTGCAGCTATCTATAAAAATGAGGAGAGCGTTGGCCGTGCTATTCGAGATAGCGGTATTCCACGACAAAAAATCTTTGTAACGACCAAACTTTGGAATACCAATCACAGCTCTGATGAAGCTCGCCAAGCTTTTGAGGAATCAATGGAAAAACTGGGATTGGATTATCTAGATTTGTACCTTATCCATTGGCCAAATCCAAAACCTTTAAGAGAAAATGACGAATGGAAAACTCGCAATGCTGAAGTCTGGAGAGCGATGGAGGATCTTTACCAAGAAGGCAAAATCCGTGCTATCGGCGTTAGTAATTTCCTTCCCCATCATTTGGACGCCTTGCTTGAGACAGCAAGAGTCATTCCAGCGGTTAATCAGGTGCGCTTAGCGCCAGGTGTTTATCAAGAGGAAGTAGTTGCATACTGTAAAGAGAAAGGAATTCTCCTAGAGGCTTGGGGACCTTTTGGGCAAGGAGAGTTGTTTGATAAGAAAGGAGTCCAAGAAATTGCTGCTAAGCACGGGAAATCGGTTGCCCAACTCGCCTTGGCTTGGAGTTTGGCAGAAGGCTTTTTACCTCTACCTAAGTCAGTGACGGCTTCTCGCATCCAGAGCAATCTTGACTGTTTTGGGATTGTACTCAGCAGAGAAGAGCGAGAGATCTTAAAGACGATTTCAGTGACTTCTGGTGCACCTCGTGTGGATGAGATGGATTTTTAGAAAGTAAGAAAAAGAATTGTAAATTTTCTACCTTTCTGATATAATATTCAACAGGAAAGAAAGTCTTATGGCGTTCTTCAAGCGAGCTTGGGGTAGTGGGAGCTAAGTAGAACAAGGTAAGAAACTGGCGCTTTCTGTCGTATTTTTAAAAACAATGAAGTAATAAATTAGGGTGGAACCGCGTTTCTGACGCCCCTAGGTTAAATCAACCTAGGATTGTCGGATGCGGTTCTTTTGTTTATTCAGTCTATGTGTGTGAAAGAAAGGAGAGCTGTGGATAACCTTTATCTTGTAAAAGATGATAGCCAACTAGTTGCATTTCGTGATTTTGTATTAAGAAATACTGAAAAGTTGGAGGCTTATCAATCTTTTTTAAAGAATGAACTTGCAGTCTATGATTTACCACAAGCCATCATTTGGTCAGGTTTTAATGCTGCTACTCAGATTATTAGGGAAATACCTGTTCCTGCCTATACAAATAATAGACGAATGGTTATGACGCCTGATTTAACTGTTTGGAAAGAGCTGTATTTGTATCAGTTGATGGACTACGAGCGTTCTCAGCAAACTCAAGCAATAGAAAGTCACTATCATTCTTTATCTGAAAATTTCCTCTTACAGATTGTAGGACATGAGTTAGCTCATTGGTCGGAGTATTTTTCAGATGATTTTGATGGTTACGACTCTTACATCTGGTTCGAAGAGGGGATGGTTGAATATATTAGTCGCAAGTATTTCTTGACAGAAAAGGAATTTCAAGCGGAAAAAATTTGTAATCAATCTCTCGTAGAACTTTATCAGAAGAAGTATGGTTGGCATTCATTGAATGATTTTGGTTCCTCAACTTATGATAAGAACTATGCAAGTATTTTTTACGAATACTGGCGTAGTTTTTTGACAGTAGATAAGTTGGTAGAAAATCTAGGTAGTGTACAAGCGGTCTTCGATTCTTATCATCTATGGGCAAATACAGATAAAACTCTTCCCTTGTTAAATTGGTTTGTTCAGCAGAAATTAATTGAAAAAGAAATATAAAAACTAAAGGAGTAAACAATGTCTAAGAAATTAACATTTCAAGAAATTATTTTGACTTTGCAACAATTTTGGAATGACCAAGGTTGTATGCTCATGCAGGCTTATGATAATGAAAAAGGTGCGGGGACAATGAGCCCTTACACTTTCCTTCGTGCTATCGGACCTGAGCCATGGAATGCGGCTTATGTAGAGCCATCACGTCGTCCTGCTGACGGTCGTTATGGGGAAAATCCTAACCGTCTCTACCAACACCACCAATTCCAAGTGGTCATGAAGCCTTCTCCATCAAATATCCAAGAACTTTACCTTGAGTCTTTAGAAAAATTGGGAATCAATCCTTTGGAGCACGATATTCGTTTCGTTGAGGATAACTGGGAAAATCCATCTACTGGTTCAGCTGGTCTTGGTTGGGAAGTTTGGCTTGATGGGATGGAAATCACTCAGTTCACTTACTTCCAACAAGTCGGTGGATTGGCAACTGGCCCTGTGACTGCGGAAGTTACTTATGGTTTGGAGCGTTTGGCTTCTTACATTCAAGAAGTGGACTCTGTCTATGATATTGAGTGGGCTGATGGTGTAAAATACGGAGAAATCTTTATACAACCTGAGTACGAGCATTCAAAATATTCATTTGAAATTTCGGACCAAGAAATGTTGCTTGAAAACTTTGATAAGTTTGAAAAAGAAGCTGGTCGTGCATTAAAAGAAGGCTTGGTTCACCCTGCCTATGACTATGTTCTCAAATGTTCACATACCTTTAATTTACTTGATGCGCGTGGTGCTGTTTCCGTAACGGAGCGAGCTGGCTATATCGCTCGTATCCGTAACTTGGCCCGTATCGTAGCCAAAACCTTTGTCGCAGAACGCAAACGCCTAGGCTACCCACTTTTGGATGAAGCAACACGAGCTAAACTCTTAGCAGAAGACGCAGAATAGTAAGTAATACTGTGATCTAAAATCGTTAAAGGCAAGTCGAAGACTTGCTAGAGGGATATACAACGCCGTACTGTTATGTGGGGATTTTTGAAACCTTGGGTTCAAAAATCAGTCAGCTAAATCCACTTTGATGAGACTGTTGGAAATCTTAGTTTATTTGGTATAAGATTTCCTTACAGACTCACAAAAGTTAGTTAGCGACGTCCCCAGTACCTAAGGTGCATATCAAAAAAGATTGAAGAAAATGTAAAGGAAAAAACATGACAAAAAACTTATTAGTAGAACTCGGTCTTGAAGAGTTACCAGCCTACGTAGTAACTCCAAGTGAAAAACAACTAGGCGAAAAAATGGCAGCATTTCTCAAAGAAAATCGCCTGTCTTTTGAAGCCATTCAAACCTTCTCAACACCACGTCGTTTGGCTGTTCGTGTGACTGGGCTTGCAGACAAGCAATCTGATTTGACAGAAGATTTCAAGGGGCCAGCAAAGAAGATTGCCTTGGATAGTGATGGAAACTTCACCAAAGCAGCTCAAGGATTTGTCCGTGGGAAAGGCTTGACAGTTGAAGATATTGAATTCCGTGAAATCAAGGGTGAAGAATATGTCTATGTTACCAAGGAAGAAGTGGGTCAAGCAGTTGAAACCATAGTTCCAGGTGTAGTAGACGTCTTGAAGTCACTAACTTTCCCTGTCAGCATGCACTGGGCTAACAACACCTTTGAATACATCCGCCCTGTTCACACTTTAACTGTTCTTTTAGATGAAGAAGAATTTGACTTGGATTTCCTTGATATCAAGGGAGGTCGTGTGAGCCGTGGTCATCGTTTCTTGGGACAAGAAACCAAGATTCAGTCAGCATTGAGCTACGAAGAAGATCTTCGTAAGCAGTTTGTAATCGCGGATCCTCGTGAACGTGAGCAAATGATTGTTGACCAAATCAAAGAAATCGAGGCAAAACATGGCGTACGTATCGAAATTGATGCGGAATTGCTTAATGAAGTCTTGAACTTGGTTGAATACCCAACTGCCTTTATGGGAAGTTTTGATGCTAAATACCTTGACGTTCCAGAAGAAGTTTTGGTAACTTCGATGAAAGAGCACCAGCGCTACTTCGTTGTCCGAGATCAAGATGGTAAGCTCTTGCCAAACTTCATTTCAGTCCGTAACGGAAACGCAGAGCATTTGGAAAATGTTATCAAGGGTAATGAAAAAGTCTTAGTTGCTCGTTTGGAAGACGGTGAATTCTTCTGGCGTGAAGACCAAAAATTGGTCATTTCAGATCTTGTTGAAAAATTAAACAACGTGACCTTCCACGAAAAGATTGGTTCCCTTCGTGAACACATGATTCGTACGGGGCAGATTGCCATTCTCTTGGCAGAAAAAGCTGGTTTGTCAGTGGATGAAACAGTTGACCTAGCGCGTGCAGCAGCTATTTACAAGTTTGACTTGTTGACAGGTATGGTTGGTGAGTTTGATGAACTCCAAGGAATTATGGGTGAGAAATATGCCCTTCTTGCTGGGGAAACTCCAGCAGTTGCGGCTGCCATTCGTGAACACTACATGCCTACATCAGCGGACGGAGCTCTCCCAGAGAGCAAGATTGGAGCCATTCTAGCCATTGCAGACAAATTGGATACGATTTTGAGTTTCTTCTCAGTAGGTTTGATTCCATCAGGTTCTAACGACCCTTATGCCCTTCGTCGTGCGACGCAAGGTGTGGTTCGTATCTTGGATGCTTTTGGTTGGCACATTGCTATGGATGAGCTGATCGATAGCCTTTATGCTTTGAAATTTGACAGCTTGACTTATGAAAATAAAGCGGAAGTCATGGACTTTATCAAGGCTCGTGTTGATAAGATGATGGGTTCTACTCCAAAAGATATCAAGGAAGCAGTTCTCGCAAGTTCAAACTTTGTTGTGGCGGATATGCTAGAAGCAGCAAGTGCTCTCGTAGAAGCAAGCAAGAAAGAAGATTTCAAATCGTCTGTCGAATCCCTCTCACGTGCTTTCAACTTGGCTGAAAAAGCCGGAGGAACTGATACTGTTGATCCTGCTCTCTTTGAGAATGAAGAAGAGAAAGCCTTGGCAGAAGCAGTAGAATCACTCGTTTTGTCAGGAACTGCAAGTCAGCAATTAGAACAACTCTTTGCGCTTAGCCCAGTTATTGATGCTTTCTTTGAGAATACTATGGTAATGACCGATGATCAAGATATTCGTCAAAATCGATTGGCCATCTTGTCGCAATTAACCAAGAAAGCAGCGAAACTTGCATGTTTCAACCAAATTAATACCAAGTAAAATCTGTTAAACGGATTAAATCTTATCATAAAGGAGAGAAACATGGATCCTAAAAAAATTGATCGTATCAACGAGCTTGCTAAAAAGAAAAAAACAGAAGGCTTAACTTCTGCTGAAAAAGTGGAACAAGCTAAACTTCGTGAGGAGTACATCGAAGGCTATCGTCGTTCTGTTCGTCACCACATTGAAGGAATTAAAATTGTGGACGAGGAAGGAAATGACGTCACACCAGAAAAACTACGTCAAGTACAACGTGAAAAAGGTTTACACGGCCGTAGTTTAGATGATCCTAACTCATAAAATGAAAGGGGGGTGTAGATGATTTACAAGCCCCTTTTCTGTTGTAATAAAAAAGGAGCCATTTGGCTCCTTTTTGGTTTCTTAGTTGCTTGCACCAGAAGTGGCGTCGGCGTCACCACCATGGCCTCCAGCGTCCCCTGAGTCAGAAGCGCCAGAAGTAGCATCTGCGTCTCCATGACCTCCGGCAGCAGGAGCAAATGGTCCGCTACCACCTACCAAACGTTGACCAGTCTCTTTTAGGTACCAGTCAAGCCATGGTTGGAAGTTAAAGACAATTTCATTGATTCCAGCGTATGATCCATCAGGATAGTACATGGCTTGGTAGTTATGAGTGTTGATGACACCAGCAGGAGAACCTGGAACGATCGTACGGACGTATTCTTGGTTTCCATTGCGAAGTGTTCCGATGACCCACTCTACATTCTTCATACGTGCTGGTGGAAGAGAATTGTGAACAGTAGACATACGGTTACCTGATTGAGGTGGTACACGTTTGGCAAACATGGTGTCTGGATCTTGGTGAGCGTTGTTGTAGTAGAGGAATTGGTTGTTATCGTCAGCGTATGTCAATTCAAATGGCATAGCTTTCAAGAACATATCGATTTGGTTAACTGTGAGGATACCGTGGTCCAATTTGACATAGGTATCACCAGCAACAGCGCCAGTGATTGCAGCAACTTTTTCTACCCATTCTGGATCGTCAGGATCAACTTCTGTAATGGTTGTAGCAATTGGTTTTCCGCAATCCAAGTCTTCTGGTTCGATTGGTTTTGGTTTTTTCAATTTCGAAACGACTCCTACGTATTTTACAAAGTTATCTAAGCAAGTTTCAAGGAATTTAACAGTCCCTTCGTTGGTGATGTTTCCATTGTTATCAAAAGCCTCTTTTGCTTTACCAAGAAGGAATTCGTTACCTGGAAGCGTGTAGGCATTGACACCTGGAGCGTCAAGGATCTTACGAAGGTGAACCTGGGCACGTGAAGTTCCTTGGTCATAGTATGATGCTCCCACAATCATGACAGGTTTGTTTTCAAATGGATGAACTTCGTATGAAAGCCATTCAAGTACAGATTTGAGTGAAGCTGAGATAGTGTGGTTGTGCTCAGGAGTGGCGATAATGACACCATCAGCACGTGTAATCTTGTTATACAAGAAACGCAATTGGAAACTTTCGTCCCATTTTTCGTCTTGGTTAAACATTGGAACTTCGTCGATTTCAAGAACTTCTAATTCAAATTTGAATTTAAAATTGCGACGGATAAATTCCAAGAGTTTGCGGTTATATGATTGATCGTAGTTTGATCCAACAAGTCCAACAAATTTCATTCTTTCGGTCTCCTATCTTACAAATTTTCCCAGTCAAATTCTTCAGCATCTTTGCGAAGCAATTCTTGTGCATTGCGCAATTTTTCAGTAATCTTCACGAAGATACGGAAGTCATCGAAGATGGCATCCAATTTCTTGATGACATCAAGGTCAACCAAGTCGCCACTTGGGTTAAATGCTTGAAGAGAGTGTGAGAGCAAGAATTCATCTGGTAGAACATTTGCCTTAATTTCAGGAGCATTCAAGATTTGACGAAGTTGCAATTGGGCACGAGATGAACCAAGTGTACCATAGGAAGCACCAGTGATCATGATTGGTTTGTTCAAAAGTGGGTAGATACCGTAAGATAGCCAAGCAAGAGCGCTCATCAAAACTGCAGGGATAGAGTGGTCGTACTCAGGAGTACCGATAATGACACCATCAGATGCTTCGATTTTGGCTGCAATTTCAAGAATTTCAGCAGGAAGAAGTTTATCTGCTGGTTTGTTGAAAACAGGGATGTCCTTGATTTCAACGAGTTCAATTTCAGCTTTATCCGCAAAGTGTTTTTGCATGTATTGGAGCAATTGGCGGTTTGTAGAACGTTTAGAGTTCGTTCCAACAATGGCAATAAGTTTTAGCATGAGATTTCCTTTCTCTTTTTACATAATACAATTTTGAAGGCCTGAAGAACAAGCAAGGCGTCCCTCTTTGTCGATGAGGATGGCTTCAATCCCATCTATACTTTCGACTTGCCAGAGGATAGAAGCGCTTCGTTCTCCGAAAAGGCGTGTTGTCCATATCTCACCATCAACGGATTTATCAGAGACAATCGTTAGGCTAGCAAGATCGGTTTCGACAGGAAAGCCTGTCTCACTATCAAAGATATGGTGATAGTCTTTTCCATCTACTGTCAGGTGGCGTTCATAGATACCTGAAGTGACAACGGATTTGTTAGAAGCAGGAATGGTTAGGAGATGATTGCCACGAGGATTTCGCGGATCTTGAATACCGATTTGCCAGTCTTTCCCTTCTTTTTCTTGATTGTTCCCGATGGTAAGGATATTTCCTCCGAGATTGATCAAAGCAGAGGTGACTCCGTGTACTTTTAAATACTGAGCAACCTTATCTGCACTATAGCCTTTAGCTAAGCAACCTAAATCAAGTTTCATTCCCTTTTTCTCTAAAAATACAGTAGAGCTAGTCGGATCTAACTTGATAAAATGCGGGTTAACTAGAGGCAAGACAGCTTCGATTTCGTCTAACTCTGGAAGCCGTGCATCTGCAAATCCGATTCGCCAGGTTTGAATCAAGGGACCGATACTGATATTGAGATGGCTAGAGGGAGCTAGGCTATGCTCAAGTCCAAGAGCAATCAGTTCAAATAGATCAGGATGGACCTTGACTGGAGCAATTCCAGCCTGGTAGTTGATTTCCATCAGTTCGGATTCTTGACTGTTGGCGTTGAAGCGGTATTCGAGCTCTTTGAGCAAGTTAAAAGCACCTTGAAGCAGGGTTTCTGCCTGCTCATCTACTAATGAAATCGTGATAGTTGTTCCCATCAGCCGTTCAGAACGAGAACGAAGAGGCAAGCTACCAACTCCTTTCTTCTTGTAGGAAATCATTCAAGATAAGTTAGATTAATAGAAAATTTAACCCCTTACATTTTCTTTCCATGTATCTAGCATACCATAAAGTCAGCGTTTTCACAAATAAATTTTAACAAAAGTCAAGAAATATGCTCAAAACTAATATGAAAGCGATAGAAAAATTGGATTTATCAATGTTAAGTGTATTTTTTTCTGAAAAAAAGAGAATTCTGAGCAAATGCCTTGTAAACGCTAACAGTAAATGGTATACTAGAAAGGTAAATCAAAAATTAAAGGTAGGAATTTTTCTATGAGTAAAATCGTTGTAGTTGGTGCTAACCACGCTGGTACAGCTTGTATTAATACGATGTTGGACAACTTTGGTCATGAAAATGAAATTGTGGTATTTGACCAAAACTCAAATATTTCATTCCTTGGTTGTGGAATGGCGCTTTGGATTGGGGAACAAATTGATGGCCCAGAAGGTCTCTTCTACTCTGATAAAGAAAAATTGGAAGCAAAAGGTGCTAAAGTGTACATGAACTCACCAGTACTTTCAATTGACTATGATAACAAGGTTGTTACAGCAGAAGTTGAAGGAAAAGAGCACAAAGAGTCTTATGATAAATTGATCTTTGCAACTGGTTCAACTCCAATCTTGCCTCCAATCGAAGGTGTTGAAATTGTTAAGGGCAACCGCGAATTCAAAGCAACTCTGGAAAATGTACAATTTGTTAAATTGTACCAAAACGCTGAGGAAGTTATTGAAAAACTTGAAGACAAGAGCAAACACCTTGAGCGCATTGCCGTTGTTGGTGGTGGTTACATTGGTGTAGAACTTGCCGAAGCCTTTGAGCGTCTTGGAAAAGAAGTGGTGCTTGTTGACATCGTAGACACTGTTTTGAACGGCTACTATGACAAAGACTTCACTCAAATGATGGCGAAGAACTTGGAAGACCACAACATCCGCTTAGCTCTTGGTCAAACAGTTAAAGCGATTCAAGGTGATGGTAAAGTGGAACGCTTGGTAACAGACAAAGAAACATTTGATGTGGATATGGTGGTTCTTGCAGTTGGTTTCCGTCCAAACACAGCTCTTGCTGACGGTAAGATTGAACTCTTCCGCAACGGTGCCTTCCTTGTAGACAAGAAACAAGAAACATCTATCCCAGGTGTCTACGCTGTTGGTGACTGTGCAACTGTTTATGACAATGCTCGTAAAGACACTAGCTACATCGCTCTTGCATCTAACGCTGTACGTACTGGTATTGTGGGTGCTTACAATGCTTGTGGTCATGAATTGGAAGGAATCGGAGTTCAAGGATCAAACGGTATCTCTATCTACGGTCTTCACATGGTTTCGACTGGTTTGACTCTTGAAAAAGCTAAAGCTGCTGGTTACAACGCAACTGAAACAGGCTTTAACGATCTTCAAAAACCAGAGTTTATCAAACATGACAACCACGAAGTTGCCATCAAGATTGTCTTTGACAAAGACAGCCGCGAAATCCTTGGTGCACAAATGGTTTCACATGATGCTGCTATCAGTATGGGAATCCACATGTTCTCACTTGCGATCCAAGAGCATGTGACGATTGATAAATTGGCATTGACGGACCTATTCTTCTTGCCACACTTTAACAAACCATACAACTACATCACAATGGCTGCACTTACAGCTGAAAAATAAAATTTGATGGACTATCTGGCCTTAAGTTAAGGTCAGATAGTTTTTTAGTTAATCTGTACCCAGACAATTGTAGTTTTTCTATCTTGTACTTCATTCTAATCTGACATAAAATAAAATGGTAGCTACCAATACAAATGATGAGGATTAAGAAATGACTGAAAATCGTTATGAACTAAATAAAAACTTGGCACAGATGCTCAAAGGTGGGGTTATCATGGACGTTCAGAACCCTGAACAGGCTCGTATCGCAGAGGCTGCTGGTGCGGCAGCTGTTATGGCCTTGGAACGGATTCCAGCTGATATTCGTGCAGCTGGTGGAGTTTCCCGTATGAGTGATCCAAAGATGATTAAGGAAATCCAAGAAGCGGTCAGTATTCCAGTGATGGCCAAGGTCAGAATCGGGCATTTTGTTGAAGCTCAGATTTTAGAGGCTATTGAGATTGACTATATCGATGAGAGTGAAGTGCTGTCTCCAGCTGATGACCGTTTTCATGTGGACAAGAAAGAATTCCAAGTTCCTTTTGTCTGTGGAGCTAAGGATTTGGGTGAAGCCTTGCGTCGTATCGCTGAAGGAGCTTCCATGATTCGGACAAAAGGAGAACCCGGTACAGGTGACATCGTTCAAGCCGTTCGTCATATGCGCATGATGAATCAGGAAATTCGCCGTATTCAAAATCTACGCGAAGATGAACTCTATGTCGCAGCAAAAGAACTCCAAGTCCCTGTTGAATTGATTCAGTATGTCCATGAATATGGAAAATTACCAGTTGTCAACTTTGCAGCCGGAGGTGTGGCAACACCTGCAGATGCTGCGCTGATGATGCAATTGGGGGCAGAGGGCGTCTTTGTCGGTTCAGGTATTTTCAAATCAGGAGACCCTGTTAAACGAGCAAGTGCCATTGTCAAAGCAGTAACCAATTACCGAAACCCACAAATCCTAGCACAAATTTCAGAAGATCTTGGGGAAGCCATGGTTGGTATCAATGAGAGTGAAATTCAAATTCTCATGGCAGAGCGAGGAAAATAGATGAAAATCGGAATATTAGCCTTGCAGGGTGCCTTTGCAGAACATGCAAAAGTGCTAGAAAAGTTAGGTGTTGTTAGTGTCGAAATCAGAAATTTAGATGATTTTCAACAACATCAGAGTGACTTGGTGGGTTTGATATTACCTGGAGGTGAGTCTACAACCATGGGCAAGCTCTTGCGTGACCAGAACATGCTGCTTCCCATCCGAGAAGCCATTCTATCTGGATTACCCGTTTTTGGGACCTGTGCGGGCTTGATTTTGCTGGCTAAGGAAATCACTTCTCAGGAAGAAAGTCATCTTGGAACCATGGATATAGTGGTTGAGCGCAATGCCTATGGGCGCCAACTAGGAAGTTTTTATGCAGAGGCAGAATGTAAGGGAGTCGGTCAGATTTCCATGACTTTTATCCGTGGACCGATTATCAGCAGTCTTGGAGAGGGTGTAGAAATTCTAGCAACAGTTGATGATCAAATCGTTGCTGCGCAAGAAGAGAATATGCTTGTAACTTCTTTTCATCCAGAATTGACAGATGATGCTCGCTTGCACCAGTACTTTATCAATATGTGTAAAGAAAAAAGTTGAGAAAAGATTCTCAACTTTTTTACATGTAATAAACAATCGCGATATATTGAAGTGCAGACGCAGCTAGTATAAAGAGATGCCAAATCATGTGGAAATAAGGTTTTTTCTTAGCGTAAAATCCAGCTCCAACTGTATAACAGAGTCCACCAGTTACCATGAGACTCCAGAAAATTGGTGTTGTTTGACTTATAATGGCAGGAATGATAGCCAGAACCAACCAGCCCATAATCAGGTAAAGGGCAAGGCTGAATTTCTCATTGACCTTTTTAGCAAAGATTTTATAGAGGATACCAAAGATGGTCGTTCCCCACTGAATGGCAATAATGAGATAGCCAAACCAGTTATTCATTAAGGTTAGAACGACTGGCGTATAAGAGCCTGCGATAGCCACATAAATCATAGAATGGTCGATGATTCGCAAGACGTATTTGTGGGTCGAACCATAGGCCATAGAGTGGTAAATGGTTGACGAGAGGAACATGAGAAAGAGACTGATAACAAAGATAGAAACACCAAAAGATGATAAAAATCCGTGTGCTTCATAACTATAGGTGGATGAAATAGGGAGTAGGATGAGCATGATAACGGCACCCACAGCATGGGTTACGCTATTAGCAATCTCCTCTCCAAAACTGAGTTTTTTACTGAGTTTTAGACTGGTATTCATTGGATTTCCTCCTCTTCTTTGATAAGGATTAAGTCTAGAGTTTGATGATAGAGTTTAACCGTTTGACAGCTGGTTTGGATAATAGGATTTTCTGGATCAATCCCATGGTTCATACAGTCCACAAAAGCATCGTAGAGCTGGTCTGAACTCGCTTGAGTTTGCAGAGTATTGAGGGTCTGAGCGATTTCTTGGATCGAAAAGACAGACTTGAGAGTGGTGATGGCAATTAAACGGGCAATTTGTTTGCGTTGGTATCTTTTCTTGTCTGGCTTTGTCAGGTAACCATGTTTGACATAATTATTGACCATGGATGCTGTTAGCCCCTTTTCTTTATCTGGAGAGACAGGGGCGCAGACTTGATTGACATAAAGCAAAACCTGATCCAGATAGAGGTCAATGTTTGGAATGTCTTCCCATTTTGGGTAGGAAAAGTTAGAATTCATTTCCAACTCCTTTTTATCTAGTTTTGATAACTAGATTATAAAATAATAGAAAACAAAAGTCAAGTTTCAACTGCTTGTAGAAAGCTTTAAATTATGCTATGATGAGAGAAAATAGTTAGAGATGAGGGGAAGAGATGGAGATTCGTTTAGCTTTTCCAAACGAAGTAGGTGCGATTATGCAGGTGATGGAGGATGCCAAAAAGTGTTTAGCCAAGTCTGGTAGTGGCCAGTGGCAAAATGGCTATCCAAATGCCGACATCATTATTGATGATATTATCTCAGGCCAAGCTTATGTGGCCTTGGAAGAGGGAGAACTGCTATCCTATGCTGCTGTGACCAAGAGCCCAGAGGAAGCCTATGAAGCGATTTATGAAGGAAGTTGGCATGGGGAAGAATCAGAATATCTGGTCTTTCACCGTATCGCTGTGGCAACAGATGTCCAAGGACAAGGAGTTGCTCAGACTTTCCTAGAAGGCTTGATTGAAGGTTTTGATTATCTAGATTTTCGTTCAGATACGCATGTACAAAACAAGGCCATGCAGCATATCTTTGAAAAGCTAGGTTTCCAACAGGTCGGTATGGTTCCAGTTGATGGGGAACGCTTGGCCTATCAGAAATTAAAAAAATGAAGCAGAAAAAGTACGAAAAAATGCTCTACCCGTCGCCAATTGGGACCTTATCCTTAGTTGCTGACGAGCAATATCTGTATGGCATTTGGGTACAGGACCAGAAGCATTTTGAGAGGGGATTAGGAGATAAAACAATAGAAGAAGTTGTTAATCATCCTGTATTAGAGCAAGTTATTTCCTATTTAGATACCTATTTCGAAGGCAGGGTTCAGGATCTATCAGACTTACCTTTGGCTCCTATTGGAACGGATTTTGAAAAGCGGGTCTGGACCTACTTGCAGAGCATTCCTTATGGTCAAACAGTGACTTACGGACAAATAGCGCAGGACCTGCAAGTAGCTTCTGCCCAAGCGATTGGCGGAGCAGTAGGGCGCAATCCTTGGTCCATCCTCGTACCCTGTCATCGTGTGCTGGGGTCAGGAAATCGCTTGACAGGCTATGCATCTGGAGTCGAAAAGAAAGCCTGGCTCTTGCAACATGAAGGTGCAGCATTTCAAGAAAATAAAGAATAGAAAGAAAAGAAGATGTTAGAATTTATCGAATACCCAAAATGTTCAACTTGTAAGAAAGCAAAAAATGAATTGGATAAACTTGGTGTGGACTACAAAGCTGTCCACATCGTAGAAGAAACCCCAAGTGAAGACGTGATTTTGAACTGGTTGGAAACTTCCGGTTTTGAAGTGAAACAATTTTTCAATACTAGCGGGATTAAATACCGCGAACTGGGCCTAAAAGATAAGGTGGGAAGTTTGTCAAAACAAGAAGCGGCCAAGCTTCTAGCCAGTGATGGCATGTTATTGAAACGTCCAATTCTGGTGGAAAATGGTGCTGTTAAACAAATCGGCTATAGAAAATCCTATGAGGACTTAGGTTTGAGATAGTTTTTATCTATCTCCTTGATAGGTAAAATATATAGCCTCCCTGTTTTAAAGTGTGATAAACTAGAAGATAGACAAAGTCTGATCAGCCCGTAGCAAATAATTTGCTTGCGAGCAGAAGTATGGTAGAATGAATCATTATCAGGAGAGGATGTTTTTATGACTGTTACAACATTTTTAGCATCAGATTGGTACCAAAGTTTGATGCAACTCATTCCGGATGGTAAGCTCTTTAGTTTGCGTTCGGTCTTTGATGGAATTCCAAGGATTGTCCAGCAACTGCCTACAACCTTGATGTTGACGCTTGGAGGTGCACTCTTTGGTCTGATACTTGCCTTGATTTTTGCCATTGTTAAGATCAATCGTGTTAAGATCTTATATCCCTTGCAGGCCTTTTTCGTCAGCTTCTTAAAAGGTACCCCAATCCTAGTTCAACTTATGTTGACCTACTACGGAATACCTCTGGCACTGAAAGCTATCAACCAGCAATGGGGCACTGGTTTCAATATCAATGCGATTCCAGCGGCACTTTTTGCGATTGTGGCCTTTGCTTTTAATGAGGCGGCTTATGCAAGTGAAACGATTCGTGCAGCCATCCTTTCTGTTAATCCAGGTGAAATTGAGGCGGCGCGTAGTTTGGGTATGACACGAGCGCAAGTTTATCGTCGTGTGATTATTCCTAATGCAGCGGTGGTAGCTACTCCAACCTTGATCAATTCCCTCATCGGTTTGACCAAGGGAACTTCTCTAGCCTTTAGTGCGGGTGTTGTCGAAGTTTTTGCTCAGGCTCAGATTTTGGGTGGAGCGGATTACCGCTATTTTGAACGCTTTATCTCCGTAGCCCTTGTTTATTGGGTAGTCAATATCGGAATTGAAAGCCTCGGTCGTTTCATCGAGAGAAAAATGGCTATTTCTGCACCCGATACAGTGCAAACAGATGTGAAAGGAGACCTTCGTTAATGATTAAGATTTCGAATTTAAGCAAATCCTTTTCAGGTCAGACTGTCTTGGATCATCTAGACTTGGATATCCAAAAGGGAGAAGTGGTTGCCTTGATTGGTTCATCTGGAGCTGGAAAATCAACTTTTCTTCGTAGTTTGAACTACCTTGAAACTCCAGATAGTGGAACGATTCAGATTGACAATTTCAAAGTTGATTTTTCTCAGATTAGCCAAGAAGAGATTTTGACCCTTCGTCGCAAGCTATCCATGGTTTTTCAACAGTTCAATTTGTTTGAACGGCGAACAGCCCTTGACAATGTCAAGGAAGGCTTGGTTGTTGTTAAGAAATTATCGGACGAGGAAGCAACAAAAATCGCCAAGGAAGAGTTGGCCAAGGTTGGTCTTTCTGACCGTGAGCAGCATTACCCTCGCCATTTATCAGGTGGACAAAAGCAACGGGTTGCCCTCGCGCGTGCGCTTGCTATGAAACCAGATGTCTTGCTCTTGGATGAACCAACGTCGGCACTGGACCCAGAATTGGTCGGAGAAGTAGAAAAGTCTATTGCAGATGCCGCTAAGTCTGGTCAGACCATGATCTTGGTTAGTCACGATATGTCTTTTGTAGCCCAAGTGGCAGATAAGATTTTGTTCCTAGATAAGGGGAAAATCATCGAGTCAGGTACACCGGATGAAATCATCAATCATCCGAAAGAAGAACGGACAAAAGAATTCTTCGCTAGTTACAAACGGACTTATATTTGATATAATAGAAAAAGGAAAACTCAGTTAGTTGGACTAGCTGAGTTTACTCTTTAAAAAAGATAGAAACGAGAGAGATCATGCTGCTGCAACTGTTTTCTTTATATTTCGAGAGTTTGATCTTAACGACCATCCTTGTCGTGATTTTTCTGGGGATTTGGATTGGATTGAGAGCCATGTCTGGCGTGGACAAGACAGCCAAGGCGCGACAAGCCCATCTCTATGATATGATCATGATTGGAGTTTTGGTCGTTCCGGTGTTATCCTTTGCCGTCATGAGTTTGCTCTTGGTTTTCAAGGCATAATTCTTGCGTGACTAGCAAGAATGAGTTAGAATAAAGATAGTTACAACAAGAAAGAAGGAATCGAAATGTACGATACGATTATTATTGGTGCTGGACCTGCGGGAATGACAGCTGCCTTATATGCCGCTCGCAGCAATCTGAAAGTGGCTTTGATTGAAGGTGGTCTGCCAGGCGGGCAAATGAATAACACGTCTGACATTGAAAACTATCCAGGTTATGCCAATATTAGTGGACCTGAATTGGCTGAAAGGATGTTTGAACCACTTGAAAACCTTGGAGTGGAGCATCTTTATGGCTATGTTGAAAATATTGAAGACCAGGGTGACTATAAGAAGGTCATCACTGATAATCAAGTTTACGAAACCCGTACAGTCATCGTGGCAACTGGCTCAAAACACCGTCTTTTAGGTGTTCCCGGAGAAGAAGAACTGAACAGTCGTGGTGTTTCTTACTGTGCAGTCTGTGATGGAGCTTTCTTCCGTGACCAAGACTTACTCGTAGTTGGTGGCGGAGATTCAGCGGTAGAAGAGGCTCTTTTCTTGACTCGCTTTGCCAAGACTGTTACTATTGTTCACCGTCGGGATGAACTTCGTGCCCAAAAGGTTTTGCAAGACCGTGCCTTTGCAAATGAGAAAGTCAACTTTATCTGGGATTCTGTAGTTAAGGAAATCAAAGGTGACAATCGAGTAGAATCTGTCGTATTTGAAAATGTAAAAACGGGTCAAGTGACAGAGCAAGCCTTCGGTGGTGTCTTTATTTATGTTGGTTTGGATCCTGTTAGTGATTTTGTTAAAGAATTGAATATCCAAGACCAGGCAGGCTGGATTGTGACAGACAACCACATGAAAACTGCCGTTGACGGTATCTTTGCGGTTGGGGATGTTCGCCAGAAAGACCTTCGCCAAGTGACAACAGCAGTTGGAGATGGGGCTATCGCTGGTCAAGAAGCCTATAAATTTATTACAGAACATAGTTAAGCAAAAAAGTTTCCAATCAAGTGATTGGAAACTTTTTTATAGTCGATTTCGGAAAACTTCGTACATGAGAATGGCTGCAGCAACACTGGCATTGAGGCTTTGAACATGCCCATTCATGGGAATGGTAATCATCTCATCAACCTGTTTTTTGATGTTACTAGAGATGCCTTTTCCTTCATTTCCGATGATGAGGGCGATTTTCCCTTTTGTATTCCACTTGTGGCAAGGGGTTCCATTCATATCTGTTCCAAAAGTCCAGAAACCTTCATCCTTGAGTTTGTCTAGAGTTTGACTCAGATTGGTCACTCGGGCAATCGGTACATGCTCAATAGCCCCAGTAGCCGTTTTGGCAACGACTGGAGTTACACCGACAGCACGGTGCTTAGGAATGATGACACCTGAAACATTGGTCGCGTCAGCAGTTCTCAAGATAGAACCAAGATTATGGGGGTCAGTTAATCCGTCCAGAATCAATAGCAAAGGATTTTCTTCTTGTCGTGTTTTTGCAAGGATGTGATCCAGCTCGCTATAGGCAAATTCAGAGACTCTTAGAACGAAACCTTGGTGGACAGCGCCTTCGGTCATTTCAGAGAGGGATTTTTTTGAAGTCCAAGAAACGGACACCTTCTTTTCTGTAGCTAGTTCCTTGACTTTCTCAACATTCTTGCCTCTGAGATCTTCTTGGAGGTAGAGTTTGTTTCCTGTATTTGCAAGGAGGGCTTCGGTAACGGCGTGGATGCCATAGACAATATCATTTGTTTTCATGCCTCTATTATAACACAAAACCCCGCTTGCAACGGGATTTTATTTATTCAAGAATCAGTAAACCATCTTTAACTGCAAATGGGTCTTTTTCATTGATACGATCGTAGAACATGATTCCGTTGATGTGGTCAATTTCATGTTGGACAACGATGGAGTTGTAACCTTTGAGCTTGACACGGTGTTTTTCTCCGTCCTTGTCAAAGTAATCAACAGTGACGCGGGCATGACGAACAACATAGCCTGGAACTACACGGTCGACAGATAGGCACCCTTCTCCTTCACCGAGGGCGGCGTCCTGAACAGAGTGAGAGACGATTTTTGGATTGTACATAACAGCTTGCAGGTCGTAGGCTCCCTGTGGAGTTTCACCTTCTTCCACAATATTTGGCACTAAAACAGCGATAATGCGTTTTGAGATATCTAACTGAGGAGCGGCCAATCCAACCCCACCTCGAAGCCCCATCTTTTCAGCCATAACAGGATCCTGAGAATTTTTGAGGAATTGCATCATCTTTTCTCCAAGGATGATTTCCTGGTCAGACAGTGGGAAAGTGACCTCCTCAGCAACTGCGCGAAGGGTTGGATTCCCCTCACGGATAATATCGTTCATATTAATTAAATGAGCAGCTTTTGTAATACGTTCTATAGCAGACATTTTCTCTCCTTTCATTACCTCTACATGATAACACAAAATAGATCAGAAAGAAAGTCACAGAAGTTCCTAAAAAATAATATAATAAACGATATTCCCCTTTTGTCTGTGGTATTCTGTGGTATAATAAAAGAAAAGGCTTGCAGTAAAAGCAAGGGGGGGATAAAGATGGAAAAGCGACAAGATAGACGGTCTCGTGGTTCTCTTTATGGATTGTTGAAGAGTAGTATTGCTTTCTTTAGGAATTATAAATCTTGGACCAATGCCCAGTTTATTACGGTATTGCTACTTGCAGTTGCCTTGTCCATGGGATTGAACTTGCTGGTTCGAGCAGTACAAGGTAGCAAGGGAACGAGTCCTAGTAGCCAAACTCTTGATTCTGCTCAGACGTCTGGTCAATCCAAGGAAAATCAGTCTGATGAAACGACAGCCCGTATCATGGCAAATGGTGACCTTCTCTACCATATTCCTATCTACCGAACAGCTCTGAAAGAAGACGGTAGCTACGATTTCCACGAAAATTTTGAATATGTAAAACCATGGCTCAAGCAAGCGGATTTAGTGCTTGGTGACTTTGAAGGAACGGTGAACAAGGATCACTATTTGGCAGGTTATCCTCTCTTTAATGCACCTGGAGAAGTCATGGATGCAATAAAAGATGCAGGCTATCAAGTTCTAGACTTGGCTCACAATCACATCTTGGATTCTCAGATAGAGGGAGTGGTTTCAACGGCTCAAGCTATTGAAAAGGCAGGAATGACACCCATAGGAGTCTACACACATGAATCCCGTGACCAAGCCCCTATAGTCATCAAGGAAGTCAATGGAATCAAGGTAGCTCTCCTGGCCTATTCCTACGGTTTTAATGGCATTGAGCAGTATATCTCTCAAGAGGACTATAATCGCTATCTTTCTGATTTGAATGAAGATAAGATGAAGGCAGAAATCGAGCGTGCTGAGAAGGAAGCGGATATTACTGTCATCATGCCTCAGATGGGAATTGAGTACCAGCTAGAACCGACGGAAGAACAGAAAACACTGTACCACAAGATGATTGACTGGGGAGCTGATATTATCTTTGGAGGCCATCCTCACGTCGTTGAACCTGCTGAGACGGTTGAAAAAGATGGTGACAAAAAACTGATCATCTACTCCATGGGAAATTTTCTCTCAAATCAGCGCATTGAAACCATGCAAGATGAGGAAAATGCCAAGTGGACGGAGCGCGGTGTTCTCATGGATGTGACCATTAAGAAAAAAGATGGCAAGACAAGGATTGAAACGGCTAAAGCGCATCCGACTTGGGTCAATCGGACGCCTAAAGGAACATACTCTCCAGAAGGTTATCCGCTCTTCCTCTATCAGACCTATATCCTAGAGGACTTCATTGAGGGGGGCAGCCACCGTGACAAGTTGGATGAGGCGACCAAGGAACGAATTGACACGGCCTATAAAGAAATGAATGAACATGTAGGGTTGAAGTGGTAGGTGCTCACCCTAAAGGAGATATGATGACGATTAAATTGATTGCAACAGAAATAGAGATTAAATGGATAATACAATACAATAGAAGCAAGAAATTCCTTGGAATAAAGAGAGTTAGAGTTAAGGTGAAATTTGGTGCGAATGAAATAATTTGATTCGCAGAAGATGAAATTTAAAACGTTAAAAGAATTGGTATAAGGCAGTTTATCTTCCACAGGAACAAGCTGCGAATACACCGTCACGTTAGGAGGTAGCTTATGATTGAAAAAACAGTAACAGTTAACGACAAAGAAGTGAAGTTCAAATCATCAGCTACCATTCCACGTTTGTATCGTATCAAGTTCAAGCGTGATATTTTTAAAGATTTAGCTAAACTAGAAAAATCATTTAAAGTCAACGAACAAAGTTTTGAGATTGAAGATTTAGAGATTTTTGAGAATGTGGCATATATTATGGCGTATCACGCAGATAAAACTATTCCTCCAACCATTGATGAATGGTTAGATGAGTTTGAGATGTTTTCAATTTATGAAATCTTACCAGAGATTTTAAAAATATGAGGTAATAATTTACAAACCGATATACAATCTAAAAAAACTTGAAAAAACAAGTCGTGAAATGACAACAGTTCTATTTTTACTCAGAAGTGTTGAAATAGGCATATCAGTAGGTGATTTAGATTTACTCACAATCGGCATGGTGCTAGATATGTGGACAGAAAAAGATAATGATGATGTGAAGTATCAACGTGTGGCTGGTCAGAGTGAGTTTGATAGGTTTTAGAAATAGGTATTTAGTAGTATAATAAGAGTTACAATACACATGGAGGTAGCTTATATATGAATGTAATATGTTCTGAATTATTTTGGACAGCATTATCTGCTGTAGGGACAATTGGAGCCGTTATTGTAGCTTTATGGCAAATATTAAGACCTAAATCAAGAAAATTATTAGTAAGTAGTACATTCTCTCAGTATCTGGATAAGAAGATGCTGGAGTTTGTAATTACATTGGAAAACATGGGTGATGTTCCCATGATTATAAAAGAATGTGGATTTGGAAAGTATACAACTAAGGAAGGGAATCAAAAGTTTCTTACAGGTAAAAATGTTAAATTTATAGATAAGAAATTAATAAATGTAATTGATACTTCTATGAATAATTATGTCAATGATGCTAAATTTCCTTTGTTAATAAAATCAGGAGAAGCTGTTTTAATTACTTATGAATATATAAGCGAAAAATCTTTTGAATTTGATGATGAATTTATCACTCAACAAACAGAATATAAGTATTTCACTAAAGGAATAGCAGTAGTGAGAGATTCGAGAAATAGGATTTATCTATAAAACAATACATGATCACGGCATTTAATGAAAAACTCTTCAACACATTAGTGGAAAAAATGGTCATACACACAAAAGATAAAGTAGAAGTCCACTTCAAAAACGGTCAGGTCATAGAAATATGATCTGACTGTTTTTATGAATGGAATGAGACATTCATTTTATGATATAATATAAAGGATTAACAGAGATGAGAAATGATGGGGGTTGCCTAAATCGTTAAAAGATGCACACCCTAAATGCCCTTTGCACACCCCTAATAATAAAATGGAGCTAATTGTATGATAAAACTCATTGCAACAGATATGGATGGGACTTTGCTGGATCCGAGAGGTCAGTTGGATCTGCCCCGCTTGGAAAAGATTTTAGATCAGCTGGATCAAAGGGATATTCGTTTTGTCATTGCGACGGGAAATGAAATCCATCGTATGAGAGAACTATTGGGACACTTGGCTGAACGAGTGGTCCTAGTAGTTGCCAATGGGGCGCGAATTTTTGAAAACAATAAACTGATTCAAGCTCAGACCTGGGATGATGCTATGGTTGATAAGGCCTTAGTTCATTTTAAGGGGAGAGAGTGCCGAGATCAGTTTGTCGTAACTGGTATGAATGGTGGTTTTGTCAAGAAAGGGACTGTTTTTACAGAACTTGATAAATTTATGACTCCAGAGATGATTGAAAGACTCTATCAGCGAATGAATTTTGTGCAAGATTTGCGAGCTGACCTCTTTGGTGGAGTGTTAAAGATGAGCATGGTTGTTGGTGAGGAACGCTCTAGTTCTGTTTTGCAGGAAATCAATGACCTCTTTAATGGTCATATAAGAGCTGTTTCTAGCGGTTATGGTTGTATCGATGTCCTACAGGCTGGTGTTCACAAGGCCTGGGGATTGGAAGAATTACTCAAGCGCTGGGATTTGCAATCGGAACAAATCATGGCTTTTGGTGATAGTGAAAACGATGTCGAAATGCTAGAACTGGCTGGAATTGCCTATGCTATGGAAAATGCAGATGATGAGGCTAAGGCAGTTGCGACTGATCTAGCTCCAGCTAACAGCCAGGGGGGTGTTTATCAGGTCCTAGAAAATTGGTTAGAGAAAGAGGGATAAGGTGGCAGTACAGTTATTAGAGAATTGGCTCTTAAAGGAGCAGGAAAAAATTCAAACCAAGTATCGCGAATTGAATCAAATTTCTGTCCTAGAGCCAGATGTAATTTTTATCGGCGATTCGATTGTAGAATACTACCCTTTGCAAGAGTTACTCGGGACTGCCAAGACGATTGTCAATCGTGGCATCCGAGGTTACCAGACTGGACTTTTACTAGAGAATCTTGATGCTCATCTGTATGGTGATACTGTCGATCAAATTGTTCTCTTAATTGGAACAAATGATATCGGAAAAGATGTTCCTATGAATGAAGCCTTGGATAATCTAGAGCGTGTGATACAATCAATTGCTCGAGAATATCCGCTGTCACAAATAAAGCTTGTTTCTATTCTGCCAGTCAATGAGGGAGAAGAATACAAGCAGACAGTTTATATCCGAACCAATGAAAAGATCAAGGAATGGAATCAAGCCTATGAGGCTCTAGCTTCTGCCTATATGCAGGTAGATTTTGTGCCTGTTTATGATAGTTTGACAGATTCAGAAGGACAGCTTCAATCAGCCTATACAACGGATGGGCTTCATCTAAGTGTGGCAGGCTATCAAGCCTTGTCAGACGCTTTGAAAACGTATCTTTTCTAAAGAATCGACTTGATTTTGCATTTTTTATGAAGATAGGTTATAATAGTTCTATAATCTTGGGGTCGTTACGGATTCGACAGGCATTATGAGGCATATTTTGCAACCCGTGTAGCGACGTAAACGCTCAGTTAAATATAACTGCAAAAAATAACACTTCTTACGCTCTAGCTGCCTAAAAACCAGCAGGCGTGACCCGATTTGGATTGCTCGTGTTCAATGACAGGTCTTATGATTAGCGAGATACGATCAAGCCTTGTCTAGTGGTTTGATAAGAGATTAATAGACTCGCAGTTCCTAGGCTTGAGTTATGTGTCGAGGGACTGTTAAAACAATACATAACCTATGGTTGTAGACAAATATGTTGGCAGGTGTTTGGACGTGGGTTCGACTCCCACCGGCTCCATTATTCCTTTGCATTCTTTCGCATTCCTTGGTAAAACGTTGTTAAATCAACGTTTTTTATTTTTGTCTTTGGTATTCCTTAGTATTCTTTTGCGAAAAAAGGATACAACAAAGGATACAACATTTTTGTCGTATCCCCAAAATAATTTTTCTTTTCTACGGAAGACATGGGATTCGAACCCACGCACGCTGTTACACGCCTACCGCGTTTCCAACACGGCCTCTTAAGCCTCTTGAGTAATCTTCCAATACTTACTCAAATAGTCTACCATAAAGGCTCTTATCTTGCAATAAAAATTTCGGAAATGAGAAAAATGATAGAATTTGAAAGAAAATGATAAAAAATGCTTGACTTTGGTAGAAAATGTGCTAGAATGAATAGTGTAAACGATAACAGGAGGTGATTTGGTGTTAAAAACTGAGCGGAAGCAACTGATTTTAGAGGAGTTGAATCAACATCATGTAGTTTCCCTGGAAAAATTGGTTAGTCTATTAGAAACATCAGAATCAACGGTACGAAGAGATTTGGATGAGTTGGAGGCGGAAAACAAGCTTCGCCGTGTGCATGGAGGAGCAGAGTTGCCACACTCCTTGCAGGAAGAAGAAACCATCCAAGAAAAATCTGTCAAAAACCTTCAAGAGAAGAAGCTACTGGCTCAGAAAGCAGCTTCTCTTATTAAGGAACAAGATGTTATCTTTATTGATGCTGGAACAACGACAGCTTTTCTGATCAAGGAATTGACCAATAAGAATATCACAGTTGTGACCAACTCCATTCATCATGCGGTTCAGTTGGTTGAAAAACAGATTCCAACTGTCATGGTTGGAGGAAGTGTCAAGATGGCAACAGATGCATGTATTGGTGGAGTTGCTCTTAACCAAATCAATCAATTGCACTTTGACCGTGCCTTTATCGGGATGAATGGTGTAGACGATGGTTATTATACGACTCCTGATATGGAGGAGGGAGCCGTTAAGCGTGCTATTTTAGAGAATGCCAAACAAACCTATGTCTTGGTCGATTCGTCAAAGATTGGTCAAACTTGCTTTGCCAAGGTAGCACCACTTAAACGCGCTATTGTCATCACAAGTCAAGGGCATGAGCTCTTGCAGGCCATTAAGAAGAAAACGGAGGTAATCGAAGTATGATTTATACAGTCACACTCAATCCATCCATTGACTATATCGTTCGCTTGGACCAAGTCCAAGTCGGTAGTGTCAATCGTATGGACAGTGATGATAAGTTTGCTGGTGGAAAAGGAATCAATGTCAGTCGTGTTTTGAAACGCTTGGGTATTCCAAATACAGCGACTGGATTTATCGGAGGCTTTACTGGTAAATTTATCACAGATACTTTGGCAGAAGAGGAAATCGAGACACGTTTTGTTCAAGTAGCAGAAGATACTCGCATCAATGTCAAGATTAAAGCAGACCAAGAAACAGAAATCAATGGAACGGGTCCAAATGTGGAACCAGCTCAGCTAGAAGAATTGAAAGCTATTTTGTCTAGTCTGACAGCAGATGATACGGTTGTGTTTGCAGGTTCGAGTGTTAAAAACCTAGGAAATGTCATCTACAAAGATTTGATTGCATTGACACGCCAGACTGGTGCGCAAGTCGTTTGTGACTTTGAAGGACAGACCTTGATTGATAGTTTAGACTACCAGCCACTATTGGTTAAACCAAACAATCACGAACTTGGAGCTATCTTTGGAGTGAAACTCGAAAGTTTAGATGAAATCGAGAACTATGCTCGAGAATTGTTGGCTAAAGGTGCTCAAAACGTTATCATCTCTATGGCTGGAGACGGTGCACTTCTTGTCACATCTGAGGGAGCTTACTTCGCTAAACCAATCAAGGGAACAGTGAAAAATTCAGTGGGAGCTGGTGACTCTATGGTTGCTGGATTTACAGGTGAATTTGTCAAATCCAAGGATGCGGTAGAAGCCTTCAAATGGGGAGTGGCTTGTGGAACAGCAACCACCTTCTCGGATGACTTGGCAACAGCAGAATTTATTAAAGAAACATATGAAAAAGTTGAGGTAGAAAAACGATGAAAATTCAAGACCTATTGAGAAAAGATGTCATGTTGCTAGATTTACAGGCGACTGAAAAAACAGCAGCTATCGAAGAGATGATTCATAGCTTAGTAGATCATGGTTATGTGACGGATTTTGAAACCTTTAAAGAAGGAATCTTAGCGCGTGAAGCTCTAACTTCCACTGGCTTGGGTGACGGAATTGCTATGCCTCACAGCAAAAACTCAGCTGTCAAAGAAGCAACGGTTCTCTTTGCAAAGTCAAACAAGGGTGTTGACTATGAAAGTTTGGATGGGCAACCAACAGACCTCTTCTTCATGATTGCAGCTCCAGAAGGTGCCAATGACACTCACTTGGCAGCCTTGGCAGAATTGTCTCAATACTTGATGAAAGACGGATTTGCTGACAAACTTCGTCAAGTAACATCTGCAGATCAAGTTATCGAACTTTTTGACCAAGCTTCAGAAAAAGCTGAGCAGCCTATTCAAGCACCTGCCAATGAATCTGGCGACTTTATCGTAGCTGTTACAGCTTGTACGACAGGCATTGCCCACACTTACATGGCCCAAGAAGCCCTTCAAAAAGTAGCCGCCGAAATGGGTGTTGGGATCAAGGTAGAAACCAACGGTGCCAGCGGTGTTGGGAACCAACTAACATCAGAGGACATCCGTAAGGCTAAAGCAGTTATCATCGCAGCAGACAAGGCTGTTGAGATGGATCGTTTCGACGGCAAACCATTGGTTAATCGTCCAGTTGCAGACGGTATCCGTAAGACAGAAGAATTGATCAACTTGGCTCTTTCAGGAGATGCTGAAGTTTACCATGCTGCTAATGGAGCAAAAACCGCAGCAACAAGTAACGAAAAACAAAGCCTTGGTGGTGCCTTCTACAAACACTTGATGAGTGGTGTATCTCAAATGTTGCCATTCGTTATCGGTGGTGGTATCATGATTGCCCTTGCTTTCTTGATCGACGGAGCTTTTGGTGTGCCACAAGATAGTCTTGGCAATCTTGGATCCTACCATGAGCTAGCTTCTATGTTCATGAAAATTGGTGGCGCGGCCTTTGGCTTGATGCTCCCAGTCTTTGCAGGATATGTTGCCTACTCTATCGCTGAAAAACCTGGTTTGGTAGCAGGTTTCGTGGCTGGTGCTATTGCCAAAGAAGGTTTTGCCTTTGGTAAAATCCCTTATGCTGCAGGCGGAGAAGCAACTTCAACTCTTGCAGGTGTCTCATCTGGTTTCCTAGGTGCCCTTGTTGGTGGATTTATCGCAGGAGCCTTGGTTCTTGCTATCAAGAAATACGTTAAAGTTCCTCGTTCACTTGAAGGTGCTAAATCAATCCTTCTCTTGCCACTTCTTGGAACAATCTTGACTGGATTTGTCATGCTAGCTGTTAACATCCCAATGGCAGCAATTAACACTGCTATGAATGACTTCCTTGGCGGTCTTGGAGGTGGTTCAGCTGTCCTTCTCGGTATCGTCCTTGGTGGAATGATGGCTGTTGATATGGGTGGTCCAGTTAATAAAGCAGCCTATGTCTTTGGTACAGGTACGCTTGCAGCGACTGTTTCTTCAGGTGGTTCTGTAGCTATGGCAGCAGTTATGGCTGGAGGAATGGTTCCACCACTTGCAATCTTTGTCGCAACTCTTCTTTTCAAAGATAAATTCACTAAGGAAGAGCGCAACTCTGGTTTGACAAACATCATCATGGGCTTGTCATTTATCACTGAGGGAGCGATTCCGTTTGGTGCAGCCGACCCAGCTCGTGCTATTCCAAGCTTCATCCTTGGTTCTGCGGTGGCAGGCGGACTCGTTGGTCTTGCTGGTATCAAACTCATGGCGCCACACGGAGGAATCTTCGTCATCGCCCTTACTTCAAATGCCCTTCTTTACCTAGTCTTTGTCTTGATTGGAGCAATCGTAAGTGGTGTGGTT
Source organism: Streptococcus oralis subsp. dentisani (assembly GCF_007475365.1). Taxonomy (NCBI): domain Bacteria; kingdom Bacillati; phylum Bacillota; class Bacilli; order Lactobacillales; family Streptococcaceae; genus Streptococcus; species Streptococcus oralis. The sequence continues at coordinate 819,740 of NZ_CP034442.1, read as the reverse complement.
TATGGTTACCTACGCAAACCACAAGCATAAACAGGATTAGAATAGAAAGATTGTTACCATTTGGTGCAATCTTTTTCTCTTTTCAAAATGGCTGTGAAACATGGTATAATAGAAGAATGGCAAACAAGAATACTACAAAAACAAGACGGAGACCGTCTAAAGCAGAACTCGAAAGAAAACAGGCTATTCAGAGGATGTTGATTTCCTTAGGGATTGCCTTATTGTTGATTATTGCAGCCCTCAAGCTCGGTGCGGCAGGTATCACCCTTTATAATCTCATTCGACTGGTGGTCGGAAGTTTGGCCTATGTGGCCATTGGTGCCCTTCTCATTTATCTTTTTCTTTTTAAATGGATACGCAAGCAAGAGGGGCTTCTGTCAGGATTTCTCTGTATCTTCGCTGGCTTACTCTTAATTTTTGAGGCTTATCTTGTCTGGAAGTTTGGCTTGGAGCAGTCAGTTCTAAAAGGGACCTTGGCTCAAGTTATGACGGACCTGACTGGTATCCGGGTGACTAGCTTTGCTGGTGGAGGCCTGCTAGGTGTCGGACTTTATATCCCCATTGCCTTTCTTTTCTCAAATATCGGCTCCTACTTTATTGGAGTTCTTTTGATTCTAGTTGGGGCTCTCTTGGTCAGTCCTTGGTCTATCTATGATGTTGCAGCCTTTATTGGAGCTCAGTTCAGATCCTTCATGGAAAAACAGGAACAGAGAAAACAGGAACGCTTTATCAAGAGGGAAGAAGAAAAGGCTCGTCAAGAAGCTGAAGAAGCTGCCAGAATTCAGAGAGAACAAGAAGAACAGGATGCACTATCGCTTCCTCCTGTAGATCCTGAAACTGGAGAAATCTTATCAGAAGTACCAGTCTATGATCTCCCCCCAATTCCTGAGGAAGAATGGATTGAACCGGAGATTATCCTTCCTCAAGCTGACTTTGAAGTTCCAGATGTGGAAGAAGACTTTGAGGATGAAGAGGTGCAGGTTGATTTTTCTGCCAAGGAAGCCCTCGAATACAAGCTACCAAGCTTGCAACTCTTTGCGCCAGATAAACCCAAAGATCAGTCCAAGGAAAAGAAGATTGTTCGAGAAAACATCAAAGTCCTAGAAGAAACCTTTGCTAGCTTCGGTATCAAGGTAACGGTTGAACGGGCTGAAATCGGCCCATCAGTAACCAAGTATGAAGTCAAGCCAGCCGTTGGTGTGCGGGTTAACCGCATTTCCAATCTGGCAGACGACTTAGCGCTAGCTCTGGCGGCCAAGGACGTCCGGATTGAGGCTCCAATACCTGGTAAATCCTTAGTCGGCATTGAGGTTCCTAACTCTGAAATTGCGACCGTTTCCTTCCGTGAGCTCTGGGAACAGTCACAGACTAAACCAGAAAATCTCCTCGAAATTCCTCTAGGTAAGGCTGTCAATGGTACTGCTCGCACCTTTGACCTTTCCAAGATGCCCCACCTTCTGGTTGCAGGTTCGACGGGATCAGGGAAGTCAGTCGCAGTTAACGGTATTATTGCCAGCATTCTCATGAAAGCAAGACCAGACCAGGTCAAGTTTATGATGGTGGATCCAAAGATGGTTGAGTTATCGGTTTACAATGACATTCCTCACCTCTTGATTCCGGTTGTGACTAATCCACGCAAGGCCAGCAAGGCTCTCCAAAAGGTCGTGGATGAGATGGAAAACCGTTATGAACTCTTCGCTAAGGTTGGTGTGCGAAATATCGCTGGTTATAATGCTAAGGTCGAGGAATTTAATAGCCAGTCTGAGTACAAACAAGTACCACTGCCTTTGATTGTTGTCATTGTGGACGAGTTGGCTGACCTTATGATGGTGGCCAGCAAGGAAGTGGAAGATGCTATCATCCGTCTCGGACAGAAGGCGCGTGCTGCAGGGATTCACATGATTCTCGCAACGCAACGTCCGTCGGTTGATGTCATCTCTGGTCTTATCAAGGCCAATGTCCCATCTCGAGTAGCATTTGCAGTCTCATCAGGTACAGATTCACGAACCATCTTGGATGAGAACGGAGCTGAAAAACTGCTTGGTCGAGGAGACATGCTCTTTAAACCAATCGATGAAAATCACCCAGTCCGTCTGCAAGGGTCCTTTATCTCGGATGATGATGTTGAACGTATCGTAAACTTCATCAAGGCTCAGGCTGATGCAGATTACGATGACAGCTTTGATCCAGGTGAAGTTTCTGAAAATGATGGTGATTTTGCGGATGGAGAAGCAGGAGGCGACCCACTCTTTGAAGAAGCCAAGGCTCTGGTTATCGAAACCCAGAAAGCCAGTGCATCCATGATTCAGCGTCGTTTGTCGGTTGGATTTAACCGTGCGACCCGCCTTATGGAAGAACTCGAACTGGCAGGTGTCATCGGCCCAGCTGAAGGAACCAAGCCACGAAAAGTATTGCAACAATAAAAAATAGCTTCTTTCCAAATATGGAAGGAAGCTTTTTTAGTAGTTATTGGTTATTTTTATTTTCGGTACTCGTCGTATTTGACTGTGTTCCGTTATCGCTTGTTTCTTTATTTGCAGCTGGGGTGGAAGAGTCCTGAGTTGTTGTTTTCTGCTCTTCTTTTTTCTCTTCCTTGACGCTAGATTTTGGCGTTTCTTCTTGCTGTGTTTTTTCTTGAGAAGTGTTATTTTCCTTATTAGGACTAGTGTTCTCCTGAGGGGATTCCTTTTGGATTTCTTTGACGACAGTTGTTTGGGTTGCCGTCGGTTCCTTTTTGTTGTTTTTATTATTATCCATGGCGTTCATGATAGTGATAGTAGCAGTGATCAGACCAAGGATACTACCAATGGTAGCAATCGTTTTTTGAAAGACAGTAAATCCTTTTTTAATGTGTTCTGTTTTTGGTTTTGAAGTTCTACGATAGTTAGACATGATACTCTCCTTTTATTATGATTTATTATACCTCATTTCTTTAAAAAAATCTTAAAAAAAGAGGAAATGCCCTTTCTTGTCGCAAGCTTCGTTTCATGATACAATAGAAGAAGTGATTTTAGAAAGCGTGAGAAAACATGATCTACTTTGATAATTCGGCGACAACTAAGCCTTATCCTGAAGCTCTAGAGACCTATATGCAGGTCGCTTCGAAAATTGTAGGAAATCCTTCTAGCCTCCATCGTTTGGGAGACCAGGCAACACGAATTTTAGATGCTTCCCGGCAGCAAATTGCAGATTTGATTGGCAAGAAAAGTGATGAAATCTTCTTTACCTCTGGTGGAACAGAAGGGGATAACTGGGTCATCAAGGGTGTGGCCTTTGAAAAAGCCCAGTTTGGTAAGCACATCATCGTATCAGCTATTGAGCATCCAGCAGTCAAGGAGTCAGCTCTCTGGCTGAAAAGTCAAGGTTTTGAGGTGGATATTGCCCCGGTTGATGAGAAAGGATTTGTGGATGTTGAGGCTCTAGCGAATTTGATACGACCTGATACGACGCTTGTTTCAGTCATGGCTGTGAACAATGAAATTGGGTCTATTCAACCTATTGAGGCCATCTCAGAACTCTTGGCAGACAAGCCAACTATTTCCTTCCACGTTGATGCAGTTCAGGCACTTGCTAAAATTCCGACTGAAAAATATCTGACAGAACGAGTGGATTTCGCAACCTTTTCGAGTCATAAGTTTCATGGTGTCAGAGGTGTTGGCTTTGTCTATATCAAGTCTGGTAAGAAAATTACGCCTCTGTTGACTGGTGGTGGTCAAGAGCACGATTATCGCTCGACAACTGAAAATGTGGCAGGGATTGCAGCGACAGCAAAGGCTCTCCGTTTGTCTATGGAAAAGTTAGCTATCTTTGCTAGTAAGACAGGACAGATGAGATCAGTCATTCGCCAAGCGCTTTTGGACTATCCAGATATTTTTATCTTTTCAGATGAGGAAGACTTCGCCCCTCATATCCTAACTTTTGGGATTAAGGGTGTTCGTGGTGAAGTCATTGTTCACGCATTTGAAGACTATGACATTTTCATTTCCACAACCTCTGCTTGTTCGTCCAAGGCAGGAAAACCTGCGGGGACCTTGATTGCCATGGGAGTGGACAAAGATAAGGCCCAGTCAGCTGTGCGTCTAAGCCTAGACCTGGAAAATGATATGAGTCAGGTTGAGCAGTTTTTGACCAAGCTAAAATTAATTTACAATCAAACTAGAAAAGTAAGATAGGAGCATTCATGCAGTATTCAGAAATTATGATTCGCTACGGAGAGTTGTCAACCAAGGGTAAAAACCGTATGCGGTTCATCAATAAACTTCGCAATAACATTTCAGATGTTTTGTCCATCTATCCCCAAGTTAAGGTAACCGCTGATCGCGACCGTGCCCACGTTTACCTCAATGGAGCTGACTACACAGCAGTAGCAGAATCTCTCAAACAAGTCTTCGGGATTCAAAACTTTTCTCCCGTTTATAAGGTTGAAAAATCTGTTGCGACGCTTAAGACTGCCGTCCAAGAGATTATGAAAGACATCTACAAGGAAGGCATGACCTTTAAAATCTCTAGTAGACGTAGCGACCATAGCTTTGAACTCGACAGTCGAGAACTTAACCAAACCCTCGGTGGGGCTGTTTTCGACGTAATTCCTACTATTCAAGCCCAAATGAAAAATCCTGATATCACTCTTCAAGTGGAGATTCGTGAGGAGGCGGCCTATCTTTCCTATGAGACCATTCGTGGAGCAGGTGGTTTGCCAGTGGGAACTTCTGGTAAGGGGATGCTTATGTTGTCAGGTGGCATTGACTCACCTGTAGCGGGTTATCTTGCCCTTAAACGTGGGGTAGATATCGAAGCCGTTCACTTTGCTAGTCCACCTTATACTAGTCCCGGTGCCCTCAAGAAAGCGCAGGACTTGACTCGTAAATTGACCAAGTTTGGTGGCAATATCCAATTTATCGAAGTGCCTTTCACTGAAATTCAAGAGGAAATCAAGGCCAAGGCGCCAGAAGCCTATCTCATGACCTTGACGCGTCGTTTTATGATGCGGATTACCGACCGTATCCGTGAAGTGAGAAAGTGTCTGGTCATTATCAATGGGGAAAGTCTTGGTCAGGTGGCAAGCCAGACTTTGGAAAGCATGCAGGCTATCAACGCTGTGACCAACACTCCTATTATTCGCCCTGTGGTTACTATGGACAAGTTGGAAATCATTGACATTGCTCAGGAAATTGATACCTTTGAAATTTCTATCCAGCCTTTTGAGGACTGCTGTACGATTTTTGCGCCTGACCGTCCTAAGACCAATCCTAAGATAGAAAATGCTGAGCAGTATGAAAAACGGATGGATGTTGAAGGTTTGGTTGAGCGGGCAGTGGCAGGGATTATGATTACTAAGATCACACCTCAAGCTGAAAAAGATGAAGTCGATAACTTGATTGACAACCTCCTCTAATCAGAAAAACCAGAAGAATTTAGAATATTAAATGAAAAAAGTTAGTTATTTATCCTTAAAATGGACAATTACTGACTTTTTTTCTATTTTTATGGTATAATGAGATAAAATTTTGAATATAGAGAGTTTTCTGACAATGAATCATTCCTACTTTTACTTAAAAATGAAAGAACACAAACTCAAGGTTCCTTATACAGGAAAAGAGCGTCGTGTGCGTGTGCTCCTGCCAAAGGACTACGAGAAAGACACAGACCGTTTTTACCCTGTTGTTTACTTTCATGATGGGCAAAATGTCTTTTACAGCAAGGAGTCCTATATCGGACACTCATGGAAGATTATTCCAGCCATTAAGCGAAATCCTGACATCAGTCGCATGATTGTTGTAGCCATCGACAATGATGGTTTGGGGCGGATGCATGAGTATGCGGCTTGGAAATTCCAAGAATCCCCTATTCCAGGCCAGCAGTTTGGCGGTAAGGGTGTGGAGTATGCCGAGTTTGTCATGGAGGTAGTCAAGCCTTTTATCGATGAAACCTATCGTACCAAAGCTGATCGCCAGCACACGGCTATGATTGGTTCGTCTCTAGGAGGCAATATTACCCAGTTTATCGGACTGGAATACCAAGACCGAATTGGTTGTCTGGGTGTCTTTTCATCTGCTAACTGGCTTCATCAAGAAGCCTTTAACCGCTACATCGAGCGTAAGAAACTGTCGCCTGAACAGCGCATTTTCATCTATGTAGGAACAGAAGAAGCAGACGATACGGACAAGACCCTGATGGCTGGCAATATCAAGCAAGCCTATATCGACTCGTCGCTTCGCTATTACCGTGATTTGATTGCAGGTGGAGTACACTTGGATAATCTTGTCTTAAAAGTTCAGTCTGGCGCCATCCATAGTGAGATTCCATGGTCGGAAAATTTACCAGACTGTCTCCGATTTTTTGCAGAGAAATGGTAAGTTAAGAAAGGAGAAAGCCAATGCATATTGAAAACCTCAACCACTGGAGTGGTCACCTCAACCGCGAAATGTATCTCAACCGTTATGGGCATGCTGGGATTCCAGTTGTTGTTTTTGCTTCATCTGGTGGCAGTCACAACGAATACTATGATTTTGGCATGATTGATGCCTGTGCTTCCTTTATCGAGGAAGGCCGTATCCAGTTCTTTACCCTCTCCAGTGTGGACAATGAGAGCTGGTTGGCCACTTGGAAAAATGGTCATGACCAGGCAGAGATGCATCGTGCCTACGAACGTTACGTGATTGAGGAGGCTATTCCTTTCATCAAGCACAAGACAGGTTGGTTTGACGGTATGATGACGACAGGTTGCTCAATGGGTGCCTACCATGCACTTAATTTCTTCCTCCAGCATCCAGATGTCTTTACCAAGGTGATTGCCCTCAGCGGTGTTTATGACGCACGTTTCTTTGTTGGCGATTACTACAATGATGATGCTATTTATCAAAATTCGCCAGTAGATTATATCTGGAATCAAAACGACGGCTGGTTTATCGATCGTTACCGTCAGGCGGAGATTGTCGTTTGTACGGGACTTGGTGCCTGGGAACAAGATGGCCTACCATCCTTCTACAAGCTTAAAGAAGCCTTTGACCAGAAACAAATTCCAGCCTGGTTTGCTGAATGGGGACACGATGTCGCCCACGACTGGGAATGGTGGCGTAAACAAATGCCCTATTTTCTTGGACACCTGTATCTATAAAAGGAGTTGCCTATGAATTACCTTGTTATTTCTCCCTACTATCCGCAAAACTTCCAACAGTTTACCATCGAGCTAGCCAATAAAGGCATCACAGTCTTTGGAATTGGTCAGGAACCTTACGAACAACTAGATGAACCTTTGCGTAATAGTCTGACCGAGTATTTCCGTGTGGACAATCTTGAGAACATAGACGAAGTCAAACGTGCAGTTGCCTTTCTTTTCTACAAGCATGGTCCAATCGACCGCATCGAGTCCCACAATGAATACTGGCTAGAACTGGACGCAGCACTTAGAGAACAATTCAATGTCCTTGGTGCCAAACCCGAAGATCTTAAAAAAACCAAGTTTAAGTCTGAGATGAAGAAACTCTTCCAGAAAGCAGGCGTACCTGTTGTGCCTGGCGCTGTTATCCAGACGGAAGCAGATGTGGATAAAGCAGTGAAAGAAATCGGTCTACCAATGATTGCCAAACCTGATAATGGAGTGGGAGCGGCAGCAACCTTTAAGCTCGAGACAGAAGACGATATCCATCACTTCAAGGAAGAATGGGATCATTCGACCGTTTATTTCTTTGAGAAATTTGTCACTTCTAGCGAAATCTGTACCTTTGACGGGCTTGTGGACAAGGATGGCAATATCGTCTTTTCAACAACCTTTGACTACGCCTATACACCACTTGATCTCATGATTTATAAGATGGACAATTCCTACTATGTTCTCAAGGATATGGATCCCAAACTACGCAAGTATGGTGAGGCTATAGTCAAGGAATTTGGAATGAGAGAACGCTTTTTCCATATCGAGTTTTTCCGTGACGGGGACGACTACATTGCCATTGAGTACAATAACCGTCCTGCAGGTGGCTTTACCATTGATGTTTATAACTTCGCTCACTCCTTGGATCTCTATCGTGGTTATGCAGCTATTGTCGCAGGAGAAGAGTTCCCAGTATCAGAGTTTGAACCTCAATACTGTTTAGCTACATCACGTCGTGCCAATGCCAACTATGTTTATTCAGAAGAGGACTTGCTTGCCAAATACAGCCAGCAATTTAAGGTCAAGAAAATCATGCCAGCAGCCTTCGCAGAGCTACAAGGAGACTACCTTTATATGCTGACCACTTCAAGTCGCCAAGAGATGGAGCAGATGATTGCAGACTTTGGTCAGCGTCAAGAGTAACAAAAAGGATGAAGGGAGTTAGACTTCTTTTGTCCTTTTCTTAAAGATAAGTTAAATAAAGCGTTTTCCAGAGATTCTTTTAGAAAATCGGTTGCGAAAAGGCCTAAAAATTGATAGAATAAGGATTGTCTAAAAAAAATTAAGGAGAATCTATCAAATGGATTTTACATGGGCTATTAAATATGCCACAGAATTCTTGGGAACTGCTATTTTGATCATTCTTGGTAATGGTGCAGTTGCTAACGTTGAACTTAAAGGTACGAAAGGTCACCAAAGTGGCTGGCTCGTTATCGCTGTTGGTTATGGTATGGGGGTTATGATCCCAGCCTTGATGTTCGGTAACGTTTCTGGTAACCACATCAACCCAGCTTTCACTCTTGGACTTGCTGTTAGCGGACTTTTCTCTTGGGATCAAGTACCATTTTACATTCTTGCGCAAGTTTTAGGAGCAATTTTTGGTCAAGCTTTGGTTGTAGCGACTCACCGTCCATACTACTTGAAAACAGAAAACCCTAACAATATCTTGGGTACCTTCTCAACGATTTCAAGCATCGACCACGGTACAAAAGAATCACGTTTCGCAGCTACTGTTAACGGCTTCCTCAATGAGTTTGTAGGTTCATTTGTTCTCTTCTTTGCAGCACTTGGTTTGACAAAATTGCATTTTGGAGCTGAACTAAAAGCTGTAGCAGAATCTACTGTTCAACAACAGGTGCAGCAAGCTACATTAGCAGGCCAACAAATTGCAGAATCAGATGTAAAAAATGCTGTCCACAATATTTTTGCACAAGCTACAAACGGTTCTTCTGCTGTAGCTCACTTGGCACTTGGATTCCTTGTTATGGCCTTGGTAACTTCACTTGGTGGACCTACTGGACCTGGTTTGAACCCGGCTCGTGACTTCGGACCACGTCTTCTTCACGAACTCCTTCCAAAATCAGTTCTTGGTCAACACAAGGGTGATTCAAAATGGTGGTATGCATGGGTTCCAGTTGTAGCACCAATCGCAGCTGGTATTGCAGCAGTAGCAGTCTTTAAACTACTTTACCTATAATAAAATGAAACTGGGAAATCCCAGTTTTTTTGTCGAAAATTTTTGTAAAAAATTCTAGAATTTAAGTGGAATAGCTTGTAAAAAATTCCAAAATCCTTTAAAATAAAAGAGTTGGAGGAAGCTATGAATGCAAATCAAATGATACAAATTATTCCGACTTTGAAGGTCAATAACCGAAAATTAAATGAAAAATTTTACATTGAAACTCTTGGGATGAAGCCCTTATTAGAAGAATCTGCTTTCCTTTCACTTGGTGATCAATCAGGTGTTGAGAAATTGATTCTCGAAGAGGCTCCCAGTATGCGAACTCGGAGAGTTGAAGGGCTTAAGAAACTAGCTAGACTCTTGATCAAAGTAGAAAATCCTTCAGAAATAGAGGCTCTTCTCTATCAGATGGAGTCTCTTCCTCGCCTACTTAAAGGAAGCCGTGGTTATGCTTTTGAGATTGTTTCTCCTGAACAGGATGTGATTCTTGTTCATGCGGAAAATGATATAAGAGATTTGGTTCCACTGGAAACTGTTCCTGAATTTTCTTCAAATACAGGTATAAAATACTTGAGTCAATTTGAAGTTTCCATCGAGGTCCGTCTGCCTGAGGGGACGGAGAGTTTACTTGATCCCGAAGTAGTAGCTAAGGCAATTAGTTTTATTAAAGGGCAAGGGCCAGATTTGGCTGTTGAAAACAACGTTACTTGGGACTTGTCTATGCTGAAATTTTTGGTAAAGGATCTAGATTTAACTAGTCTTCGTCAGAAATTTGAAGGCACAGACTATTTTATTCCAAAGTCTGAAAAATTCTTCCTTGGTAAAGATACCAATAACATCGAATTGTGGTTTGAAGAAGCATGAAGTGGACAAAAATTCTAAGAAAAATAGAAGAACAAATCGAGGCAGGGGTCTATCCCGGGGCCTCTTTTGCGTATTTTAAGGACGGAGAATGGAGAGAATCCTACCTAGGCTTGAGTGATCCTGAGAAAGGATTAAAAACAGAGTTAGGGTTGGTCTACGACCTGGCCAGTGTGAGTAAGGTTGTGGGAGTAGGGACAGTCTTTACCTTCTTGTGGCAGCAAGCCAAATTAGATATTGATCGACCAGTGACGGATTTTTTAGCTGAATGTGATTATCCAGATATCACTATTCGTCAACTCTTGACCCACGCAACAGACCTGGACCCCTTTATTCAAAATCGGGATCTCTTGACAGCCCCTGAATTAAAAGAAGCCATGTTTCATCTGAATAGACGTAGTCAGCCTACTTTTCTATATTCGGATGTTCACTTTTTACTCCTGGGCTTTCTTTTGGAAAAAATCTTTGACCAAGACTTGGATCAGATCATAGAAGAACAAGTTTTGGAACCATGGGGGATGAAGGAAACGATGTTTGGTCCCGTTGAGTTTGCTGTACCAACAGTCAGGGGAGTAGAGGCTGGAATCATTCACGATCCCAAAGCCCGTCTATTAGGGAAGCACGCTGGAAGTGCTGGTTTGTTTTCGACTGTTAAGGATTTACAGATCTTTCTGGAACATTACTTGAAAGATGAGTTTGCTGCAGATTTGAGCCGAAATTTTTCTCCTTTAGATGATAAGGAGCGTTCCCTAGCCTGGAATCTGGAGGGGGCCTGGCTCGACCATACGGGCTATACAGGTACCTTCATCATGTGGAATAGAGAGAAACAGGAAACCGCTATCTTTTTATCCAATCGAACGTATGAGAAGGATGAGCGAGCCCAGTGGATAATCGATCGAAACCAAGTCATGGATATGATTCGTAGGGAAGAGTAGGGAGAAAGCATGTCAAAAACCGTAAAAGGAACGCTATTCACAGTAGTTGCAGGCATTGCTTGGGGCTTGTCTGGAACCAGTGGCCAATACCTGATGTCACACGGAATTTCCGCTTTAGTCTTGACCAATATGCGGCTTATCATTGCAGGATTGGCACTGGTTTTTTTATCCTATGTAACTGCAAGGGATAAACTCCTAGCTTTTTTAAAAGACAGAAAAAGCTTACTCTCTCTACTGCTATTTGCCTTGTTTGGACTTTTCTTAAACCAGTTTGCCTATCTTTCTGCCATTCAGGAAACAAATGCTGGAACGGCTACGGTTCTCCAGTATGTATGTCCCGTTGGAATCTTGATTTATACTTGTATCAAGGACAAGGTGGCGCCTACTTTGGCTGAGATTATTTCAATTGGTTTAGCAATCGGAGGGACTTTTCTTATCGCGACTCATGGGGAACTTGACCAGTTGTCGGTCACACCTGCTGGTCTTTTCTGGGGACTCTTTTCTGCCTTGACCTACGCCCTCTATATTATCCTTCCTATCGCCTTGATTAAGAAGTGGGGAAGTATGTTGGTGATTGGTGTAGGCATGGTTATTTCTGGTGTTGGGGCTATTCCCTTCACAGGAGTTTTGCAGGGCAGTATACCGACCAGCTTGGATTTTCTTTTTGCATTTGCTGGCATTATCATCATTGGCACGGTCTTTGCCTATACAGCTTTCCTAAAAGGAGCTAGTATGATAGGCCCTGTTAAGTCCAGTTTATTGGCTTCCATAGAGCCCATCTCTGCTGTTTTCTTTGCCTTTCTGATTATGAAGGAGCAATTCTACGCGATTGACTTTGTCGGTATGGCTATGATTTTACTTGCGGTAGCCATCATTTCTTTGAAAGATTTGTTGATAGAAAACAAACGGAAGGTTGAATGAGAAACTAGTTACTCGTAAAAAGTGGTTGGTTTGAATATCCTATCGAAATATTGATTACGGCTAAGGAATGGGAGTGGAATTTTATAAAATTTTAAGTTTCTTTTCTTACAATAAACCAATCTTAAACTGCTAGAAGGAGGAGATATGAAAATTTTACAAAGCATTCACCCATCTAAGCCCCTGCGCTACTTGAGATGGTTTGACATTCTGATTATTACAGTTTTGATGTTTGGCCAGTTTATCATTCGGTCAACGGAGCTCTTTTTAGCAAGTATGTTTCCGACAGGTCTGTCAACTACAATGGATACGGTAAGTAATACTGTCGGCGAGGGAGTAGGCTATTTGAGCAACTTCACCCTGCAAGTGATACTTCTGACCTTGACCTTTCTTTACCTTTTGATTCGGAATTATGATTTCAAACAACTTCCCATTCGTTGGACCTGGTCCCTTCTCTTTTGGGTTCCTTTTATATTTGCCATTGTGGGTTTGTTTGGAGACTTGGTGACGACACTAACTGGTGAATACAATTACTTAAATCCAGCTCTTTTTGCCCACATAGATCCCATGGAAGTTATACGGAAATTCCTAGCGCTTAGTCCGATGGCAATTGCCTATGCCTTGTTAAATGGCTTCTATGAAGAGTTTTTCTTTCTAGGGTTGTTGACCTCAGTGAAAGAAAAGCACAAGTGGCGGGTTTTGTTTTATTCTACCCTCATTCGGATTTCTTTTCACACTTATCAAGGATTGGTGTGGGCACTGGTTATTGGTGTAGTTTATGGTTTATTCTATTATTTTCTATACAAGTATAAGGTTAAAAATCTTTTGCCATTTTTCCTTATGCATGCTCTGGTAGACATGTTTGGTTCTAGCCTCCTGTATCTCTTGATTGCGTGGGGAAGGTAAGAATCAGAAAAATCCACTCAACTGAGTGGATTTTGTCTATATAGATGACTAGTCTTTGTTTTCGTATGGTAAGATCAAGTTTAAGATGATACCTGTCATAGCTGATAGGGCAGTACCTGAAAGGGTAACTGGTCCTACTTTGAGGATGGCTCCACCAAGCCCAAGAACCAACATAGCACTAGCAATGATGAGGTTACGCATTTGACTGAAATCAACGCGCTCCTTGATCAAGACTTTCAAACCGTTGCTGGCGATAACTCCGTAGAGAAGGATAGACATCCCACCAAGTACAGCACTAGGGATTGTTGAGATCAAGGCAGTGAATTTACCAAGGAAACTAAGAGCGATGGCAATAAAGGCAGCGTTACGGATAACGGAGACAGAAGCGATACGAGTCATACCGATAACTCCTGTATTTTCGCCGTAAGTCGTATTGGCTGGTCCACCGAGGAAAGCAGATACAGATGTTGCAATACCGTCACCAAGAAGAGTACGGTGAAGTCCTGGTTCTTTCAGGAACTGACGTCCACAGATTTGGCTTAGGACGGTATGGTCACCGATGTGTTCTGAAATGGTTACGATAGCGATTGGCAAGATGGCGATTGTTTCAGGACCGAAGTAGAGGTTATACTCTTTGAAGGCTCCGCCTGTACTAAATGGTAAGTAGAAACCAGGGATTTCAAACCAGTTAGCTTCTAGGACTGGTGTAAAGTCAACCAAGCCAAGTGTTACTGCGAAGATGTAACCACCGATGATGGCAAAGAGGAAAGGAATGATACGAAGGAAACCTTTTCCTTTTGTATTGATAAAGGCAGCAATCAAGAACGTCACGACAGCTACAAGTGCATTTTTCCAATTTCCATCTGCTACAAGTCCAGCGTTCGTAACAGCTGAACCAGCAAGACCAAGACCAATAACAATAATCATGGGTCCGATAATGATTGGTGGTAAGAGTTTATCGATCCATTTTGTACCTGCAAAACGAACACTTGCAGCCACAAGGACGTAAACCAAACCAGTCAGGATAACCCCAGTTTGAGCGGCCGATACATCGCCACCCATCTCTTTCATAGCTAGAGACATGGCCGTGATAAAGGCGAAGGATGATCCGAGATAGACTGGAACTTTAAAACCAGTCGAAATCATGTAGATGAGTGTCCCAACGCCTGATGCAAAAAGGGCAACAGATACAGGCATTCCCAAAATTAAGGGAACGAGAATGGTTGCACCAAACATGGCAAAAACGTGCTGGAAGCTGAGGAGAATGCCTTTACCAGCTGAAGGACGTTGGTCAACGTCTAGTAACAAATCAATAGTTGATTCTTGTTTCATATAAACCTCACTTTTGGGCATCAAAAAAGAGCCCATTATTTTACAGCAACAGGCTCTCAGAGTAAGACTTCTTTAAAAAAGATTATTCCATTCTTAAAGAACTTCATATATTTCTGCGTCTTCGTCACCTCACGGGATGACATTAAAAACCTTTGCTTAGGATAGTATAGCAGAAAAAAATGATTTTGTAAATCATTTTTCTCCGAGCCTAAAAATGTAAGAGCGAGGTTGATTTTGTAAATTTTTTTACTAAAAAAATTAAAGCGGGCGTTTATTAGGCATGCCAGCCTTTCTTGGGTACTTGTTAGGCGTCTCCTTTTTCTTTTCGACGACTGTGATATAGCGTGGATCTCCATTTGGCAGGGCGTAGCTGAGATTGTCTTCGACCTTACTAAAAAGGAGGTTGAGGGCATTCTTGGCTTCTAGCAATTCCTCAGGAGCATTGCTGGCCTTGAGTGCCAATAGTTTTCCGCCAACTTTAAGGTAGGGAATGGTCAGTTCAGACAAGACCTGCATGCGGGCCACCGCGCGAGCCGTTACCATATCAAACTGGGCACGAAAGTTCTTGTCTTGGGCAAAGTCTTCTGCTCGTCCATGGTAGAAGTGAACACCATCCAAATCCAGTTCCTGAGCCAAAAGCTGAAGGAAGTTGATGCGTTTATTTAGCGAATCAATGATGGTCACATCTAACTGAGGATAGAGAATTTTCATCGGCAGACTTGGAAATCCTGCCCCCGCTCCGATATCAAGAAGTTTGATAGTTTCATTTGAAATCAAACCCTGCAGGATAGGTGCAATCGAATCATAAAAATGTTTGAGATAAACTTCTTCCTTGTCTGTAATAGCCGTCAAATTAATCTTTTCATTCCACTCGACCAAGAGTTCAAAATACCGTTCAAATTGGTTCTTTTGCTGGTCCGAAAGTGGAATATTTTGCTCAGCTAGTAGGCTGTAAAATGTTTCTGGTTTCATAGTTTTTTCCTTCTCTAGTATCATCTTATTTTACCATATTCATTAAAATTTTGATATACTGGTATTAATCTAAAAGCAGAAAGGAATAAGATTATGATTTGGATTATTCTTGGAGTTTTGGCTCTGATTGTTATTTTTGTGATTGTTAGCTATAACGGTTTGGTTAAAAATCGTATGCAGACCAAGGAGGCTTGGAGCCAGATCGATGTTCAGTTGAAGCGTCGTAATGATCTTCTCCCAAACTTGATTGAAACAGTCAAAGGCTATGCGAAATATGAAGGTTCTACCTTGGAAAAGGTGACAGAACTTCGTAGACAAGTAGCCGCAGCAACTTCACCAGCAGAAGCTATGAAGGCCAGTGATGCCCTTACTCGCCAGATTTCTGGTATCTTTGCAGTAGCAGAGAATTACCCAGACTTGAAAGCTAGTGCTAACTTTATCAAATTGCAAGAAGAGTTGACCAATACAGAAAATAAAATTTCTTACTCTCGCCAACTCTACAACAGTGTTGTCAGCAACTACAATGTAAAACTTGAAAGCTTCCCAAGTAATATTATCGCGGGACTATTTAGCTTTAAAGCTGCAGACTTCCTTCAAACACCAGACGAGGAAAAGGCAGTTCCTAAAGTTGACTTTAGCGGTTTAGGTGACTAAGATGTTGTTTGATCAAATTGCGAGCAATAAACGAAAAACCTGGATTTTGTTGCTGGTTTTCTTCCTACTCTTGGCCTTAGTTGGTTATGCGGTAGGCTATCTTTTTATGCGTTCAGGTCTTGGCGGCATGATTATTGCTTTGATTATCGGTCTTATCTACGCTCTGACCATGATCTTTCAATCGACAGAGATTGTCATGTCTATGAATGGGGCGCGTGAGGTTGATGAGCAAACAGCACCAGACCTCTACCATGTAGTAGAAGATATGGCCATGGTCGCTCAGATTCCCATGCCGCGTGTTTTCATCATTGAGGATTCTTCTTTAAATGCCTTTGCAACAGGTTCCAATCCTCAGAATGCAGCAGTCGCAGCCACTTCGGGTCTTCTGGCTATCATGAATCGTGAGGAGCTAGAAGCTGTTATGGGGCATGAAGTCAGTCATATCCGAAACTACGATATCCGCATTTCGACCATTGCTGTCGCCCTTGCCAGTGCCATTACCCTTCTGTCTAGTATGGCAGGACGGATGATGTGGTGGGGTGGCGCTGGTCGCAGACGAAGTGACGACGATCGAGATGGAAATGGATTGGAGATTATCATGCTTGTTATCTCTCTCTTAGCCATTGTTCTGGCACCTCTCGCAGCAACCTTGGTGCAACTAGCCATTTCCCGTCAGAGGGAATTTTTGGCGGATGCATCCAGTGTGGAGCTGACTCGCAATCCTCAAGGGATGATCAATGCCTTGCGCAAGTTGGACAATAGCGAGCCGATGCATCACCATGTTGACGATGCCAGCAGCGCTCTGCACATCAATGATCCCAAGAAAGGTGGCGGACTACAAAAACTCTTTTATACCCACCCACCTATCTCAGAACGAATCGAACGCTTGAAACAAATGTAAACAAAATCCAGAGAAGTCTCTCTGGATTTTTGCTATGTTCAAAATTTATAAATCTTGTAAATCAACAACTTCCAAACCATTTTCTGTCAAACGATAGAGACTCGTACAGACCTCTTTTAAGAAGCGTCTGTCATGCGAAACAGTGATCAGACCACCAGGATAAGAGGCAAAGAGTTTTCTGATTTCAGGTTGAGAAGTAGGAGAAAAATTTCGTGTAGGCTCATCCAGAAGGAGAAAGTTTGGTTTGCGTAACACTAAATCCAAAAGTAGGAGTTTGCCCTGTTGACCACCAGATAAGGAGCGAATTTGGTGCTGCATTTCTGGATAGCTGAAATTGAGACTGGCTAAGTGAGATTGGATTTTCTGTAGTTCCTCTTTTTCCCCAGTTTTTCTGAGGTAGGCTATAGGAGATAGATCCAATTCCAGTTTTTTGTGGTAATCTTGTGGCATAAAACCAAGCGAAATTTCTCTTTTGTCGCTTAGTATTTGCTGCAACTTAGCTAACAGTGTCGATTTCCCAACGCCATTGGGGCCGATGATACCGATTTTTTCTTGACCACGGATAGTTAGTTGAAGTCCTTGAGTTAAAACTCGGTCGCCAATGGACAAATTTTCCTTTTCCAGTCGGATTAAGGCTTTAGAAGCTGGTAATGGTTGTATATCTGAGAAGAAAAGTTGGATTTGTTCTTCTTCAAGCGGCTTTTGGGTCATGGACTGAGCTGCCTTTTCGTAGCGCTTTTCTTGAGAGAGAACATTTTTCATCTTCTTAGCCAGTAGGCGCCCAGCAACATCATTTTTAGTGTTACGTAAGGCAGTTTCTACATTTTGCTTAACTCGGCGATGTTTTTCCATGGTTTTGTCATAGGCTTTCTGGTCGTTAGCAGCTTGCTGGCTTTGTCTGGCAAAACTAGCCTTTCTCTGCTCACTGTAGCGATCATAGTCTAAATGCTCTACTAGCGTTTCCGCTTCTTTCCGATGCTTGACCAGTCGTAAGTGGACAATAGTATCTGCCGTTTGAGAGAGAAAGTCTTCATCATGGGAAATGAAAATAACGGTTTGCCTCATCTTCTGTATCTGCCTTTTTAGCCAATCAACAGTCTCAAGGTCTAAGTCATTTGAAGGTTCATCTAAAAATAGAACTTCAAAAGGTTTAGACAATTCATGAATGAGTTGAACTTTTAAGGCTTCGCCTCCAGAGAGGCTGCCAATTTCTTGGTCACTAGCGAAGCGATCACTATCAAAATGTAACTCCTCAGCCAAACGATAGAGGATACTGTAGTCTAATTCAGTAGAATCCAAAAAGAAGTAGTCGTGTAGAGATCTTTCTTTCAGGTCTTCAGCTAGCTTTTGTGGAATGTAGGCCAGTGATTGAAGGTCAGACTGGAGGTCTCCCTTGATAGTGAAATCAGGCAAAGCTTCCCCCATTAAAGCTCGTAGCAAGGTTGATTTGCCATTTCCTTCTTCACCAATAATAGCAACCTTTTCCCCGTCTTGGATAGTCATGCTTAAGTCAGATATAAGGTCTCGTAAATCTTTGTTTTGTGTGATGGTCAGATGATTGATTTTTATCATATTCTTGCCCTTTCTAGAATGTCCATAGTGCATAACAAAAAGCTCTACTTTATCTAGTAGAGCCCAAAGTCACTGTCAAAAACTCTATTATCCATGTAAAAAATCCCGTCAAGCTAAGTCAGTCTAACCCTATCCAACCCAAGAGGAGCAGATGGTTAGCTTTCTAGTTTTTTGATTTTCAAAGAGGATAAAGTACCAGAAGATCTAGTACAAAAAGAGCATGCAAAAAGAGACAAAAACAAGATCTACTAAATAAAGATTCTTTATTTGATAGATTAGTTGTTCATGTCTCCCTTACCTCCGAGTATTAGTACCTCTATCCTATACCTTTCAGGAAATTTTGTCAATAGAAAACAAGTAATTTCAAGCTCTAAAAACCCAAAACAGGTCCATAGAGAGTCAATACGTGTTTGACATGTTCGTAGTGGAACTTGTCATAGTTGCGCCAAGCGGTGCGTGCTTGATCATTCAGTTTTAGACTACCTAGTCCAATCAGAAGACTGGTACGTTGGTAAAATTTCTCAAGGTTGATTAAGATACTATTATCCAACTTTTCTGCTTTTTTTAGTTCCTTAAGAGTAGTGTTTAGCAGTTCTTGTAGACGAAGATCATCGACTGTGCCTTGTTTGCAGCTTTGGTAGCTTTTATTTAACTCGGATAGGAGTTGGTAAGCTTCGTTAATCAGGGCTTTGTCTTCCATATGAGCATCCTCCTTGCTCTGATGTATTCTTGCCTATAGTATAGCACTAATCAGAAAATATGTCATAGTAAATATGTTAAAAAATTCGAATTTTAATTACAAAGTTTGGAAAGCTGACTTATAGCCTTTTCATGGTATAATCAAGTGAGTACATCTTTATGGAGGAAATATGAAGTTAAATATTCAAGAAATTCGTAAGCAGCCTGAAGGCCTACACTTTGAACAAACTTTAGACCTTGTCGTAGACTTGCGTAAACGTAATCAAGAAATTTTAGATGTCAAAGATATCCTAGTAGTGGGAAAGGTCCAGTACGAAGACCGTCTGTATTTCCTAGATTATCAGTTATCTTATACTATTGTCCTTGCTTCCAGCCGCAGTATGGAGCCAGTTGAGTTGGAGGAGTCTTATCCAGTGACAGAGGTCTTCATGGAAGGAGCAACCAACCAACTGGATCAAGAAGTTTTAGACGATGACTTGGTCTTGCCTATCGAAAATGGGGAAATCGACCTTGCTGAGAGCGTTTCCGATAATATCTTGCTCAATATTCCTATCAAAGTCTTAACAGCAGAAGAAGAAGCTGGTCAAGGTTTTGTGTCTGGAAATGACTGGCAAATCATGACTGAGGAAGAATACCAAGCCCAACAAGCAGTCAAGAAAGAAGAAAACAGTCCATTTGCTGGCTTGCAAGGACTATTTGACGGAGACGAATAATGGTCTTGTCAAAAAAACGAGCACGAAAGGTGCTAGAAGAAATCATTGCCCTCTTCCCAGACGCCAAACCCAGCCTTGATTTTACCAATCATTTTGAACTCCTGGTTGCGGTCATGTTGTCAGCTCAGACAACAGATGCTGCTGTCAACAAGGCTACACCAGGTCTCTTTGCAGCTTTTCCAACGCCTCAAGCCATGTCTGTCGCGACTGAAAGTGAAATTGCTTCGCACATTTCTCGCCTAGGACTTTATCGCAATAAGGCCAAGTTTCTAAAAAAATGTGCCCAACAGCTACTAGATGATTTTGATGGTAAAGTCCCTCAGACTCGCGAGGAATTAGAAAGTCTAGCGGGTGTTGGACGCAAAACAGCCAATGTAGTTATGAGTGTGGGCTTTGGAATTCCAGCCTTTGCAGTGGATACCCATGTTGAACGTATCTGCAAGCACCATGATATTGTTAAAAAATCAGCCACACCCCTTGAAGTAGAAAAACGTGTCATGGATATTCTGCCACCAGAGAAATGGTTGGCAGCCCATCAAGCCATGATTTACTTTGGACGGGCTATCTGTCATCCAAAGAACCCAGAATGCGATCACTATCCCCAATTATATGATTTTAGTTCGTTATAAGATAAAAATTTTATGTTTTTTTCTTGCATTGATCCATTCTTTGTGATATAGTAATAACAATAAAATATTCCTTTAAACCTGTCCCGTGAGGCAGGCAAGGAGTCGGATCAATAGATAGCCGAAGTCTATACTGTCTATAGTAAGGCTAGTTTGGCTATACATTCTGAAGTCTCCTTGTTTAAGGAGACTTTTCTTTTTGGAGGTTTGTCATGAGGACAAAAGAAGTTGTAGACGAATTGACCGTCAAACGAGCGATTACTCGGATTACCTACGAGATTATCGAACGCAACAAAGATTTAAATAGAATCGTTCTGGCTGGGATTAAAACACGTGGAGTTTTCATCGCCCATCGTATCCAAGAACGTTTGGAGCAGTTAGAAAATGTCTCTGTTCCCGTAGTAGAATTGGATACTAAACCTTTCCGTGATGATGTCAAAAGTGGGGAAGATACCTCTGTAATCTCTGTTGATGTGACAGATCGAGAAGTCATTTTGGTGGATGATGTGCTCTATACAGGTCGTACTATTCGTGCAGCTATTGACAACATCGTCAGCCACGGTCGTCCTGCTCGTGTAAGTTTGGCAGTCTTGGTTGATCGTGGCCATAGAGAACTTCCAATCCGTCCGGACTATGTTGGAAAAAACATCCCAACCAGTCGTTCTGAAGAAATCATCGTAGAGATGACAGAACTAGATGGACAAGACAGAGTACTAATCACAGAACAAGCCTAAACACCAAAAGGAGTAAAAAAATGTCAGAAAATCAACAAGCTTTGCAACATGTCGTTTCTATGGAAGACCTTACTGTAGAACAAGTAATGAAATTGATTAAACGAGGAATCGAATTTAAAAACGGAGCGAGTGCTTCTTATGAGGAACAACATATCGTTTCCAACCTTTTCTTTGAAAGTTCAACTCGTACCCACAAATCCTTTGAGGTAGCAGAACTGAAACTTGGACTTGATCTTTTGGATTTCGATGTGAAGACCAGTTCAGTGAATAAGGGTGAAACACTCTATGACACAATCTTGACGCTGTCTGCACTTGGAGTGGATGCCTGTGTCATTCGTCACCCAGAGGTGGACTACTATAGAGAATTGATTGCTAGCCCGACCATCACAACTTCGATTATCAATGGTGGGGACGGTTCAGGGCAACACCCTAGCCAAAGTTTGCTTGATTTGATGACAATTTATGAAGAATTTGGACATTTTGAAGGTCTTAAGGTGGCCATCGCTGGCGACCTAAACCACTCTCGAGTAGCTAAGTCTAATATGCAAATTCTTAAACGCTTGGGAGCGGAGCTTTACTTTGCAGGTCCTGAGGAATGGAGAAGTGAGGAGTTTGAACATTACGGTCGCTTTGTATCAATTGATGAGGTGATTGATCAAGTAGATGTTATGATGTTTCTTCGTGTGCAGCATGAACGTCATGAAATTGTGACAGGATTTTCAAAAGAAGACTATCATATCCAGCATGGTTTGACACAAGAGCGCTATGACCGTTTGAAAGAAAAAGCAATCCTTATGCACCCGGCTCCAGTCAATCGTGACGTGGAAATCGCTGATCACTTGGTAGAAGCACCGAAATCACGTATTGTTCAGCAAATGACCAACGGTGTCTTTGTCAGAATGGCAATTTTAGAATCTGTGCTGGCCTATAGAAAAGCAAAATAAGGCACAAAGCGTTAAAAGATGTCTGAGAGCATCAACGAGAGGTGAGTAGATGAAAAAACGACTTCTAGTATTAGAAGATGGTACAGTATTTGAAGGCAAGGCCTTCGGAGCAGATATTGACGTAACGGGGGAAATCGTCTTTAATACAGGGATGACTGGTTACCAAGAGTCTATAACAGACCAGTCTTACAATGGACAAATCTTAACCTTTACCTACCCTTTGGTGGGAAATTATGGAATTAACCGTGACGACTACGAGTCAATCACTCCTACCTGTAAGGGAGTAGTAGTTTTTGAAGAAGCGCGTAGAGCCAGCAACTGGCGCAATCAAATGACCTTGGATGAATTCTTGAAAGCGAAGAAAATCCCAGGTATCTCAGGAATTGATACCCGGGCTTTGACAAAAATTATCCGTAAGCATGGTACCATGCGTGCAACCCTTACGCATGTTGGTGATACGATGGACCATATCATAGACCAGCTCCAAGCGACAGTTCTACCGACAGATAATATCAAGCAAGTCTCTACTAAGACAGCTTATCCTGCTCCTGGAGTTGGATTGAGTGTCGTATTGGTAGACTTTGGTCTCAAACACTCCATCTTACGCGAACTATCTAAGCGTAACTGTAACGTGACCGTTGTTCCATACACAACAACAGCAGAAGAGATTCTCCATCTCCATCCTGACGGGGTCATGTTGTCAAACGGTCCAGGTAACCCAGAAGATGTTCCCCAGGCGCTCGATATGATTCGTGGTGTGCAAGGAAAAATTCCGATCTTTGGTATCTGTATGGGACATCAACTTTTTGCTATGGCAAATGGTGCTAAGACCTACAAGATGAAGTTTGGTCACCGTGGATTTAACCACGCGGTGCGTGAAATTGCAACAGGCCGAGTAGACTTTACTAGCCAGAACCATGGTTATGCGGTTAGCCGTGAGGATTTGCCAGAGCATTTGATTATTACCCACGAAGAAATCAATGACAAGTCAGTTGAGGGTGTGCGTCACAGATACCAACCAGGTTTCTCTGTGCAATTCCACCCAGATGCAGCTCCAGGACCGCACGATGCAAGCTATCTCTTTGATGAATTTATCGAAATGATGGAGTCGTTTAAATCTGCTAATCGCTGATATAGGAAACTCTGTCAGAGGCTTGTCGAACAAAAAGGCAAGTCCTTTCTTTTAGTTGAGCAATGAGATGCTGAAAATTTTTACACTCGATTTATTATTGAAAAATCATCGGAGAATTTATTTAATGTCGCTCTGTGAGGCGACGAATAGAAAGGAGAAGGGGGGTCCGTATTTTCTGAACTGAATACGGGCTACGGACGGTGCTAAAAAGATAGTTATTCCTAGAACTGATAGTTCTTCGTCATAACTCCTATTTTAGCTTTGTCCGCTTGACGCCCTTAATATCTTATAAATGCCTAAACGTACTGATATTCAAAAAATTATGGTGATTGGTTCTGGTCCGATTATTATTGGTCAAGCTGCTGAGTTTGACTATGCTGGGACTCAGGCCTGCTTGTCGTTGAAAGAGGAAGGCTATGAGGTTGTTTTGGTGAACTCAAACCCTGCAACCATCATGACGGATAAGGAGATTGCGGATAAGGTCTACATCGAACCGATTACACTCGAGTTTGTGACACGTATTCTCCGTAAGGAACGTCCAGATGCTTTGCTTCCAACTCTTGGGGGTCAGACGGGTCTGAACATGGCCATGGAATTGTCTAAAAATGGTATTCTAGATGAGCTTGGTGTCGAACTTCTCGGAACTAAGTTGTCTGCCATTGACCAAGCTGAGGACCGTGACCTCTTTAAACAATTGATGGAAGAGCTTGAGCAACCAATCCCTGAATCTGAAATTGTCAACACAGTGGAAGAAGCTGTTTCCTTTGCGGCATCAATCGGCTACCCAGTTATCGTTCGTCCAGCTTTCACACTTGGTGGTACTGGTGGTGGTATGTGTGCCAACGAGGAAGAATTGCGTGAAATCGCTGAAAATGGGTTGAAACTGTCACCTGTTACCCAATGTTTGATTGAGCGTTCGATTGCAGGTTTCAAGGAAATCGAATACGAAGTCATGCGTGACTCGGCTGACAATGCCCTTGTGGTTTGTAACATGGAAAATTTTGACCCCGTTGGGATTCATACAGGGGATTCCATCGTATTTGCTCCTGCGCAAACCATGTCAGACTATGAAAACCAAATGCTACGTGACGCGAGCTTGAGCATTATCCGCGCCCTCAAGATTGAAGGCGGATGTAACGTTCAGCTAGCACTCGATCCCCACAGCTTCAAATATTATGTCATCGAAGTAAACCCACGTGTGTCTCGTTCATCAGCCCTTGCTTCTAAGGCGACAGGTTACCCAATCGCTAAATTGGCTGCCAAAATTGCCGTCGGTTTGACCCTGGATGAGGTTATTAACCCAGTTACAGGTTCAACCTACGCTATGTTTGAACCAGCCCTTGACTACGTCGTTGCTAAGATTCCACGTTTCCCATTTGACAAGTTTGAAAAAGGTGAGCGTCGTCTTGGAACTCAGATGAAAGCAACTGGTGAAGTAATGGCTATCGGTCGTAACATTGAGGAATCTCTTCTAAAAGCCTGTCGCTCACTTGAAATTGGGGTTCACCACAATGAAATGCCTGAACTTGCAGCGGTTTCAGATGATGCTTTGATTGAAAAGGTTGTCAAAGCCCAAGATGACCGTCTCTTCTACGTTTCAGAAGCCATTCGCCGTGGTTACACACCAGAAGAAATTGCTGAATTGACTAAGATTGATATCTTTTATCTAGATAAACTCTTGCACATCTTTGAAATTGAGCAAGAATTGGGTGCCCATCCACAAGATGTAGAAGTCTTGAAAACTGCCAAACTTAATGGTTTCTCAGACCGTAAGATTGCTGAACTTTGGGAAACGACAGTCGATCAAGTTCGCCAACTTCGTTTGGAAAACAAGATTGTCCCAGTATACAAGATGGTCGATACCTGTGCGGCAGAATTTGAATCAGAGACTCCATATTTCTATTCAACCTATGGTTGGGAAAATGAGTCTATCAAGTCTGATAAGGAATCCGTTCTAGTCCTAGGTTCAGGTCCAATCCGTATCGGACAGGGGGTTGAGTTTGACTATGCCACTGTTCACTCTGTTAAGGCTATTCAGGCTGCTGGTTATGAGGCTATCATCATGAACTCAAACCCAGAGACCGTTTCAACGGACTTCTCTGTATCTGATAAGCTCTACTTTGAACCATTAACTTTTGAAGATGTCATGAATGTTATCGACTTGGAGCAACCAAAAGGCGTTATTGTTCAGTTTGGTGGTCAAACAGCTATCAACCTTGCAGAGCCTTTGGCAAAAGCAGGAGTGACCATTCTTGGTACACAAGTTGCTGACCTAGACCGTGCGGAAGACCGCGACCTCTTTGAGCAAGCCCTTAAAGACTTGGATATTCCACAGCCACCAGGACAAACAGCAACCAATGAAGAAGAAGCGGTTCTTGCAGCTCGCAAGATTGGCTTCCCAGTCCTCGTTCGCCCATCTTATGTCTTGGGTGGACGTGCTATGGAAATCGTAGAAAACGAAGAAGACCTTCGTTCTTACATGCGTACAGCTGTTAAGGCAAGCCCAGATCACCCAGTCCTTGTTGATTCATACATCGTTGGGCAAGAATGTGAAGTTGATGCCATCTCAGACGGAGAAAATGTCCTTATCCCTGGTATTATGGAACATATCGAACGTGCTGGTGTCCACTCAGGTGACTCAATGGCCGTTTACCCACCACAAACCTTGTCGCAAAAGGTTCAGGAAACTATCGCAGACTACACTAAACGTCTAGCAATCGGTCTTAACTGTCTCGGAATGATGAACATTCAGTTTGTCATCAAGGATGAAAAAGTCTATGTTATTGAGGTCAATCCACGTGCCAGCCGTACGGTTCCATTCCTTTCTAAGGTAACCAATATTCCTATGGCTCAGGTAGCGACTAAGCTCATTCTTGGGCAAAGTCTTGAAGAACTTGGTTATCAAGATGGACTCTATCTAGAAAGCACTCGCGTTCACATCAAGGCGCCAGTCTTCTCTTTTACCAAACTAGCAAAAGTAGACAGCTTACTAGGTCCTGAGATGAAATCGACAGGGGAAGTCATGGGTTCTGATACAACTCTCGAAAAAGCTCTCTATAAGGCTTTTGAAGCTTCTTACCTGCACTTGCCAACCTTTGGAAATGTTGTCTTCACCATTGCAGATGATGCCAAAGATGAAGCCTTGGACTTGGCTCGTCGTTTCCAAAATATCGGTTACGGTATCCTCGCTACAGAAGGTACTGCAGCCTTCTTTGCTAGTCATGGACTGCATGCCCAGCCTGTTGGTAAGATTGGTGATGATGAGAAGGATATCCCAAGCTATGTCCGTAAAGGAAAAATCCAAGCGATCATCAATACTGTCGGAACCAAACGAACTGCTGACGAAGATGGTGAGCAAATCCGCCGTTCAGCCATTGAACACGGTGTGCCACTCTTTACAGCCCTAGACACAGCAGATGCCATGCTCAAGGTACTAGAAAGTCGCAGTTTTGTCACAGAAGCGATCTAGTTGATAAATATTTTTCACAGTTTTAAAGCCAGCGTCAAAAAACGCTGGCTTTTACAATACTGATATTGCCTATTTCAACTATCATTTGTTTTCTTAGGAATCATTCTAAAATGTGATATAATAAGGGTGAATTGGAAATAGGTAAACTATTTTCATCATTCTTTCAAAAAAATATTCTATTAAGAAATATGTAAAGACAGATTAGAAAGTGGGAAATCCCTATGTCCTCTTATGAAAAAGTCTCTCTTTCTGAGATCAATCAATCTATTGAGACTCCAAATAACAATCATTTTTGGCAAAATCTAAAAGCATTCTTAGGACCTGGTGCACTTGTGGCAGTTGGCTACATGGATCCTGGAAACTGGATTACCAGTGTGGTTGGTGGTGCTTCCTACAAATATAGTCTCTTATTTGTTATTTTGATTTCCTCCATCATTGCCATGCAGTTACAACAGATGGCTGGAAAGCTCGGTATCGTGACTAGGATGGACCTAGCACAGGCAACAGCTCATCATGCTCCCAAATGGCTTCGCTATAGTTTATGGGTGATTTTAGAATTGGCTTTAATGGCGACAGACTTAGCTGAGGTTCTAGGCTCAGCGATTGCCTTAAATCTTTTGTTTAAAATACCGATTATGATTGCTATCCTCCTAACCGTTTTAGATGTATTTTTGTTACTTTTATTGATGAAATTTGGCTTCAAAAAAATTGAAGCCATTGTTACGACTCTTATTTTAACCATATTAGCCATCTTTACCTATCTTGTGGCCTTATCCAATCCAAGTATTCAGGGTATCTTTGGTGGTTATTTACCGACTCCAACATTATTTGAAACACCATTGCCAGGTCATGAAAGCCAATTGACCTTGGCTCTAGGAATTGTAGGAGCGACAGTCATGCCCCATAATCTCTATCTTCATTCATCCCTATCCCAAACAAGGAAAATCAATCACAAAGATAAGAAGGATGTGCGGAAAGCCGTGCGTTTTATGACATGGGATTCAAATCTTCAGCTGTCCCTAGCCTTTATTGTCAATTCCTTGCTTCTCATTTTAGGTGCCTCCCTCTTTTTTGGTCATGCATCTGAAATTTCGGCCTTCTCCCAAATGTACAATGCTTTACAGGATTCGACAATAGCAGGAGCAATAGCCAGCTCAACCTTGTCAACTTTATTTGCCCTGGCCCTCCTAGCAAGTGGCCAGAATTCGACCATTACAGGTACCTTGACAGGACAGATTGTCATGGAAGGTTTCTTACATCTAAGATTACCTCAGTGGCTTATCCGTATCGGTACACGTATTTTTGCCTTGCTCCCTGTGATTATAGTCGCCGTCTTGTTTGGGCATCAAGAAAAAACCTTGGATCAGTTATTGGTCTATTCACAGGTCTTTCTTTCAATCGCTCTTCCGTTTTCAATCTTCCCCTTAATCTATCTGACCTCTAAGAAGTCACTGATGGGAGAATTTACCAATGCCAAGTGGAACACAATCCTAGGTTACGCAGTTTCTATTATCTTGACCATTCTCAATATCAAGCTTCTTTTCGATATTTTTTAAACTTGTTCAAATTAGTTCACGGCACTAGCTTGAAGCTTGATATTGAGATAATAGTAGTGGTTGATTCATAAAAAGAAGTAAAAAAAAGAACAGTTGAAACTGTTCTTTTTTTTATTATTTGAGACCGTATTTTTTGTTGAAACGATCCACGCGTCCATCTGCTTGAGTGAACTTTTGACGTCCAGTGTAGAATGGGTGTGAGTCTGATGAAATTTCCACACGGATCAATGGGTAAGTTTCGCCTTCGAACTCAACAGTTTCGTTAGAGCGTTTTGTTGAACCGCTAAGGAATTTGTAACCAGTAGTTGTGTCCATGAAGACAACTGGGCGATATTCTGGATGGATATCTTTTTTCATTTTGCAATATTTCCTTTCTGCCATGGTCTCTTTGCGAGCCATAGATTGTTACCTTACTAGTCTATCAGATTCTGAAAAGTTTGGCAAGTATTTTATCAGTTTTTAAACAAGTTTTTTAACTTTTGATAGATGATTTCGTTTTCTTCTAGACTATAGGAATTGGCACCACTGGCTAATGGATGCCCTCCCCCGTCGTGTTGTTTGGCTATTTCATTGATAGGGGTGATTTTACTGCGCATTCGCACACGGAAGTGACCGTCAGCTTGCTCAACAAAGATAGCCCAAGCCTTAACAGTATCAATTCGGCCAGGTGCTCCGACAATCGCCGCTGTTTCAGAATCCGTAACCTTATATTTTTCCAAGATGTTTTGAGTAAGCAGAACGCGTGCGGCTCCATTCTCATCAACTTCTAAATGATCATAGACAAAGCCTTGCAGTTTTGCAATCTTGAAGCTCATGGTATCCATTTGACGAGACAATCCAGCAAAGTCAAAATCAACTTCTCGGAGCTGGCCAGCTATCCTAAAGGTACGAGCACTAGTTGATGGGTAGAGAAAACGCCCCGTGTCCCCGACAATTCCTGCATAGAGAAGTCGTGCCGCTTCACTAGACAAGGCCAGCTGATTTTCTTGAGCAAATAGGGCAATCATTTCACTGGCACTGCTTGAACTTGTATCGACCCAAGATAGGTCACCATAGATATCATCATTTGGATGGTGATCGATTTTGATGGTGAAAGCAGCTTGTTCATAGCGTTTATCATCGATACGAGGACGATTTGCTGTATCACAAATAATAGCAAGAGCTCCTTGGTAGTCACTGTCTTGGACAGTATCCATTTCCGCCATCCAAGTTAGAGTTGGTTCGTTAAAACCGACGGCTTTGATGGTTTTTTCTGGAAAATGGTGTTCGAGAAGAGCTTTCAAGCCCACTTGGCTCCCTAAGGCATCAGGATCTGGTTTCATATGACGATGAATGATAATGGTATCGTATTCTTTGATTTTCTCTAAAATTTGCTGGCAAATTTCCATAAATAACCTCAATTCTTTCTCATTTCATTGTAGCACAAGAATTTTTATTTTTAAAATGAAAAAGATATGATATAATGGAGAAAGATAAATTGAGGAGGACGATATGGCATTAGCAAAAATTGTATTTGCCAGTATGACCGGTAATACCGAAGAAATTGCAGATATTGTAGCAGATAAATTGCGTGACTTGGGATTGGATGTCGATGTGGATGAATGTACGACTGTTGACGCTTCAGACTTCTTGGAGGCGGACATCGCAATCGTTGCGACTTATACTTACGGTGATGGAGAATTGCCAGATGAGATGATGGACTTCTACGAAGACCTAGCAGATCTCAACTTGAATGGCAAAATCTACGGAGTTGTTGGTTCAGGTGACACCTTCTACGACGAATTCTGTAAGGCTGTCGATGACTTTGATCGTGTTTTTGTAGCGACAGGAGCAGAAAAAGGTTCAGAGAGTGTTAAAGTAGATCTTTCTGCTGAGGAAGAAGACATCGAACGCTTGGAACAATTCGCTGAAGAATTGGCTGCAAAAGTAGGATAAGAAACAAGCTGCGCTGACTGGAAGGAGTCGGTGCAGTTTTTAGTAGTTAAACTAGATTTTACTAGCCTATTTGGTGGCTTTTTGATACAATAATTCAAATAAAGGAGGAGACACTATGGATTTAGCTAGTATTCGGCAAGAAATTGATCAAATCGACGACCAAATCGTTAAGCTCCTAGAAGAACGAATGCATTTGGTTGAGGGTGTAGTTGCCTATAAGAAGGCCTCAGGAAAACCTATTTTAGATAGTAAGCGAGAAGAAGTCATTTTTGAAAAGGTAAGGAGTCGTGTAACCAATAAGAGTTACCAAGAAACCATTGTTGCGACTTTTTCAGACATTCTCAAACGTTCGCGTGATTATCAGGATCAAAATATCAAATGAAAAAAGAACAATTCTATCCGCTCGGGATTTTCCTAGCTGCCATGTTGGGAGGACTTGTCCGCTATCTGGTTTCCACTTGCTTACCAGCCAGTCCAGACTTTCCTTGGGGGACCCTCCTTGTTAACTATCTGGGAATTTTCTGCTTGGTCTATCTGGTGAAAGGCTATCTGGTCTATAAGGGAACTAGTAAGGGCTTGGTTTTGGCGCTGGGGACAGGATTTTGTGGTGGCCTGACAACCTTTTCTAGTCTAATGCTTGATGCTGTGAAACTGCTTGATACTGGGCGTTATCTTAGTTTAGGCATCTACTTACTTTTGAGCATTGGTGGAGGTCTGCTCTTGGCTTATGTTCTAGGGAGGAAGAAATGGTAATCGTTTATCTTGCAATCGCCTGCGGGTTCGGTGCCCTGGTGCGTTATTTCTTTTCCCGCTATAATCAAGCTTCTAAATTGCCACTAGGAACTCTAACTGCCAATCTTCTAGGTTGTTTTTTGATTGGCTTACTCTACAATCATGTGGAGTCCAAGGAAATCTATGCTATCCTAGCGACAGGTTTTTGTGGAGGGTTAACGACCTTTTCAACCTTGAATGACGAGCTGCAAAGACTAATCAGTGACAAGAAGGTATTTTATAGCTATTTTCTCTTAACATATCTAGGCGGTTTTCTAGCGATTTTTTTAGGAATTCTGCTATAAATTTCTTTACTTTTAGGTGGAAATTTGGTAAACTGTATCTTGTGTGTAATGGACGCACAAAAATACAGTTTATCCGCTGAGGAAGGTTCCTCAAGATTGACAAAGATAGGAGAATAAAATGAATCCATTAATCCAAAGTTTGACTGAAGGTCAACTTCGTACAGATATCCCATCATTCCGTCCTGGTGACACTGTTCGTGTACACGCGAAAGTTGTCGAAGGTAACCGTGAACGTATCCAGATTTTTGAAGGTGTTGTTATCGCACGTAAAGGTGCTGGCATCTCAGAAAACTACACAGTTCGTAAAATCTCTAACGGTGTAGGTGTTGAGCGTATCTTCCCAATCCACACTCCACGTGTTGAAAAGATCGAAGTTGTTCGTTACGGTAAAGTACGTCGTGCGAAATTGTACTACTTGCGTGCTCTTCAAGGTAAGGCAGCTCGTATCAAAGAAATCCGTCGTTAATTCGACTAAAAAACTCTGCTCATTCAGCAGAGTTTTTCTCTAGCTCCCTTAGTTCAATGGATATAACAACTCCCTCCTAAGGAGTAGTTGCAGGTTCGATTCCTGCAGGGGGCAGTAATTCAATCAAAAAGCACTGAATGAACAGTGTTTTTTTTTCTTGTCTTAAAATAGAAACCATTTCAGATGAAAATGGAGGTGTGGTATAATGGACATAGATTATTAAGGAGAAAAAAATGAAAAAAGATTTATTCTGGGTTATTAGTGTTATGCTAATGCTTTCGACACTTTTTGCGCTGAATGGGTGTAGTTTGGGTGGTGAGACCATTCCCAAAAACAGAACAAAAGAACAGTACGAATTTGAAAAAACTTTTGAACCTATATTTAAATTTTTAGAACAAGACAAGAAAGATTTTACGGGATTAAAGGCATACACTAGTAGAATTTATATAAAAAATCAAGATGAAGTCAAAAAATACGAAGTGGACCTAGATATTATTCAAGCTGATATTAAAGGTGATTACACAATAACACTTGGGGAGAATAACGAAACTGTTCCGGTTACATATTCTAATGGTAAGTTAAATTATGGGTCAGAGGTAACTCCTTTATATGATGAAGAAATTCTTAATTTAGTGGTACAAAGAGATTTCTTTACTTCTTTAGATGTAAAGGAGACCTTTAAGAGTGCAGAAACAGAACTTCGTGAGATTGTATATCAGCCAGAAAATAATTCTGACCTCTATAGACATCTAAAAAGCAAATATGATTTACCAGAGGAAACAACATGTATAGTATTATTAAATCATTCTAGCTCAACTATATATAGAGTAACTATTCAACTAAAATCTAATCAAAAGATTGTGCAAATTAGTAGTGTTATATTTGAAAAAGAATGAGGTTTTCATGAACGAAATTGAAAAGAGTAATCGTTGGATTAAAAGGAAAAGTTATTGAAAATACAATATAAATGTTAACTAGGGAGAGAATATGAAAAATCATAAATACTTATTTTGGGTTGTTAGTGTAATGCTAATGCTTTTGACACTTTTTGCACTGAATGGATGTGCTTTAGGTGAAGAAACTATTCCCAAAAACAGGACAAAACAACAGTACGAATTTGAAAAAACGTTTGAACCTATGTTTAAATTTTTAGAACAAGACAAGAAGGAGTTTACAGGACTAAAGTCATACACTAGTGATGTTTATATAAAAAATCAAGATGAAGTCAAAAGGTATGAAGTGGACGTAGATATTAATCAATCTGACATTAAAGGGGAGTATACAATAACACTTGGGGAGGATAAAGAAACTGTTCCTGTTACATATTCTAATGGTAAGTTAAATTATGAGTCAGAGATAAATCCTTTATTTGATGAAGAAATTCTAAATTTAATGGTTTCAAGAGATTATTTCGCTTCCTTAGATGTTAAAAAAACATTTAAGAGCGCAGAAACTGAATTGAGTGATATTATTTACCAATCAGAAAATCAATCAGAGTTATATAAGAAAATAGTGGAAAAGTATAACCTTCCATCTGACACAAAACTTTCAGTTAGTCTTGGATATGCGTACTATGACAGATACGATATCCTACTAAGTTTAGAATCTGAAGAAAAATTAGTTCAAATCAGTGCTGCAATTTATTTAGTGAAAGTAAAGTAATTTTTTTAAGTCAATCAAAAAGATTATAATTTAAAAAGAAACATAAATACTAATTTATAACTGATTTTTAATGAGCAAAAGGAGATATTATGTTAAAATCGTACAAGTGGATATTCCTTGCAGTTTCTGTGCCTTTTCTTATTATCATTCTGTCTTATTTGTTTATGAGGCAGCCATTTGGCAACACTGGTAAGTTTATTCATGATCATGAAGATTCTATCAAGAGCGAAATTCTTGCTGATATAGACAGTCAAGGACAGTATATAAAGTCTGTGACGCTTTTACCAGGTTCTGCGAGGGGGTCTTTTGATAATGGTGGAGATGTAGGTGGAAATTATCATATTTATTTTACAGCCTATGTTAATAATAATCGCAAGCAGTCAATGAAAGTAGAATTATACTTTCCTGATGCTGGTATACCTCCTTTTACCTTTATAAAACCCAATCCTTATAAATCTCCTGAAACTATGAAGAGATGGTACTTGTCAGTACAAGAGGTATCAAGTGACCCCTCGTGGGATTGGAAGCGAGAGCAAGATAAATTGAATGAAATTATGAATAATCTTTTGAATGTTGCTGTTAGCAAAGGCAAGGATGCATCCTGGCAAGTTCGAAAAGAAATTATGATTCGTTTTCTAAACAAATGGCTACAAGAACATGAGGAAAATTTCAAACTAGCTATCCAAACCAACCTGTATCGAAACGACCCAGAATTGGAACAGAAATTAGGAAAGATTCAAAGTATAAGTGTAAGTGAATATCAAATGTACATTCCTTCGAGAAATAGCGACATTCGTTTTGATGTTAGATTTGAGAAATATCCTGAAGAAGTAGCTACTATAAACGTTCGCTTGCATTCCCAAGGGGAACAATCAGTTTTTGAGGATCCCTCAGTAGCTGCAACTATTAGTTTTGAAAGAGAACGTTTTGCTATAAAAACGAATTACGATTCCAAGTTGTTTCCAATTTTTAATCAAAGTCGATTTGGTAATAGTAATGGAGAAATATCTTATAAGCTCCCAAAAGACTATGAAAATCAATTTTTAATTCCTTAACTATCAAGCAAGCCATTGTGCTTGCTTTTTCTTTATCTTTATCTTTATCTTTATCTTCTATCTCACAAGATGCTAATTGTGTGTTATAAGAGTATATGGAAAGAGAAAAAGAGCAAATGACCTGCACCCCAAAAGTGAGACAGAAAAATCCAACTTTTGGGTGTAGGTTATGATTAGTGTTTTTTTTCTTGTCTTAAAA
This sequence comes from Streptococcus oralis subsp. dentisani, assembly GCF_007475365.1. NCBI lineage: Bacteria > Bacillati > Bacillota > Bacilli > Lactobacillales > Streptococcaceae > Streptococcus > Streptococcus oralis. The sequence continues at coordinate 785,088 of NZ_CP034442.1, read as the reverse complement.
TGGAAACCATTTCAGATGAAAATGGAGGTGTGGTATAATAGGAGAAAGTATAAGTGCTTATTTGAAGGGGAATTTCTCTCCTTATTATATGGGATTGGATTGAGTATTAGGATCTAGATTCCTGAGAAGGAATAATGATGTTTGAGTAAAGAAGAAAATAGAATGAAAATTTCTGGGACAAGAGGTAACATTACATTCGACTATGAAAATGGTTATGTTTTAAAAGCAGAGGAAGAGTTGTTGACTGATAATAGTTTTCTTGTATATAGGTCAAGCATACAGAATTGGGAGCCACCATACAATCACATTCGTATCTCACAAAAAGAGATAGATAAACTCATCGAGGAAGTGAACTCCATGATGACTGAGCAAACAGTTCAGATCGAATTGATCTGAGTTAGAGTAGGAGAAGGATTAAGAAAATCAATTACAGCGAACAGATGCTCACATGGGAGTGGGATTCTACTGAAATAAAGATAGAATTACCAGATATCATTCATGCAGAATTTAATAAGGATGAGAACATGGTGAGTGTTTATAGTGGGGAAAACTTTATTAGCAAAACAATTTTCTACTTTATCTACTAAACAGAACATTTCACACCTTCTATGTATCAATTGTAAAATTAAAAACTATCAGGGAGTGGTTGATTCAACTGAATGATGCTAATGGACTAGGAGATGAATATGAGACTACTTTGTTAGGGCATAGTTCAGAGGGGGGGAGTAGAAGTGATCTGTTTTTTGACTAAGGAGAAATGATGGAAAAAATTCGTTTTACTTATGGAAATTTTCGTTATTTAGTATTTGAATTCAATCATCAATACTATCTACTTGATAGAAGACCATGTCATTTGATAGGATATCTTTTTCCACCTATAAATTGGCTTTTCTTTCAACATGTGTATCCCATTACATCGGATGAGTACTGTAAAATAAAAGAAAAAAATGGACGTGCTACAAAACTCACTGTTTCAGCTTCTCTCGGTGCTGGGCTGAGTATCTTTTTATATAATTGGTTACGCGTTAACAAGATTGATATTACTAAGTATTTTGAAGCGAATCTCTCAATTTTTACGAAAATGGCACTCTTTTTAATGACTTTTCTTTTAACATATGTTCTGGTTGAATTATGTTACTATTCTCGGAAAAGAAGGATGTTTTCTGTGCTAGGGCGCGAACTTAGGCATTTACAATACTATAAAATCACGCCAATAAGAATCGACTTTAAACAATTGCTAGGATTTATAGTGGTTTTTGGTGGACTGGCATTCTTTATGGCATTGTATTATTTTTACTCAGGTAACTTACTGTTTGGCTTAATGGCAAATGCAATCATCTTTCTATATTTGTTGGCTTCTAATGTTACCTTTAGAACTGAGAGACATCACTTATATAAAATGAATGGTAAAATACTAAAATAAGATGTAGCCGATATCGAGATACTCCTCATAGCTTGGGAAAAACTCATGTTTTCTTAGATTAGTAAGGATTAAAATGCAAAAAATAAAATTATATTATAAAGGGAATCTTCGATACCTATTATTTCATTATCAGGGGAAACATTATCTATTAGATAGATCCCCTAAACATTTTCTTGGATATTTCTGTTTGCCTTTAAACTGGTATTTTTATCAGAAAGTTTATGCTATCTCAGATGAAGAACTTTTTAAAATCGAAGAAAAAACTCTAAGGCGAGCAAATTTATCCTTCCAACATCATTAGCTGCAGGATTGGCAGTTTTTGTGAATGCCTGGACTCGTATGAATCATATTGATTTATTTGCCAACTTTTATGTTAATTTTCCGATAGTAACTAGTTTGCTTTTAGTAGTTATTGGTCTATTATTCTCTTTTAGTTTGCTTCAGCTTTTATATTCTAAAAAGAAAAAAAGTTTGGAAAAATTACTCAATAGATCATTGGGACAATCTAATTATTATAAAATAAAACCAGTAAATTCATCGCGTTTTTACGTAAAAATGCTTCTTTCACGACTAAGTTTCTTTGTTTTAGCTCTTATATTTGCCCTAGCTTTTATCTATATAAAAAATGTTGCCATGCTTTTGATAATGATTTTAACAATGTTCATTTTTCTAGCAACCATAAACGTTGCCTTTACACCTGGAGATGAACGGGAATATGAGATAGTTGAAGTTAAATCAAACCAGAGGAAAAATTAAACGAAGTGATTGAGGTTAAAACTAGATTCGGAGAAAAGTTCCAATTAAAGTATTCCTATGGTTGAACAACAATGGATAAAATCAATGGGTAAACTTCCAGATGGTTATGTATCGCCACTTAAGCAAAAGAGATATACAAATGCAACTGAGGCTCCTATAGTCGGAAGATGTGATCCAGTCCGAGGAAATGAAATGTTTTAAAAAAGCTTATATCTTTTGATTGCAAATCAATGGTTGTGGAGTGTTTGAGTAAGAAAGGGAGTGGAAAATGACGGAAAATAGTAAAAACTATAAAGAACGAGTTCATCTAGGAGAATTTAAGAACAAATTGGTCTATTATGACTTAAAGACAAAGAAATTGTATTTTTCAATTCCAGAAAGAACTTCTAAGACTCAACAGTACGTTATACTTCCCCTGGTGTTGCTCTTTCTTCCTTTTATCAGATTTCTGAATGGATTGACAATCTTTAGTATACCTGCTCACAAGTATCTTTATTTGATTTTATTCTCTTGTATTTCCTTACTTTTCGGGAAATCAGTGGATGTCTATCTTAAAAAAGACCTGGATTTGTATCCTACACTATTTACGGATATCGAGTACTTAGAATTCTTAGAAGTAGCACAGAAAAATGGAGCTGTCGTTTCCTCCGTTATCCATGGTAACTTTATTAGTTTGATAGCATCTTTGATAGTCTATCTTGTATACCCCCAATTTTTAGGATTATTTTTCTATTCTATGCTTTTGTTTATTCTCTATTTGTGTATGGTCAATAATTTGCATAAGCGTAAGAAAGTAGTGGAGAGATTGATAAAGATCTCATGCACCAACTAGATCATTTTGTTTTTGCCTATGATAAAGAAGAATTAAAAAAGTAAAGAAAGTTGATTTATATGACAACAGAAATGCAGCAATACAAAAATTGTAGGATATTAAAAAACAATAATGATTATGAGATTCTGTGGAGTAGAGGGAAAGAAGTGCTTAACTTTCCCATTAGCCAAAAATTAGCAGAACGTGTTTCAAAATCAGAAAAAGATGCTTTAGAAGTAATGTTTTATTGTGAACATCATCGTTGGCCAAAGGCAGATGAGTTAGAAGATTATAATCAATCGGATACGATTGTACATAGAGGCAATGGATTTATTGTATATGAGACAGACGGCTATTACGAAATTAGCTTCTTTAAAGAAATTGGCGGAGCCATGGGGCCAGAAGTTCGCTATCCTATCACTAAAGAACTGATGTATAGAGCATTTGAATCTTCTAGGGGAGCATACGAAGTCATGATTTATGCTGAAACAGGGCGCTGGCCTTTATGGTAAAGAGGATGACATCATATAATATTTATAGTTGTGATGTCTGGATGGTTATTTCTTGAGGGAAGCCCTTCGTTTGGAAAAATTCTTGGCATAATCGTGTCTGTAATACTTACAGCTATTATAACAGCAGGAATCATGGGTAGTTTCTTTTCTGTTTCCTATGCCAAGAAATATCCAGATAGAAGAGAATTGCAGTAGGCTCGTTGTTATCAATTTTAATAAAATTAGGGAGAAAATTAGATAAAGAAATCAATTTTTAAAGCAAGTTTTGAAGAGAGTTTAAATTTGGAAGATGATGGGTTTTTACAGTATCAGAAACAAGATTATTATAATAAACTTGGGAAAGCCTTTAAGAAAGGGAAACCCTCTTTTTGGTTTGGTATTAAAACTTTTATTCTTAGTTTGTTGTTTCCGATAGGTGCAAATTTCATGCTCCTTGCTGTTACCCTATCATTACAAAATTCTGATCCTAAAGATTTAAGGTTACCAGTTTCTCAGTATCCTTTGCTAACAGTCGAGCTTTATTTAATTTGCTTGTTAATTTGGTTGTTATTGGTATTAATGGGTAAATTCTTTAAACGGACGTTTATTCTCCCTTATCGTTATCGATTTCATATTATAACTTTTATAATATGGTTTGCGTTTGAATTTAATTTGCTGGCAACAACTCTCTCTTTACCTATATTATCAATATGGGGGATCTTAGTACTTTTGGGGCTTCTAGTATTGTTGACGTATGTAATGTTAAGAACAGAGCTTAGAAGTTTGAAAAAACGAATGTATGGAGAAGTTAAGTCACTTACCTTACAAGATAAAATTGCTAAAGGCCTTGCTATTTATGGAGCAGGTATATTGGGCTTGGCTGTGATTGTTAATTATATTTTCAAAGCTTTTTCTATTAATTTTTCATCTTCCATAACTGGTTTTGGTCTCTTTATATTTTGGATTCTGTTGAATATTGCTTTAATCGCTATGATTGTATTTATGGAGTTTCCTTTCTTTTTAGAAGGCTATTACAAGTGGAAATACCCTGAAGAATACCGCGAGTGGGAAGGGAAAACTTTAGAAGAGTGGTATGGAAAAAAGTCAAAAATGTACAAGGAACATGTTAAAAAATCTAAGAAGAGATAAAGGTTTATATAATTTTTGATAAAAGGAGAAAAAATGAAGAAGTTATTTGTCGTCATCTTGTTATTGATTCTTGGAGCCTGCTCTAATGGAAAGGAAGCAGGGGGGACAGAGAAAAGTACACGCGATACAGTTGTAAACAAAGAGAAAGAATTGAAATTTGTAGTAGCACCTCAATATGAAGGTAAAACATCTGATTTAATTGAACTTGGTAAAAAATTAACCAAAGAACATCCAGAAATTGGAAGTAAGGGAAGTATGGTTATCTACTTTACAGGAGCAGTTTCAGATGGTAGAGCAGCACTAATGCTCGTCAATAAAACTGATGTAGATATCAAAAAAGATTTGGAGTTTTCACTGAGTTGGTCCTATGATGGCAAGGCCATTTTTGATAATCAAAAGATTAGCTATACTATCAAGGATAGTGGTGAGCTACCTTCTTACACAACCACGTTAATTTTGTTACCACTTAATTCAGAACAATTGGAACTTGTTGACTCGATGTCAGATCCATCTAAGATGGCACTTTCAATGTCCGATGTGAAGAGCGTGGAATAAGATAGGAGTTGAATATGACAACAGAAACCATTTTATTCTTATTTGCTACCATCGTCATTCTTTTATCCTTGATCTTTTTATCTGGTACATATCTCTACCTTTATTTTCGGGATAAAAAGATGGTACGTCTTGCCAAATCGTCTGTTAAGGGAACGGTTGTGGGCTATAGTAATTTTCAGGCTGGGAATCCTCCGATTGTTGAATATACGGTTAACGGAACTACTTATAGCAAGCCATTACGGTATTTTATAATCAAAACGGTTTCGCTTCCATGAGGCCCTATAAGTACATCTGATAACTTTACAAGAGAGGACATGTTGGCAAATTCCCTAACCTTTTATCGTAATTCCTTTATATCCTTTAATAACTTAATGTGTACGCATTTTCCAGTCTATTCGAAGATGACGGTATGGTATGATCCTGAAAAACCAAACAGAGCTTATGTGGAACGATACTGTGGGATCAACAAACTTTATAAATTGTTGGGGATCGGAAGTGCTATATTGTTAATCATGGCCTACGCTATTGTAGTACTTGCTTATTTGTTAGGGAGATGAGGTATAGATGTCAAACGTTAGTATAGTTGAAGCAGAAGAAATAAACTTAAGTATTTATTGGTCAAATTTGAAAGCAACATTCAGTGCTGAGATACAATATTGTTAATAAAAAATTAGAACTAGTTTTCCTATATTTTTACGTTGATTAGGTGAGATAAATAGCTTATAATGAAACTACCTTTTACGATAGATTGATAGAAAGATGACTTTATCGAAGTAATTCTATTTTAAAAAAGAATATCGTTTATTCATATTCTTATTGAAATTGTAAATTGTCAACAAAAGGAAGGTTCGACTTTCATGATGAAAAAAATAGCTTTAATCCTAATATCTTTTTTTACAATCCTGCTAATTTTTATTGGACCAGCTCAAGCAGATTTAGCGATACCAGATAGACCTTCCAATGGTATTTATGATCCAAATCATTATTTATCAGGGGTTGTTTCGGATAAACTACAGGAACTAAATAGCAAATCAGAAATTCAAATTGGCATTTATATTGTTGAGGGTCTAAATGGTGAATCTTTAGAAGAATTGTCCAATACTATAGCCAGAACTTGGAAAATCGGTTATTCGGATTCAGATAAGGGTGCATTATTACTGATTGCTATAAAAGATAGAAAGTTTCGGATTGAAACTTCTAATAATCTAGCTATTACATTGACTGATATAAAGGCTAAGAAAATATTAGATGCCTCTCGTGATAAGATGCGAGCCAAAGACTATGACGGTGCTGTTCTTGATATAATCCAAAACATTTCCAATCAAGAGTATAAATTAGCTGATGCACCTGTAGTAGAGAGGAATTATTTACTAGCATTCTTCAAAAAAGTATGGAATATATTCGGAGGTGTTATTATCTGGGTTGGTATCATTTCTATTGTTACATTTTTGATTTCTGCTGTTTGTTATATATCTGATTTTTTTATGTATGGATCTACTTCAAATAGAAAGAGAAAATCCAATAAAATGTATGAGGGTAGTGATAAATTATTCCCCTATGATGCTGCCTTTATTAATGATGGTTCATGGTCGCAAAAAGCACTAATAGACTTCCGTAGTCAAAATAGAGGTAAGTATCCTGAGAAAAGTAGCAGTGACTCCTCATCGTCTTGGTCGAGTGACGATTGGTCTGGTGGTGGTTTTGATGGTGGAGGATCATCAAGTGATTGGTAATTTAGCATAGTTCATAGCAATTTACCTACCTAGATGAACGAACTTAATCACTTTAAAAAATGATGGGATAGAAAAACTATTGATTTGAAAAAACCGCTCTCCAGAGCGGTTTTCGTCTATTCTTATCTTTTTACAATACCCACGTTCGAATAGCATGGGCAACGCCGGATTCGTCGTTTGTTTTGGTGATGTATTTGGCGATTTTTTTGAGTTCTGGATTTCCATTTTCCATGACAACGGGGTTGCCAACGACTTCCAGCATGGTACGGTCATTCTCTTCGTCCCCAATCGCCATGGTTTCATCTTTGGTCAATCCTAGTTTTTCAGCTAGATGGGTAATAGCTGAACCCTTATCTACATTCTTTTTAAGGAGTTCGAGGTAGAAAGGAGCAGATTTGTTGATGGAGTAGCGTTCGTAAAATTCTGCTGGTATCTTTTCAATAGCAGCATCGAGGATTTCTGGTTCATCGATGAACATACATTTGACAATTTCCTTGCCATCCATTTCTTCAGGAGTGCGGTAAAAGATAGGCATGTTGACGAGAGTTGATTCGTGCACTGTGTATTTTCCGATATTGCGATTGGCCGTGTAGATACCGTCCTTGGTAATAGCGTGCATGTGGACACCGAGTTTGCGACTGAGAAATTCCATATCGAGATAGTCCTCATAGGCTAAAGATTCGCTGATAATCTCATGGCCAGTAGCAGTTTCTTGGACAAGGGCACCGTTGAAGGTCACGACATAGTCACCTTGGTCTCTCAACTGCAAGTCGTCCAGAAGTTTGGCAACACCTGCGATAGGGCGACCAGTTGCAATCACGACTTTGACACCGGCTTGTTTAGCGTCTTGGATGGCAGAAAAGACTTCAGGAGTAATCTCCTTTTTACTGTTAACCAGGGTACCATCGATATCGACGGCGATTAGTTTAATACTCATAAATTTCCTCTATTCGTTCTTAGTTGGGGTAAAATGATCGTTCTCAATCAAGTGTAAAAATTGCTGGGTAATGCTTGCGAAGATGCTGTTTTGGTCCAACATTTCTTTTGGGAAATAGAAACGATTATCTCCGTGGCGACTGCCAGCAAGGGATTGAACGATAGGAGACAGGCTAGAGAGTTCTGCCAGTTCTCCATTTTTTTGTAAAATCTCAATCTGTGTCCGTGGATTTTTAGATTCGGGACGATAGATATCATAAGGGAGGTCAAAGTTCTTATGAATGGCAGTGTAGTAGTCGGGATCAAAGCCGATGTCTTCAACCAGTTGTCTCATGGTTATGAGTTGGTCTTGATCTTCTTCTGAAAAAGTAATGGATTTAAAGACCTTGCGGTTGACAAAGCGTTGCGACAAGTCTGCAAGAATCTTATCAGGACTGGTCATCCAGAGTTGGAAGTAGGTATTCATCACGCCATCATCCAGAGCTAGATAGTCAGACAAGGTCACATTTTTTTCAAAAAAAGGTAACAAATGGGGGGAAGTGCGCGCAAAGAAATCCATGTTTTCAGGATAGAGCTCCTTGGCGCGTTTGAGGAGATTTTGTAGAAGAACTTCCATGGCACGTGTTGCTGGGTGGAAATAAACCTGCATATACATCTGGTAGCGACTGAGGACATAGTCTTCGATGGCATGCATGCCATTGCGCTGAAAGGCAATCCCATTTTCGACTGGACGAATGACTCGGAGGATGCGAGTCAGGTCAAATTCTCCATAAGATGCTCCTGTAAAATAGGAGTCGCGCAAGAGATAGTCCATACGGTCCGCATCGATCTGACTGGAAATGAGTTGCACGACCTGTTTATTAGGATAGGTATGGTCGATGACACTGGCAACCTTTTTGGGGAAATCAGGCGCTACTTGTAGCAGGACTTGGTGAATCTCTGTCTCAGGACTTTGGATGATTTCCTGGGTAATGGCCTCATGATCTGTATCGAAGAGATTTTCAAAAGTATGGGAGTAGGCACCATGTCCAAGGTCATGAAGGAGTGCAGCGGTCATGGTCAAGAGAGACTCAGCAGGATCCCATTCTTCAGGATATTTTTCTTCAAAAATCTCTGTGATACGTCGTGCGATCTCATAGACTCCTAGACAGTGAGAGAATCGACTGTGTTCTCCCCCGTGGAAGGTATAACTGGAAGTCCCTAGTTGTTTGATACGGCGCAGACGTTGAAATTCTTTTGTATTGATCAAGTCGTATATGACCTGATTGTTTACATGGATGTAGTTGTGAACTGGGTCACGGAATACTTTTTCGTTCATATGACCATTATAGCAAAAAGCTTGAGTTTTTGGTAAAATAGTAGAACAAGAGAGAAGAAAGAGGACCTGATGTGAAGATTCGGATGCGAAATAGGATTCAGTTTGATGAACAGTTGGAAGTCATTGACCAGCTCTATGACGTGGAAGTGCGTGAAAAAGGGGATTTTAGCTATTTACTCTTTTATAATGAGGAAAAGGAAAAAGTGGTTCTCAAGTTTCATGGTCAAGAACTGGTGATGACTCGTTTCTCGAGTCCCAAAACCATCATGCGTTTTCTCAAGGATAGTGATAGTTTAGCCTATATTCCCACACCAATAGGCATGCAGGAGTTTATCATTCAAACGAGTCACTACAAACTGGATGGGCAAAAGATTGAGCTAGCCTATCAACTGCAAAATCAAGAGGGACAACCCTTTGTCAGCTATCAATTAGAAATTAGTTGGGGATAAGAAAAAGGTTGGCAAATGCCAACCTTATTTGATATAGAGTTCTTGATTTTTTAGGATGATTTCACGAACACTTGCAAATTTCTTGAGTTTTTTAAGTTCTTCAGGATGGGAGACGAGAGTGATAACATAGCCCTCTTTGCCCATGCGACCTGTACGCCCAGCACGGTGAGTGTAGGTTTCGATATCTCTAGGAACATCAAAGTTTACGACGCATTCTAGGCTATCGATATCAATCCCACGAGCCAGAAGGTCTGTTGCAAGGAGCAGGGTTAGCTGCTTGTCCTTAAACTTTTCTAAGATGACTTTTCTAAATTTAACATTGACATCGCTAGCGAGGGAAACGGCCAAGACATCGCGATACTGTAGTTTTTCCTCAGCACTTCCAAGATCTGACAAGCTGTTAAAGAAGACCAGACCACGGAAATCCTCAACATGAGCTAGCTTTCGTAGCATATCCACTCGGTGACGTTGGTCTACCTGCATGTAGAAATGTTGAATGTTGTCTAGTTTTTGATTAGAGAGATCAATAGTGCGCGTGTTTGGTGCAATCTTTTCTTGGTCAAACTTGGTCGTCGCACTCATGTAGATGAGTTGGTGGTCACGAGGTGCGTAGTGAGTGATTTTCTCGACAAAGTGAATCTGAGAATCATCGAGCAATTGGTCAAATTCATCCAGGATGATGGTTTCCACATTCATCATCTTGATTTTTTTCAATTTAATCAACTCAAAGATGCGGCCGGGAGTTCCAATCAGAATCTCTGGTCCTTTTTTGAGGCGTTCAATCTGGCGTTTCTGACTTGAACCTGATAGGAAGAGCTGAGCTGTTAAACCGATGGCTTCTGCCCACGTTTTACACACGTCAAAAATCTGTCCAGCTAGTTCTGTATTTGGTGCTAGAATCAAGAGTTGCTGGGCTTTTTTCTTTTGTAGTCTGAGAAGACTTGGAAGTAAATAAGCTAGCGTCTTACCAGTTCCTGTTGGGCTCACTCCCAGTAGGTTTTCTCCAGCAAGTATAGGCTCAAATAGTTGAGTTTGAATGGGGGTAAATTCTTGGAAACCGAGCTGGTCGCTCAGTTCTTGCCATTCAGTCGGTAGTTTGGTTTTCATTTTTCTGCCTCAAATCTAATGCCAGCAGTCTGGCGCATAGTATATAGTAGCTCATGAATAGAGCTTGCATCATCCAGCCAAGTCTGGTAGATCGTCTGGTCTGGTTGCTGGATCATCTGAGCAAACGCAGCAACTTCCTCAGTCATCGTATGAGGAGCCTGTTGGATAGGGAGTTGAACTTGATTTCCTTGGTGGTCGCTAAAAATAGCTGAGCAGACATGTTCAATCGTGTTGAGGGTCAAGGTTCCATCTGCTGTGTAAATCTCACAAGGAAGATTGGAAGTGATGTTTTTCCCAGCTTTGATATGAACTTGAAAGTCTGGGTAGAAGAGGATACCGTCTCCATTCAGGTCAATGCTATTGTCAAGCTGTTGTGCCTGATAAGTCGCGGCTTGAGCCTTTCCAAAGAGGCGAATAGTAGCATAGAGAGGATAAATCCCCAAATCCATAAGGGCTCCACCAGCAAAACGATCTGAAAAGACATTTGGCGTCTGCCCAGCTAACAAGTCCGGCATTTTGGATGAATACTTAGCATAATTGAAATCAGCTCCCAACACTTGCTTGTCTGCCAAAAAATTTTTGATAGTGGTAAAAGCTTCCTCGTGGTAATTACGAGCTGCCTCAAAGATAAAACAATTATTTTTCTCAGCTGTCTGTCTCAAATCCAGCCATTCTTGTGGCTGCGTGACAGCTGGCTTTTCAAGAATGACGTGCTTACCAAAAGACAAGGCAGTCTTGGTTTGCACAAAATGCAAGGAGTTTGGACTGGCGATATAGACTACATCAAAGGAAGATTTAAAGAAGTCTTCTAATTGATTAAAGAGTTGGATATTCTGATAGCGAGAAGCAAAGGTTGCGGCAGTTTCTCGTTTTCTAGAATAGACTGCAACCAGCTGGTATTCTCCGCTAGCATGGGCTGCTTCTATGAAATGATGGCTGATAGCCCCTGTTCCGATGACACCTAATTTAAGCATAAATACTCCTTTTCCGACTTCAATTCCTTCCTTCATTATAACATACAAAAGAAGGACTATCCAACAGATGGTAAAAATTTTCAAATGGACTACGCTTTTCTCAAAGAAAGTGGTACAATATTTAGATAAATAGATGAAATGAGAAGGGGGAGAAAATGAGATTATTACCAATAAGAAAAATATCACGTCAGTCTAAAAGACTAGCGCTTTTTTTGACTTTTTGTGCAGGATATGTCGATGCCTATACCTTTATCGTGCGAGGGAATACCCTAGTAGCAGGCCAAACTGGGAATGTCGTCTTTCTCTCTGTAGGACTCATTCAACACAATGTGTCAGATGCCAGTGCCAAAGTAATGACCTTACTTTCCTTTATGATGGGGGTCTTTTTACTGACATTGTATAAAGAAAAACTACGAATAGTTAAAAAGCCGATTTTGTCCTTGATACCACTCGCGGTCTTATCCATAATCATTGGGTTTGTTCCCTTGTCAGTAGACAATATCTACTTAGTCCCACCTTTAGCCTTTTGTATGGGATTGGTGACAACAGCCTTTGGAGAAGTTTCGGGGATTGCCTATAATAATGCCTTTATGACAGGGAATATTAAACGAACCATGTTGGCTTTTGGGGATTATTTTCGAACCAAGCATACGCCCTTCCTACGTGAAGCCTTGATTTTTGTTAGCTTGCTTAGCAGTTTTGTCTTTGGAGTCATTTTTTCGGCTTATTTGACGATTTACTATCAGGAGAAGACAATTCTAGGTATTCCTCTTATGATGAGTATCTTTTACTTCAGCATGCTTTTTGCTTCTTGGAGAAAAAAAGGGAAAGAAAAAGCTTAAATTTGATTGATTTTACTTGTAAGAAAAAAGAAGATATGCTATACTTGAAGAGTTGACTATGCACAATCCTGTGCAACCGCACGAACATCGTTGCTCGTCGTATACAAAATTTAAACTTTGTTATGCTTAGAGCTCTTCTTTTAAGTGGTTCGTCCCACGATGCTAGGCGAGTCTTCACAAAAATACGGGGAAACCCTAAAAATCATAGGAGGTGCATAATGAGCACATACGCAATTATCAAAACTGGCGGAAAACAAGTTAAAGTTGAAGTTGGTCAAGCAATCTACGTTGAAAAATTGAACGTTGAAGCTGGTCAAGAAGTTACTTTTAACGAAGTTGTTCTTGTTGGTGGTGAAAACACTGTTGTCGGAACTCCACTTGTTGCTGGAGCTACTGTAGTTGGAACTGTTGAAAAACAAGGAAAACAAAAGAAAGTTGTTACTTACAAGTACAAACCTAAAAAAGGTAGCCACCGCAAACAAGGTCACCGTCAACCATATACAAAAGTTGTCATCAACGCGATCAACGCTTAATTTTTAAGGAGAACACATGATACAAGCAGTCTTTGAGAGAGCCGAAGATGGCGAGCTGAGGAGTGCGGAAATTACTGGACACGCCGAAAGTGGCGAATACGGCTTAGATGTCGTGTGTGCATCGGTTTCTACGCTTGCCATTAACTTTGTCAATTCCATTGAGAAATTTGCAGGCTATGAACCAATCTTAGAATTAAACGAAGATGAAGGTGGCTATCTAAAGGTTGAAATACCAGCGGATCTTCCTTCGCACCAGAGAGAAATGACGCAGTTATTCTTTGAATCATTTTTCTTAGGTATGGCAAACTTATCGGAGAACTCTTCTGAGTTCGTCCAAACCAGAGTTATCACAGAAAACTAACACGGAGGAAAACATTATGTTAAAAATGACTCTTAACAACTTGCAACTTTTCGCCCACAAAAAAGGTGGAGGTTCTACATCAAACGGACGTGATTCACAAGCGAAACGTCTTGGAGCTAAAGCAGCTGACGGACAAACTGTAACAGGTGGATCAATCCTTTACCGTCAACGTGGTACACACATCTACCCAGGTGTAAACGTTGGACGTGGTGGAGACGATACTTTGTTCGCTAAAGTTGAAGGCGTAGTACGCTTCGAACGTAAAGGTCGCGATAAAAAACAAGTTTCTGTTTACCCGATCGCAAAATAAAAAGGTTCAGTGAGCCTTTTTATCCCGAGCCTTAAAATGAAAAGGCGAGGAAGCTAGAAGTAGCATAAAATCAGGCTTTCCGAGTTTTCGGAGAGCCTATTTTTTGTTTTGATATCTATATTTAATTTAATAGAGAGTAGTTAGCTTTGAGTTTGTGATGGATATCTTTTCCTTTTTGGAAAAGTTCTGAAATATGGTATAATGAACAGATAGAGAAGTTGGGGGTAAAAGATGAACATTCAACAATTACGCTATGTTGTGGCTATTGCCAATAGTGGTACTTTCCGTGAAGCTGCTGAAAAGATGTATGTTAGTCAGCCGAGTCTGTCTATTTCTGTTCGCGATTTGGAAAAAGAGCTAGGTTTTAAGATTTTCCGTCGAACTAGTTCGGGAACATTTTTGACTCGTCGTGGAATGGAATTTTATGAGAAAGCGCAAGAATTGGTCAAAGGCTTTGATGTTTTTCAAAATCAATATGCCAATCCTGAGGAAGAAAAGGATGAATTTTCCATTGCCAGTCAGCACTATGACTTCTTGCCACCGACGATTACGGCTTTTTCAGAGCGCTATCCTGACTATAAGAACTTCCGTATTTTTGAATCAACTACTGTTCAAATTTTAGACGAAGTAGCCCAAGGGCATAGTGAGATTGGGATTATCTACCTCAACAATCAAAATAAAAAGGGCATCATGCAACGGGTTGAAAAGCTTGGTTTAGAAGTTATCGAACTAATTCCTTTCCAGACTCACATTTATCTTCGTGAAGGGCATCCTTTAGCACAGAAAGAGGAATTGGTCATGGAGGACCTAGCGGATTTACCAACGGTTCGTTTTACCCAGGAAAAGGATGAGTACCTATACTATTCAGAGAACTTTGTCGACACCAGCGCGAGCTCGCAGATGTTCAATGTGACGGACCGTGCTACTTTGAATGGTATTTTAGAGCGGACAGACGCCTATGCGACAGGTTCTGGATTTTTGGATAGTGACAGTGTCAATGGCATCACAGTCATTCGTCTCAAGGATAATCTAGATAACCGCATGGTCTATGTCAAACGGGAAGAAGTGGAGCTTAGCCAAGCTGGTACTCTTTTTGTAGAAGTCATGCAAGAATATTTTGATCAAAAGAGGAAATCATGAAAAAAAGAGGAATAGTAGCAGTCATTGTACTGCTTTTGATTGGGCTGGATCAGTGGGTTAAAGCCTATGTTGTCCAGCAGATTCCACTGGGTGAAGTGCGTTCGTGGATCCCCAATCTCGTTAGCTTGACCTATCTGCAAAATAGAGGGGCAGCCTTCTCCATGCTGCAAGATCAGCAGTGGTTATTTGCTGTCATTACACTGGTCGTCATGGTAGGTGCCATTTGGTATCTACATAAACACATGGAGGACTCTCTCTGGTTGGTTTTTGGACTGACCTTGATAATCGCTGGAGGTCTGGGTAACTTTATCGACAGAATGAGTCAAGGTTTTGTGGTGGATATGTTTCACCTAGACTTTATCAACTTTGCGATTTTCAATGTGGCTGACAGCTATTTGACAGTTGGTGTCATTGTTTTATTGATTGCAATGCTAAAAGAGGAAGTAAATGGAAATAAAAATTGAAACTGGTGGGCAACGTTTAGACAAGGCTCTGTCTGACCTGACAGAATTGTCACGCAGTCTCGCTAATGAACAAATCAAGGCTGGACAAGTCTTGGTTAATGGGCAAGCCAAGAAAGCAAAATACACTGTCCAAGAGGGGGATATCGTCACCTACCATGTGCCAGAACCAGAGGTTTTAGAGTATGTGGCTGAGGATATTCCGCTCGAAATTATCTACCAAGATGAGGATGTAGCCGTCGTCAACAAACCTCAAGGGATGGTGGTTCATCCCAGTGCCGGTCATACTAGCGGAACCTTGGTCAATGCCCTCATGTACCATATCAAGGACCTATCAGGTATCAATGGGGTTCTCCGACCGGGAATTGTTCACCGTATTGACAAGGACACGTCTGGTCTCCTCATGATTGCTAAAAATGATGAGGCCCACTTAGCACTTGCCCAAGAACTCAAGGATAAGAAGTCTCTACGTAAATACTGGGCGATTGTTCATGGCAATCTTCCCAATGATCGTGGTGTCATTGAAGCACCGATTGGTCGGAGCGAAAAAGACCGTAAGAAACAGGCTGTGACTGCTAAAGGGAAGCCGGCAGTGACGCGTTTTCATGTCTTGGAACGTTTTGGTGATTATACCTTAGTGGAGTTGCAACTAGAGACAGGACGTACCCACCAAATTCGTGTTCACATGGCTTATATTGGCCACCCAGTCGCTGGGGATGAGGTCTATGGTCCTCGCAAGACCTTGAAAGGATATGGACAATTTCTCCATGCTAAAACTCTAGGATTTACCCATCCGAGAACAGGTGAAACTATGGAGTTCACGGCAGATATTCCAGAGATTTTTAAAGAAACGCTGGAAAGATTACGTCAAACTGAGAATAGATAAAAGAGTTGAGATGCCTGTCTCAACCTTTTTTATTTCAAGTCTTTTCTATTTTAAAGCATTCATGTTATAATGGATAAATATGAAGAATCGGAGTGAGAATATGAAGTACAAACGAATCGTCTTTAAGGTGGGGACTTCGTCCTTGACAAATGAAGACGGAAGTTTATCAAGGAGTAAAGTAAAGGCAATTACCCAACAATTAGCTATGTTGCATGAAGCTGGGCATGAGTTGATTTTGGTTTCTTCTGGGGCAGTAGCAGCTGGCTTTGGAGCTTTGGGCTTTAAAAAACGTCCGACCAAGATTGCAGATAAGCAGGCTTCGGCTGCAGTAGGACAAGGTTTACTCCTAGAAGAATACACGACTAACCTCCTCATGCGCCAAATCGTCTCCGCGCAAATCTTGCTGACACAGGATGATTTTGTAGATAAACGTCGTTATAAGAACGCCCACCAGGCTTTGTCTGTATTGCTTCATCGTGGTGCAATCCCCATCATCAATGAGAATGACAGTGTCGTCATTGACGAACTTAAGGTGGGTGATAATGACACCCTGAGTGCCCAGGTAGCGGCGATGGTCCAAGCGGATCTTTTGGTTCTCTTGACTGATGTGGACGGCCTCTATACTGGCAATCCTAATTCGGATCCAACAGCCAAACGACTTGAGAAAATCGAGACCATCAATCGTGAGATTATTGATATGGCTGGTGGAGCAGGTTCATCTAATGGGACCGGTGGGATGTTGACTAAGATCAAGGCGGCTACGATCGCGACGGAGTCGGGTGTGCCAGTCTATATCTGCTCGTCCATGAAATCAGATGCCTTGATTGAGGCAGCGAACGAGACCAAGTACGGTTCCTTCTTTGTTGCGCAAGAGAAGGGTCTTCGTACCCAGAAACAATGGCTAGCCTTCTATGCTCAAAGTCAGGGAACGATTTGGGTAGATGGTGGAGCCGCAGAAGCACTTTCAAAAAACGGGAAAAGCCTCCTTTTATCAGGTGTGGTAGAAGTGGAAGGGAACTTCTCTTACCATGATATTGTCACAGTAGCAGATAAAGAAACAGGTCAATCTCTTGGAAAGGGACGTGTCCAATTTGGCGTTTCAGCCCTAGAAGATATGCTCCGTTCTCAAAAAGCTAAGGGAGTCTTGATTCACCGTGATGACTGGATTTCCATCACTCCTGAAATCCAGCTGCTCTTTACAGAATTTTAGAGGTGAACGATGGTAAGTACACAAGAACAATTTGAACAGGTACAGGCTGTTAAAAAATCAATTAACACTGCTAGTGAAACAGTGAAAAACCAAGCCTTGCTAGCCATGGCTGATCATTTATTGGCAGCTACTGAGGAGATTTTAGTGGCAAATGCCCTCGATATGGAAGTGGCCAAGGGGAAAATCTCAGATGTTATGCTAGACCGTCTTTATTTGGATGAAGGACGTATAGAAGCTATGGCAAGAGGGATTCGTGAAGTGGTTGCTTTACCAGATCCCATTGGTGAAGTCCTAGAGACAAGTCGTCTTGAAAATGGCTTGCTTATTACCAAGAAACGTGTGGCTATGGGTGTTATCGGTATTATCTATGAAAGTCGTCCAAATGTGACGTCTGATGCGGCTGCCTTGGCTCTCAAGAGTGGTAATGCAGTCGTTCTTCGTAGTGGTAAAGATGCCTATCAAACTGCCCGTGCTATTGTCACAGCCTTGAAGAAGGGCTTGGAGACGACTAGCATTCATCCTGATGTGATTCAACTAGTGGAAGATACCAGCCGTGAAAGTAGCTATGCCATGATGAAGGCCAAGGGCTATCTAGACCTTCTCATTCCTCGTGGAGGAGCTGGCTTGATCAATGCGGTGGTTGAAAATGCTATCGTGCCTGTTATCGAGACAGGAACTGGGATTGTCCATGTCTATGTGGATAAGGATGCAGATGAAGACAAGGCTCTGTCTATCATCAACAATGCTAAAACTAGCCGTCCTTCTGTCTGCAATGCTATGGAGGTCTTGCTAGTTCATGAAGACAAGGCAGCAAGCTTCCTTCCTCGCTTGGAGCGAGTGCTGGTTAAAAGTCGGAAAGAAGCCGGGCTGGAACCAATTCAATTTCGCCTAGATAGCCAAGCAAGTCAGTTTGTTTCAGGTCAAGTAGCTGAGGCCCAAGACTTTGACACCGAGTTTTTAGATTATATCCTAGCGATTAAGGTCGTGAGCAGTTTAGAAGAAGCGGTTGCGCATATTGAAGCCCACAGTACCCATCATTCAGATGCCATTGTGACGGAAAATGCTGAAGCTGCAGCCTACTTTACAGATCAAGTGGACTCAGCAGCGGTGTATGTCAATGCCTCAACGCGTTTTACTGATGGTGGGCAATTTGGTCTTGGATGTGAGATGGGGATTTCTACTCAGAAACTGCATGCGCGTGGGCCGATGGGCCTGAAGGAATTGACCAGCTACAAGTATGTGGTTACTGGTAACGGACAGATAAGGGAGTAAGAGATGAAGATTGGATTTATCGGTTTGGGGAATATGGGAGCTAGCTTGGCTAAGGCTGTTTTGCAGGCCAAGACGGATGCTCAGATTCTCCTTGCCAATCGTAGTCAAGCTAAAGTAGGTGCTTTCATCGCCAACTTCGGTGGTCAGGCTTCCAGCAATGACGAAATCTTCGCAGAAGCAGATGTAATCTTTCTAGGAGTTAAGCCTGCGCAGTTTTCTGAACTGCTTTCTCAATACCAGGCCATTCTTGAAAAACGAGAGAGTCTTCTTTTGATTTCCATGGCGGCTGGATTGACTTTGGAAAAACTGGCAAGTCTTCTGCCAAGTCAACACCGAATTATTCGCATCATGCCCAATACACCAGTGGCTATCGGCCAAGGAGTGATTAGTTATGCCTTGTCTCCTAATTGTAGTGTTGAGGACAGGGAACTTTTTTGTCGGCTTTTAGCCAAGGCTGGTCTCTTGGTTGAAATAGGAGAAGGCTTAATAGATGCTGCGACAGGTCTTGCAGGTTGTGGACCGGCCTTTGTCTACCTCTTTATCGAGGCTTTAGCAGATGCGGGTGTGCAGACAGGATTGCCAAGAGAAACGGCCTTAAAAATGGCAGCCCAAACAGTAGTTGGTGCTGGGCAAATGGTTCTCGAAAGCCAGCAACATCCTGGAGTTTTGAAAGACCAAGTATGCAGTCCAGGTGGTTCGACTATCGCTGGTGTAGCAAGTCTGGAAGAACATGCCTTTAGAGGTACAGTCATGGACGCAGTTCATCAATCTTACAAACGAACACAAGAACTAGGTAAATAAGAGGTGGCTTTGTCTGCCTCTTTTGTGGTCGATTGAATGGAGAAGACACAAAAAGATTGTCACAAAAACCTATTTTTTTGATAGAATAGAAGGTAGAAAAAAAGAAATGAGTTAGACATGTCAAAAGGATTTTTAGTCTCTCTTGAGGGACCAGAGGGAGCAGGGAAAACCAGCGTTTTAGAGGCTCTGCTCCCAATTTTAGAGGAAAAAGGAGTAGAGGTGCTGACGACCCGTGAGCCAGGCGGAGTCTTGATTGGGGAGAAGATTCGTCAAGTGATTTTGGACCCAAGTCATACTCAGATGGATGCTAAGACTGAACTCCTTCTCTATATTGCCAGTCGTAGACAGCACTTGGTGGAAAAAGTTCTTCCAGCACTTGAAGCTGGCAAGTTGGTCATTATGGACCGCTTCATCGATAGTTCTGTTGCTTATCAGGGATTTGGCCGTGGCTTGGATATTGATGCCATTGATTGGCTCAATCACTTTGCGACAGATGGCCTTAAACCCGATTTGACCCTCTATTTTGATATTGACGTGGAAGAGGGGCTGGCTCGCATTGCTGCCAATAGTGACCGCGAGGTCAATCGTTTGGATTTAGAAGGATTAGACTTGCACAAAAAAGTTCGTAAAGGCTACCTTTCTCTTCTGGACAAAGAAGGAAACCGCATTGTCAAGATTGATGCGAGTCTTCCTTTGGAGCAAGTTGTGGAAACGACCAAGGCTGTCTTATTTGACAGAATGGGCTTGGCTAAATGAAACAAGATCAACTAAAGGCTTGGCAGCCAGACCAGTTTGACCGCTTTGTCCGTATCCTAGAACAAGATCAGCTCAATCACGCCTATCTCTTTTCAGGTTTCTTTGGAAGCTTGGAAATGGCGCAGTTTTTGGCTAAGAGCCTCTTTTGTACGGATAAAGTAGACGTTTTACCATGTGAGAAATGCCGAAACTGCAAGCTGATTGAGATGGAAGAATTTCCCGATGTTACTTTGATTAAGCCAGTCAATCAGGTCATCAAGACAGAACGAATTCGGGAATTGGTGGGTCAGTTTTCCCAATCAGGGATTGAAAGCCAGCAACAGGTCTTTATTATCGAGCAGGCCGAAAAAATGCATCCCAACGCGGCCAATTCTCTGCTCAAGGTCATCGAAGAACCCCAGAGTGAAGTTTACATTTTCTTCTTGACCAGCGATGAGGAAAAGATGTTGCCGACTATCCGAAGTAGGACCCAGATTTTTCACTTTAAAAAGCAAGAAGAAAAGCTCATCTTGCTCTTAGAACAAATGGGGCTTGTCAAGAAAAAAGCGACTCTTTTAGCCCAGTATTGTCAATCACGTGCTGAAGCAGAAAAGTTGGCTAATCAGGCAAGTTTTTGGACCTTGGTCGATGAAAGTGAACGCCTGCTGACCTGGTTATTAGCCAAGAAAAAAGAAAGTTATCTTCAGGTTGCTAAATTAGCCAGCTTGGCAGATGACAAGGAAAAACAAGATCAGGTCTTGCGAATCCTCGAAGTCCTCTGTGGGCAGGATCTTCTGCAAGCAAGAGTACGGATGATTCTGCAAGATTTGCTAGAAACTAGAAAAATGTGGCAAGCCAATGTCAGCTTTCAAAACGCCATGGAATATCTGGTTTTAAAAGAAATATAAACTCAAAAATGAACGATAAAGAAAGGAAAGGGCTGTTTTATGGACAAAAAAGAATTATTTGACGCGCTGGACGATTTTTCTCAACAGTTATTAGTGACCTTGGCCGATGTGGAAGCCATCAAGAAAAATCTCAAGAGCCTGGTAGAGGAAAATACAGCTCTTCGCTTGGAAAATAGTAAGTTGCGCGAACGCTTAGGGGAGGTGGAAGCAGATACTCCCGTCAAGGCAAAGCATGTTCGTGAAAGCGTCCGTCGGATCTATAAAGACGGATTTCACGTTTGTAATGATTTTTATGGACAACGTCGAGAGCAGGACGAGGAATGTATGTTCTGTGACGAGTTGTTGTACAGGGAGTAGGCATGCAGATTCAAAAAAGTTTTAAGGGGCAGTCTCCCTATGGCAAGCTATATCTAGTGGCAACTCCGATTGGTAATCTAGATGATATGACCTTTCGTGCCATCCAGACATTGAAAGAGGTGGACTGGATTGCTGCTGAGGACACGCGCAATACAGGTCTCTTACTCAAGCATTTTGATATTTCGACCAAACAGATCAGTTTTCATGAGCACAATGCCAAGGAAAAAATTCCTGATTTGATTGGTTTTCTGAAGGCGGGGCAAAGTATTGCTCAGGTTTCTGATGCGGGTCTGCCTAGCATCTCGGATCCTGGTCACGATTTAGTCAAGGCAGCCATCGAGGAAGAGATTGTAGTAGTGACAGTTCCAGGTGCTTCTGCAGGGATTTCTGCCTTGATTGCCAGTGGTTTGGCACCACAACCACATATCTTTTACGGTTTTTTACCGAGAAAATCAGGTCATCAAAAGCAGTTTTTTGAAACAAAAAAAGATTATCCTGAAACACAAATTTTCTATGAATCGCCCCATCGTGTAGCGGATACGTTAGAAAATATGCTAGAAGTCTACGGTGACCGCTCGGTAGTCTTGGTCAGGGAATTGACCAAAATCTATGAAGAATACAAAAGAGGAAACATCTCTGAATTGCTGGAAAGTATTGCTGATACACCGCTCAAGGGCGAGTGTCTTCTCATCGTTGAAGGTGCCAGTCAGGATGTGGAGGAAAAGGATGAGGAGGACTTGTTCATAGAAATCCAATCCCGTATCCAGCAAGGCATGAAGAGAAATCAAGCCATAAAAGAAGTTGCTAAACTCTACCAGCGGAATAAAAGTCAGCTCTATGCTGCCTACCACGACTGGGAAGAAAATCAATCTTAACGATAGGGAAATGAGTCCAGTTTTAATCAATTCTGAGACCTCAGTTTAAGAAAAAATCAGTATTTATAAAGAACAGTGTAATCCTTTTACACTGCTTTTCTATTGCATAAATAAATTTGCTATATTGAAATCAAAAATCTTGAAAAGAAGCTTCAAATTTGATAGAATTGAGGCTGGTGTATACTGGAGTAAAACATATATAAAAGTGCATCTCTTTTATACCAATTAACCATCGAATTTTATCAAAAAACTCTTGAAAAGCCATTGACTGACTAGGCTTGATGCTTGTGTTTCCGTGAAATTCTTACTTAAGTATCAAGCTTTGTTAATGATCATGAGGTTAACAAAGAGTGGAATTTTTAAAAAAGGAAAGGAATAGAATGTTTCGAAGTAAAAAATTTAACAAAGATTTCGAGATCGTAGATGAGAAAAAGCGCTATAAGCTTTACAAATCGGGGAAAAACTGGGTAAAAGCCTCGAATTCCCAACTGGATCTCTTCCGTATCGGTGGGATGGGAGAAGTTGTCTCGACTAGCCTATCTGACACTGAAGAACTTGACCACGCTCACTTGAATGCCAACACGCTTGCAGGTATAGGGGCCATCTTAGCCGCCGGGGCCGCAGGTTTTGTTGTAACTCAAGAGCAAACTGTATATGCAGATGAGACATCTGAGTACAAGGAACCTGGTAAGGCAGTCATCGCAACTGAGCCCCAAGCTGATGCGACAACTGAAGCCAGCAATAACTCTATCATTGCCCAAGCACAAGCAGAAGTGAAGGAACAAGCAGAGCAAGACTCTGTATCTGTTTCTGAGTCAGTCAGTCAATCTGTAAGTGCTTCTCTTTCGACAAGCGTTTCTGTATCAGCTAGTCTATCAGCAAGTGCGTCAGCTAGCAGTTCAGTTACTACCAGCCAGTCAGCTGTAAGTCCTGCTTCTGAGTCAGCCTCTGTTAGTGAAACTCCATCGCAATCAGCGAGTGTGCAAGCATCTGCCTCAACTCCTGTCTCTGAGTCAGCATCTGCTAGCGCTCAACCTGCTCCTTCAGTAAGTGTCCAAACTTCAGCATCTCTAGCTGAAAGCACTAGCTCTGTTAGCGAGTCAGAAGTTCAAACCTCTGTCTCAACTTTGACCTCAGCATCCCTTGATGTCAAGACTGCTCCTGCTGAGAGCCTTGCGACCAGCAAGCTAGGTGACGCCTTGTCAAGCGCAACCCAACTCAGCAGCCAAGTGGCAACAACTAGCAATAACCTAGCAGCTGGTGTGATCGCTGATAAGAATCAAGCCCAAGGCAAGGATGCGCTCAAACAAGCTGAGAAGAGTCAAACGGTAGATAAGACCGTGACCACTTCACCAAAAGAGTCTGTCAGTGCTTCTGCTAGTGCCAGTCAATCAACAAGTGGATCGAATGTTTCTGTAGTGTCAAGTTTGTCTGTTGAACAGAGTGGATCGACGACAGCAATTGACCAGCAACCTTCTACTTCAAAAGAAGCAAAGAACCTTGAAATTGACTCAGCTGAATTAAAAATAACTGAAATTACTGGTAAGAATAGTGTTAGTGGAGTTCAATCAACTTCTGTCACAACTAGCTTAATTGAAGCTGCTTCGGTTGCATTAGCATCTTCAGAAGTCACTGCTAAACAACAAGAAGAAAACCGTAGGAAGTTGACCAATCTTTCAGCTGAAATAGGTGACTATCTAGCAAAAGCGGTTGATTTACCAAATACGGATTCAGCTCTTGCTAAGGCCAATGCTGCAGTAACAGAAATTGAAAAAGCCCTGACTGATCCAACTAGTGATTTAACAACAGTATTGCAAAAAGCTACTTCAGCGCGTAATTCGATTGTCAATGCTGTGTTGGCGGCTAATTCTGGTGTACATGATGTACGAAATGGGACAGTGATTACTAGAGGGGCACACCTACGTGCAGCTTCTAATCCACCTACAATCTCTATGCCATCTAATATCACAATTTATAATGATGAATCAGTTAATTTCCAGATAAGGCTGAATGATGATAAAGGGATGGATAAAATCACGGCTTCCCCATCCAATGCTATTATTACAGGTTTACATGCACCGAACTATCCAACTAGCAAGAAAGGGGGATTTGGAGATCTATCCACCTATGATCAATGGGGGAATAAATCAGGTGCCCAAACCACATACACTATTAACATAATAGGGACGGTGGGTCGTGAAAACGGAACTTGGAAACCCTATAAGCCTGGTACCTATGTTCTGGAGTACACAGTAAGAGATATTCATGGCCTGACTGCGACAGCACGTACGAATTTCCATATCAAAGGCTTCAACGAACGCCACAACCCAGTTAGTGGGGATACCGTTATTGTTAAGAATCCCTCTTCTTTGACTGTAAGTGAACGCAATCAAGTACTTGAAAAATTTAAAGAAAAAAACCAGTCGCTTTTATCTGGTAGTGATTTTACGAAAGATGGCGTAACCGGAACGATTGCGGTAGCTGAAAATGGGAATATTACCATTACCTACCGTGATAATACTACAACTGTTATCCCAGCTAATGTGGATGCTGTTCCAGTTCCAAGTGCGACGGTGACTCGTAACGGTCAAACTCTAACACCTGTAAATGGCAACTATATTGTGTACGCAGGAGACGATATTCAAATTAATTTCACTGCTACAGATAATAGCGGGCAATTATCAGAATTTAAGATCGTTTCAAATGCAGATGCAAATGGCTCAGCCCTTGGAAGTAATTTCTTTGAAGATAATAAATATGGGACGGGAACTGTAGAGCATTTAACGGGGAATATCACAGCGACTACTGCTAGTCCAGCCCGTATTACTGTAAGAGCTCATTTGAATGATAATCTAGAGTATGATAAAAATGGTAGAAATAGTTGGCAACGCAATGCAGTAGCAACGGATAAGGCTGGTAATAGTAATAGTGCAGGAAATGATTCACCGGGCAATGTCCGTATTGTGCAAGGTAGGCTGACAGATATTATGGAAGGAGTAGCACCGACTGAAACCTTCCAAGTAGAGAATGTTTCTCAATTAAATTCTCAAGAAAAAGCACGTATATTAGCAGCCGTTGAAAAATTAAATAATAAGCGGGAAAAACGTATAGACTCTTTCACTATTAGTGATAATAGAACAGTTACCATTATCTATAAAGATAAGACTACGGATACGATTACTATAAAACTTTCTGACAGTGATTATAAGAGTAGAAGTGCTTCAACTAGTCTAAGTCAAAGACAGTCAACCAGTGCATCGGTAAGTGCCAGCACTTTAGCGAGCGCATCGCTCAGCGCAAGTCGCTCAGCTTCAGCCAGCGTAAGTGCAAGTCGCTCAGCTTCAGCCAGTGTAAGTTCAAGCCGTTCAGCGAGTGCATCAGTATCTGCAAGTCGCTCAGCGTCAGCCAGCGTAAGTTCAAGCCGTTCAGCGAGTGCATCGCTTAGTGCGAGTCAATCAGCTTCGGCAAGCGTAAGCTCAAGCCGTTCGGCAAGTGCATCAGTATCTGCAAGTCGCTCAGCTTCAGCCAGCGTAAGTTCAAGTCGTTCAGCGAGTGCATCAGTATCTGCAAGTCGCTCAGCTTCAGCATCTGTAAGTGCTAGCCAATCAGCAAGCGCATCAGTATCTGCAAGTCGCTCAGCTTCAGCGTCTGTATCAGCTAGCCGAAGTGCATCAGCATCTGTAAGTGCAAGTCAATCAGCAAGCACATCAGTAAGCGCAAGCCAAAGTGCTTCAGCATCTGTATCAGCAAGCATCAGTGCGAGCCAATCAGCATCAAGCTCAGCAAGTGCTAGTCAAAGTGCTTCAGCAAGTGCAAGCGACTCAGCATCTGTATCAGCTAGCCAAAGCGCTTCAGCATCAGCATCAGTAAGCTCAAGCGCTTCAGCATCAGTATCTGCAAGCCAATCAACTAGCGTATCAGTAAGCTCAAGTGAATCAACTTCAGCATCAGTAAGTGCTAGTCAATCAGCTTCAGCATCAGTATCTGCAAGCCAAAGCGCTTCAGCATCAGTAAGCTCAAGTGAATCAGCTTCAGCGTCTGTATCAGCTAGCCAAAGCGCTTCAGCGTCTGTATCTGCAAGTCAATCAACTAGCGCATCAGTAAGCTCAAGCCAAAGCGCTTCAGCGTCAGTATCAGCTAGCCAAAGCGCTTCAGCATCAGTAAGCTCAAGTGAATCAACTTCAGCATCAGTAAGTGCTAGTCAATCAGCTTCAGCATCAGTATCTGCAAGCCAATCAGCTTCAGCATCTGTAAGTGCAAGCGAATCAACTAGCGCATCAGTATCTGCAAGTGAATCAGCTTCAGCATCAGTATCTGCAAGTCAATCAACTTCAGCATCTGTATCTGCAAGCCAATCAGCAAGCGCATCAGTATCTGCAAGCGAATCAACAAGCGCATCAGTATCTGCAAGTCAATCAGCTTCAGCGTCTGTATCAGCTAGCCAATCAGCTTCAGCATCTGTAAGTGCAAGCCAATCAGCTTCAGCATCTGTAAGTGCAAGCGAATCAGCTTCAGCATCTGTAAGTGCAAGCGAATCAACAAGCGCATCAGTATCTGCAAGTGAATCAACTTCAGCGTCTGTAAGTGCAAGCGACTCAGCTTCAGCATCAGTATCTGCAAGCCAAAGCGCTTCAGCGTCTGTAAGTGCAAGCGACTCAGCAAGCGCATCAGTAAGCTCAAGTCAATCAACTTCAGCATCTGTATCAGCTAGTCAATCAGCAAGCGCATCAGTATCTGCAAGTCAATCAGCTTCAGCATCTGTAAGTGCAAGCGACTCAGCTTCAGCATCAGTATCTGCAAGTGAATCAACTTCAGCGTCTGTAAGTGCAAGCGACTCAGCTTCAGCATCAGTATCTGCAAGCCAAAGCGCTTCAGCGTCTGTAAGTGCAAGCGACTCAGCAAGCGCATCAGTATCTGCAAGTCAATCAACTAGCGCATCAGTAAGCTCAAGTCAATCAACTTCAGCATCTGTATCAGCTAGTCAATCAGCAAGCGCATCAGTATCTGCAAGTCAATCAACTAGCGCATCAGTAAGCTCAAGTCAATCAACTTCAGCATCTGTATCAGCTAGTCAATCAGCAAGCGCATCAGTATCTGCAAGTCAATCAACTTCAGCATCTGTATCAGCTAGCCAATCAACTTCAGCATCTGTATCAGCTAGCCAATCAACTTCAGCGTCTGTATCAGCTAGCCAATCAACTTCAGCATCAGTATCTGCAAGTCAATCAACTTCAGCATCTGTATCAGCTAGTCAATCAGCAAGCGCATCAGTATCTGCTAGCCAAAGTGCTTCAGCATCAGTAAGCTCAAGCGAATCAACTAGCGCATCAGTATCAACTAGCCAAAGCGCTTCAGCATCAGTATCTGCAAGCCAATCAACTAGCGCATCTGTATCTGCAAGCCAATCAACTAGCGCATCTGTATCTGCAAGCCAATCAGCAAGCGCATCAGTAAGCTCAAGTGAATCAGCTTCAGCATCAGTATCAGCTAGCCAAAGCGCTTCAGCATCAGCATCAGTAAGCTCAAGCGCTTCAGCATCAGTATCTGCAAGCCAATCAACTAGCGTATCAGTAAGCTCAAGTGAATCAACTTCAGCATCAGTAAGTGCTAGTCAATCAGCTTCAGCATCAGTATCTGCAAGCCAAAGCGCTTCAGCATCAGTAAGCTCAAGTGAATCAGCTTCAGCGTCTGTATCAGCTAGCCAAAGCGCTTCAGCGTCTGTATCTGCAAGTCAATCAACTAGCGCATCAGTAAGCTCAAGCCAAAGCGCTTCAGCGTCAGTATCAGCTAGCCAAAGCGCTTCAGCATCAGTAAGCTCAAGTGAATCAACTTCAGCATCAGTAAGTGCTAGTCAATCAGCTTCAGCATCAGTATCTGCAAGCCAATCAGCTTCAGCATCTGTAAGTGCAAGCGAATCAACTAGCGCATCAGTATCTGCAAGTGAATCAGCTTCAGCATCAGTATCTGCAAGTCAATCAACTTCAGCATCAGTATCTGCAAGCCAATCAGCAAGCGCATCAGTATCTGCAAGCGAATCAACAAGCGCATCAGTATCTGCAAGTGAATCAGCTTCAGCGTCTGTATCAGCTAGCCAATCAGCTTCAGCATCTGTAAGTGCAAGCCAATCAGCTTCAGCATCTGTAAGTGCAAGCGAATCAGCTTCAGCATCTGTAAGTGCAAGCGAATCAACAAGCGCATCAGTATCTGCAAGTGAATCAACTTCAGCGTCTGTAAGTGCAAGCGACTCAGCAAGCGCATCAGTATCTGCAAGTCAATCAACTAGCGCATCAGTAAGCTCAAGTCAATCAACTTCAGCATCTGTATCAGCTAGTCAATCAGCAAGCGCATCAGTATCTGCAAGCGAATCAACTTCAGCATCAGTATCAGCTAGCCAATCAGCTTCAGCATCAGTATCTGCAAGTGAATCAGCTTCAGCATCTGTAAGTGCAAGCGAATCAACTAGCGCATCAGTATCTGCAAGTGAATCAGCTTCAGCATCAGTATCTGCAAGTCAATCAACTTCAGCATCTGTATCAGCTAGCCAATCAGCAAGCGCATCAGTATCTGTATCAGCTAGCCAATCAACTAGCGCATCAGTATCTGCAAGTGAATCAGCTTCAGCGTCTGTATCAGCTAGCCAATCAGCTTCAGCGTCTGTATCTGCAAGTCAATCAGCTTCAGCATCTGTAAGTGCAAGTCAATCAACAAGCGCATCAGTATCTGCAAGTCAATCAGCTTCAGCATCTGTATCAGCTAGCCAATCAGCAAGCGCATCAGTAAGCTCAAGTGAATCAGCTTCAGCATCAGTATCTGCAAGTCAATCAACTTCAGCATCAGTATCAGCTAGCCAATCAGCTTCAGCATCTGTAAGTGCAAGCGAATCAACTAGCGCATCAGTATCTGCAAGTCAATCAGCTTCAGCATCAGTATCAGCAAGCCAATCAACTAGCGCATCAGTATCTGCAAGTCAATCAGCTTCAGCATCAGTAAGTGCAAGCGAATCAACTAGCGCATCAGTATCTGCAAGTCAATCAGCTTCAGCGTCTGTATCAGCTAGCGAATCAACTAGCGCATCAGTATCTGCTAGCCAATCAGCTTCAGCATCTGTAAGTGCAAGCGAATCAGCTTCAGCATCAGTAAGTGCAAGCGAATCAGCTTCAGCATCAGTAAGCTCAAGTCAATCAACTTCAGCATCTGTATCAGCTAGCCAATCAGCAAGCGCATCAGTATCAGCAAGTCAATCAACTTCAGCGTCTGTATCAGCTAGCCAATCCGCTTCAGCATCTGTATCAGCAAGCCAAAGCGCTTCAGCATCAGTAAGCTCAAGTGAATCAGCTTCAGCATCTGTAAGTGCAAGCCAATCATCTTCAGCATCTGTATCAGCTAGTCAATCAACTAGCGCATCAGTATCTGCAAGCCAATCATCTTCAGCATCTGTATCAGCTAGTCAATTAACTAGCGCATCAGTATCTGCAAGTCAATCAGCTTCAGCGTCTGTATCAGCTAGCGAATCAACTAGCGCATCAGTATCTGCTAGCCAATCAGCTTCAGCATCTGTAAGTGCAAGCGAATCAGCTTCGGCATCTGTAAGTGCAAGTCAATCAACTAGCGCATCAGTATCAGCAAGCGTATCAGCAAGCGTATCAGCAAGCGTATCAGTAAGCTCAAGTCAATCAACTTCAGCGTCTGTAAGTGCAAGCCAATCAACTAGCGCATCAGTAAGCTCAAGTCAATCAGCTTCAGCTTCTGTAAGTGCAAGCGAATCAACAAGCGCATCAGTATCTGCAAGCCAAAGCGCTTCAGCATCTGTATCAGCAAGTCAATCAACTTCAGCATCTGTATCAGCTAGCCAATCAACTAGCGCATCAGTATCTGCAAGCCAAAGCGCTTCAGCATCTGTAAGTGCAAGCGAATCAACAAGCGCATCAGTATCTGCAAGTCAATCAGCTTCAGCGTCTGTATCTGCAAGCCAATCAACTAGCGCATCAGTATCTGCAAGCCAATCAGCTTCAGCATCAGTAAGTGCAAGCGAATCAACTAGTGCATCAGTATCTGCAAGCCAATCAACTAGCGCATCAGTATCTGCAAGCCAATCATCTTCAGCATCTGTAAGTGCAAGCGAATCAACTAGTGCATCAGTATCTGCAAGCCAATCAACTAGCGCATCAGTATCTGCAAGTCAATCAGCTTCAGCATCAGTATCAGCTAGTCAATCAGCAAGCGCATCAGTAAGCTCAAGTCAATCAGCTTCAGCATCAGTATCTGCAAGTCAATCAGCTTCAGCATCTGTAAGTGCAAGCGAATCAACTAGCGCATCAGTATCAGCAAGTCAATCAACTTCAGCATCTGTATCAGCAAGCCAATCAGCAAGCGCATCAGTATCAGCAAGTCAATCAACTTCAGCATCTGTATCAGCAAGCCAATCAGCAAGCCAATCAGCAAGCGCATCAGTAAGCTCAAGTCAATCAGCTTCAGCATCAGTATCAGCTAGCCAATCAGCAAGCGCATCAGTATCTGCAAGCCAATCAGCTTCAGCATCTGTAAGTGCAAGCGAATCAACTAGTGCATCAGTATCTGCAAGCCAATCAACTAGCGCATCAGTATCTGCAAGTCAATCAGCTTCAGCATCAGTATCAGCTAGTCAATCAGCAAGCGCATCAGTAAGCTCAAGTCAATCAGCTTCAGCGTCTGTATCCGCTAGCCAATCAACTAGCGCATCAGTATCTGCAAGCCAATCAACTAGCGCATCAGTATCAGCAAGCCAATCAACAAGCGCATCAGTATCAGCAAGCCAAAGCGCTTCAGCATCTGTATCAGCAAGTCAATCAACTTCAGCATCTGTAAGTGCAAGCGAATCAACAAGCGCATCAGTATCTGCAAGCCAAAGCGCTTCAGCATCTGTAAGTGCAAGCGAATCAACAAGCGCATCAGTATCTGCAAGTCAATCAGCTTCAGCGTCTGTATCAGCTAGTCAATCCGCTTCAGCATCTGTAAGTGCAAGCCAATCAGCAAGCGCATCAGTAAGCTCAAGTCAATCCGCTTCAGCATCTGTATCCGCTAGCCAATCAGCAAGCGCATCAGTATCTGCAAGCCAATCAGCTTCAGCATCAGTAAGTGCAAGCGAATCAACTAGTGCATCAGTATCTGCAAGCCAATCAACTAGCGCATCAGTATCTGCAAGTCAATCCGCTTCAGCATCAGTATCAGCTAGTCAATCAGCAAGCGCATCAGTAAGCTCAAGTCAATCCGCTTCAGCGTCTGTATCAGCTAGCGAATCAGCAAGCGCATCAGTATCTGCAAGTCAATCAGCAAGCGCATCAGTATCTGCAAGTCAATCAACTTCAGCATCTGTATCCGCTAGCCAATCAGCAAGCGCATCAGTATCTGCAAGTCAATCAGCTTCAGCGTCTGTAAGTGCAAGCGAATCAACTAGCGCATCAGTATCTGCAAGTCAATCAGCTTCAGCATCTGTATCTGCAAGTCAATCAGCTTCAGCATCTGTATCTGCAAGCCAATCAACTAGCGCATCAGTATCTGCAAGTCAATCAGCTTCAGCATCTGTAAGTGCAAGCGAATCAACTAGTGCATCAGTATCTGCAAGCCAATCAACTAGCGCATCAGTATCTGCAAGTCAATCAGCTTCAGCGTCTGTATCAGCTAGTCAATCCGCTTCAGCATCTGTAAGTGCAAGTCAATCAGCAAGCGCATCTGTATCTGCAAGTCAATCCGCTTCAGCATCTGTATCAGCAAGCCAATCAGCAAGCGCATCAGTAAGCTCAAGTCAATCCGCTTCAGCATCTGTATCCGCTAGCCAATCAGCAAGCGCATCAGTATCTGCAAGCCAATCAGCTTCAGCATCTGTAAGTGCAAGCGAATCAACTAGTGCATCAGTATCTGCAAGCGAATCAACTAGCGCATCAGTATCTGCAAGTCAATCAGCTTCAGCATCAGTATCAGCTAGTCAATCAGCAAGCGCATCAGTAAGCTCAAGTCAATCCGCTTCAGCGTCTGTATCAGCTAGCCAATCAGCAAGCGCATCAGTATCTGCAAGTCAATCAGCTTCAGCATCTGTATCAGCTAGTCAATCAGCAAGCGCATCAGTATCTGCAAGCCAATCAGCTTCAGCATCTGTATCAGCAAGTCAATCAACTAGTGCATCAGTATCTGCAAGCCAATCAACTAGCGCATCAGTATCTGCAAGTCAATCAGCTTCAGCATCAGTATCTGCAAGTCAATCAGCTTCAGCATCTGTAAGTGCAAGTGAATCAGCTTCAGCATCAGTATCAGCTAGCGAATCAACAAGCGCATCAGTATCTGCAAGTCAATCAACTTCAGCATCTGTAAGTGCAAGTCAATCAGCAAGCGCATCTGTATCTGCAAGTCAATCCGCTTCAGCATCTGTATCAGCAAGCCAATCAGCAAGCGCATCAGTAAGCTCAAGTCAATCCGCTTCAGCATCTGTATCCGCTAGCCAATCAGCAAGCGCATCAGTATCTGCAAGCCAATCAGCTTCAGCATCTGTAAGTGCAAGCGAATCAACTAGTGCATCAGTATCTGCAAGCGAATCAACAAGCGCATCAGTATCTGCAAGTCAATCAGCTTCAGCATCAGTATCAGCTAGTCAATCAGCAAGCGCATCAGTATCTGCAAGTCAATCAGCTTCAGCGTCTGTAAGTGCAAGCGAATCAACTAGCGCATCAGTATCTGCAAGTCAATCAGCTTCAGCATCTGTATCTGCAAGTCAATCAACTTCAGCATCTGTATCCGCTAGCCAATCAGCAAGCGCATCAGTATCTGCAAGTCAATCAGCTTCAGCGTCTGTAAGTGCAAGCGAATCAACTAGCGCATCAGTATCTGCAAGTCAATCAGCTTCAGCATCTGTATCTGCAAGTCAATCAGCAAGCGCATCAGTATCTGCAAGTCAATCAGCAAGCGCATCAGTATCTGCAAGTCAATCAGCTTCAGCGTCTGTAAGTGCAAGCGAATCAACTAGCGCATCAGTATCTGCAAGTCAATCAGCTTCAGCATCTGTATCTGCAAGTCAATCAGCAAGCGCATCAGTATCTGCAAGTCAATCAGCTTCAGCGTCTGTAAGTGCAAGCCAATCAGCAAGCGTATCAGTAAGCTCAAGTCAATCAACTTCAGCATCTGTAAGTGCAAGCCAATCAACTAGCGCATCAGTATCTGCAAGTCAATCAGCTTCAGCATCTGTAAGTGCAAGCGAATCAACAAGCGCATCAGTATCTGCAAGCCAAAGCGCTTCAGCATCTGTATCAGCAAGTCAATCAACTTCAGCATCTGTAAGTGCAAGCGAATCAACAAGCGCATCAGTATCTGCAAGCCAAAGCGCTTCAGCATCTGTAAGTGCAAGCGAATCAACAAGCGCATCAGTATCTGCAAGTCAATCAGCTTCAGCGTCTGTATCAGCTAGTCAATCCGCTTCAGCATCTGTAAGTGCAAGTCAATCCGCTTCAGCGTCTGTATCAGCAAGCGAATCAACAAGCGCATCAGTATCTGCAAGTCAATCAACTTCAGCATCTGTAAGTGCAAGTCAATCAGCAAGCGCATCTGTATCTGCAAGTCAATCCGCTTCAGCATCTGTATCAGCAAGCCAATCAGCAAGCGCATCAGTAAGCTCAAGTCAATCCGCTTCAGCATCTGTATCCGCTAGCCAATCAGCAAGCGCATCAGTATCTGCAAGCCAATCAGCTTCAGCATCTGTAAGTGCAAGCGAATCAACTAGTGCATCAGTATCTGCAAGCGAATCAACTAGCGCATCAGTATCTGCAAGTCAATCAGCTTCAGCATCAGTATCAGCTAGTCAATCAGCAAGCGCATCAGTAAGCTCAAGTCAATCCGCTTCAGCGTCTGTATCAGCTAGCCAATCAGCAAGCGCATCAGTATCTGCAAGTCAATCAGCTTCAGCATCTGTATCAGCTAGTCAATCAGCAAGCGCATCAGTATCTGCAAGCCAATCAGCTTCAGCATCTGTAAGTGCAAGCGAATCAACTAGTGCATCAGTATCTGCAAGCCAATCAACTAGCGCATCAGTATCTGCAAGTCAATCAGCTTCAGCATCAGTATCTGCA
Source organism: Streptococcus oralis subsp. dentisani (assembly GCF_007475365.1). NCBI lineage: Bacteria > Bacillati > Bacillota > Bacilli > Lactobacillales > Streptococcaceae > Streptococcus > Streptococcus oralis. Next base: position 750,606 of record NZ_CP034442.1, on the reverse strand, counting down.
AGTCAATCAGCTTCAGCATCTGTAAGTGCAAGTGAATCAGCTTCAGCATCAGTATCAGCTAGTCAATCAGCAAGCGCATCAGTATCTGCAAGCCAATCAGCTTCAGCATCTGTAAGTGCAAGCGAATCAACTAGTGCATCAGTATCTGCAAGCCAATCAACTAGCGCATCAGTATCTGCAAGTCAATCAGCTTCAGCATCAGTATCAGCTAGTCAATCAGCAAGCGCATCAGTAAGCTCAAGTCAAAGCGCTTCAGCGTCTGTATCTGCTTCAATCAGTACTTCAGTATCAGCAAGCACAAGCTTGAGCAACAGCGTGTCTGCATCAATCAGTGCATCTGAATCAGCAAGCACAAGCTTGAGCAACAGCGTGTCTGCATCAATCAGTGCATCTGAATCAGCAAGCACAAGCTTGAGCAACAGCGTGTCTGCATCAATCAGTACTTCAGTATCAGCAAGCACAAGCTTGAGCAACAGCGTAAGTGCATCAATCAGTGCATCTGAATCAGCAAGCACAAGCTTGAGCAACAGCGTAAGTGCTTCAATCAGTACTTCAGTATCAGCAAGCACAAGCTTGAGCAACAGCGTAAGTGCATCAATCAGTGCATCTGAATCAGCAAGCACAAGCTTGAGCAACAGCGTGTCTGCATCAATTAGTGCATCTGAATCAGCAAGCACAAGCTTGAGCAACAGCGTGTCAGCTTCAATCAGTGCGAGCCACTCAGCAAGCACAAGCTTGAGCAACAGCGTGTCTGCATCAATTAGTGCATCTGAATCAGCAAGCACAAGCTTGAGCAACAGCGTGTCAGCTTCAATCAGTGCGAGCCACTCAGCAAGCACAAGCTTGAGCAACAGTGTGTCAGCTTCAATTAGTGCATCTGAATCAGCAAGCACAAGCTTGAGCAACAGCGTGTCAGCTTCAATCAGTGCGAGCCACTCAGCAAGCACAAGCTTGAGTAACAGCGTATCTGCTTCAATCAGTGCGAGCCACTCAGCAAGCACAAGCTTGAGCAACAGCGTGTCTGCTTCAATCAGTGCATCTGAATCAGCAAGTACAAGCTTGAGCAACAGCGTGTCAGCTTCAATTAGTGCGAGCCACTCAGCAAGCACAAGCTTGAGTAACAGCGTATCTGCTTCAATTAGTGCTTCAGTATCAGCAAGCACAAGCTTGAGCAACAGCGTGTCAGCTTCAATTAGTGCGAGCCACTCAGCAAGCACAAGCTTGAGCAACAGCGTATCTGCTTCAATTAGTGCTTCAGTATCAGCAAGCACAAGCTTGAGCAACAGCGTGTCTGCATCAATTAGTGCATCTGAATCAGCAAGCACAAGCTTGAGCAACAGCGTGTCAGCTTCAATCAGTGCGAGCCACTCAGCAAGCACAAGCTTGAGCAACAGCGTGTCAGCTTCAATTAGTGCTTCAGTATCAGCAAGCACAAGCTTGAGCAACAGCGTGTCAGCTTCAATTAGTGCATCTGAATCAGCAAGCACAAGCTTGAGCAACAGCGTATCTGCATCAATCAGTACTTCAGTATCAGCAAGCACAAGCTTGAGCAATAGCGTGTCTGCTTCAATCAGTGCATCTGAATCAGCAAGCACAAGCTTGAGCAACAGCGTATCTGCCTCAATCAGTGCTAGCCAATCAGCAAGCACAAGCTTGAGTAACAGCGTATCTGCTTCAATTAGTGCTTCAGTATCAGCAAGCACAAGCATGAGCAACAGTGTGTCTGCATCAATTAGTGCATCTGAATCAGCAAGCACAAGCTTGAGCAACAGCGTGTCTGCATCAATTAGTGCATCTGAATCAGCAAGCACAAGCATGAGCAACAGCGTGTCTGCATCAATTAGTGCATCTGAATCAGCAAGCACAAGCTTGAGCAACAGCGTGTCTGCATCAATTAGTGCTTCAGTATCAGCAAGCACAAGCTTGAGCAACAGCGTGTCTGCATCAATTAGTGCATCTGAATCAGCAAGCACAAGCTTGAGCAACAGCGTGTCAGCTTCAATCAGTGCGAGCCACTCAGCAAGCACAAGCTTGAGCAACAGCGTGTCAGCTTCAATTAGTGCTTCAGTATCAGCAAGCACAAGCTTGAGCAACAGCGTATCTGCTTCAATCAGTGCTAGCCAATCAGCAAGCACAAGCTTGAGCAATAGCGTGTCTGCTTCAATCAGTGCATCTGAATCAGCAAGCACAAGCTTGAGCAACAGCGTGTCAGCTTCAATTAGTGCGAGCCACTCAGCAAGCACAAGCTTGAGCAACAGCGTGTCTGCTTCAATTGGTGCTTCAGTATCAGCAAGCACAAGCTTGAGCAACAGCGTGTCTGCATCAATTAGTGCATCTGAATCAGCAAGCACAAGCTTGAGCAACAGCGTGTCAGCTTCAATCAGTGCGAGCCACTCAGCAAGCACAAGCTTGAGCAACAGCGTGTCAGCTTCAATTAGTGCTTCAGTATCAGCAAGCACAAGCTTGAGCAACAGCGTGTCAGCTTCAATTAGTGCATCTGAATCAGCAAGCACAAGCTTGAGCAACAGCGTATCTGCATCAATCAGTACTTCAGTATCAGCAAGCACAAGCTTGAGCAATAGCGTGTCTGCTTCAATCAGTGCATCTGAATCAGCAAGCACAAGCTTGAGCAACAGCGTAAGTGCTTCAATCAGTGCTAGCCAATCAGCAAGCACAAGCTTGAGCAACAGCGTAAGTGCTTCAATCAGTGCTAGCCAATCAGCAAGCACAAGCTTGAGCAACAGCGTATCTGCATCAATCAGTACTTCAGTATCAGCAAGCACAAGCTTGAGCAACAGCGTGTCTGCCTCAATCAGTGCATCTGAATCAGCAAGCACAAGCTTGAGCAACAGCGTATCCGCTTCAATCAGTGCTTCAGTATCAGCAAGCACAAGCTTGAGCAACAGCGTGTCTGCCTCAATCAGTGCAAGCAACAACTCAGGTAGCGGTTCAGGTTCAACAAGCACAAGCAATGACTCAGCAAGTCAATCAGTTTCAGCATCTGTATCAGCTAGCCAAAGCGCATCAGCTTCAATCAGTGCAAGCAACAACTCAGGTAGCGGTTCAGGTTCAACAAGTACAAGCAATGGTTCAGGCGATGCCTCAACTTCAGCAAGTACTTCAGCAAGCTTGAGCAACAGCGTATCTGCATCAATTAGTGCGAGCCAATCAGCAAGCACAAGCTTGAGCGACAGCGTAAGTACCTCAGCTAGCTTGTCTGACAGTGCTTCAATCTCAAGCGCTTTGAACCACTCACAAGCTCCTGCACAACAACCTGCTGGACCAGGACGCTCAAACGGTAGAAAACTTCCAAATACAGGAACTGCAAGTAACCAATTTGCTGGTCTTGGATTAGGAGTAGCTGCCTTGGCAACTGCCTCTCTTCTTGGCAAGAAGAAGAAATCAGCAGCTTCTGAGATGGATTTAGAAGACTAAGTCCCAGAAATCGACTAAAATGAAATTGCTGATATCATTTTAGCGATGAACACAAGAACCCCAGATGGCTCAAGGCTATCTGGGGTTTGTTTGTAGGCTCATTTTTAATCTATAGGCCTTTTTAGTTCTTTCTGCCTACCTTTTTTGTTATACTAGTAGAAGTGATTATCTATAGAAAGTTTATGGGAGGCTGTTACTAAAAGCTAAGAAAAAGAAGAGCGGATTTTTCTCTTCGGATTTTTCTCCCATAATGGTAAAAAAGTCTTATGTCTCAATCTCATATCAATGTTATCGGAGCAGGTTTAGCAGGTTCTGAAGCAGCCTACCAAATCGCAGAGCGTGGTATTCCAGTTAAACTCTATGAAATGCGTGGTGTCAAGTCAACACCCCAGCACAAAACAGACAATTTTGCCGAGTTGGTCTGTTCCAATTCTCTTCGTGGGGATGCTCTGACAAATGCGGTTGGGCTCCTCAAGGAAGAAATGCGTCGCTTGGGTTCTGTTATCTTGGAATCTGCTGAGGCTACACGTGTTCCTGCGGGGGGTGCCCTTGCGGTGGATCGAGATGGTTTCTCCCAGATGGTGACTAAGAAAGTGGCCAACCACCCCTTGATTGAGGTGGTTCGTGATGAAATTACAGAATTGCCGACAGATGTTATTACAGTGGTCGCTACTGGTCCTTTGACCAGCGATGCTCTAGCTGAGAAGATTCATGCCCTTAATGACGGCGATGGATTCTATTTCTACGACGCGGCGGCGCCTATTATCGATGTCAATACTATCGATATGAGCAAGGTCTATCTCAAGTCTCGTTATGACAAGGGAGAGGCAGCCTACCTCAATGCTCCAATGACCAAGCAAGAGTTTATGGATTTTCATGAAGCCTTGGTCCATGCGGAAGAAGTACCGCTCAATTCTTTTGAAAAAGAAAAGTACTTTGAAGGTTGTATGCCTATCGAAGTCATGGCTAAGCGTGGCATTAAAACCATGCTTTATGGTCCTATGAAACCAGTTGGTCTGGAGTATCCAGACGATTATACAGGCCCTCGTGACGGGGAGTTCAAAACACCGTATGCAGTTGTCCAGCTTCGTCAGGATAATGCGGCTGGTAGTCTCTACAATATCGTCGGTTTCCAAACCCACCTCAAATGGGGAGAACAAAAGCGTGTCTTCCAAATGATTCCAGGTCTTGAAAATGCGGAGTTTGTTCGTTATGGTGTCATGCACCGCAATTCTTACATGGATTCACCAAATCTTCTCGAGCAAACCTACCGTTCTAAGAAACAACCCAATCTCTTCTTTGCAGGTCAGATGACGGGTGTGGAAGGCTATGTTGAGTCAGCAGCGTCAGGCTTGGTTGCAGGTATTAACGCGGCTCGACTCTTCAAGGGAGAAAGCGCAGCTATCTTCCCAGAGACCACAGCGATTGGAAGTCTAGCTCATTACATCACTCATGCAGATAGCAAACATTTCCAACCAATGAACGTCAATTTTGGGATTATCAAGGAGTTGGAAGGCGAGCGTATCCGTGATAAGAAGGCTCGTTATGAAAAAATTGAAGAGCGCGCTCTTTCTGACTTAGAGGAATTTTTAACGGTCTAATTTTTTTGAAAGAATTGCTCATGGTACTATAAAAATCTAAGAAATTGTGATAAAATAGGTAGGATGAAAAAAGGAGAGTAAAAATGGCGAATCCCAAGTATAAACGTATTTTAATCAAGTTATCAGGTGAGGCTCTTGCAGGTGAACGTGGCGTAGGGATTGATATCCAAACAGTTCAAAAAATCGCAAGAGAGATTCAAGAAGTTCATAGCTTAGGTATCGAAATTGCCCTTGTTATTGGTGGAGGAAATCTCTGGCGTGGAGAACCTGCAGCAGAAGCAGGAATGGACCGCGTTCAGGCAGATTACACTGGAATGCTTGGGACCGTGATGAATGCTCTTGTAATGGCAGATTCATTGCAGCAAGTTGGTGTTGATACGCGTGTGCAAACAGCTATTTCTATGCAACAAGTGGCTGAGCCTTACGTACGTGGACGTGCTCTTCGCCACCTTGAAAAAGGCCGTATCGTTATCTTTGGTGCTGGAATTGGTTCACCTTACTTCTCAACAGATACAACAGCAGCTCTTCGTGCGGCTGAAATCGAAGCGGATGCCATTCTTATGGCTAAAAATGGCGTAGATGGTGTTTATAATGCCGATCCTAAGAAAGACAAAACAGCCGTTAAGTTTGAAGAATTGACCCACCGTGATGTTATCAACAAAGGTCTTCGTATCATGGACTCAACAGCTTCAACCCTCTCTATGGACAACGACATTGACTTGGTTGTCTTTAACATGAACCAACCAGGCAACATCAAACGTGTCGTATTTGGTGAAAATATCGGAACAACAGTTTCAAACAATATCGAAGAAAAGGAATAAGAAAATTATGGCTAACGCAATTGTAGAAAAAGCTAAAGAGAGAATGACCCAGTCTCACCAATCACTTGCTCGTGAATTTGGTGGTATCCGTGCCGGTCGTGCCAACGCAAGCTTGCTAGACCGTATCCACGTAGAATACTATGGAGTCGAAACTCCTCTTAACCAAATCGCTTCTATCACTATTCCAGAAGCGCGTGTCTTGTTGGTAACACCATTTGACAAGTCTTCATTGAAAGACATCGAACGTGCCTTGAACGCTTCTGATCTTGGTATTACACCAGCTAACGATGGTTCTGTAATCCGCTTGGTTATCCCTGCTCTTACAGAAGAAACTCGTCGTGACCTTGCTAAAGAAGTGAAGAAGGTCGGTGAGAATGCTAAAGTGGCTGTCCGCAATATCCGACGTGATGCTATGGATGAAGCTAAGAAACAAGAAAAAGCAAAAGAAATCACTGAAGACGAATTGAAGACTCTTGAAAAAGATATTCAAAAAGTAACAGACGATGCTGTTAAACACATCGACGATATGACTGCCAATAAAGAAAAAGAACTTTTGGAAGTCTAAAAATAAACAAAAAAACTCAGTTGGCATTGCTGGCTGAGTTTTATTCGAAAGAAGGAAATATGAATACAAATCTTGCAAGTTTTATCGTTGGACTCATCATTGATGAAAATGACCGTTTTTACTTTGTGCAAAAGGATGGTCAAACCTATGCACTTGCCAAGGAAGAAGGTCAACATACAGTAGGGGATACGGTCAAAGGTTTTGCCTACACGGACATGAAGCAAAAACTTCGCCTGACAACCTTAGAAGTGACTGCGACTCAGGACCAATTTGGTTGGGGAACCGTAACAGAAGTTCGTAAGGACTTGGGTGTCTTTGTGGATACCGGTCTACCCGATAAGGAAATTGTGGTTTCGCTTGATATTCTCCCTGAGCTCAAGGAACTCTGGCCAAAGAAGGGGGATCAACTCTACATCCGTCTTGAAGTGGACAAGAAAGACCGAATCTGGGGCCTCTTGGCTTATCAGGAAGACTTCCAGCGTCTGGCTCGTCCTGCTTACAACAACATGCAGAATCAAAACTGGCCAGCCATTGTTTATCGTCTCAAGCTGTCAGGGACTTTTGTTTACCTACCAGAGAATAACATGCTTGGTTTCATTCACCCAAGTGAGCGCTATGCAGAGCCACGTTTAGGACAAGTATTAGAAGCGCGTGTCATTGGTTTCCGTGAGGTTGACCGCACTCTGAACCTCTCCCTTAAACCACGTTCTTTTGAGATGTTGGAAAATGATGCCCAGATGATTTTGACTTACTTGGAAAGCAATGGCGGTTTCATGACCTTGAATGATAAGTCATCCCCTGAGGACATCAAGGCAACCTTTGGCATTTCTAAAGGTCAGTTCAAGAAAGTACTCGGTGGCTTGATGAAGGCTGGAAAAATCAAGCAAGATCAGTTTGGTACAGAGTTGATTTAGGCTTTCTAAGTATGATAAAGAAACTTGAAGAAATGAGTTTAGAGGAACTCTGGCAACTTTTTCCTATTTTTCTGGTAGAGCATAAATCAGAGTGGAAAGACTGGTATGAATCGGAAAAAGCAAATCTGAAAAAAATACTGGGTGAAAATGTCATTAAAAGAATAGAACATATCGGTAGCACTGCTATCCCTAATATTTGGGCCAAGAACATCGTTGATATTCTATTAGAAGTAGGCAAAATAGAGGATTTAGCAAAGGTCAGGGATCTATTGGTGAAGAATGGTTGGCTAGTGATGTCGGAGAGTCCTAGCAGGATTTCGCTAAATAAAGGCTACACAGAGCAGGGCTTTGCCGAAAAAGTTTTTCATCTACATTTGCGACTGATGGGAGATCATGACGAGATTTATTTTAGAGATTATCTCTGTCAGCATCCAGATATCGCTCAAGCGTATCAGGAATTAAAACTGGATTTGTGGAAAAAATTTGAACACAATCGTGATGCCTATACAGCTGCTAAATCAGATTTTATAAATCACTATGTGTCAGAGGCTAAGTCCAGGAATTTTCAAGAATCAGAAAAGTTTCATCAAAAAAGTCTTGATAGGAGAAAGAATTGAGAAAATCATTTTACACTTGGCTCATGACTGAGCGCAATCCTAAAAGTAACAGTCCCAAAGCCATCTTGGCAGACCTCGCTTTTGAAGAGTCAGCCTTTCCAAAACACACGGATGATTTTGATGAGGTGAGTCGCTTTTTGGAGGAACATGCCAGTTTCTCTTTCAACCTAGGGGATTTTGACTCTATTTGGCAAGAATACTTAGAACACTAGAGACAATGAGATGAGGCTAGTATTTTATTGTTCTCTTTGCTATAATAAAAAGAAATAAAAGGATTAGAGAGGTTCTTTATTTGAAGGAACATTCAATAGACATTCAACTGAGTCATCCAGATGACCTGTTTCATCTTTTTGGTTCCAATGAACGCCATCTTCGTTTGATGGAAGAAGAGCTTGATGTGGTGATTCATGCTCGTACGGAGATTGTCCAGGTTTTGGGAGAAGAAGCTGCATGTGAAGAAGCCCGTCAGGTTATCCAAGCCTTGATGGTTTTGGTGAATCGTGGGATGACTGTCGGTACGCCAGATGTGGTGACTGCGATTAACATGGTCAAAAACGATGAAATTGACAAGTTTGTCGCCCTTTACGAAGAAGAAATTATCAAGGACAATACAGGCAAGCCTATTCGTGTCAAAACCTTGGGTCAAAAAATTTATGTGGATAGTGTCAAACAGCATGATGTGACCTTTGGAATTGGACCCGCAGGGACAGGGAAGACCTTCCTTGCGGTTACATTGGCAGTGACTGCTCTTAAACGTGGGCAAGTCAAGCGTATTATCCTAACTCGTCCAGCAGTGGAAGCTGGTGAGAGTCTTGGATTTCTTCCGGGTGATCTAAAAGAGAAGGTGGATCCTTACCTTCGACCAGTTTATGATGCCTTGTATCAGATTCTCGGTAAAGACCAAACGACTCGTCTCATGGAGCGTGAAATCATTGAGATTGCTCCTCTTGCTTACATGCGTGGACGGACTTTGGATGATGCCTTTGTCATTCTCGATGAGGCGCAAAACACGACCATCATGCAGATGAAGATGTTCCTGACGCGTTTAGGTTTTAATTCTAAGATGATTGTCAATGGAGATATCAGTCAGATTGACCTACCGCGTAACGTCAAGTCAGGTTTGATTGATGCCCAAGAAAAGCTCAAGAACATTCACCAAATTGATTTTGTTCATTTTTCAGCCAAGGATGTGGTTCGCCATCCAGTTGTCGCTCAAATTATCCGAGCCTATGAGCCAGCTCCAATTAAAAATGAAGAACAGAACCAAGAAACAGAATAGCAAAAAAGAGCAGTTCAGATGAAACTGCTCTTTCTCGTATCTGTGTTAATTAGTTGATGTCTTTAGACAAGTTCATCAATCGAAGTGTGCTCTTTATCTAGCCCTTGGGCAACTGGAAGGCTGGTTAAGTATCCTTGATAAGTTGTAACTCCTTCACGTAAGCCTTGATCTTCAGTGATTGCCTTCTTAAAGCCTTTTCCAGCTAAGGCTTCGATGTAAGGAAGGGTGACATTGGTCAGGGCGATGGTAGAAGTACGAGCTACGGCACCAGGGATGTTGGCAACAGCATAGTGGAGTACACCGTGTTTTTTATAGACGGGTTCATCGTGTGTTGTCACACGATCTGCTGTTGCGATAACACCGCCTTGGTCAACGGCAACGTCAACGATGACGGAGCCTGGACGCATTTGTTTGACCATCTCATCTGTCACCAATTTCGGTGCTTTGGCACCAGGGATGAGAACCGCTCCAATCACCACATCAGCATCTCTCACACTTGCTTCGATGTTGAATGAATTAGACATAAGAGTTTGAATTTGGTTTCCAAAGACTTCTTCTAGAACCGAGAGACGTTTCGCACTGATATCTAAAATAGTCACTTGAGCACCAAGTCCAAGGGCGATGCGGGCAGCATGTGTCCCGACAACACCGCCACCGATAATGGTTACTTTTCCTTTTGGAACACCTGGTACACCACCAAGTAGGACACCAGAACCACCAGCTTGTTTGGTAAGGAAGTGAGCTCCGATTTGAACCGCCATACGACCAGCAACCTCACTCATAGGAACGAGGAGCGGTAGTTGTCCTTGATTGTCACGAACAGTTTCGTAGGCAATTCCTGTTGTTTTTGCTGCTAACATAGCATCTGCTAATTCTGGAGCAGCTGCCATGTGCAAGTAAGTGAAGAGGAGAAGATCATCGCGCAAGTATCCGTATTCAGAAGCTAGTGGTTCTTTTACTTTCACGACTAATTCGGCAGCCCAGGCTTCAGCAGCAGTAGCGACAATCTCAGCTCCTTGCTTTTGATAGACTGCATCAGTAAATCCTGAACCGAGACCAGCATTTGTTTCGATGAGGACACGATGTCCACGAGAAACTAAGCTATGGACACCAGCAGGTGTGAGGGCAACGCGGTTTTCATTATTTTTAATTTCTTTTGGAATTCCAATTAACATAGAGATAACCTACCTTTCAATTGACGGGATTATTTTAACTGTCACATTCCATTTTATAAATCAAAAATGTGATGGTTTTATTGTATATGAAACCGCTTCAAAAATCAAGAAAAACTTGTTATCAAAATTTATTTGTGCTAGACTAATGAGAATCAAGCTTTAATGGAGGAAAAAGTATGGAATCAATATTTGTGAAATTTGCCCAGTATCCGTCTATAGAAACGGAGCGGTTGTTGCTCCGACCTGTAACCTTGAATGATGCAGAAGCTATGTTTGAATATGCCTCAGACAGAGAAAATACGCGCTACACTTTTCCAACCAATCAAAGCTTGGAAGAAACCAAGAATAACATTGCTCAGTTCTACTTGGCTAATCCCTTGGGACGCTGGGGGATTGAACTAAAAAGCAATGGAAAATTTATTGGAACCATTGACCTACACAAGGTCGACCCTGTCCTTAAAAAGGCTGCAATCGGCTATATTATCAATAAAGACTATTGGAATCAAGGATTGACGACGGAAGCCAATCGAGCTGTGATTGAGCTGGCTTTTGAGAAGATTGGAATGAACAAGTTGACCGCCCTTCACGATAAGGAAAATCCTGCATCTGGCAAGGTCATGCAGAAATCAGGCATGCGCTTTTCCCATGCAGAACCATATGCTTGTATGGATCAACATGAAAAAAGTCGAATCGTCACAAGAGTTCATTATGTCTTGACCAAGGAAGACTATTTTGCAAATAAATAAGCAGTTGAAAAGATTTTTCAGCTGTTTTTTTCTTTCTCTTGCGAATAACTTAAGAGAGGAGAAAATATGGAAGTCATTATCGAGAAAATCAAAGAATATAAAATCATTGTCATCTGTGCAGGTTTGGGTTTGGCCTTAGGCGGTTTTTTCCTGCTAAAGCCAAGTTCACAAACATCTGTGAAAGAAACAAATTTGCCGGCTGAAGTTGCAGCCGTTTCAAAGGATTCATCGTCTGAAAAAGAAGTGAAGAAGGAAGAAAAGGAAGAATCTCCTGAACAAGATCTGATCACAGTAGATGTCAAAGGTGCTGTTAAATCGCCGGGGATCTATGATTTGCCAGTAGGGAGTCGGGTCCATGATGCTGTTCAAAAGGCAGGTGGATTGACAGAGGAAGCAGATAGCAAGTCGCTCAATCTAGCTCAGAAAATCAGTGATGAGGCTCTGGTTTACGTTCCTACAAAGGGAGAAGAAGCTAGTCAGCAGACTGCCTCTGGAACGACTCCTTCGACAAGTAAAGAAAAGAAGGTCAACCTAAACAAAGCTAGTCTGGAAGAGCTCAAGCAGGTCAAAGGACTGGGAGGTAAACGAGCCCAGGATATTATCGACCATCGTGAGGCAAATGGTAAGTTCAAGTCTGTAGACGAACTCAAGAAGGTCTCTGGTATTGGCGCAAAGACCATAGAAAAGTTAAAAGACTATGTTACAGTGGATTAAGAGTCTTCCTATCCCCTTAATCTATCTGGGTTTTCTATTACTTTGGCTTTACTATGCCATTTTCTCAGTATCTTATCTTGCTTTACTAGGCTTTGTTTTTTTGCTGCTCTGTCTCTTTCATCAATTTCCTTGGAAATCTGCAGGCAAAGTTTTAGCGATTTGTGGAGCCTTTGGCTTTTGGTTTCTGTTTCAAGCTTGGCAGCAGAGTCAAGCTAGTCAAAACCTAGCGGATTCTGTTGAGAGGGTACGAATTTTGCCAGATACCATCAAGGTCAATGGAGATAGTCTGTCCTTTAGGGGCAAGGCCGACGGCCGTACTTTCCAAGTCTACTATAAACTCCAGTCCGAGGAGGAGAAAGAGCAATTTCAGGCCTTGACAGATATTTATGAGATAGAACTAGAAGGAAAACTGTCCGAGCCAGAAGGCCAGAGAAATTTTGGTGGATTTGACTACCAAGCCTATCTGAAGACTCAGGGGATTTACCAGACACTAACTATCAAGAGAATCAAGTCACTTAAACAGGTTCGCAGTTGGGATATAGGAGAAAATCTGTCCAGTTTACGTCGAAAGGCTGTAGTTTGGATCAAGACGCACTTTCCAGATCCTATGCGGAACTACATGACGGGGCTTTTGCTAGGACATCTGGATACGGACTTTGAGGAGATGAATGAGCTTTATTCTAGTCTAGGGATTATCCATCTCTTTGCCTTGTCTGGTATGCAGGTGGGCTTTTTCATGGATGCCTTTAAGAAACTCCTATTACGATTGGGCTTGACTCAAGAAAAGTTGAAGTGGCTAACTTATCCTTTTTCCCTTATCTATGCAGGTCTGACAGGATTCTCGACTTCGGTCATTCGTAGTCTCTTGCAAAAGTTACTAGCCCAACATGGTGTTAAGGGCCTGGATAATTTCGCCTTGACGGTTCTTGTCCTCTTTATCATCATGCCCAACTTTTTCCTGACGGCAGGAGGTGTCTTGTCCTGTGCCTACGCTTTTATCTTGACTATGACAAGTAAAGAAGGGGAGGGGCTCAAGGCTGTTGCCAGAGAAAGTCTAGTCATTTCCTTAGGAATATTGCCCATTCTATCTTTCTATTTTGCAGAATTTCAGCCTTGGTCTATCCTTTTGACCTTTGTCTTTCCCTTTCTTTTTGACTTGATTTTCTTACCACTCTTATCTATCTTGTTTGCCTTTTCTTTTGTCTATCCTGCCGTTCAATTTAACCTTATCTTTGAATGGTTGGAGGGCATAATTCGCTTGGTTTCGCAGATGGCAAGCAGGCCTTTGGTCTTTGGACAACCCAATGCATGGCTATTGATTCTTCTCTTAGTTTCATTAGCCTTGGTCTATGATATGAGAAAAAATATCAAAAGACTAGCAGGGTTTAGTCTCTTTATCGTGGGGCTCTTTTTCTTGACCAAATATCCACTGGAAAATGAAATCACTATGCTGGATGTAGGGCAGGGGGAAAGTATTTTTCTACGGGATGTGACTGGTAAAACCATCCTCATAGATGTGGGAGGCAAGGCAGAATCTGATAAGAAAATCGAATCTTGGCAGAAGAAGGTAACTACTAGCAATGCCCAGAAAACCTTGATTCCTTATCTTAAAAGTCGAGGAGTAGCTAAGATTGACCAGCTGATTTTGACCAACACAGACAAGGAACATGTTGGAGATTTGCTGGAGGTGACCAAGGCTTTCCATGTCGGGGAGATTTTAGTATCAAAAGGAAGTCTGACACAGAAGGAATTTGTAGCAGAACTACAAGCGACTAAAATCAAGGTACGCAGTGTGACAGCAGGGGAGAACTTGCCGATTTTTGGCAGTCAGTTAGAAGTATTATCTCCAAGGGAAATTGGAGAAGCTGATGCCGATGATTCCTTGGTTCTTCATGGAAAACTTTTGGATAAGCACTTTCTCTTTACTGGAAACTTGAAAGGGAAGGGAGAGAAAGAACTTTTAAAGCAATACCCTGACATAGAAGTGGATGTCTTGAAAGCAGGCCAGCATGGTGCTAAAACTTCATCAAATCCAGTTTTCCTAGAAAAACTCAAACCAGAGATCACTCTTATTTCAGTGGGTAAGAACAGTCGTGCCAAGCTCCCCCATCAGGAAACCTTGACACGATTGGAATCCATCAAGAGTAAGATTTACCGAACCGATCAGCAAGGAGCCATTCGCTTTAAAGGATGGAATAGTTGGCGAATGGAAAGTGTTCGTTAGGAAGGAAATGTTATATATTAGTGAAATAAACTGAAAATCTGTTGCATAATACTGAGAAAAACGATATAATAAAAGCGTTTTCAATAGTAATGATATAAAGGCAATGAAAACCTTGAAAAATCAGAAAAAGTTGTTTTATTAGCCAGTTTGTTATCTATTGATCTTTTTCAGTCCAGCGTATCTGCTGTGACAATCACTAAGTTATCGGTATGATTACAATACCGCTTGGAAGTATAGTATGAATCACCACAGACATAAAAATGTGTAAACATTTCAAGATGGTCTGCTTATTACTCTATAATGACTATAAAGTTGGTCCGATTGGCATTATGTTCGCTATGAGGTCATTAACTACTAGACAGGAAACTATTAATCGTTAAAAATTGAGAAAAAGGAGGGCTGGATATGTTAACTCTTACTCATGTTACCTTAAAAACGCGACAAGTCATCTTGCAAGATGCGGATTTCACCTTTAAAAAGGGTAGGATTTATGGCCTTCTTGCTATCAATGGCTCGGGAAAGACGACACTGTTCCGAGCTATTAGCAAGCTGCTTCCCCTTAGTAGTGGACATATCGCAGCCTCTCCTTCTTTGTTTTATTATGAGAGTGTTGAATGGCTGGATGGAAACTTAAGTGGGATGGACTACCTTCGTCTCATAAAGAACATCTGGAAGTCAGGCCTGAACTTGAGTGATGAAATCGCCTATTGGGAAATGTCTGACTATATCAGCCTTCCTATTCGTAAGTATTCCTTAGGGATGAAGCAACGCTTGGTGATTGCCATGTATTTCCTCAGTCAGGCGAAATGCTGGCTCATGGATGAGGTAACAAACGGTTTAGACGAATATTATCGACAGAAGTTTTTTGATAGGCTGGCACAAATCAATAGACAAGAACAGCTGGTTCTTTTGAGTTCCCACTACAAAGAGGAGTTGGTGGAGATTTGCGATAGCATGGTAACCATTCGTCAGGGGCAGATAGAAGAGGTTCCGTTATGAAAGATATTAGCCTATTTTTGTTAAAGAAAGTTTTCAAAAGTCGCTTAAACTGGATTATCTTACTTTTATTTGCATCTGTACTCGGTGTTACCTTTTATTTAAATAGTCGGACTGCAAACTCAGTCAGCTTGGAGAATCGGTTGGAAACTCGTATTGCAGCCAACGAGAGAGCTATCAATGAAAATGAAGAGAAACTCTCCCAAATGTCTGACACCAGCTCGGAGGAATATCAGTTTGCTAAAGAAAATTTAGACATACAAAAAAATCTTTTGACTCAAAAGAAAGAAATTGTGGCTTTGTTAAAAGAAGGACGCTGGAAAGAAGCCTACTATTTGCAGTGGCAAGATGAGGAAAAGCGTTATGAAATTGTATCGAAGGAATCGACTTCTGACTCTGACTTTAAAATGGCGGTTGACCGCGAACGAAAGACTTACCAAGCCCTGTATCCCTTGAACATAAAAGCCCACAATTTAGATTATCCGACTCACGGGATTGATCAGATTCTCTGGATTTTAGAGGCTATCATCCCAACCTTGTTTGTGATTGCTATTATTTTTATGCTAACACAACTGTTCGCAGAAAGATATCAAAATAATCTCGACACAGCTCAGTTGTATCCTTTTTCAAAAGTGACATTTGCCTTGTCTTCTCTTGGAGTTGGGGTGAGCTATGTAACCGTGCTGTTTATCGGAATCTGTGGATTTTCTCTTCTAGTGGGAAGTCTGATAAGTGGTTTTGGACAGTTAGATTATCCCTACCCGTTCTATAGCTTAACCAATCAAGAGGTGACTATTGGGAAGATACAAGATGTGTTATTTCCTAGTTTGCTCTTAACTTTCTTGGCTTTTATTGTCATTGTGGAAGTCGTCTACTTGATTGCTTACTTTTTCAAGCAAAAAATGCCTGTCCTCTTTCTTTCCCTCATCGGGATTGTTGGCTTATTGTTTGGTATCCAAACGATCCAGCCTCTTCAGAGTATTGCACATCTGATTCCCTTTACTTACTTGCGTTCAGTGGAGATTTTATCTGGAAGATTACCTAAGCAGATTAATAATGTAGATTTAAATTGTAGCATGGGTATTGTCTTACTTTCTTGCCTGATTATTCTTTTGTTAGTGGGGATTCTATTTATCGAAAGATGGGGAAGTTCACGTAAAAAAGAAGTTTTTAATAGGTCTTAGCGTTCCTATATGGAAGGTGAGGAAAAAACTAACACAGGGAGGGAACCAACTAGGTTCTCTCTTTTTGATGCGGACATCAAGAAGAAAACAGAAATTTTTTGAAAAAATGACTTTTTATCTTGACAAGGGCTAGAAAACTTGGTATCATATAAAAGTTGAGAAAAGCAGAAGTGAGAGCTTCTCGCCTTGTGACATCAAGTTGCCTGGCCCTACGGATGAAAAGTTTCTAAGAAACGCTATCATAACGTGCGGGCTTGTATCATTACGAGCCCGCTCTTGTTTTTCTCTAATAATAAAAAAGAGGTGAAAACCATAGCAAAGCAAGACTTATTCATCAATGATGAAATTCGTGTACGTGAAGTTCGCTTGATCGGTCTTGAGGGAGAACAGCTAGGCATCAAGCCACTCAGCGAAGCGCAAGCATTGGCTGATAGTGCAAATGTTGACTTAGTATTGATTCAACCCCAAGCAAAACCGCCTGTTGCTAAAATTATGGACTACGGTAAGTTCAAATTTGAGTACCAGAAAAAGCAAAAAGAACAACGTAAAAAACAAAGTGTTGTTACTGTGAAAGAAGTTCGTCTGAGTCCAACTATTGACAAGGGAGACTTTGACACAAAACTTCGCAATGCACGTAAATTCCTTGAAAAAGGAAATAAAGTTAAGGTATCTATTCGCTTTAAAGGGCGTATGATCACCCATAAAGAGATTGGTGCAAAAGTTTTAGCCGAGTTTGCTGAAGCAACACAAGATATTGCCATCATCGAACAACGAGCTAAGATGGATGGACGCCAAATGTTCATGCAGTTGGCGCCAGCAACTGACAAAAAATAGTTGTCAGAAAGTTAAATAAAGGAGAAAAAATCATGCCAAAACAAAAAACACACCGCGCATCAGCTAAACGTTTCAAACGTACAGGTTCTGGTGGACTTAAACGTTTCCGTGCTTACACTTCTCACCGTTTCCACGGAAAAACTAAGAAACAACGTCGTCATCTTCGTAAAGCATCTATGGTGCATTCAGGAGATTTCAAACGTATCAAAGCAATGCTTACTCGCTTGAAATAATAGCCTAACAGTAAGTAAACAATTCTAGGAAATATTTGGAGGAAATAAAACATGGCACGTGTTAAAGGTGGCGTTGTATCACGCAAACGTCGTAAACGTATTCTTAAATTAGCAAAAGGTTACTATGGAGCTAAACACATCTTGTTCCGTACTGCAAAAGAACAAGTAATGAACTCTTACTACTATGCATACCGTGACCGTCGTCAGAAAAAACGTGACTTCCGTAAATTGTGGATCACTCGTATCAATGCGGCAGCTCGTATGAACGGACTTTCTTACTCACAATTGATGCATGGTTTGAAATTGGCTGAAATCGAAGTTAACCGTAAAATGCTTGCTGACTTGGCTGTTAACGATGCAGCAGCTTTCACAGCTCTTGCAGATGCAGCTAAAGCAAAACTTGGTAAATAATAATTGATAAGACTGGAACAGAATTGTCCCAGTCTTTTTAGAAATAAAGGAGAAAGCTATGGCTTCAAAAATGCTACACACCTGCTTGCGAGTAGAAAACCTTGAAAAATCAATCGCCTTCTATCAAGATGCTTTTGGTTTTAAAGAATTGCGTCGCAAGGATTTTCCAGATTATGCCTTCACCATTGTCTATCTAGGACTTGAGGGTGATGACTACGAGTTGGAATTGACCTATAACTATGACCACGGCCCTTACGTGGTAGGAGATGGCTTTGCCCATATCGCCCTCAGCACACCTGACCTTGAGGCTCTTCATCAAGAACATAGTGCCAAAGGCTATGAGGTTACAGAGCCCAAAGGCCTACCAGGAACCCCACCAAACTATTACTTTGTCAAGGATCCTGACGGCTACAAGGTCGAAGTCATTCGTGAAAAATAATCCAGTAAAGTCAAGTAGAATGTTCGTTTTCTACTTGACTTTTTTTCATCTAAAGAGTATACTAATACAAATTTAACCTTTAAGGGGAGTCCAGAGAGACTCACAAGGTGTCAGATAAAAGGGATAGGGGACTCTCTGTGGAGACTTTTTAAGTGTGTGCATGAGTTCTAGCCTAACCCAACTGAGGCCTTGCATTAGCAAGGCCTTTTCTTTATCTGCTCCCCTTAAATTTAAGGAGGAAAAGTCATGAATCCCACATGTAAGAAGCGTTTGGGTACCATTCGTTTGGAAACCATGAAGGTGGTTGCTCAGGAGGAAATCGCGCCGGCAATCTTTGAATTAGTCCTAGAAGGGGAGATGGTTGAAGCCATGCGAGCAGGTCAATTTCTCCATCTGCGCGTGCCTGATGATGCCCATCTCTTGCGCCGTCCTATTTCAATTTCATCTATTGACAAGGCAAACAAGCAGTGTCATCTTATTTATCGGATAGAGGGGTCTGGGACTGCTATTTTTTCAACATTAAGTCAGGGTGATACTCTTGATGTGATGGGGCCTCAGGGAAATGGTTTTGACTTGTCTGACTTGGACGACCAGAACCGAGTTCTCCTCGTTGGTGGTGGGATTGGTGTTCCACCCTTGCTCGAGGTAGCCAAGGAATTGCATGCGCGTGGTGTGAAAGTAGTAACAGTTCTCGGTTTTGCTAACAAGGATGCTGTTATTCTCGAAACGGAATTGGCCCAATATGGTCAGGTCTTTGTAACGACCGATGATGGTTCTTATGGCATTAAGGGAAATGTGTCAGTCATCATCAATGACTTAGAAAATCAGTTTGACGCCGTCTACTCATGTGGAGCTCCAGGAATGATGAAGTATATCAATCAAAGATTTCATGATCACCCAAGAGCCTATCTATCTTTGGAATCTCGTATGGCTTGTGGAATGGGGGCCTGCTATGCCTGTGTCTTAAAAGTGCCAGATAGTGAGACGGTCAGCCAACGCGTCTGTGAAGATGGCCCTGTTTTCCGTACAGGAACAGTTGTATTATAAGGAGAAAGTCATGACTACAAATCGTTTACAAGTTTCTCTACCGGGCTTGGACTTGAAAAATCCCATCATACCAGCATCAGGCTGTTTTGGTTTTGGTCAGGAGTATGCCAAGTACTATGATTTAGACCTTTTAGGCTCCATTATGATCAAGGCGACGACACTTGAACCCCGTTTTGGTAATCCAACTCCTAGGGTAGCAGAGACACCTGCTGGTATGCTCAATGCAATCGGCTTGCAAAATCCGGGTTTAGAAGCTGTTTTATCTGAAAAGTTGCCTTGGCTGGAAAGAGAATATCCTACGCTTCCCATCATCGCCAATGTTGTAGGCTTTTCAAAACAAGAGTACGCTGCCGTTTCTCGAGGAATTTCGAAGGCAGCAAATGTAAAAGCGATCGAGCTCAATATATCCTGTCCCAATGTGGATCACGGCAATCATGGACTTTTGATTGGGCAAGACCCTGATCTAGCTTATGAAGTGGTAAAAGCGGCTGTGGAAGCTTCCCATGTGCCAGTTTATGTCAAGTTAACCCCTAGTGTAACGGATATCGTCACCATCGCCAAAGCCGCAGAAGATGCAGGAGCAAGTGGGTTAACCATGATCAATACTCTAGTCGGTATGCGCTTTGACCTCAAAACCAGAAAGCCAATCTTGGCCAATGGAACGGGTGGGATGTCAGGCCCAGCAGTCTTTCCAGTAGCCCTCAAACTCATCCGCCAAGTCGCCCAAACAACAGACCTGCCCATTATTGGAATGGGAGGAGTAGATTCGGCTAAAGCTGCGCTAGAAATGTATCTGGCTGGTGCCTCTGCTATCGGAGTTGGAACAGCTAACTTTACCAATCCTTATGCTTGTCCTGATATCATCGAAAATCTGCCAAAAGTCATGGACAAATATGGCATTAGCAGTTTGGAAAATCTCCGTCGAGAAGTTAAAGCCAGTCTGAGATAAACTAGGTCTTCCTTATCGTCAACAAGACATAGAATCTTCATCAATTTGTAATATTTCCGTTAGTTAACTATGTTACAATAAGGTTTATAAAATAGTAATAGTGTAGATAGTTTTCTACTGAGGAGAATAAAATGAAGAAGATACTACTTGCAAGTACTGTCGTTCTTTCTATGGCAGGATTTGCAAAGACATCTGTATATGCTGAAGAATCTCAGGTTACGAAAAAAACTCAGACCACAGATGTAGTCGAGAAAAAAGAGGAAGCTACTCCGAAAAAGGAAGTTCCCCAAGTGGAGCCCAAGAAAGAGCCGGTTGTAAAAGAGGAAAATTCTTCTAAAGATGACTCATCCAAAAAGGAAAAAAAAGAGGAAGTTATCGAGGAAGTTATCAAGGAAGGTTGGAAAAAAGAGCAAGGAAACTGGCGTTTTTATGAAAATAACCAGCCTGTCGTAAACTGGAAAAAAATTGGTGACGTCTGGTATTACTTTGATAAAAATGGCATTATGCTCAGTAATACCATAGTTGATGATTACCTTGTCAAAGGTAACGGTGCTATGGCGGAAAACGATTGGGTGAAAATATCTGACCAATGGTACTATGCAACAGCTTCAGGCAAGATTTCTCGCAATAAATGGGAAAAGATTGAAGGCGTCTGGTATTACTTTGACAAAAACGGTATTATGCTCAGTAATACTATAATTGATGATTACCTTGTCAAAGGCAACGGTGCTATGGCAGAAAATGATTGGGTAAAAATATCTGACAAGTGGTACTATGCAACAGCTTCGGGCAAGATTTCTCGCGACAAATGGGAAAAGATTGAAGGTTCTTGGTATTACTTTGATAAGGATGGTGTCATGCTTAGTCGCACCATCTATAATGACTATCTCTTCCAAGGTAGTGGTGCCATGGCAGAAAATGATTGGGTGAAAATATCTGACAAGTGGTACTATGCAACAGCTTCAGGCAAGATTTCTCGCAACAAATGGGAAAAAATAAAAGGAACATGGTACTATTTCAATAGCGATGGTGTGATGGCAAGTAGCCAGTGGAAAAGTGACTATTATCTGAAAGATAGTGGCGCTATGGCGGAAAAAGAGTGGATTTTTGATAAATCCTACAATAGCTGGTTTTACTTGAAGTCAGGTGGGACCTACGCTTCACGTGAATGGATTGGTTCATACTACCTTAAATCAGGTGGCTATATGGCCAAAAATGAATGGATTTTTGACAAAGATTACGATGCTTGGTACTATCTAAAAGATGATGGTCGATATGTAACAGGTACTTTTACGATCAAAGGTAAAGAGTATTCCTTCCAGAATAATGGGAAGTGGATATCAGAGGCAAAATATTACAAAGTGAAACCGATTACTGCTTATATTTATAGCGCTTCTGGTGAAAGATTGAGTTATGTATCCAAAGGAACTATCGTCTCACTTGGAGATGTCCAATCTAAAAAAGATAGTCAAATACCAGTCAATGTTTCTGGTTTATCTGGCTTCATGAATAAAAGTGATTTAGAAGCTATTGATAAAGATAGTGAATTTGTCCCTCATTATACAAGTGATGGCAAGTATTTTTACCATGAGTTATCACCTTATGTAAGTCTCCGTGTTGCGCCACATAGCTCAGCTATGACTATTGGTAAGAAATATTATTCAACTGATGGAATTCATTTTGATGGCTTTACCATTGAAAATCCCTTCCTCTTTAGAAATTTGACTAAACCAAGTAATTACAGCGCAGCCGAATTGGATAAAGTTTATTCTTTGATGAATATTCGGGATAGTCGCCTCGCTGGTAAGGGTGCTATTTTTAAGGAAGCTGAGAAACGCTATGGTGTGAATGCTCTTTACTTAATGGCTCATAGTGCACTTGAGAGTGCTTGGGGACGGAGCCAGATTGCCAAGGATAAGAATAACTTCTTTGGAATTGCAGCTTATGATTCGAGCCCATATACCTCGGCCAAAAAATTTGATGATGTGGATAAGGGGATCCTCGGCGCGGCTAAGTGGATTCGTGAGAACTACATTGACTATGGACGAGACCATCTTGGAAACAAGGCTTCTGGTATGAATGTACGCTATGCTTCTGACCCATACTGGGGAGAGAAAATTGCCAGTATCATGATGACTATCAATAGCAAACTTGGTGGGAAAGACTAGGGAAGAACAAAATCGGGAACCATGATAGATTGGTTGTCGATTTTTTGTTATAATAAAAAAAGTAGACAACAAAGGAGACACTCATGACATTTGAAGAAATCCTGCCTGGATTAAAGGCTAAGAAAAAATATGTACGAACTGGTTGGGGAGGGGCTGAAAACTATGTCCAACTTTTTGACACCATCGAACAAAACGGAGTTGCACTTGAAGTGACGCCCTATTTTCTAATCAACGTGTCCGGAGAAGGGGAAGGTTTTTCCATGTGGAGTCCGACACCTTGTGATGTTTTGGCGACAGATTGGGTAGAAGTGCATGACTAAACGTGTATTGATCACGGGAGTGAGTTTAGGGATCGGTCTGGCTCAAGCTCGACTCTTTTTAGAGAATGGCTATCAAGTTTACGGTGTGGATCAAGTCGAAAAGCCAATCTTAGACGGTGATTTCCACTTTTTACAGAGAGATTTAACTCTTGATTTAGAGCCTGTTTTTGACTGGTGCCCTCAGGTGGATGTCTTGTGTAATACTGCAGGAGTTTTGGATGCTTATAAGCCCCTATTGGAACAATCAGCGCGGGAAATTCAAGAGATTTTTGAAATCAACTACATAACTCCTGTTGAGCTAACTCGACATTATTTGACAAAAATGCTAGAAAATAAAAAAGGAATTATTATCAATATGTGTTCGATTGCCTCAAGCCTAGCTGGCGGAGGTGGTCATGCCTATACCTCGTCTAAGCACGCCTTGGCTGGCTTTACCAAGCAGTTGGCTCTAGACTATGCAGAGGCAGGTATTCAGGTCTTTGGTATCGCTCCAGGAGCTGTTAAGACAGCTATGACCGCCGCGGATTTTGAGCCAGGTGGGTTGGCAGACTGGGTGGCTAGTGAAACGCCCATCAAGCGCTGGATTGATCCAGAGGAAGTAGCAGAGCTTAGCTTTTTCTTAGCAAGTGGAAAAGCAAGCGCCATGCAAGGACAAATCATTACGATTGATGGTGGTTGGTCTTTGAAGTAGGAGAAGTTGGATGGAAATCAAAAATCACTTTGGAGTCTATGGCATTTGCTTTGAAAATGAGAAGCTTCTCTGCATTGAAAAAACGAGAGGCCCTTATCAACATCGTTATGATCTACCGGGTGGTAGTCAGCAACTTGGTGAAGGACTGACGAAAACTCTGATTAGAGAAGTTTTGGAAGAGACAGGATATAAGCTTAAGGGTTACGCTAATCCTAGGATTTATGATGTGCTGGTTCAAGAAGATGGGCAAGACTTTGCAGTACATCATATCATGGCCTTTTATGATATAGTACTCGATTTTGAACACTCTCAAAATTCAATTCCTCAGGAGGTTCTTGATGGAAGTAATGATTCAGCAAATGTACTTTGGTTGAATTTGGAAGAACTTACTACAGAAAATGCATCGCCATTAGTTTTGAAGGTTAAGTCTGAATTACTAGGATTTCCAGAATTAGATATGACAAGCTATAGAAATTGGAAGGTGAGAGATGAAAAATTATTTAATGAATGAAAGTATATTTCAGTATCCTGAATCATTTAAAAAAATGGTAGAACTCAATTTAGTTGATTTTGATATTTGGTATTTTTTAGATTCAGAATGGGCGCTATCTCTGTACAAGGGGTTGCAGGAAAGGTATCCAACAAGAAAGTTGATTCCATTCGCTAAAAGAGGAGATTGTGATGATACTGCTTGTTTTGAAATAGGAAAGAGCAATAGGGTTCAACTCATTCATGACTTTGCTGCAGAAGGCTGGGAGCAACGGGAAGAGTTTAATGACTTTTGGGAATGGGGAGAATATGCAGTCAACTGCATGATAGAATATAATAAAGATGATGGGATAGAGTAAAGGCTTATTGTAAGTATTAAAAGGAGTAGATACATGAATGTTAAAGAACTAATCGAAGAGGTTGAAAACGATGCTGAGTTAGTATCGTATTTAAACCTGGTCCCCAAAAAGAATAAAAAAACTCAGATGGATGCTATGCATGTTCTCAATCGCTTAAGTTATATCTTGTATCTGTCCGATAATACTGCTTTAGCTCAGTCAATGATTGATAAAATGGTTCAAGTTAACTTTGACGGTGATTATCGCTATTGGGAACCTGTGCAAAATTCTGCTTTACTGGCTATTCTGATAGATGAAGAAAAATATCTAACACAAGTAAGAGATAGGATTCTCTATGCATTAAATTATAGTGATGAAGTGAGTGTATTTGGGAAAAGAAAGGTACACAAACGTTTTTTGACAGGTTTTAGATTAAACTCTCTTCAAACAGAGTTAGAGAAAGCCAAGGATGAAGTTTCGCAAATGAATAAAAGAATGGGAATCTTATTTCATTTATTGTATTTAAAAACTTTTTCCAATGAATTGGAAATCGATCGGGATTTAGTTAATAATGAGATTCAAAGCATGATTTTAATTCTTCGTGACTATATTTTAATAAATGGATTTAAGCAACTCTATCCCTTTAAATAAAAAAGTAAATGAAAAGGAGTACCCATGACACCTCAAGAAATGTGGAAAGCATACAAGCAAATCAACCCCTCTATCGGCGATGAGATAGATGCCTGGGCTTTTGGAGTGGAAGCCGATCTCTTGGCAGATTTGGTTTTAAAAGGCGAAAAGACAGCAACCGCCTCAGCCTACGATCTCTACGCATTAGAAGGCGAATCTCTACCGCAAGAAGGGACATTTGACGTCATTTTAGATAGTCAAAATCAGGCTGTCTGCATTGTCGAAATTACAAAGGTTTCCGTTCAGCCCTTTCATCAAGTTTCTGCTGACCATGCCTTTAAGGAAGGGGAAGGTGACAAATCCCTAGCCTATTGGCGTCAGGTTCATGAGGACTGTTTCGCTGACTGGCTGAGAGAGGCAGGACTAACTTTTACGCCTGACAGCAAGGTCGTTTTGGAAGAGTTTCGCAAGGTCTACCCTCTGTAGACAGATAGAAGGAAGAAAGTTTTGGAAATCGCCGCCCAATCCTTTTTTCTTAAGCAAAACATGATATAATAAGTTTGTTTGAAGAAGAGCAACAGCTCTTAAACTTAGAATAGGAGAAAACTATGCAAGCAGTTGAACATTTTATTACGCAATTTGTTCCTGAACACTATGATTTATTTTTAGACTTGAGTCGTGAGACCAAGACGTTTTCTGGGAAGGTGACCATTACTGGTCAAGCACAGGGTGACCGTATTTCCCTTCACCAAAAAGACTTGGAAATCGCTTCTGTAGAAGTTGCGGGTCAAGCTCGTCCGTTTACAGTTGACCATGACAATGAAGCCCTTCATATCGAATTGGCTGAGGCTGGTCAAGTTGAATTGATTATTGTTTTTTCAGGAAAAATTACAGACAACATGACAGGGATTTACCCTTCTTACTACACAGTTGATGGAGTGAAGAAGGAAGTCTTGTCTACTCAGTTCGAGAGCCATTTTGCGCGTGAAGCCTTCCCATGTGTGGACGAGCCTGAAGCCAAAGCAACTTTTGATCTTTCTCTACGTTTTGACCAAGCAGAAGGTGAATTGGCCTTGTCAAACATGCCAGAAATTGATGTTGAAAACCGTAAGGAAACGGGTATCTGGAAGTTTGAGACAACACCTCGCATGTCTTCTTACTTGTTAGCCTTTGGTGCTGGTGATTTACAGGGGGTAACAGCTAAAACTAAAAACGGTACCCTCGTAGGTGTCTACTCAACCAAAGCCCACCCACTATCTAACCTTGATTTCTCACTAGACATCGCCGTTCGCTCAATCGAGTTTTACGAAGATTACTACGGAGTTAAGTATCCAATTCCTCAATCTCTCCATATTGCCCTTCCTGATTTCTCAGCAGGTGCTATGGAAAACTGGGGTCTTGTCACTTACCGTGAAGTTTACTTGGTTGTGGATGAGAACTCAACCTTTGCTAGCCGCCAACAAGTTGCCCTTGTTATCGCTCACGAACTTGCCCATCAATGGTTTGGAAACCTTGTGACTATGAAATGGTGGGATGACCTTTGGCTCAATGAAAGCTTCGCTAACATGATGGAATACGTCTGTGTCGATGCCATCGAGCCAACTTGGAATATCTTTGAAGACTTCCAAACAGGTGGTGTGCCGGGAGCACTTAAACGTGATGCGACTGATGGCGTTCAGTCTGTCCACGTCGAAGTTAAACACCCAGATGAAATCAATACGCTCTTTGACGGAGCTATCGTCTATGCCAAAGGAAGTCGCCTCATGCACATGCTTCGTCGTTGGCTCGGCGATGCTGATTTTGCTAAAGGTTTGCATGCCTACTTTGAAAAACACCAATATGGAAATACCATTGGTCGTGACCTATGGAATGCCCTTGGACAAGCGTCTGGTCGTGATGTGGCAGCCTTCATGGATTCTTGGTTGGAGCAACCTGGTTATCCAGTTCTTACTGTTAAAGTTGAGAATGATGTCTTGAAGATTTCGCAAAAACAATTCTTTATCGGTGAGCACGAAGACAAGAATCGTCTCTGGGTTGTGCCACTCAACAGCAACTGGAAAGGATTACCAGATACACTCGAAACTGAAAGTATTGAAATTCCTGGCTATGCAGCTCTTCTTGCTGAAAATGAAGGAGCTCTTCGTCTCAACACTGAAAATACTGCCCACTACATTACCGACTATCAAGGAGACTTGTTAGAAGCTGTTCTTGCTGAGCTAGAGACACTTGATAATACAAGCAAACTGCAAATCGTGCAAGAACGTCGTTTGCTTGCTGAGGCAGGTCACATTTCTTATGCTGACTTGCTACCTGTGCTTGATAAACTTGCTAAGGAAGAGTCTTACCTTGTGGTTTCAGCTGTTTCTCAAGTGATTTCTGCCCTTGAGCGCTTTATTGATGAAGGAACAGAAACTGAGAAATCCTTTAACCGTCTCGTTGCTAAATTGGCTCGTCACAACTATGACCGTCTTGGTTTTGAAGCTAAAGATGGTGAATCAGATGAAGATGAATTGGTTCGTCAGTTGACCATTTCCATGATGATTCGCTCCAATGATGCAGAAGCTAGTCAAGTCGCTAGCCAAATCTTTGCGACTCACAAGGAAAATCTTGCAGGACTTCCAGCAGCAATTCGCGCTCAAGTTCTCATCAATGAAATGAAACACCATGAGACCAAGGATTTGGTGGCAACTTATCTGGACCTCTACACTCATGCGACGGATGCAGTCTTCAAACGTCAGTTGGCAGGGGCTCTTGCCTATAGTAAAGATACGGATAATATCCAAACCTTGATTAGTTCATGGAAAGATAAATTTGTGGTGAAACCACAAGACCTTTCTTCATGGTATCTCCAATTCCTAGGACACCAAGCTACCCAAGAAACTGTTTGGGTTTGGGCGCGTGAAAACTGGGACTGGATTAAGGCAGCCCTTGGTGGTGATATGAGCTTTGATAGCTTTGTCATCTTCCCATCGCATATCTTTAAAACAGATCAACGCTTGGCAGAGTACAAGGAATTCTTTGAACCACAACTCTCTGACCTTGCTCTTAGCCGTAATATCAAGATGGGAATCAAGGATATTGCAGCGCGTGTTGACTTGATTAAGCGTGAGAAAGCGGCAGTAGAAGCTGTTGTAGCCCAATATGCTAAAGCTTAATTCGTTCGAAATGTAAATAAAAACTCAACTTTCTATCTGAAAACAAGAGAGAGTTGAGTTTTTTTTAAGGCAATTTTGGTATAATAATCATAACAAGGAGGAGTTTCTGATGATAAAAATCTTATTAGTAGAAGATGACCTAGGTCTGTCAAACTCAGTATTTGACTTTTTAGATGATTTTGCTGATGTCATGCAGGTCTTTGATGGTGAAGAAGGACTTTACGAAGCTGAGAGTGGCGTTTATGACTTGATTCTGCTTGACCTCATGTTGCCTGAAAAAAATGGCTTCCAAGTTTTGAAAGAATTGCGTGAAAAAGGAATTACAACCCCTGTCCTTATCATGACTGCTAAGGAAAGTTTGGATGACAAGGGACATGGTTTTGAGTTGGGAGCAGATGATTATCTGACCAAGCCTTTCTACCTTGAAGAACTCAAAATGCGGATCCAAGCCCTTCTCAAACGTTCAGGTAAGTTTAACGAAAATACCTTGACCTATGGGGATATTGTCGTCAACCTTTCAACGAATGAAGTAAAAGTGGAAGATACTCCTGTGGAACTGCTTGGAAAAGAGTTTGAGTTATTGGTTTACTTCCTTCAAAATCAAAATGTCATTCTTCCCAAGACACAAATTTTTGACCGTCTATGGGGATTTGATAGCGATACGACTATTTCCGTTGTAGAAGTCTATGTCTCAAAAGTTCGTAAGAAATTGAAGGGGACAGCCTTTGCTGAGAATCTTCAAACCTTGCGTAGTGTCGGGTATATTTTAAAAGATGTTCAATAAACTAAAAAAAACATGGTATGCGGATGATTTCAGTTATTTCATTCGAAACTTTGGAGTGTTCACCCTGATCTTCTCTGCTATGACCTTGATTATCCTTCAGGTCATGCACTCGAGTCTCTACACTTCTGTAGATGAAAAACTACAAGCCCTTAGCACTAGCCCTCAAGCTGTCATCCAATTAGCCCTTAATCGGGCAACTGAAGAAGTCAAAGATATTCAACCAGCAACAGCGGATGCCAGCAAGGCTGAAATCAAGCCCAATGTCAGCTCCAATACGGAAGTCTTGCTCTTTGACAAGGATTTTAACCAACTCTTACTGGGTAACCGCTTTTTAGGCTTGGACAAGATCAAACTGGACAAGAAAGAGTTGAATCATATTCGGCAAATCCAAGTTGTCAATAGCTACGGTCAGGAAGAAACCTACCGAATGATCTTGATGGAAACAAATTCGTCCACTGTTTCAAGCAATGTTAAATATGCGGCGGTTCTAATCAATACCAGCCAGCTTGAGCAAATCAGCCAAAATCACGAGCATTTAATTGTTGTAGTCATGGCTAGTTTCTGGCTCCTGTCTTTAATTGCCAGTGTTTACTTGGCACGTGTCAGTGTCAAACCCTTGCTGGAAAGTATGCAAAAGCAGAAGTCCTTTGTTGAAAATGCAAGCCACGAACTGAGAACACCTTTGGCTGTTTTACAAAATCGTTTAGAGACTCTCTTTCGAAAACCAGAAGCGACGATCATGGAATCCAGCGAAAGTATTGCTTCTAGCCTCGAAGAAGTTCGGAATATGCGTTTCCTTACAACCAACCTTCTCAATTTAGCACGTCGAGATGATGGACTTAAGCCAGAAATAGCAGAAGTTTCTCCACAATTCTTTAAAACCACCTTTACCAACTATGAGTTAATTGCTTCTGAAAATGATCGAGTTTTTGACTATGAAAATCGGATTTATCGTCCCTTCATGACCGATCAGTTGCTCTTAAAACAACTCATGACCATCTTGTTTGATAATGCCATCAAGTATACCGAAGAAGATGGAAAAATTGAGTTTGTGGTTTATGCTACAGATCGCCACCTCTATCTAACAGTAGCGGATAATGGGATTGGAATCTCAGCTGCTGACAAGAAGAAAATCTTTGACCGTTTTTACCGTGTAGACAAGGCGAGAACCCGTCAGAAAGGTGGCTTTGGCCTTGGATTATCTTTGGCCAAGCAGATTGTTGATGCCTTACGAGGAACGATTAGCGTAAAAGATAACAAACCTAGAGGAACGATTTTTGAAGTTAAAGTCGCTATCCAATCTCCTCCAAAACGAAAGAATAAATAAAAAAGACAGTTTTATAACTGTCTTTTCAGATAACTAGAAAATAGGTTGGTAGTAGTACCAACCTTTATTTTAGAATCTTTTGTTTAATAATCTTTCGTTGAAGTTGTAAAAGTGCGAAGCTTGTTCCCATAGCAACAATAAATGATAAAGCTGTATTTAGTTTTAAGGCCAAAAAGATAAAACTAAAAAGTGCCATAAAAATACAAAAACAAGCAATATTTACAAAAAATAAAATCTCTTTTAAGCCAGGGCCGACTGGGGCTTCCGGTGTATAATCTTGATAAAGCGGAGTTTGTTTTGATTCGGGAATTTGTTCAAACTCATAAGCTTCTAATTTTCTTGCGGGCATGATTCTCTCCTTAACAGTACCTAACTATTTTATCATTTTTTATGCAGAGAATTGTTACAGAATGGTTACAAAACTACTAAAGTCTCTTATCATCTTCTAAGTCACTCTTCTTGACACCCACTAGAGAAAGTGATAACATGGATGCTACACTTAAAACAGATGACCTGACTTTCTCTATTATAAATATACTGAGAAAGGAAAGGATAACTTATATAAATTGATAGCAAGCTGAGGCTTTTTCCTAAGATGATTTGTTAAGTTGCTACCTGGATACTTTTGAAGAGTATTGGTAGGAGTTGTTTTGAATGGATGGAAGGACAGAGATTCTGTCTATTGGACTGGGTGGCCTTCTTGCTACCTCTCGGGAAAGTAAAAGGAGATAAGCATGTATCTTGCTATCAAAGAGATATTACGAAACAAACTTCGATATAGTTTGATTCTAACGACCATTTTTCTTATCGCTTTTATGGTCTTTTTTATGACCAGTCTAGCTCTTGGTCTTGTGCGAAACAACCGAGCAGCTATTGATAATTGGCAAGCAACAGGTGTCGTTTTATCCGACTACGCAAATGATAATTTGACGGCATCCTTTATTCCTGAAAAGGACTACAAGGATAAGAATTCTGAAGAGGCTGCTCCATTGGGCTATATGTTCGCTGTAACCAATCTAGTCGATGGTAGTGAAAAGATCAACGTTTCCATCTTTGCTCAAAACTGGGATTCTTTTATCTCTCCTAGTTTGACGGAGGGTCGTTATCCTGAAGGAGATGATGAGGTTGTCGTGGATCAGTCTTTTGAGAACTATGGGATGAAGCTAGGTGATGCCATTCAGCTCAATGGAAGCGAGGCAAGTTACAAGATTGTAGGCCT
This sequence comes from Streptococcus oralis subsp. dentisani, assembly GCF_007475365.1. Taxonomy (NCBI): domain Bacteria; kingdom Bacillati; phylum Bacillota; class Bacilli; order Lactobacillales; family Streptococcaceae; genus Streptococcus; species Streptococcus oralis. The sequence continues at coordinate 719,301 of NZ_CP034442.1, read as the reverse complement.
GACTCAAGGAAATAAATTTTTCACTGAGCCTGTTGTCTTTACGAGTCTGACAACTTATTGGACCTTACAAGGAACCTTGAAAGCCAATCGTTCCATCTCTGCCTTGGTATTGAAAAATGACATAGAAGTGGTCGGCGATGGACTGAAACAGATTTCCATCCCAAAAATGATATCAAAAATTCCTGGTTACACCCCTCAGGTTAATGTATTTTCAGGGATGATTCTCGCTATGATTGTCATCTCAGGCTTGATTGTAGGTATTTTTGTTTATATCATTACCATCCAAAAACTAGGACTATATGGAATAATGCGGGCTCAGGGTATACAGATCAAAACCATTGTTTGGTCTCTTTTCTGTCAAATCTTCCTCTTAGCTGGTATGGGGATTGCTTTAGCCTTGCTTTCTATTGGTGGAGTGATTTTAGTTTTACCAGCTACCTTCTTTTTCTACCCAAGTTGGATAGCCTACTCTGTCCTAAGCTTGGTGATTTGCTTGATGGCCCTTCTAGGTGGTGTCATTTCACTTCCACGCTTGCTAAAGGTGGACCCGATTACTGCGATTGCAGAATGATAAGGAGAATAGTATGACAGCATTGATTGAAATGACTCAAGTGACAAAAACGTATGGGGAAGGAAAGATGAAAGTCGTGGCCCTGCATGAAACGAATTTTCAGCTAAATGCGGGAGAGTTCGTTGCTATCGTTGGGCCTTCTGGCTCTGGAAAGACGACCTTTTTAACAACTCTTGGACAACTTCAGGAAGCATCGAGTGGAAAGATTTTGGTAAAGGGGAAAGAAACAGGCAATTTGACGGAGAAGGAGAAAACAGACCTCCGTTTTAGAGAGTTTGGCTTTATTCTACAAGCTTCAAACTTAATTCCTTTTCTAACGGTCAAGGAACAGCTGGATTTGATTGACAGACTGGATAAGGGGAAAAATAGTAAAAGTGATCGAAAAGAGTTACTTGACTTGTTGGATTTGGAAAAGGTACAAGATCAGTATCCCAAGGCTCTATCAGGTGGTGAACGTCAACGTGCGGCGATTGCCAGAGCGCTCTATAACAATCCGAGCATCGTTCTTGCAGATGAGCCGACAGCCAGTCTAGACACCGAGCGTGCTTACCAAGTAACGGAGATGTTGGCCGCCATTGCCCATGAACAAGGTAGAGGAGTTGTTATGATTACGCATGATACTCGTCTTCTTGATAAGGTTGATCGTATTTATGTTATGAACGATGGCCACCTAGTTGAAGAAACACATGTATAAAATAGAGTGAATAGTACAAGTTACTGTTCACTTTTTTGATTGGGAAAGATAGAGATATGTTTAACATTTTGTGAAACTCCCAGTAACCATAGCTGATTTTTGAGAAATATGGTATAATTTTTCTTATGGAAAAGATTATCATTACAGCAACTGCTGAAAGTATTGAACAAGTTGAACAGTTACTCGAAGTTGGCGTAGACCGTATCTATGTCGGTGAGAAAGATTTTGGACTTCGTCTGCCAACGACCTTTAGTCATGAAGACTTACGCACCATCGCTAAGTTGGTTCATGAAGCAGGCAAGGAATTGATTGTCGCGGTTAATGCCCTCATGCACCAAGATATGATGGACCGTATCAAGCCATTCCTAGACTTCTTGGAAGAAATCAAGACAGACTATATTACTGTTGGGGACGCAGGTGTCTTTTACGTGGTCAACCGTGATGGCTATTCCTTCAAGACCATCTACGATGCTTCAACCATGGTGACAAGTAGTCGTCAGATTAACTTTTGGGGTCAAAAGGCAGGAGCTTCTGAGGCGGTTTTGGCGCGTGAAATTCCATCTGCTGAACTCTTCAAGATGCCAGAGATTTTGGAAATTCCTGCTGAAGTATTGGTTTATGGAGCTAGTGTCATTCACCATTCTAAGCGTCCGCTCTTGCAAAACTACTATAACTTCACGCACATCGATGATGAAAAGACACGTAAACGTGACCTCTTCTTGGCAGAACCGAGTGACCCAGAAAGCCATTATTCCATCTTTGAAGACAATCATGGTACTCATATCTTTGCAAATAACGACCTTGATTTGATGACCAAATTGACAGAATTGGTGGAGCATGGTTTTACTCACTGGAAACTTGAGGGACTTTACACCCCAGGTCAGAATTTTGTAGAAATTGCTAAACTCTTTATTCAAGCGCGTGACTTGATCCAAGAGGGGAATTTCAGCCATGACCAAGCCTTCTTGTTAGATGAGGAAGTGCGCAAGTTACACCCTAAAAACCGTTTCCTCGACACAGGATTCTATGATTACGATCCTGATATGGTTAAATAGGACACCAAAACCCGAAATAAAAATGTTCGGGTTTTTCAAGTGTATCCATGAAATAAAAACGGATACATGTTATAATAAAAATAGCTCTTTAATGGAGGTGTTTAAGTGGAGAATCTGAAAAAGATGGCAGGTATCAAGGCTGCTGAGTTTGTCAAGGATGGTATGGTAGTCGGTCTGGGAACTGGCTCTACTGCCTACTATTTCGTAGAAGAAATTGGTCGTCGGATCAAGGAAGAAGGTTTGCAGATTACTGCAGTGACGACTTCCAGTGTTACTGGTAAACAGGCTGAGGGTCTGAACATCCCGCTCAAGTCGATTGATCAAGTGGACTTTGTCGATGTGACGGTTGACGGGGCGGATGAAGTAGATAGCCAGTTTAACGGAATCAAAGGCGGTGGTGGTGCCCTTCTGATGGAGAAGGTTGTGGCAACGCCCTCAAAAGAATACATTTGGGTGGTAGATGAAAGCAAACTAGTAGAGAAACTAGGTGCTTTTAAATTGCCAGTAGAAGTGGTTCAGTATGGTGCAGAACAGGTCTTTCGTCGGTTTGAACGAGCTGGCTACAAACCAAGTTTTCGTGAAAAAGATGGCCAACGTTTTGTGACCGATATGCAGAACTTTATCATTGACCTAGCCTTGGATGTCATTGAAGATCCGATTGCTTTCGGACAAGAATTGGACCATGTCGTTGGTGTCGTAGAGCATGGCTTTTTCAACCAAATGGTGGATAAGGTCATCGTAGCGGGACGAAATGGCGTTCAGATTTTAACTTCAACAAAAGGGAAATAAAAGGAGACAGACTATGTCAAAATTTAATCGTATTCACTTGGTGGTACTGGATTCTGTTGGAATCGGAGCTGCACCAGATGCCAATAACTTTGTCAATGCAGGGGTTCCAGATGGAGCTTCTGACACACTAGGACACATTTCCAAAACAGTTGGTTTGAATGTGCCAAACATGGCTAAAATCGGTCTAGGAAATATTCCTCGTGAAACACCGCTGAAGACTGTACCATCTGAAAGCAACCCAATAGGTTATGCAACAAAATTGGAAGAAGTATCACTTGGTAAGGATACCATGACTGGACACTGGGAAATCATGGGACTCAATATTACTGAGCCTTTTGATACTTTCTGGAACGGATTCCCAGAAGAAATCTTGACAAAAATCGAAGAATTTTCAGGGCGCAAGGTCATTCGTGAAGCCAACAAACCTTACTCAGGAACAGCTGTTATCGACGATTTTGGACCACGTCAGATGGAAACTGGGGAGTTGATTATCTATACTTCAGCTGACCCTGTTTTGCAAATTGCTGCCCACGAAGACATTATTCCTTTGGATGAATTGTACCGTATCTGTGAATACGCTCGTTCAATTACACTTGAACGTCCTGCCCTTCTAGGCCGTATCATTGCTCGTCCGTATGTAGGTGAGCCTGGTAACTTCACTCGTACAGCTAACCGTCGTGACTTGGCTGTATCTCCATTTGCACCGACTGTTTTGGATAAATTGAACGAGGCTGGTATCGATACTTACGCTGTTGGTAAAATCAACGATATCTTTAACGGTGCGGGTATCAACCATGACATGGGCCACAACAAGTCAAACAGCCACGGAATTGATACATTATTGAAGACCATGGGACTTGCTGAGTTTGAAAAAGGATTCTCTTTCACAAACTTGGTGGACTTTGATGCCCTTTATGGACACCGCCGCAATGCTCATGGTTACCGTGATTGCTTGCATGAGTTTGATGAACGCTTGCCTGAAATTATCGCAGCCATGAGAGAGAACGACCTTCTCTTGATTACTGCGGACCATGGAAATGACCCGACTTATGCGGGAACTGACCACACTCGTGAATATATTCCACTTTTAGCTTACAGTCCTGCCTTTAAAGGAAACGGTTTGATTCCAGTTGGACATTTTGCAGATATCTCAGCGACAGTTGCGGATAACTTTGGTGTTGAAACTGCCATGATTGGGGAAAGTTTCTTAGATAAATTGGTATAAGATGACGAGATATGCTTTACTTGTTCGGGGCATTAATGTCGGAGGGAAAAATAGGGTTGTCATGGCGCAACTTCGTCAAGAATTGACAGAGTTGGGACTGGAAAAGATTGAAACCTACATCAACAGTGGCAACATTTTCTTTACTTCGACTGTTCCCAAAGCCCAATTGGTTGAAAAGTTAGAGGCTTTCTTTGAAGTCCATTATCCATTTATTCAGAGCTTTTCTTTACTGGGTCTAGAGGACTTTGAGGCGGAGCTTGACAATCTACCAGATTGGTGGACAAAAGACATGGCACGAAAAGATGTCCTCTTCTACACGGAGGGCTTGGATGTGGATCAAGTCATCGAGAAAGTGGACAGTTTGGAACTGGAAGATGAAGTGGTTCATTTTGGAAGACTTGGGATTTTCTGGGGGAAATTTTCTGAAGAATCTTACTATGCAACTGCCTATCACAAGTACTTGCTAAAGATGCCTTTCTACCGCCAAATCACCATTCGCAATGCTAAAACTTTTGACAAAATCGGTCAAATGCTAAAAAATAATAAAGGAGACACACAATGACATTTTTAGACAAAATCAAGGAAACAGCTGCTTTCCTGAAAGACAAGGGGATCCTAGCGCCTGAGTTCGGTCTAATCCTTGGATCAGGACTTGGAGAATTGGCAGAAGAAATCGAAAATCCAGTTGTAGTAGATTATGCAGATATCCCAAACTGGGGTCGCTCAACAGTAGTCGGACACGCTGGGAAATTGGTCTATGGTGAACTTGCAGGTCGCAAGGTCTTGGCTCTTCAAGGTCGTTTCCATTTTTACGAGGGAAATCCTCTTGAAGTGGTGACTTTCCCAGTACGTGTCATGAAAGTTCTCGGATGTGAAGGTGTCATTGTAACCAATGCAGCTGGAGGTATTGGATTTGGTCCTGGTACCTTGATGGCTATCTCAGACCATATCAATATGACGGGGCAAAACCCATTGATGGGTGAAAACTTGGATGACTTTGGTCCCCGTTTCCCTGATATGTCTAAAGCCTACACTCCAGAATACCGTGCTACTGCCCATGAAGTGGCTAAGAAACTCGGGATTAAGCTTGATGAAGGTGTCTATATCGGTGTAACTGGTCCAACTTATGAAACACCTGCAGAAATTCGTGCCTATAAGACACTGGGAGCAGATGCTGTTGGTATGTCTACGGTTCCTGAAGTTATTGTGGCAGCCCACTCAGGCTTGAAAGTTCTGGGAATTTCATGTATTACTAACTTTGCGGCTGGTTTCCAAGAAGAACTCAACCACGAGGAAGTTGTAGAAGTGACTGAACGTGTTAAAGGTGACTTTAAAGGCTTGCTTAAAGCGATTCTTGCTGAATTGTAATCATGTTAATAGAATTGAGGAGTATTTTTCGAGAAATCCCTTATAATTTTAGATTATTCATAGCAGTAATTCTGCAAGGAATAGTTTCGGGTTTATCTGGTATATTTCTCCATTATCTTTTAGAGATGGTGGAGGGGCTAGCTTTTGGTCAGTCAGAGCATCATAGTGGATTTTTGACAGATGGAGTTTCCTCCTCACGGATAGGACTAAGTTTAATAATCGTGGGTCTTAGCTCGTCCTTAGTCTGGTACTTCTTGCAAAAAGGGTCGAAGATTTATTCCATCAAAGCTCAGATGAAGGATGAGACTTCACAATACAAGCTTCATTTTTTAAGACAGCTATTTCATTCAATTTGGCAGATTATTGCAGTTGGAGGGGGAGCACCTATTGGCAAAGAAGCTGCGCCATGAGAGATTGGAACTCTATTTGCCGGGCCAATTGGAAAAATATGTATACTGTCTATGAAGGATCGCATCTTTCTCCTTGCTTGTGGTGCTGGTGCTGGTTTAGCGGCTGTCTATCAGGTTCCATTAACAAGTGTTTTCTTCGTTTTTGAGACTCTAGGAATTACTCTATCTATCAAGCGATTTGTCTTAGTCGGTTTGACTACCTATGTGTCAACCTATACAGCAGGATTGGTTATTTCAGATCATGCTCTCTACCAGATTCCAGCTATTGCATGGTCATTAAAGGAAGTGTGGATTGTCCCTTTATTACTTCTTTTCTTAACCCCCCTAGCTTGGCTTTTTGGTCGTTCAAGTAAAGAAGTGTCTTCAAACAGGATAAAAGATAAACGAATACTTCTCACATTGCCCTCAGCTTTTCTTTTTCTTGTTGGTCTGGCAAGTTCCTTTCCGCATCTACTTGGCAATGGACGCATGATGGCTCAGGAAATTTTAAATGGTAGCAGTGGTCAAACAGTGCTTCTCATGTTTTTCCTAAAAGCAGTGGTCGTTCTTATTATCCTTTGGGCAGGGGCCTATGGTGGTACTCTTACGCCATCTTTTGCCTTGGGGATGGCTGGAGCTGCTCTCTTGGGCATGATTCTAGGCTTGGACAGTCAGCCAAGTATTTTGCTTTTGGGATCGGTTTGCTTTTTATCTGTGACCTTGAGGGCGCCCATTTCTGCAACCGGATTACTTATAGGTTTCACTGGGCTAGGTTTAGATTCTCTTCCGTATCTCTTAGTAACTGCTTTCCTAGCTTATGGTTTTGCAAAAGTGTTAGATCGCTTTCCTTGGGCTAGCATACTGTGTAAGATGTCAAAGAATAAAGTAATTAGGTAGGAAATACCCGTTTCTTCTAATCAAGGATTTATCTTAAAAGATTAAAAACTATTGTCAGTTTATCAATAACTGTTTGAAATAAAAATGTAGTAGGCTTATCGGAGTCATGATTGAATACGATTTTTCCTAGCTATGAAATATAAAAATAAAAAAAAGAAAGGTAGAGCGTATGTTCTGATTTGAACACGAGCGGAAAACTTTTCATAACAATAAAAGAAAGGATGGGTAAACCGTATTTGCTGAACTGAATACGGGCGGAGAACTGTGTAAAAAAGATAAACTGTCTAGCATCTGCGATGCTTCGTCAGTTTCCTATTTTTACTTTGTTCTCTGTCGCCCTTTATATCTTAACTATGTCTATCCATATTGCTGCTAAGCAGGGTGAAATTGCTGATAAAATTCTTCTTCCGGGGGATCCTCTTCGTGCTAAGTTTATTGCGGAGAATTTCCTTGAAGATGCTGTTTGTTTTAACGAAGTGCGTAACATGTTTGGCTACACTGGTACTTATAAGGGTCACCGTATATCTGTCATGGGAACTGGGATGGGAATGCCATCAATCTCTATCTATGCACGCGAGTTGATTGTGGACTACGGGGTGAAAAAATTGATCCGCGTGGGAACTGCGGGTTCGTTAAATGAGGATGTCCACGTCCGTGAATTGGTCTTGGCACAGGCTGCTGCAACCAACTCAAACATCATACGCAACGACTGGCCACAGTATGATTTTCCACAAATTGCAAGTTTTGACTTGCTAGACAAGGCCTACCATATCGCCAAAGAACTTGGTATGACCACCCACGTTGGGAACGTTTTGTCGTCAGATGTCTTTTACTCAAACTATTTTGAAAAGAACATCGAGCTTGGTAAATGGGGAGTCAAGGCTGTGGAGATGGAAGCAGCAGCTCTTTACTATCTTGCTGCCCAACACCACGTTGATGCACTTGCTATCATGACCATTTCTGATAGCTTGGTCAATCCAGATGAAGACACTACTGCAGAAGAACGCCAAAACACCTTCACCGATATGATGAAGGTTGGTTTGGAAACCTTGATTGCAGAGTAAAATGTAAACGAAAATCCTGATTTCAAGTGGAATCAGGATTTTTTCATAGATGCGATTTTTTCGGGGTCTGGTGTGACACGGAGGGTCTTTTGTCCTGTGTAGGTTACAAAACCGGGTTTTCCTCCAGTTGGTTTGTTGAGTTTTTTGACTTCTATCATATCCACTTGCACGAGATTTGACAAGCGCCCTTTGGAGAAGTAGGCAGCTAGTTCGGCCGCATCTGTTTTAACTTCATCAGATGGATCAAGATTCCCTGAGATGACGACATGGCTTCCAGGGATGTCCTTGGCATGGAACCAAAGTTCCTCCTTGCGAGCCATTTTAAAGGTTAGTTCCTCGTTTTGCAGGTTATTGCGTCCGACATAGATGATGGTCTTGCCATCGCTCGCCAGATATTGTTCTGGTTTTTTGCGTTTGTGGATTTTCTCCCGCTGTCTTCTTCGGATGAAACCTGTTTGGATCAATTCTTCACGGATTTCAGCGATTTCCTCCAGCCCAGCTTGGTTGAGAACCGTTTCAACGCTTTCCAGATAAAGAATGGTGGCCTTGGTTTCTTCAATCAGTTCAGTCAGATATTTGACAGCTTCTTTGAGCTTCTGGTAACGTTTAAAATAGCGTTGGGCATTCTGGCTGGGAGTTAGTGCCTTATCAAGAGCAATTGTGATAGGCTGATTGGTGTAGTAGTTGTCCAAGGTAACCTGATCTTGGTCATTAGGTACTTGGTGGAGGAAGGTTGTCAGCAATTCTCCTTTTTGACGAAACTCCTCAGCATTGTCTGTCGCCAGTAACTCTTTTTCTTGTTTTTTCAGCTTATGTCGATTTTTCTGAAGTTCATTTTCAACACGACGAATCAGTTCACTGGCTTGCTGCTTAACGCGGTCTCGTTCAGCCTTGTCCTTATAGTAGGTGTCCAGCAAGTCAGAAAGACTGGTAAAAGGCTCTCCTACACGATTGGCAAAAGGAACTGGACTGAAAGAAGTCTCTGTTAGGTAAGGTTTGGTTTCTTGTCCAAAAAAGTGACGGAAAGTAGACAGTTTGTCATGAACCAATAGACTTTCCAGTTCGTTTGCCGTATCTCGCCCCAAACCTTGAAAGAGACTTTGAAGATTTTTTGCAGTTAGTTCTTGGGTTTGCAGGATTTCAAAGAGCTTTTCATCCTTGACAGTAAAAGGATTGAGAGACTCGGTACTTGGTGGAGCGATATAGGTCGATCCAGGAAGCAAGGTGCGGTAGCTATTTTGTGAAAAGCCGACGTGTTTGATGACTTCGAGGATTTTATGGCTACTTTTATCTACGAGGAGAATATTGCTGTGTTTGCCCATGATTTCGATAATCAGAGTCGCCTGAATATGATCCCCAATTTCGTTTTTATTGGAAACGGTGATCTCCACGATACGGTCGTTTTCCACTTGCTCAATTGATTCAATCAGAGCACCTTGCAAATACTTTCTCAAAACCATGATAAAAGTAGAAGGTTGGGCTGGATTTTCAAAAGTCGTTTGCGTCAGCTGGACGCGACCAAAAACGGGATGAGCAGAGAGGAGCAGGCGATGGCTTTGGCGATTGCTGCGGATTTGCAAGACCAACTCTTGTTCAAAAGGCTGATTGATTTTTTGGATGCGACCATTGACCAACTCTCTTCGCAATTCCTCAACCATGTGGTGTAAAAAAAATCCGTCAAATGACATCGTTCTCTCCTTGTGATTGTATTCCATAGTATTATATCAAAAAGGTAGAATAAAATCATGGAAATATGGTATAATAAAGCCAAGTAAAGAGAATCGAGAAGTACATGTATATTGAAATGGTAGATGAAACTGGTCAAGTTTCACAAGAAATCTTGCAACAAACCCAAGAAATTTTGGAATTTGCAGCCCAAAAAATAGGAAAAGAAGACAAGGAGATGGCAGTCACTTTTGTGACCAACGATCGTAGCCACGAACTCAACCTCGAGTACCGTGATACGGATCGTCCGACAGATGTCATCAGCCTTGAGTATAAACCAGAGTTGGATATTGCCTTTGATGAAGAGGATTTGCTTGAAAATCCTGAATTAGTAGAGATGATGTCTGAGTTTGATGCCTATATTGGGGAACTTTTCATCTCTATCGATAAAGCACATGAGCAGGCTGAGGAATATGGTCACAGCTTTGAGCGTGAGATGGGCTTCTTGGCAGTACACGGCTTTTTACACATTAACGGCTACGATCACTACACTCCGGAAGAAGAAGCGGAGATGTTCGGTTTACAAGAAGAAATTTTGACAGCCTATGGACTCACAAGACAATAAACGAAAATGGAAAAATCGTGACCTGGTATCCAGTTTAGAATTTGCCATCACAGGGATTCTGACTGCGATCAAGGAAGAACGCAATATGCGAAAACATGCAGTGACGGCTCTAGTAGTTATCCTTGCAGGTTTTGTTTTTCAGGTGTCACGAATCGAATGGCTCTTTCTCCTAATGAGCATTTTCTTAGTAGTAGCCTTTGAGATTATAAACTCTGCTATTGAAAATGTGGTGGATCTAGCCAGTCACTATCACTTTTCTATGTTGGCAAAGAAAGCCAAGGACATGGCAGCAGGTGCCGTGCTTGTGGTTTCCCTTCTTGCCGCAGTGACAGGTGCACTTATCTTTCTCCCACGCATTTGGGATTTACTATTTTAAACAATAAGAGGAAATTATGACATTTAAATCAGGCTTTGTAGCCATTTTAGGACGTCCCAATGTTGGGAAGTCAACCTTTTTGAATCACGTCATGGGGCAAAAGATTGCCATCATGAGTGACAAGGCGCAGACAACGCGCAATAAAATCATGGGTATTTACACCACGGATAAGGAGCAAATCGTCTTTATCGACACACCTGGAATTCATAAGCCTAAGACGGCTCTTGGAGATTTCATGGTGGAATCTGCCTACAGTACTCTGCGTGAAGTGGATACTGTTCTATTCATGGTGCCAGCTGATGAGCCACGTGGTAAGGGCGACGATATGATTATTGAGCGTCTGAAAGCTGCTAAGGTTCCTGTGATTCTAGTGGTGAATAAGATTGACAAGGTCCATCCAGACCAGCTTTTGGCTCAGATTGATGACTTCTGTAACCAGATGGACTTTAAGGAAATTGTTCCTATCTCAGCCCTTCAGGGAAATAACGTTTCTCATCTAATCGATATTTTGAGTGAGAATCTGGAGGAAGGTTTCCAGTACTTCCCATCTGATCAGATCACAGACCATCCTGAGCGTTTCTTGGTTTCAGAAATGATTCGTGAGAAGGTTCTCCATTTGACTCGTGAAGAGATTCCTCACTCAGTCGCAGTAGTAGTTGACTCTATGAAGCGTGACGAAGAGACAGACAAGGTTCATATCCGGGCAACCATCATGGTTGAGCGCGATAGCCAAAAGGGCATCATCATCGGAAAAGGTGGCGCAATGCTCAAGAAAATTGGGACCATGGCCCGTCGTGATATCGAACTCATGCTAGGGGACAAGGTTTTCCTAGAAACTTGGGTCAAGGTCAAGAAAAACTGGCGTGATAAAAAGCTAGATTTGGCTGACTTTGGCTATAATGAGAAAGAATATTAAGTAGAGGTGGGCTCATGCCTGCTTCTTGTTTTTACGGAAGGAGGACTTATGCCTGAATTACCAGAGGTTGAAACGGTTCGTCGTGGCTTAGAGAAATTAATTTTGGGAAAGAAGATTTCTAGTATAGAGATTGCTTATCCCAAGATGATTAAGACGGATTTGGACGAGTTTCAAAAGGAAGTGCCTGGCCAAGTAATTGAGTCCATGGGGCGCCGTGGCAAGTATCTGCTTTTCTACCTGACAGATAAGGTATTGATTTCCCATCTGCGGATGGAGGGCAAGTATTTTTACTATCCGGACCAGGTTCCTGAACGCAAGCATGCCCATGTTTTCTTCCAGTTTGAGGATGGTGGGACGCTTGTTTATGAGGATGTGCGCAAGTTTGGTACTATGGAACTGCTGGCGCCAGATCTTTTGGGCGCCTACTTTGTTTCTAAAAAATTAGGACCTGAGCCAAGAGAGCAGGACTTTGATTTGCAGGTCTTTCAAACTGCTCTAGCCAAGTCTAAAAAGCCTATCAAATCCCATCTCCTAGACCAGACCTTGGTAGCTGGTCTTGGCAATATCTATGTGGATGAGGTCCTCTGGCGAGCTCAGGTTCATCCAGCTAGACCTTCCCAGACTTTGACGGTAGAAGAAGCGTCGGCTATTCATGACCAAACCATTGCTGTTTTGGGACAGGCAGTTGAAAAGGGCGGTTCCACCATTCGAACCTATACCAATGCCTTTGGGGAAGACGGAACCATGCAGGATTTCCATCAGGTCTATGATAAGACTGGTCAAGAATGTGCACGCTGTGGAACTCTAATTGAGAAAATCCAATTAGGCGGACGTGGAACCCACTTTTGTCCAACTTGTCAAAGGAGAGACTGATGGGAAAAATTATCGGAATCACAGGAGGAATTGCTTCTGGTAAGTCAACTGTGACAAATTTCCTAAGAGAGCAAGGCTTTCAAGTGGTGGATGCTGATGCAGTCGTCCATCAGCTACAAAGACCTGGTGGGCGTCTTTATCAGCTCTTAGTTCAGCACTTTGGACAGGAAATTCTCTTAGAAAATGGAGAACTCAATCGCCCTCTCCTGGCTAGCCTCATCTTTTCAAATCCTGAGGAGCGGGAATGGTCTAAACAAACCCAAGGAGAGATTATTCGTGAGGAATTGACTGCACTGAGAGAACAGTTGGCTCAGACAGAAGCGATTTTTTTCATGGATATTCCCCTGCTTTTTGAACAGGACTACAGTGCTTGGTTTGATGAAACATGGCTGGTCTATGTGGACTGTGATATACAACTAGAACGTTTCATGAAACGGGATCATCTTTCTAAAGAAGTAGCAGAGTCCCGTCTGGCCGCCCAGTGGTCTTTAGAAGAAAAGAAAAAATTGGCGAGTCATGTCCTGGACAACAATGGAAATCGAGATCAACTTCTAGATCAGGTATCTTTTCTGCTTGATGGAGGTGAACATGATGACAGAGATTAGTTGGAAAGAGAATCTTCGTGTCGCCTGGTTCGGTAGTTTTCTAACGGGAGCCAGTATTTCCTTGGTCGTCCCTTTCATGCCTATCTTTGTAGAGCAGTTGGGAATCGAGAGTAACCAAGTTGCTTTCTATGCTGGATTAGCTATCTCAGTTTCGGCAGTTTCAGCAGCTTTGATTTCTCCTATCTGGGGTATTCTTGCTGACAAATATGGTCGAAAGCCCATGATGATTCGAGCTGGGCTTGCTATGACCATCACCATGGGAGGCTTGGCCTTTGTGCCGAACATCTATTGGCTAATCTTTCTTAGATTACTAAATGGCGTATTTACAGGTTTCGTACCGAATGCGACAGCTTTAATAGCCAGTCAAGTTCCCAAGGATAAGTCTGGCTATGCTTTGGGGACTTTATCAACTGGAGTAGTAGCTGGAACCCTAACCGGGCCCTTTGTGGGTGGCTTGATTGCTGAAATTTTTGGTATTCGCAATGTCTTTTTATTGGTGGGTGCTTTCCTATTTTTAGCTGCAATCCTAACCATTTTCTTCATCAAGGAAGATTTTCAACCAGTAGCTAAGGAGAAGGCTATCCCAACAAAAGAGTTGTTTAGTTCTATTAAACACTCTCATCTTTTGATTAACTTGTTTTTAACCAGCTTTGTCATTCAATTTTCAGCTCAATCAATTGGTCCCATTCTAGCTCTCTATGTTCGGGACTTAGGGCAGACTGAAAATCTCCTCTTTGTATCTGGTTTGATAGTATCCAGTATGGGATTTTCTAGCATGATGAGTGCTGGAGTGATGGGAAAACTAGGAGATAAGGTGGGAAATCATAGACTTTTAGTTGCAGCGCAGATTTATTCAGTCATCATTTACCTTCTTTGTGCCCATGCAACCAGCCCCCTTCAACTTGGCTTGTATCGTTTTCTCTTTGGTTTGGGAACGGGTGCTCTGATACCAGGTGTTAATGCATTGCTTAGTAAGATGACTCCCAAAGTAGGCATTTCAAGGATTTTTGCCTTTAACCAAGTCTTTTTCTACCTTGGGGGTGTTGTTGGTCCCATGACTGGTTCAGCAGTAGCAGGGCAATTCGGCTACCACTCTGTTTTTTATGCGACAGCAGCCTGTGTAGCTTTCAGTTGTTTATTTAACTTAGTTCAATTTAGATCATTATTAAAAGTAAAGGAAATCTCGTGCGAGTAAAAATTAATCTCAAATGCTCCTCTTGTGGCAGTATTAATTACCTAACCAGTAAAAACTCCAAAACCCATCCAGACAAGATTGAGGTTTTAAAGTATTGTCCCAAGGAAAGAAAAGTAACCCTACATCTTGAATCTAAGTAGAATTTATGGTAAAATAATAGGGATTTTAAGGAGTTTGATATGTACAACCTATTATTAACCATTTTATTAGTATTATCTGTTGTGATTGTGATTGCGATTTTCATGCAACCAACTAAAAACCAATCCAGCAATGTATTTGATGCCAGCTCAGGTGATTTGTTTGAACGTAGTAAAGCACGTGGTTTTGAAGCCGTGATGCAACGTTTGACAGGTATTTTAGTCTTTTTCTGGCTAGCCATTGCCTTAGCATTGACGGTATTATCAAGTAGATAAGAAATGGGCAGGACTAGGTCTTTGCCTATTTTTATTTTTATACTCTTCAAAAATCAAATTCAAACCACGTCAGCGTCGGCTTGTCGTACTCAAGTACTGCCTGCGCCTAGCTTTCTAGTTTGCTCTTTGATTTTTATTGAGTATTAAATGATGTTTGAGAAGGTCTTACAGTAAAAGAAAATTAAAAATCTAGAAAGAAAACATGAAAGATAAAATTAAAGAATATTTGCAAGAGAAGGGGCGAGTGACGGTAAATGACCTGGCTCAGGTTCTCGGAAAGGATGGATCCAAGGATTTCCGTGAGTTGATTAAAACCCTGTCTCTGATGGAAAGAAAGCACCAGATTCGTTTTGAAGATGATGGTAGCCTTGCCTTGGATCAGAAGAAGAAACATGAAATCACCCTCAAAGGGATTTTTCATGCCCATAAAAATGGCTTTGGTTTTGTCAGTCTAGAAGGGGAAGAGGACGATCTTTTTGTAGGAAAAAACGATGTCAACTATGCCATTGATGGCGATACCGTTGAGGTGGTCATCAAGAAAGTCGCTGACCGTAACAAGGGAACTGCTGCCGAAGCCAAAATTATTGATATTCTAGAACACAGTCTGACAACTGTTGTCGGGCAAATCGTTCTGGATCAGGAAAAGCCCAAGTATGCGGGCTACATTCGTTCAAAAAATCAGAAAATCAGCCAACCCATCTATGTTAAGAAACCAGCTATCAAGTTGGAAGGTACTGAGGTTCTCAAGGTCTTTATCGATAAATACCCAAGTAAGAAACATGATTTCTTTGTTGCTAGTGTCCTTGATGTGGTGGGGCACTCGACTGATGCTGGGATTGACGTTCTTGAAGTCTTGGAATCCATGGATATTGTCTCAGAATTCCCAGAAGCTGCTCTCAAGGAGGTTGAAAGTGTGCCGAATGCTCCATCAGAGAAGGATATGGAAGGTCGTCTTGATTTGAGAGATGAGCTTACCTTCACCATTGACGGCGCAGATGCCAAGGACTTGGACGACGCAGTTCACATTAAGCCTTTGAAAAATGGCAATATGGAACTCGGAGTTCACATCGCGGATGTTTCCTACTATGTGACAGAGGGTTCTGCACTTGACAAGGAAGCCCTTAACCGCGCGACTTCTGTTTATGTGACAGACCGTGTAGTTCCAATGCTTCCAGAACGACTGTCAAATGGTATCTGCTCTCTCAATCCTCAAGTAGATCGCTTGACCCAGTCTGCTATTATGGAAATTGATAAACATGGTCGTGTGGTTCATTACACCATTACCCAAACGGTTATCAAGACTAGTTTCCGTATGACCTATAGCGCTGTCAATGACATCCTGGCTGGCGACGAGGAAAAAAGACAAGAGTTTAAGAAAATTGTTCCTGGTATCGAACTCATGGCCAAGCTTCATGAAAGGCTAGAAAACATGCGTGAGAAACGTGGAGCTCTCAATTTTGATACTAATGAAGCTAAGATTCTAGTGGATAAAAAAGGCAAGCCTGTGGATATCGTTCTTCGCCAACGTGGCATTGCAGAGCGGATGATTGAGTCCTTCATGTTGATTGCTAACGAAACGGTTGCCGAGCACTTCAGTAAACTGGACCTACCTTTCATTTATCGGATTCACGAGGAGCCCAAGGCTGAAAAAGTTCAGAAGTTTATTGATTATGCTTCGAGCTTTGGTTTGCGGATTTATGGGACTGCCAGTGAGATTAGCCAGGAGGCGCTTCAAGACATCATGCGTGCTGTTGAGGGAGAACCCTATGCGGATGTATTGTCCATGATGCTTTTGCGTTCTATGCAGCAGGCTCGTTATTCTGAGCATAATCATGGTCACTATGGACTAGCTGCGGACTATTACACTCACTTTACCAGCCCAATTCGTCGTTATCCTGACCTTCTTGTTCATCGGATGATTCGTGACTATGGACGTTCCAAGGACGTAGCCGAGCATTTTGAACAGGTTATTCCTGAGATTGCTACCCAGTCTTCTAATCGTGAGCGTCGTGCCATCGAGGCAGAGCGTGAAGTCGAAGCAATGAAAAAGGCTGAGTACATGGAAGAATACGTGGGCGAAGAGTACGATGCGGTTGTGTCTAGCATCGTTAAATTCGGTCTCTTTGTCGAATTGCCAAATACAGTCGAAGGATTGATTCACATTACCAATTTGCCTGAATTTTATCATTTTAATGAACGGGATTTGACTCTTCGTGGGGAAAAATCAGGAACAACTTTCCGTGTAGGACAGCAAATTCGAATTCGAGTTGAAAGAGCGGATAAGATGACAGGTGAGATTGACTTCTCTTATATCCCAAGTGAGTTTGATGTCATCGAAAAAGGTTTGAAACAAGCTGGGCGCAAAGACAGAGGTCGTGGTTCAAGTCGTCGTTCAGACAAGAAGGAAGACAAGAGAAAATCAGGGCGCTCAAATGATAAGCACAAGCATTCACAAAAGGATAAAAAGAAAAAAGGCAAGAAACCTTTTTACAAGGAAGTAGCTAAGAAAGGAGCCAAGTATGGCAAAGGGCGAGGGAAAGGTCGTCGCACAAAATAAAAAGGCGCACCACGACTATACAATCGTAGATACGCTAGAGGCAGGAATGGTCCTGACAGGAACGGAAATCAAGAGCGTTCGAGCTGCTCGAATCAATCTCAAGGACGGCTTTGCCCAAGTAAAAAATGGGGAAGTCTGGCTGAGCAATGTTCATATTGCCCCTTACGAAGAGGGCAATATCTGGAACCAGGAACCAGAACGCCGTCGTAAACTCCTGCTCCATAAGAAGCAAATTCAAAAATTGGAACAAGAGACCAAAGGGACAGGAATGACCCTTGTTCCCCTTAAAGTCTATATCAAAGATGGCTACGCCAAGCTTCTTTTAGGACTTGCTAAAGGGAAACATGACTATGATAAACGGGAGTCTATCAAGCGTCGTGAACAAAACCGCGACATCGCGCGTGTGATGAAAGCTGTCAACCAGCGTTAAGAAGAGGAAGTAAAATGGAAAAATTAATTGCCTATAAACGGATGCCCTTGTGGAATAAACAGACCATGCCTGAAGCAG
Source organism: Streptococcus oralis subsp. dentisani (assembly GCF_007475365.1). Lineage (NCBI taxonomy): Bacteria > Bacillati > Bacillota > Bacilli > Lactobacillales > Streptococcaceae > Streptococcus > Streptococcus oralis. The sequence continues at coordinate 701,516 of NZ_CP034442.1, read as the reverse complement.
TTCAGCAAAAGCACAATACTAAAGTCGGCACCTGGGGAAAAATTACTGTCTTGAAGGGGGCACTCAAGTTTATTGAGTTGACAGAAGATGGTGAGGTTCTAGCTGAGCACCTCTTTGAGGCAGGGGCTGACAATCCCATGGCGCAACCGCAAGCCTGGCACCGAGTAGAGGCTGCAACAGACGATGTAGAATGGTACTTGGAATTTTATTGTAAACCTGAGGATTATTTCCCTAAGAAATACCAGACCAATCCAGTCCATTCAGAGGTCCTAGAGGCTGTGCAAACGGTGAAACCAGGAAGAGCCTTGGATTTGGGTTGTGGTCAAGGCCGTAACTCTCTCTTTCTCGCACAGAATGGTTTTGATGTGACAGCTGTGGATCAAAATGAATTGTCCCTTGAAATCTTGCAAAGCATTGTGGAACAAGAGGATCTAGACATGCCTGTCGGACTTTATGATATCAATTCAGCCAGCATTAGCCAAGACTATGATTTCATCGTATCGACAGTTGTTCTGATGTTCCTACAAGCGGACCGCATTCCAGCTATTATCCAAAATATGCAGGAGCACACCACGGTCGGTGGCTATAATCTTATCGTCTGTGCCATGGATACAGAGGATTATCCTTGCTCAGTCAACTTCCCATTCACCTTTAAAGAAGGGGAGCTAGCCGACTACTACAAGGATTGGGAATTGGTCAAGTATAATGAAAACCCAGGACATCTGCACCGTCGTGATGAAAATGGCAATCGCATTCAATTACGCTTTGCGACTATGCTAGCTAAAAAAATCAAGTAAATCAAACCTATACCAGCGAATAGAAACCACTTTGCAAGGTCTCTATTCGTTTTTGTTTGCGTTGGTTGATTGGGGCGAGCAGGATTTTATGCTATACTAGAAGTAGGAAATCTGAGCAGTAGGGCTGTATTGCTGATACACTCAGCGCAAGAAAGTCTTTATGATGGAGGTGGTCGAATGACGAGTCTTTTGGTGGAATTGTATGATCGGCATGTATTGGAAAAGAATGTCTACCAAGCCTTTATCAGTGATTGTGACGAGATTCTTTTTCTATCTTTGATAAAAATAAGCAATGAAGAGAAAGTTTCTCTCCGTCAGTTTATCCTTGAAGAAGTCCCCCATATCCAGCGTGTGACCTTTCGTCAGCTATCTTTAGAACAATTAACAGACCAGTTAGATTATTGCCTTGCAGGCTATGACCAAGTCCTTCTCGATGTTTTTGGCGGAGATTCACTACTAGCCTTATCTCTCTATCAATATGGCTTGGATCGCCACCTCCCCATCGTAGCCATGGATGTCGAACGAGGAAAACAATACAAGTGGGTAGCCGGTCAGTTAGAAAAAGAAGATTTGGACATTCCAACCCTAAGCATCCAACAGCTGATAGCTTTGCGTGGTGGAAAAATGCTCAAATCCAAACGCCCTATCCACTCAGCTCAGCAAATTGCAGCCATCAAAAAACTAGCCAGCTCTGCCATTGCCAATCCTTCCCACTGGTATCAAGTGACCCAATTTTTCTCTTTAGCCAAGACCAATGACCTTCATGCTGAGACAGAAAAAATACTGGAAAACAACGGCAAGTATTATCACTATCCAGAATCCCTCATCCCTTTACTTGTGGAAGCGGGGATGCTTTGTATGGAAAGCGAAGATAAGAAACGAGTAGCCTACAGCTTTCCAAGTCAAGAAGCTCAAGTTTTTTGCCGCAACAAGGGGCATATTTTAGAGGTATATCTCTATCTCTTGGCGCTTGAATCGCAGCTGTTTGATGAGTGCATGATAGGTGGTGAGATTGATTGGAATGGCATCTTTCCAGAGGCAGACAATGTTCAAAATGAGATTGATGTTATTCTAAGAAAGGGGCGCTCGATTACCTTTATCTCATGCAAGATGACAGATTTATCAGTCGAAGCCATCAACGAACTAGAAGTCTACGCCAATCATTTTGCTGGGGAGAGTTGCCTCAAGTTAATTGTCTGTACGGGAAAAATCAATCCGGTTTATGCCAATCGCTGTCAGGAATACGGCGTGCTGGTCATTAGAAGCGAGCAGATTCCCAATCTCATTCCCATGCTAAAAAAATTTTCTAAGAGACAAAAAAGATAAGAGATAATATCATGAAAGGCTGGAATTCCAGTCTTTTTTGCTTCTTTTTCGAATAGAAAAGAAAAGGAGGTAGACCAATGTTTGTAGCCAGAGATGCCAAGGGAAATTTGGTAAATGCCCTCGAAAAAGACGTAACTAAACAGCCCTACACTTGTCCAGCCTGTGGGGGCGGACTACGATTACGTCAAGGACAGAGTATTCGAACGCATTTTGCCCATGAAAGGTTAAGATATTGTATGGCTATTTTTGAAAATGAAAGTCCAGAACACTTGGGCAACAAAGAGGCCCTTTATCACTGGGCCAAGAAGGACAATCAGGTGGTCTTAGAATATAGTTTGCCCGAGATCCAGCAGATTGCAGATATTCTCGTAAACGAGAGACTAGCGCTGGAGGTTCAGTGCAGTCCCTTGTCTAAAAATCTTTTAGGCAATAGAAGTCAAGGATACCGCAGTCAGGGCTATCAGGTTATCTGGCTACTGGGAGAAAAACTCTGGTTAAAAGAGAGACTTACACAACTGCAAAGGGGATTTCTCTATTTTAGTCAAAATATGGGTTTCTTTGTTTGGGAACTGGATCTCAAAAGGAAAATTTTGAGACTCAAATATCTTCTGCATCAGGATCTACGTGGCAAGCTTCATTTTCAGGTCAAGGAATTTCCCTTTGGCCAAGGAAATCTCTTGGAAATTCTACGATTCCCCTATCAAAAACAAAAACTGCCTAGTTTTACGGTTGCCCAAGATTCAACTATCTGTCACTACATTCGCCAGCAGTTGTACTACCAAACACCCTACTGGATGAAGAAACAGGAGGAGGCCTATCATCAAGGAGACAATCTATTAAACCGTCAACTAGACGACTGGTATCCTCAGGTCAGACCGATAGAATCAGGAGATTTTTTGCAGATTGAAACGGATTTGACTAGCTATTATAGAAATTTTCAGGCTTACTATCACAAAAATCCGAAAAATAATCGCCAAAAGCTCTATCCACCAGCCTTTTATCACTTATATTTCTCAAAAAATGTGGTAAAATAGAAAGGATGGAGGAATCTTATGGTATTACAACGACATGAAATAAATGAAAAAGATACATGGGATCTTTCAACAATCTACCCAACAGACCAGGCTTGGGAAGAAGCCTTGAAAGATTTAACTGAAAAAGTACAAATAGCATCTCAGTATGAGGGACATCTCTTGGACAGCGCAGACAGTTTGCTTGAGATCACAGAATTCTCACTCGACTTGGAACGCCAAGTTGAAAAGCTTTATGTCTATGCACATATGAAAAATGACCAAGATACGCGTGAAGCCAAGTATCAAGAGTACTATGCTAAGGCAATGACCCTATACAGTCAGTTAGAACAAGCCTTTTCATTCTATGAACCTGAGTTTATGGAGATTAGCGAAGAGCAGTATGCGGCCTTCCTAGAAGCTCAACCAAAACTCCAAGTTTACAAGCACTTTTTTGACAAGCTCTTGCAAAAGAAAGACCATGTTCTTTCGCAACGTGAGGAAGAATTACTTGCTGGAGCAGGAGAAATCTTCGGCGCTGCTAGTGAAACCTTCGCTATTTTGGACAATGCGGATATTAGCTTCCCATACGTTCTTGATGATGAAGGCAAGGAAGTGCAACTCTCACATGGTACTTACATCCGTTTGATGGAGTCTAAAAACCGTGAAGTGCGCCGTGGTGCTTATGAAGCCCTTTATGCGACTTACGAGCAATTCCAACACACCTACGCTAAGACTTTGCAGACAAATGTTAAGGTGCAAAACTACCGCGCAAAAGTTCGCAACTATAAGAGTGCTCGCCATGCAGCCCTCGCAGCCAACTTTGTTCCAGAAAGTGTCTATGACAATCTAGTAGCAGCAGTTCGCAAGCACTTGCCACTCTTGCATCGTTACCTTGATCTTCGTTCAAAAATCTTAGGTATTTCTGATCTCAAGATGTACGATGTCTACACTCCACTGTCTTCAGTAGAATACAGCTTTACTTATGAGGAAGCCTTGAAAAAGGCAGAAGAAGCCTTGGCGATCTTGGGTGATGACTACTTGAGCCGTGTCAAACGCGCCTTCAGTGAGCGTTGGATTGATGTCTATGAAAACCAAGGCAAGCGCTCTGGTGCCTACTCTGGTGGTTCCTATGATACCAATGCCTTTATGCTTCTCAACTGGCAGGACAATCTAGACAATCTCTTTACCCTTGTCCACGAAACGGGTCACAGTATGCACTCGAGCTATACTCGTGAAACCCAACCATATGTTTACGGAGATTACTCTATCTTCTTGGCTGAGATTGCCTCAACAACCAACGAAAATATCTTGACAGAGAAATTATTGGAGGAAGTAGAAGACGATGCGACTCGCTTTGCTATCCTTAATAACTTTTTGGACGGTTTCCGTGGAACAGTCTTCCGTCAAACTCAATTCGCTGAGTTTGAACATGCTATCCACCAAGCAGACCAAAATGGAGAAGTCTTGACAAGTGATTTCCTCAATAAACTATACGCAGACTTGAACCAAGAGTACTATGGACTCAGCAAGGAAGACAATCCTCAGATCCAATACGAGTGGGCACGCATTCCACACTTCTACTATAACTACTATGTTTATCAGTATTCGACTGGTTTTGCAGCTGCTTCAGCCTTGGCTGAAAAGATTGTCCATGGTAGTCAAGAAGATCGTGACCGCTATATCGACTACCTCAAAGCAGGTAAATCAGACTATCCACTCAATGTTATGAGAAAAGCGGGTGTTGATATGGAAAAAGAAGACTATCTTAACGATGCCTTTGCAGTCTTTGAACGCCGCTTGAACGAGTTTGAAGCCCTTGTTGAAAAATTAGGACTAGCTTAAGATGGTAGAGTCTTACAGTAAAAATGCCAACCATAACATGCGTCGTCCCGTCGTCAAGGAAGACATCGTAGAACTCATGCGCCAGCGTCAAAAGCAGGTGACAGGCTCCCTGAAAGAATTGGAGACCTTCGCTCGTAAGGAAAATATTCCCATTATTCCTCATGAAACAGTTGCCTACTTCCGTTTTCTCATGGAAACTATGCAACCTAAGAACATTTTGGAAATTGGAACAGCTATCGGTTTTTCGGCCCTCTTGATGGCGGAACACGCGCCAGATGCCAAGATTACAACCATTGACCGTAATCCAGAAATGATTGGTTTTGCCAAGGAAAACTTTGCCCAGTTTGACAGTCGCAAGCAAATCACCTTACTTGAAGGTGATGCTGTTGATGTTTTATCTACTCTGACGGAGACTTATGACTTTGTCTTTATGGATTCGGCCAAGTCAAAGTACATCGTCTTTCTGCCTGAAATCCTCAAGCACTTGGAAGTCGGTGGAGTGGTGGTCTTGGATGATATTTTCCAAGGAGGAGATGTTGCCAAGGATATCATGGAAGTCCGCCGGGGTCAACGCACCATTTATAAAGGTTTGCAGAGACTTTTCGACGCAACTTTAGACAATCCAGGTCTAACAGCGACTCTAGTTCCACTTGGGGACGGCATTCTCATGCTGAGAAAAAATGTAGCAGATGTGCAGCTTCCTGAGAGTGAATGATTTTTAGAAAAATTTAAGACAATTTAGTAAAATAGAGAAGGTAACTTACCATAAAAGGAGTAAACATGAAGAAAAAACTATTGGCAGGAGCCATTACCTTATTATCTGTAGCGACTTTGGCTGCTTGTTCAAAAAGTTCTGAAGGGGCTGACCTCATCAGCATGAAGGGTGATGTCGTCACTGAACACCAATTTTATGAACAAGTCAAAAACAATCCAACTGCGCAACAAGTCTTGCTTAATATGACCATCCAAAAAGTATTTGAAAAACAATATGGTTCAGAAGTGACTGACAAAGAGGTGGATGATGCCGTTGCTGAGGAACAAAAGAAATACGGCGATAGCTACAACAGCGTACTTCAACGTGCGGGTATGACTCCTGAGACTCGTAAAGCTCAAATTCGCACAAGTAAGTTGGTCGAATTGGCAGTTAAAAAAGCAGCAGAAAATGAATTGACAGACGAAGCTTACCAAAAAGCTTTTGAGTCTTATACACCAGATGTAACAGCTCAGATCATCCGTATGGATAATGAAGACAAAGCAAAAGAAGTGCTTGAAAAAGCAAAAGCAGCAGGAGCTGATTTTGCTCAGTTGGCAAAAGACAACTCAAATGATGACAAGACAAAAGAAAATGGTGGCGAAATCACTTTTGACTCGGCTTCTACAGAACTTCCAGAACAAGTCAAGAAGGCGGCCTTTGCCTTGGATGTGAATGGTGTCTCTGATGTTATCACAGCGACTGGAACACAAGCCTACAGTACCCAATACTACATTATTAAGCTAACCAAGAAAACAGAAAAATCATCAAACCTAGATGATTACAAAGAAAAATTGAAAACAGTCATTTTGACGCAGAAACAAAACGATTCATCTTTCGTTCAGAGCGTTATCGGAAAAGAATTCCAAGCTGCAAATATTAAAGTGAAAGATCCTGTTTTCCAAAATATCTTTGCCCAATACGTTGGTGGTGCAGACTCAAACTCAAGCAGTAGCTCATCAGCAGAATAAAAAAGAAAATACAAACTTTGTCTTGAAGTTTGTATTTTTTAGTAATCAGTTTCGGCCAAATAGCAAAATTCGAAGGATTGGAGGATAAGAGTTTTTTTCTTTCTGAAAAAATGGTATAATAGCAATCAAAACTAGAAAATAAAACGGAATTAGGAACAGTTTTCTCTGTTTCTATTAGAGTGGTGACATATGAAAATTAGTAAAAGGCACCTATTGAACTATTCCATTTTGATTCCTTACCTCCTTTTATCGATTTTGGGTCTAATTGTTGTTTACTCAACTACGAGTGCTACCTTGATCCAAGAAGGGAAAAGTGCTCTTCAGTTAGCTCGGAACCAAGGAATGTTTTGGGTAGTTAGTTTGGTTTTGATTGCCTTAATTTATAAACTGAAACTTGGTTTTTTAAGAAATGAACGCTTGATTTTTATCGTTATGTTTGTAGAGATGATTCTCCTAGCTTTGGCTCGGCTAATTGGAACCCCAGTCAATGGTGCCTACGGTTGGATTTCTGTAGGACCTGTAACGATTCAGCCTGCTGAATATCTTAAGATTATCATTATTTGGTACCTAGCCCATCGATTCTCAAAACAGCAAGATGAGATAGCTGTTTACGATTTCCAAGTCTTGACTCAGAATCAGTGGTTACCTCGAGCTTTTAACGACTGGCGTTTCGTTTTACTGGTTTTGATTGGTAGTTTGGGAATTTTCCCTGACTTGGGAAATGCGACCATTCTGGTCTTGGTGTCACTGCTTATGTACACAGTTAGTGGAATTGCCTATCGTTGGTTCTCGACTATTCTAACTCTCTTAGCAGGAAGTTCCATTTTAGTCTTGTCTGTCATTCGTCTTGTTGGCGTTGAGAAGTTTTCTCAAATTCCTGTATTTGGTTACGTTGCTAAACGTTTTAGTGCCTTCTTTAATCCCTTTAATGACTTGGCGGGTGCAGGACACCAGCTCGCAAATTCCTACTATGCAATGGTAAATGGTGGCTGGTTTGGACTTGGATTAGGAAATTCCATCGAAAAGCGTGGTTATTTGCCAGAAGCCCACACAGATTTCGTCTTTTCAATTGTCATCGAGGAATTTGGATTTGTAGGAGCGGGTATGATTTTGGCACTCCTCTTCTTCTTGATTTTGAGAATCATCCTAGTCGGTATTCGAGCTAAGGATCCCTTTAACTCCATGGTTGCTATCGGTGTCGGGGGGATGATCCTTGTTCAGGTCTTTGTCAATATCGGTGGAATTTCCGGTTTGATTCCTTCTACAGGGGTAACCTTCCCCTTCCTTTCACAAGGGGGGAATAGTCTCCTAGTCTTATCTGTAGCCATTGCCTTTGTACTAAATATCGATGCCAGCGAAAAACGTGCCAAACTTATCAGAGAATATGAAGGTCAAACTTCTGTTGCTCTATAAGGATTGAATGGAAAGGAAAGTTTATGTCACTTCAAAAATTAGAAAACTATAGCAATAAAGCAGTCGTCCAAGAAGAAGTCTTGATTTTGACAGAGCTATTAGAAGACATCACAAAAAATATGCTTGCGCCTGAGACTTTTGATAAAATCATGCAGTTGAAGGATTTGTCTACAAGCGAAGACTATCAAGGACTCAATAAATTGGTGACCAGCCTTTCAAACGAGGAAATGATCTATATTTCTCGCTATTTCTCAATCCTTCCACTCTTGATCAATATCTCTGAAGATGTGGATTTGGCTTTTGAGATCAATCATCAAAATAATGTGGACCAGGACTATCTAGGAAAACTGTCAACAACCATTAAGATGGTGGCTGAAAAAGAAAACGCGGCTGCAATTTTGGAGCAGCTGAATGTGGTTCCAGTTTTGACGGCCCACCCGACTCAAGTACAACGCAAGAGTATGCTGGATTTAACCAATCATATCCATACACTCTTACGGAAGTACCGTGATGTCAAACTCGGCTTGATCAACAAAGAAAAATGGCACACAGATCTCCGTCGTTACATTGAAATTATCATGCAAACGGACATGATTCGCGAGAAGAAATTGAAGGTAACCAACGAAATCACCAACGTGATGGAGTACTATCAGAGTTCTTTCTTGAATGCTGTTCCACGTTTGACGGCTGAGTATAAAAAATTAGCTAAAGAACAAGGTATCGAGCTCCAACATCCAAAACCGATTACAATGGGGATGTGGATCGGAGGAGACCGTGATGGAAATCCTTTCGTAACAGCGGAAACCCTCAACAAATCAGCCTTGACTCAGTGCGAAGTCATCATGAACTACTACGATGAGAAGATTTATAACCTCTATCGTGAATTCTCACTTTCAACCAGTATTGTGAATGTTAGTGACAAGGTTCGTGAGATGGCGCTCAAGTCTCAAGATAATTCCATTTATCGTGAAAAAGAACTCTATCGTCGTGCCCTCTTTGACATCCAAGCTAAGATGCAGGCAACCAAGACCTATCTTATCGAAGACAAGGATGTTCATCCAAGATATGCTACTGCAGATGAATTTTACCAAGATTTATTGGCCATCCGAGATTCTCTATTAGAGAACAAAGGTGAGTACCTGATTTCAGGAGAATTTGTAGAGTTGATGCAGGCGGTTGAAATCTTTGGCTTCTATCTTGCCTCTATCGACATGCGCCAAGATTCTAGTGTTCATGAAGCCTGTGTGGCAGAATTGCTAGCATCCGCAGGTATCAACGACCACTATAGCGATCTGTCTGAAGATGAAAAATGCGCCCTCCTATTAAAAGAATTGGAAGAAGACCCTCGTATCCTCTCAGCGACTCATGCTGAAAAGTCAGAACTGCTTGAAAAAGAACTCTCTATCTTTAAAGCCGCTCGCAAGTTGAAGGATAAATTAGGTGAAAACGTCATCCGTCAAACCATCATCTCTCACGCAACAAGTGTATCCGATATGCTAGAACTTGCAATTATGCTTAAGGAAGTCGGCTTGGTAGATGCTCAAAAAGCCCGCGTTCAGATTGTTCCCCTCTTTGAAACGATCGAAGACTTGGATCACTCGGAAGAAACCATGAGAAGATATTTCTCTCTTCCTTTGGCTAAAAAATGGATTGCTTCAAAAGACAACTACCAAGAAATCATGCTTGGCTACTCTGATAGTAACAAGGACGGTGGTTACCTGTCATCATGTTGGACTCTATATAAAGCTCAACAGCAACTGACTGCTATTGGAGACGAATTTGGCGTTAAAGTTACCTTCTTCCACGGTCGTGGTGGTACCGTGGGTCGTGGTGGTGGCCCAACTTATGAAGCTATCACATCCCAACCACTCAAGTCTATTAAGGACCGCATCCGTCTGACTGAGCAGGGAGAAGTGATTGGAAACAAATACGGAAACAAAGACGCTGCCTATTATAACCTTGAAATGTTGGTTTCTGCAGCTATTAACCGTATGATTACCAAGAAGAAGAGTGATACTAACACATCAAATCGTTATGAAGCTATCATGGATCAAGTAGTGGACCGCAGCTACGATATCTACCGTGATTTGGTCTTTGGAAATGAACATTTCTATGACTATTTCTTTGAATCAAGTCCAATCAAGGCTATTTCAAGCTTTAATATCGGTTCGCGTCCAGCAGCTCGTAAGACTATTACAGAAATCGGTGGTTTGCGTGCCATCCCTTGGGTCTTCTCATGGTCACAAAGTCGTGTCATGTTTCCTGGATGGTACGGTGTGGGATCAAGCTTTAAAGAATTTATTGATCAAGATCCAAAGAATATTGAGATTCTTCGTGACATGTACCAAAACTGGCCTTTCTTCCAATCTCTGCTCTCTAATGTGGACATGGTCTTGTCTAAGTCCAACATGAACATTGCCTTTGAATATGCCAAGCTCTGTGAGGATGAAGAAGTGCAAGCCATCTATTACACCATTTTAGATGAATGGCAATTGACCAAGGACGTTATTCTAGCCATCGAAGGTTATGACGAACTCTTGGCGGAGAACTCTTACCTAAAAGACAGTCTAAACTATCGTATGCCTTACTTTAATATCCTTAACTACATCCAGTTGGAGTTGATCAAACGTCAACGTCGTGGTGAATTGTCAGCAGACGAAGAAAGACTGATTCATACAACTATTAACGGAATTGCAACCGGTTTGCGTAATTCAGGCTGATATTCTACAAACTTTCTCTTTTTCAAGGGGAAGTTTTTGAATTGTTTAAAAAATTCTAAAAATAAGCTTGACAAGTAGTTGAAAAATGATATAATTTAAACATTCAGAAAGTAATCATGCTCATTTTTTAGAGAGTCTGTGGTTGGTGAAAGCAGATAGATGAAATTGATGAAATTGGGCTGAATGTACTTAAGAATTTGAAATCATAAAAATTCGGTGAGCACACCTTATAGTGCAACTCGTGAATGCGAGAAAGAGCGATAGGGATATTCCCTATAATTGAGGTGGCACCGCGCATCGACGTCCTCACACAAGTTTTTTGTGTGAGGACTTTTTTGTTGGAGGAGACTTATGGAATTTAAACGATGGCGTCGCTTGTTTTGTTTAAAAGAGCATTATACAAGTGATTTAAAAGGAGAAAAAATATGAAAAATAAACGTTTAATTGGAATTATCGCTGGATTAGCAGTATTGGTAGTAGCTAGTTTGATCTATTCATCTATGAACAAGCCAGCAGCTAAGGTGGAGCAAAAAGTTGCTAAGGTTGGTGTCCTTCAGTTTGTTAGCCACCCCTCTTTAGACTTGATTTACCAAGGAATTCAAGATGGACTAGCTGAAGAAGGCTATAAGGACGACCAAGTAAAAATCGACTTTATGAACTCTGAAGGTGATCAGAGCAAGGTTGCAACCATGAGTAAACAGTTAGTAGCAAATGGAAACGATGTAGTTGTTGGGATTGCAACACCAGCAGCTCAAGGACTTGCAAGTGCTACTAAAGATCTACCAGTTATCATGGCTGCTATTACAGACCCAATCGGTGCTAACTTGGTCAAAGATTTGAAAAAACCAGGTGGCAACATCACAGGGGTATCAGACCACAACCCTGCTGAACAACAAGTAGAGTTGATAAAAACCCTCACACCAAATGTCAAAACAATCGGCGCTCTTTACTCAAGTAGCGAAGATAACTCAAAAACACAGGTAGAAGAATTCAAGGCTTATGCTGAAAAAGCAGGTTTGACAGTCGAAACCTTTGCCGTTCCATCAACCAATGAAATTGCTTCAACAGTTAATGTCATGACAAGTAAGGTTGATGCGATTTGGGTTCCAATTGACAACACCATCGCATCCGCATTCTCAACAGTTGTTTCAAGCAACCAAACAGCTAAAAAGCCAATCTACCCAAGTGCCACTGCCATGGTAGAAGCGGGAGGATTAGCATCTGTAGTAGTTGACCAACACGATCTTGGAGTGGCTACTGGTAAAATGATTGCCAAAGTTTTGAAAGGTGAAAAACCAGCTGATACGCCAGTTAATGTCTTTTCAACTGGTAAGTCAGTGATTAACAAAAAACTAGCGCAGGAACTTGGTATCACCACTCCTGAGTCCGTTCTAAAAGAAGCAGGACAAGTGATTGAATAAAGATAAAGGAGGAGCTGGACACATCTCCTCCCATTTTTACTAAAGAAAGAAATGAGTGAAAGATTATGATAGTATCCATTATTTCTCAGGGAATGGTCTGGGCGATTTTAGGTTTGGGAATCTTTATGACTTTCCGAATTTTGAATTTCCCTGATATGACTACTGAAGGCTCTTTTCCTCTAGGGGGAGCAGTAGCTGTAACCTTGATAACACAGGGAATCAATCCATTTTTAGCAAGCCTAGCCGCAGTAGGAGCGGGATGTCTAGCTGGTATGGCGACAGGTCTCTTATATACCAAAGGAAAAATTCCAACTCTCTTATCAGGGATTCTGGTCATGACTTCTTGCCATTCCATCATGCTCATGATTATGGGGCGTGCCAATCTGGGGCTTCTTGGAACCAAGCAAATTCAGGATGTCTTACCTTTTGATTCGGACCTTAACCAACTCCTGACTGGACTAATCTTTGTAGCTCTTGTAATTGGTCTCATGCTCTTTTTCCTAGATACCAAACTAGGTCAGGCCTACATCGCTACAGGTGATAATCCTGATATGGCTCGTAGTTTTGGTATCAATACTGGACGTATGGAACTCATGGGCTTGGTTCTCTCAAATGGGATTATCGCGCTTGCAGGGGCCTTAATTGCTCAACAAGAAGGATATGCGGATGTTTCACGAGGTATCGGGGTTATCGTAGTTGGTCTAGCTAGCTTGATTATTGGTGAGGTTTTGTTTAAGAGTTTGACTCTGGCAGAGCGCCTCATGACCATCGTCGTTGGCTCTATCGCCTATCAGTTCCTCGTCTGGGGAGTGATTGCTCTTGGATTTAACACAAGTTATCTTCGTTTGTACAGCGCCTTGATTTTGGCAGTTTGTCTCATGATTCCAACCTTCAAAAGCAAATACCTGAAAGGAGTCAAGTTTAGCAAATGACAGCAATTGTAGAATTAAAAAATGCTACCAAAGTCATCACGAATGGCTTTGATGAGGAAAAAATCATTCTGAATGATGTTTCTCTTGAAATTTTCGAACATGATTTCATTACTATCCTAGGTGGAAATGGAGCAGGGAAGTCAACGCTTTTTAACACTATTGCAGGTACCTTACCTTTAACAAGTGGAAGTATCCGTATCATGGGCGAGAACGTGACGCATTTTTCACCTGAAAAGCGGGCTAAGTACCTGTCTCGTGTCTTTCAGGATCCTAAGATGGGTACGGCTCCTCGTATGACGGTGGCGGAAAATCTCTTAATTGCCAAGTTTCGTGGTGAGAAGAGAGGACTCCTTCCTAGGAGACTCTCAAGTCATAGGGAAGAATTTCAGGCTACCATTGAAAAAGTGGGGAATGGCCTTGAAAAACATCTAGATACTCCGATTGAATTTCTATCAGGTGGACAACGTCAGGCCTTGAGTCTCTTGATGGCAACCTTGAAGCGACCTGAGTTGCTCTTGTTGGATGAACACACAGCAGCCCTTGACCCAAAAACAAGTGTGGCCTTGATGGAATTAACAGATGACTTTGTCAGCAAGGACCATCTAACAGCCTTGATGATTACCCATCATATGGAGGATGCACTGAAGTATGGCAATCGTCTGATAGTCATGAAGGAAGGCCGTATCATCCAAGACCTCAATAAAGAAGAAAAAGCTAAGATGAAAATCTCAGACTACTATCAATTATTTGAATAGATGAGTTAAATAATCATCAAAAAATAGAGAAGAGAAACTTAGAAGCATTAAAGTGTTTCTGAGTTTTTTATCTCCTCTTTCTATATAGAAGAATAAGGCAAAGAGAATTACGGAAAGCGTATGAAATGGTTTACTTTTTTTCAGAAATAAGCTATACTAGTTTACGTGAAACTATGATAACATGGAGGTATTGTGTATGGTTGACAAGCAAGTCATTGAAGAAATCAAAAACAATGCCAACATTGTGGAAGTCATAGGTGACGTGATTTCTTTACAAAAGGCTGGACGGAACTATTTGGGGCTCTGTCCTTTTCATGGTGAAAAGACCCCCTCTTTCAACGTTGTGGAAGACAAGCAGTTTTATCACTGTTTTGGATGTGGTCGTTCAGGAGATGTCTTTAAGTTCATCGAAGAATACCAAGGCGTGTCCTTCATGGAAGCCGTTCAGCTCTTAGGAGAGCGCGTCGGTATTCAACTAGCCATGCCTGTCCAGTCTCGTCCTCAACAAGCTTCTCCCCATCAAGCTCTATATGATATGCATGAAGAAGCTGCCCGTTTTTACCATGCAATCCTCATGACGACCAAGATGGGAGAAGAAGCAAGGGCTTATCTATATAAACGAGGCTTGACGGATGATGTTCTGAAGCATTTCCAGATTGGACTGGCTCCGGCAGAGAGAACCTATCTCTATCAACGTTTGGCTGATAAGTTTGAGGAAAAGGATTTATTGGATTCGGGCTTGTTTTATCTGTCAGATGGCAATCAATTTTATGATACTTTTTTTGGACGTATCATCTTTCCTTTAACCAATGACAAGGGGCAGGTTATTGCCTTTTCTGGTCGTGTCTGGCAAGAAACTGATACTCAGACTGCTAAGTACAAAAATAGTCGCTCGACTGCAATTTTTAACAAGAGTTACGAATTGTATCATTTGGACAGGGCAAAAAAGGGAACAGGTAAGATTACAGAACTCTACCTGATGGAAGGCTTCATGGATGTGATCGCAGCCTACCGTGCTGGTATAGAAAATGCTGTAGCTTCCATGGGAACAGCCTTAAGCAAGGAGCATGTTGACCACCTCAAACGCTTTACTAAAAAAATTGTTCTCAGCTATGATGGCGACAAGGCAGGGCAGGCAGCAACAGCCAAGGCTTTAGAGGAGTTAAAAGACTTTTCAGTGGAGGTTGTTCGAGTACCTGATGCCATGGACCCAGATGAGTATTTACAAAAGAATTCTGCTGAAGACCTAGCTTACCTCTTAACAAAGACTCGTATCAGTCCCATAGAGTTCTATATTCACCAACTCAAACCTGAAAATAGTGATAACTTGCAGGCGCAAATCGAGTTCATTGAAAAGATTGCGCCCTTAATTGCCAAAGAAAAGTCTATCACTGCCCAGAATTCTTATATCCACATTCTGGCGGACAATCTACCTTCTTTTGATTACCAACAGGTAGAGCAAATTGTAAATGAAAGTCGGATTGTTCAGAGACAGGAGAGAGTCAAAGAACATCCTAAACCAGCAACGATTAGTTTACCTGTGACGCGGCAACTGACATCAGTCATGAGAGCAGAGGCTCATCTCCTTTATAGGATGGCTGAGAATCCACTTGTTTTAAATGACTACCGCTTAAGAGAGAATTTTTTCTTTGATACCCCAGAATTTCAGATTCTTTACGAATTATTAAGTGTAGAGGGAGAAATCGGATCAGAGGAACTTTCTCATCAGACTCCTGAGGTTGAAAATGCTTGGTACCACGTGCTTAGCTTGGATTTGCCAGCTGAGATGTCGCCTCAAGAGCTAGCGGAGGTCGAAGCGACTCGAAACCGTGCCCTCCTCAGCAAGGACAACTTACGAATTAAAAAGAAAGTGCAGGAAGCTAGTCATGTAGGAGATACAGACACAGCCTTGGAAGAATTGCAACGATTGATTTCCCAAAAGAGAAGAATGGAGTAATAATGGCAACAAAACAAAAAGAAGTAACTACATTTGATGTGCAAGTAGCAGACTTTATCCGTAACCACAAAAAAACAGGAACAGCAACAGATGATGAAATCAACTCAAGTCTGGTGATTCCTTTTACCCTAGATGCAGACGGGATTGAAGACCTTTTGCAACGGATTCAGGATGCTGGAATTTCTATCACAGACAACGAAGGAAATCCAAGTGCGCGTGTTCTTAGTACAGAAGAAGAACCAGAACTCAGTGATGAGGACTTGATTGGCTCAACTTCTGCCAAGGTTAATGACCCTGTCCGTATGTATTTGAAGGAAATCGGGGTTGTTCCTCTCTTGACCAACGAAGAGGAAAAAGAATTGGCCCTAGCAGTTGAAGCAGGTGATATCGAAGCTAAACAACGTCTTGCAGAAGCCAACCTTCGTTTGGTGGTTTCTATCGCTAAGCGCTACGTAGGGCGTGGCATGCAGTTTCTTGACTTGATCCAAGAAGGAAACATGGGCTTGATGAAGGCTGTTGACAAGTTTGACTATTCAAAAGGATTCAAGTTTTCAACTTATGCAACTTGGTGGATTCGTCAGGCAATCACTCGTGCCATCGCTGATCAGGCTCGTACTATTCGTATTCCTGTTCACATGGTTGAAACGATTAACAAGCTAGTCCGTGAGCAGCGTAATCTTCTTCAAGAATTGGGACAAGATCCAACACCTGAACAAATCGCTGAGCGTATGGATATGACACCTGACAAGGTGCGTGAAATCTTGAAAATCGCTCAAGAACCAGTATCGCTTGAAACACCGATTGGTGAAGAGGACGATAGTCATCTTGGGGACTTTATCGAAGACGAAGTGATTGAAAATCCAGTAGACTACACAACTCGTATCGTCTTGCGTGAGCAGTTGGATGAGGTTTTGGATACTCTTACAGATCGTGAAGAAAACGTTCTGCGCCTTCGTTTCGGACTAGATGATGGGAAAATGCGTACTCTTGAAGATGTTGGGAAAGTCTTTAACGTGACTCGTGAGCGTATTCGTCAGATCGAGGCCAAGGCTTTGAGAAAATTGCGTCAACCAAGTCGCAGCAAACCCCTTCGTGATTTTATTGAAGACTAAGAGTGAGGAATAACATGGCTTATACAGAAGAGCAAATTGAAACGATCAAAACACGCATTTTAAATGCTTTGGAAGAAGTCATCGACCCTGAGTTGGGGATTGATATTGTAAACCTAGGTTTGATTTATGAAATTCGTTTTGATGGTGAAACAGGTCACACTGAAATTGATATGACCTTGACAACTATGGGTTGCCCACTGGCTGACCTTTTGACAGACCAGATACACGATGCGATGACAGATGTGCCTGAGGTAACTAATACCGAGGTCAAATTGGTCTGGTATCCAGCTTGGACTGTTGAAAAAATGAGTCGCTATGCACGTATCGCCCTGGGAATTAAGTAAAGAGTAAGAAAAATGTGAGAGACGATTGGAAAATGAGGAAATCTCCTTCTTTTTCCTCTGGTCTCTTCTTTCTTTTGCTGATTTTCTAGAAATAAAATGGTATAATGAAAGGTATGGAAAACGAAAAATTGCGTGTCAATATGCTAAGTTCAAGTGAAAAAGTGGCTGGTCAAGGGGTATCAGGAGCCTACCGTGAGTTGGTACGTCTCCTTCACCGCGATGCCAAAGACCAGTTGATTGTTACGGAGAATCTTCCTGTAGAGGCAGATGTAACTCATTTTCACACCATTGATTTCCCTTATTATTTATCTACATTTCAAAAGAAGCGATCTGGGAGAAAAATTGGCTATGTGCATTTTTTGCCTGATACGCTTGAGGGGAGTTTGAAAATTCCATTTTTCTTAAAGGGAATTATCAAATGCTATGTTTTTTCATTTTACAACCGAATGGAACACTTGGTGGTGGTTAATCCCATGTTTATCGAGGATTTAGTAGCAGCTGGTATTCCACGTGAAAAAGTAACTTATATTCCAAACTTTGTAAATAAGGAAAAATGGCATCCACTACCAGCTGACCAAGTAGCAAAACTTCGTCAGGAAATGGATTTAGCTGAGAATCAGTTTGTTGTTGTCGGTGCAGGTCAGGTTCAGAAACGTAAAGGGATTGATGATTTTATCCGTCTTGCTGAGGAATTGCCAGAAATTACTTTTATCTGGGCTGGTGGTTTTTCATTTGGTGGAATAACAGATGGTTATGAACGCTATAAAAAAATCATGGACAATCCACCTAAAAATCTAATTTTCCCCGGAATTGTGTCACCGGAACGGATGCGGGAACTTTACGCTATGGCGGATCTGTTCTTGCTACCAAGTTACAACGAATTATTCCCTATGACCATCTTAGAGGCGGCAAGTTGCGAGGCGCCGATTATGTTAAGGGATTTGGACTTGTATAAGGTCATCCTTGAAGGGAATTATCGTGCTACAAGTGATGTTTCTGAGATGAGAGAAGCAATCCTAGAATACAAGAATGACCAGGAAGCCTTAAAAGACTTGAAAGAAAAAGCTCGCGAGATCTCCAAAGAGTACTCTGAGGAGCATTTGTTGGAAATCTGGTTAAAATTTTATCGAGAACAGGCTGCTTTGGGCAAAAAGTGAGGTAATTTATGCGAATTGGTTTATTTACTGACACCTATTTCCCTCAGGTTTCCGGGGTTGCGACTAGTATTCGGACTTTGAAAACTGAGCTTGAAAAGCAGGGGCATGCAGTTTTTATCTTTACAACGACTGATAAAGACGTGAACCGATACGAGGATTGGCAAATTATTCGAATTCCGAGTGTCCCTTTCTTTGCGTTTAAGGATCGACGATTTGCCTACCGAGGTTTTACAAAGGCGCTTGAAATTGCCAAGCAGTATCAACTTGATATCATTCATACCCAGACAGAATTTTCACTAGGTTTGCTTGGGATTTGGATTGCAAGAGAATTGAAAATTCCTGTTATCCATACCTACCATACTCAGTACGAAGACTATGTACATTACATTGCTAAGGGCATGCTAATTCGTCCGAGTATGGTAAAATATTTGGTGCGTGGCTTCCTTCATGATGTAGATGGCGTGATTTGCCCTAGTGAGATTGTTCGTGACCTTTTATCTAAATACAAAGTCAAGGTTGAAAAGCGTGTCATCCCAACTGGAATTGAGTTGGCTAAGTTTGAACGACCTGAGATTAAGGAAGAGAATTTAACTGCTCTTCGATCTAAGCTTGGGATTAAAGAAGACGAGAAAATGCTGCTGAGCCTTTCACGTATTTCTTATGAGAAGAATATCCAAGCAGTCCTAAACGCCTTTGTTGAGGTATTGAAAGAAGAAGATAAGGTGAAGTTGGTTGTTGCTGGAGATGGTCCTTATCTGGACAGTCTGAAGGAACAAGCAGTGAAATTGCAGATCCAAGATCATGTGATTTTTACTGGTATGATTGCTCCAAGTGAGACAGCCTTATACTATAAAGCGGCTGATTTCTTTATCTCTGCATCCACTAGTGAAACCCAAGGCTTGACTTATCTAGAGAGTCTAGCCAGTGGAACGCCTGTTATCGCTCATGGCAATCCTTATCTGGATAATCTGATCAGTGACAAAATGTTTGGAACCCTCTACTATGGAGAGCACGATCTTGCAGGTGCAATCTTGGAGGCCTTGATCGCCACTCCAGATATGAATGAGCAGAAGTTGGCTGACAAGTTGTATGAGATTTCGGCTGAGAATTTTGGGAAACGAGTTCATGAGTTTTATCTCGATGCGATGATTTCAAATAAATTTGAGCAGGAACTACGTGGCGACGAACCCATGACACAGCGATTCTTAAAAACTATTTTGTACCTACCTCAGCAGGCTGTTTCAGCTCCAGTTAAAGAGTCCAAACGAATATTAAAGGCTTCTAAAAAGCAGTTGTCTAGCATCCGAGATTACTGGAGAGATTAGTAAAAATATAGGAGAATAAAATATGGCAAAAAAATTTATGAGAAGTGGTAGGGATCAAAAAATTGGAGGCGTTTGCGCAGGTGTAGCCCACTATTTTGATATTGACCCTACTATTGTCCGTGTGATTTGGGGCGTTCTTGCCTTTTGTTATGGGGCAGGGGTACTTGCTTACTTGATTTTATGGGTAATTGCACCTGTTTCTAGCGAATATTAAAAGAGAATCAGAATAGAACAAAGAGAAATAAAAAGGAGTCCAGATGGCTTTTGGAGATAATGGAAAACGTAAAAAAACAATGTTTGAAAAAGTAACGCTTTTTGTCGTGCTAATTATGTTGTTTGTAACCCTTGCTGGTATCTTTGCGACAGCGCTTGGAGCTTTTAGCAGATTCTAAGCAAGTTGCTAAGATAGAAACAATAACTAATGACTGGATTTTCCAGTCCTTTTTAAAGCGAGAAGAAAATATGAGTATGTTTTTAGATACAGCCAAGATCAAGGTCAAGGCTGGTAATGGTGGCGATGGTATGGTTGCCTTTCGCCGTGAAAAATATGTCCCGAATGGCGGTCCTTGGGGTGGCGATGGCGGACGTGGTGGTAACGTTGTTTTCGTTGTAGACGAAGGCTTGCGTACCTTGATGGATTTCCGCTATAACCGTCATTTTAAGGCCGAATCAGGTGAGAAAGGGATGACCAAAGGAATGCATGGACGTGGTGCAGAAGATCTTCGTGTTCGTGTACCACAGGGGACTACTGTACGTGATGCGGAAACAGGTAAAGTCATTACAGACTTGATTGAACATGGTCAAGAATTTATCGTTGCTCATGGCGGTCGTGGCGGTCGTGGGAATATCCGTTTTGCAACACCAAAAAATCCTGCACCTGAGATTTCTGAGAATGGGGAGCCAGGTCAAGAACGTGAGTTGCAACTGGAATTGAAGATTCTAGCGGATGTCGGCTTGGTCGGTTTCCCATCTGTTGGAAAGTCCACTTTGCTTAGTGTCATTACTTCAGCTAAACCAAAAATCGGCGCCTACCACTTTACGACAATTGTGCCAAATTTAGGTATGGTTCGTACCCAATCAGGTGAATCCTTTGCAGTAGCTGATTTACCAGGTTTGATTGAAGGGGCTAGTCAGGGAGTCGGTCTGGGAACTCAGTTCCTCCGTCACATCGAGCGTACACGTGTCATCCTTCATATTATTGATATGTCAGCTAGCGAAGGCCGTGATCCATATGAGGACTACCTAGCGATCAATAAAGAGCTGGAGTCATACAATCTTCGCCTCATGGAGCGTCCACAGATCATCGTAGCCAACAAGATGGACATGCCTGAAAGTCAGGAAAATCTTGAAGACTTCAAGAAAAAATTGGCGGCAAACTACGACGAGTTTGAAGAACTTCCAGCAATCTTCCCTATTTCTGGTTTGACTAAGCAAGGTTTGGCGCCTCTTTTGGATGCGACAGCTGAATTGTTAGATAAGACTCCTGAGTTCTTGCTCTATGACGAGTCTGATATGGAAGAAGAAGCTTACTATGGCTTTGATGAGGAAGAAAAGGCCTTTGAAATTAGCCGCGACGATGATGCTACATGGGTACTTTCTGGTGAAAAACTCATGAAACTCTTTAACATGACCAACTTTGATCGTGATGAGTCTGTCATGAAGTTTGCTCGTCAGTTACGTGGTATGGGGGTTGACGAAGCACTTCGTGCGCGTGGAGCCAAGGATGGAGATCTGGTCCGAATTGGTAAATTTGAGTTTGAATTTGTAGACTAGGAGATTGATATGGGAGATAAACCGATATCATTCCGAGATGCAGATGGAAACTTTGTCTCTGCAGCAGATGTATGGAATGAAAAGAAACTAGAAGAATTGTTTAATCGTCTCAATCCCAAACGTGCTCTTAGATTAGCACGAGAAAAAAAAGGCAATGAGAAGGCTGATAAAGAAGAAAAATAGCCTATCGACATTGATAAAAGAGAACCCCGTGATTGTATTCATCACGGGGAATTTTTTAGTCATTGAAGAAAAATGGTGGCGCAAATTTTTTAAGAATTTCAAAGCAAGTCTGTGCTTCTTCAGCATTTTCACAGATAAGAAGGCAGACATCATCACCACATACGGTGGCAATGATTTGTTTGAAATCAAGTGCATCGAGAACAGCTCCAAACGATTGGGCAAGGCCTGGCAAGGTTTTGAGGACAACCTGATGCTGGACAGGACGTAGCATGACCAAGCCATCTTCCATATAGTTTTCCAAGCGTTTTTCCCATTTGGAGATGGAACCAGTATTTAAAACATAGTAAGAATGATCTGCTTCGCGAACCTTTGATAGATTCATGGTTTTGATATCGCGTGAGAGAGTGGCCTGTGTGACTTGAATATCATTTTCAGCTAGTAAAGCTTGCAACTCTGCCTGTGTATGAATCTTATTTTTGGCTACAAGCGCACGGATGAGTTGGTGTCTATGTTCAGATTTATTCATATGAGGCTGGCTCCTTTTATGAGGGGATGGTGATGGAGGATTGTGTGAGATCGACTGTTAAGTGATAGTCTGTATTATCACGGACAGTGATTTCAAAGTCGGTAGTATAGAGAACAAGGCGAAGTGTGTCACCTTTTTTCAGCTTGTAAATCGTAGGTTGTAGGTCAAATTGGATTTCCATCCATTTTTCAGCTTCTATGCTCTCAACAGTTAGTAAATCATTTCGATTTTGTAAATTAAGGTAGCCTTTGGAGATGACACGTTGAACACTTGGATTGAATGGCAGTTCGCAGAGATTTTCAAGCATATGGTAGCGACCGTTGTCAATGGTTCTAGCACTTAAAACAGCTGGATAAGGCTGTAGATATTTCTTTTGTCCAAGTTCCAGCAGTTGAGCAGATAATAAGCCCTTGTTTGTACTTGATTTGACACGAAGTTTCAGCTCCACTCGACCATTTAAGTGGATGTCATTGGTCACTGGAAGGTCAATGGTGATTTGATTGGCTTTTCCTTGGTAAAGCTCTGTGTTGAAGGTCTGGTAAGTCTTGCCATAACGCTCAAAATCCTTTTGATCATACTGGTTTTGAATCACTTTTTCTTCAGTTCCAAGAGAGAAGGTATGCAGTTCATCCTGCTTGCCAAAGTCACCAAGCCCCTGCCATGTTTGCGGTGCGGTATTGTCCTGCCAGATGACAGTAGGAAGTTGATAGCCTGAGTCAAGTCCTAACAATTTCTTACTTAACAAGGCATTCATGGACTCACGGAAGTCAATTGACTGCCAGTTGTTCATATAGACATGGGCACCATGATGGAAAAAGAGGTGCTTATTGATATGAGTTGGAAGGGCATGGAACATCTGGTAAACATGAAGAGGTTTGACATTCCAATCTTGAGAACCATGCGTAAAGACGACCTCAGCTTTAACCTTGTGAGCATTGAGCAGATAGTTGCGGTCATGCCAAAATTGATTGTAGTCACCAGTCTTGCGATCAAGAAGCCCTTTTACCTTTTCTAAGTCTGCCTGATGAGCTTCATTACCACGGATATAGTCACCAGCTAGGAGATTGCGGGAGTAGGTCAATTCAGCAAGTGAGTCAAAATCCTCACCTGGATAACCACCAGGGCTGGTCACAAGACCATTTTCCCGATAGTAGTTATACCAAGAGGAAATACCTGCTTCAGCGATGATCACTTCTAAGCCATCAACACCAGTTGTCGCAAGACCATTAGACATGGTTCCTAGATAGGAAATACCTGTTGTTGCAACTTTTCCGTTTGACCAGTCAGCCTTGATTTGACGTTTGCGCGTGTGGTCAGTAAAGGCACGACAACGGCCATTAAGCCAGTCAATCACATTTTTATATGCTTCAATCTGCTGGTAGTCCCCATTGGTCATGAGACCTTGGGAATCCTTGGTTCCAACACCCGATACATAGAGATTGGCAAATCCTCTTGGGAGGAAGTAATCGTTGAGAGTATAAGAACTATTGATGTGAGCTAGCTTTTCTTCAGTTTCAGAGACGGTTTCTGCTTGACCATGAGGCTCGACAAAATTCAGCTTAGGCTCCTCGAGCTCAATGGTGTGGGGTAGCTTGACCTCAAGCTCTCCTTCCATTTTGTAGAGAGCCTTGTCGCTGGCTGTGTCGTTGGTGCCTTGGTGATAAGGGCTGGCAGTCATAAGAGCAGGGACTTGTCCATCGTGGCGTGGACGAATAATGCTGACCTTGACTAAGTCAGGGAGTCCGTCTTTATCAGTATCCACACTGCTCTCGACATACACGACTTCACGAATGACATCATGAGTAGAGAAGGTTGCTAAGCTCTTGCCGTTAAAGTAGTGGTAGTGATTATCTTCTGCAATAAGCCCATCACTAACAAGCTGGTCAATGAGTGTATTTCCCTTTTTGGTTCGCGTATTTAGCAATTGATAAAGATTTTCAATGAGATCTCCATAAACAATAGGAAATCCAGTTTCTTTACGGAATTGTTCGGCGTCCTCAAAGTCAACAAGATAGCTAAATCCTAAAAGTTGAAAAGCCACAGTATAAAAAATCTCAGGAGTCAGGTCACAATCTGACTGAAAGAAGGTAAGGAGATCAGTCTCCTTGTCTGCAGCTAAGACAGACAAAGGATAGTCGGTATTTTTATAAGTGAAAAAACTCCAGCGGACAAATTGTTCAAGTTGTTTTTTTGATGCTTGTTCTGGTGCCAACCTCAAACCAAGCTGGGATAACTCGCGTAAAACTTGCGAATGAGAAACGTGAAGATAGCTGAATTGATTAAAACGCATGGCGCTCTCCTTTGGAAATATTCTAAATTTAGTATATCAAAAATAAGGTAAAAAAGATATTGTTGACCTGTGATGAAGTCACTTTAAAAGGAATGGTCTTCTACCTTTTCATTCTAGTTTTTAAAATGGTATAATAGTATTATATCTAAAGCAAGGAGGAGATGGAATGATTGCACAGCTCGACACCAAGACTGTTTATAGTTTTATGGAAAGTGTGGTTTCAATTGAAAAATACGTACAAATGGCTAAAGAATACGGCTATTCTCACCTTGCTATCATGGATGTGGATAATCTCTATGGAGCCTATTATTTTCTAGAAGCAACTCGTAAGCATGGCATTCAACCTTTAATTGGTCTAGAAATGACCTTGATTATAGACGAGAAGGAGATTTCTTTCCGTTTTCTAGCTCTATCTACTAAAGGTTACCAAGAGTTGATGAAGTTATCCACTTTAAAAATGACTGGACGAAAAAATTGGTCTGACTTCACCTCCCACCTCGAAGATGTTGCCATTATTGTTCCCTATTTTGAGGGGATCGAACACTTAGATTTAGGCTATGACTATTATATCGGTGTTAGTCCAGATACTCCTCAAGAAGTCTTTACTAGGCCCATTCTTCCACTCTATCAAGTCAATTCTTTTGAAAAAGAAGATATTCAAGTTTTACAAATCTTATCGGCAATCAAGGATAATGTCAGCCTAAGAGAAGTGAATGTGCATTCACAACAAGGAATCTTTCTACCTGCCTCAGACTTGGAAGCACGTTTTATGAATCGCTTCCCTCAGGCGCTTGCCAATCTCCAAGGTCTGATAGAGAATGTAAGCTATCAAATCGATCCAAGTTTAAAACTTCCTCGCTTTAATCCTGAAAGACCTGCAGTAGAAGAACTTAGAGAGAGAGCTGAGCAAGGTTTGAGTGACAAGGGGCTAACCTCAGCTACCTATCATGAGCGATTGAATGAAGAATTAACTGTGATTCATGATATGGGCTTTGACGACTATTTCCTTGTAGTTTGGGATTTGCTCCGTTTTGGACGTTCCCAAGGCTACTATATGGGTATGGGGCGTGGTTCTGCTGTGGGTAGCTTGGTGGCCTACTCACTTGACATCACAGGAATTGATCCGGTTGAAAAGAACCTGATTTTCGAGCGCTTTTTAAATCGTGAGCGCTACACTATGCCTGATATCGATATCGACATCCCAGACCTTTATAGGCCAGAATTCATTCGCTATGTTCGTGATCGGTATGGTAGTCAACACGTGGCACAGATTGTCACTTATTCGACCTTTGGAGCAAAACAGGCAATTCGTGATGTTTTCAAACGCTATGGCGTTCCAGAGTACGAATTAACAAATATTACGAAAAAAATCAGTTTCCGAGATACGCTAACGACAGCCTATGAAAAGAATTTACAGTTTAGGCAGGTCATAAATAGCAAAATGGAATATCAAAAAGCTTTTGAGATTGCTCGAAAGATTGAAGGGTATCCTCGTCAGACCTCTATCCATGCAGCTGGGGTCGTTATGAGTGACCAGGACCTGACAGACTATATCCCGCTCAAATACGGTGAGGATATGCTGATCACCCAGTATGATGCTCATGGTGTTGAAGCTAATGGCCTTTTAAAAATGGATTTCCTAGGTCTGCGTAACCTAACTTTTGTCCAAAAAATGCAGGAATTATTGGCTGAGTCAGAAGGTGTTCATCTGAAAATCGAAGAGATTGACTTGGAAGACAAGGCAACTCTGGCCCTCTTTGCTTCTGGGAATACTAAAGGAATTTTTCAATTTGAACAACCTGGCGCTATTCGACTTTTGAAACGAGTTCAGCCGCAAGTCTTTGAAGAGGTAGTTGCCACAACCTCACTCAACAGACCGGGGGCAAGCGATTATATTGATAACTTTGTCGCTCGGAAGCACGGCAAAGAAAAGGTGACAGTGCTAGATCCTGCCTTGGAGGATATTCTCTCATCAACTTATGGTATCATGCTCTATCAAGAGCAGGTCATGCAGGTAGCTCAGCGCTTTGGAGGTTTCAGTCTTGGTAAAGCCGATATTCTCAGACGAGCCATGGGTAAGAAAAATGCTAAAGAGATGCATTTGATGAAGGAAGATTTTATCTCTGGAGCTATGAAATTGGGGCATACAGAAGAAAAGGCCAACCAAGTTTTTGCAGTGATGGAAAAGTTTGCAGGCTATGGATTTAACAGATCCCACGCCTATGCCTACTCAGCACTGGCTTTCCAGCTTGCTTATTTCAAGACACACTATCCTGCTATTTTCTTCCAAGTCATGTTGAATTATTCAAGCAGTGATTACATTGTAGATGCATTGCAGATGGGCTTTGAAGTAGCTCCCTTAGCAATCAAAAGCATTCCCTATCATGATAAAATTGCTCAGAAGAAAATCTATCTTGGTCTAAAAGCCATTAAGGGAATGCCAAGAGATTTGTCTTACTGGATTATTGAAAATCGTCCTTTCTCAAGCATTGAAGATTTTGTCACACGTCTTCCCAAGAATTACAAGAAACTGTCGCTTTTGACGCCTTTGGTTGAACTAGGGCTTTTTGATGAATTTGACAAGAATCGCCAGAAAATCTTAGTGAACCTACCAAACTTATTTGTCTTTGTTGAGGAGTTAGGTGGACTCTTTGCGGATACAAATTATAGTTGGACTGAATCTGATGATTTTACTGAGGCAGAGAAATTTTACAAAGAGCAGGAACTGATTGGGGTAGGTATCAGTCCCCATCCTCTCCAAACTCTTGCCAAACAAGCCCTATATCCGATCACTCCAATCACTAATCTAACCGAGGGAGCTCAAGCCACTCTCCTAGTTGAAGTTCAAAAGATTAAAGTGATTCGAACCAAGAAAGGCGAGAGTATGGCCTTTCTACAGGTTCATGATAGTAAGTCTCGGATGGATGTAACTGTATTTTCAGACCAATATAGAAAATTTGCTTCCATTTTATCCGAAGGTAAATTTTACTACATCAATGGCAAAGTTCAATCTCGAGATGGTCGTCTGCAAATGATTGCACAAGATTTGAAAGAAGCAGTGGCGGAACGATTCTGGATTCAAGTTAAAAATCATGAAAATGATAAAGAGATTTCAAATATCCTAGAACAACATAAAGGCTCTATTCCTGTAATTATCAGGTATGTTGAGGAAGAGAAAACAATTGTTTCCTCCCAACATTTTGTAAAAAAAGATCCCCTTTTACAGGAAAAATTAGAGGGAATTGTTATGAAAACGATTTATCGCTAAAAATACGGAAAATAGAAGAATTTTCGATTTAAATATGGTATAATCAGTAAGAATGTTAAAAGAAAAAGGAGCATAAACCAAATGAAACGTATTGCTGTTTTGACCAGTGGTGGAGACGCCCCTGGTATGAATGCTGCCATCCGTGCAGTAGTTCGCCAAGCAATCTCAGAAGGAATGGAAGTTTTTGGTATCTATGATGGATACGCAGGTATGGTTGCCGGTGAAATTTATCCACTTGATGCTGCTTCAGTAGGAGACATCATTTCACGTGGTGGTACTTTCCTTCACTCTGCTCGTTACCCTGAGTTTGCAAAACTCGAAGGTCAACTCAAAGGGATTGAGCAATTGAAAAAACACGGTATCGAAGGTGTCGTAGTCATCGGTGGAGACGGTTCTTATCATGGAGCTATGCGCTTGACGGAGCATGGATTCCCTGCTATTGGACTTCCAGGTACAATCGATAACGATATCGTAGGTACTGACTTTACAATCGGATTTGATACTGCAGTTACGACTGCTATGGATGCCATTGATAAGATTCGTGATACATCATCAAGTCACCGTCGTACTTTCGTTGTTGAAGTAATGGGACGTAACGCTGGTGATATCGCTCTTTGGGCTGGTATCGCAACTGGTGCTGATGAAATTATCATCCCTGAAGAAGGCTTCAAGATGGAAGATATCGTAGCTAGTATCAAAGCTGGTTATGAGCACGGTAAAAAACACAACATTATCGTTTTGGCAGAAGGTGTTATGTCAGCAGCTGAATTTGGTCAAAAACTAAAAGAAGCTGGAGATACAAGTGACCTTCGTGTCACAGAACTTGGTCACATCCAACGTGGTGGTTCACCAACTGCTCGTGACCGTGTATTGGCATCTCGTATGGGCGCACACGCTGTTAAACTCCTTAAACAAGGAATCGGTGGTGTCGCTGTTGGTATCCGTAACGAAAAAATGGTTGAGAATCCAATTCTTGGTACAGCAGAAGAAGGAGCTTTGTTTAGCTTAACTGCAGAAGGTAAGATTATTGTTAACAACCCTCATAAAGCTGATCTTGAACTTTCTGCTTTGAACAAGAGCTTGTCCTAATCAACTTTCATTAATTTGGTAACATGACCATAAAAGGTCGAATTATATAAAGGAGTCACAAAAATCATGAATAAACGTGTAAAAATCGTTGCAACTTTAGGTCCTGCGGTTGAAATCCGTGGTGGTAAAAAATTCGGTGAAGACGGATACTGGGGTGAAAAACTTGACGTTGAAGCTTCAGCTCAAAATATTGCTAAATTGATTGAAGCAGGAGCAAACACTTTCCGTTTCAACTTCTCACACGGTGACCACCAAGAACAAGGTGAGCGTATGGCAACTGTTAAACTTGCTGAGAAACTTGCAGGTAAAAAAGTTGGTTTCCTTCTTGATACTAAAGGGCCTGAAATCCGTACAGAATTGTTTGAAGGTGACGCAAAAGAGTACTCTTACAAAACTGGTGAAAAAATCCGTGTTGCAACTAAACAAGGAATCAAATCAACTCGTGATGTGATTGCTTTGAACGTTGCTGGTGCCCTTGATATCTACGATGATGTTGAAGTTGGTCACCAAGTTTTGGTTGACGATGGTAAATTGGGTCTTCGTGTTTTCGCAAAAGACGATGCAACTCGTGAATTTGAAGTAGTCGTTGAAAATGACGGTATCATTGCTAAGCAGAAAGGTGTAAACATCCCTAACACTAAAATTCCTTTCCCAGCTCTTGCTGAACGTGATAACGATGATATCCGCTTTGGTCTTGAACAAGGTATCAACTTCATCGCGATTTCATTCGTACGTACTGCAAAAGACGTCGACGAAGTTCGTGCAATCTGTGAAGAAACTGGTAATGGTCACGTTCAATTGTTTGCGAAAATCGAAAACCAACAAGGTATCGATAACTTGGATGAAATCATTGAAGCTGCTGA
Source organism: Streptococcus oralis subsp. dentisani (assembly GCF_007475365.1). Taxonomy (NCBI): domain Bacteria; kingdom Bacillati; phylum Bacillota; class Bacilli; order Lactobacillales; family Streptococcaceae; genus Streptococcus; species Streptococcus oralis. Next base: position 671,688 of record NZ_CP034442.1, on the reverse strand, counting down.
CGGTATCATGATCGCTCGTGGTGACATGGGTATCGAAGTGCCATTCGAAATGGTTCCAGTTTATCAAAAAATGATCATCACTAAAGTGAACGCAGCAGGCAAAGTTGTTATCACAGCAACAAACATGCTTGAAACAATGACTGAAAAACCACGTGCAACTCGTTCAGAAGTATCAGACGTATTTAACGCTGTTATCGACGGAACTGACGCTACAATGCTTTCAGGTGAGTCTGCAAACGGTAAATACCCACTTGAGTCAGTAACAACAATGGCTACAATTGACAAGAATGCTCAAACCCTTTTGAAAGAATACGGTCGCTTGTCGTTTGTTAACTTGGCACGTAATTCTAAGACTGAGGTTATGGCTTCAGCTGTTAAGGATGCGACAAACTCTATGAACATCAAGTTGGTGGTTACTCTTACTAAGACAGGTCACACTGCTCGTTTGATTTCTAAATACCGTCCAGATGCTGATATCTTGGCAATCACTTTCGATGAATTAACTCAACGTGGATTGATGTTGAACTGGGGTGTTATCCCAGTAACAACTGAACGTCCATCAAACACTGATGATATGTTCGAACTTGCCGAAAAGATTGCAGTAGAACAAGGTTTGGTAGAATCTGGTGATGATATGATTATCGTTGCAGGTGTACCGCTTGGAGAAGCTGTCCGTACAAACACAATGCGTATCCGTACAGTACGTTAATCTAAACTTTTAAAAGCCTATCATACCAAGCTTTTGTGCTTGTGTGATGGGTCTTTTTTCTATTTTAGAAGATAAAAAGAGGGAGAATTTTATTAAACAGAAATGGGAAAAATAGGAGAACTATGGTATAATAGAATGTAAAGACCTTTTTAGTAAATTTTGAAAGAGTATAACATGAGAAAAATTGTCATCAATGGTGGACATCCATTGCAAGGTGAGATCACCATTAGCGGTGCTAAGAATAGTGTTGTAGCATTAATCCCTGCTATTATACTGGCAGATGATGTTGTCACTTTGGATTGTGTCCCAGATATTTCAGACGTTGCTAGTCTTGTCGAAATTATGGAAATCATGGGAGCGAAAGTAAAACGCTACGATGATGTTTTGGAGATTGATCCTAGAGGTGTTCAGAATATTCCAATGCCTTATGGTAAGATCAATAGCCTTCGTGCATCTTATTATTTCTATGGAAGTCTTTTAGGTCGTTTTGGTGAAGCTACGGTTGGACTTCCTGGCGGATGTGATCTTGGTCCTCGTCCGATTGACCTTCACCTAAAAGCCTTCGAAGCCATGGGAGCCAAGGTAAGCTATGAGGGAGATAATATGAATTTATCTGCCCAAGGTAAGGGACTTCACGGCGCAAGTATTTACATGGATACCGTCAGTGTTGGTGCAACGATTAATACCATGATTGCGGCTGTTAAGGCTAAGGGACGGACTGTTATTGAAAATGCGGCTCGTGAACCAGAAATCATCGATGTGGCTACCCTTTTGAATAACATGGGGGCTCACATTCGTGGTGCAGGGACTGATATTATCATTATTGATGGTGTCGAGCAACTTCATGGAACGCGTCACCAAGTTATTCCAGATCGTATTGAAGCAGGAACCTATATTTCACTTGCAGCAGCGGTTGGTAAAGGAATCCGTATTAACAATGTTCTCTATGAGCATTTAGAAGGTTTTATCGCCAAACTAGAGGAAATGGGCGTTCGCATGACAGTCTCTGAGGATAGTATCTTCGTTGAAGAACAGTCTGATTTGAAGGCCATCAATATTAAAACTGCCCCCTATCCAGGATTTGCAACGGATTTACAACAACCAATCACACCACTTTTATTAACTGCTCAAGGTCGTGGTACTATTATTGATACCATTTATGAAAAACGTGTCAACCATGTCTTTGAATTAGCAAAAATGGATGCAAATATTGCGACTACAAATGACCATATTTTCTACACTGGTGGACGAACTCTACAAGGTGCCAAGGTGAAAGCTACAGACTTGCGAGCTGGTGCTGCACTTGTGATTGCTGGACTGATGGCTCAAGGCCAGACTGAAATTACAAATATTGAGTTTATCCTTCGTGGCTACTCAGATATTATTGAAAAATTACGTAGTCTTGGAGCAGATATTACACTCGTCGAAGACTAAGCCATTGAGGTGATTATGAATATTTGGACCAAATTAGCAATGTTTTCTTTCTTTGAAACGGAACGCTTGTATTTGCGTCCTTTCTTTTTTAGTGACAGTCAAGCATTTTACGATATTGCTTCAAATCCGGAAAATCTGCAGTTTATTTTTCCCAGTCAAGCAAGTTTGGAAGAAAGTCAGTACGCACTTGCCAACTATTTTATGAAGGCTCCTTTGGGTGTTTGGGCAATCTGCAAGCAAGACAATCAGGAAATGATTGGTTCCATTAAATTTGAAAAAATAGATGAAATCAAGAAAGAAGCTGAGATTGGATATTTCTTAAAAAAGGATTCTTGGTCACAAGGTTTTATGACAGAAGTAGTTACCAAACTTTGTCAGCTCTCATTTGAAGAATTTGGTCTAAAACAATTATCCATCATCACTCATCTGGAGAATCAAGCTAGTCAAAAAGTAGCCTTAAAATCGGGATTTAGCCTCGTCCGACAGTTTAAGGGAAGCGATCGCTATACACGAAAAATGAGGGACTATCTTGAATTTCGATACATAAAAGGAGAATTCAATGAGTAAACACCAGGAAATCTTAAGTTATCTGGAAGAGTTACCAATAGGAAAACGTGTCAGCGTTCGTAGTATTTCCAATCACTTGGGTGTCAGTGATGGAACGGCTTATCGTGCCATTAAAGAGGCTGAAAATCGTGGAATTGTAGAAACTCGACCTCGTAGTGGAACCATTCGTGTCAAATCTCAGAAAGTGGCTATTGAAAAACTGACCTATGCAGAGATTGCAGAAGTCACCTCCTCTGAAGTGTTAGCTGGTCAAGAAGGTTTGGACAGAGAATTTAGCAAATTCTCCATTGGGGCCATGACCGAGCAGAATATTTTGTCCTATCTGAATGATGGTGGTCTTTTGATCGTAGGTGACCGTACTCGTATTCAACTTTTAGCTCTGGAAAATGAAAATGCGGTCCTTGTAACAGGTGGTTTTCATGTGCACGAGGATGTACTAGCTCTTGCCAATAAAAAGGGTATTCCTGTTTTACGAAGCAAGCATGATACTTTTACAGTTGCGACTATGATCAATAGAGCTTTGTCAAATGTACAGATTAAGACAGATATTTTAACAGTTGAAAAGCTCTATCGTCCCAGTCATGAGTATGGTTTCTTAAGAGAAACGGACACAGTGAAAGACTATCTAGATTTGGTACGTAAGAACAGAAGTAGTCGTTTCCCAGTCATCAATCAGCATCAAGTGGTTGTTGGAGTTGTTACCATGCGAGATGCGGGGGATAAATCACCTAGCACAACGATTGACAAGGTGATGACTCGTAGTCTCTTCCTGACAGGATTGGCAACGAATATAGCTAACGTCAGTCAACGGATGATAGCAGAAGACTTTGAGATGGTCCCAGTCGTGAGAAGCAATCAAACTTTGCTCGGAGTTGTAACGAGACGAGATGTTATGGATAAGATGAGTCGTTCTCAAGTTTCAGCCTTGCCGACTTTTTCAGAGCAAATCGGTCAGAAGTTGTCTTATCATCACGACGAAGTTGTGATTACAGTTGAACCCTTTATGCTTGAGAAGAACGGGGTTTTAGCAAATGGTGTTCTTGCTGAAATTTTAACTCACATGACACAGGATTTGGTAGCAAATAGTAGACGCAATCTCATCATCGAGCAGATGCTAATTTACTTCTTGCAAGCTGTTCAGATAGATGATACTCTGCGGATTCAGGCTCGGATTATTCACCACACGAGACGTTCAGCTATTATTGATTATGATATTTATCATGGGCATCAGATTGTTTCAAAAGCAAATGTTACGGTTAAAATTAATTAGAATCTAGGAGAAAAAATGATAACTTTAAAATCAGCACGTGAAATCGAAGCCATGGACAAGGCTGGTGATTTCCTAGCTAGTATCCATATAGGCTTACGTGATTTAATTAAGCCTGGCGTGGATATGTGGGAAGTTGAAGAGTACGTTCGTCGACGTTGTAAAGAGGAAAATTTCCTTCCTCTACAGATTGGCGTGGATGGGGCAGTCATGGATTACCCCTATGCCACTTGTTGCTCTCTTAACGACGAAGTAGCTCACGCTTTTCCACGTCATTACATCTTGAAAGATGGGGACTTGCTCAAGGTTGATATGGTTCTAGGTGGGCCGATTGCCAAATCAGATCTCAATGTGTCAAAACTCAACTTCAATAATGTTGAGCAAATGAAAAAATACACACAAAACTATACTGGCGGTCTAGCAGACTCATGTTGGGCTTATGCGGTTGGTACACCGTCTGAAGAAGTGAAAAACCTGATGGACGTGACCAAGGAAGCTATGTATATAGGGATTGAGCAAGCAGTTGTCGGCAATCGCATCGGTGATATCGGTGCAGCAATTCAGGAATATGCTGAAAGTCGCGGTTATGGTGTCGTTCGTGATTTGGTTGGTCATGGTGTTGGTCCAACTATGCACGAAGAACCAATGGTTCCTAACTACGGTATTGCAGGCCGTGGACTCCGTCTCCGTGAAGGAATGGTGCTAACCATTGAACCCATGATTAATACTGGTGACTGGGAAATTGATACAGATATGAAGACTGGCTGGGCTCATAAGACTATTGATGGTGGCCTATCTTGCCAATATGAACACCAGTTCGTGATTACCAAAGACGGCCCTGTTATCCTGACCAGTCAAGGTGAAGAAGGAACTTATTAAAAATGAAGGGAGCTCGTACCGCCCCCAAAAAGTTAGACAGAAAAATCAGCTCTTTGTCAACTGTAGTGAGTTGAAATCAGCTAAGATCTAGAAAGGACGAATTTCGTCCTTTCTTTTTTGATGTTGAGAGCGATGAAAATCCTTTTTTTGAAGTTTTCAAAGTTCCGAAAACCAAAGGCATTTCGTTTGATAAGTTTGCTGAAATTATTAGTCGCTTTTCATTATAGATCTTATGGGACTTTTTTTCTACAATAAAATAGGCTCCATAATATCCATAGGGGATTTACCCATTACAAATATTATAGAGCTTTTTTTGTGCAAAATTTCTAAATAAACTGATTAAATTCCTATTTTTCCCTATCATTGTCCCTGTTTTTTCTGGAGTTTTGGAGCTATAATAGTCCTATCAAATCAAAGAATGGAGGAAGGCAATGGACAATGTAATCTTTTTTATCAGTGTTTTTCTTGCTGGAATTCTTTCCTTCTTTTCTCCTTGTATTTTACCTTTGTTACCAGTTTATGCAGGGGTCTTGTTGGATGACAAAGATGGTTCTCAGGCTTCTAGCGAAAAATTTTCAATCTCACTTGTTAGTTTGTTACGAACTCTGGCTTTCATAGTGGGAATTTCCTTTATTTTTATCTTGCTGGGTTATGGAGCTGGTTTTTTAGGCGATTTGCTTTATGCCTCTTGGTTTCAGTATGTGACGGGTGCAGTTATCATTCTTTTAGGCTTGCACCAGATGGAAGTCCTACATTTTCAGGGACTTTACAAGGAAAGAAGGCTACAATTAAAGAGACAGGGGCAAAAGGGTAACGGCTATAGTCAGGCATTTTTACTGGGGTTGACCTTTAGTTTTGCTTGGACGCCGTGTGTGGGGCCAGTTTTGGGGTCTGTTTTGGCCTTGGCGGCTTCAGGTGGTTCAGGAGCTTGGCAGGGAGCTGGTCTCATGTTAGTTTACACGCTGGGTTTGGCGCTACCATTTTTGGTTCTAGCTCTTGCTTCCAGCTATGTTTTGAAACATTTCCGAAAACTCCATCCTTACCTCGGAACCCTCAAAAAAGTGGGTGGTTTCCTCATTATCGTGATGGGAATCTTGGTGCTTTTGGGAAATGCTTCCATTTTGACTGCATTATTTGAATAGAGAGGAAAAAGAAATGAAAAAATGGCAAACATGTCTCCTTGGAGTAGGCTCAATCTGTTGCTTGGCAGCCTGTTCGGCTAAAAACATGTCAGACGAGTCTACTATGAAGGAGCAAACCAAAACCGAACAAGTCAGTTCACAAACTGCCACCAAGGGTCAGGCAGTCGCTGATTTTGAACTGATGGGAGTAGATGGTAAGACCTATCGTTTATCTGACTACAAAGGCAAGAAAGTCTATCTTAAATTCTGGGCTTCTTGGTGTTCCATCTGTCTAGCCAGCCTTCCAGATACGGACGAAATCGCTAAGGATGCTGGTGATGACTATGTGGTCTTGACAGTGGTGTCTCCTGGTCACAAGGGAGAACAAGCGGAAGCGGACTTTAAGAACTGGTACAAGGGATTGGATTATAAAAATTTTCCAGTTTTGATTGACCCGTCAGGTAAACTCTTGGAAAGTTATGGTGTTCGTCCTTACCCAACTCAAGCCTTTATAGACAAGGAAGGCAAGCTGGTCAAAACACAACCAGGTTTTATGGATAAGGATATGATTTTAAAGACATTGAAAGAAATGGGGTAGAGAAAGGCTATGAACGATAAAGTAAAACTTTTTGTCTTGGCAGGGGTCATTCTCCTAGCCATAACCGGTTTCTATTTTCTATTGATGCGAAATGCAGGGCAGACAGATAGCTCGCAAATTGAGAAAGCATCAGTTAGCCAAGGAGGAAAAACAGTGAAAAAAACAGAAGTGAGCAAAGACGCAGACTTGCACGAAATTTATCTAGCTGGGGGATGTTTCTGGGGAGTGGAGGAATACTTCTCACGCGTTCCTGGAGTGACAGATGCCGTTTCAGGTTATGCAAATGGTAGAGGGGAAACAACCAAGTACGAATTGATTAACCAAACAGGACATGCAGAGACTGTCCATGTCACCTATGACGCCAATCAAATTTCCCTCAAAGAAATTCTGCTTCATTACTTCCGCATTATCAATCCAACCAGCAAAAATAAACAAGGAAATGATGTGGGGACCCAGTACCGTACTGGTGTCTATTACACAGATGATAAGGATTTGGAAGTAATAAACCAAGTCTTTGATGAGGTGGCTAAGAAATACGACCAACCTCTGGCAGTTGAAAAGGAGCCCTTGAAGAATTTTGTGGTGGCGGAGGATTATCACCAAGACTACCTAAAGAAAAATCCAAATGGCTATTGTCATATCAATGTCAATCAGGCTGCCTATCCCGTCATCGATGCCAGCAAATATCCTAAACCAAGCGATGAAGAATTGAAAAAGACCTTGTCACCTGAGGAGTATGCAGTTACCCAAAAAAATCAAACAGAACGAGCTTTTTCAAACCGCTATTGGGATAAATTTGAATCCGGTATCTATGTGGATGTGGCCACTGGCGAACCTCTCTTTTCATCAAAGGACAAGTTTGAGTCTGGTTGTGGTTGGCCTAGTTTCACCCAACCAATCAGTCCAGATGTTGCCACCTACAAGGAAGATAAGTCTTACAATATGACACGCGTGGAAGTGCGGAGCCGAGTTGGAGATTCTCACCTTGGCCATGTCTTTACGGATGGACCAGAGGACAAGGGGGGCTTACGCTACTGTATCAATAGTCTCTCTATCCGCTTTATTCCCAAAGACCAAATGGCAGAAAAAGGCTATGCCTATTTACTAGATTATGTCGATTAAGAAGTCTTTCCTAAGCAGTTAGTGGAGAATTTTGCTATACTGATACTAGTAAGTGGTAAAGGAGCAGAGCATGACCTACACAATCTTAATCGTAGAAGATGAATATCTGGTAAGACAAGGCTTGACCAAACTGGTCAATGTAGCAGCCTACGATATGGAAATCATCGGTCAGGCTGAAAATGGAAGACAGGCTTGGGAATTGATTCAAAAGCAGGTGCCGGATATCATTTTAACTGATATCAATATGCCTCAGCTAAATGGCATCCAGTTGGCCAGTCTGGTCCGAGAAACCTATCCTCAGGTTCACCTAGTTTTTTTGACAGGTTACGATGATTTTGATTATGCCTTGTCTGCCGTCAAACTCGGTGTAGATGACTACTTGCTCAAACCCTTTTCGCGTCAGGATATTGAGGAAATGTTGGGGAAAATCAAGCAAAAACTAGACAAGGAAGAAAAGGAAGAGCAGTTACAAGATTTATTAACTGATAAGTTTGAGGGAAATCTGGCCCATAAAATCCAGTCCCATCTGGCTGATAGCCAGTTTAGTTTAAAGAGCTTGGCCAGTGACTTAGATTTTAGTCCGACTTATTTGAGTTCCTTGATTAAGAAAGAGTTGGGCCTGCCTTTTCAGGATTACCTGGTGAGAGAGCGTGTTAAACAAGCCAAGCTCTTGCTTCTGACCACAGATTTAAAGATTTATGAGATAGCCGAAAAGGTTGGTTTTGAAGATATGAACTACTTTACCCAACGTTTTAAACAGATTGCAGGTGTGACACCTCGTCAGTTTAAGAAAGGGGAAGGCCGATGAAGCGTTCTTCTCTTTTAGTCAGAATGGTTATTTCCATCTTTCTGGTCTTTCTCATTCTCCTAGCTCTGGTTGGGACTTTCTACTATCAATCGAGTTCATCAGCCATTGAGGCCACCATTGAGGGCAATAGCCAAACGACCATCAGCCAGACTAGCCACTTTATTCAGTCTTATATCAAAAAATTAGAAACCACCTCTACCAGTTTGACTCAGCAGAAGGATGTCCTAGCCTATGCTGAGAATCCTAACCAAGACCAAGTCAAGGGAATCCGAGATCTGTTTTTGACGATCTTAAAGGCAGACCAGGACTTGAAAACGGTGGTACTCGTCACCAAATCCGGTCAGGTTATTTCTACAGATGACAGTGTGCAAATGAAAACTTCATCTGATATGATGGCTGAGGATTGGTACCAAAAGGCTATTCATCAGGGAGCTAAGCCAGTTTTAACCCCAGCTCGTAAATCAGATAGTCAGTGGGTTATTTCTGTCACTCAAGAACTGGTTGATGCAAAGGGAGCCAATCTTGGTGTGCTTCGATTAGACATTTCTTACGAAACTCTGGAAGCCTATCTTAACCAACTCCAGTTGGGCCAGCAGGGCTTTGCCTTTATCATCAATGAAAACCATGAATTTGTCTACCATCCGAAACACACAGTCTATAGCTCAGCGAGTGAAATGGAGGCTATGAAACCCTACATCGAGACGGGGCAGGGCTATACGCTGGACCATCAATCCTACGTTAGTCAGGAACAGATTGCAGGAACAGATTGGACGGTTATAGGCGTGTCTTCGTTGGAGAAGTTAGACCAGGTTCGGAGTCAACTCATGTGGACCTTGCTTGCTGCTAGTGCCTTATCTCTTCTTGCCTGTCTCTGTTTGGTGTGGTTCAGTCTCAAGCGCTGGATTGCTCCCTTGAAGGATCTGAGAGAAACCATGCTGGAAATTGCTTCTGGTACACAAAATCTTCGTGCTAAGGAAGCTGGTGCCTATGAACTGAGAGAAGTGACTCGCCAGTTTAATGCCATGTTGGATCAGATTGATCAGCTGATGGCAGATGTTCGCAGGCAGGAAGAAACGACTCGGCAGTATGAACTTCAAGCACTATCAAGCCAGATTAACCCCCATTTCCTCTACAATACTTTGGACACCATCATCTGGATGGCTGAATTTCAGGATAGTCAGCGAGTGGTTCAGGTGACCAAGTCCTTGGCAACCTATTTCCGCTTGGCGCTCAATCAAGGAAAGTATTTGATTTCTCTTTCTGATGAAATCAATCATGCCCGCCAGTACCTCTTTATCCAGAAACAACGCTATGGTGATAAGCTGGAGTATGAGATTGATGAAGAACCTGACTTTGATAACCTAGTCTTACCCAAGTTGGTGTTGCAACCTCTTGTAGAAAATGCTCTTTACCATGGCATTAAGGAGAAGGAAGGTCAGGGCCATATTAAAGTTTCTGTTCAGAAAAAGGATACAGGGCTTGTCATCTGCATTGAGGATGATGGCGTTGGTTTCCAAGCTGCTGGCGATAGTAGTCAAAGTCAGCTCAAACGTGGAGGAGTTGGCCTTCAAAATGTCGACCAACGACTCAAACTTCATTTTGGAGACAATTACCAGATGAAGATTGATTCTGCACCCGAAAAAGGAACGACGGTTGAAATATACATCAATAAAATAGAAACAAGTTAGCTCCCAGTCAATTCTGGGAGTTTTGCTTTTTAAAATCAGAATGATTAGTTGGCCTTGATAAAATCAGTAAAAAAAGATATGATAGATAGTGACAAAAGAGCTATCAAGTATGAAGGAAAAAGACATTCAAAGAGCAACAAGCTAGATTGTAGAAGATGTATTAGAAAAGGCTAATTTGAAGCAAGGAGCTATCTTTGTTTTGGGCCTTTCTTCTAGCGAAGTTTTAGGTGGCCATATTGGCAAGGAATCCAGCTAAGAAATTGGGGAAATCATTGTGAAGATCATCCCATCCTAGATATCCTATAGGAAAAAGGAATTCACCTAGCTGTTCAAGGCTGTGAACACGTCAATCGGGCTCTGGTCGTTGAACGTCAAGTGGCGGAGCAGTTTGGTCTGGAAATCGTCAGTGTCCTTCCTACACTTCATGCAGGAGGTTCGGGTCAATTGGCAGCCTTTAAGTCTATGAAAGACCCTGTCGAAGTGGAGTTCATCAAGGCCCATGCTGGGTTGGATATCGGAGATACCGTAATTGGCATGCATGTCAAGCATGTACAGGTTCCGATTCGACCGGTACTACGTGAGATTGGGCATGCCCATGTAACGGCTTTAGCTAGTCGTCCAAAACTCATCGGAGGTGCGCGTGCACAGTATCCTGAAGACTTCATAAGAAAGTCATAAGTGGGCTGAAAGTTATCGTAAATTAGAGATGTTTCAAGTATGTAGAGGTATAAGGTTGGAAAATTGTGTTTATATCGTTTCAGGGCCCCCAGGCGTTGGAAAGAGCACTGTCAGCAAAGAGTTGGCCTATTCTTTTGACAAAAGTGCAGTGATAGAGGGGGATATGATTTACTTAATGATTAAAGGAGGTCTCGTAGCTCCTTGGGAAGATGATAGATTTTACATGGATTTGTTCTGGGATAATATCATCAGTCTGACCAATAATTTCTTGGATCGTGGCATTACTGTTGTGATAGAGTATGTCATATTTGAAGAGCAACTGAAGAAAATTGCAGCCTTCTTAAAAGAAAAACGAATTAAGCTAAAATATTGTGTCCTAATGGCTCAAGAAGAAACCTTGAAAGAGAGAGACTCTTCTCGAAAAGAAATTGAGAGAACAGGCGATTTATCAATCCAAGCAAGAAAAGAGTTTCTAGCTAAAAATAGTGATAAACATCATTTTCTATTCACGGATGATTTAGATATCAAGGAAACGGTAAACATCATTAAAACTTCAAATCAATTTTTAATTTCTGAACAGTAAAAGACATGGAGAGTAAGGGTATAGAAACCAAGACTCTCCTTTTTTTGTTGAATTCTTGTGCAAAGTACTCCAAACAAGACCATCTTTTACAAGAAGAAGGTGGGCTATCTGATGGAAATTGCCAAAAATAGAAAAAAGCAACTTAGAGAAGATTTTTAGTTATGGAAATCAATAAACAAAGCTGGATTTAGCTGTTCTAGGTTGGCCTTTTTGTGCTATACTTAGGATATGCATAGAAAAACAGTGATTGATTTTAGGGCTTTGGGTGAGAGATACACCTTTACCCAGCCCATCAGAGAGTTAAAAACGAGAGATTTATCAGAAGTGGCAGACTTGTTGGCACAAGTGGAAAGCTACCAAGAGCATGGAACGGATACCGTAGAAACATTGGATGAGAGGGATTTTAACCAGCATAACAGGGTCTAAACTAGGACGACCTTTATCTTCAGAATAAGTATCTGCGACTAAGTCATAGATGAAGGAAAAATCGATCACTTGCTCAACCTGACGAAGAAAATGGGCTTGCGGAACGAGTTCATCTAGCGTGTAAAAACCAACTTGATTGCGGTTATATTCGAGATTTTCTTTGTGAAACATAGGAAATACCTCACAACTTTTCTTACCTCTATTATACGACTTTACACAAAGAAAAGCCCTTAGAAATTTGTAGTCTAAGGACTTTGTCTTCAATCTGAGGAGCTTAGCTCCTTTTTTTGTGTTAAGTTTAGATAAAATAGACAAGCGTAGCAAAGTTGTCACAAATTTTTTCTTTTGTAGTAAAATAAGATTAGAATTTTGTGAAAGTAGGTAATTCGTTGGAGTCGATTATATTTCTAGTGTCCGTTTTTTTAGCTGGTGTTTTGTCCTTTTTTTCACCCTGTATCTTCCCTTTGCTGCCAGTCTATGCTGGTATTTTACTGGATGATCACGGAAATTCGAAAAGTTTTCGCTTTTTGGGAAGAGACGTCGCCTGGTCAGGCTTAATTCGGACCTTGTGCTTTATTGCAGGAATCTCCCTCATTTTCTTTATTTTGGGATTTGGAGCTGGATTCCTAGGGCACATGCTCTATGCAGACTGGTTTCGTTATGCTATGGGGACAGTCATTATTCTTTTAGGGCTTCACCAGATGGAAATCTTGCATTTCAATAAACTGGAAGTTCAAAAGACAGTCACCTTCAAACAATCAAAGTCAAATCACTATCTATCAGCCTTTTTGCTTGGGATAACCTTTAGTTTTGGTTGGACCCCTTGTATCGGACCAGTTTTGAGTTCGGTCTTGGCTCTTGCAGCTTCAGGAGGGAATGGTGCTTGGCAAGGAGCTATACTAACCTTAGTGTACACATTGGGAATGGCTCTACCTTTCCTTGTTCTGGCCTTGGCTTCGGGATGGATCATGCCCTATTTTAGCAAATTAAAACCCCATATGATCCTACTAAAGAAAATCGGGGGAGCTTTGATTATTTTGATGGGATTATTATTAATGCTAGGGCAGTTAAATGCCTTGTCAGGAATTCTTGGATAAAAGGAGAAAAAGATGAAAAAAGTTATTTTTGCTGGATTGAGCCTCATGTCTCTATTCTTGTTGATTGCCTGTGGTGAAAAAGAAACCAAACAAACGGAAAATCCTAAACAGTCTACTGTACAGCAAATCGCGGTCGGTAAGGATGCGCCAGACTTCACCTTGCAGTCTATGGATGGCAAAGAAGTGAAACTATCGGACTATAAAGGGAAAAAGGTCTATTTAAAATTCTGGGCTTCTTGGTGTGGACCTTGTCGAAAGAGTATGCCCGAGTTGATGGAATTAGCTGCAAAACAAGATCGAGACTTTGAAATCCTAAGTGTCGTTGCACCAGGTCTACAAGGTGAAAAAACAGTTCAAGACTTTCCAAAATGGTACCAAGAACAAGGCTACAAGGATATACCAGTTTTATATGATACGCAAGCAACTACCTTCCAAGCCTACCAAATTCGTAGTATTCCAACAGAATACTTAATTGACAGCCAAGGAAAAATCGGAAAAATCCAATTTGGAGCTATTAGCAATGCAGATGCGGAAGCAGCATTTAAAGAAATGAAATAAAATAAAGAAAAAATCGCGATTCTTCGCGATTTTTTATAGTTTTTCATTGATAAAGCGGATAAATTGATTCCACCAAACTTTTAAGAAGAAGGCTTTTTCAATTTTCTTTTCAGCGACCATTTCAAAAGAAGGTTTTTCAGAAGTGAGATAACCTTGACCGACCAAATCTTGGTCATCATAGGTTAGATGACCAACAACAGTTTCAGCTTCTAGTGGCGCTGTCTCGGCCTTGGTTTTTGGAGTAAACTGCAGGCTTGATGATGCTCGACTTCCCAATCGTTGTATGACAGTGATATCAGATTTAGCAACAGCAGTTACGGTATCTTCCTTCCCATCAAGTACAGAAACTTTGCTATCTTTGTAGGCCTCTCCCTTCTGGACAATCGTTTTGAGAGCATAATTAGATGTTATATAGTCCAAAAGAGAAGAAGTAGCAGTAAAGCGAGCGTAAGGATTACTGTTTTGCTGGTCAGCGTTTAAGACAACTGTGATAATTCGCATACCTTTTTCGGTAGTTGTTCCAACGAAAGAAGCTCCCGCCTTGTCTGTTGTACCAGTTTTGAGCCCATCAACTCCACCTCGATATGCTGGCATCCCTTCCAACATATAGTTAGTAGAGTGAATTTCCATACCAGCAAATGTTGATGAAGATTTCTTGGTGATTTCTAAAACTTGAGGGTAATCTCTGATGAGGTTTCGAGCGATGATTGCAACATCGTAAGCACTTAGTTTGTTTTCCTCATCCTTTTTAGAACCAGGATAGATATTATTTCCCAGTGTTTCGTTATTAAGTCCAGTAGTATTGACAATAGTAGCATCTTGGATACCCCATTCAAGAAGTTTCGCCCTCATCTTGTCAACGAAGTCTTTCTCTGAACCAGCAATTTTTTCAGCAAGAGCAATGGCTGCACTATTGGCACTTGATACTAGAGTTGCTTCCAATAATTGTTCCACTGTATACTTGCGCGCTTCCATAGGGACGTTACTCGCCTCAGAATTAGTTGTAAGTTTGTAAGGATAGTCCGAAATATCAACGGGTGTAGACAGACTGATGGTTCCTTGTTCCAAGGCTTCATAGACTAGGTAGACAGTGAGAATCTTGGTGATAGAAGCAATTTCTACAGGCTGATTTGCATCTTTCTCGTAGAGGATTTTTCCAGTTGTAGCCTCGACAGCAATGGCATGTTTAGCAGCAACGTCAAAATCTTGCGCAGATACAGTGGGGATGGCTGTACCAAAAATGATAAGAGTTAGTAAGGTTAAAATTATTTTCTTCATAGTAGTTTTATTCTATCACAAAGCGAAAAAATATTCTCGTTTTTATAGCAAAGCCATCTTATCTTTTTGAAGAATTATGGTAAAATAGAAAGAAGGAGGCGCCTATGTTCCGTAGAAACAAGTTATTTTTTTGGACAGCTGAAATTTTACTATTAACTCTTATTTTCTACCTTTGGAGAGAGATGGGAGCGATTGTCACACCTTTTGTGATGGTAGCTAATACCATTATGATTCCATTTTTGCTCGGAGGATTTTTCTATTACCTGACAAATCCCATCGTAACATTTCTAGAAAAGAAATGTAAAGTCAATCGTTTGATAGGTGTGCTCATCACTCTTTGTGCCTTGATTGGTACAATAGTAGTAGGGGTAGTCTACTTGCTACCGATTTTGATCAATCAGTTGACAAGCTTGATTATTTCTAGCCAGAATATCTATAGCCGCTTGCAAGATTTGATATATGATTTATCAATGAATCCAATCTTTCAAAATATTGATATTCAAAAAACCATTCAACAGTTGAATTTATCTTACGTTGATATTTTACAAAATATTCTCAACAGTGTGAGCAATAGTTTAGGCAGCGTTCTTTCAGCCTTGTTTAGTACAGTTTTGATTCTCATTATGACACCAGTCTTTTTGATTTATTTCTTGCTTGATGGTCATAAATTCCTTCCGATGTTGGAACGAACAATCCTAAAACATGATAAATTAAACTTCTCCAGTCTCTTGAAGAATCTGAACGCCACTATCGCACGTTATATCAGTGGGATTGCGATTGATGCTGTTATTATCGGATGTTTGGCTTATATTGGATACAGTACGATAGGGTTGAAATATGCTCTAGTCTTTGCTATTTTTTCTGGTTTGGCAAATCTGATTCCTTATGTTGGACCAAGTATCGGTCTGATTCCTATGATTATTGCCAATGTCTTTACTGATCCGCACAGAGTTCTCATTGCAGTAATTTATATGCTGATTATCCAACAGGTGGATGGGAATATCCTCTACCCTCGTATCGTTGGAGGGGTTATGAAGGTTCATCCAATCACCATTCTGGTCCTTCTCTTACTTTCTAGCAATATTTATGGTGTTATCGGAATGATTGTAGCAGTGCCAACATATTCTATCCTAAAAGAAATTACTAAGTTCTTGGCGAAATTATATGAAAATCATAAAGAAGCCAAAGAAAAAGAACTGGAAAAATCAGAATCAATCTAAAAATCAGGGAGACCTGATTTTTTTGATAAAAAGACTTGAGGTTAGACTGGTCAAAAGTGTTTTAAATGATTCTGTTGGAGAAGGAAAAGAATGGGAAATTATGAGATTTAGAATAATTCACAAAATGTGTGTAAAACACTTGCAATTTAGCTGAAATTTGATAAAATAGTAAGGAAAGTTAGACTGTATTGCCTACTGTCTATCTATAAAATATATTTTATTGGAGGCTTTTACTCAAATGGCAAAAGAAAAATACGATCGTAGTAAACCACACGTTAACATTGGTACTATCGGACACGTTGACCACGGTAAAACTACCCTAACTGCAGCTATCACAACTGTTTTGGCACGTCGCTTGCCTTCAGCAGTTAACCAACCTAAAGACTATGCGTCTATCGATGCTGCTCCAGAAGAACGCGAACGCGGTATCACTATCAACACTGCGCACGTTGAGTACGAAACTGAAAAACGTCACTATGCCCACATCGACGCTCCAGGACACGCGGACTACGTTAAAAACATGATCACTGGTGCCGCTCAAATGGACGGAGCTATCCTTGTAGTAGCTTCAACTGATGGACCAATGCCACAAACTCGTGAGCACATCCTTCTTTCACGTCAGGTTGGTGTTAAACACCTTATCGTCTTCATGAACAAAATCGACTTGGTAGACGACGAAGAATTGCTTGAATTGGTTGAAATGGAAATCCGTGACCTCTTGTCAGAATACGACTTCCCAGGTGACGATCTTCCAGTTATCCAAGGTTCAGCTCTTAAAGCTCTTGAAGGTGACTCTAAATACGAAGACATCATCATGGAATTGATGAACACTGTTGATGAGTACATCCCAGAACCAGAACGTGATACAGACAAACCATTGCTTCTTCCAGTCGAAGACGTATTCTCAATCACTGGACGTGGTACAGTTGCTTCAGGACGTATCGACCGTGGTACTGTTCGTGTTAACGACGAAATCGAAATCGTTGGTATCAAAGAAGAAACTCAAAAAGCAGTTGTTACTGGTGTTGAAATGTTCCGTAAACAACTTGACGAAGGTCTTGCCGGAGATAACGTAGGTGTCCTTCTTCGTGGTGTTCAACGTGACGAAATCGAACGTGGACAAGTTATCGCTAAACCAGGTTCAATCAACCCACACACTAAATTTAAAGGTGAAGTCTACATCCTTACTAAAGAAGAAGGTGGACGTCACACTCCATTCTTCAACAACTACCGTCCACAATTCTACTTCCGTACTACTGACGTTACAGGTTCAATCGAACTTCCAGCAGGTACTGAAATGGTAATGCCTGGTGATAACGTGACTATCGACGTTGAGTTGATCCACCCAATCGCCGTAGAACAAGGTACTACATTCTCTATCCGTGAGGGTGGACGTACTGTTGGTTCAGGTATGGTTACAGAAATCGAAGCTTAATTCGATTTAGTTCCCAGAAGAACAATTATTTAAGTCAGACACTAAAAGAATCTTGCTTTGCAAGGTTCTTTTTTTCTTCTTGCTCTATTTGAAGTGTCTCCACTCTAGCAGTATAATCGTTTTTTTGGTATAATAAAGGTTATGGAAATCGAAAAAACCAATCGCATGAATGCACTTTTTGAATTTTATGCCGCGCTCTTGACGGACAAGCAGATGAACTATATTGAGCTTTATTATGCAGATGACTACAGTCTTGCTGAGATTGCTGAAGAGTTTGGTGTCAGTCGTCAGGCTGTTTATGATAATATCAAGCGGACAGAAAAGATTCTAGAAGATTATGAGATGAAACTGCACATGTACTCGGACTACATTGTTCGCAGTCAGATTTTTGACCAGATCTTAGAGCGTTATCCCAAGGATGAATTTCTGCAGGCGCAGATAGAAATTTTAACAAGTATTGACAATCGGGAGTAATCATGGGCAGTCTAGTTATTTATCAAGGATTACCTTGCAAACTATTAGCCGCAGAGGAACCATTTCCTACTCGACTACAGATTATCTCGCCCAATGATATCTCCAAAGCTATGAAAATAGGTTTTAGCTGTTGGGGATATCCAAATGAAATCATGAAAGAAATCACACCCGAAGAACTTGAGTGTTTGCAACATTTCGGACGATTTCCACTGAATTGAGTAAATAGGAGAAAAAAATGGCATTTGAAAGTTTAACAGAACGTTTACAGAACGTCTTTAAAAATCTACGTAAAAAAGGAAAAATATCTGAGGCTGATGTCCAAGAAGCGACCAAAGAGATTCGCTTGGCCTTACTGGAGGCCGACGTTGCCTTGCCTGTTGTAAAGGACTTTATCAAGAAGGTTCGTGAACGTGCAGTAGGACACGAGGTCATTGATACCCTCAATCCTGCCCAACAGATTATCAAAATTGTTGATGAGGAACTGACAGCTGTTTTAGGTTCTGATACGGCTGAGATTATCAAGTCACCTAAGATTCCAACGATTATCATGATGGTCGGTTTGCAAGGGGCTGGTAAAACAACCTTTGCCGGTAAGCTAGCCAACAAACTCAAGAAGGAAGAAAATGCCCGTCCATTGATGATTGCGGCGGATATCTATCGTCCAGCTGCCATCGATCAGCTGAAAACACTTGGACAGCAAATTGATGTACCAGTGTTTGCTCTTGGAACTGAAGTTCCAGCGGTTGAGATTGTTCGTCAAGGTTTGGAGCAAGCGCAAGCCAATCACAACGACTATGTCTTGATTGATACCGCAGGGCGTTTGCAGATTGACGAACTCCTCATGAATGAGCTTCGTGACGTTAAGGCTTTGGCTCAGCCAAATGAAATTCTGCTCGTAGTTGATGCCATGATTGGTCAAGAAGCGGCCAATGTTGCCCGTGAGTTCAATGCTCAGTTAGAAGTAACTGGTGTCATCCTTACTAAGATTGATGGGGATACACGTGGAGGTGCGGCCCTATCGGTTCGTCACATTACTGGAAAACCAATCAAGTTCACTGGTACGGGTGAAAAGATTACAGATATTGAAACCTTCCACCCAGATCGTATGTCTAGCCGTATCCTTGGCATGGGGGATATGCTTACTCTTATTGAGAAAGCTTCTCAAGAATACGATGAGCAAAAAGCCCTTGAAATGGCTGAGAAGATGCGCGAAAACACCTTTGATTTCAATGATTTCATCGATCAATTGGATCAGGTGCAAAACATGGGGCCAATGGAAGATTTGCTTAAGATGATTCCAGGTATGGCCAACAATCCAGCCCTTCAAAATATGAAGGTGGATGAGCGCCAGATTGCGCGCAAACGTGCCATCGTGTCTTCGATGACACCTGAAGAACGTGAAAATCCTGATTTGTTAAATCCAAGTCGTCGTCGTCGTATTGCTGCTGGATCTGGAAATACTTTTATCGAAGTGAATAAATTCATCAAGGACTTTAACCAGGCCAAACAGCTCATGCAAGGTGTCATGTCTGGAGATATGAACAAGATGATGAAACAAATGGGAATCAATCCAAATAACCTCCCTAAGAATATGCCAAATATGGGAGGCATGGATATGTCTGCCCTTGAAGGCATGATGGGGCAAGGTGGTATGCCTGACTTGTCAGCTCTTGGAGGAGCAGGAATGCCAGATATGAGCCAGATGTTCGGTGGAGGTCTCAAAGGTAAAATCGGTGAATTTGCCATGAAACAGTCCATGAAACGCATGGCTAACAAAATGAAGAAAGCGAAGAAAAAACGCAAATAAAAAAGGAAAGCTGAAGTGCTTTCCTTTTTTATATAAAATATGTGCTTTCTATGATTAGGCAATTTTCTTAATCGAAAAATTACGAAATGGAAAGAGTAATTTCAAATCCTTGCATCCATTCGGATTTTACTGTGATGTCGATTTTTAAAGCATCTGCTAATTGTTTGACCAGATAGAGGCCCATGCCTGTTGATTTTTTCCTTGTCTCTCCTGAATCACCTGTAAAGCCTTTTTCAAAGATATGAGGGAGATCACAAGCTTTAACTCCGCAACCATTATCCCTAATAATCAGACTTGTGCGCCCCTTATCCTTTGATATAGAAATGCTGAGTTTGGGCTTGTCAGAGCTATATTTAAGGGCGTTGGCGAGGATTTGAGAGAGGATAAATTCAAAACTGCGTTGATCGGTGTAGCAGGTTCCTTGTATATTTTCTAGCTGAATCGTAAAATTCTTTTCTTTGAGTAAGGGATCAAAGTTTTCCAAGAGATCTTGGATACACTCTTTTAGGTCAAGGTCTTCAAATAGAAAATCATTTTTCTCACTTTTCACCCTGTAATAGAATAGGATTTGTGATACATTTCCTTGGATTTGATTCTTCACATAGTCCAACTTAAAAGCTGTATCCTTCGGCAGCTGGTCACTTTGATTATCCAAAAGGAGGGAAAGAAGCGATAGAGGGAGTTTAATCTCATGCGCCCATTTTTCAACATAGTCCTCGTATTCGGCTAGTAATGAGTTGAGCTTTCCTATTTCAGCCTGCTTTTGATAAAGTGTATCTGCCATTTGTTCAATGCTTTCTTTCTCTGAGGCACTTGATAAATGCAATAATTCAAGCTCAGTATCCGTCTTGGGATTGGCTATAAAGGCTTTATAGGCAGCGGATTTTTTTCTTTCTTTTCTTATCAGTAGGAATGATAGAATGAAAAAAAGCAGGACAGTAGTTAAAAGATAGAGAAGGATGAGGGCTTGAAACATTCTCACATCTGAAAGCCAAAGCAGAATCGCTGTGAATAGATCAAATGCTAAGAGAACAAGTAACCAGGGCAGGTAAGTAGCTAGATATTTAAGATTCTGTTTCATCTGGACTTTCCTCTTCTAGCTTGTAACCAATACCTCTGACAGATTTGACTTGAAGGGCAATGCCAGCCTGCTTCATCACTTTTTTCAGCCTTGCAATATTTACTTGAAGAGCATTTTCATCGATGAACTCAGTTGTATTCCACAGTTTCATGCTTAGTTCTTCTTTTGTGACGACAGAATCAGTTGCCACTAATAAGGTTTCTAACAATTTCCCTTGATTTTGAGGAAGTAAAATCGAATGTCCATTGATATAAAGGGTATAGGTATTTCTATCCAGCAGGAAATTATCTTTTTCAAGCAAATTTTGTCTACCTTCATAGCGTTTCAAGATATTTTCTATACGAGCCAAGAATCTTTCTTTTTTGAAAGGTTTTGTTAGATATTCATCTGCCCCTAATTTTAGGGCGTAGATCTCATCTTTTAGTTGTTCACGGGAGGTGAGAACCAATATTGGCACAGAGCGTTTTGACTTGAGATTTTTACAAATTTGAAAACCTGTTTCTCCTGGCAAATTCAAATCCAGTATGATTAGATCCGTATCGTATTGCAGTACTTGCTGGCTTGTATCTTTGAAGTCAGTCAACTTATCAACTTGATAACCCGTTTTCTCTAACAAAATAACAATTTCATCTCGAATCAAGGCTTCATCTTCAATAACCAGAATATGCTTCATATCGATTCCTCCTTTTCCTATTTTATTCTACCTTATTCATCTCTTTTGGGTTCCATTAAGGACAACAAGTACTTGTTGCTATTTTTCTTTACAATTCTGATATAGATGACTTCAAAGCCTGCTAAGAGCAGTACTATCAGCATGGCTGTGATAAATTTTTGCCCCATGGCCATTCTTGCACTGGCTGGTACTATTCCTGTGAGGAGGGAGCCCACTCCGAAGCTACTACTGATAAGTGCAAGGGCTATTGGCAGACCGAAATACCAATTGATTTGCTTTTCTGACGATTTACAAAGAGTTTCGTAGTTGGCTCCGAGATGGATCAAGGTTTGGTATCGTCTGTAGGATTGTCTTTGTCCCATCAAAAACTGAACGCCAATGATTGTATTTGCCACAACAAGGAAGATGATAGCCAGATAGATGGTGATATAGCTGGCAGAGATAATGTAAAATAATTGTCTTCCCATATTTTGTATATAGCTTTCATAGCCAAGAGAGGTTTGATTTAGCTTTTCATTCGTATCTGAGATAGCTCTCATCAAGCCTTTTTCCTTGACTAGCTCAGGAGCTAAGATACCGCTGACATAGTTCGAATAGTGACCGTCTGTATAGCTCATAAAGGTCTCATCTGGGACTATGAGGGCAACAGAGAGGGTGATTTCACGATCCGTTACAATTGGTAAAGACTCCACCTCTCCAATCAATTTTACATCATTTTCCATGACTTTGATTTGAGGCTTCGTCTTCAGAACAGAGTTGACGAGACTTTCATCTGGGAGAAAATCTTTCCCCATATACAAGTAGGCTTCCTTGCTAGTTAATTTTAGAGGAGGGAGATTGGCAGCCTTTCTAAGTTCATTGTATTCGGAAACTGGCATGAGGTGGGAATTAGTAGACTGTTTAAATTTATGGAGCAAAATTTCCTTGTTCTTGCTGCCTTTTTGCTTTTTCAACTCCTTGATGACCTCTTCGAAGGACACGGACTCGTGTTCTTTAGGTTTGCCGACTTTAATTTGCAGAATCTTTGAAAACTGTGATGCTAGTCCAGCAGCTTCAAGCTCTTTTTTAACTGTATTTACATCAAGATTTTCATCTGTTTCCTGCTTGCTATCTCTAAATGTATAATCCAATACGTGGGTTTGATTGCCTGAATTGCCACTTGCAATGGCAACACCTGCTCCAAAGAGGCACAAGGCAGAGAAGATTAAGAGAGAGCAGATAGCCAGTATAGTTGAGCGCTGGATAACTAATTCCTGAATCTGTCTAAAATTATAGGCATGAAGTTTTCGATTGTTTCCAAGCTTGACCAAAAAGTCTATAAATAAACGCATACCAAAGAAGAGGAGGATAGTTCCTAGAGTCCCCAAGAAAACAGTGATACCCATGGTTATGACACTTTTCCAAGCTCGTCCACTCATACCCATGTAATAGGCTGTTCCTAGAAGCAAAATCCCGAGGACAGAAGCAAGAAGGTACACACCCTTTGGGAGTAGTTTCTTCATCCCAGAAGGAGAATAGGATAGCAAGTTTCCGATTTCCTTATTAGCTGTTTTTGCACTTAAAAGGACAAAAACAGCTAATTTTACGGCTAGGAAGCCAATGACTGTATAGAGTAGAGCTGTGGTAGATAGAGAAAATTGATGTTCAATAATACCTAGTCCCACAATTTTAGCGGTTATTAGGCTGATCAGTTCTGAAATCAAGATAGAAATAGGAAGACCTATTCCAAGAGCAAGGATACTGTTTCTCAAATCCTCAAGCAGGAGTAGCAAGAAGAGTTTGCTTCTTCGCATGCCTAGTGTGAGATAGACACCAAATTCATGTTTTCTTCTTTCCATCTGCATACTGCTTGCGAAGTAGACTAGAAAAAAGAGAATAAAGAGCGTTGCTACGTAAAGAATAGGAATCATGCTAAAGAGTTTATTTACAGCGTGACTCTCTATTTGTTTTAGAAAGATCATCACATCTTGATGGGACAAAGAAAGGATGATGTAAAAGGAGATAATAGAAAGAACCATGGAACTGAAGTACAAGCCATTATTCTTTCGATCTCTCTTGCTATTTCTTGAGACTAATTTAGAAAACATTGCCATCACCTCCAGCTAGCGCTGCCATGACCTTTAGTATTCTGTGGTAAAAATCTTCTTGACTTTCTCTTGGATAATCGCGTCGGATTTCATGGAATAGTTTTCCGTCTTGGATAAACAAGATGCGGTTGCAAAAGCTGGCAGCGACGGAATCGTGTGTCACCATGAGAATGGTGGTTTCTTCCACTTGATTCATTTCGGATAATTTTTGCATCAAAATGGTTGCATTTTTTGAATCCAAAGCCCCTGTGGGCTCATCCGCAAATACAATCTTAGGGTCTAAAATCAAGGCACGAGCAGCAGCTACCCTTTGCCGTTGACCACCTGATAATTGAGATGGGAACTTATCCAGAAGTTCAGAAATATCCAGATATTGGGAAAGCAATTCTAATCGAACCTTACTTTCGTTGGCATCGACCTTGTGCAAAGACAAGGGAAGTAAAATATTTTCTTTGGCTGTCAGATTGTCCAAAAGCTCAAAATTTTGAAAGAGGTAACCGATTTCCTTACCACGATAATCAGCTAACTGACTACCTTTTAATTGACTTAAATCCTTATCTTGCATTTGAATGGAGCCGTCAGTTGGCTTTATGATAGTGGCGAGACAGTTAAGAAGGGTTGTTTTCCCAGAACCACTGCTCCCCATAATCCCTAAGAACTCACCTTTGACAACTTTAAAAGATATACCGTTCAAGGCTTTGGTGATATTCGGCTCTTTTCCATAATGCTTTGTTAATGATTCTACTCGTAAAATTGTTTCCATGTGAAACACCTCCATCTTTTGTTACTTTCATTATAATATGAATCAGAGTAGAATAACACTTACGGATGATGTAAGAAATCTTTATCGCTGATTTTTATAGTCAGGTTATTGGACTTATACTTACTATATTATAGCATGGTTTTAGGGATTTAAAAAGAGGAGTCTCGGAAGATACTCCAATTTAAAAGCAAATGCTATGAGAGAAGAAGTAACCAGAATGGCTGGAAAAGTAGTGGGGAGTGATAATAATATCAGAAAGAGTAAATTTAATGGGAATCAGCATAGAATTAAATTGCGTTAAATAGATAAGTGAATCTTATTTCTCTAACTAATAATATAACAGTAAATGAATTGATTTTACTGTTATTTTAATTTATAATTATAATAGGTCAAACTTTCAGTTTTTGTTTAGAAGTATATCTAATACAAAACATAAAACTATGTAATATTATATTAAGTTATTGGAGGATGCATTGATGCCAAGAAAAGGAGTGACTGTTTACGATTTATTGATTTCTTGCCCCGGAGATGTTAATGATTATCTTGAGTTAATTAAAGAAGCTGTTGATAACTTTAATAAACTTTATGGTAGTTTGAATAATATACAAGTATCAGTCAAGCATTGGTCAACGGATAGTTTTCCTGAGTCGGGTAATAAACCACAGGAATTATTAAATAAGCAAATTGTTAGGGACTGTGATGCAGCTGTTGCTATATTTTGGACAAGATTTGGTACTGCAACAGATAGGTATGGTTCTGGAACGGAAGAAGAAATTGAGGAGATGTTATTAGCAAAAAACAAGTTTTTATGTATTTTCTAGATATTCCTATAACTCCTTCAGAAATAAATGAGGAGCAATTTGCTGCTGTAAAAAATTTCAAAGAAAGATATAAGGATAGAGGAATATTTTTTACAGTTAAGGACAAAAGTGAATTTAAACGTCATTTTACAAATCACTTAACATTATATTTTTTAAATTTAGTTGACGAGAAAGAAACTTTTCAAAATGAACGATTAAAACCTCTTTTAACGATAAGAGATAAGAATACATCTTCCGACGAATGTTCTGTTCCTATAAAATTTAATTTACTAGAGTCAAAATTTTTAAATGAAAACTACAAGAAAATTATTGACTATATTGAAGAATTAAATAAAACTGTTATTTCTGAGGTTCCAACTAAAGTAGATAATAATACTAAAAAGTTGACTCTTTCTCTAAATGAAGAAGATAACGTTAATTTTCTGTCTAAAATAGCTGATGATGTGACTATTAGTGATGATTTTAAAAAACTCATAAACGATTTTGCAATCAAAGAGGAAATCAAACTACATGAGAATTTCTGGTGTTTAGGAAATTTGAAGAAACATAAAATTCAAGTGCCAACACCTTTCGGAAAAAGTGCGCCTTCGTATATTGGAACCGATGAAGAAAGGAACCGATTTTCTTTATTAAAAAAATTATACTGGGAAATAATATCATTCAATGAATACACAGAATATTTTACATTCATGGATAACATTGAATATATAGAGTTAATGGTTTCTAATATAGGTAAGACATATGATGAAGATATTGATATTAAACTAATTGTACCTAAAGGTTGTCTTTTGAAACAACATGACTTATTGTATCCAGGAGAAAATATAATAGAGGAGGTACAGGAAATTAAAATAGAAGAAATCCTATTTAAAATTGAAGAAACTGATACTGTTTGCGCATATGATTATCCTCAGCACCCCTTATTACGGTCAGAAGAAATAAATGTTTCTCCACTTCTAACATATAATAGAACATCTAGTTATGAAAGCCAAAAAAACTATTATAAAGATTCATTAAACGATATATTTATATACAGATATTTTGATAAACCAGAATCTGATATTTTAAGGTTTGATATTGAGTATTTGAAACATAACATTTCAATGGCATTTCCTTCTAAACTATTATTTAAAAAAGTTCCTAGAACAATTGAATATGAAATAACATCGAAGTTTACACCAGATATGGTGAAAGGAAAAATAAATCTAAAATCCGATTAATTTGCTAATAAAGTAGGTTGTTTTATAATAAATATATGAATAGGAACATGATTTAATGATGGTAAAATGAATCAGAAAAAAAGTTAAGTAGTGAGTTTGAAGTTAAAAATGATTTATATCGTGTTTATGAATTAAATGAAAATGATAGTGATTATTTCAGAATTGTTAGCGAATCAAAGAAGGGGGTATATGTAGAGAGTACTAAAACTGTTAAAAAGATTTTAGATTTAGACACTGAAAAATAGTTTTGGTGCTAAATTGGTGCTATGGGAAAAATAAAAACGCTGAAATCATTGATTTCAAGCGTTTTTTTGAATAACTTACTCTACTCCCACTCAACGGTTGCTGGTGGTTTACTTGTAATGTCGTAGACGATACGGTTAACGTGGTCTACTTCGTTTACGATACGTACTGAGATTTTTTGAAGGACTTCCCAAGGAATTTTAGCAAAGTCAGCTGTCATACCATCGATAGAAGTGATAGCACGGATTGCGATCGTGTAGTCATACGTACGACCGTCACCCATAACACCGACTGAACGAACACCTGTATTAACTGTGAAGTATTGCCAGATATCACGGTCAAGACCAGCTTTAGCGATTTCTTCACGAAGGATAGCATCTGATTCGCGGACTGTTTCAAGTTTTTCTTCAGTGATTTCACCCATGACACGGATAGCAAGTCCTGGACCTGGGAATGGTTGACGCCATACGATGTGGTCTGGCATACCAAGCTCTGTACCAAGGGCACGAACTTCATCCTTATAAAGAGTGTTCAATGGTTCAATCAATTCAAACTGCATGTCTTCTGGAAGACCACCAACATTGTGGTGTGATTTGATGGTTTGAGCAGTATCTGTACCAGACTCAATCACGTCAGTGTAAAGCGTTCCCTGAGCAAGGAATTTTACATCTTTTAGCTTACTAGCTTCGTCATCAAAGACATAAACAAACTCATTACCGATGATCTTCCGTTTTTGTTCAGGGTCAGAAACGCCAGCAAGTTTATCAAGGAATCGTTTAGCAGCATCTGCCTTGACGATATTCAACCCAAACTTACCACCAAGCATGTCCATAACTTGGTCTGCTTCCCCTTTACGGAGAAGACCGTGGTCTACAAAGATACAGATTAATTGATCACCGATTGCTTTTTGAAGAAGAACTCCAACAACAGAAGAGTCAACACCACCTGATAGACCGAGAAGAACACGCTTGTCACCTACAGTTTCACGGATTTTTTTGATCTGCATATCGATGAAGTTGTCCATTGACCAATCACCCTTAGCCTGACAGATGTTAAGGGCAAAGTTGCGCAGGATATCATTCCCATATACAGAATGGCGAACCTCTGGGTGGAATTGGATACCATAGATGTGCTTGTCAGGGTTTTCAATAGCTGCATAAGGACAGTCAGCAGATGTTCCAGTACGAACAAAATCAGCTGGAATCTCTGTAACAGCATCGCCATGGCTCATCAAAACAATCTGTTCTTCAGGAGTTCCTTCAAAGAGGGCAGAAGTGGTATGGGTAAGTGGTGATTGGCCATACTCACGGTTACCAGCATCACCTGCAGGGACGACTTTTCCTCCAAGTTTATGAGTTAAAAGTTGCATACCGTAGCAGATTCCCAAAATTGGAATGCCAAGTTCAAAAATTTCTGGGTCAATATCAAATGAACCATCTTCGTATACAGAGTTTGGTCCACCAGAGAGGATGATCCCAACAGGGTTAATCGCACGAACCTCTGCGGCTGAGATTTTGTGACTTTTTAGCTCTGAAAAAACACCAATTTCACGAATACGGCGTGAAATCAGCTGGTTGTATTGGCTACCATAGTCCAGCACGATGATTTTTTCGACATCTTGCAAATCAGTTGAAATGTTGCTCATCTTTTTCCTTTCTCAAAAGAAATATCTTCTTCAATATTCTATCACAAATAGGGGCGAATTACCAACTAAACAAGGCAAAGTTTGACTTTTTCTAATTAAATACGGTACAATAGAGAAAATATAGAAAAGAAGTGAAAATCATGTTACCAGCTTATATGAAAATCCACGATCAGATCAAGAAGGATATAGATGAGCATCATTGGAAAATCGGAGAGAGACTTCCAAGTGAGCGAGATTTAGCGGAACAGTTTCAGGTTAGTCGGATGACCTTGCGACAAGCTATCTCTCTCTTGGTTGAGGAAGGAGTTTTGGAGCGTCGTGTAGGAAGTGGAACCTTTGTTTCTAGTACTCGGGTCCAAGAAAAAATGCGGGGGACGACCAGTTTTACGGAGATTGTCAAATCTCAGGGGAAAGTTCCTTCCAGTCAACTCATTTCTTATAGAAGAACCATTCCAAATGAGCAAGAGGTCGCTAAGCTAGGGATTACTCCAACAGAGAATATTATCCGCATGGAACGGGTGCGTTATGCTGACCAAGTTCCGTTAGTCTATGAAGTAGCATCTATACCTGAGAAATTTATTAAGGATTTCAAAAAAGAAGAAATCACCAGTCATTTCTTCCAAACCTTGCAGCAGCATGGCTACCGGATTGGCAAATCCCAACAGACCATTTATGCGAGATTGGCTAAGGAAAAGATAGCTCATTATCTGGAAGTTGAAAAAGGGCATGCCATTTTAGCCTTGACTCAGGTCTCTTATCTTGAAGATGGGACGGCTTTTGAATATGTAAAAAGTCAATACGTGGGCGAACGTTTTGAATTTTATCTTGAAAATAACTAGTCTAGAAAGGCTAGTTTTTTGTTTTAGAAAAGATTAGAATTGTCAAAACAATCTGTCTAGGCTTGATTTTATCGCTTATTTACTATAAAATGAGAAGGAAAAACGTCAAACTTTTATATTGCAAATAGGAGAAAAAATGACAAAAACATTAAAACGTCCTGAGGTTTTATCACCTGCAGGAACTTTAGAGAAGCTGAAAGTAGCTGTTCAATATGGTGCGGACGCAGTCTTCATAGGTGGACAGGCCTATGGTCTTCGTAGCCGTGCTGGAAACTTTACCTTTGAACAGATGGAAGAAGGCGTCCAGTTTGCTGCTAAGTACGGTGCCAAGGTCTATGTGGCTGCTAACATGGTTATGCACGAAGGAAATGAAGCTGGTGCTGGAGAATGGTTCCGTAAATTACGTGACATAGGGATTGCGGCAGTTATCGTGTCAGATCCGGCCTTAATCATGATTGCAGCAACTGAAGCACCAGGTCTTGAAATCCACCTTTCCACTCAAGCCAGTGCGACTAACTATGAAACTCTAGAATTTTGGAAAGAACTTGGCCTAACTCGCGTGGTTTTGGCCCGTGAAGTCTCAATGGAAGAATTAGCAGAGATTCGCAAACGTACAGACGTTGAAATCGAAGCCTTTGTCCATGGAGCTATGTGTATTTCCTACTCAGGACGCTGTACGCTTTCAAACCACATGAGTATGCGTGATGCTAACCGTGGTGGTTGTTCACAGTCTTGCCGTTGGAAATACGACCTTTACGATATGCCATTTGGTCAAGAACGTAAGAGCCTTAAAGGTGAAATCCCAGAGGAATTTTCAATGTCAGCCGTTGATATGTCTATGATTGACCATATTCCAGATATGATTGAAAATGGTGTAGACAGTCTCAAGATTGAAGGTCGTATGAAGTCCATTCACTATGTTTCAACAGTAACAAACTGTTACAAGGCAGCTGTGGATGCTTATCTTGAAAGCCCTGAAAAGTTTGAAGCCATCAAACAGGACTTGGTGGATGAGATGTGGAAGGTAGCCCAACGTGAATTGGCAACAGGATTCTACTATGGTACGCCATCTGAGAATGAACAGTTATTTGGCGCTCGTCGTAAGATTCCTGAGTACAAGTTTGTCGCTGAAGTCGTTTCTTATGATGATGCGACCCAAACAGCAACCATTCGTCAACGGAATGTAATCAACGAAGGTGACCAAGTTGAGTTTTACGGCCCAGGTTTCCGCCATTTTGAAACCTATATCGAAGATCTTCATGATTCAAAAGGCAATAAAATCGACCGCGCTCCAAATCCAATGGAACTCTTGACGATCAAGGTTCCACAACCTGTGCAAGCAGGTGACATGGTCCGTGCTCTCAAGGAAGGGCTCATTAACCTCTATAAGGAAGACGGGACAAGCGTTACAGTTCGTGCTTAGATAAGGAAAAGTGAATGATTCAAGCTCATGGTTTATTGGTAGATGACGAAAGCAGGTGTGTTCACTACCATAGTGTAAAGGATATCGTCTCCCTCCAGTGTTATGAATGCAGGAAATACTACGCTTGCTATCAGTGCCACAATGCTATGGAAACGCATTTGTTTTCTCCTTATCCCTTGAGGCTTTCTGAGGATCGCCCGATTTTATGTGGGGCTTGTAAGAGGACAATGACTTTTCAAAAATATCAAAAACAGGTAGCTTGTCCTTATTGTAGCGCTCCATTTAATCCAGGTTGTAAACAACATCATTCATTTTATTTTAAATAGACAAAAATAGATCCAAGTTTTTAAGCTTGGGTCTTTTATTTTGCTTCAGAAACCTTAGTAAAAATACGGAGTTTCTTATGGAAACCGGTTAAAAATTTCTATACAATCGTACTAAAAATAGTAAAATTAGAAATAAATTATCTGAAACGCTTTCAATGTTAGTAAAAAGTTGACAAAAACAAATTTTAGGACTAAACTAAGTAAGTAAATTTAAATAAAAAAGGAGAATTTATAATGAATTTAACATTTTTCGGTCTTTGTCTTGCCTGTATGGGTGTATCCCTTGCAGAAGGATTTTTGATGAACGGTTTGTTCAAATCAGCAGCTCGCCAACCAGACATCATTCCACAATTGCGTAGCTTGATGATCATGGGGATTGCCTTTATTGAAGGAACTTTCTTTGTAACTCTTGTCTTTTCATTTATCATCAAATAAAGAGAAGTATAAATTGGAAAAAGGGAGGATTCTAGATGGAAGAAAGTATCAATCCAACCATCAATATCGGTCCTGTTACCTTTGATTTAACCTTGACAGCCTTAACCTTGCTGTCTGTGGCAGTTATTTTTGGCTTTATCTATTGGGCGAGTCGTAGTATGACTCTGAAACCCAAAGGGAAGCAAAATGTACTTGAGTATATTCATGACTTTGTTGTTGGATTTACAGAACCCAATGTTGGTTCACGGTACATGAAAGATTACTCACTCTTTTATTTGTGCTTGTTTCTTTTTATGGTCATCGCAAACAACCTTGGTTTGATGGCAAAACTTCAAATGACGGATGGTACTAACCTTTGGACTTCGCCAACTGCGAATTTGCAATTTGACTTGGCTTTGTCTTTTGGTATTATTTTGATGACCCACATAGAAGGGATTCGTCGCCGAGGCGTTAAAAAGTATCTAAAAGCTTTTGTGACACCAGGTTTCATGACACCGATGAATCTCCTTGAAGAAGTCACGAATTTCCTATCACTTGCTTTGCGGGTGTTCGGAAATATCTTTGCCGGGGAAGTGATGACAAGCTTGCTTATCTTGCTTTCTCACCAGGCCTTTTATTGGTATCCAATTGCATTTGTTACCAACCTTGTCTGGACGGCATTTTCTGTGTTCATTTCCTGTGTTCAGGCTTATGTGTTCACAGTCTTGTCTTCTATGTATCTAGGAAATAAAATTAATGATGAAGAGTAGAAAGGAGTAACTGATGCACGTAACAGTAGGTGAATTGATTGGTAACTTTATTTTAATAGCTGGCTCTTTTATCCTTTTGATCGTCTTAGTCAAAAAATACGCATGGTCAAACTTGACAAGTGTCTTCGAAGAACGGGCAGAAAAAATTGCTGCAGATATTGATGGAGCTGAACAAGCTCGTCAAAAAGCGGAAACTCTTGCTCAAAAGCGCGAAGATGAGTTGGCAGGTAGCCGTACCGAAGCTAAAACAATCATTGAGAATGCCAAGGAGACAGCAGAGAAGAGTAGAGCAGATATTCTGGCGGAAGCGAAACTAGAAGCAGGTCGCTTGAAAGAAAAAGCGAACCAAGAAATTGCTCAAAACAAAGCTGAAGCTTTACAAAGCGTTAAGGGTGAGGTAGCAGATTTGACGATTAGTCTAGCTGGAAAAATTATCTCACAAAACCTTGACGGTCAAACCCATAAAGAACTCATTGATCAGTACATCGATCAGCTAGGAGAAGCTTAATGGACAAAAAGACAGTAAAGGTAATTGAAAAATACAGCATGCCTTTTGTCCAATTGGTGATTGAAAAAGGAGAAGAAGACCGTATCTTTTATGACTTAGCTCAAATCAAGCAAGTCGCTGAAGAAACAGGCTTGCCTTCTTTTTTAAGTCAAGTGGCAGTAGCTGAGTCGGATAAGGAAAAAACAGTTCGTTTTTTCCAAGACTCTGTTTCACCTTTAATGCAAAACTTTATTCAGGTTCTGCTATACAATCACAGAGCGAATTTATTTTATGAACTAATTGTAGATTGTTTGAGTCGACTTGAAAAAGAAACCAATCGATTTGAAGTGACGATTGCCTCTGCTCATCCTTTAACAGATGAGCAGAAGGCACGGTTGCTCCCTTTGATTGAGAAAAAAATGTCTCTGAAAGTTCGGAGTATCAAAGAACAAATCGATGAAAGTCTAATTGGTGGTTTTGTCATTTTTGCCAATCACAAGACAATTGATGTGAGTATTAAACAGCAACTTCGTGTTGTTAAAGAAAATTTGAAATAGAAAGTGGTGTTCTTTTGGCAATTAACGCACAAGAAATCAGCGCTTTAATTAAGCAACAAATTGAAAATTTCAAACCCAATTTTGATGTGACTGAAACTGGTGTTGTAACCTATATCGGGGACGGAATCGCACGTGCCCACGGCCTTGAAAATGCCATGAGTGGAGAGTTGTTGATTTTTGAAAATGGCTCTTATGGTATGGCGCAAAACTTGGAGTCAACAGACGTTGGTATTATCATCCTCGGTGACTTTACGGATATCCGTGAAGGCGATACAATCCGCCGTACAGGTAAAATCATGGAAGTCCCAGTTGGTGATAACTTGATTGGACGTGTTGTGGATCCACTTGGTCGTCCAGTTGATGGTCTTGGAGAAATCCATACTGACAAGACTCGTCCAGTAGAAGCATCAGCTCCTGGTGTTATGGAGCGTAAGTCTGTTTCAGAACCATTGCAAACAGGTTTGAAAGCTATTGACGCCCTTGTACCGATTGGTCGTGGTCAACGTGAGTTGATCATCGGTGACCGTCAGACAGGGAAAACAACTATTGCGATTGATACAATCTTGAACCAAAAAGGTCAAGATATGATCTGTATCTATGTAGCGATTGGACAAAAAGAATCAACCGTTCGTACACAAGTAGAAACACTTCGTCAGTACGGTGCCTTGGACTACACAATCGTTGTGACAGCCTCTGCTTCACAGCCATCTCCATTGCTCTTCCTAGCTCCTTATGCTGGGGTAGCTATGGCAGAAGAGTTTATGTACCAAGGCAAGCATGTTTTAATCGTTTATGATGATCTTTCAAAACAAGCGGTAGCTTATCGTGAGCTTTCCCTCTTGCTTCGTCGTCCGCCAGGTCGTGAAGCCTTCCCAGGGGATGTTTTCTACCTCCACAGCCGTTTGCTTGAGCGCTCAGCTAAAGTTTCTGACGAGCTTGGTGGCGGATCAATCACAGCCCTACCATTTATTGAGACGCAAGCAGGTGATATCTCTGCCTATATCGCGACCAACGTGATTTCAATCACAGATGGACAAATCTTCCTTGGAGATGGTCTCTTTAATGCAGGGATTCGTCCAGCTATTGATGCAGGTTCATCTGTATCTCGTGTAGGTGGTTCCGCTCAAATTAAAGCCATGAAGAAGGTTGCTGGTACTCTTCGTATCGACCTTGCTTCATACCGTGAGTTGGAAGCCTTCACTAAGTTTGGTTCGGACTTGGATGCAGCAACTCAGGCTAAGTTGAATCGTGGTCGTCGTACGGTTGAAGTTCTGAAACAACCAGTTCATAAACCATTACCTGTTGAGAAACAAGTAACCATTCTTTATGCTTTGACACATGGTTTCTTGGATACGATTCCTGTAGATGACATTGTTCGTTTTGAGGAAGAGTTTCATGATTTCTTTGATGCACAACATCCAGAGATTTTGGAAACTATTCGTGAAACAAAAGACTTGCCAGAAGAAGCAGTCTTGGATGCTGCGATTACAGAGTTTCTCAATCAATCCAGCTTCCAATAAGAATAGAGGTGTCAGATGGCAGTATCTCTAAATGATATTAAAACAAAAATCGCCTCAACAAAAAATACTAGTCAAATCACTAATGCCATGCAAATGGTATCGGCTGCCAAGTTAGGTCGCTCTGAAGAAGCAGCACGCAATTTTCAAGTTTATGCTCAGAAGGTTCGTAAGCTTTTGACGGATATTCTACATGGTAACGGATCTGGTGGTTCTACCAATCCGATGCTCATCAGTCGTCCAGTTAAGAAAACAGGCTATATCGTTATTACTTCAGACCGTGGCTTGGTTGGAGGTTATAATGCTTCCATCCTTAAAGCTGTGATGGAGCTGAAAGAAGAATATCATCCAAATGGTGATGACTTTGAAGTTATCTGTATTGGTGGTATGGGGGCTGACTTTTTCAAGGCTCGTGGCATTCAACCAATCTATGAATTGCGGGGCTTGGCCGACCAACCAAGTTTTGATGAAGTTCGTAAAATTATTTCAAAAACGATTGAGATGTACCAAAATGAACTCTTTGATGAACTCTATGTCTGCTATAATCACCACGTCAATACGCTTACCAGTCAAATGCGTGTGGAGCAAATGCTTCCGATTGTTGACCTCGATCCGAACGAAGCAGATGAGGAGTATAGCTTGACATTTGAGTTGGAAACAAGCCGAGAAGAAATTTTGGAGCAATTGTTGCCACAGTATGCTGAAAGTATGATTTACGGGGCTATTATCGATGCCAAGACAGCTGAAAATGCTGCAGGTATGACAGCTATGCAAACAGCGACTGATAATGCTAAGAAGGTCATCAATGATTTGACAATCCAGTATAACCGTGCCAGACAGGCGGCGATTACACAAGAAATTACAGAAATCGTAGCGGGGGCTAGTGCCTTAGAATAAGGCTTTGCCTCCCTCGTATCAAAATGAACTTAGGCCCTAGATGAACTAGGAACCGACAGTATCTTATATAGAATAGGAGAAGGAGATGAGTTCAGGTAAAATTGCTCAGGTTATCGGACCCGTTGTAGACGTTTTGTTTGCAGCTGGGGAACCACTTCCTGAGATTAACAATGCACTTGTCGTCTACAAAAATGACGAAAGAAAAACAAAAATCGTCCTTGAAGTAGCCTTGGAGTTGGGTGATGGTATGGTCCGTACGATCGCCATGGAATCAACAGATGGTTTGACTCGTGGTATGGAAGTTTTGGACACAGGCTGTCCAATCTCTGTGCCAGTAGGTAAAGAAACTTTGGGACGTGTCTTCAACGTTTTGGGGGATACTATTGACTTGGATGCTCCTTTCGCTGAAGACGCTGAGCGTCAGCCAATTCATAAGAAAGCTCCAACTTTTGATGAATTGTCTACCTCATCTGAAATCTTGGAAACAGGGATCAAGGTTATCGACCTTCTTGCCCCTTACCTAAAAGGTGGTAAAGTTGGACTCTTCGGTGGTGCCGGAGTTGGTAAAACTGTCTTGATCCAAGAATTGATTCACAACATTGCTCAAGAACATGGTGGTATTTCAGTATTTACCGGTGTTGGAGAACGTACTCGTGAGGGGAACGACCTTTACTGGGAAATGAAAGAATCAGGCGTTATTGAGAAAACAGCCATGGTATTTGGTCAGATGAATGAGCCACCAGGAGCACGTATGCGTGTTGCCCTTACTGGTTTGACAATCGCTGAATACTTCCGTGATGTAGAAGGTCAAGACGTTCTTCTCTTCATTGACAACATTTTCCGTTTCACTCAAGCTGGTTCAGAAGTATCTGCCCTTTTGGGTCGTATGCCTTCAGCCGTTGGTTACCAACCAACACTTGCTACGGAAATGGGGCAATTGCAAGAACGTATCACATCAACCAAGAAGGGTTCTGTAACCTCTATTCAGGCCATCTACGTGCCAGCGGATGACTATACTGACCCAGCGCCAGCAACAGCCTTCGCTCACTTGGATTCAACGACTAACTTGGAACGTAAGTTGGTACAATTGGGGATTTACCCAGCCGTTGATCCGTTGGCTTCAAGCTCTCGTGCCTTGGCACCTGAGATTGTCGGAGAAGAGCACTATGCAGTTGCTGCGGAAGTCAAACGTGTCCTTCAACGTTACCATGAATTGCAAGATATCATTGCTATCCTTGGTATGGATGAGCTTTCTGATGAAGAAAAGACCTTGGTTGCCCGTGCCCGTCGTATCCAGTTCTTCTTGTCACAAAACTTCAACGTTGCGGAGCAATTTACTGGCCAACCTGGTTCTTATGTACCAGTAGCAGAAACGGTTCGTGGTTTTAAGGAAATCCTTGAAGGGAAACATGACCACTTGCCAGAAGATGCCTTCCGTGGAGTTGGTTCAATCGAAGACGTCATTGCTAAGGCAGAGAAAATGGGATTTTAAGAGGTGATCTATGGCTCAGTTAACTGTCCAGATCGTGACACCAGATGGCCTCGTCTATGATCACCATGCCAGCTTTGTATCGGTACGAACTCTGGATGGTGAGATGGGGATCTTGCCACGACATGAAAATATGATTGCGGTTTTAGCGGTTGATGAAGTAAAGGTAAAACGAATCGATGATGATACTCATGTGAACTGGATTGCAGTGAACGGAGGGATTATCGAGATTGCCAATGACATCATTACCATTGTAGCCGACTCAGCAGAGCGTGCTCGTGATATCGATATCAGCCGTGCTGAACGTGCTAAACTTCGCGCTGAACGTGAAATCGAAGAAGCTCAAGACAAGCACTTAATCGACCAAGAACGACGCGCTAAGATTGCTCTTCAACGTGCCATTAACCGTATCAATGTCGGAAATAAACTATAACCAAAAAATGAACTTGAATCTCAAGTTCATTTTTTGGTTATCTTAGTTCGCAAAGTTGATGCAAACTGCTTCAGGGACATGGAAGTCGTTAGAAAGCTCCGCAAGACGACCACTTTCAGGATTGCGCTTAAAGACCGTTGCATTATCAGAATCTTGATGAACAGCAATGAGAAACTCTTGATCAGGAGTTAGGTCGAAATCACGTGGATTTTGTCCATGTGTTGGTACGATTTCTAATAATTCCAGACTGCCATCAGCGAGGATTGTATAGACGGCAATGGAATCATGGCCTCGATTGGATGCATAAAGGTATTTACCATCTTTTGAGAGACGAATGGCAGCAGTAGCATTGAAATCCTCGTAACCATCTGGTAAGGTTGAAATGACTTGCATGCGTTCAAATTCACCAACCCCATCGTAAATCAAGACTTCAATGGTACTATTTAGTTCGCAGATGAGATAGGCAATCTTATAGTGGTGGTGGAAAACGATGTGGCGAGCACCTGCTCCAGACTGGCTGTGATAAGTGTGGAGCTTACTTAGTTTTCCTTCTGGGCTAACATCATAGGTCGTCACCTCGTCAGTACCTAGATCACATGTGACGAGATACTGATCAGGTGTTAGATCCGTAAAGTGTACATGTGGGGAAGATTGGTTTTCATGAGGACCTTGTCCGCTATGCTGGTCCCGATCCGTTTGGATGAGACTACCATCTGCTTGGCGCTGATAAACCAGAACTTGACCTTTGTGGTAGTTAGCTCCGTAAACGAGACTGCGCTTTTCATCCACTGCCACATAACAATGGGGAGCGCCTTCTTCAACCACATGATTTAACAAAGTACCATCGGTTTTGTAAGCAGCGATTCCACCTAAGCCATCCTGGCTCCCTACGGTGTATAAGTGTTGCTGTTGGTCAAAGGCAAGGTAGGTCGGACTTGGTTCAGCAGCAAAGAGTTCAAGATTTGCAAGCTGGCCTGTTTCTGTATCAAAATCTGCCTTGTAAATCCCTTTAGATGAGCGACGAGTATAAGTTCCAAAATAAACAGTTTCTTTCATGTCCATACCTCTTAATAATGATAAGTTCATTATACCACAAAATGACATTCAGGAAGTGTTCGTTTAATCTATGTAAGCACTTTAATAAGGGTTATTTCAGATTAAAAATGGTATAATGAAAGAATGACAGAAAGGATGTATTTATGGAACATAAAGAGAAACATTTTAGCCTATCTTGGTTTTTCAAGTGGTTTTTAGATAACAAAGCTATCACTGTATTTTTAGTAACCTTGTTACTGGGGCTAAACATTTTCATTCTAAGTAAGATTAGTTTTATCTTTTTACCCGTTTTGGATTTTTTAGGGGTTGTCATGTTGCCAGTTATTTTATCTGGTTTACTTTACTACCTCCTCAATCCGATTGTTGACTGGATGGAGAAACACAAGATCAATCGTGTCCTTGCCATTAGTATTGTTTTTGTCATTATTGGACTCTTTATCATTTGGGGTCTGGCAGTCGCAATTCCAAATTTCCAACGCCAAGTCTTAAATTTTGCAAAGAATGTGCCGACTTATCTTAAGGATGCTGATATGGTTATCAATGACCTTGTAACCAAACGCTTGCCAGATGATTTTAGACCGCAGTTGGAGCAGGTTCTTGCAAATGTTTCTACAGAAGCAACGATATGGGCCAGCAAAATTTCTTCTCAAGCCGTTAACTGGGTCAGCGCCTTTATCAGTAGCGTTTCTCAGGTGATTGTAGCGGTCATTATCGTACCTTTTATGCTCTTTTATCTTTTGAGAGATGGGAAAGGCTTGCGGGATTACCTAACTAAATTTATCCCAAACAAGTTAAAAGAACCTGTCGGACAAGTTTTGTCAGATGTTAATAAACAGTTGTCAAACTACGTTAGAGGGCAGGTTACAGTTGCTATTATCGTGGCGATTATGTTTATTATCTTCTTTAAGATTATTGGTCTCAGATATGCTGTCACTCTAGGTGTAACGGCTGGTATCCTCAATCTAGTACCTTATCTAGGTAGTTTCCTTGCCATGCTTCCTGCTTTGGTTTTGGGCTTGATTGCAGGACCTGTGATGCTTTTGAAAGTAATTATTGTCTTTATTGTTGAACAAACGATTGAAGGTCGCTTCGTTTCTCCGCTTATTTTAGGTAGTCAGCTAAATATCCATCCGATCAATGTCCTCTTTGTTCTCCTAACTTCAGGTTCTATGTTTGGTATTTGGGGAGTCTTGCTGGGAATTCCTGTCTATGCTTCTGCCAAGGTCGTTATCTCGGCTATCTTTAACTGGTATAAAAAAGTCAGCGGTCTGTATGAAGAGGAAGGGGAGGAAATCAAGAGTGAACAATAGTCAACGCATGCTCCAGGCTTTGGATGAACAGGATTTAACCAAGGCGGATCAGTATTTTCACAAAGCCCTCGAAACAGATTCAAGCGAAGTTCTTTACGAACTAGCAAGCTATCTTGAGGGAATTGGCTTTTATCCTCAAGCAAAAGAAATTTACCAAAATATTGTTACAGAATTTCCAGAGGTGAATCTGAACTTAGCAAGTATTGCTAGCGAGGATGGCAATGTTGAGGAAGCATTTGCTTACCTTGAGGAAATCACACCTGAAAGTGACTGGTATGTATCGGCTTTGGCCTTGAAGGCAGACCTCTATCAGTTGGAGGGATTGACAGATGTAGCGCGTGAAAAGTTACTGGAAGCCCTAAACTACTCAGACGATCCCTTATTAGTTTTTGGTTTGGCTGAGTTGGATAGCGAGTTAGGGAATTATCAGGAAGCCATTCAGGGCTATGCTCAATTAGACAATCGCTCCATCTATGAGCAAACGGGTGTCTCAACCTATCAGCGAATCGGCTACGCTTATTCCCAGTTAGGCAAGTTTGAAGCTGCTACAGAGTTTTTAGAAAAAGCCTTGGAACTAGAATACGATGACCAAACTGCCTTTGAACTAGCTAGTCTTTACTTTGACCAAGAAGAGTACCAAAAATCTGTTCTTTACTTTAAGCAGATTGATACCATTTCACCAGATTTTGAAGGATATGAGTATGGTTATAGTCAAGCTTTACACAAGGAACATCAGGTGGAAGAGGCCCTTCGTATCGCTAAACAAGGTTTGGAGAAAAATCCGTTTGAAACTCGGCTCTTGCTAGCAGCCTCACAGTTTTCGTATGAATTGCATGATTCTGGTGCTGCAGAGCAGTTTCTCCTTACTGCCAAAGAAGATGCAGAAGATACAGAAGAGATTATCCTTCGTCTCGCAACCATTTATATGGAACAAGAGCGGTTTGAGGATATTATCGCTCTCCAAAGTCAAGAACCTGAAAACGTCCTGACCAAGTGGATGATTGCACGTTCTTACCAGGAAATAGAGGATTTAGATAAGGCCTATGAGCTCTATCAAGAACTGTCGTCTGACCTCAAGGACAATCCAGAGTTTCTGGAGCAATATACTTATCTCTTGCGTGAATTAGGGTATTTTGAAGAAGCCAAGATGCAAGCAGAGGTATATTTAAAACTGATTCCAGATGATGTTCAGATGCAAGAACTGCTAGAAACACTTTAAAAATATCCTATAAAGCAAAACTGTATCTAGTCATTTTGATGGATGCGGTTTTTTTATTTTCAAAAGGAAACAGAATTTTTTTACAATAACCCTTGCTAAATTGTTTATTTATGCTATAATAGGAATAATTATTTTTAGGAGGTGCAGTATGTCTTATTTGTTTGAGATATTACCGAGTTTATTGAGCGGTGCAAGCATGACTTTACAGGTTTTTGTATTGGTCTTGATTTTTTCTATTCCCTTGGGCGTTTTGATTGCTTTTGCCTTGCAAGTCCATTGGAAACTCCTCCATTATCTGATCAACATTTATATCTGGATCATGCGGGGGACACCCTTGCTCTTGCAATTGATCTTTATCTATTATGTGCTCCCAAATATTGGGATTCGTTTGGATCGCCTTCCTGCGGCTATTATTGCCTTTGTTTTGAATTATGCAGCTTACTTTGCTGAAATCTTCCGTGGGGGGATTGATACCATTCCTAAGGGTCAATATGAGGCTGCTAAGGTCTTGAAGTTTAGCCCTTTTGCCACAGTGCGCTATATTATCTTACCACAGGTGACCAAAATTGTTCTACCTAGTGTATTTAATGAAGTCATGAGTTTGGTCAAGGATACTTCTTTGGTCTATGCCTTAGGTATTTCAGATTTGATTTTGGCTAGTCGTACAGCAGCCAACCGTGATGCTAGTCTGATTCCTATGTTCTTGGCAGGAGCAATTTACTTGATTTTGATTGGTATCGTGACTATCCTTGCCAAAAAAGTTGAGAAGAAGTACAGTTACTATAGATAGGAGGTTGCCATGTTAGAATTACGAAACATCAACAAGGCCTTTGGTGGCAAACAAATCTTAACTAATTTCAGCCTATCAATTCCTGAAAAGCAAATCCTCGCAATCGTAGGTCCATCAGGAGGCGGAAAAACAACCTTATTACGTATGTTAGCTGGACTGGAAACTATCGATTCTGGAGAAATCTACTATAACGGTGAATCTCTAGCTTTAGACGAACTAGAAAAGCGCAACCTACTAGGATTTGTCTTCCAAGATTTTCAACTTTTCCCTCATTTATCAGTTCTGGACAATCTGACCCTATCGCCTGTGAAAACTATGGGAATGAAGCAGGAAGAGGCTGAGAAGAAGGCGCGTGGACTCTTGGAACAGTTAGGACTAGCAGGGCACGCAGATGCTTATCCCTTCTCACTATCAGGTGGGCAAAAGCAGCGGGTGGCTTTGGCGCGTGCCATGATGATTGACCCAGAAATCATTGGTTACGATGAACCAACTTCTGCCTTGGATCCAGAATTACGCTTGGAAGTGGAAAAACTGATTTTGCAAAATAGGGAACTTGGGATGACGCAAATTGTGGTTACCCACGATTTACAATTTGCTGAAAATATTGCAGATGTATTATTAAAAGTAGAGCCTAAATAGGAGGAAAAATGATGAAAAAATTGATGCTTGTATTAGTCAGTCTAATGACTGCTTTGTTCTTAGTAGCTTGTGGGAAAAATTCTAGTGAAACTAGTGGAGATAATTGGTCTAAGTACGAGTCTAACAAGTCTATTACTATTGGGTTTGATAGTACTTTTGTTCCAATGGGATTTGCTCAGAAAGATGGTTCCTATGCAGGATTTGATATTGATTTAGCTACAGCTGTTTTTGAAAAATACGGAATTACGGTAAATTGGCAACCGATTGATTGGGATTTGAAAGAAGCTGAATTGACAAAAGGAACGATTGATCTGATTTGGAATGGCTATTCAGCTACAGACGAACGTCGTGAAAAGGTAGCATTCAGTAACTCATATATGAAGAATGAGCAGGTATTGGTTACTAAGAAATCGTCAGGTATCACGACTGCAAAAGATATGACTGGAAAGACTTTGGGAGCTCAAGCTGGTTCATCTGGTTATGCGGACTTTGAAGGAAAGCCAGCGATTTTGAAGGATATTGTCGCTAATAATGAAGCGAATCAATACCAAACTTTTAATGAAGCCTTGATTGATTTGAAAAACGATCGAATTGACGGCCTATTGATTGATCGTGTCTATGCAAACTATTATTTAGAAGCAGAAGGCGTTTTAAACGATTATAATGTCTTTACAGTTGGACTAGAAACAGAAGCTTTTGCAGTTGGAGCACGTAAGGAAGATACAACTCTGGTTAATAAGATAAATGAAGGATTTTCTAGTCTTTACAAGGATGGTAAGTTCCAAGAAATTAGTCAAAAATGGTTTGGAGAAGATGTAGCAACCAAAGAAGTACAAGAAGGACAGTGAGATAAAATAGTGGATGAGACTGCGTTTTGATTAGCAAAACGTAGTCTTTTTATCAATTGAGAAAGAGCATGATATCCATTTAATATAGCGGATTGAATCTGGAATAGTATACTGTGACTTCTAAAACATTGCTAGAAATTGATTTGACTTTCCCAATCAATTTGTTCAGATTTTATTTCATTTCACTATATTCTGGAAAGATTTTCTAAAATTTTTCCTCAAATTGAGTCTCTTTTCTTATCAAAAAACCTCTGGCAAAAACCAGAGGATAAGGGGTTATTTCATTGTTGGGAAGAGTAGAACGTCACGGATAGTGGTTGTATCAGTGAGGAGCATGCAGAGACGGTCAATACCGATTCCCAAACCAC
This sequence comes from Streptococcus oralis subsp. dentisani, assembly GCF_007475365.1. NCBI lineage: Bacteria > Bacillati > Bacillota > Bacilli > Lactobacillales > Streptococcaceae > Streptococcus > Streptococcus oralis. The sequence goes on along the minus strand of NZ_CP034442.1, from coordinate 628,024 downwards.
CTGTTGGTGGCATACCATATTCAAGGGCCTCGATGTAATCGTAGTCGATACCTGTTGCTTCGTCGTCACCAAGTTCTTTAGCTTTTGCTTGGGCTTCAAAACGGCTAAGTTGGTCGATTGGGTCGTTCAACTCGGTAAAGGCATTACCGTATTCCTTGGTCATGATGAAGAGCTCAAAGCGGTCAGTAAAGCGTTCGTCTTCAGGATTTTTCTTAGCGAGTGGAGACACAGCTACTGGATGTCCATAGACAAAGGTTGGTTGGATCAATGTTTCTTCGACAAATTCTTCAAAGAAGGCGTTGATAATGTGACCGACTTCAGTGTAATGTTTTTCAACTGGAACTTTCTTCTCAGCAGCGATAGCTTTAGCTTCCTCGAAGGTCATGTCTTGCCAGAAATCTACACCAGTAATTTCCTTGATAGCATCCACCATGTGAACACGTTTAAATGGTTCATTGATCTTGATTTCAGTACCTTGATAGTTAACTGGGCCATCACCTTTGACTGCCTTAGCAGCGTGTTGGATAATACCTTCAGTCAAGTCCATGATATCTTGGAAGTCTGCATAAGCTTGGTAAACTTCGATAGAAGTGAATTCAGGGTTGTGAGTAGCGTCCATTCCTTCGTTACGGAAGATACGGCCAATTTCATAGACACGTTCCATACCACCAACGATAAGACGTTTCAAGTGAAGCTCGGTCGCGATACGAAGTACCATGTCAATGTTTTGGGCATTGTGGTGAGTGATAAATGGACGAGCAGCAGCACCACCAGCTTCGTTGTGAAGAACAGGTGTTTCCACTTCAAGGAAACCTTTTTGATCAAGATAACGACGGATTTCAGAGATGATTTTTGAACGAGTGACAAAACGTTCAAAGCTTTCACGGTTAGAAATCAAGTCAAGGTAACGTTTACGGTAAATTGTTTCAACGTCAGTCAAACCGTGGAATTTTTCAGGAAGCGGACGAAGCGCTTTAGACAAGTGCGTTATGTGTGTGGCCTTGATAGAGAGCTCTCCCATATCTGTACGCATCACTTCACCTTCGACACCAAGGAAGTCACCGAGGTCAGCCTTTTTGAAGATTTCGTAGTTTTCTTCACCGACTTCATCTTTACGAACGTAGATTTGGATTTGACCTTCTCGGTCTTGAAGATGGGCAAAGCCAACTTTCCCTTTACCACGTTTAGTTACTAAACGTCCAGCGATAGTAGCAGTTTCATTTAATTCATGTAATTGTTCTTTATCAAGTTCCGCAAATTTATCTTTAAGTTCTTGTGAGTTAGCAGTACGTTCAAAACGTTTTCCGAAGGGATCAATTCCTTGCTCACGGAGCGCAGCCATTTTTTCACGGCGAACGATCTGCTGGTCATTTAGTTCTTCCATATGTTCTGTTGACATGGGTTCCTCCTAATTTTACTCAAAATTTGATACGATGAGTCATTTTTTACGATACTCCCATTTTATCATAAATAGTCAAGAAATTCACGGATATTCTTTGAAAACTAAAAAGAACTTGACCATTGGGATCAAGTTCGATTATTTTTCTTGATAGGAAGTGTCATTCCATCTTTCAAGAGTGAAGGTTTCAAAATCCTCGGTTTCTAAAACTGTCAGACTAGCATTTGCTAAACCACCTTCTTTGCGAAGATGAGCCTCTTTATAGCCTAGAAGAGTACGTAGGCTAGCAGTGAGATTTGCACCATGACCGACGATTAGAATGTTTTCAGCCGGACTTCCTTTCAGAGATTTGATAAATTGAATAGTACGCTGAGTCGTAGTGTAGAGGGATTCCGCTTCAAACATCTTCGTATCAAACTGAGCCAGATTAGAGCGAAAGGCCTTTATTTGTTGTGGATAGATGGCATTGAGCGTTGCGATTTTCAAACCTTCAAGTTTGCCAAGTTGCCATTCGCGTAGTTCTGGAATACTTTCTAAAGGACAGGGGGTCTGGAGTTGGCTTTGGATAATCTCAGCAGATTTGACTGCTCGAGGTAAATCACTTGAATAAATCTGATCAAAAGGAATATCCTTAAGATACTGGCCAAGTTGCTTTAGGATATCAATAGACTCTGGAAGAAGGGGAGAGTCGCCACTAGCACCTTGAAAACGTCCTTCAAGATTCCAGAGGGTGCGACCATGACGAACAAAATAGAGTTTCATGACTTACTTTCCTCCAAGATATCAGCAAAATCCGCTTTTACAAAGCTGGCTAAGTCTTGAGGTCGGATGATGATACTATGCCCGACTTCCCCAGCAGAGACGATGATTTTATCCAAATCCAAAGCTGTCTGATCAATAAAAATGGGATAATTGTGTTTCTGACGAATACCGACGGGGTTATTAGCCCCATGAATATAGCCTGTCGTTTTTTCTAGGTCTTTTTGAGGAATCATGCTCACTTTTTTATTGCCAGAAACCTTTGCTAGTTTTTTCTCAGCGAGGTGTTCTGTTATGGGAACGATTCCGATAATTGGCCCCGTTTTGTCCCCTAATAGAGCCAAGGTTTTAAAGATATGAGTTCGATCATATTCTGAAGGAAGTTCACCCTCAAGCGCGTTGATCTGAATACCAGTATGGTCAATACCCGCCTTGGTCAAGATTTGTTCTACCAAGGTTTTTTTAATCTTAACTTTCTTTGCCATTATTTATACTTATCCTCCAATTGACTCATCCAGATACCAAGCCAAATACCAAGTGCAAAGAAGAAGGCGATGAGAACATAGCTCACAATAGAAAGTCCAGTATATTGGATACTTTCAGCATTTCCAGCATTTGGAATCAAAATTAAGAGGGTGCTTGATAGAACAATTCCGATGATAAAGTGATAAACACGGGAGTGATAGTTGTTCAAGGCGTAATCCATTAATTTTGAAAAGATAATGAGGGTTGCTCCTGCACCAATCCCGATGGGAAGGAAGGTACCAAACAAATCAAAGGTCTTAAAACCAGTGAGCATTGGAGCGTACAGTCCTAAAATCAAGAGTAGATTTGACGGACTTAAACCAGGCACCAAGACACCAAGAGCTAAAAGAACACCTGCTAAGATGAAGTTTGCAAAACTAGCACTGAGTGAACCTACAACAAAATTGAGCGCGTAAAGACCCAATCCTGAAAGGATAAAGGTAGACCAGAACCAGACTAGGTCAATCTTATCACGATCAGATTCTCGAGTAGATTCTTTAAGGAGGCTAGGAACTGTACCGATGATAGCTCCAGCAAAGCTCCATAAAACATAGACTTGGTAATTTTCTAGCAGATACTCGATTGGATAGGAAAACAAACCAATGCCTAGCAACATCCCGATAGCTACTGGAATAAAGTATAGGACATTCTCTTTAAAATCTTTAAAGGGGTGAGCCAGAAAGCCAATCATTCGCTCGTAAATACCCAAAATAGCTGCTAAAACACCGCCAGAAATTCCCGGTAGGATAAATCCTAATGCGATGACGATTCCTTTAATAACTCGTGCAATCCATGAAAACATAATAAAATCCTCAATTTCATAAAATTCTTTCTCTATGCTATCAATTATAACACAGACGGGGAGAAAATGAAAAAACAAGTGAAAAAGTTTGTTATTTTCACTTGTCTTATGGTCTTAAAAATAGTTTTCTGAAAGTTTCTTCCTTGTCTTTGTCAGCAGAAATCAAATTGATGTCCAAATGATGTTCAAATCCTGCAATTCTCCCCTTAGATGTGTACTGGTGGAGATCATATTCCAGATCGGTATTTGGCTTCGTTTCAAAATAACCAGAGTTGGTTCCATAGGAAGGAATCCAAATAGCAGAGAACTTATCCGTACTGATACTGTGCTCTTGCATGAAGTAAACCCCAACGTAGATGCCGATGTTTTTAGCGCCGAGAGCTGCCAGTTTGGAACGAAAGGCCTCAACACCTTCATTCATATCAGACATTGTTTTTTCTTCAACATCTAACCAGTAGTAGCTAGGATTGTAGGGAGAAGCAGCATTATAGAAAACTTCAGCAGCCTTCTCCATATCTTCTTTACTTTTTCCAGCTACATAGGCATAAACCCCCACAGGGACATTCCGTTTTTGAAATTCTGATACGTGATTTTTATAGGCTTTATCGACACCATTGATAAAGGCAGCATCATTTGTTTCAGTGTGCTGAGCCCCATTGTGCACGCGAACGATAACACCAGAAATGTTTTGAGATAAGGTGTCGTAGTTAATCTCCTCAGGTCTTTGCCAACCAGAGACGTCGATAATGGGTTTGTCAAGATTATGCAAGGCTTGTGTTTCAACTTGAAGAGCATTTGGTTTTGTTTTGATAGGATGATCCTCAAAACTTGGTCTATTGAGGAGTAAAATCGCTATGAAAATTCCAAATAAACTAAAAATAATAGCTGGATGAATTTGTTTTCTCATACTTATTTAGTTTATCGTAAAAATTTAAAAAAATCAAAGGAAACAGTCTAGAAATGTAGACAAGTAGGGGAGATTTTCAGGAAAGCACCTGTTTGTTTGTTCTTTAAAAGTAAAATTATGGTATAATATAAGGGAATTTTTACAGAAAAGAGAATAGTATGTCAAATTATGCCATTATTTTAGCAGCGGGTAAGGGTACTCGCATGAAATCAGATCTTCCTAAGGTACTTCATAAAGTAGCAGGAATTTCGATGTTGGAACACGTTTTTCGTAGTGTTGGTGCTATTCAACCTGAAAAGACGGTTACCGTAGTGGGACACAAGGCTGAGTTAGTTGAGCGAGTCTTGGCTGGACAGACAGACTTTGTCACTCAATCGGAACAACTGGGCACAGGGCATGCTGTCATGATGGCAGAGCCCATTCTCCAAAATCGTTCTGGACATACCTTAGTCATCGCTGGGGATACTCCTCTGATTACAGGTGAAAGCTTGAAAAATCTCTTGGATTTCCATATCAATCACAAAAATGTAGCGACTATTTTAACGGCTGAAGCGGCAAATCCTTTCGGATACGGTCGAATTGTCCGCAACGATAATGCTGAAGTTCTTCGTATTGTTGAGCAGAAAGATGCCACTGATTTTGAAAAACAAATCAAGGAAATCAATACTGGAACTTACGTATTTGACAATGAACGCCTTTTTGAAGCCCTTAAAAACATCAACACTAACAATGCACAAGGAGAGTATTATATTACCGATGTGATTGGTATTTTCCGTAATGCGGGTGAGAAGGTTGGGGCCTATACTCTCAAGGATTTTGATGAAAGTCTTGGAGTAAATGACCGTGTAGCTCTTGCGACTGCGGAAGCAGTGATGCGTCGCCGTATTAATCAAAAACATATGGTCAATGGTGTCAGCTTTGTCAATCCAGATGCAACTTACATCGACATTGATGTCGAGATTGCTCCTGAAGTCCAAATCGAAGCCAACGTTACCTTGAAAGGTCAAACGAAGATTGGGGCGGAAACTGTTTTAACAAATGGAACTTATATCGTGGATAGCACCATTGGAGCTGGAGCTGTGATTACGAATTCTATGATTGAGGAAAGTAGTGTTGCGGACGGTGTGACGGTCGGTCCCTATGCCCACATTCGTCCAGGTTCAAGCTTAGCTTCCCAAGTTCACATTGGAAACTTTGTTGAAGTAAAAGGGTCGTCCATCGGTGAAAAGACCAAGGCTGGTCATTTGACCTATATCGGAAACTGTGAAGTAGGTAGCCATGTTAACTTCGGTGCAGGTACGATTACAGTAAACTATGACGGGAAAAACAAGTACAAGACTGTGATTGGCAACAATGTCTTTGTTGGTTCAAATTCAACTATCATCGCCCCTGTAGAACTTGGGGATAATTCTCTCGTTGGTGCTGGTTCAACCATTACCAAGAATGTTCCTGCTGATGCCATTGCGATCGGTCGTGGACGACAAGTTAACAAAGATGAGTACGCAACACGCTTGCCTCATCATCCTAAGAACCAGTAGGAGTTTGTCATGGAATTTGAAGAAAAAACGCTTAGTCGGAAGGAAATCTATGAAGGCCCTATCTTTAAACTAGTGCAAGACCAGGTGGAATTACCTGAAGGAAAGGGAACTGCCCAACGTGACCTGATTTTTCACAATGGAGCTGTTTGTGTTCTGGCCGTGACAGCTGAGGACAAAATCGTTCTCGTTAAGCAATACCGAAAGGCTATCGAGGCGGTTTCTTATGAGATTCCTGCTGGTAAACTAGAACTTGGTGAAAATGCTGATCCAATGGCAGCGGCACTTCGTGAATTGGAAGAAGAAGTTGCCTACACAGCTAAGTTAGAGCTCTTGTACGATTTCTATTCTGCGATTGGTTTTTGCAACGAAAAACTAAAACTCTACCTTGCTAGTGATTTGGTCAAGGTGGAAAACCCTCGTCCACAAGATGATGATGAAACCTTGGAAGTTTTAGAAGTCAGTCTAGAGGAAGCCAAGGATCTGATCCAGTCAGGTCATATCTGTGATGCCAAGACCATCATGGCGATTCAGTACTGGGAACTACAAAAGAAATAGAGGAGAAACCCATGGGAAAACCTTTATTAACAGACGAAATGATTGAACGTGCCAACCGAGGTGAGAAAATCTCAGGACCACCTCTTCAAGATGATGAGGAAACCAAGATCCTACCAACGTCTTCACAACATTTTGGTTATTCACGTTCTAAAGACCACGGTTTTAGTCAAGATACACTTACAATCGAAGTAGAACCAACGATTCATAAGAGCCGCCGCATTGAGAACACTAAGAGAAATGTTTTTAATTCAAAACTCAATAGAATTCTATTTGCGGTAATTTTACTTTTGATTTTGTTAATTTTAGCGATGAAACTCTTGTAATTGAAAGGACTTGAAATGAAAATTGGAATCATTGCTGCCATGCCAGAAGAACTCGTATATTTGACTCAGAATTTGGATAAACCTCAAGAAGTCCAAGTTCTCGGAAATACTTACTATACAGGGCTTATTGGCAAGACAGAAGTTGTTCTAGTTCAGAGTGGGATTGGGAAGGTCATGTCGGCTATGAGTGTAGCAGTGTTAGCTAACCACTTCCAAGTAGAAGCTATCATCAATACAGGATCAGCAGGTGCTCTTGCTGAAGGGATTGCTGTTGGTGATGTCGTGATTGCGGATAAACTTGTCTACCATGATGTGGATGTGACTGCTTTTGGCTATGCTTATGGCCAAATGGCGCAACAACCTCTTTACTTTGAATCAGACAAAACCTTTGTAGCCAAAATCCAAGAGAGTCTATCTCAGTTGGACCAAAACTGGCACCTAGGCTTGATTGCTACAGGAGACAGCTTTATAGCTGGGGATGATAAAATTGCTAGTATCAAATCCCACTTTCCAGATGTTTTAGCAGTTGAAATGGAGGGGGCAGCCATTGCTCAAGCGGCTCAGGCTCTTGACCTACCTTTCCTCGTCATTCGCGCTATGAGTGACAATGCCAATCACGAAGCCTCTATCTCTTTTGATGAGTTTATCATTGAAGCTGGCCGTCGTTCTGCCCAAGTTTTACTAGCCTTTTTAAAGGCTTTGAATTAAGCCAAAATTTGACAGTTTTTCTTGCTTATGATAAGATTTAAATAAAGAAAAGCTAGAAAACGTTTCAGAGGATATTATGAGTATTGAAATGACCGTCAGCGAGATTGCAGAGGTCTTAGGACTATCTCGTCAGGCAATCAACAATCGTGTCAAAGAACTTCCAGAAGAGGACACGAAAAAAAATGACAAAGGTGTAACTGTAGTTACTCGAAGTGGCTTAATCAAGCTAGAAGAAATCTACAAAAAAACGATTTTTGAAGATGAACCAGTCAGTGATGATGTCAAACAACGCGAACTGATGGAAATCTTGGTCGATGAGAAAAATGCTGAAATTCTTCGTTTGTACGAGCAACTCAAGGCCAAGGACCAGCAACTGGCAGAAAAAGATGAGCAGATGCGCATCAAAGACCGCCAGATTGCTGAAAAGGACAAACAATTGGACCAACAGCAACAATTAACTCTTCAAGCTATGAAGGATCAAGAAAGCTTGAAACTCGAGTTGGACCAAGCAAAAGAAGAAGTCCAAGCAACCAAAAAAGGCTTTTTTGCTCGCCTATTTGGAGGAAAATAAAGAAGCTGTTTGGGTTATTCACTAACCTAATAGCTTCTTTTCTTATTTGTAGTTTAAATCGAGTCGAAATTGAGGTAAAAGATGGAAAAATTAAGAGACTATATCGCCTTTGACTTAGAATTCAATCAACACGAAGGGGTTACCCATTTAATTCAGGTATCAGCAGTTCGTTTTCAAGATGGTCATGAAATAGATGCCTTTGATTCTTATGTCCATACCAGCGTGCCTTTAAAGAGTTTTATCAATGGTTTGACAGGAATTACAGCTGAAACCTTGAAAGATGCGCCAAAAGTAGAGCAAGTTTTAAAATACTTTCAGGGATTTGTTGGCAACTTACCCATTGTTGGCTACAATGCATCCAAGAGTGATTTACCTATTCTCTTGGAGCATGGCTTGGACTATCGTGACCAGTACAAGGTCGACCTATATGATGAGGCTTTTGAACGTCGTAGTTCCGACCTACACGGCATTGCCAACCTCAAACTGCAAACTGTGGCGAATTTTTTAGGCTTTAAAGGTCAATCACATAATAGTTTAGAAGATGCTCGCATGACAGCGCGTGTTTACGAAGCCTTTCTGGAGTCTGACGAAGGAAAACTATTATTAGAAGAACAGAGCAATCTATCCATGAATCCCTTTGGTGGGCTAGACTTATCTCAATTTCTAGACTAGGAGTGCTTATGAAACCTGAAAAACCTAAAAAACTAGGTTTTAGGAAAATTTACCTCAACCTAGATAAAGTTCTCTTCCTCTTTTTCTTAATTTTCATGATGGTGGAATATCTGTGGTTACCTCTCAATTCTTTTCTTGCTGGTCTTTTACTAAGCCAGACGGGCTATTTGTTTATTTCTTACAATAATATTTTTGCTATTATCACGAGTTCTCCTTTAATCAGCCTGGCCTTTCTCGTCTTGATTGTAATCAATCTTTTGGTGGCCTATTTCCAGATTTGCCTCCTCTTTATTGGGGCGCGTCACCTTCTCTACCACGAAAAGAGAACCTTGATTGAGTACAGTCGCAAAGTTTTCCAGCAAAGTTTTCTGTTCATGAAACGCTTGAGCTTCTGTAAGATGGCCTTTGTCTTCTTCTACGTAGCCATGCTCTTTCCTTTCATCAGGAAAATTTTAAAAATTTATTACTTAAATAAAATCGTTATTCCAGACTTTATCGTAACTTATCTGGAAGACAAGTACTGGCTAGTAGGTTTGATGATTTTTGCATCTGCTTGGATTTTGCTCTATGTGTCTGTCCGACTCATGTTTGTCCTTCCAAAGATTCTCTTTGAAAAGAAGACTGTGAGAGAGGGAGTAAAATTTAGTCTGCAAAAGACAAAAAAACAAGTTCTCTTTTATGCTTGGAACTTGCTACTCATTATTATTAAAACCTATCTCTTTTTCTTCCTCCTCTTGACTCCCTTGCTAATGGGACAGATTGTAATTGACAATTTAACACAGAAAGAATCACTGATTCTTGGAGTTATCAACTTTGTCCTGATAAAGAACATCCACTATATGGCGTTGACCTATTTCCTTGTTAAGTTTGTTTCCTTTTTGACAGGTGAGGAACTGGAGATTATGCCAAGAAGAAAAAAAGACCATTTGATGAGATGGGGAGTTATGGGCTGCGCTAGTATCTTTTTTGCGCTGGAAGGTTATATCTATCTGGAAGCTCCTGTGACAAATACCCCTTTAGTCATTTCACATAGGGGCGTTTCAAATAAAAATGGTGTACAAAACACTGTACAGTCTTTGGAAAAAACAGCGCAACTGAAACCAGATTTGATTGAAATGGATGTACAGGAGACCAAAGATGGTCAGTTTGTGATGATGCATGACGCCAATCTTAAGAACTTAGCAGGTATCAACGCTAATCCTCAAGACTTGACTCTAGAGGAGTTGACAGGGTTAGATATTTCTGAAAATGGCTATCGAACCAAGATATCTAGTTTTGATGACTATCTCAATCGCGCGAATGAACTTCATCAAAGATTGTTGATTGAAATCAAAACCAGTAAAAAAGACAGTCCACAAATGATGGAACGTTTTCTGGAGAAGTATGGCTCTATTATCAAGCAGTATGGTCATCAGATGCAATCACTAGACTATCATGTGATTGACCAAGTTTTGAAATATGATTCGACTATTCCAGCTTATTTCATCTTGCCTTATAATAGTATTTTCCCAAAAACCAAGGCAACTGGCTATACCATGGAGTATTCAACATTGGATGAATATTTTGTTACTAAACTTTGGTATACAGAACAAAAGCTTTACGTATGGACCATCAATAGCTCTGACGCACTTGATAAATCGTTGCAGTTGTCAGTGGATGGGATGATTACAGATGACACGGAGATGCTACAGGAGACTTTAGCAGCAGCTCAGGAAGATCCAGAATACACCGATCTCCTTTTGAAAAAAGCTACGGAGTTCTTTAATTTCTAACAGAGAAAAAAAGGAGAAGTGAACCTTCCTCCTTTTTCTGTAGGTGATTAGAATGGTAATTTTCCAGCGAAAGCACCTAGTTTTTTCTTAGTCGTTTCGTCGATTTGTTCTAGAGCAGCGTTGATGGCTTGAACGGTCATATCAGACAAGGTTTCTAGATCTTCTGGATCTACAACTGCTGGACTGAAGTCAATACTAACAACTTTTTTATCTCCAGTTAAGGTCGCTTGGACAAGGTCTTGAGCAGATTTTCCAACAAATTGCATAGCAGCGAGTTCTGCTTGACTTTGTTCCATTTGTTTTTGAAGTTTTTGTGCTTGGCGCATCATGTTTTGCATGTTCATCATAGTGATTTACAGTTTCCTTTTTCTATTATTTTCTTTTTTTATTTTATCAATTTTAGGGGTAAAAGTCTATTATTAGTTTTAGATAGCTAATATTAAATTTTCTGACAATTTGTTGAAAAACTAAGGAAAGGATGTTATAATGGAACGTAAAATAAATTCAGGCTTTCTGAACCAATAGGAGTAAATAATGAAAAAACTAGGTGTTGTCCTTTTATCTTCTGCTTTGCTATTGACAGCATGTGCAGTCCGTTTTGAAAAATCAACCGAGACAAGTGATTCATCTAAGGTGACAGGTTTATCAGATGACAAACAAAAATTGCTTGATAAGGCAACCGCAGATTATAAGACCTTTGTCCAAGGACAAATTGATAAACTCTTAACAGATACAGAAGGCTTTGTCCAGCTTTTGAAAGACGGAAAACTGGAGGAAGCCAAGAAAGCTTATCCACTTGTTCGTATGGCTTATGAACGTTCAGAACCAATCGCTGAGAGTTTTGGTGAGTCAGATGTCAAGATTGACTTCCGTTTAGCAGACTATATGGACGAAAACAAGACTGAGGAAGGTTGGTCAGGTTTCCACCGTATCGAGCGTATCCTTTGGGAAGAAAACACAACTAAAGGAACTGAAAGTTATGGCGATCAATTAGTCAATGATATCAAAGAATTGAAGGCTAAGATTGCAACTGTGGATGTGGACTACAAGGTTATGTTGACTGGAGCAGTTGACTTGCTCAATGAAGTAGCGACAAGCAAAATTACAGGTGAAGAGGAAATTTATTCTCACACAGACTTGTATGACTTCCGTGCCAATATCGAAGGTGCTGAGAAGATTTTCCAACTCTTTAAACCTTTACTAGAAAAATCAGATGCTGATTTAGTTAAAGAATTAGAAGCTGATTTCAAATCTGTTAATAGTTTGTTGGACAAACATATGACGGACAAGGAGCACTACAAACTTTATACAGACTTAACAAAGGAAGACACCAAAGAATTGGCTGAAGCCGTGACAAAACTTGGTGAACCTCTATCACAAATGGGTAAATTTCTTGATGGAGAATAAGCAGTATGACTAAGAAAGACGAAAATTTTTTTGAGAAAAAAATGGACCGTCGAGAATTTCTAAAAAAAGCGGGTATTGGAGGTGCTGGACTAGCACTTGGTCTCTCTGGTGCCTCCGCTTTTTTAGCGCCTAAGCTAGACAAACAGGAAAAAATCTCGTACGGTAATGAAAAGATTGACTTTTATGGGAAACACCAAGCGGGTATCACGACCCCTATGCAGAAGAATATCTATTTTGTTGTCCTAGATTTGCATACGATAGATAAAGATAAGATTATCCAGCTTTTTAAGGATTGGACAGATTATAGTAGCAAGTTGGTAGAAGGAGAATTGGTCAAAAAAGATGGTCAGAATGCTCTCTTGCCACCTAGTGACACTGGAGAAACCGTGGGGCTAAATCCTCATCGTTTAACGCTGACTTTTGGTGTGTCTGCTAGTTTCCTAAAAAAGATGAAATTAGAGCAAAAGCGTCCTCAACTTTTTAGGGATTTTCCACCCTTTCCAAAGGAGCAACTGCGTGAAAAATATACTGGGGGAGATATTGTTATCCAAGCCTGTGCAGATGACGAGCAGGTTGCTTTTCATGCTATTCGCAACCTCATTCGTAAAGGGAGAAATGCAGTGACCCTCCGTTGGAGCCAATCTGGATTTGCTGCTATTGGGGATCGTATGGAGACACCACGCAACCTTTTTGGTTTCAAAGATGGAACAGCCAATGTGACCAAAGAAAAGGATTTTGATCGTGTTGTCTGGGCCGACAGCAAGGACTGAATGGAAAATGGATCCTATATGGCTGTTCGCCGCATCCAGATGTTTCTCGATACCTGGGATCGAACCAATCTTGAAGAGCAAGAAAATACCTTTGGTCGTTATAAGGAAAGTGGCGCCCCTTTTGGGAAGAAGAATGAGTTTGATGAAGTAGATTTGAGTCTGTTGCCAGATGATTCGCATGTTCGATTAGCCAAAGAGGTAGAGAAGCCACTCTTACGACGATCTTATTCATACTCGGATGGAATTGATGATAAGACTGGACAATTTGACACGGGATTACTCTTTATTTCTTTCCAAAAGGATCCAGATAATTTTGTCAAGGTTCAAACCAACCTCGGAGCTACAGACAAGATGAATGAGTATGTAACCCACATTGGTAGCGGTCTTTTTGCCTGCTTTGGTGGAGTAGAGAAAGGAGGCTATATTGGTCAGAAATTATTGGAAGACTAACATTTGTTTCTTGGCTTTGTCTTTTCTCTTGTTAGCTAGTTCTCCTGTCGGTGCGAAGGAAAGTCTGAGTTCTTATTTTGTAAAGATTACCGATGCCTCTCAGGCTGTAAAAAATGGAAATCAGGCAGAAGCCAAGGCCCTAGTTAGAGAAATGGCGATGGATTTTGAAACAGTAGAACATGCTGATTCGGATGCTGGAAAGGCTGTCAAGGAGAAACTTGCTCTGTCAGGGGAGATTAGTGAAGAAAATCTGACACAAATCTCTTCTGCCCTTCTAGCTTTTGAAAAAGAACAAAATCCAATAGATCTGAATGCGGAGAAGGAAAAACTTGTCAGTCGCTTAAGACCACGTTTTGAGACTTTGGATAAGGCAGTTTCTTCCAAAGATATAGAGCAAGTCCGAGAAGCCTATAAAAAAATGAATTCAACTTGGACACTCAATGAAAGTGTCGTCCGCGATAACAGTACAGCTCATTATGGTCAAGTAGAAACAGCTATTTCTTTCTTACGGAGTAGCATTGAAACAGAGCCGACAGATTATAATGCAATTCAGTCTTCTTTTAATGACTTAAAAACTGCCATCGATAACTTCGTGGCTGGTAAAGAAGTGGCGACAAGTTCCTCTAATCTAAGTCTCAAAGACGGTATTGCCCTTTTGAAGAAGGCTTTGGAACAATTCCAAGCTGGTGACCAAGCATCAGGAGCAGCTAGTATGAAGGAATTCATCACTATCTGGCCAACGATTGAGGGTTCTGTTAGCACGACCAATCCTTCCCTCTACACCCGAGTCGAAAGCGAAAGTCCTGTAATCATGGTCAAGGGAAGTGAGAAGGAATATCAAGAAAAATTAGAAAAACTGATTGCGGATTTATCTCAAATTGATACGACTGCAAGCTACAATGCTTTTGATGCCATGCTCATTCTCTTACGTGAAGGAGTAGAGGCCCTCTTAATCGTCATGGCCTTGGTCACAACATTAAAAGCAGCCAAGATGCGTAAAGGGCTCAAGTGGGTATACGGTGGGGCCCTAACAGGTATCGTTGCGAGTCTAGTGATTGCATTTATACTACAAATTGCCTTTCCAGCTGTAACATCAGGGGCCAATCGTGAAATCATCGAAGGATCCGTTGGTATTTTTGCAGTAGTGATGATGATTTTGATCGGTATCTGGCTTCATAGCAAGTCCTCTGTCAAAAAATGGAATGACTTTATGGATTCGCAGATGAAAACGGTGACCAAAACAGGTTCATTCATTTCCATGTTTGCTCTTAGTTTTCTAGCTGTTTTTCGTGAAGGGGCAGAGACCATTCTATTTTACGTAGGTATTTTACCGAGAATATCTCGTTTTGAGTTTATCCTTGGTATTTCTCTAGCTTTGTTAGTCTTGCTGATTATTGCATTTCTGATGAACAAGGCGAGTCAATTCTTCCTACCTCATAAGGTCTTTTTCTTACTGACGTGGATGATTTATGCTCTTGCCTTCAAGATGCTAGGTGTTAGCGTACATGCTCTCCAGCTGACCAATATGGCACCTAACCACTTATTGACTGGTTTCCCTACTATCGACCTCTTGGGCATCTATCCAAGTTGGGAAGGTTTAGGAAGTCAGCTAGTCTTTTTGCTAATTGTTTTGGCTGTCACATTGAGACAGGGTGAAAAGTAGATGGATGCAAAAGAATTGACAATCATTGAACATCTGGTAGAATTTAGAAAGAGATTCATTGCTGTTATAGTCTGCTTTTTTATAGTTTTCTGCGGAGCTTTATTGTTTGCAGATCAGCTTTACTACTATCTAACTCAGTCCTTTAATCAAAAGTTGATTGTATTAGGTCCAAATGATATTCTGTGGATTTATTTGCGCTTGGCGAGTCTGATGTCCTTTACCATTACGCTACCTTTTACAGTTTATCAGATTTGGAGTTTTGTCAAACCAGGGCTGAAAATCGAAGAAGCAAGAGCAATCTTTGCCTATATTCCAGCTAGTTTTATTTGCTTTCTACTTGGACTAGCCTTTGGATTCTACTTTGTAACGCCTGCCTTACTTCAAGTGCTATTAGGACTTGGCGAAGGATTATTTGAAACTCAATTAACAGCGCAGAACTACTTAGACTTTGTTTTTCAAACAACTATTCCTTTGGCATTCATCTTTGAATTGCCAGTCATCATCGCTTTTTTAACGTCGATCGGCTTGATTGGACCAGGTCTCTTAGTTACCTATAGACGTTATGCCTACTTTATTTTATTGGTACTAGCTGTTATTTTGACACCAGCTGATTTTATTAGCGATCTAGCCATGACAATTCCTTTAATCTCGCTCTATGAGCTTAGTATTGTAATTAGCAAGAGGATAATAAAGAAAAAAATGAAAGGAGAAAAGAATGGGAATCTTACGTGATATCGGTGCTCCAGGATTGATTATCATCGTTCTAGGTGCACTCTTAATCTTTGGACCAAAACGTTTACCAGAACTGGGTGAATCAATCGGTAAAATGCTGTCTGAGTTTAAAAAGGCAGTTAAAGGAGCTGGTGACCAAGATCAGGAAAACTAATCTATTCCATCATCATGCATAAAAACAAGAAAGTTAGGAACTGTAGCTGTCTAGGTCTAGGTGAGCAGTTTCCTAGCTTTTTATTGTATTCTAAAAAATGTGTTTAAGCTTTCTTTAAGGTTTCTATTATATTCTAAAGAACTCTATATTAACCGAACGTTAAATGGAGGATTTAGAGGATAATCTATTTTTCTTTCTTAATTTGTTATGATCTTTTCAGATTTATTTGCATATTGTTCACTTTTCGGTCGAAATAGTGTGTTAATTCAACTAAATGACGCTCTATCTTTTCTTCATGATAACGATAGATTGTGATATAATAGATGGTAATGAGTTTTTTAGAATAAACTAAAGGAGAATATAAATGATCTATGCAGGGATCCTAGCCGGGGGAACTGGCACACGCATGGGAATTAGTAATTTACCAAAGCAATTCTTAGAATTAGGTGATCGTCCTATTTTGATCCACACAATTGAAAAATTTGTCTTGGAGCCAAGCATTGAAAAAATTGTAGTTGGAGTTCATGGAGATTGGGTTTCACACGCTGAGGACCTGGTTGACAAGTATCTTTCTCTTCACAAGGATCGTATCATCATTACCAAGGGTGGTGCTGATCGCAATAGCAGTATTAAGAAAATTATTGAAGCCATTGATGCCTACCGTCCAATTACTTCAGAAGATATCGTGATTACCCACGACTCTGTTCGTCCATTTATCACGCTCCGCATGATTCAGGACAATATCAAGCTTGCTCAAGATCATGATGCAGTTGACACAGTAGTAGAAGCTGTTGATACCATTGTTGAAAGTACCAATGGTCAGTTTATCACTGATATTCCAAATCGTGCTCACCTCTATCAAGGTCAAACACCTCAAACCTTCCGCTGTAAGGATTTCATGGATTTGTATGCTTCCCTATCTGATCAAGAAAAGGAAATCCTAACGGATGCATGTAAGATTTTTGTTATCAAAGGGAAAGACGTTGCCTTAGCCAAAGGCGAATACTCAAACCTTAAAATCACAACTGTAACAGACTTGAAAATCGCGAAAAGCATGATTGAGAAAGACTAAGGCTATGATTAATCAAATTTATCAACTGACAAAACCAAAGTTTATCAATGTAAAATATCAAGAAGAGGACATTGATCAGGAGAATCATATCCTGATTCGTCCAAATTATATGGCGGTTTGTCATGCGGATCAACGTTACTATCAAGGGAAACGCGATCCAAAGATATTGGCTAAAAAACTCCCTATGGCTATGATTCACGAATCTTGTGGAACTGTTATTTCCGATCCAACTGGGACTTATGAAGTCGGTCAAAAGGTAGTTATGATTCCAAATCAACCGCCTATGCAGAGTGACAAAGAGTTCTACGAAAACTACATGACAGGAACCTACTTCCTATCTAGTGGTTATGATGGCTTTATGAGAGAATTTGTCTCTCTTCCAAAAGACCGAGTCGTTTCTTATAATGATATCGAAGATACAGTTGCTGCCATCACCGAGTTTGTAAGTGTCGGTATGCATGCTATGGATCGATTCCTGCATCTTGCTCATAGCAAGAGAGAGCGCATTGCTGTTATCGGAGATGGTAGTTTGGCCTTTGTGGTTGCAAATATTATCAATTATACCTTGCCAGAAGCAGAGATTATCGTGATTGGACGCCATTGGGAAAAATTGGAGCTCTTCTCTTTTGCAAAAGAGTGCTACATCACGGATAATATCCCAGAGGATTTGACCTTTGATCATGGGTTTGAGTGTTGCGGTGGCGATGGTACAGGCCCAGCTATCAATGACTTGATTCGCTATATTCGTCCACAGGGAACGATTCTCATGATGGGAGTAAGTGAATACAAGGTTAATATCAATACACGAGATGCTTTGGAAAAAGGATTGTTATTAGTAGGCTCATCTCGTTCAGGACGCGTCGATTTTGAGAAGGCCATTCAAATGATGGAAGTTAAAAAGTTTGCGAATCGTCTGAAGAATATCCTTTATGTTGAAGAGCCTGTGAGAGAAATCAAGGACATTCACCGTGTCTTTGCTACAGACCTTAATACTGCTTTTAAAACAGTATTTAAGTGGGAAGTGTAGAAGATGGAGGTTAATTGTGGAGAAACTCATCAAAGAAAAAATTTCTTCTTTACTATCTGATGAAGAGGAAGTACTCAGTGTTGAACAGCTGGGAGGCATGACCAACCAAAACTATTTGGTCAAAACAACCAACAAACCCTATATTGTTAAGTTTTTCGGAAAAGGAACTGAAAAGCTCATCAATCGTCAAGATGAAAAATACAATCTTGAATTGTTGAAAGATTTGAATCTAGATGTCAAGAATTATCTTTTTGATATTGAGTCAGGAATCAAGGTAAATGAGTACATTGATTCTGCCACAACGCTTGATTCCACTTCAATCAAGACCAAGTTTGAAAAGATTGCACCAATTTTACAAACCATTCACTCTTCAGGAAAAGAGCTAAGAGGAGAGTTTGCTCCTTTTGAGGAAATCAAAAAATATGAATCCTTAATTGAGGGAAATATCCTTTACGCTAATTATGAAGCTGTAAGAAAAGATGTATTTTCACTAGAGAAAAGGTTGGCTGATTTGGGTGTTGACAGAAAGTCTTGTCATATCGACTTGGTACCAGAAAACTTTATCGAGTCACCCCAAGGACGCATGTATTTGATCGACTGGGAATACTCTTCTATGAATGATCCGATGTGGGATTTGGCAGCTCTCTTTTTGGAGTCTGAATTTACAAATCAGGAAGAAGAAGATTTCCTAACCTACTATGAGAGTGACAAAACTCCAGTATCTCGTGAAAAGATTCGAATCTATAAAATTTTACAAGATACTATCTGGAGTTTGTGGACAGTGTACAAAGAAGATCAAGGCGCTGACTTTGGAGATTATGGTGTGAGTCGTTACCAAAGAGCGGTTGACGGTTTGACCTATTATGGGGGTTAGGATGAAGAATAAAAATGGTGTTTCTTTTGGTCTGTTCTCAGGTATCTTCTGGGGGCTAGGTCTGACAATCAGTGCTTATATCTTTTCAATTTTTACAAATCTTTCCCCCTTTGTGGTGGCAGCGGCACATGACTTCTTGAGTATCTTTATTTTATTAGCTTTTCTCTTGATTAGAGAAGGAAAAGTTCGCTTGTCAATCTTTCTAAATATTCGGAATGTCAGTGTTATTATCGGAGCCTTGCTAGCTGGACCAATAGGAATGCAGGCCAATCTTTATGCAGTTAAGTATATCGGTAGTTCTCTTGCGTCTTCAGTATCAGCCATCTATCCAGCCGTTTCTGTTTTACTAGCATTTTTCATTTTGAAACACAAGGTATCTAAGAATACTGTGTTTGGTATTTTTTTGATTATCGCTGGTATTATTGCCCAGACTTACAAAGTTGAGCAGGTTAATTCTTTTTATATCGGAATTCTTTGTGCATTAGTTTGCGCCATCGCTTGGGGAAGTGAAAGCGTTCTTAGTTCCTACGCCATGGAAAGTGACTTGAGTGAAATTGAAGCACTATTAATCCGCCAAGTAACCTCATTCTTGTCATATCTTGTCATTGTCCTCTTTTCTCATCATTCATTTGCAGAAGTAGCAGATGGGCAATTGCTCGGTTTGATGTTAGTCTTTGCAGCATGTAATATGATTTCATACTTAGCCTACTACATTGCTATCAACCGTTTACAACCTGCAAAAGCAACTGGTTTGAACGTAAGCTATGTCGTATGGACAGTATTGTTCTCAGCAGTG
This sequence comes from Streptococcus oralis subsp. dentisani, assembly GCF_007475365.1. Lineage (NCBI taxonomy): Bacteria > Bacillati > Bacillota > Bacilli > Lactobacillales > Streptococcaceae > Streptococcus > Streptococcus oralis. The sequence goes on along the minus strand of NZ_CP034442.1, from coordinate 608,548 downwards.
CTTTTAGGTACACCACTCGATATGGTGACCATTGTTACATCGCTTGTTGTCATGGCTGGTGTTTATATTATTATTAAAGAATAAAGGAGAATAGCGTGAAAGCAATTATCTTGGCAGCGGGGTTGGGAACTCGTCTGCGCCCTATGACTGAAAATACCCCTAAAGCCTTGGTTAAGGTCAATCAAAAACCTTTGGTAGAATACCAAATTGAGTTTTTGAAAGAGCGAGGAATTGATGAGATTATTATTGTTGTTGGCTACCTCAAAGAACAATTCGACTACCTAAAAGAAAAATATGGTGTTCGTTTAGTCTTTAACGATAAGTATGCCGATTACAACAATTTTTACTCACTTTATCTCGTTAAAGAAGACTTAGCTAACAGCTATGTTATTGATGCGGATAACTATCTTTTCAAAAATATGTTTAGAAACGATCTTAAACGTTCGACCTATTTCAGTGTTTATCGTGAAGACTGTGAGAATGAATGGTTCTTGGTTTACGGTGATGACTATAAAGTTGAAGACATCATCGTTGATAGCAAGGCTGGTCGTATTCTGAGCGGCGTATCATTCTGGGATGCTCCAACTGCAGAAAAAATTGTTGGTTTTATTGACAAAGCATACGCAAGCGGCGAATTTGTTGATCTCTATTGGGATAACATGGTTAAGGATAATATCAAAGAATTAGATGTGTATGTTGAAGAATTAGAAGGCAACAGCATCTATGAAATCGATAGTGTTAAGGACTATCAAAAGCTAGAAGAAATTTTATCTTCCATTAACTAAATAACATTAGAATTAGTAACAAAAAGACCCATTTTGGTCTTTTTTTGTTTGAAATGCACGAAAATAGAATTTAAAAAGATTGTTTGATAATGATTGTAATTAATTAACAAAACACAATCAACAAAAAAGAAACAAAATAAAACAAAAAGTATTGACAACGATTTCATATAGTGTTATACTTATAACGTAAAAGTTAATTGAAAGAAGGGAAAATGTTATGGGATTAGATCATTTCTTTGACAAAGACCTCGTGTTTTGCTTAGAAGCGGATAATCAAGAACAACTCTTTGATCAGGTAGCAACCTTATTGGAAGAACGAAAAATCGTGACTCCAACTTATCGTGAAGCCTTGATCACGCGTGAAAAGTCATTTCCGACTGGCTTAGATATGGAATTTCTGGGAAAGGACTTGCCAAACGTAGCGATTCCTCATACAGATATTGTTCATAATCTGGCTGAGAAAGTAGTGGTTGTTCGATTAGAGAAACCAGTAACTTTTCACAATATGATTGCTCCTGATAAGGAAGTGGAAGTATCTCTACTCTTCTTTATCATAAACAACTCAAGTTCGAGTCAAACCAACATTCTTGCTCAGTTAATGGACTTCTTTACAGGAAATGGACATCTGGAAGATTTATCAAAAATTTCCGAACCAGAAAAACTTTATGCTTACATTGCTGAAGCAACAGCTTAAATCGTACATTATAAAAAATAAATCGGAGGAAATCCAAATGATTAAAATTCTCGCTGCCTGCGGTGCAGGTGTTAACTCAAGTCATCAAATCAAAAGTGCTCTTGAAGAAGAACTTTCAAACCGTGGTTACGATGTTCACTGTGATGCAGTTATGGTGAAAGATGTAAACGAAGACCTTATCAAGGGCTACGATATCTTTACACCAATCGCTGCAACAGATCTTGGTTTTGAACCAGGTATTCCAGTTATTGAAGCTGGACCAATCTTGTTCCGTATTCCAGCGATGAGCGCTCCAGTATTTGACAATATTGAGGCAGCTATCAAAGAACACGGACTAAGTTAATTATTATTTTGTAAGATTCCATAAAAATAAAGGGAGGAACTATTATGGATGTCATTATCGAACTAGCCAATAAGATTTTCAAGCCAGTCTTGGAAATGGGTGGTCCTATCATCATGCTGATCATCTTGACAGTATTGGCTCTACTTTTTGGAGTGAAATTCTCCAAAGCGCTTGAAGGTGGTATCAAACTTGCCATCGCACTTACTGGTATCGGTGCTATCATCGGTATGCTCAACGGAGCTTTCTCAGCATCTCTTGCGAAATTCGTTGAAAACACTGGTATCCAATTGAATATCACTGACGTTGGTTGGGCACCACTTGCTACGATCACTTGGGGATCTGCTTGGACACTTTACTTCTTGCTTGTGATGTTGATTGTCAACGTTGTGATGCTTGCAATGAAGAAAACGGACACACTTGACGTCGATATCTTTGATATCTGGCACTTGTCAATCACTGGTCTTTTGATCAAATGGTATGCAGACAACAATGGAGTTAGCCAAGGGGTTTCACTCTTCATCGCAACTGCTGCAGTTGTCCTTGTAGGTGTTTTGAAAATCATCAACTCTGACTTGATGAAACCAACTTTCGATGACCTTCTTAACGCACCAAGTTCATCACCAATGACTTCAACTCACATGAACTACATGATGAACCCAGTTATCATGGTCTTGGATAAAATCTTCGATAAAGTATTGCCAGGTCTTGATAAATATGACTTTGACGCTGCAAAATTGAACAAGAAAATCGGTTTCTGGGGATCAAAATTCTTCATTGGTTTCATTCTTGGTATCGTTATTGGTTTGATGGGAACTCCACACCCAGTTGCTGGTGTAGAAGGAGCTGATAAATGGGAACTTGTTATTAAAGGTTGGTTGAGCCTTGGTTTGACTGCCGGTGTCTGCTTGGAGCTCTTCTCACTTATCGGATCTTGGTTCATCGCAGCCGTAGAACCACTTTCACAAGGTATCACAAACGTTGCTACTAAACGTCTTCAAGGACGTAAATTCAACATCGGTCTTGACTGGCCTTTCATCGCTGGTCGTGCTGAAATCTGGGCTTGTGCCAACGTACTTGCTCCAATCATGCTAGTAGAAGCTGTGCTTCTTTCAAACGTAGGAAATGGTATCTTGCCTCTTGCAGGTATCATCGCCATGGGTGTAACTCCAGCTCTCTTGGTTGTTACTCGTGGTAAATTGCTCCGTATGATCATCTTTGGAACACTCTTGTTGCCACTCTTCCTTCTTTCAGGTACTCTTATCGCTCCATTTGCAACTGAACTTGCTAAAGGTGTAGGTGCCTTCCCAGAAGGTGTGAGCCAAACTCAATTGATCACTCACTCAACTCTTGAAGGACCAATCGAAAAACTATTTGGTTGGGCAATCGGTAATGCTACAACAGGTGATATTAAAGCAATCCTTGGTGCAGCAGCCTTCCTTGTATTCTATGTAGGTATCTTTGCTTGGTATAGAAAACAAATGATCAAACGTAATGAAGAATACGCAGCAAATGCTAAATAATTCGCTCCTATAAAATGTAAATTGTGAAAACTAGGTTGCCAATTTCCGACATTGGGAGTGGCAACCTAGTTTTTTATATAAAGATCTAAAAATAGTTGGAGAACATTATGGTAATTGAAATCAAATCAGACCAGTTAACGGTCCAGTTTAAAACCTTAGGTGGCGCCTTGTCGTCGATCAAGGATCGAGAAGGCATTGAGTATCTGTGGCAAGGAGATGCCACTTACTGGAGTGGACAGGCGCCAGTACTTTTTCCAATCTGTGGTTCTTTGAGAGAAGACACAGCCTTCTATAGCCACGAAAATGGAACAGAAACAAAAGGAAACATTCCTCGTCATGGTTTGGTCCGTAAAAAAGAATTTGACTTAGTTGATCAAACAGAAAACAGCGTAACCTTTGCTATCGAAGATGATGAGAATACTTATCAAAACTATCCTTATCATTTCCGTCTTGAAATCACTTATCTAGTGACCGGCAAGACTGTTCGTACTCAATACAAAGTCTTTAATAAAGAAACGAATAAAGTAATGCCATTCTTTATAGGAGGTCATCCAGGATTTAATTGTCCTCTACTCGATGATGAAGTCTATGAAGATTACTATTTAGAGTTTGAGAAAGAAGAGACTTGCTCTGTTCCACGTCCTTTCCCAGAAACAGGAATGTTAGACTTCCAGGATAGAAGTCCATGGCTAGAGGGGCAAAAAGTATTAGACCTTTGCTATGATTTGTTTAGTATAGATGCAGTGACTTTGGATGAGTTGCAATCTAAAACAATTGCCCTTCGTTCTCGTAAGCATGAGAAGGGATTAAAAGTACACTTCCAAGAGTTCTCAAATCTCATCATTTGGTCAACTTTGAATAAGGGACCATTCATTGCGTTTGAACCTTGGTCAGGTTTATCAACTTCACTTGAAGAAGGAAATCATCTAGAAGATAAGAAAAACGTTCGTCTCTTAGGACCAGGCAAAGTTGATCAGATTGGTTTTGATATTGAAATCTTTTAAATAAAAAATAAAACACAAAAACAAACATTAACTGTTGACTTTTTCCAAAAATAGGAGTATATTATGTTTGTAAGCAACAAATGATGTTTGTAACAAACAAATAATCACTTGTTATATTCTCTTTCGCGGAGAAAGATTGTTTCTAGGAAATTGATTTCCTGTATTTGGATAAGGTGTTATTCATCTCATTCAATCAAATTTGTCAATAAACTGCTAGAAAGTCTTTTGTAGGTAAACTGCTAGCTATAAAAGTCTTTACTGGCCTAGAATAATAAAAAGGAGTATACAATATGTCTATTGTTATCGGTGCAGATGCTGCAGGTTTAAGATTGAAAGAAGTTGTGAAAGACTTCCTGGAAAAAGAAAACTTCCACGTAGTGGATGTTACAGCAGAAGGCCAAGACTTTGTCGATGTGACTCTTGCTGTTGCTGCAGAAGTAAACAAAGAAGAACAAAATCTTGGTATCGTGATTGACGCTTATGGTGCTGGTCCTTTCATGGTCGCAACTAAAATCAAAGGAATGGTTGCTGCAGAAGTTTCAGATGAACGTTCAGCTTATATGACTCGTGGACACAACAACTCACGTATGATCACTATGGGTGCACAACTTGTTGGTGACGAATTGGCCAAAAACATTGCTAAAGGTTTTGTTAATGGTAAATACGACGGTGGACGTCATCAGATTCGTGTCGACATGTTGAACAAAATGTGTTAATTAGATTACAGTAAGAAAGGTAAGATAAAAATGAGAATTGCAATTGGATGTGACCACATCGTAACAGATGAAAAAATGGCGGTTTCAGAATTTTTGAAATCAAAAGGATATGAAGTCATCGACTTTGGTACATATGACCACACACGTACTCACTACCCAATCTTTGGTAAAAAAGTTGGTGAAGCCGTTACAAGCGGTCAAGCTGATCTTGGGGTATGTATCTGTGGTACTGGTGTTGGTATCAACAACGCTGTAAATAAAGTTCCTGGTGTCCGTTCTGCCTTGGTTCGTGATATGACAACAGCTCTTTATGCTAAAGAAGAACTCAATGCCAACGTTATTGGTTTTGGTGGTAAGATTACTGGTGAATTGCTTATGTGCGATATCATTGAAGCTTTCATCAATGCTGAATACAAACCATCTGAAGAAAACAAAAAATTGATTGCGAAAATCGAGCATGTTGAAACTCACAATGCTCATCAAGCAGATGCAAACTTCTTTACAGAATTCCTTGAAAAATGGGATCGCGGTGAATACCACGACTAAGAGGTGACGCATGATTTTAACAGTCACAATGAATCCATCCATTGATATTTCTTATCCTTTGGATGAATTGAAAATTGACACTGTCAACCGTGTGGTGGACGTGACCAAGACAGCTGGTGGTAAAGGGCTCAATGTTACACGAGTTCTTTCAGAATTTGGTGATTCTGTTGCTGCTACTGGTTTGGTCGGTGGTAAACTTGGTGAGTTTTTGGTTGAAAATATCGATAATCAAGTAAAGAAAGATTTCTTCTCCATTCAGGGAGAAACTCGTAACTGTATCGCTATTCTCCACGGAGACAACCAAACAGAAATCCTTGAAAAAGGACCCGAAGTTCTGGAACAAGAAGGGCAAGATTTCTTGGCTCATTTCGAAAATCTTCTTGACACTGTGGAAGTAGTAGCTATCTCAGGTAGTCTGCCAGCAGGTCTTCCAGTTGACTACTATGCAAGCTTGGTAGAACTTGCTAATCGCGCAGGAAAATCAGTTGTTCTGGACTGCTCAGGTGCAGCTCTTCAGGCGGTCCTTGAATCACCACACAAACCAACAGTTATCAAACCAAATAATGAAGAATTGTCTCAGCTTCTTGGGAAAGAAGTTTCAGAAGATTTGGATGAATTAAAGGAAGTTCTTCAAGAGCCTCTATTTGCAGGGATTGGGTGGATTATCGTTTCACTTGGTGCAAATGGTGCTTTTGCAAAACATGGGGATACTTTCTATAAAGTAGATATTCCTAGAATTCAGGTAGTCAATCCTGTTGGATCTGGTGACTCTACTGTGGCAGGGATTTCCTCAGGACTTCTTCATAGGGAATCGGATGCAGAACTCCTCATCAAGGCCAATGTCCTTGGTATGCTTAACGCTCAAGAAAAAATGACAGGTCATGTGAATATGGCTAACTATCAAGGTCTATACGACCAACTAATCGTAAAAGAGGTATAAAATGGTTTTAACAGAACAAAAACGTGTACGCTTAGAAAAACTCTCAGATGAAAATGGTATTATCTCAGCTCTTGCCTTTGACCAACGTGGTGCTTTGAAACGCCTCATGGCTCAATACCAAACGGAAGAGCCAACAGTTGCTCAAATGGAAGAACTTAAAGTATTGGTTGCAGATGAATTGACAAAATACGCATCATCTATGCTTCTAGACCCAGAGTATGGTCTCCCAGCTACAAAAGCGCTTGCTCCAAATGCTGGTCTTCTCCTTGCTTATGAGAAAACTGGTTACGACACAACAAGCACCAAACGCTTGCCAGACTGCCTGGATGTTTGGTCTGCAAAACGTATCAAGGAACAAGGTGCAGACGCTGTTAAGTTCTTGCTTTACTATGACGTAGACAGCGCTGACGAACTCAACCAACAAAAACAAGCCTACATCGAACGCATCGGTTCTGAGTGTGTGGCGGAAGATATTCCATTCTTCCTTGAAATCCTCGCTTACGATGAAAAAATCGCTGACGCAGGTTCTGCAGAATATGCGAAAGTAAAACCACACAAGGTTATCGGTGCCATGAAAGTCTTCTCAGACCCACGCTTCAATATCGATGTCTTGAAAGTGGAAGTTCCAGTCAATGTTAAATACGTTGAAGGCTTTGGTGATGGTGAAATTGTGCATACTCGCGAAGAAGCAGCAGCCTTCTTCAAAGCTCAAGACGAAGCAACAAATCTTCCATACATCTACTTGAGTGCAGGTGTGTCAGCTAAACTCTTCCAAGAAACACTTGTCTTTGCCCACGAATCAGGCGCAAACTTCAACGGCGTTCTTTGTGGACGTGCAACATGGGCTGGATCAGTTGAAACTTACATCAAAGACGGTGAAGCAGCAGCTCGTGAATGGCTACGTACAACTGGATTTGAGAACATTGACGAACTCAACAAGGTTCTTCAAACAACAGCGACTTCATGGACTGAACGTGTATAAGTTTTCCCCCTAATCTTAGGAACATTGATCTAAATAAAAATTTTTAAAAAAGTTGAATGTAAAGGTTTACAAAAAAACTTACTTGTGCTATACTTAAATCACAAGTTAATACAAGGTGAGTGTTACTAAGTAATATTAGGCATGATCACAGGTGGATTAGAAATCAAAGGATTTTCTAGTTCATTTGTGGTCATTTTTTGTACTCATATACCTTTAAGATATAAAAGGAGGTTGACATGTATCGAATTCTAAATCCAATGAATCACAATGTTTCACTTGTCAGAAATGATAAAGGAGAAGAGGTGATTGTAATTGGTAAAGGGATTACATTTGGAAAGAAGAAGGGGGATTTGATTGCTGAAAATCAGGTTGAGAAAATCTTTCGGATGAAGACAGAAGAGTCCAGAGAAAACTTTATGGCTCTTCTCAAAGATGTTCCGCTTGATTTTATCACAGTGACCTACGAGATCATTGATAATCTTTCTAAGAAATATCACTATCCGATTCAAGAATATCTCTATGTGACCTTGACAGATCATATTTACTGTTCTTATCAAGCTCTAACACAAGGAAGGTACAAGGATAGCAATCTGCCAGATATTTCTGCCAAGTATCCTGTCGCTTTTCAAATAGCAAAGGAAGCCTTTGAAATTTATCGTCAGAAGTTGACAGATCATTTCCCTGAGGATGAAATTATTCGGATCGCTTATCATTTCATCAATGCCGAAGGGGAGAACGAAGTTCAAGTGGTTGAGTCGATTGATAAGAGGAAAGAAATTCTCAGGAATGTTGAAGAAGTGCTGAAGAGTTACTCTATTCAACGAACTAAAGAGAATAACCATTTCTATGATCGCTTTATGATTCATCTCAACTATTTTTTGGATTATTTAGACCGTTCCAGAGATGATAATCAATCTCTTCTGGATATGGAAGATCATATTAAACAATCCTATCCAAAAGCGTTCGAGATTGGTTCCAAGATCTATGATGTGATTACGCAACATACGGGTCTTGATTTGTATAAAAGTGAACGAGTTTATCTAGTTCTACATATCCAACGTTTATTGTCATAAAAATTTAATTAAAAATACATAAGGAGCATTCTATCATGAATAGAGAAGAAGTAACATTGTTAGGTTTTGAAATCGTAGCCTATGCTGGCGATGCTCGTTCAAAACTATTGGAAGCCTTGAAGGCTGCTGAAGCTGGCGATTTTGCGAAAGCAGATAGCTTAGTCGAGGAAGCTGGTGGCTGTATCGCCGAGGCTCATCACGCGCAAACAAGTCTATTGACTAAGGAAGCAGCTGGTGAAGATTTGGCCTATAGTGTAACCATGATGCATGGCCAGGATCACTTGATGACAACTATCTTGTTAAAAGATTTGATGCACCATTTAATCGAACTCTACAAGAGAGGAGTTAAGTAATGAATAAATTAATTGAATTTATTGAGAAAGGAAAACCTTTCTTTGAGAAACTATCTCGTAATATCTATCTTCGTGCCATTCGTGATGGTTTCATTGCTGGTATGCCTGTCATTCTCTTCTCAAGTATCTTTATCTTGATTGCTTTTGTACCAAACTCATGGGGCTTTAAATGGTCTGATGAAGTTGTCAATCTCCTCATGAAACCTTATAGCTATTCAATGGGGATTCTGGCTCTCTTGGTAGCTGGTACAACAGCTAAGTCATTGACGGACTCAGTAAACCGTAGCATGGAAAAAACCAACCAAGTCAACTATATGTCAACACTGTTGGCTGCGATTGTTGGTTTGTTGATGTTGGCAGCTGATCCGATTGAAGGTGGCTTTGCAACAGGATTCCTTGGAACAAAAGGTTTGCTTTCAGCCTTCCTTGCTGCCTTTGTTACTGTAGCCATCTATAAGGTTTGTGTTAAGAACAACGTCACTATTCGTATGCCTGACGAAGTTCCACCCAATATCTCACAAGTTTTTAAAGATGTGATTCCATTCACTCTATCTGTTGTTTCTCTTTATGTCCTTGATTTACTTGCTCGCCAGTTTGTTGGAGCCAGCGTTGCAGAATCAATCGGTAAATTCTTTGCACCATTATTCTCTGCTGCTGATGGTTATCTAGGTATTACCATTATCTTTGGAGCCTTTGCCTTCTTCTGGTTTGTTGGTATCCACGGTCCTTCAATCGTCGAACCTGCTATCGCAGCTATTACCTATGCAAATGCTGAAGTCAACTTGAACCTTCTCCAACAAGGGATGCATGCGGATAAGATCCTTACTTCTGGTACACAAATGTTTATCGTTACCATGGGTGGTACTGGTGCAACACTAGTTGTTCCTTTCATGTTCATGTGGTTAACAAAATCAAAACGTAACCGTGCAATCGGACGTGCGTCTGTTGTTCCAACATTCTTTGGAGTAAACGAACCAATCCTGTTTGGTGCACCACTTGTCTTGAACCCAATTTTCTTTATTCCATTTATCTTTGCGCCAATTGCCAACGTATGGATCTTTAAATTCTTCATTGAAACGCTTGGCATGAACTCATTTACTGCCAACCTTCCTTGGACAACACCAGGTCCGCTCGGTATTGTTCTCGGTACAAACTTCCAATTCTTGTCATTTGTACTTGCTGCTTTGTTAATCCTTGTTGACGTAGCCATCTACTATCCATTCCTCAAGGTTTATGATGAACAAATTCTTGAAGAAGAGCGTTCAGGTAAAGCCAATGATGAATTGAAAGAAAAAGTAGCAGCAAACTTCAATACTGCCAAAGCAGATGCTATTCTTGAAAAAGCAGGTGTAGAAGCAGCGCAAAACACAATCACAGAAAAAACAAATGTTCTCGTTCTCTGTGCAGGAGGAGGTACAAGTGGTCTCCTTGCAAATGCTCTAAACAAGGCAGCTGCAGAGTACAAAGTTCCTGTTAAAGCAGCAGCTGGTGGCTATGGTGCTCACCGTGAAATGTTGCCTGAGTTTGATCTGGTTATCCTTGCTCCTCAAGTTGCTTCAAACTTTGAAGACATGAAGGCCGAAACTGACAAACTTGGTATCAAACTTGCTAAGACAGAAGGTGGCCAATACATTAAATTGACTCGCGATGGAAAAGGCGCTCTTGCCTTTGTTCAAGCGCAGTTCGAAGAATAAAATGTAAATAGCGAAGAAGTGAGATGGAGGAACTCCTCCCAACTATACCCCCATCTCATTTCTATTTCTTGAAAGGTGAATCAAATGACAAAAACACTTCCAAAAGACTTTATTTTTGGCGGAGCAACAGCAGCCTACCAAGCAGAAGGTGCTACACATACTGATGGTAAAGGGCCAGTCGCCTGGGACAAATACCTCAAAGATAACTACTGGTACACTGCTGAACCAGCCAGTGATTTCTATCACAAATATCCAGTTGACCTCAAACTTGCAGAAGAATATGGTGTCAATGGTATCCGTATTTCAATCGCTTGGTCACGTATCTTTCCAACTGGTTACGGGAAAGTCAATGCCAAGGGAGTTGAGTTCTATCACAAGTTGTTTGCAGAATGTCACAAACGGCATGTTGAGCCCTTCGTGACTCTTCATCACTTTGACACGCCAGAAGCACTTCATTCAAACGGAGATTTCCTGAATAGAGAAAACATTGATCACTTTGTGGATTATGCGGCCTTCTGTTTTGAAGAATTTCCTGAAGTTAACTTTTGGACAACCTTTAATGAAATTGGGCCGATAGGAGATGGTCAGTATTTGGTTGGGAAATTCCCTCCAGGTATTCAGTACGACCTTGCCAAAGTCTTCCAATCTCATCACAATATGATGGTGTCGCATGCGCGTGCAGTAAAACTTTTCAAGGATAAGGGATATAAGGGGGAAATTGGTGTGGTTCATGCCCTGCCTACTAAGTATCCTCTGAATCCAGATAATCCAGCAGATGTTCGTGCAGCCGAGTTAGAAGATATTATCCATAACAAGTTTATCCTAGACGCGACTTATCTAGGACGATATTCCGAAGAAACCATGGAAGGTGTCAACCATATCTTAGCAGTTAATGGTGGAAGCTTAGATCTGCGTGAAGAAGACTTCGCAGTCCTAGAAGCTGCAAAAGACCTGAATGACTTCCTCGGTATTAACTACTATATGAGTGATTGGATGCAAGCCTTTGATGGCGAAACAGAAATCATTCATAACGGTAAGGGTGAAAAAGGAAGCTCTAAGTATCAGATTAAGGGAGTTGGACGTCGAGTAGCTCCAGATTATGTGCCACGTACGGACTGGGATTGGATTATCTATCCTCAAGGTTTGTATGATCAAATCATGCGCGTGAAGAAAGATTACCCAAATTACAAGAAAATCTACATCACAGAGAATGGTCTCGGATACAAAGATGAGTTTGTGGATGGAACAGTCTACGATGATGGACGGATTGATTATGTTAAGAAACATATGGAAGTGATTGCAGATGCAATCTCCGATGGAGCCAATGTAAAAGGCTACTTTATCTGGTCGCTGATGGATGTCTTTTCTTGGTCAAATGGCTATGAAAAGCGTTATGGACTATTCTATGTTGATTTTGAGACCCAGGAGCGCTATCCAAAGAAATCGGCTCACTGGTACAAGAAACTAGCTGAGACACAACTTATTGATTAAAATTCAACAAAAATTCCCCACCAAAAGGCAGGGGAATTTTTATGGTTTTGATAAAAGAATGGTTGTTTGTTTCGACAGATCTTCAAATGTCTCCTGACTCAGTTTGGAATCTGAAACGATTGTATCAATCTCTGAGATATTGTAGAAAGTGTAAAAATCAAACTTATTAAACTTGCTGTGGTCTGCCAGTAAGTATTTTTTATTGGCATTGTTCAAGGCGATTCGTTGCGCTTCGCCCTCTTCCTCACTGAAGGTGGCAATAGCCTTATCCTTGATACCATTACAACTTACAAAAGCCTTAGAGAACTGAAGATTGGTCAAATCCTGTAAGGTAAGTGTTCCTACAAAAGCACCAGTGATAGAGCGATAATTTCCGCCAATCAAGATCAGATCTGTTAGTTTTCGTTCGTTTAGGATGAGAAAAACAGGAAGACTGTTTGTTACAACACGAATATTATCAATTGGGAGCTCACGAGCAAAACATTCTAAGGTTGTTCCTGGCCCGATAAAAATGGTTTCACCTTCGTCAATCAAATGACCTGCAAAACGGCTAATTTCTTGTTTTTCAGCAATCTGTAAGCCTTGTTTTTCGACGTTTGAGCGTTCGTTGTTTAATAGAGAACCTGTACGAAGTTTTTCAGCACCACCATGCACACGAACCAGCAAATCCTTATCTGCTAATTCTTGTAAGTAGCGGCGAGCTGTCATATCTGACACATCCAGACGCGTCATGATTTCTTTTACGGTAATGGTTCCTTTAGTATTCACTGTTTCTAAAATACTATCTAGTTTTTCTTGCTTCAGCATCCTTGTCACCTCGATTTCTACTATTATTATCTTACCATAAAACGCTCAATCAATCAAATAGAAAAAAACAAAACAAAACAAAAACAAAAATACCATGGTTGTTTTAAACAAACCATGATATTTTGAATGATTGGTCAAATTAGTCTAAACCGTAGTTGTAATCCTCATCTTGCATAGCTTCAACTTCACCAAGGAGGTAACCATTTCCGACTTGAGAGAAGAAGTCGTGGTTGGATGTTCCTGTTGAAATACCGTTCATAACGATTGGGTTGACATCATCAGCTGAATCTGGGAAGAGTGGATCTTGTCCTAGATTCATAAGGGCCTTATTGGCATTGTAGCGAAGGAAGGTTTTAACTTCTTCGGTCCAACCAACACCGTCATAGAGACTTTCTGTATAACCTTCTTCGTTCTCATAGAGGGTATAGAGCAGGTCGTACATCCATTCTTTAAGTTTTTCTTGCTCTTCTTCAGGTAATTCATTGAAACCGAGTTGGAATTTATAACCAATGTAAGTTCCGTGAACAGATTCGTCACGGATAATCAACTTGATAATTTCCGCAACATTGGCAAGTTTGTTGTTACCTAGATAGTAGAGCGGTGTAAAGAAACCAGAGTAGAAGAGGAAGGTTTCAAGGAAGACGCTGGCAACCTTCTTTTCAAGAGGCGTACCATTGAGGTAGATTTCGTTGATAATTTCAGCTTTTCTTTGAAGGTAGGGGTTAGTGTTGGTCCATTCAAAGATTTCTTCGATTTCAGCCTTGGTATTCAAGGTTGAAAAGATAGAAGAGTAAGATTTTGCGTGGACAGACTCCATAAACTGGATGTTGTTGAAAACAGCTTCCTCATGCGGTGTACGGATGTCTGAGCGAAGCGCCTGAACTCCTGTTTCAGATTGCATGGTATCCAAAAGGGTCAAACCACCAAAGACTTTTCCAACCAAGTCTTTTTCTTTGTTTGATAGTTTTCTCCAGTCGTCTAGGTCATTTGACAAGGGGATACGCGTATCGAGCCAGAATTGCTCCGTCAGCTTTTCCCAAGTTGATTTGTCGATGACATCTTCGATGGCATTCCAGTTAATGGCTTTGTAGTAAGTTTCCATTTGAAATCTCTTTCTGTATGTAATAATGCGATTGTCAAATCATCTCTATTTTATCATAGTCTGAGAAGAGTATCGCACAAAAAGTCGGAGGCCCGACTTTTTAGTTTTTCATAGTATTTAAGATACTTATCAAGTTTTGTCTGGCGAGTAACTTAATCAGTAATCTGAGAAAATGTAGTTTCCTCAAGCAAAAATTAAATCACACAACTTTCACATTGATTAGCGCCGACCTCTCCACCGTCGTCTGTAAAGGTACGGACGTAGTAAATTGACTTGATACCCTTGTTAAAGGCATAGTTACGAAGGATAGACAAGTCACGTGTCGTTTGTTTGTTTTCTTTCTTCCATTCATAAAGACCTTTTGGAATATCGCTACGCATGAAGAGGGTGAGTGAAAGCCCTTGATCCACGTGCTCTGTTGCAGCAGCGTAAACATCAATCACCTTACGCATATCCATGTCATAAGCAGAAGTGTAGTAAGGAATGGTATCTGTAGACAAGCCTGCAGCTGGATAGTAGATTTTACCGATTTTCTTCTCTTGACGTTCTTCGATGCGTTGCGTAATAGGATGGATAGAAGCAGAAACGTCGTTGATGTAGCTGATAGAACCATTTGGAGCTACAGCAAGGCGGTTTTGGTGATAAAGACCATCTGCTTGAACCTTTTCGCGAAGTTCAGCCCAGTCAGCAGCACTTGGAATAAAGACATCTTTGAAGAGTTCTTTAACACGGTCTGATTTTGGAACAAATTCGCCTGTCACATACTTTTCGAAGTAGCTTCCGTTAGCATAGTCTGATTTGTCAAAGTTGTGGAAGGTTACACCACGCTCGCGAGCGATATTGTTTGATTCTACCAAGGTCCAGTAGTTCATAAGCATAAAGTAGATGCTTGTAAATTCAACTGACTCAGGAGATCCGTATTCGATGAGTTGTTGGGCAAGGTAACTATGAAGTCCCATGGCACCAAGACCAAAGGTGTGAGCCAAACTATTTCCGTGGTCGATAGTAGGAACAGCTACGATGTGCGAACTATCTGTAACGAAAGTAAGGGCACGAACCATAGCGCGGATAGAACGACCAAAGTCAGGTGAGGTCATCATGTTGACCACGTTTGTTGATCCAAGGTTACATGAAACGTCTGTTCCCATTTGAAGGAATTCTTGAGCATCGTTGATCAAGCTTGGTTCTTGAACTTGAAGAATCTCAGAACACAAGTTACTCATGATGATTTTTCCATCAACAGGATTTGCACGGTTGGCTGTATCAATGTTGACTACATAAGGGTAACCAGACTCTTGTTGCAATTTAGAAATTTCAGTTTCCAAATCACGAGCTTTGATTTTTGTCTTGCGGATGTTTGGATTTGCGACCAATTCATCGTATTTTTCAGTGATGTCGATATAGTTGAACGGCACACCATATTCAAGCTCTACAGAGTATGGGCTAAAGAGATACATTTCTTCATTTTTACGAGCCAATTCGTAGAATTTATCTGGTACCACTACACCAAGTGAAAGAGTCTTCACACGAACTTTTTCATCGGCATTTTCTTTCTTAGTAGAAAGGAAGGCGATGATGTCAGGGTGAAAGACGTTGAGGTAGACAACCCCAGCACCTTGACGTTGCCCGAGTTGGTTTGAGTAAGAGAAGCTGTCTTCAAAAAGCTTCATAACTGGTACGACACCAGAAGCAGCACCTTCATAACCTTTGATAGGAGCTCCGGCTTCACGAAGGTTGCTGAGGGAAATTCCCACACCACCACCGATACGTGAAAGTTGAAGAGCTGAGTTGATGGAACGTCCGATAGAGTTCATATCATCAGTCACCTGAATCAAGAAACAGGATACCAACTCCCCACGACGAGCACGTCCAGCATTCAAGAAGGAAGGAGTAGCAGGTTGGTAGCGTTGGTGGATGATTTCATTGGCAATATCAGTCGCAATCGCTTCATCACCATCTGCAAAATATAGTGCGTTAAAGAAGACACGGTCTTCCATGCTTTCAAGATAGTATTCCCCGTCGTTAGTCTTCAAGGCATATTGATTATAGAACTTATAGGCAGCCATGAAAGACTTGAATTGAAAGTTTTGGTCCTTGATAAATTGATGCAATTCTTCCAAAAACTCTGAACGGTATTTCTTGATAAATGCTGTTTCAATGTAGTTGTGTTCAATGAGGTAGTTGATTTTATCAGTGATTGAATCAAAAACCATAGTGTTTGGAACCACATTTTCTTTAAAGAAGGCATCCAAGGCTTCTTTATCTTTATGAAGCATGATTTGTCCATTGACAGGACGGTTGATTTCGTTATTGAGACGGAAGTAAGTCACGTCCTCAAGATGTTTTAATCCCATAAAATTTCCCTTATCTAATTACAAAAGAAAGGCCTCTAAGTTAGCCCTAGAAGCAATTTCTTCTGGATGATGTACTAAGATTATGCTAATTGTTTCAGTTTTCCTGGTTGGAAACCTGAAAAGACTTCAGTTGGTGTTTGGATAACAGGAGCAGCGCTGAAACCAAGCTCTTTAACTTGGTCGATATACTCTGGTTGCTCGTCGAGATTGATCTCACGATAAGCGACATTGTTGCTATCCAAGAAACGTTTGGTCATTTTACATTGTACACAATTATTTTTAGAATAAACCGTTACCATTTCGTAACTCCTCATAAAATTTGATTACTTTCTTAGTATATCAGAAAAAAAAACTTTGTCAAACTTTTTAAACTAAATCTTGTGCCTAAAAGTTACAGTTTTAAAATTAAAATACAAGATATAGTGGTTTTTGAAAGAAGTTGAAAATGGCAAAAATCGTAAGAGCATGAATAAGTTTAGCGGAGACAATGCTTTAACAAAACTGAAACTGTAATATTAATGAAAAAAAGAAAGTCTCTGCACAAGATGTCCCTATATTTTGTATTAAAATATTTAAAAGATAACTAAAATGAAGATGTTAGATTATACTGCATTCATCCAAATAGATTATGAATTTCGTATTCTTGATAGAGAGTATATAACTGTAATTTTTGGGAAGTATTCGCTTTATGTGGTATACTAGTAGTGACCATAGAACTTATAGATAGGAATAAATTTAAAAATGAAGCTATGAAAAGAGTTTATAGCGATTACGATATTTAGGTATATAGACTATTTAAAAAATATAAAAGACAGTAGATGAGTTAGATAAATGTTGAATATGCAAAAACTATTAGAATAGAGTTATTCACTTTAGAAACTTATACTTACTGTGGAAATATATAGTATAATGTTGTTAGGGAAATAGGATTAATAGATTAATAAATGAAAGAATGCAAATCAGGAGGTGCGTGGTGAAAGAAAACGAGGTTATTTTAAAACGGCAATCTACTCGTGTATTTTTTAAGAATGGGGATACGGATTTTTTCTTTAATTGGTTGCTAGGAATCGGTGAAGTTTTTGGCTTCTCTCATGGAGAGCTGTATTATCTTGCTCAAAAGTTAGGTAATTCACCAAAACCTGATGACTGGAAAAATGAGTTTTTATCACATGTGAACTATCTTGAACAAAAGGTTAGTAATTTAGGTTTGAGTGAACAAACAAAGGCGCAGTATTATCTCGCACAGACCTACTCACTTCGATCGGCAATCCAGTTTACTGATCCATTTTCTGCCGAATACTTACCTATCGTTTGTCAAATGGAGAAGGCGTTCTCTAGTGCAATTCATTCACTAGGTACACCGATTGAAAAACTAACTATTGCTTATCAGGATTCCTACTTGCCTGGTTATTATCTTCATAGCGGTGATAATTGCCCAACGCTGATTATGATCGGTGGAGGTGATACTTATCGCGAAGATTTATTTTATTTTGCAGGATATCCTGGATGGATACGAAATTATAATGTTTTAATGGTTGACCTTCCTGGTCAAGGGAGCAATCCTAGTAGAGGGCTAATCTTTGGTGTGGATGCCTCTATTCCAATTTCATTATGCATAGACTGGTTGGAAAATAGAAATCCTAAACTAAATTATTTAGCCATTTATGGTGTCAGCGGAGGGGGATATTTTACCGCACAAGCTGTCGAAAAGGATCCAAGAATTCATGCTTGGATTGCTAGTACCCCTATTTACGACGTTGCAGAGCTCTTCAGAAAAGAATTCGGATCAAGTTTGAAAGCACCTAGTTGGTTAATAAATGCCATTTTAAAATTAGCTGGAAATTTGAATGAATCAGCAAATTTGAATCTTAAAAAGTATGCATGGCAGTTTGGTACTTCTGATTTTAAGAGTGCTATTGATGATGTATTTAACTATGCAAAGAATGTAGATTATAAAAAAATTCAATGCCCATGCCTGTTTATCATGGGAAAGGGTGAGGGTGCTGAACTGCAGCATCAAACTAAGGTAATTTATGAATCACTTAAATCTAAAAATCAACAAACTAAACTTCAAGTATTTGAGGCGGAAAGTGGTGCGGACGCTCATTGCCAAGTCAATAATTTAAGACTCGCCCATAATGTCGTTTTTGATTGGTTGGATACTTTATTTGAATGGAATCAATCAAAGTTTTAGTTCTACTTATACTACTTAGATATATCTACATTTTTACTGTTAGGTGCTACAAGCCTATTTTACTTTAAGTAGCAAATTGAATAAATTCTCTACTGTTGATGGTAAGAGTAGGTTTTAGAATTTCAGTATTTGATGAAGCCTTTTCAAATAATAGGTTGGCTGAGTTATATTAATTATAACTAAATAGTATTATTTTTTCATTATTTACTAGGATTGTCTTCTGATTGATATTAAGAGAAAATAGCTTTGAAAATTGAATTTTGATGATAACATTTTTGAACAATTAGTGTTTAGATATGCTATTTAATTGCTAGAGTGCTCATTATAATAGAAAAAGAAGTAATTTCATTTTCAGTAAAAGTCCATAAAATACTTGAAAAATTATCTTGAAGATGATATAATACAATCTTGTAAGGGTTATCACATATAACTCAAAAAGAAAACACTTAAAGGAGAGTCAAACTATGGCTTCTAAAGATTTCCACGTAGTGGCAGAAACAGGTATTCACGCACGTCCAGCAACATTGTTGGTTCAAACAGCTAGCAAATTTGCTTCAGATATCACTCTTGAGTACAAAGGTAAATCAGTAAACCTTAAATCTATCATGGGTGTTATGAGTCTTGGTGTTGGCCAAGGTGCTGACGTTACAATTTCAGCTGAAGGTGCAGATGCTGACGACGCAATCGCTGCTATCACTGAAACTATGGAAAAAGAAGGATTGGCATAAGGAAAATGACAGAAATGCTTAAAGGAATCGCAGCATCTGATGGTGTTGCAGTTGCAAAAGCATATCTACTCGTTCAACCGGATTTGTCATTTGAGACTGTTACAGTCGAAGATACAAACGCAGAAGAAGCTCGCCTTGATGTCGCTCTAAAAGCATCACAAGACGAGCTTTCTGTTATCCGTGAGAAAGCAGTAGGTACGCTCGGTGAAGAAGCAGCTCAAGTTTTTGACGCTCACTTAATGGTTCTTGCTGACCCAGAAATGATTAGCCAAATCAAGGAAACAATCCGTGCGAAGAAAGTGAATGCAGAAGCAGGTCTGAAAGAAGTAACAGACATGTTTATCACTATCTTTGAGGGCATGGAAGACAACCCATACATGCAAGAACGTGCAGCGGATATCCGCGACGTGACAAAACGTGTATTGGCAAACCTCCTTGGTAAAAAATTGCCAAACCCAGCTTCTATCAATGAAGAAGTGATCGTGATTGCGCACGACTTGACTCCTTCTGATACAGCTCAATTGGACAAAAACTTTGTTAAAGCTTTTGTAACCAACATCGGTGGACGTACAAGCCACTCAGCTATCATGGCACGTACACTTGAAATTGCTGCTGTATTGGGTACAAACAACATCACTGAAATCGTTAAAGATGGTGACATTCTTGCCGTTAACGGTATCACTGGTGAGGTTATTATCAACCCAACTGATGAGCAAGCAGCAGAATTCAAGGCTGCTGGTGAAGCTTATGCGAAGCAAAAAGCTGAATGGGCACTCTTGAAAGATGCACAAACAGTGACTGCTGATGGTAAACACTTTGAATTGGCTGCCAACATCGGTACTCCAAAAGACGTTGAAGGTGTCAATGACAATGGCGCTGAAGCTGTTGGCCTTTACCGTACAGAGTTCTTGTACATGGATTCTCAAGACTTCCCAACAGAAGATGAGCAGTACGAAGCTTACAAGGCTGTACTTGAAGGAATGAACGGTAAACCTGTTGTCGTTCGTACAATGGATATCGGTGGAGACAAGGAACTTCCTTACTTCGATATGCCTCACGAAATGAACCCATTCCTTGGATTCCGTGCCCTTCGTATCTCTATTTCTGAAACTGGAGATGCTATGTTCCGCACACAAATCCGTGCCCTTCTTCGTGCATCTGTTCATGGTCAATTGCGTATCATGTTCCCAATGGTTGCGCTCTTGAAAGAATTCCGTGCAGCTAAAGCAGTCTTTGACGAAGAAAAAGCAAACCTTCTTGCTGAAGGTGTTGCAGTTGCGGACAATATCCAAGTTGGTATCATGATCGAGATCCCTGCAGCAGCCATGCTTGCAGATCAATTTGCGAAAGAAGTTGACTTCTTCTCAATTGGTACAAATGACTTGATCCAATACACAATGGCAGCAGACCGTATGAACGAACAAGTTTCATACCTTTACCAACCATATAACCCATCAATCCTTCGTTTGATCAACAACGTTATTAAAGCAGCTCACGCTGAAGGTAAATGGGCTGGTATGTGTGGTGAGATGGCTGGTGACCAACAAGCTGTTCCACTTCTTGTCGGAATGGGCTTGGATGAGTTCTCTATGTCAGCGACATCTGTACTTCGTACACGTAGCTTGATGAAGAAACTCGACACAGCTAAGATGGAAGAGTACGCAAACCGTGCCCTTACAGAATGCTCAACGATGGAAGAAGTTCTTGAACTTCAAAAAGAATACGTTAATTTTGATTAATCGAAAGATCCCTGTAACTAAGTTGCAGGGACTTTTTTTGGTATTTTTAAAAGAAATTTCAGGAAAGCTGATTACATGAAACCTTTTAAAGAAAAAGTAGTGGAGCAGAATGAAAAATACTTAACTGGTTCATAAAATCCTTGACAAGTTGCAAATTTAGGAGTAAACTATTAACCAGTTAAGTAATAGAGAGGAGTTTCTGCAATTTAGAAATGAATTGCAAATAGAAATATCAAAAAGAAAGAGAGTTTCGATGAAAATTAATAAAAAATACCTTGCTGGTTCTGCGGCAGCTTTAATTTTAAGTGTCTGTTCTTACGAGTTGGGACTGTATCAAGCTAGAACAGTCAAAGAAAATAATCGTATTTCCTATATAGATGGAAAACAGGCGGCACAAAAAACGGAGAATCTGACTCCTGATGAAGTCAGCAAGAAAGAAGGCATCAATGCGGAGCAAATCGTCATCAAGATAACAGACATGGGCTATGTCACTTCGCATGGCGACCACTATCATTACTATAATGGCAAAGTCCCTTATGACGCTATCATCAGTGAAGAGTTGCTGATGAAGGATCCAAACTACCAGCTCAAGGACGAGGATATTATCAGTGAAATCAAGGGTGGTTATGTGATCAAGGTAGATGGAAAATACTATGTTTACCTTAAGGATGCAACCCATGCGGATAATGTCCGTACAAAAGAAGAAATCAATCGGCAAAAACAAGAACATAGTCAGCATCGTGAAAGAGGGACTTCAGCAAACGATGGTGCGGTAGCCTTGGCACGTTCACAGGGACGCTACACCACAGATGATGGTTATATCTTTAATGCCTCTGATATCATAGAAGATACAGGTGATGCCTATATCGTTCCTCATGGCAATCACTTCCACTATATTCCTAAGAGTGACTTGTCTGCCAGCGAATTGGCTGCTGCAGAAGCCTTTCTATCTGGTAGAAGTGGCCAATCAAATATGCCTACTTATCGCCGTACCAATAACAACAGTGCTAGCAGCGATGTAGATAGATGGACTCCATCCTATAATAATCAAGGCAACAGCTATAACAATCAAAGCAACAGCTATACGAACACGAACACAGCTAACAACAGTAGCGACGATAACCAAGCAAGTCAAAGTGATGAGGATATTGATGGCCTTCTGAAACAACTTTATGCCTTGCCACTCAGCCAACGACACGTAGAATCTGATGGCCTTGTTTTCGACCCAGCACAAATCACAAGTCGCACAGCCAGAGGTGTAGCTGTCCCTCATGGTAACCATTACCACTTTATCCCTTATGAACAAATGTCTGAATTGGAAGAACGAATCGCTCGTATTATTCCTCTTCGTTATCGTTCGAACCATTGGGTACCAGATTCAAGGCCAGAAGAACCAAGTCCACAACCGACTCCAGAACCTAGTCCAAGTCCGCAACCTACACCAAATCCTCAATCAGCTCCAAGCAATCCAATTGATAAAAAGTTGGTCAAACAAGCGATTCGAAAAGTAGCTGATGGCTATGTATTTGAGGAGAATGGAGCCTCACGTTATATTTCTGCCAAGGAACTTTCAGCAGAAACAGCAGCAGCCATTGATAGTAAACTAGCCAAGCAAGAAAGTTTGTCTCATAAGCTAGGAGCTAGGAAAACCAACCTCCCATCTGGTGATCAAGGATTTTACAATAAGGCTTATGATTTACTAGCAACAGTTCATCAAGACTTACTTGATAATAAAGGGCGTCAAGCTGATTTTGACGCTTTAGATAAACTGTTGGAACGACTCAATAATGACTCAAGTGATAAAGTGAAGTTGGTGGATGATATCTTGGCCTTTCTAGCACCGATTCGTCATCCAGAACGTTTAGGAAAACCAAATGCGCAAATTGCCTACACTGATGATGAGATTCAAGTAGCCAAGTTGGCAGGCAAGTATACAACAGAAGATGGCTATATCTTTGATCCTCGTGATATCACCAGTGATGAGGGGGATGCTTATGTAACTCCACATATGACCCATAGTCATTGGATTAAGAAAGATAGTTTGTCTGAAGCCGAAAGAGCGGCAGCCCAGGCTTATGCTAAAGAGAAAGGTTTGACTCCTCCTTCAACAGACCATCAGTATCCAGGAAATACAGAGGCTAAAGGAGCAGAAGCAATCTACAACCGCGTGAAAGCAGCTAAGAAGGTGCCCCTTGATCGTATGCCTTACAATCTCCAACATACTGTGGAAGTCAAAAACGGTAGTTTAATCATACCTCATTATGACCATTACCATAACATCAAATTTGAGTGGTTTGACGAAGGACTTTATGAGGCACCTAAGGGGTATAGTCTAGAAGATCTCTTTGCGACTGTCAAGTACTATGTCGAACATCCAAACGAACGTCCGCATTCAGATAGTGGTTGGGGCAATGCAAGTGACCATGTTCAAAGAAACCAAAATGGTCAAGCTGATACCAATCAAACGGGAAAACCATCAGAGGAGAAACCTCGAACAGACAAACCTGAGGAAGAAAAGCCACGCGAAGAGAAGCCTCAAAGTGAGAAACCAGAATCTCCAAAACCAACTGAGGAGCCGGAAGAAGAGTCACCAGAGGAACCAGAAGAACCTCAGGTCGAGACTGAAAAGGTTGAAGCGAAGTTGAGAGAGGTTGAAGAGCTACTTACAAAGATCCAAGACCCCATTATCAAGTCCAATGCCAAAGAAACTCTCACTGGCTTAAAAAATAACCTGCTATTTGGTGCTCAGGATAACAATACCATTATGGCTGAAGCTCAAAAGTTGTTGGCATTGTTAAAGGAGAGCAAATAGACGTAGTAGCATTTTCTAGATCCTAAAAACAGGATAGGAGAGCTAGAAAAGTTAAAATCGAAAAATGAGAACAGAATGTGAGTTCTAGTTCTCATTTTTTTCATGGAAATGTGCAAAATAACTTGACATATAATGTAAATAAAGATAAACTATTTACTAGTTAATTAAATGGTTAAATACTAGTTAAGGAGTAATGATGAAAAAAAGAACAATCCTATTATTGATGGCCAGCTTGTTGGCTCTTGTCTTAGGAGCATGTAGTCAAAAAGAAAAACAAGAAGCAAAAGGGATGAAGATTGTCACAAGTTTTTACCCAGTCTATACCATGGTCAAAGAGGTATCAGGTGACTTGAATGATGTTCGGATGATTCAGTCAAGTAGTGGAATTCACTCATATGAACCTTCAGCGAATGACATTGCTGCTATTTATGACGCGGATGTATTTGTCTACCACTCGCATACACTGGAGTCTTGGGCGGGAAGTCTAGATCCTAACTTAAAAAATTCAAAAGTTAAAGTTTTAGAAGCTTCTGAAGGAATGACGTTGGAGCGTGTACCAGGTTTGGAAGATGTTGAAGCTGGTGACGGTATTGATGAAAAAACACTCTACGACCCTCACACTTGGTTAGATCCAGAAAAAGCAGGTGAAGAGGTACAGATTATCGCTGACAAACTTTCGGAGATTGACAGTGCTAATAAGGAAACGTATCAAAAGAATGCCAAAAACTTTATCGCTAAAGCCCAAGAATTGACTAAGAAGTACCAGCCTATTTTTGAAAAAGCGAGTCAAAAGACTTTTGTTACACAACATACAGCCTTTTCTTATCTCGCTAAACGCTTTGGATTGAAACAACTTGGTATAGCAGGGATTTCCCCTGAACAAGAACCAAGTCCGAGACAACTAACAGAAATTCAGGAATTCGTTAAGACCTATAAGGTTAAAACCATCTTTACTGAGAGCAATGCTTCTTCTAAAGTCGCTGAGACCTTGGTCAAATCAACGGGAGTTAGTCTAAAGACACTCAATCCTTTGGAAGCAGATCCCGAAAATGACAAAACTTACTTAGAAAATCTAGAAGAAAATATGAATGTTCTTGCAGAAGAATTAAAATGAGGAGATGATAAAAATGAAGAAGAAATACCTTGCAGCAGGATCGGCTCTTGTCCTTTCCCTAAGCATTTGCATCTATGCATTGAACCAACACCAGATGGAAGGAAACAAAGATAATAACCGTGTGTCTTATGTCGATGGGAAACAAGACTCTCAAAAAACAGAGACCCAGACACCAGATCAAGTTAGCAAAAAAGAAGACATTCAGGCTGAACAAATTGTCGTGAAAATCACCGATCAAGGTTATGTGACTTCACACGGTGATCACTTCCATTATTACAATGGTAAAGTTCCTTTTGACGCGATTTTCAGCGAAGAGCTTTTGATGAAAGATGCCAATTATCAACTGAAAGATGCTGATATTGTCAATGAAATCAAAGGTGGTTATATTATCAAGGTGGATGGTAAGTATTATGTCTACCTTAAAGATGCGGCTCATGCTGATAATATTCGTACGAAGGACGAAATTGAGCGCCAAAAACAAGGTCATACTCATGATGCACCAACCTCTAACAGTGCAGTGGCGCTTGCTCAATCGCAAGGTCGCTATACCACTGATGATGGGTACATCTTTAATCCATCTGATATTATAGAGGATACTGGTGATGCTTATATTGTCCCTCATGGTGGACATTATCACTATATCCCAAAGAGTTCCTTGTCTGCTAGCGAATTGGCTGCTGCCCAAGCCTACCTCTCTGGAACTAGAAAACAGCCAAGTGTGACTGACTATCGTCCAAGCCAAAATGGAACCAGTCAAACCACTAATTCTAGTCAACAAACTGAAACACCAAGCAATCCAGAAGAGAACCTTCAGAATTTATTAAAACAGCTCTATGCACTTCCAAGTAATCAACGTTATGCAGAATCTGATGGCTTGATTTTTGACCCTGCTAAGATTTCAAGCAGAACACCGAGTGGCGTAGCGATTCCTCACGGAAATCACTATCATTTCATTCCGTATACAAAGCTTTCTGCTTTGGAAGAAAAGATTGCACGTATGGTTCAGTTGAGTGATGGTAATTCTACGTTTTCTCCATCTGTAAAAACAACTAAAGTCGATCAGCTACTTTCGACTCCACTGTTTAACAGAGGAGCAGAAAATCATTCTACAAATACAGGAACTTACTCAACAGATGATGGTTATGTCTTTAATCCAAATGATGTAGTGGAAGATACTGGGAACGCCTATATTGTAAGACACGGGAATCATTTCCATTACATCCCTAAGTCATCACTTACAACTGGACCTCAATCCTTGCCAAACAATACCACAAGGCCTGTACCAGTAGCTCCTTCACATCATGATGAAGAACATGATCATGGTTTTGCAGCTGACCGTGTCATTAGTGAAGATGAGCAAGGGTTTGTAGTTTCTCATGGAGATCACGCTCATTATTTCTTTAAGAAGGACTTGACTGCAGCCCAAATCAAAGCTGCCCAAGATCACTTGAAAAAAAATCATCAGTCTCAGCATGTTCAACCACTTGCAAAGACTGTGGAAAGTTTCTCAAGAGATGCTAGCGATGAAGAAAAAATCAAGTATATCTCACAGACTTACGGGGTTCCGCTCGAAGCAATTCGTATTTCAAATGGCTTCTTTGTCTTTGGAAATCCGGATCAAGCCTATGATCCAACCCATATCCATCCCTATGCTGTTCGAAAAGAACATGTTCGTATTCCTCTCCAAACTGGGAATCCAGAACTGGATTTCCTAAATGAACTTTATACGACTGCCCTACGTGATGGGGTATCTCCTTATAGTTTACAGGTAGAAAATGGTAGTTTTGTTATTCCTCATGGTGACCACAATCACTACATTAAGGTTCAGACCAAGGGATATGAGGTAGCATTAAAGAACAAGATTCCAGCCCTACAATCGACCTATCAACCTGGGGCTTTTGATGAACAAACTGTTCTATCTAAGGTGGATCAACTTTTAGCAGAAAGCAGAAGTCTCTACAAAGACCAGCCAATCATGCAGAGACGGGTTGAACTTGCTTTGGGGCAGTTCACCGAAAATATGAAAAAACTGGCAACAAACTCAACTGCTGGATACCTAGCAGCCTTGGATCTCTTTGATAAACAATACATCCATGTGGATCAAAGTGTGGCACCAGTTGAAACTTCACCTTTAGATAAGAAGTATCAATCCCTAGTAGATAAGATCAATACACTGGATACAGATACTTATGGCTTGCCTAAGAAAGATCTTTTGGTACATTTGCAGGAAGCTAAGCTAGCACAGGATGAGACAGAGTTGGCTGCCATTGAAGCGAAACTTCAGGCCTTGCAAGATTTCAGAGATCGAACAGGGGTTACAACAGTAGAGTACATCAAGTATTTCTATGAACATGTATCTGATGGTCGTTTGAGAGAAGAACTTCGGAACCGTGTTGCCCAGTTGACATGGGAACTTTACCAGTCACAATCTTTCCTCAAAGCAACCGACTTGAACAAGTTATTCCCAACTATTTACCAAACTAAGCTAGAAGTAGAAGAAGCTCTCAAAGAAGAACCCGTATCTACAAAAGCTGGTAAGACTATTCTAGATACGGAAAAAGTAGATAGTCAAACTGCTAAGACCGCCATCTATGAATTCCTAAAAGAACTCTACGGTGATTTTATGCCAGAAGAACGGGTTAGCCATGTTAAGAAGGAAGAAGTGGATGCTCTTCTAACAAAAGCTGCCCAACTCCTAGCGCGTGTCAAAGAAGACGGGGTCAAACAATCCCTAGCTGAAGAAGTAGCTAATATCAAAGCGGCTACTGAAAAGGAAAATGCAGACCTTGACGAAGCTAAAACACAACTTGAGGATCTTTTAAATCGTATTGCAGCAACTATCCAACGGGAAGAAAAACAGGCTGAACAAGATCCACAAACCGTGATTATCTATCAAAAACTCTATAATGTCTTGCTCTCTCTTCACAAGTACTTAGAGGATAACAAAGGATCCGATGCTGACTTTGAACGTGTTGATGCCCTATTTGATCAACTTGCAGCCAAAAGCAGTGATAAAGAAGGTCTCCTCAGTCTAGCTAAAGAAATCATTAGCTTGAACCAGGAACTCCGTTCAAAAGCAAGTGAAACTGATAGCCAATCTAAGTCCGAGAAAGACAGTGAAACAGCTGCTTCTCAACCAACAGAAAAGCAAGCACAAAGTGAGTCTGAGACAAGTGTTCAACCAAATGAATAAAAAGAAAGGCGAAGTAGCTGAGCTACCTCGTCTTTTTTAGTCTTTATAAGATACAATGCCAATGATGGTATCCACCGCACGCTCCATTGTCTGAAGGCTGACGTATTCAAAACGTCCATGCATGTTTTCACCACCTGCAAAGATATTTGGAGTTGGGATCCCCATAAAGGAAATCTTAGACCCATCTGTTCCACCACGAATTGGTTCGATAATTGGCGCGATCCCTAAATCTTCCATAACAGCTTTAGCAATGGTAACAGGCGTCATGTCTTTCTCGATGACTTCTTTCATATTGTAGTACTGGTCTGTCAGAGTCAAGCTAACGCGATCATTCCCAAGTTCTTGATTCATCTTGTCAGCAATAGACTGCATAGCTGCTTTACGTGCTTCAAAGGCATCCTTTTCAAAGTCACGGATGATGTAGCTTGCGCTCGCCTCCTCGACACTACCTGACACATCCATAAGATGATAGAAACCTTGGTAACCATCTGTCAGTTCAGGTCGGTCATTCTCAGGAAGTTGATTATGAAAATCAATCGCTAGCTGAAGGGCATTTACCATCTGGCCTTTAGCGGTACCAGGGTGAACATTACGTCCTTGGAAATGCAATTCAGCAGCAGCTGCTGAGAAAGTCTCGTACTGAAGCTCCCCTAGTGGGCCACCATCAACAGTATAGGCAAAGTCAACGTCAAAGTCTTCAGCATCAAAATTGTTAGCTCCAACACCGATTTCTTCATCTGGTCCAAAACCAACTCGAATCTCACAGTGTTTGATTTCGGGATGAGCAGTCAGATATTCAATAGCAGTCATAATCTCAGCGATCCCTGACTTGTCATCAGCACCCAGCAAGGTCGTGCCATCAGTTGTGATAAGCGTTTGACCTGGATATTTCTCAAGACTCTTAAAGTCAACTGGATCCAGTTTAAATCCAGAATCACCTAAGTCGATAGCTCCACCATCGTAATTTTCGATGACTTGCGGATTAACTCCCTCAGCATTAAAATCAGCAGTATCCATGTGGGAGATGAAGCCAATCTTACGTGTCAGGCTGGGATCATTAGCTGGTAAGGTACCAATTGCGAAACCATTCGGGAGGTAGTAAACATTTTGCAGACCAACACGTTTCATTTCAGGAATAAGAATATTGGTCGCAAAATCTACCTGGCTTTGCGTACTTGGAGTAGTAGTCGAGTGTTCATCGGAACGTGTATTGACCTTAACGTAGGTCAAGAAACGCTCTAAAAGGTTGGGATAAGTCATAAAAACTCCTTTAATATCATTTTTTTCATTGTATCATAGAATGGAGAGAAAGACAAAGAGAAGTAAATAAAAATAAAATGAATGAAAGCGTTTATTTATGATATATTTCATGGTACAATGGTAATTGAAAAAATATCACAAGGACATATCAATGAAAAAAGCAATTTTAATGATGACATTCGGTTCACCAGAAGAGATTACCTTTGAGAGTGTGGCGGATTTTTTTACCAATATTCGTCGTGGAGTTAGACCCGAAGATCACGAGATTCAGACTCTCTATGACAACTATGTTCGTATAGGTGGAACACCGCTTCAGAGGATTACACGTGAGGAGGTCAATTTAGTCAAGGAACGTTTAGGAGAAGAGTATGGCATCTACTTTGCTAACAAATTTTCTCGGCCCTTTATCCCTGATGTGATCAAGCAGATGGAGGCTGATGGTGTTGAAGAGTGTATTTGTTTGATTTTGGAACCACATTATTCCTTCTACTCGGTTATGGGGTATGAAAAGTTTCTGGAGAGCCAGCAAATACAATTTTTAGTCATTAAGGATTGGTATCAGCAACAGTCTTTGCTGGACTTCTGGACAGATGAGATTAGCAAAATTTTACGAAACCAGGTAGGAGAAGAGTCCTTTAAGGTAATTTTCTCAGCCCATAGTGTTCCAATTTTTGCCTTGGACTTTGGAGATCCTTATATCGATCAGATTTTCGATAATAGCAAGCTAATCGCTGAACAACTCGGATTGACGGGCGATCAGTATACCAACACTTGGCAGAGCGAGAGTGATATTGGAATTCCTTGGATCAAGCCAGATGTACTTGAGTATCTGAGAGAACAGAAACAACATCCAGAGCATTATATTTTTGTACCAATTAGCTTTATCAGTGAACATATTGAAGTTCTTTTTGATAACGATGTAGAATGTTATGAATTATGTCAAGAATTAGGTGTCACCTACCATCGACCACCTATGCCAAACACAGACTCTCGTTTAATTGATGCTTTAGTTGCTACTGTAAGAGCTAATGAACAAAAAGAATTTAAGGAATTTCTCCCAGAAGAAGAAACCTTTGATGAGCTAGCGCCTTCAGCAACTACTAAGGACATCATGGAGGAGACAGACGACCTTCAGATGCCAGAATTTGTCAAAAAACTCATTGAGAAAAAAGGCCGTGAAAATGTGAAGATGCCTTACTTGATTAAGAAAATGCTAGAAAAGGCTGGTAAATTGCCGAAAGAGTAAAGAGTAAAGAAAAAGGATTTAGCATGAAGCTAGATCCTTTATTTGTCTTATTTTTTCTCAAGAAGAGCTTTGATTTCTTGAAGGACTTCAAGTTCAGTTGGAGCAGCAGGTGTATCTTCGGCTGGCTCTTCTTTCTTAGTGAGGTTTTGAGCTTTTTCAACAGCTTTGATAACGAAGAAAAGGACAGTGCCAATCACTAAGAAGTTGATAACAGCACTCAAGAAGCTACCATAACCAACACCATTCCATGAAAGTTCAGCGATGCGTTCAACGTTCGCCGCTTTCAAAGCTGGGTTCAAGATAAGTGGAGTGATGATGTCATTTACAAGTGAAGTAACGATAGCACCAAAAGCAGAGGCGATGATCACACCGACAGCGAGGTCAACGACATTGCCACGAAGCAAAAATTCTTTAAGATCTTTTAACATTTTCATAATTTCCTTTCAAAAACTAATCTTAATTGTACCTGAAATACCTAAATATTGCAACCTTAATGCTTAATGACATCCATTTCATTTATAAAAAACGTATACTTTACTAAAAATATAGTTAAGAATGATAATCAAAACCTGCGCAATTAGCGTTTCGATGGTATTTACCTGATCTAGTTGTTCGTTGACAAATTGCCCGATAATATCGGGATAAGATGTAACAAAGATATAAGTTAAAAGAACGTCAAGACCAAGAGTAGAGAGACGAGCTAAGAAAAACTTAGCCAGGCGAGTCGGCCAATTCTTTCGCTTTTGTTTAAAGACGATAGTGTCATTTGTGATAAAAGCAAAGAGAATCCCAATGATATTTGCGAGTGCGGTTGCTAGGATTTCCTGGTGGCCGATATGGTAAATAAGCAAACGTGATAAAATCGAGATCAGAGTAGTAGCTCCACCGAAAAATAAGTAGGAGAGAATCTCGTTATCAAAGAAAGCTTTTATTTGATTTTTCATGGTTTTAGTATAGCATAAAGTCATATATTATGCTATACTGGTAAGGTTGATTCAATCAACCCTTGGTGCTTAGCTTCTTTCACCAAGCATATTTTACGCGGGAAACCGCCAAAGGAGAAAACATGAAAAAATTAACTGTTCGTGACATGGCAGATATTGCTATCGTTGCTGCTATCTATGTGGTTTTGACCATCACCCCACCCCTTAATGCCATTAGCTACGGTGCCTACCAGTTCCGTATTTCTGAGATGATGAATTTCTTGGCCTTTTACAATCCCAAATATATCATCGGTGTGACGATTGGATGTATGATTGCTAATTTCTTTAGCTACGGTCTAATAGATGTCTTTGTCGGTGGGGGATCTACCCTAGTTTTCCTTAGTCTAGGTGTATGGCTATTTAGCAAGTACAAGAAAGACTATCTGTTCAATGGTTTGATTCGAAAAGATCATTTCTTCTTTTCAATCCTCTTCTCAATTTCAATGATTACCATTGCAGCTGAACTCCATATCGTTGCAGAAGCTCCGTTCTTCTTGACATGGTTCTCTACGGGAATTGGTGAGTTTGCATCACTTATCGTAGGTGCGATTTTGATTGGTAAACTGGGACAGCGAATCGATCTAACAAAATAAGGAGTTTATAAGCTAGATTCTTGCTAAATCTAGCTTTTTTCATTCCATAAAATTAAAAGAGAGCGCTTGACAATAGCATAGAACTATAGTATACTTTTTAGGTAAGCTGATTTAGCTCAGTTGGCAGAGCGCATCCATGGTAAGGATGAGGTCGCCGGTTCAATCCCGGCAATTAGCATGATAGAGACGGAAAAACCTTGGGAGACCAAGGTTTTTCTTATACTTCTGTGAAAATGAAGCTAAAGAGTTTTGGCTATTGACAAAAGTGACTCTATCTAGTAGAATAGTAGTTGCGATGAGTCGATAGGTAGTCTTCGGATTACTATTGAGCATAAGGAGGTCATAACGCAGGAGCGGACCTTGATGAGTTGTGTGAACCTGCTCATCACATGAAGATGCCTCTTAGTCCCTAGTCGAATGGCTAGGGATTTTTAGTTTTCAGAAAATATAGTCTAAAAATGCTTTTCAATTTCTGGAAAAAGTAGTATAATACATCTATTATAGAAATTTTTAGAAAATTCCGAAAGAGGTTAGTTATGGGATATACAGTTGCTGTAGTCGGCGCGACAGGTGCTGTCGGAGCTCAGATGATAAAAATGTTGGAAGAATCAACACTTCCAATCGATAAAATCCGTTTACTTGCTTCTGCACGTTCAGCAGGCAAGACTTTGAAATTTAAAGATCAAGATATTACGATTGAAGAAACGACTGAGACCGCTTTTGAGGGTGTTGATATTGCACTCTTCTCAGCGGGCGGTTCGACATCTGCTAAGTATGCACCATACGCAGTGAAAGCTGGAGCGGTAGTAGTAGATAATACATCTTACTTCCGCCAAAATCCATATGTTCCTTTGGTTGTTCCAGAGGTCAATGCTCATGCACTTGATACCCACAACGGAATCATTGCCTGCCCAAACTGTTCAACAATCCAAATGATGGTGGCGCTTGAGCCTGTTCGTCAAAAATGGGGCTTGGACCGTATCATCGTTTCAACTTACCAAGCGGTCTCAGGTGCTGGTATGGGAGCGATTCTTGAAACACAACGTGAACTTCGTGAAGTCTTGAATGACGGTGTGAATCCACGTGATTTGCATGCGGAAATCTTGCCTTCAGGCGGTGATAAGAAACACTATCCTATCGCCTTTAATGCTCTTCCACAAATCGATGTCTTTACTGACAATGATTACACATACGAAGAGATGAAGATGACCAAGGAAACTAAGAAAATCATGGAAGATGACAGCATTGCAGTATCTGCAACATGTGTGCGTATTCCAGTCTTGTCAGCTCACTCTGAGTCAGTTTATATCGAAACAAAAGAAGTGGCTCCAATCGAAGAAGTGAAAGCAGCTATTGCAGTCTTCCCAGGTGCTGTTCTTGAGGATGATGTGGCTAACCAAGTCTACCCACAAGCCATCAATGCTGTCGGCTCACGTGATACCTTTGTTGGTCGTATCCGTAAAGACTTGGATGCTGAAAAAGGAATTCACATGTGGGTTGTTTCAGATAACCTCCTCAAAGGTGCTGCTTGGAACTCTGTACAGATTGCAGAAACGCTTCACGAACGTGGATTGGTTCGCCCAACAGCTGAGCTGAAATTTGAATTGAAATAATGTTTTAGGAGTTCGAATGAACTCCTTCTTTGAAATAGAGAGGTGTTTCACATGTCTTACCAAGATCTAAAAGAGTGTAAAATCATCACGGCCTTCATTACCCCCTTCCATGAGGATGGTTCCATCAACTTTGATGCCATTCCTGCCTTGATTGAGCATTTATTGGCCCATCATACAGATGGTATTTTGTTGGCTGGAACGACAGCTGAAAGTCCAACCTTGACCCACGATGAAGAGTTGGAACTCTTTGCTGCTGTACAAAAGGTTGTAAAGGGACGTGTTCCTTTGATTGCGGGTGTAGGTACCAATGACACACGTGACTCGATTGAATTTGTCAAAGAAGTAGCAGAATTTGGTGGATTTGCTGCAGGACTTGCAATCGTACCATACTATAACAAACCTTCTCAAGAAGGCATGTATCAGCACTTTAAAGCTATTGCAGACGCTTCTGACTTACCTATTATCATTTATAACATTCCAGGGCGTGTGGTTGTCGAATTGACTCCAGAAACCATGCTTCGCTTGGCTGACCATCCTAATATCATCGGTGTTAAAGAATGTACCAGCTTGGCCAATATGGCTTACTTGATTGAACACAAGCCAGAAGAGTTCTTGGTCTATACTGGTGAGGACGGAGATGCTTTCCATGCCATGAACCTTGGTGCGGATGGGGTTATTTCTGTTGCCTCTCATACAAATGGGGATGAAATGCACGAAATGTTTACTGCCATTGCAGAAAGCGATATGAAGAAAGCTGCAGCTATTCAGCGTAAATTCATTCCTAAAGTCAATGCCCTCTTCTCTTATCCAAGTCCTGCTCCTATTAAGGCGGTTCTTAACTATATGGGATTTGAAGCTGGACCAACTCGTCTACCTCTAGTTCCAGCACCAGAAGAAGATGCCAAACGCATTATCAAAGTTGTCGTAGATGGCGACTACGAAGCAACTAAGGAAACTGTAACAGGTGTCTTAAGACCAGATTACTAATAAAGACAATAAAATCCATGACCGCAAGAACGATCATGGATTTCTTATTTTCCTAAACAGAATTGGCTAAACAATTGAGTAATAAGCTCATCTGGCGCTGCATCACCAGTAATTTCTCCAAGAATTTCCCAAGTACGGGTCAAGTCAACTTGCAACAAATCAACTGGCATCCCAAGTTCTAGTCCTTCATTAACTGCTTGCAAGCTTTCAACAGCCTTCTCAATCAAGGAAATATGACGGGCGTTGGACAGGTAAGTTGCATCTTGCTCGACTAAACCAGCATTTTCAAAGAAGAGGTTGTTAATGCGTTCTTCAATCTTATCAATGTTTTGATTTTTAAGAACTGAGATACGAATGACATCTTCTGGAAGTTCGGAAGTTTCAATCGCTTCAGGCAGGTCAGTTTTATTGAGTAGAATAATGCGATTAGTGTCCTGACTGATTTCTAGGAGTTGGCGGTCTTGGGCGGTTAGTGGTTCACTGGCATTTAGAACCAGTAGAACCAAGTCAGCTTCCTTGAGGGCTTTTTTCGAACGCTCAACACCGATTTGTTCAACGATATCATCTGTTTCACGGATACCAGCTGTATCAATCAATTTGAGTGGGACACCGTTGATGTTGACGTATTCTTCGATGACATCTCGTGTAGTACCAGCGATATCAGTCACGATAGCCTTGTCTTCACGTAGGAGATTGTTTAGGAGGCTCGATTTCCCAACGTTGGGGCGTCCGATGATGGCAGTTGAAATTCCCTCACGAAGGATCTTACCGCGACGAGCTGTTCTAAGGAGGTTGGTCAAGAGTTGTTCAAATTCCTTAGTTTTCTTACGGACAACGGCAGTAGTGGCTTCCTCAACATCGTCATACTCAGGATAGTCAATATTGACCTCAACTTGGGCAAGCGTATTGAGGATTTCTTGCCGAGTATTGTTAATGAGATCAGAAAGAGAACCGTCCAATTGCTTAACCGCAATGTTCATAGCCTTGTCAGTCTTGGCACGGATGATGTCCATCACCGCCTCAGCCTGAGTCAAATCCACACGACCGTTTAAAAAGGCGCGCTTGGTAAATTCACCAGGTTCTGCCAACCGAGCTCCTTCACGGATAGCTAGTTGGAGAATTTCGTTAGTCACCGCAATCCCACCGTGGGTGTTAATCTCGATAATATCCTCACGAGTGAAGGTCTTTGGAGACTTCATAGCCCCAACCATAACCTCGTCCATGACCTTACCAGTTTGAGGATCAACGATGTGGCC
Organism: Streptococcus oralis subsp. dentisani; assembly: GCF_007475365.1. Taxonomy (NCBI): domain Bacteria; kingdom Bacillati; phylum Bacillota; class Bacilli; order Lactobacillales; family Streptococcaceae; genus Streptococcus; species Streptococcus oralis. Next base: position 572,426 of record NZ_CP034442.1, on the reverse strand, counting down.
GTAGTTAAGAGTATGGCTGGCAACCTTACTCAAATCCTTGCCTTTAAAAATCTTTTGCGCAATGGCAAAACTGTCAGTTCCGCTCAAACGGACAATACCAATGGCCCCTTCACCTAGTGGAGTAGAGATAGCAGCGATGGTATCAAATTCACGTGTAATCATACTAATTCCTTTTGTAATTCTTTTCTTAGGATATGTATCCAAGCATCTCTTCAAATTGTAACAAATTTAGGTTATTTCTTCAATGGAAGCTACTTGGAGATTGAAAAAGCCTAAGCAATTCTGCTTAAGCTAGCTTATTTGGTGCGCATTTCCCCTTGTGGGAAGTAAGTTCCTTCTGGCATATCGTTGATGATGACATGGACAGCAGATTGAGGTGCTCCAGTATTACGGACAACAGCTTCCGTTACTTCCTTGGCAAGAGCTTTCTTTTGATCAAGCGTGCGTCCTTCAAATAAATCGATGCGTACAAATGGCATAATAGCTTCCTCCACTAGTTTTTGATTTCTTCTATTTTACCACATTTTGCCGTTTAAAGCTTCAGAAAATTATGATATACTAGAATGTAGCAAAAATTTAGAAATGGACGTGAAATAGAAGCATGGCACAGTTGTATTATCGTTATGGGACCATGAACTCTGGTAAGACGATTGAGATTCTCAAGGTGGCCTATAACTACGAGGAGCAAGGAAAGGGAGTTGTGATTATGACTTCGGCTCTGGATACGCGTGACGGTGTTGGCTATGTATCCAGTCGAATTGGTATGAAACGCCCAGCCATTGCGATTGAGGAAACGACGGATATCTTCGGCTATATCCGAGATTTACCTGAAAAACCTTACTGTGTGTTGGTCGATGAGGCTCAATTTCTCAAGCGTCACCATGTTTACGACCTAGCTCGTGTTGTTGATGAGTTAGACATACCTGTCATGGCTTTTGGTTTGAAAAATGATTTTCGAAATGAATTGTTCGAAGGTTCAAAATACCTCTTGCTCTTAGCAGACAAGATTGACGAAATCAAGACCATTTGTCAGTATTGCAAGAAAAAGGCGACCATGGTATTACGAACTCAGGATGGACTGCCCGTTTATGATGGTGAGCAGATCCAAATCGGTGGAAATGAAACCTATATCTCGGTTTGCCGTAAACATTATTTTGCGCCAATGATAACATCTAACAAGGAGCACAACTATGACAATTGAACTAAGAGATGTTACAATGGAAAATTATTTTGATGTTTTGAATTTGGATGTCAAGGAATATCAAAAGCAATTCATTGCAACCAACGCAATTAGTTTGGCTGAAGCATATGTCTACACTAAAAATGGAGATTTTGTAGCTCCATTGGCAGTTTATGATAAGGATGCAATTATAGGTTTTGTAATGATAGCTTATGATAAAAAGATCGGAATTAGTAGTGGAAATTATTTACTATTTCGTTTTATGATTGATAAGAATTTTCAAAATCAAGGATATTTTAAACCAATTATGGATAAAGTGCTAGACTATGTTCGAACAGCGCCAGCAGGTTTAGGCAATAAACTTTGGTTGTCTTATGAGCCAGAAAATGAACATGCAAGATCTTGTTACCTCAGTTATGGATTTAAAGAAACTGGGGAAATATTTGAGAACGAAGTAGTAGCAATCTATGATTTAACAATTGAGAAATAAGGAGAAAAAATGAACATCTATGATCAACTACAAGCTGTAGAAGACCGTTATGAAGAATTAGGAGAATTGCTGAGTGACCCTGATGTAGTATCAGACACGAAGCGTTTCATGGAGCTTTCAAAAGAAGAGGCTTCTACTCGTGATACGGTAACAGCCTACCGTGAGTACAAACAAGTCCTTCAAAACATCGTTGATGCCGAAGAGATGATTAAAGAGTCTGGCGGTGATGCGGATTTGGAAGAAATGGCCAAGCAAGAGCTCAAAGATGCCAAGGCTGAAAAAGAAGAATACGAAGAAAAACTGAAAATCTTGCTCCTTCCAAAGGATCCAAACGATGACAAGAACATCATCCTTGAAATCCGTGGAGCAGCTGGTGGTGACGAAGCGGCACTTTTCGCCGGAGACCTTCTAACTATGTATCAAAAATATGCGGAAGCCCAAGGCTGGCGCTTTGAAGTCATGGAAGCTTCCATGAATGGTGTCGGCGGTTTTAAAGAAGTGGTTGCCATGGTTTCGGGTCAATCTGTATATTCTAAGCTTAAGTACGAATCAGGTGCCCACCGAGTGCAACGTGTTCCTGTGACAGAAAGCCAAGGTCGTGTACACACATCAACTGCGACAGTTCTTGTCATGCCTGAAGTGGAAGAAGTAGAATACGACATTGATCCAAAAGACCTTCGTGTCGATATCTACCACGCATCAGGTGCTGGTGGACAGAACGTCAATAAGGTTGCAACTGCTGTTCGTATCGTTCACTTGCCAACCAATATCAAGGTTGAGATGCAGGAAGAACGGACCCAGCAGAAGAACCGTGAGAAGGCCATGAAAATCATCCGTGCGCGTGTTGCTGACCATTTTGCTCAGATTGCCCAAGATGAACAAGACGCTGAGCGTAAGTCCACAATCGGTACTGGTGACCGTTCAGAACGGATCCGTACTTATAACTTCCCACAAAACCGTGTCACAGACCACCGTATTGGCTTGACCCTCCAAAAACTAGATACCATCTTGTCTGGTAAATTGGATGAAGTTGTGGATGCCTTGGTTCTTTATGACCAAACGCAAAAATTAGAAGAATTAAACAAATAATGAAATTAGCTCAATTATTTTCAGACTTTGAAGAAGAGTTGATTAGACAAGGAGAGGAAGCAGAAAGCCTCTCTTTTGTCTATCGAAGTTTGAAAAATCTCTCTTTTACAGACTTTGTCTTTGCCCTTCAGCAAGAGGTAACAGAGGAAGAAAGACAATTTGTAGAAGAGATTTACCAGCAGTTAGCAGCTCACAAACCAGCTCAGTATATCATTGGTTACGCAGATTTTTATGGAATGAAGCTAAAAGTGGATGAGCGAGTCTTGATTCCCCGACCAGAGACAGAGGAGTTGGTAGAACTTATCTTGACAGAAAATCCTGAGACGAATCTTTCAGTACTTGATATCGGGACAGGAAGTGGTGCCATAGCTCTTGGATTAGCTAAAAACAGACTAGATTGGTCAGTGACAGCAGCAGACATTTCTCAAGATGCTCTAGATTTGGCATCTGAAAACGCTAAAGTTCAGAATCTACAGATATTTTTAAAAAAATCTGATTGTTTTACAGAAATTTCTGAAAAATATGATATAATTGTATCCAATCCACCCTATATCTCTCGTGAAGATGAGTCAGAGGTTGGTTTGAATGTTTTGCATTCAGAACCTCATCTAGCTCTCTTTGCAGATGAGGATGGCCTAGCTATTTACCGTAGAATTGTGGAAAATGCAAAAGACTATCTCACAGATGGTGGTAAGATTTACCTTGAAATTGGATACAAGCAAGGTCAAAGTGTTCCTGCGCTTTTTAGGAAACATCTTCCTGAAAAACGGGTACGAACACTCAAGGACCAATTTGGTCAAGATAGGATGGTTGTAGTTGATGATGGACAGGATTAGACAAGAGTTGGAAAAGGGCGGAGCTGTTGTTCTACCTACAGAGACGGTTTATGGTCTCTTTGCTAAGGCCTTAGATGAAAAAGCTGTCGACCATGTTTACCAACTCAAACGTCGTCCTAGAGACAAGGCACTCAATCTTAATGTCGCTTCTCTAGAGGACATCTTGTACTTTTCAAAGAATCAGCCAACTTATCTAGAAAAACTTGTAGAGGCCTTTTTACCGGGTCCATTGACCATTATTCTCGAAGCCAATGACAGAGTTCCCTATTGGGTCAATTCTGGTCTTGTAACGGTGGGATTTCGGATGCCGAGTCACCCCATTACACTTGATTTGATCCGAGAGACAGGTCCTTTGATTGGGCCGTCTGCCAATATTTCAGGTCAGGCAAGTGGAGTGACCTTTGCTCAAATTCTAGAGGATTTTGACCAAGAGGTTCTGGGTCTGGAGGACGATGTTTCTTTAACTGGACAGGATTCGACGATTTTGGATTTGTCTGGAGATAAGGTGAAAATCTTACGCCAAGGGGCGATCAAGCGTGAAGATATTCTTGCTCAGTTGCCAGAGATTTCTTTTGAGGAGGAATGAGATGCTAAGAGATTTGCAAGAAACAGATGTAAAAGCTATATGTGACATCAATCAAGAGACTTTGGGCTATACTTTTAGTCCAGAGGACACAGCTAGTCAACTAGCTAGACTATCTCAGGATTTACATCATTTCCTTCTTGGCTATGAGGATGAAGTCAGCCATGTCCTACTTGGATATGTCCATGCTGAGGTTTATGAATCCCTCTATTCCAAAGCAGGATTTAATATCTTAGGCTTAGCGGTTTCACCTCAAGCACAAGGGCAAGGTATTGGTAAAAGCTTAATGCAAGGGTTGGATCAAGAGGCAAAAAGACGGGGCTATGGGTTTATCCGCTTAAACTCTGCTGATCATCGTCTGGGTGCTCATGCATTTTATGAAAAAGTTGGTTATACTTGTGATAAAGTGCAAAAACGGTTTATTCGCATCTTTTAGTTTATTTTGTAAAAACAAACTAAAGGACCAGTCACACTATAAAGGAGAAGACCTATGATTTTTGACAAAGAAGATTTTAAAGCATACGATGCTGATCTCTGGAATGCTATTGCCAAAGAAGAAGAACGCCAACAAAACAACATTGAGTTAATTGCTTCGGAAAACGTTGTTTCCAAGGCTGTAATGGCTGCTCAAGGGTCTATCTTGACCAACAAATATGCCGAGGGTTACCCAGGCCGCCGTTATTATGGTGGAACTGATGTGGTAGATGTGGTAGAGACTCTTGCTATTGAACGCGCGAAAGAAATTTTCGGTGCTAAATTCGCTAATGTCCAACCACACTCAGGAAGCCAAGCCAACTGCGCGGCTTACATGGCCTTGATTGAGCCAGGTGATACCGTTATGGGGATGGATTTGGCAGCAGGTGGACACTTGACCCACGGAGCTTCAGTTAGCTTCTCTGGCCAAACCTACAACTTTGTGTCATATAGTGTGGATCCTGAAACTGAACTCTTGGACTTTGATGCGATCTTGAAACAAGCCCAAGAAGTAAAACCAAAACTGATCGTAGCTGGTGCTTCAGCCTATTCTCAAATTATCGACTTCTCAAAATTCCGTGAAATTGCAGATGCTGTTGGTGCTAAACTCATGGTCGATATGGCCCATATCGCTGGTTTGGTTGCGGCTGGTCTTCACCCAAGTCCAGTACCATACGCTCATATCACCACAACAACTACCCACAAAACCCTTCGTGGTCCTCGTGGTGGTTTAATTTTGACTAATGATGAGGAACTTGCTAAGAAGATCAATTCAGCTATTTTCCCAGGTATTCAGGGCGGTCCATTGGAGCATGTTGTTGCGGCTAAAGCTGTTTCCTTCAAAGAAGTTTTAGATCCAGCCTTCAAGGAATATGCAGCAAATGTTATCAAGAACAGTAAAGCTATGGTTGAAGTCTTCTTGCAAGACCCTGATTTCCGTATCATTTCTGGCGGGACTGAAAACCATCTCTTCCTAGTGGATGTCACTAAGGTTGTAGAGAACGGAAAAGTTGCTCAAAACTTGCTGGACGAAGTCAATATTACCCTAAATAAAAACTCAATTCCATACGAAACCTTGTCACCATTCAAGACAAGTGGGATTCGTATCGGATCTGCAGCCATCACTGCACGTGGATTTGGTGAAGAAGAAAGCCGTAAAGTGGCTGAACTCATCATTAAAACCCTTAAGAATGCAGAAAATGAAGCTGTCTTAGAAGAAGTGAGAAGTGAAGTCAAAGCGTTGACAGATGCCTTCCCACTATACGAGGACTAATACTTTTATGGACATTTATATTAAGAAAGCTATTATCCATCAGTTCAGCCCAGATGATACCGAGTTGTTCCTAGCGGATAAGTTTCTCAATATCACTCCAAAAATTGAAGAATACCTGCGCAAGAAAATCGAACGTGTGTATTCAGATGAAGCCAAGACTGGGATTTTCGAAGAAGAAAATCCCTTCTTCAATCACATCACGGATGATTTGTTGGAGACATCAGTAACACTGGCTAATCTCTGGAAAGAGGAGTTCAGCATTTCTGAAAACCTCAAGACCAATGACTTGGTTTTTGTTCAGTTTTCTAAAGAAGGTGTAGAACATTTTGCTTTCTTACGAATTGCCCTGCGTGAGACCTTGACTCACCTCGGTGGAGAAGTTGATAATCCAATTAAGCTAACTCAGAATAACCTGCCTGGATTTGGTACGGGGGCTGACGAGGCCTTGGTGGTCAATCTTCAAAGCCGCAAATACCACCTCATCGAGAAACGAATCAAGTACAACGGGGCTTTCCTGAACTATTTTTCAGATAATCTTCTTGCTGTCGCTCCTAAGATTTCGCCAAAAAAATCCATCAAGGAACTGGAAAAAACGGCCCAGAGAATTGCAGAGTCCTTTAACACAGATGATTTTCAATTTCAATCCAAGGTCAAATCAGCGATTTTCAACAATCTGGAAGAAAGCAACGAACTGTCTCCCGAGAAATTGGCTAACGACCTTTTTGATAACAATCTGACGGCTCGTTTGAGTTTTATCGACCAAGTTAAGGAAGCCGTACCAGAACCAGTCCAGTTCGATGAAATCGATGCCAGTCGTCAACTCAAGAAATTTGAAAACCAAAAACTTTCCTTGTCAAATGGAATCGAACTCATCGTTCCAAATAATGTTTACCAAGACGCAGAGTCTGTTGAGTTTATCCAAAATGACAATGGAACTTATTCTATTTTAATCAAAAATATCGAGGATATTCAAAGTAAATAATGTTTAAATTACTACGAAGAGTGCTAGTACTAGCAGTCTTCCTTTTCGCTGTCTATAAAGTCTATCATATACACCAAGATGTGAAGCAAGTCATGACCTACCAACCCATGGTTCGAGAAATCTTGAGCGAAAGAGATACTCCAGCTAATGAAGAGTTGGTGCTCGCTATGATTTATACCGAAACGAAGGGAAAAGAGCGGGATGTCATGCAGTCTAGTGAGTCTGCTAGTGGCGCTACCAATACCATCAAAGACGATGCTTCTAGTATTCGCCAAGGGATACAGACACTAACAGATAACCTCTATTTAGCACAGAGTAAAGGAGTAGACGTCTGGACCGCCGTTCAAGCCTATAATTTTGGACCTGCCTATATCGACTTTATCGCTCAAAATGGCAAGGAAAATACTCTGGCATTAGCCAAGCGTTACTCCCGAGAAACGGTCGCTCCAATCCTTGGTAATACCACTGGAAAGACCTATATCTATATCAACCCCATTTCTATCTTTCACGGAGCCGAACTCTATGAGAATGGTGGAAATTATTACTACTCGAGACAGGTTCGCTTCAATCTCTATATCATGAAATTCTTTAATTTCTTTTAAACATCTGGTTTGACCAGGTGTTTTTCACTATAAGTTTTCTTTAAGATTGTTTTATTACCCTAGAAAGGTAAAGGAGGGAATATCCCATGAGAAAGAAATTCTTTCTAACAAGTGCTGCAGTATTGTGGGCCGCAACAGCTATGACGAGCGTCCACGCAGCAACCGATGTTCAAAAAGTAATCGATGAAACCTATGTACAACCAGAATATGTCCTAGGTTCTTCTCTATCTGAAGACCAGAAAAATCAAACACTTAGCAAACTTGGCTATGATGCATCAAAAGACACCAAAGATATCAAAACTATGACACCTGATATCTATTCGAAAATTATGAATGTGGCTAATGATGCTAGTTTACAGCTTTATTCGTCAGCCAAGATTCAAAAGCTAGGTGACAAGTCGCCTCTAGAGGTCAAGATTGAAACGCCTGAAAATATCACCAAGGTGACGCAGGATATGTATCGTAATGCAGCGGTGACCTTGGGAGTAGAGCATGCTAAAATCACAGTTGCAGCTCCTATTCCAGTTACAGGTGAGAGTGCCCTGGCAGGGATTTACTATTCGTTAGAGGCCAATGGAGCCAAAGTACCGCAAGCCAATAAAGACTTGGCTCAAGAAGAGTTAAAAGCCTTATCCGATATTAATGCTGAAAATAAGGATAAATCAGGCTACGATGCCAATAAACTCAATGTTGCTTTGGCAGATATCAAGGCAGGAATCGCAAAGGCAAAAGAAGCCAAAGGCAATCTGACAGAGGAAGATGTCCGCAAAATAGTAGAAGACACACTAAAAAACTACAAACTCGATCAGGTTATAACAGGAAACCAGGTCAATATCATCATCAATTTTGCACTTAACCTCTCGAAGAGTGATATTTTGAACAATGCTGATTTCACTAAAACCCTAAATGACCTCAAGCAAAGTATTGTTTCCCAAGCTGGAGATAGTTTTAAAAATATCAACCTCAACTTTGATGCCAATAAAGCGCTAGAAGACGGTGGCAATTTCTTGAGTTCTCTTTGGCAAGCCATTGTCAACTTCTTCAAGAGTTTTGGTGCTTAGGTCATTTCATGATATAATAGATGGTAACAGAAATGTTGCCGTCTTTTTTTGACGGCCGATAGAAAGTGAAAAATATGTTAAAGAAAAATGATATTGTAGAAGTTGAAATTGTTGATTTGACCCATGAAGGTGCTGGGGTTGCTAAGGTAGATGGTTTGGTTTTCTTTGTAGAAAATGCTCTACCAACTGAGAAAATCCTCATGCGAGTCCTTAAGGTCAATAAAAAGATTGGCTATGGGAAAGTTGAAGAATACCTTACTTACTCTCCGCATCGTAACCAAGACCTTGACCTAGCTTATCTACGCTCAGGTATCGCTGATTTGGGGCATCTTACTTATCCAGAGCAGCTCAAGTTTAAAACCAAGCAAGTCAAAGACAGTCTCTACAAGATTGCTGGTATTACAGATGTAGAGGTTGCTGAAACGCTCGGTATGGAACATCCAGTCAAGTATCGAAATAAGGCACAGGTGCCCGTTCGTCGAGTGAATGGTATCTTGGAAACTGGCTTTTTCCGTAAGAATTCGCACGACCTCATGCCCCTTGAAGATTTCTTAATCCAAGATCCTGTCATTGACCAAGTCGTAGTAGCTCTACGAGATTTGCTTCGTCGTTTTGATTTGAGACCTTATGACGAAAAGGAGCAGTCTGGCTTGATTCGCAATCTCGTTGTGCGTCGTGGTCACTATTCAGGACAAATCATGGTTATTTTAGTGACAACTCGACCAAAAATTTTCCGAGTTGAACAGTTGATTGAACAATTAATCAAGCGTTTCCCAGAGATTGTCTCTGTCATGCAAAATATCAACGACCAGAATACCAATGCGATTTTTGGTAAGGAGTGGAAGACTCTTTATGTTCAAGATTACATTACCGATCAGATGTTGGGAAATGACTTCCAAATATCTGGGCCAGCTTTCTACCAAGTCAATACAGAAATGGCTGAAAAACTCTATCAAACAGCCATTGACTTTGCGGAGTTAAAAGAAGATGACGTGGTTATCGATGCCTACTCAGGGATTGGAACGATTGGACTCTCCGTTGCGAAACATGTCAAGGAAGTCTACGGTGTTGAAGTGATTCCAGAAGCAGTAGAGAATAGCCAGAAAAATGCTTCTTTGAACAATATTACTAATGCTCACTATGTTTGTGATACAGCTGAAAATGCAATGAAGAATTGGCTCAAGGAAGGTATTCAACCAACTGCCATTCTTGTTGACCCACCACGCAAGGGCTTGACCGAAAGCTTCATCAAAGCAAGCGCTCAAACAGGAGCAGACCGCATTGCTTATATCTCCTGTAATGTCGCAACCATGGCGCGTGATATCAAACTCTACCAAGAATTGGGATATGAGTTGAAGAAAGTTCAGCCAGTGGATTTGTTTCCTCAAACGCACCACGTGGAGTGTGTAGTATTGCTACAACGAACAAGAGGGTGAAAATCCTTGATTTTAAGCTATTTTACAAGCATTTTGTATTTGTAGATAAAGGCAATTTTGACGTTAAAAAAGTCCTAAAAAGGCACATAGATGTAAATGTATTTGTAGATGTCGTTTGCGTATCGGAAAAATGAATACAACAATAAATATTTATCTTAAGAGAGAACAATTGTATATTGTTCTCCTTTTTTTATTTTCAGGAGGGAAAATGACAAAAGAACTACAATCATCACGCTATATTGTCATTTCATTTTTAGTACGTGAAATGAGAATTGACATTGTTGAAGCCATCTCTCTTATGGCTGAATTAGAAAAAAGTGGCTTGGTTCGCTTGGAATCAAGTGGAGATTTAATACTCAAAGAACTTGGAGGCGCGCTATGAAACGAATTACCGCAAATCAATACCAAACTTCAGAACGGTATTACAAATTACCTAAAATTCTTTTTGAGGATGAGAAATATATGGATATGAAACTAGAAGTAAAGGTGGCTTATTCTATTTTAAAAGATCGTTTAGAATTATCTCTCAGTCGTGGTTGGATAGATGAAGAAGGAGCAGTCTATTTAGTATTTTCTAATTCTAAACTGATGAGGCTGTTAGGTTGTTCGAAGTCAAAATTACTGTCCATCAAAAAAACTCTTAAAGAATATGACTTAATTGATGAAGTTCAACAGTCTTCAAGTGAGAAAGGGAGACTTGCTAATAAGATTTATTTAGGGGAATTGTCTTCTACCCCAGTAGGTAATTCAAACAGGCCTAGTGTTAAAAAAAGACTAGGGCAGGTTGAAAATGAAACGTCCCCCGTCTCATATTCAGCCCCTAGTGAGACTGAAGTTAGTGAGACTAAATATAGTGAGACTGATTCTTTATTTATTGAGGATGAGGAGGATAGGAATACTCAACCTATCTTGAAAAGAAAAGTAGAAAAGGTCACAAAATATGATCGAGATTATATTTGGGGATTGGTACAAGATCAATTTAGACGAGAAGGTTTTTCTGAAACAGCTAGTGAAATTGCTATGACTGATTTTGAGAGAATCTATCAGTATGCTCTTGACAATGTTCACTTTGTTAGACGTGCGGAAGTGCTTGCTGAATTTGTATTTAACGGCTTGTATTCTGTTTGGAATAATCGTGTTAGAAAAGGAGGTGGTTAAAATGTCGCCAATCGAGTGGATATTAGTTATGCTCATTATCATTTCAAGTGGTGTGACACTTTGGACATTGATAGTAGATCAGAAAGGAGTAATCAAGGAATGAAATTTATTGATTTATTTTCAGGTATAGGTGGATTTCGACTTGGAATGGAAAGTGTCGGACACGAGTGTATTGGATTTTGTGAGATTGATAAATTTGCTAGAGAATCTTATAAGTCCATTTTTCAAACGGAAGGAGAAATCGAATTTCATGACATACGAGATGTTTCAGATGACGAATTTAAAAAACTTAGAGGGAAAGTCGATATCATCTGTGGGGGATTCCCTTGTCAAGCATTTTCAATCGCAGGAAGACGATTGGGATTTGATGATACTAGAGGAACTTTGTTCTTTGAAATTGCTCGGGCGGCCAAACAAATCCAACCACGTTTTCTTTTTCTTGAAAATGTTAAAGGCCTACTCAATCACGATAAGGGACGGACGTTCACCACAATTCTTACCACACTTGATGAGTTGGGGTTTGATGTTGAGTGGCAGGTGCTTAACAGTAAGGATTTTGGCGTTCCCCAAAACAGAGAGAGGGTGTTTATTATCGGACATTCTAGAAAGAAATGTACCAGACTCTTATTTCCTTTCAGACGAGAAGGTCAAGCAACTAACTCTGAGACTTTAAAAGCACTAGGAAATTTGAATCCATCAAAAAGAGGAATGAGCGGTAAAGTTTATTGTTCAGAAGGTCTTGCGCCAACCTTAGTTCGTGGAAAAGGAGAAGGATTTAAAGTTGCGATTCCTTGTATGACACCAGATAGATTAGAAAAAAGACAAAATGGTAGACGCTTTAAGGAAAACCAAGAGCCGATGTTTACTTTAAATACTCAGGATCGTCATGGTATTGTTGTTGTTGGAGATTTACCGACTAGCTTTAAGGAAACTGGTCGTGTCTATGGAAGTGAGGGCTTATCTCCAACATTGACTACGATGCAAGGTGGAGATAAAATTCCCAAAATACTGATTCCAGAATCAATCCAATTTTTAAAAGTTCGGGAAGCAACGAAAAAAGGGTATGCACAAGCAGAGATTGGGGATTCAATCAATTTAGAAAGACCAAGTTCTCAGTATCGTCGTGGTAGAGTTGGAAAAGGTATAGCGAATACGTTAACAACTAGTGGTCAAATGGGAGTAGTAGTGGCTAGCTATGAAGGAAAAGATAAACAAGTTTATCATGTAGCCGGTGTCTTGATAGATGGACAATTTTACCGTCTGAGAATTCGACGAATCACTCCTAAAGAGTGTTTTCGCTTGCAAGGGTTTCCTGATTGGGCTTTTGAAGCTGCTAGAAAAGTCTCTAGTAATAGTCAGCTCTATAAACAAGCTGGTAATAGTGTAACCGTTCCTGTGATTGCTGCAATCGCAAAGAAATTAAAAGAAATAGAGGAAAAAGATGAAAGCATTAAATAAAGAATCAATACTAGATTGTGATGAATTAGAAACAGAATTACATGATGCAGAAATCAGACAGCTGGATGAACAAATATTTTTGATGCCCAATTATCCATGTGAGTTTGAGGTGACATTTTTAGATGATTACCATGAAAAACATAATTACCCACTATTTTACGAATCCTATCTTCAAAACATTATGGAATTCCTTGAAAGTCAAGGCATAAAGAATGGGGTTGATGCCTTTGTAGATGATCATCAAAATCTTGTTTTTGTTTTATATGGACAAGGCTATCGAGCCGAGGGAAAAGAGGTAATACTTACAACCCAAGTAACTGTAAAAGCTTATGATGAAGACAAGCAACCGATTAACTTCGCAAATTTATTAGATTCCTTAATCGTTTCAGAATATCAAATAGAACCGAATCTTTGGGAGGTTTCCCATGATTGATCTCTATCTAAGTAAAAATAGCCAAAGAAATCAACTTCTTTTAGACTTCTTCCAAAACTATGGCATCGAGGTATCTTGTCATTCAGTTTCTGAAATGACAAAGGACAAATTAATTGAGATGATGAGCTATTCTTCAGATTGTTTTGAATTTTTATCTCCCAATTTATTACGATTTAAGAACCGTGACAATCTAAGATTAACGGATTTCATTGAAATGATATTAAAAAATCCTGAACTAACCATCAGGCTTCCTCTTGCGGTTTCAAATAAGCGAGTTTATCCAAATCTGAATCTAGAGGAGGCCAGAGCTTTATTACCTAGAGATACGAAACAATTGATTTACATGGAACAAACACATTATTTATCAAGTTAAAGGAGAAGCAATATGGCTGAACGATTTTGGGAGAACTTGTCCATTATTTTGGCTGAAAGAAATATCAGCTGGATTGAGTTAACCAGAAAAATGTTTGCGGGAGAGTTTCACTATCCAAGTGAATTGAATCGTTTGTATCAAAAGATTCGCCACTATAAGATGGAACAACGAATGCCTCAAAGTCCATGGGTAGAAAGGATTGTGCAGGTATTAGATTTAGATTATGAAGATTTATTTCGGAGGTAACTATGAAAAGAATAATTCCAGTTTATATATTCCAACAAGTAAATGTCCTATTGGTATCTTTATACTTACTGAAATTTCTTTGTATCGGTGAGTTAACTATACTACAGGTTCTCTATTGTGGGTCGCTCATTTCTTTTTTATGGATGTATGGTCAACGAAAACAAGTGGTCAAGGTCAATATGAAAATTAGGATAAAGTGGCTTGGTATTGGATTCGTTAGTCTACTGATTATAAGTCTATGTTTTAGTCTGATTCATGCTCAAGGAACCACGAATCAAGTAAACTTAATTGGGCTTCAACATCAAGTTCCTTGGTTTTCATTTTTATTGTTCTTAATCAATGCAAGTATGGTTGAAGAATTTCTGTATCGAGAAATTTTATGGAACTTAGTCAGAAAATTAGATATCAGAATTGCTTTGACAAGTGTTTTATTTGCCTTAGCACATCATCCAGGAACCATTCTAGCTTGGTTTTTGTATGTTTCACTTGGGATGTTTTTAGGGATGGTACGCTATAAATCTGATTTTTTGGGAAGTATGGGGCTACATTTGGTGTGGAACCTACTAGTTTATAGTTTGCTGCTTTTTTAGACCAAATTAGTTTGTTTTAGGGAAATGAAATACTAACATTATGTAACAATGTTAGTATTTTATTTCAAAGTCTTTGGTTAATATGAATTTAGCTCGACAGAAAAATAAGAAATGTGATAAAAATTTCAACTACTCTTATCTATAATAAAGCTACCTGTTCTTTGAAAATTGAATCCACTCCGTCTTGATTAGCGTGCCTGTGTAAGTAGGGACTGAGAGTATTTCCCTGTGAAGGGCAACTGGCACAAGACGTGTGTGAGAATTTTCTAACAGACACGGAGTTTATCGTTACCAGACTTAAACGATGCGACAAACTAGATAAAGGAGTTAATCATGAAGGTAGTAAACTTGTATGATTTGAAACAAATGGGAAATAAAGGTGGTTGTACCATCCAATTGATTCATCACTTTCCTTTTGGTATGGGCTTAGGACATCTCAAAAAAGACTACATTGAATTTAAACGTGTTGGTATCTTTGATGGGAAAGCAGTAGAAGTTACTCTTCGAGAACCTTATTCGAGAGATCTACTGCAGGTTGTCAAGTCGATTAAGCAACGTCAGAAATTGATAGCTTATCGTTATAAAGAGGGAAAGCTGCTATTTGTGAAGAAGGAGGCATCAGATGTCCTCTGAACAACAGGAACGAATGGCAGTTCAATATGCTGAGCGTAGTCTTTTATTTACTGTAAAAAGTCTCTTAAAGATTCTAGAATGGTCTAGACGTCAGGCTTTAGCACAGGATTCCGCTTATAAGATAGGAGTACAGAAATTAGAAGAATTGCTACAATCTCCTTATTCGATTGATACGATTAATCTGAAAAAAGATTTTTTAGACAAACCAATTGATATAGAGAAATTTAAAGCTTTTTTAGAAAAAGAAGAGATTCCTTTAGCCATTGCTTGGCAAGGGGATTCTCTGCATTTCTACACGAAAGACCGTTCGATTCTAGACAATCATTTAGACCATCTGTTAGAAAAAATGGTTAATGATCCAGAGAAATTAGCTGATTTTACCATGGATAAGTCATTAGACGATGCAATTGATGAGGCTAAATCCCAAATTACCTTTAGACAAGAAGGAGCCGTCAAACAGAAAGAGATGGTGAGATGATGTACAGTGGAAAGAAATTCCTACTATTCTCACTGTTAGGTATCTTACTAGGCTATCTTTTTCATCGTTTGACGCTTTTGTATGATTCCTATACTGGAAATACCTTAGATAAATGGACTCATCTTCTGATGGAAGGTCAAGATGAAGTTCTTCAGTCGCCATGGAATGTTTCTTTTACTGGAAAATCAAGTGCTTTTTTTCTACTAGGTTTTGTGATGATGTTACTGGTTTATCTCTATCTAGAGACTGGTAAAAAACAATACCGAGAAGGGGTAGAATACGGGAGCGCCCGTTTTGGAACTCTAAAAGAAAAGAAGCTCTTTTACGGTAAGGAATTTTCTCATGATACGATCTTAGCACAAGATGTTCGTTTGACATTATTAGATAAAAAACCACCTCAATATGATAGAAATAAGAATATTGCGGTGATCGGAGGTTCAGGAAGTGGGAAGACATTTCGCTTTGTAAAACCCAATCTGATTCAGATGAATAGTTCAAATATTGTCGTGGATCCTAAAGATCACTTGGCCGAGAAAACAGGCAAACTCTTTTTAGAACATGGCTACCAAGTAAAGGTGTTAGATTTAGTCAATATGAAGAACTCAGATGGCTTCAATCCTTTTCGCTATATAGAGACAGAAAATGATTTGAATCGCATGCTGACAGTTTATTTTAATAACACCAAAGGCTCTGGATCCCGTAGTGATCCATTTTGGGACGAAGCTTCTATGACTTTGGTACGAGCTTTAGCCTCCTACTTGGTCGATTTCTATAACCCACCTAAAACAAGAGAACAGCTCATTGAAGAGAGTCGTTTGAGTCAAACAGAATACCAAAACTTGTTGAAATGTCAAAAAAAAGAAGTGGAAGAGCGAAAAAAACGAGGGCGTTATCCAAGTTTTGCTGAAATCTCAAAACTCATTAAACACTTATCCAAGGGTGAAAATCAAGAAAAAAGTGTCTTAGAAATTCTATTTGAAAATTATGGTAAAAAGTATGGGACTGAAAATTTTACCATGCGAAATTGGGCAGATTTCCAAAATTATAAGGATAAGACTTTGGATTCTGTTATAGCTGTAACCACTGCTAAATTTGCCCTCTTCAATATTCAAAGTGTCATGGATTTGACCAAAAGAGATACCCTTGATATGAAGACATGGGGCAAGGAAAAATCAATGGTTTACTTAGTTATCCCAGATAACGATAGTACCTTTCGCTTTCTTTCAGCCCTCTTTTTTTCAACCGTATTTCAAACCCTAACAAGACAAGCAGATATTGATTTTAAGGGTCAATTGCCTCTTCATGTGAGAGTCTATTTAGATGAGTTCGCAAATATCGGAGAAATCCCAGATTTTGCTGAACAAACCTCAACAGTCCGTTCTCGAAATATGAGTCTCGTTCCTATTCTACAAAATATTGCCCAACTTCAAGGGCTCTATAAAGAAAAAGAAGCTTGGAAAACCATTTTGGGGAACTGTGATAGCTTAGTCTACTTAGGTGGTAATGATGAAGATACCTTTAAATTTATGAGTGGCTTACTCGGTAAACAAACCATTGATGTTCGAAATACTAGTCGTTCCTTTGGCCAGACAGGTTCAGGATCCCTTTCTCATCAAAAGATTGCTCGTGATTTAATGACACCTGATGAAGTCGGAAATATGAAACGGCATGAATGCCTGGTTCGAATTGCTAATATGCCTGTCTTTAAAAGCAAAAAGTACAATTCAACTAAGCATCCAAACTGGAAATACCTAGCCAATCAAGAAACCGATGAACGGTGGTGGAACTATCAGATCAATCCTTTGAATCAAAGACAAGAAAATCATCTTGAAGGCCTTAGAATTCGTGATTTAACTTTTGAATCTAGTTTAAAATAAAAATAGAAAAGAGGAAATAGATGATTACGCATTTTAAAGGTTTTGTTTATGGAGTAGACGCAAGTGCCATGTTTGCACAAGCTATGTATTTGTTGCAGAAGGGATTGATTGCGGTTGGTGCCTTTCTCGTTGTTGTGGGGATTGTCAATCTTGCAACCAACATTAAGGATGGTGGACCAGGTGTTCGGAATGCCATTCTTGAAATTGTCGGTGGTGTTATGGTCGGGGCTGCTGGAGCCTTTGTAACCCAGATTTCAATTTAGGAGGATAAACAATGACATGAATCTTAGTTTAGTCTCACCCTTTGTTTACCTTGCATCTGAAAAAATATCAGCTGAAAATTTATTTGAAGGATTTAATGTGGATTTACAATCTACTGTAGATCTGATTAAATCCCTATCTAGCTACAATCCAACCGTTTGGACTTATATGTCTAGTATTACTAAAAGTGTCATGCAGCCTCTTGGAGTTGCGATTTTATCAGTTGTTCTCATCTTAGAATTTTCGAAGATGGCAAAGAAAATTGCTAACTCAGGAGGAGCGATGACATTTGAAGCATTAGCGCCGATGTTGATTAGTTATATTATGGTCGCAGTTGTAATTACCAACACTACCGTAATTGTAGAAGCCATCATCGGGATTGCGAGTCACGCCATTGAACAAGTGGCTTCGATTGTGGCTCACGGTGGGGCAAAGTATGATACAATCTCTGGATTAAAAGGTTCAGGATTTATTGGCCGTATGATTGTGGGCTTTTTCGCCCTCCTCATTTGGCTTGTTCGGATAGTAAGTGCAGCCATGGTCAATCTTTTGGTATCCATTCGATTTATTCAGCTCTACCTTATGATTCCATTTGCCCCTCTTACGATTCCAACATTTTTAAGCGATGAATGGAAGTCTATTGGTATTGGCTATTTAAAAAATATTATGGTCTATGCGGTACAAGGGGTTCTCATTTTTATGATTGTCTCTCTTGTTCCTTTGTTTGAATCTGCTGGGAAAATAGCTGTTTCAAATGGTGCAGGAGTCTTGCAATCACTTGCGATTATGTTTGGTAGTTTGATACAAGCTATCTTACTGATTATTGCCCTCGTTGGTTCTCAACGTACGGCTCGCTCAATTTTAGGTATGTAATTAGATAAAGGCTAGGAAGTGATTGCTTCTTAGCCTTTTTAGAAAGGAAAGTCATGAATACACGTGTCTTTAAAGACATTTCAAAATACCAACACAGGGCTTGGTTAGGTTTCACCACAAGGCAAATCATCTTTGTTTTACCAGCCTTTATTGTCACAATTATTGTTTTGGGCTTGAATCTCTTTTTCTCGCAATTTGGAGATTGGTTTGTTTACGGTTTTGTGTTTGCCTTTACCATTCCCCTCATGCTTTTTGGAGTCTATAAACCCAATGATTTATATTTTGAACATTATTTGAAATACCGTCTTCATTTTGAATTAACGGTTCCCCTACGCACAATTACAGGAAAGAAAGGACCTGAACATGAAAAGAAAATCAAATACATTAAAGAAACAAAAAACTTCAATGACTAATAAAAAGGAAGAAGTTAAAGGGAAAAAAGAGGAAGTGTTACCCTCTACGGCTAATACTCTTTCCTATCAAGCCCTGTATCAAAATGGTCTGATGCAGGTAAAAGAAGATTATTTCTCACAAAGCTACTTACTTGGTGATGTCAATTATCAGACCGTTGGTTTGGAAGATAAGGGGGCAATCATTGAGAAGTATTCTGATTTGATTAACTCCCTAGATGACCAAACCAACTTCCAATTGACCATCTTTAATAAAAGATTGAATTTAGAAAAGTTTAGACAAAGTGTTTTGTATGAGGAAAAAGAAGATGGGTATGATAGCTATCGTAAAGAATTGAATCGGATGATGAATCAGAATTTAGACAGTGGTGAAAATAACTTTTCAGCTGTGAAACTGATTACCTTTGGTAGAAAGGATTCTAATCCCAAACAAGCCTATCGTTCCTTGTCTCAAATTGGAGAATATTTCAAGAGTGGTTTCTCAGAAATTGATGCTCGCTTTGAATCCTTGGCTGGAGAAAACCGTGTGAACTTGTTAGCAGATATGCTTAGAGGAGAACACCATCTTCCGTTTTCTTACCGTGATTTAACGAGATCGGGTCAGACAACTCGTCACTTTATAGCTCCTAACCTCTTGGATTTTAAAAACAAGAATTATCTACAAATCAATGACCGCTTATTGCAGATTGTCTATGTCAGAGACTACGGTATGGAACTAGGAGATCAGTTTATCAGAGACCTCATGCAAGGAGATTTGGAATTGATTGTGAGCCTCCATGCTCAAAGTTCGACTAAGGCAGATGCCATGAAGAAACTACGAACAAAGAAAACCTTGATGGAATCCCAAAAGATTGGGGAACAACAAAAACTAGCTCGTACAGGTATCTATTTGGAAAAAGTAGGCCATGTTTTAGAAAGCAATATCGATGAAGCTGAGGAACTCTTAAAAACCATGACAGAGACAGGAGATAAACTATTTCAAACAGTCTTCTTGATTGGTGTCTTTGGTCAGGATGAAGAAGAACTTAAACAAGCCCTAGACACTATCCAACAAGTGGCCGGCTCAAATGACTTAATGATTGATAAACTTCCATATATGCAAGAAGCAGCCTTTAATAGTTTGCTGCCATTTGGTTGTGATTTTTTATAGGGAGTATCACGGAGTTTATTAACGTCCAATATAGCAGTGAACTCTCCATGGACTTCAGTAGACTTACAAGACCGTAGTGGAAAATATTACGGTATCAATCAAATCTCAAGCAATATTATTACCATTGATCGCAGCCTATTAAATACACCGTCTGGTCTGATTTTAGGAACATCTGGAGCTGGGAAAGGGATGGCAACCAAGCATGAGATTATCACGACAAAAATCAAGGAATCTGGTGAAAATACCGAAATCATCATCGTTGATCCAGAAGCAGAGTACAGTGTCATTGGACGGGCTTTTGGTGGAGAAATGATTGATATTGCGCCCGACTCCCAGACTTATCTCAATGTACTTGACTTGTCTGAGGAAAATATGGATGAGGATCCTGTTAAGGTAAAATCAGAATTTCTTTTATCCTTTATCGGCAAGTTATTGGATAGGAAAATGGATGGAAGAGAAAAATCGATTATCGACCGAGTTACGAGACTCACCTATCAGTCATTTAAAGAGCCTTCTTTGAAAGAATGGGTCTTTGTCTTGAGTCAACAACCAGAAGAAGAAGCGCAGAATTTGGCACTTGATATGGAACTGTATGTCGAAGGTTCTCTTGATATTTTTTCTCATAAGACCAATATTCAGACAGGATCTAATTTCTTAATCTATAATGTTAAAAAGTTAGGAGATGAGCTGAAACAAATCGCTCTTATGGTAGTGTTTGATCAGATATGGAATCGTGTTGTTCGTAATCAAAAATTAGGGAAGAAGACCTGGATTTATTTTGATGAAATGCAGCTTCTCTTATTAGATAAATATGCCAGTGATTTCTTCTTTAAATTGTGGAGTCGTGTCAGAAAATATGGAGCCAGTCCGACTGGAATAACTCAAAATGTCGAAACCTTATTGTTAGATCCAAATGGTAGACGAATTATTGCAAATAGTGAATTTATGATTCTCCTCAAGCAAGCAAAAAATGACCGAGAAGAACTGGTTCAACTCTTAGGCTTGTCAAAAGAACTTGAAAAATACCTAGTCAATCCAGAAAAAGGGGCTGGACTAATAAAAGCTGGTTCAGTTGTCGTTCCCTTCAAAAATAAGATTCCTCAAGGTACTCAATTGTTTGATATCATGAGTACGGATCCTGATAAAATGGCTTCTAACTAAGGGGAAGGTAAATGAAGGATAAAAGAGAAATCATACGTGCCCGAAAGGCATTTAGAAGAAGTCTAAAAGATGAGAAGAAATTCTTGAAACAAGAAAAGAAGGAGGTGAGGAAACAGAAAAAAGATTCCGCTGTACTGGATGAAAAAGCATGGAAAAAAGAGATAAAGCAAAATCTAGAGGAGATGAGAGAGGCTTCAAAGGCTAGAGTAAAACAAGCAAATGAAGACTACAATCACATCCTTCAAAATAGTCCCCCATCTCTTTTGAATCGCAAAGAATTAAGAGGCAGACGGTTGCCTCATGCTAGGAAACGATTGAAAATAGCCAAGGAGCAATTTAAGAAAGCAAAGGCACAATCAAAAGAAGAAAGAAAAGAGAGTCGTAAAGAAAGAAAAACCAATCAAAAATTTCTCTACGGTCAGGAATCGAAACATAAATCTAATTTTTTCTTTCAAGGGAAGAGTTTAGAAGAATTAAAAGCTAAGAAAGAAGTCAAGGCCGCAAAAGAGAATTTAAAATCTACTAAACAAGCCTATAAGTCCAAAAAAGTCAGTAGGAAAGCCAAAACTTTTCTTTATGTCCTTGGACGTGAAGGTGGAGAGTTAACTTCAGAAAATGAAGATTTAGAAGGCTATCGCACACTTCAAGAGACCATTAGAAAAGGGAAACGTTACAGTCGGCTTTCTTATAACATTGGGAAAGCTAGTGTCAAAACAGGGCAAGCAACAGGTCGTTTTACCAAGAAAAGACTGACCAACACAAAAGAGCGATACCATCATTTTAAGGATGGAAAAGGATGGAAACTAGCGAAAGATAATCCAAGTTCCTTTAAAAATCGGTTTCGAAAATTAAAGAAACAAGGTCTTACAAGTGTCCGAAATATCTATCAAAAACTAAAAGCAGCCTTTTCCTTCTTTACATTTGCGGCTGGAAATCCTGTAACCTGGATAGTTGGAGGAATAGTCTTTCTTCTTTTACTTATGATGAGCTTCTTTTTAGGATTTTCATCTGCTAGTTTGATTCAACAAGATGAATTTGAATTAACAAAAGCTTATACCCACCTAACTTGGGAAGATGCAGAACATACTCGAACAAATGACAAAGGAATTACCTATTACACAAAAATTGATGATGTGATGGGGTATATGAACTTTAAATTCCATGACTATGAGTTACACAAACCAGTTCACTTATTTAGTTCAAAAACTTACAAGGATTATCTGTCTACTTTGTGGCATGATTTAAACGATGGGGATGATTTGAAATCCATGCAAGACCTCTATGAAACTCCTAAGTATAAACTATCGAGAGACGATCAAGAGGAAATAAAAGAACTAAAAGAAGAGGGTATGTATGCTTCCATGCAGGAATTGGACAATCCATTTGAGGGGAAAAGTAACGAAGATAATTTGACCATGACTTATCGTTATGGATACTATGATTTAGACGGAAAGCCTACTCTTCAGGAGTACATTCTACTAGAATCGAAGGCTCACCAAACGATTGTCGCACCAATGGATGGAGTTGTATCTCTAGATGGCGACAATGTTATTCTCACAAACGGAAAAGGAGAGAATGAGAGTCGATTGACCTTGTATTCTATTCATAATGGCCGTGCGATTGAGGGGACAAGAGTCCTAACGGGTGATGTTATTGGTGAAACACCAGACGATACAGGTTTGAAAGTTTCCTATCAAAAGTATAAGAACAAGAAAGAAAAATTGGTGTACGTCAATCCGCAATTTTATTTTCCAAAAGTCATTCAACTTCAGACAACTATCTTACCTGCCATTGGTCAGTTTGGTGGTGATGAGTTTGAACGAGCGAAACATATTTATGAGTTTTTGAAATCTCAAGGGGCAAGCCCCCAAGCCATTGCGGCTATTTTAGGAAATTGGTCGGTAGAGTCTTCTATCAATCCTAAACGAGCTGAAGGAGATTATTTATCTCCTCCTGTTGGCGCTACCGATTCCTCATGGGATGATGAAAGCTGGTTAGCGATTGGAGGTCCAGCCATTTATAGTGGTGCTTATCCTAATATTCTTCATAGAGGTCTAGGTTTAGGGCAATGGACAGATACTGCAGATGGGTCAACACGTCATACAGCCTTGTTAAATTATGCACGCACCCAAAATAAGAAATGGTATGATTTAGACCTCCAACTTGATTTTATGCTTCACGGGGATAGTCCTTACTATCAAAGTTGGTTAAAGGATTTCTTTGGAAATACGGGCAGTGCAGCCAATCTCGCCCAACTCTTCCTCACCTATTGGGAGGGAAATTCTGGTGACAAACTACTGGAAAGACAAACTAGAGCAACGGAATGGTATTACCAAATTAAAAAAGGCTTCAGCCAAACAAATGGAGGACAGGCAAAAAGTGACCCGCAATCCCTTGAAGGGGTTCGTGGGGACTTGTATGATCATTCTGTTCCTGGTGGTGGAGATGGTATGGCCTATGCCTATGGACAATGTACATGGGGTGTTGCGGCTCGTATGAATCAATTAGGCTTAAAATTAAAAGGAAGTAATGGAGAGAAGATTTCAATCATTAATACCATGGGAAATGGTCAGGACTGGGTTGCGACAGCTTCAAGTCTTGGTGGGGAAACGGGCTCTATACCAAGAGTAGGTGCTATTGTTTCTTTTGTAGGAGGTACACATGGCACACCAGCAGACTATGGTCATGTGGCTTTTGTAGAGAAGGTCTATGATGATGGTTCTTTTCTAGTTTCTGAAACCAACTATGGTGGCAATCCTAACTATACCTTTAGAAAAATCTCGCAAGCAGATAGTGCCATTAGTTTTGCCTATACGACCAAATAGAAGAGTTTACACTTGAAATTGAAGCTATTTAAAGATACAATATGTCTATAAATGAGTAGTCGGCTCATGGTCAATCTGATAGTAATCTTGTACATAAGGGCCAAGCGGTGGCGGACACCAGAACGAAATCCGATAGCAATCTTGGACGTAAGGGCCAAGCGGTGGCAGACACCAGAATAAACCGACTGACTAGGTGGCTTACAGGTTCTGTAAGTCATCTATTTTTTATTATTACAATAGTTTACTTGAAAAAATTTGGTAGTGTAAAATAAGTTGTGTAAACACAAAAAGGAATAAATCCGTTATAGTAGAGTTGCAACACATTACTAGAAAGAGATTTATTCCAATGACACAGTTTACCACAGAATTGCTTAACTTCCTAGCCAAAAAGCAAGATATTGATGAATTTTTTCGTTCTTCTCTTGAAACAGCTATGAATGACCTGCTTCAAGCAGAGTTATCAGCCTTTTTAGAGTATGAACCTTACGATAAAGTAGGCTATAATTCTGGGAATAGTCGTAATGGAACCTATTCACGGAAATTTGAAACCAAATATGGGACTGTTCAGTTGAGCATTCCAAGAGATCGTAATGGAAACTTTAGTCCAGCTTTGATCCCTGCTTATGGACGTCGAGATGACCACTTGGAAAAGATGGTTATCAAACTCTATCAAACCGGTGTAACGACTCGAGAAATTAGTGATATCATCGAGCAAATGTATGGTCATCACTATAGTCCTACCACAATTTCTAATATCTCAAAAGCAACTCAGGAGAATGTCGCTACTTTTCATGAGAGAAGCTTAGAAGCTAACTACTCTGTTTTATTCCTTGACGGAACCTATCTTCCATTAAGACGTGGAACCGTTAGTAAAGAATGTATTCATATCGCACTTGGCATTACACCAGAAGGACAGAAGGCTGTTCTTGGATATGAAATCGCCCCAAATGAAAACAATGCTTCTTGGTCCAACCTGTTAGACAAGCTTCAAAACCAAGGAATCCAACAGGTTTCTCTTGTAGTGACTAATGGTTTCAAGGGGCTTGAGCAGATGATCAGTCAGGCTTACCCGTTAGCTAAACAACAACGTTGCTTAATTCATATTAGTCGAAATTTGGCTAGTAAGGTGAAGCGATCTGATCGGGCAGTTATTCTGGAGCAATTTAAAATGATTTATCGTGCTGAAAATTTAGAAATGGCAGTACAAGCTTTGGAGGACTTTATCGCTGAATGGAAACCAAAGTATAAGAAAATAATGGAAAGTCTGGAGAATACGGATAATCTTTTAACTTTTTATCAGTTTCCCTACAAGATTTGGCACAGCATTTATTCGACAAACCTAATTGAGTCTCTCAACAAAGAAATCAAACGTGATTGTGGATGCAACAGAGGTAAAAATCAATCGTCCTAAAAAAATCAACTAGCCAATTATTCTGGTAAAAAGAAATGTCATGCTATGAAGGCTCAGGCGATTGTCACAAGCCAAGGGAGAAATGTTTCTTTGAATATTGCAGTGAACTATTTGCCACGATATGAAGTTGTTCAAAATGAGTCGCAGAAATATCGGACAAGCTGGTAAAATCTTGTCAGACAGTGGTTATCAAGGGATCATGAAGATGTATTCACAAGCGCAAACTCCGAGGAAATCAAGCAAACTTAAGCCACTAACTCTTTAAGATAAATCCTATAATCATGTGCTATCTAAAGAGAGTATCAAGGTTGAGAATATTTTTGCCAAAGTAAAAACGTTTAAAATGTTTTCAACAACCTATCGAAATCGACGTAAACGCTTTGGATTACGAATGAATTTGATTGCTGGAATTATCAACCGTGAACTAGGATTCTAGTTTCGCAGAAAGTCTAATAAAGCATTAAAAGGCGTAGCCAAAAAAAATGTAAACGTTTGCTAAAAACGGATTTTCATAAAAATCTTCTTTTTAAAAAGTAGAATTATGTTAAAATACTAAAGAGGTGTAAATTATCAGATTATTTCAGCCGTACAGTGTAATTTGTAGATATTTCATAATTTTACGGCCTTTCAAAAATAGGATTGATTTTATTTGTAAATAATGAAAAGTTTGAGAACAATTTAGTCACGTTCTACTTCAACGTATAAGTATTAGTTTAGGTGATGACAAAAATTAATTGTCCTACCATATTTGAATAGAGTTTTTTGAGAAATGGTTTAACCTTTACTTTGTATAGCACAGACTTTTCTGGAAAGGAGTATTAAGAAAGATTTTACGAAGAATAAATAATTTGATAATCAAAAAGACAGTCAAAGAGTAACTTGAAAGATATTATTGCAATAGGAGATATTTAAATGAAGGAAGTTTTAAAACTAAGAAAACGCAGAACAGGGCAATGGGTAACTGTTGCGGGTATGGTATTAATTGGTGCGTGTATGACAATCGGGAATACAGTGGTTTTTGCAGATGATACTCAAACATACCCGATTGAGGTATCAGATAGTAATAAATTTAATTTAACGGACTCCCCCTCTCCTTTAAGTAGTGAAAATTTAGGAACAAATAATCGAGGGCATGAAGTAGCTACTTTACCATCTACAGGACACGTTGATTCAAGTGCCAAAACCACACCAGAATATTTGATGAGTGAATCGTCAACTGTTTCTTTAGTCAAAAGTGATGTGGCGACTACAGAGACCTCAACCTCAGTATTGGCTAGTCTTTCTGAAGTCGCACCAACTAAGTCAACCGACAGCTCTGAAACACTAGTGCCCTCAACTTTATCGGAAGATCCAAAGCATGCATCAACTTCAGAGGGGGCAGCAGCTGAAGTTAAAAGCCACTCTGAAACACTAGTAGAACATTCTACTAATAGTAATAATGAGGAGGAAAGTGGTGATAATTTAATTTACGATATACACAATCAAGAAGTGACAATTACTGATATCAAGCGAAAAGAAACAATTAAAAAACTGATTATTCCTCAAAGAATTTCTAATTATAGAGTCACCGAAATAGGTTCTTCAGCTTTTTCAGGTTCTAGTTTGAAGGAAGTAGTATTACCAAGTACGCTAACACAGATAGGAAGTTCTGCTTTTAGTGGGACACAGTTGAAAGACATCACTCTTCCAACAAGTGTCACAACTATAGGAAGTGGGGCTTTTGGATCTATTGATAGTTTAAGCAGTGTTGTTATTCCAAAGAATTTGAGTAATGCTTACAGAGCTTTTGAGGGTTCACAACATCTCAAGACAATTCATTTTGAAGAAGGCATAACTAAGATAGCTGACGGTCTTTTTAAAGATTCAGGAATTTCGAGTATCACAATTCCTAAGACAGTCACTGAAATAGGTTACGAAGCTTTCCGTAATACAAGAATTACAGAACTTTATATTCCAGACAGTGTTACTAAGTTAGGTGCTAATTCCTTTGGCACTGACTATTATAACGATTTCAAAACTCTTACTAAAGTTAGCTTGCCATCAGAGTTGCAATCAACTAGTTCACCATTCTATGGACAGAAGAATCTCAAGGAAGTAGTGCTTCGTGGAAATTGGAAGACAATTCCAGGAGGATTGTTTTCTGGAACAGGAATTGAAAAACTAGTGATTCCAGAGGGTGTTACTGAAATAGGGGCAGATGCCTTTTCAGGTTCTAGTTTGAAGGAAGTAGTATTACCAAAAACGTTAACGAAGATAGGCGATTCTGCTTTTAGTGGGACACAGTTGACAAATATGTCGGTTCCTTCTAGTGTTAGGGAAATTGGCTCTTATGCCTTTAATAGTACGCCACTTGAGGTAATTAATTTACCTTATGGTTTGCAAGTAATCGGTAGTGGAGCTTTTCGAAACACCAAGCTTGAAACAATTGAGATCCCAGAAGGTGTGACTTATCTTGATGATTACACTTTAGCCAATATTCCAACACTGAAGTCTGTGTATCTTCCAAAAAGTTTGACAGCTTTCGTTCAGTCTTGGAATACACCTTCTGAAAGCGTAGAATACCATGTTTATCTGGATTCTTTTGCTTTAGAATATATGATTGAAAAACAACTTAACTTTAAACTTCGTGATGAAAATGTAGCAAATGATGACAGTAAAGTATTAGACAGCAGCAATTCTTACTATCTGACAACGACAACAGGTACTCGTCGACAAGGATATTTAGGTCTAGACCTAAAGTACGCTATAAAAAAAGATAAATCAAGTGATGATGGTAAGTATGTCCTTCACCTCAATATACCATCTACAACGAAAGTTTTTGAAAGTAAAATACGAGTAAATGGCCAAGATGTAACGGCAACAGTTTCTAATGGTTATCTTGATATTCCTGTTTCAGAAGAGATAGGTAAGATTAAGTTAATGCTGATGACAGAAAATAGAGAACTCACTAATGTTCGTTTATTTGCACAGTTTTCCTATCAAAAAGATAGAAAAAAAGTATCCGAAAATATTGGAGCTATCAATGTTAATATACCTGTCTTAACACTAACAGCTAATCAGGTAACGTCAAGGAGTTACTCTCGTATTAGTGGAATAGCCGACCCTAATGACCAGCTAATTGCTTATCTTGATGATATGGTTGTCGGTCAAGTCAAGATCAAGAAAGATGGAAGTTACACCTTTGATGTACCTCTAGTCACTCCTGTAGACAACAAAGAATATACAATCAAAGTGAAGGCTTTATCATCAGATGGTCGAGAAATCAGTGAGACAACAACAGTTCGCTATGAGAAAAATTATCCTGAGTTAGTGAACTTTATCATGCGTCATAATGGCTACACTTATAATTTGAAAGAGAACCAAGACAAAGTTCCAGTCATCAGTTTTAGACCTGGTGGAAAATTTGATTTTGAAGTTGAGTATACAAATACTGAACAGATAGAAAATATTTATTTGGTAAGTGTCAGAGAGGGAATCAAAAAGTATGTTCAGCTTTATTATGATGAAAATTTAAAAAAATATATTTATCATGGCTATTTTGATGAAAAAAATACTTCTTATGTTCCTGGAAAATTAGAACTTCAGATTATTAATAAGGAAAAACGCATCCCCTCTATTCTAATTGAATTAGAGGGTAAAAAGATTGACTATTTAAGCAGTGATTTTAAAGAAAAATATAAAATAATTGACGAGTTAAACCGAGATAAGTTTGTTACTCGAATTATCAATAGGGAAACACAGAAGGTTGTATTAACAGAAGAAATATCAATAGATATATTAAAAGAATTGTTTGATAATATTCAAAACAATTCGGAATCTCAACCTAAAACATCTTCAATTTTAGTTAAAGAGGAAGAAAATAATTTAGGATTTAGGTCTGCTGAAGGAACCAAGGGGGAACCTATATTAAATCTATTTTATGCTTTATTGTTGGAAGGAGCAGGAAACATTAATCTGAATCAATTTTTCAGTCCTGCAAAATTTGCACTCGAAGAATTATTCAAAATACCAGAATTAATTTTTAGAAAGTATGCAGGTCTTTCAAAAGATCTTTCTACCGTTAGTGACAGTGTGTTTGATGGTATTGTGGATAAACAACTTGGAAATAAAGCTATTAAAGATGAATTCGCAAAAGTTCCTGGTTTAGAAAAGGTAGTAAATAATATAGGGCTTTATCAAGAATTAGGAACTTTTGTGATGAAGTGGTCCATGTTAGAATTACTCGAACAACTTTTAGAAAATCCTAAACTAGTAATTCAAGGAAATTACAAATATAATGCACTTCAAACTATCAAAAGAGAGAAAAATAATTTTATTAATGCTTCAACACTGTCAATTGGGGTTAGCCTTGCTTCTAATAGTAAGCACGTAGCTTTAGGTGCTCTAATTTATGATTTTGGTGCAACATTTTATAATTTTATTAGAGGTATAGGTGGTAAGCTAGAGAAATGGGAACGCATTCCTACAGTATCGGGTCTCCCTGAGTCAATTTATGAAAATATTATTGATGATTTAAAAATTGGTGCTCCAACATTAACTAACTGGAAGGTAAAAACTCCTTCCAATAATACAAAGGAAGAAGATATAGGCACAAAAGCCTATTCTAACTCATTTGATGTCTCAAATTTATTTTCTGTAAGATACACTACACCCCATAATAATCTATCTAGATTTACCACATTTAATATACCAGCTTTTCAATTCGTTGTTGACCCATCAGGAATAGTAATAAATAATGTTTCAAAGAAACCAGTAACGGGAGCAACAATTAATCTTTATTATCAAGGAGAGAATGGTGAGGAGATTTTATGGGATGCAGGGGAGTATTCGCAGTTTAATCCTTTGCTGACGACAGTTAATGGTGAGTATGCTTGGGATGTGCCTGAAGGCTTCTGGAAAGTCAAGGTAAGTAAAGAGGGATATGAGTCTGCAGAGTCTGATTGGCTACCGGTACCGCCACCTCAGACAGAAGTACACTTTAACTTGAAACCATTGTCCTATAAGATAGCTTATAAAGTTGGAGATGGCATATTAAAGGAAGATGTTCCAAGGAGTTACCAAACTGATGTAGATACGGAGTTGCCTTATCCTGTTCGTAAAGGATACGTTTTTACAGGATGGTATTTAGATGATAATTTCTCAGGTGAACCTTTCTTTAATACATTGTTCGATAAAGCGGGTGACAAGGTGCTTTATGCTAAGTGGGAAAAGGACACAAAAATTCTAAGTGATGATGATAACGTTGTTACGGTGACAGTTTCTGGAAATGATGTAAATGTGATTGGCAAGGTTGTTAAAAAGGAAGTTACTAATGCTGATATCTTGGAAAAGGTTGGGGATCATAATAACCTTCTTATGGAAATTCAAGCTTTAGATGATGATGGTAATGTAGTATCCTTATCTGAAGACGCTGAAATTGAACTAGCAGTGATTTCAGGTCAAAAACCTTATAAGGTGTTACATTATGTAAAAGATAAGTCGACTTTTGAGGAGGTACCATTTAATTGGAATGAAAAGGACAAAAACATTTCCTTAACCACGTCAACTTTAGGGGTTTATTTGATTCAAAATAAATTGACAGAAAAACAAATGACTTCTAAGGTTCGTCAAGAAAGTCGAGTTCTTAAGACAGATAAGATTGAATATGTTGATGATTCAAGTCTCGATGCAGGCAAAGTTCGAGAAGTTGCAGCAATAAACGGAAAAGTTTTAGTAGAAATCACAGACGTATATGTAAATGGTGAGTTGCAATCAAGTACAGAAAAAGAATTATCACGTATTGAACCGCAAGCTAAGAAGGTTTATCGAGGAACAAAACAGGTATCTCACGTCCCAGATGTTGCACCAATGGAGAATAATAAACCAGAGGCTATTATTGAAACTAAGGTTCGTCAAGAAAGTCGAGTTCTTAAGACAGATAAGATTGAATATGTTGATGATTCAAGTCTCGATGCAGGCAAAGTTCGAGAAGTTGCAGCAATAAACGGAAAAGTTTTAGTAGAAATCACAGACGTATATGTAAATGGTGAGTTGCAATCAAGTACAGAAAAAGAATTATCACGTATTGAACCGCAAGCTAAGAAGGTTTATCGAGGAACAAAACAGGTATCTCACGTCCCAGATGTTGCACCAATGGAGAATAATAAACCAGAGGCTATTATTGAAACTAAGGTTCGTCAAGAAAGTCGAGTTCTTAAGACAGATAAGATTGAATATGTTGATGATTCAAGTCTCGATGCAGGCAAAGTTCGAGAAGTTGCAGCAATAAACGGAAAAGTTTTAGTAGAAATCACAGACGTATATGTAAATGGTGAGTTGCAATCAAGTACAGAAAGAGAATTATCACGTATTGAACCGCAAGCTAAGAAGGTTTATCGAGGAACAAAACAGGTATCTCACGTCCCAGATGTTGCACCAATGGAGAATAATAAACCAGAGGCTATTATTGAAACTAAGGTTCGTCAAGAAAGTCGAGTTCTTAAGACAGATAAGATTGAATATGTTGATGATTCAAGTCTCGATGCAGGTAAAGTTCGAGAAGTTGCAGCAATAAACGGAAAAGTTTTAATAGAAATCACAGACATTTATGTAAATAGTGAGTTGCAATTAAGTACAGAAAGAGAATTATCACGTATTGAACCGCAAGCTAAGAAGGTTTATCGAGGTACAAAATGGGTATCACAAGTTCCCGATGTTGCACCAATTGAGGTTAATAGAATCGAACGTAATAATATTACGAAAGAGCATCCAGGGGTTTCTATTGCGATAAATACTAAGTTAGAGCCAGTAGTGATGAATCAATCGTCTTCTGAACCTCTTTCGTCAAAAGAAACAACCATAAGAACTAAGGGTTATTTACCAAATACAAGTAGTGAATATAGTTATGGTTTTGAGTTGGCAGGTATTATTGCTTTAGCAACGGCTCATTTTGGAATAATCTCAAATAAGAGAAAGAAAAATATAAAAAACTAGTTATTAGTGATGGATTAACTCAACTTCAAGAATTATTCCACATTAAGACTAATGAGAAAGTTCTCAGAAGTGATATTCTTCTGGGGGCTTTTTCGATATTAAGAGAACTTAGAAAATTGTTGTGATACTTCTTTCAAGGAATATTTGGTAGGATTGGAGTGAAAAAAGATTAACTAGGAAAGAAGGAAGTATATGGAAGCCATTTATCAACGTGATTCGGATCAAGATGGATTAACTGATGCTCAAGAATTGGCGCTAGGAACCAATCCTCTTAGCGCAGATTCTGATGGTGATGGACGTTCAGATTTAGTGGAAATAGAAGAAGGAACCAATCCCTTAGAAAAGGATTTACAAGACATAGACCAAACAAGTATCATTGAACCGTCCTCAGTATTTATGGAAATGAAACAAAAGATTTCAGATATGATGGAGAGTCACTACAAGGAATTTATACAGGCTCTGATTAGTATTGAAACAGGGATTGAAAACCAACAAAACCTAGAAGACTTATATACTTACTACATGAGAACGGATGCCGTTTCTCTTTTATCTAGTGATTTAGAAATCAGTCCTCAAGAGGTTGAAATGGAGATAGAGTTGTAGGGGAATCATGTGATTCTCCTATTTTCGTATAGATGAAAGGAGCGAGTATGGAAGTAATGGAATTATTGGCTATGTTTCGTGGAACAATTCCAAAAGATAGAGAGAAAATGGACTTATTTCTTCGTTATCAAGCGCAACATTTTGATGAGAAATGGCAGGATTTGGTAGAGAGTTTTTTGACTGAAGAGGGCAAGATAGAAGAGATACCTCATGTCTATTCGTTTCATCAAGATATTATTTCTTTCCTAGAGGCCAGTTCTGAAAATAATGACCAAGATTTAGAAAGTTACACAAGAAATTTTGGACAAGCAGGTCTAAGTAAATTATCTCAATTAAGTAATTTTGAGAAAAACTTGGTGCTAGAAGTCGCAACCTATAATCTTTTCACTCGATTTTACATCCAATCTGAAAAAGAGAAGCTAACACCATTAAGTGAGCTTGTATTTCATCAGAATCAGGATGTCAATTTAGTCAATGTCTATCGGGTTGCGAATAATCTATCTGACCGCATTAGTAGAGATATAGAGGAGTTTCTTCTAATGGTTGATTCCAAAGAACTAAAAAAAGAAGTTCTTGAGATTCATTTTGAAGAAAAAGAAGGAGATGTTCTAGCCTATTTGGGTTCTGAATTGATGGCTACTTTAGATACAGTAACGGAACTTGTCCATCATGAAGAAAACTACCAACAACTCCCACTGACACAGAAGCTGAAGATTATTACTCATTTTGATGAAGTAAAGGCTTTAAGAGAAAAGTCTAAGCAAGTAGCGGAAGCGGTCTTACCTTTAGATAATATTGACCAGGTAGAAGAAAATGTGGAAGTTCATTCCCTATCTAAAGTAGATAAAACTGTAGAAGAAGCTTTGAGGGAATATCCAATCGGTTCACAAGTAAGTTATAAAGGACAAGTATTTCAGTTGGTTTCGATTGAAAATGCCCAGTTAAATGACTTAGTTCGCCTAGAACTATTCAATGATTCCAACCAGTTATTTGAAGAAAATCCTATCTTATACTTGAACAGTTTGGAAGAGATTGAAAAAGTATTGTCTCATGTAGAACTTGAAAAAGAAGATTCAGAGATTGAGATTGATTCATCAAGTGAAAGTCAGGAAATAGATTTGTTTTCCTATCTGGATGAAGAAAAGGAGAAGGAAACAGAATCACTACCACTTAGTTCAAGTATAGAAGGGTTGGATATCCCTGTTCAGGATTTTGTTTTTCCAGACGATTTAGAGGATTTTTATCCTAAGACAAATCGAGAAAAAGTCGAAACGAATATCGCCGCAATAGATCTTGTTAAAAGATTAGAAAAAGAGAAACGACAAGCGAACCCAGAAGAACAAGAACTACTAGCCAAGTATGTAGGCTGGGGCGGTCTTGCCAATGAATTTTTTGATGAACTCAATCCAAAGTATGAATCAGAACGTTTAACTCTCAAGAGTTTAGTAAGTAAATCAGAATACTCCGCCATGAAACAAAGTTCTCTCACAGCCTATTATACAGACCCAATGATTATTCGCCAGATTTGGCAAAAATTACTGGATGATGGTTTTGAGGGAGGGAGGATATTAGATCCTTCTATGGGGACTGGGAACTTCTTTGCGGCGATGCCTAGCAGTATACGAGAGAAATCAGAACTCTATGGGGTTGAATTAGACAGTGTGACAGGCGCAATCGCAAAACAACTCCACCCCAAAACCCATATTGAAGTGCGAGGATTTGAAGAAGTTCCCTATCAAAATAATAGTTTTGATTTAGTCTTAACGAATGTTCCTTTTGGAAATTTTCGCATTGCCGATAAAAACTATGATAAACCTTACATGATTCACGACTACTTTGTCAAACACTCACTTGATTTAGTAAGAGACGGAGGACAAGTGTCGATTATCTCATCTATCGGGACAATGGATAAGCGGACAGATAATGTCTTACAAGAGATTAAAACCAACACTCATTTTTTAGGGGGAGTCCGTTTGCCGGATACGGCTTTTAAAAGCATTGCAGGTACTCGAGTGACTACATATCTCCTCTTTTTCCAAAAGGATCAAGCAAAGAATCTTAATGAGGAGGAACTTGTCTTTAGTGGCTCTATTCCCTTTGAGGAGGATAAGCGTGTCTGGATCAATCCTTATTTTGATGGGAAATACAATACACAAGTTTTGGGTCAATATGAGGTACGAAATTTTAATGGAGGAACCCTCAATGTTAAGGGGGTATCAGATGACAGATGAGGAAGCACTAGATGTTTACAAGTCAGAAGAAGCGAGTAAAAGAGGGAAATATAAGGGACTGTTCAAAAAAACTGTCTTTTATGAAAGTTCCTTATCGGATAAGGACATTAGTCGTATTAAGGGCATGGTTGATTTGAGAGAGACCTATCAAGCCTTAATTGAAATTCAACGTCATCCAGATTATAGTCGGGCTGATTTTCAGGAATTGCTTGGCAAATTGAATCGTGACTATGACCGCTTTGTAAGTCAATTTGGATACTTGAATGCCTCCGTTAATCGGAACTTATTTGATAGTGACGATAAGTATTCCTTACTAGCAAGTTTAGAAGATGAATACATTGATTCTAAAAGTCAGAAAGTAAAATATAAAAAATCTTTAGCCTTTGAGAAAGCATTGGTTAGGCCGGAGAGAGATTACAAGATTTTCAACGGCTTTAGATGCCTTAAATTCCAGTTTATCGGATGGTAGAGGAGTTGATTTAAACTATATGGTATCAATTTATCCCGAACATAGCCAAGCTGCTATTTTAGATGAGTTAGGTGACCAGATTTTAATAGATCCAGAAAGCTATTTAAGAGGGGAAAGAAAATATCTTTCTAAGAACCAGTTTTTATCAGGAGACATTCTCAACAAGATAGAAGTAGTTCAACTATTAGTGGAGGAAAACAACAAAGAATATGATTGGAACCATGCTTTAGATTTGTTAGAATCTGTTCGCCCTCCAAGGATTCATCTGGCAGATATTGAGTTTAAAATAGGGTCACGTTGGATTCCTCAATCCGTTTATGGTAAATTTGCCTTTGAATGTTTTACCAATCGTGAATTTGAATTGTCTTCGCCTGATGTTGAACAAGTCATTGAAGTGAATCCTGTCGATGGCCAGGTTCATTTAAGGACATCATTTGCTTATCGCTATCCAAGTGCCAAAGATAGTAGTCTTGGAGTCAGTGGGTCACGTTATGATACAGGAAGAAAGGTTTTTGAGAATTTACTTAATTCGAACCAACCGACGATTACCATGACTGTTACGGAAGGAGAAAAGAAAAAGACCATCACAGATTTGGAAAAAACCTCTGTTCTAAGAGCAAAAGAGCAGCATTTACAAGAGCTCTTTCAAGAATTTGTATCACGGTATCCAGAAGTCCAACAAGTCATTGAGGAAAGCTATAATCGTCTTTATAATCGAACGGTTAGTCGAGAGTATGACGGTAGCCATCTAGTCATTGATGGCTTGGCACAAAACATCAGTCTTCGTCCTCACCAAGAGAATGCCATTCAAAGAATCGTAGAAGAAAAAAGAGCCTTGTTAGCTCATGAGGTAGGTTCAGGAAAGACCTTGACCATGCTTGGTGCTGGGTTTAAATTAAAGGAGTTGGGGATGGTTCATAAGCCCTTGTATGTGGTGCCCTCTAGTTTGTCTGCTCAATTTGGCCAAGAAATCATGAAATTTTTCCCTACTAAAAAGGTCTTTGTGACCACTAAGAAAGATTTTGTGAAGGCGAGAAGAAAACAATTTGTGTCACGTATTATTACAGGAGATTACGATGCCATTGTCATTGGGGATTCTCAATTTGAAAAAATCCCTGTCAGTAAGGAAAGACAGATGAATTATATCGAGGATAAACTCAATGAACTACGAGAGATTAAAACACATTCTGAAAATAAGTATACCGTTAAAGAAGCAGAGCAATCAATAAGTGGTCTAGAGAAACAATTGGAAGAACTCCAACGCTTTAATCGTGATAGTTTTATTGATTTTGAGAACTTAGGAATTGATTTTCTCTTTGTGGATGAAGCACATCACTTTAAAAATATTCATCCAATAACTGGACTTGGAAATGTAGCTGGGATTACCAATACAACCTCTAAGAAGAACGTGGATATGGAAATGAAGGTTCGACAGATTCAGGAAGAACATGATTTTAAAAATATTGTCTTTGCGACAGGAACACCTGTTTCCAATTCTATTAGTGAGTTATATACTATGATGAACTATATTCAACCAGATATCTTAAAACGCTATCAAGTTGATTATTTTGACTCTTGGGTAGGTGCTTTTGGAGAAATTCAAAACTCTATGGAATTAGCTCCTACAGGGGATAAGTACCAACCTAAGAAACGATTTAAAAAGTTTGTCAATCTACCTGAGTTGATGAAAATCTATAAAGAAACAGCCGACATTCAAACACAAGATATGTTGGATTTACCTGTTCCAGAAGCTCATATTATCCCTATTGAGAGTGAGTTAACTGAAAACCAGAAACTCTATTTAGAAGAATTAGTTATGAGGTCAGATATGGTCAAATGTGGAACAGTTGATCCGAGTCAGGATAACATGTTAAAGATAACAGGTGAGGCACGAAAACTAGCAATTGATATGCGTTTATTGGACTCTAGTTATAGTCTAGCAGACAATCATAAACTGCTTCAGGTAGTTGATAATGTTGAAAGAATTTATCGTGAGGGAATGGAAAATAAGGCTACTCAGATGATTTTTTCAGATATTGGGACACCTAAGAAAAAGGACAATGGCTTTGATGTTTATTCTGAGATTAAGGCATTATTAGTTGATAGAGGAATCCCTAGTAAGGAAATTGCCTTTGTACATGATGCCAATAGTGATGAAAAGAAGAATAGTTTATCTCGAAAGGTTAATGCAGGAGAAGTGCGTATCTTACTTGCATCAACTGAAAAAGGAGGAACAGGTTTAAATGTTCAGAACAAGATGAAAGCAGTTCACCACCTAGATGTACCGTGGAGACCAAGTGACATTCAACAACGCAATGGACGTATTATCCGACAGGGAAATGAAAATAAGGAAGTGGATATTTACCACTACATTACTAAAGGTTCGTTTGATAATTATCTTTGGGCAACTCAGGAGAACAAACTCCGTTATATTAAGCAGATTATGACTTCTAAGGAGCCGATTCGTGCTGCGGAAGACATTGATGAACAGACTATGACAGCTTCTGATTTTAAGGCACTAGC
The DNA here is from genome assembly GCF_007475365.1 of Streptococcus oralis subsp. dentisani. NCBI lineage: Bacteria > Bacillati > Bacillota > Bacilli > Lactobacillales > Streptococcaceae > Streptococcus > Streptococcus oralis. Next base: position 534,285 of record NZ_CP034442.1, on the reverse strand, counting down.
AACAGGTAATCCTTATCTCAAATATAAGATGGAACTAGAGAATGATCTAACTCTATTAGAAAATCAAAGACGTGCCTTTCAACGCAGCAAGGATCACTATCGTCATACAATCTCTTACTGTGAAGAAAATATACCCATTCTAGAGAAACGATTAAGCAAGTATGAAGGCGATATTCAACAGTCTGAAATATCGAAAGACCAGGCATTTTCTATGACGGTAGGTAAGCAAGCTTTTGATCAACGAGCTGAAGCAGGGGAATCCCTACACCGTCTTATCCGTCATAATCAAGCTGACAGCAAAGAATTTCGTACCCTAGCCAGTTATCGAGGATTTGATATTAAAATGCTTAGTCTTCCAACAAATCAACCTCTTCCTGAAACCTTCTCTGTTAAGATTGTAGGAGAAAATCTGTATTCTGTCAGTTTAGATTTGTATTCTCCTTTGGGGACAATTCAAAGGCTTGGGGACAATTCAAAGGCTCCAACATACGATTGATCACATTAAAGAGGACCAAGTGAAAACTCAGAACTTATTGGATGAATTAAAGGATAAATGGACTACTGCTAAAGTTGAAATTGAGAAAAATTTTCCAAAGGAAGAGGATTATCAAACTAAAAAGGCCGAATACGATGTACTCGCGCCATTGATTGAAACAGAAACGGATTTAGATATTATTGATCAGGCCTTAAGACAATTCCACGAAAAAGGAAAAGAAAAGCAGGAGCAACTTTCTTTTGAATTGGATTAAAAAATAGATATAAATAGCGGACAAGAAAAGAAAAGCGCGGTAGAATAAAGATAGAAAGAAACGAGGTAACGATTATGATGGAAGATACCTATTATCAATTAGAAGAGGCTTTGGTACAGGGATTTCAAACACCTGAAGAATACCAAGCCTACAAGGAGTTAAAGGAACATTATGAGGAAGTGACAGGCGATTACAGCTTTTCTATACGAGAACTTACTAGTCAATTGGAAATCGCTCTTCAGAATCATCGAGGTGTGGACTTTGAAGAACATGAGAAAGAGGAATATTTGGACTTAGTTCAAAAATTAGAAGAGTTTGATTCCTCTCTTGCCACCCATTATCGTCAATTGATTGACTAGAAAGGAGAAAGTCATGAATGATTTACTCCTTATCCCAGTAATTTTTTTAGCAGTAGGAGGAATTCTCATTCTTTTATGGAGACTCTTTCTTATTGCCAGTGGACTTTTCCTTATTGGTTTTATCAGTTTTCTTATTTTCGTGGAGGTCTATGGAATTTATCTGTTCTTTACTGAACCGACTTTATACTTTGATGATATCAGACAACATGGTTTAACTAGTTTTACGGCTGTGTACCTTTTCATCAATCTGATGTTGGTTCTAGGATTTAGTTGGCGCTTCTTTAACTTCATAAATAATAAAAAAATGTGAACTTTTTAGATAGTCAAAAGACTTTATCTGAATCTAAATTCGGATAAGGTTTTTTATTTGCCTTGATTCTTTCATATACTTCATAGCTAAATTGGAGTAATAATTTATGAAAATCATTATCCTCACTATTATTACCTGTATTTATGGCTTGTCTATGTCGTTCAATATGAGAAAGAGCTCTTCTCAAATTTTCTTCTTTTAATTTGTTCATATTTATATCATAAGCTGAAGACAGCTAGTTTTGATATTTTTCTCTGAACTGTACGATTTTGCTCCTGAAATGAAGGAATCACCTTTCGTTGTGGTGTGATAAAACTTACAAGTTCTTTTTGTTATTCTTGACCTAGTTCTTATAGAAAGAAGGTCTAAGATGTTAAATAAAGTCAAAACTAAAGCCTTAATTAGTGTTGGAGCAGTGGCTGCAACTAGCTTTATTCTCATGATGGGATATACTGTTGGTCAACATTCTACTGCTAAACAAAGTCGTAAAGAGATTGAATTGGCTGCAGCTAAACTTGTAGAGGACAAACAAGCAGAAGATAAAGCAAGTATTTTGTCATCTGATACTGTAAAAGAATTTTTGACTCAGTACTATACGAAAGAAAAGCTCGGAGAAAATAATACACGTATTCAACCTTATATGACTGAATCAGCTTATTCTCAAGAATTGTCAAGTCAAAATGATGCCATGAACCAAGTGTATAAGGATTATATTTTGGATTACCATTTTGAAAAAGCTGATATCTTTGTCAATCAGACTACGAATCAAGCCATTGCCATGGTCTCTTATAATCTAACCTATGTATCCGATTTAAAGAATGCCAACCAATCAAAGACCAATCAGACAGAAACAAGAACTGTTAAATTGTCCTATTCTAAACTACCTGGTAAGTTATTGGTTAATCAAGTGCAGGTTTGGAAATCTGGGTTAGATGATTTAGATAAGGCCACTCCTAAAACTTTAGAAGAATCATCATCAATACCATCACTGCCAAATACTACGACAAAATGATGATATTGTATGGAAATAGAAGAATGTAAGCAAATTTCAATTCTTGATGTAGCCAATCGTTTAGGTATCTCCTTTAAACAAGTTTCGAACGGTGTCTATGAGCATTCTGAACACGATTCATTTCGGATTTTTTCAACTACCAATACTTTTAAATGGTTTTCAAGAGATATTCAAGGTGATGTCATTGATTTTGTTCGACTTGTTAAGGGAATTTCCTTTAAAGAAGCTCTAGCATTTCTTTCTGAAGAACCTTTTCAAAAAGAAGCTGTTCAAGAAAAAAGAGAGAGACCATTTTATTATCCTTTAAAGAGTGTAGAAGATTCTAACTGCAGTCTGGCTAGATATTATTTAACAGAATATAGAGGAATCTCAGAAGAAAACATACAAAAGATGATTCAACAAGGTTTGATAGCACAAGCTAGTTGGAAAACAAATGAAACAGTTGAACCTGTTATCGTTTTTAAAAGCTATGATCATCGTCACAAGCTGCAGGCAGCAAGCTTACAAGGGATTTATAAGAATCACTCTCTTCCTAGAGAGAGGCTGAAAACGATTCTAAAAGGAAGCCATGGACATATTGGAATATCTTTTGATATTGGTAAACCAAATAGACTGGTCTTTTGTGAATCGTTCGTCGACTTGATGAGCTATTACGAACTTCATCAACAAAATCTATCTGATGTTCGTTTGGTATCTATGGAGGGATTAAAAAGGTCTGTAGTTGCTTATCAAACTTTACGACTGATAGCTGACGAAAATCAGAAATTGGAATTTTTAGATACAGTAATACCTTCAAAGTTATTCCCTTTAATCAATACAATTCGTGATACCACCAGCTATTTTGATAATCATCCTGATTTATTTACACTGGCAGTAGATTGTGATGATGCAGGTAAAGATTTTTCTGATAAGTTATCTCAATCAGGATTTCCTGTTTTACTGGATTTACCTGATAATGAATCTGGGAAAGAAAAAAGAGACTGGAACGATATTCTTCGAGAAAAGAAATCAGATTTACAATTGATGATCGAGACTACAAAAGAGACATTGAGGAATCAACCAGTAAGACAAACCTCTCAATGTTTAGAATTGTGATAACAAAATCAAGATGTTTTAGCTAATATTAGAATGAAGGAGGATCGTATATGACCATTATTGAACGCTTAGAAGAAAAGGTCACTAGGCAAGAGAGTAAGGTAGCAAGAGAGACAGAAAAACTCGCTACTTACAAAGAACAACTGGAGACAGCGATGTTTGCGACGTTCAAAAGGCGTCAAAGCATCAGTCACATGAGTTTTGAAGAAGCTCTTGACCATGCCTTTGGTAAAGAAAGACAATTCGATGATTCTGAATTTAGAAAGGATGAAATGAGTGAATGACAAAAGATTGGAATTTTAATCAACCATTAGAAAGTAAATCAGAAAATCAAGAAGATCCAGATAAAATTGCGGCCTTATTTGGAAATCATCAAGGAGGTAATGAAGTAAATTATGAAGCAGCTTTTCAAAAGCGCAAACAAGCACCTGTGACGGAATCAAATTCTAGTTCTAAACCCAAAGTTACAGAGGTTAGAACAGGAAAAGAGACAGATATCACTACAAGTTATCAGCAACATCTTAAAAGACTTATTGCGGATAACAATAGCGATATTCAAAGCAGTCAAAAGAAAATTGAAGAGCTACATACGTTGATTGACACAAAGAATAAAGACAATAAGAAATTGCAGTCAATTTATGATGCGATTTCTGAATTACACTAAGCAGTCCTGATAGGCTGCTTTTTTGAGAGGTTATAGATGTTTACAACATTTTTTAAGAAAAATAACGACAATAGTGATGTATTTAAAAAGCTGATTCATAGACTATCTGATATGTCTGTCCAAGATCTTGAAAAAATAGACCGACTACTAGATATCATTTTCACTCCAGATAAAGGATTAGAACAGATAAAAACAGAATCAACTTATAGAGAAGAAACGTTGGACGACACATTAAAGGAAGCTAAGAATCAACTTCATATGGAACAATTGGAGAAGAATTTAGAGAGATTTAGGAAAAATAGTCAATAACGCACCAAAAATGGTGCATTTATTTTTTCTAAATGTTATAATAGTGGTATCAAATAAAAGGAGTTTGCCATGATTGGAAAGAACATAAAATCCTTACGTAAATCACATGACTTAACACAACCTGAATTTGCCCGAATTATAGGAATTTCTCGAAATAGTTTGAGTCGTTATGAAAATGGCTCTAGTTCAGTCTCTACGGAACTAATAGATATCATCTGCCAGAAGTTTAATGTATCTTATGTCGATATTGTAGGAGAAGATAAAATGCTCAATCCTGTTGAAGATTATGAATTGACTTTAAAAATTGAAATTGTGAAAGAAAGAGGTGCTATTCTATTATCTCGACTCTATCGTTATCAAGATAGTCAGGGAATTAGAGTTGATGATGAATCTAATCCTTGGGTTTTAATGAGTGATGATCTATCTGACTTGATTCATACGAATATCTATTTAGTAGAAACTTTTGATGAAATAGAGAGATATAGCGGCTATTTGGATGGAATTGAACGTATGTTAGAGATATCTGAAAAACGGATGGCAGCCTAATGGGAATCCAAGATTATACCGATAGTCAATTTAAACAGGCTTTAGCAAGGAACATTCGCTCACTGACAAGAGGAAAAAAGTCCAGTAAGCAACCTATAGCGATTTTACTTGGAGGGCAAAGTGGTGCTGGTAAGACTACAATTCATCGTATTAAACAGAAAGAATTTCAAGGAAATATTGTTATCATAGATGGCGATAGTTTTCGTTCTCAGCATCCACACTATTTAGAACTGCAGCAAGCATATGGCAAAGATAGTGTTGAATACACCAAAGATTTTGCAGGGAAAATGGTAGAGTCTTTAGTAACCGAATTGAGTCATTTGGGATACAATCTTTTGATAGAGGGAACTTTACGAACAATTGATGTTCCAAAGGAAACAGCACAACACTTGAAAAGTAAGGGATATGAAGTACAATTAGCCATAATCGCAACAAAGCCCGAATTGTCCTATCTGAGCACCCTTATCCGATACGAAGAATTGTACGCTATCAATCCAAATCAAGCACGCGCAACTCCAAAAGAACATCATGATTTCATTGTAAATCATCTAGTTGATAATACACGACAATTGGAAGAACTAGCTATCTTTGAAAGAATTCAAATTTATCAACGAGATAGAAGTTGTGTATATGATTCAAAAGAAAATACAGCTCCAGCAGCAGATATTCTTCAAGAGTTACTGTTTGGGGAGTGGAGTCAGGTAGAGAAAGAGATGTTGAAGGTGGGGGAAAAGAGACTTAATGAATTACTTGAAAAATAAACAATTTATATTTTTAGGAGAGTAGAAGTGAGAGGGTTTAATAACAAGATAAAGTCTGTTTATCAAGAACTAACAAATTCCAAAGAGAAATTCGGTAGCTTTCACAAGACTTTAATTCATTTGCATACACCTGTTTCTTATGATTACAAGCTATTTTCTAATTGGACTGCAACGAAATATAGAAAAATTACTGAAGATGAACTATATGATATATTTTTTGAAAATAAGAAAATAAAAGTTGATAAGACAATTTTTTTTAGTAATTTTGATAAGGTTGTTTTTTCTAGTTCAAAAGAATATATTAGTTTTCTTATGTTAGCAGAGGCAATCATAAAAAATGGAATAGAAATAGTTGTAGTAACTGATCATAATACTACCAAAGGTATTAAAAAGTTGCAAAAGGCAGTCTCAATCATAATGCAAACTTATCCGAATTATGATATACATCCTCATATTTTACATGGAGTAGAAATTAGTGCAGCGGATAAATTGCATATTGTATGTATATATGATTATGAACAAGAGTCATGGGTTAATCAATGGTTAAGTGAAAATATTATAAGTGAGAAAGATGGAAGTTATCAACATTCACTGACTATCATGAAAGATTTCAATAATCAAAAAATAGTTAATTATATTGCTCATTTCAATAGTTATAACATTTTGAAAAAAGGTTCTCACTTATCAGGTGCATATAAACGAAAAATTTTTTCTAAAGAAAACATACGATTTATTGGTGTTAAAAATATAAATTCTGTTGAAGGTTCTAGAAAAAAACTATTAACAGATTTTAATTGTGAGCCCAATTTTCTATTAGATAATGATTCTCACGAAATTGATTCACTCGGGAAGAACAATCTGTGGTTGAAAGGTGGAAAAATTTCTTTCAAGATGTTTCAAGAAGCATTGTTTGATTATAATGTATCAGTTAGTTTATGTGAGCCAAGCTTTAAACAAAAGTCTTATATAAAAGGATTATATATAGAAAATCGTGGGGAAAATAGAAGTTTTCTTGCAGGTGATAAATTAAAAAAAGATAAAGACTTCTTTTTAACATTTTCACCATCTATGAATTGTTTAATTGGAGGGAGAGGTACAGGGGAAAAGCACATTAATTGATATGTTACAATTTGTACTTTCTCAAGATTGTGATAAGCAAAGCAAATTGGAATTTCTATGTAACCATGCAAATGCTTTTGTACTCTATGTTTTAGAAGAAACTGAATATATTATTGAAGTTAGTTTGCCAGATGTCAAACAAGAAAATAAGGATAATATTTTACAATATTATGGGCAAAATCGAGAGAATAGGTTTGGCTATTCTTATAGATTTAATTCTGACTCTATTAAAGAATGGACACGGTCTCAGTACACAAAAGTTTATAAAGTTGAAGGTAACTATTTTAGATTAGTTGATAAAACTAGAATTTTAGAGAAAATGTTTGATAGGAGATATTCTGTTAATGAGTTAGTTAGAACAGCTGACGGTGAAAAAATTACAGAATTTATTTCTAATTTAATGATTAAAAATAAAAAATTACCGAGACCAGACTATGGGCTAAGAACTCAGACACTCGAATCGTTTGAAGTAAAATTAAAGGAACTTGATGAATATTTAAAACAGCGGAAGCAATTAATACTCGAAATCATTGAGGATTTTAATGAAACTCAGATTGGTAAGTTAAGAATTTGTTATGAGCAAATTGATAGATGGGAAGAACCGCATTTCGAAAGTTATCTTTTCAAGAATAGTCGTTCTTCGTTTTATAATTATAGAATTAGTATGCAAGATGTAGCAGACGTTTTATATCTTATCTATCGGGAATTAGGAATGAAAGAATTTGTTAAAGTCATTGTAAGACAAAATATCCCTAATAAGTATTTTATGCTTTTAAAAAGTATCTCTGAAGATAATTTTGCAAAACAAGAAAATAATTGGAGAGATAAATCTGAAATTAATGAATACAACATTACGCATTTAAAAACGAGTATCTACTCTTTAATTGAGAATAGTAGTTTATTAAATGAGTTTAAAAGAGTTTTAAAAGCGCATGTAGCTAATGAAAGGTTATTTTTGGAATTTAATATTAACTCCAAAGAAACCCCACAACAACTTGATATTCTCTATAAAGAAGTTGGTGTATTAAGTTTGGGACAAAAAGTTGTAGCCATGCTTGATTTTTTATTAGCGTATAGTGATTATTCTAAAGACTTCAGACCATTGATTATTGATCAGCCTGAAGATAATCTAGACAATCGTTATATTTACAGGCATTTAGTTCAGCAGTTTAGAGATGTGAAAGCTCAACGTCAAATTATTTTAGCAACACATAATGCTACAATTGTAACAAATTCTATGACAGATCAAGTTGTTATTATGGAGTCAGATGGAGTTAACGGATGGATTGAATCACAGGGATATGTTAGTGAAAAATATATAAAAAATCATATCATCAATCAATTAGAGGGAGGGAAAGATTCCTTCAAGCATAAAATGTCTATATATGAGACGGCTTTATCAGAGTAGAGCCAGAAAAAGTAGGTTAGAAATTTAGCCTACTTTTTTCTTTGTTCGACAGGCATAGTGTACATCTGAGGTCCAAGTCCTCTGTGGATATCTGCTGCAGATGAAACCAATAGCGACTCCTAAGGGTGAATATCGTGAGGTAGGGGGGAGAGGAAGGAATTAGCGAAATCAAGGCTCTATAAACAGAATCGTGACTTGAAGCCATATAGCGGATGAGGAACTCTAAAATCCAAATAGGTGTCGTAACCTATATACGTAAATTACGAGAGTAAACTAGGAAAGATGTACGGCTTATTCCGTGAGCGTTTAGGACGTAGTACAACGAATCATGGGAGTCAGCTGAACCCATAGTATTGAAGAAATTTCTGTAATGGAAATGGAGCGAAGGGTGAACAACTAAATGAATATCTCTCTAATTAAATTTGTCAATCCTAATTTCTGGCCTGAAAAGACAGTGAACTGAAAACGTAAATGATGGAAGCTGATCATAAATATAGGACGGCACTGATAGAACGAATTGTAAAATGAGAAGATGAGTGAGAACAATGCTTTCGTTAAAACTTAGTTGGCCCGCTGTGTACCGAACGGTACGCACAGTGGTGTGAGAGGGGCTAGAGATTAGTCCCTAATCGATCTGTGATAACTTCTTCAAATAATCCTTGCTATCCTAATATCATCCTAAGAAAATCGATCCTCAAATTTAAACTGGGGGTTTGGGGGCGAAGCCACCAAGTTATCTTATCGTTGGCTGTCAAAACTAGAAGGTTTTGGTCGGCTGGCGATATGATTTTTGGGATATTGTGGACACAATATCTGAGCTCGCAAAGACCGAACAAGAACCAAGTGAGGTCTTTAGGAAGCGTACTGACAATGTGAGGTAGACTTACACTGTCAGACAAGTAGAATATTGAAGGGATATCAGAATGGGACAAGAAATTAAATCAATCCGAAAGCAATTTAGAATTACGAGACAAGAAGAAAAACAGATAAAAGAAATGATGAGGGAACAAAAAGTGGATAGTTTCTCAGAATTTCTTCGTCAAAATTTATTGAAAAAGAATTATCAGGATAGAATTTTTGAAAGTTGGTTCTCCCTTTGGCAGTCTCAAAAGTTTGAACAGATTAGTCGAGATGTGTATGAAGTTCTGGTTGTCGCAAGAGAAAATCATCAAGTGACTCAAGAGCACGTTTCAATCTTATTGACTTGCGTTCAAGAATTGATTGCAGAAGTGAATCAAGAGCAGCCACTCAGTCGTGAGTTCCGTAAAAAATATATGGGGTAGGAGGATGTAATGGTTTATCGCTATCGTACCAATCTCAAAAAAGTATTTCTAACTAATCCAGAATTACACCAATTGAATGAACGGATTGCTAAGAGCAATTGTCAAAATTTCTCAGTCTACGCCAGAAAAGTTTTGCTTAATCCCAATATGTCATTTGTCACGATTAACACGGATACCTATGAACAGTTAGTTTTGGAATTGAGACGGATTGGAAATAACATCAATCAAATTGCGCGTGCGATTAATCAAAGCCATCTGATTTCTCAGGACCAATTACAAGAATTGAGTAAAGGAGTCGGAGAGTTAATTAAGGAAGTGGACAAAGAATTTCAAGTGGAGGTGAAAAGACTGAAGGAGTTTCATGGTAGTTACTAAACACTTTGCGACACATGGTAAAAAATATCGTAGGCGTTTGATTAAGTATATCCTCAATCCCGATAAAACAGATGATTTGAAATTGGTATCTGATTTTGGAATGAGCAATTACTTGGACTTCCCTAGTCATGCAGAAATGGTAGAGATGTACAATGTCAACTTCACCAATAATGACAAGTTGTACGAATCCAGAAACGACCGACAAGAAAAACACCAACAAACTATTCATGCTCATCACCTCATTCAATCATTTTCTCCTGAAGATAATCTGACACCTGAAGAAATTAACCGCATTGGTTATGATACCATGATGGAATTGACAGGAGGTCGTTTTAAGTTTATCGTAGCAACTCACACAGACCAAGATCATGTTCATAATCACATCCTAATCAACGCTATTGACCGCAATTCAGATAAAAAGTTGATATGGAACTATGCCTTGGAACGAAACCTCCGTATGATTTCAGACCGTATTTCTAAAGTGGCTGGTGCAAAAATTATTGAGAAACGTTATTCCTATCGAGATTATAAAAAATATAGGGAATCTAGTCATAAGTTTGAATTAAAACAACGTCTTTATTTTTTGCTGCAGCAATCTAAATCGTTTGATGATTTTTTAGAGAAGGCAAAGCAGTTGCATGTTCAGATTGATTTCAGTCAAAAGCATAGCCGTTTTTTGATGACAGATAGAACGATGGTAAAACAAATTCGAGGTCGCCAACTTAGTAAACGAGATTTATATGATGAAGACTTTTTTAAAACATATTTTGCCAAACAAGAGATTGAAAGTCGTTTAGTATTTTTATTAAAGTATGTTCATTCACTAGAAGAATTGCATGTAAAAGCTAAAGAGTTGAATCTAACCATCGAGTTAAAACAGAAAAATGTGATGTTTACCCTAGAAGAAGATGGCAAAAAGATAAGCCTGAGTCATAAAAAAATTAGCGATAAGAAATTGTACGATGTTCAGTTTTTTAATCGTTATTTTGAAGATAGAGAAGTTAGAGATATTCAAGCATTAGAAAATCTTCAGGAAGATTTTCAGACTTTTCGAGAGGAGCTGCATAAGGAGAAAGTCTCCGCTGAAGAAATCGAGGAAGTCTTCAAGAAATACAAGGAAAAACGAGATGCTATCCATGAGTTTGAGATTGAACTTACGGATAATCAGATAGAGAAGTTGGTTGATGATGGTGTCTATATCCGGGTTTCGTTTGGTATCAAACAGAGTGGACTCATCTTTATTCCTAACTACCAGCTAGATATTTTTGAGGAAGACAATAAGAAAAAATATAAAGTCTACATTCGAGAAACGTCTTCTTACTTTGTCTATAATAAAGAAAACATGGATTATAATTTTTTCATCAAGGGTAGGACCTTAATCAGACAATTGAGCAACGATAGCCAAAAACTCCCATATAGACGACCAACTTTAAAAAGTATTCAAGAGAAGATTTCTGAAATTAATCTTATGATTGAACTATCTAACACGAACAAACAATACCAAGAAATCAAAGATGAGCTTGTATTAGAAATTGCAGAGATTGATATGAAGCTAGAAGAAACCCAAGAAAAAATCGCCACCTTAAACAAGATGGCGGAAGTGCTTATCAATTTGAAGAGTGAGGATGTGAGCAGTCGAAAGCTTGCAAGATATGACTTTTCAAAATTAAATTTGCCAGAATCAATTACAGTAGAACAAGTAAGCGAAGAAATAAGAGCGTTTCAAGAGGAGCTAGATCATTATCTTTATGAGTATGAAAGCTTAATAAAAAATCTAGAAATGTTTGTAAAAGTTCTGAATGATAAGAATTTTGATAAAAAATTTAGTATAGAAATACTATTGGAATAACAAGAAATAATCCTATGGTGGTTAAAGATTAACTACCTTTATGTTATTGATTAATATATTTGTCATAGTGCTCTTGGTACTGTGCTTTTATATTATGTTCTCCTAAAATTTCAAACACCTGAAGTGCTTGTTTCATCTTTTCGATTCCGTTCGCAGGATTGCGCTTAAATTCAAAATACCCACACGTATATAAGAAGACGGTTTGTTCATAATAGTTCAATTCATTGTTTAGTAATTTTTTTACTTCTTTGATTAGAAAACTACAATTTTGAAATTCTTCATTATCAATACTAACAATTAGGCAATTGACTGCTAACTGTGTAACAAGCCGTTTATTTGTCTTGTTCAAAGTTGAATAGAGATAATTTTTTAACATTTCTATAGTTAATAGGAAAAAGGAGTTATAATTAATTGTTCTTACACAGTTACCTAATAAGATAATTTCATAGTAACCCCAGTTTTCAACTTTAAAAAGATAATCTGTAAGCTGTAATAATTCCTCGTCCGAGGGGAGAAAATTTTTATTTGTGGTATAGAGAATCGATTTTACCATTGTCTTTTCATAAGGACCTAAGTTAAAACTTGAAGAGTTTGATAGTAATTCAATAATACTAGTAAAATTTTTTGAGGAGTAGTGTTTTCGAATATATTGCACCAAGTTAGCGAATGATCCAGTTCTAGTAGAATTATTGTCATGAAGAATAATAAATTCATCCAAAGTTATATGTAATTTATCTAAAATATTGATTAGTCGAATACAAGAGATTTCTGATTCTCCCCGTTCAAATCTAGAGATTTGAGATTTAGATAAATTACTATCAGCAATTGAACATAAACTGATTTGCTTTCCTTTTCGAATTTTTCTGAGTGTTATACCAAGTTTTGATTTCATATTTCCCATTTTCCCAACAAAATTTCAAAGGTTTTTTATTTATTATACAATAAATAAATAATAAAGGGATGTTCAGTATGAAAAAACTTTTAAAATTTACATGAATATTGTTATTGATTATGGATATTATCATTATAGTTGGAGGTTGAATCTTACCTGTACAGGTAAGTGTTTAGTTATAACTAAATACTTATTTTGGATTATTATGAAATAGACGGTATTTGTTATCTTGATTTTAGAGTATCTGGCGAGGATGTATATTTCATTGAGTTAGAAACTATGTATGGTTTAAGTGAAAATAGTGCGGTATCAACTCTTGCAAAGAGGTTTGTAATAAGTCTTACGTGATATTCATCGTGGTTTAACTAGAAAGAAGGGACATTTTGGATGTAAACAAGAAAACGTTTTATACAATAACTTTTGGTGAATTTATATCAAATATTGGAGATAGATTTCAGAAAATTGCTTTTCCAATCTTAATTTACCAAGAATTTCATTCGTCTTTTGCAATGGGAGGAATGGTGATTATTGAATTGCTACCTCAATTCTTCTTGGGATTTGTTATGGGTTACTTATTAGATAATTTCAATAAGAAAAAAATACTATTATGGTCTACATTAATACCTGCATTATTATGTAGTATAATACCGATATTATCTAAATATTCAGTTTCTATATTTTTTTACTATGTTATTGCATTTTTGATACCTTTATTTTCGACACTTTTTCAAACAGGATTCTCAGTCATTACTCCGGCCTTATTTGAGAAGGAAGAATTGCAAAAATATAATTCTCAGTTTCAAGGTGTCCGAACTATTTCAAAATTAATTTCTCCAGCTATAGCAGGTGTACTAATGTTAAAGTTTAATATTAATAGCATTTTTTTTATTAATAGTGCTTCTTACTTGTTATTATTTCTTTCAATACTAATTTCATATATTCCAGATCAAGAACACAAGGAGAATGGTAATGATGATATAAAAGAAATTTTTGTAGGTTTTAAAGAGAACTTTACAAATATTAAATTGAGCATTTCTTTACTCTTTACTATTGTTGTGAATATCGCTATGCTAGGTTTCAATGCAACGATTATTTTTTATTTACAGGATCAATTAAAATTATCAAATAGTCTTGTTGGGATTGTTTACTCAATTGCTGGATTTGGAAGTTTGATAGCAGTAACCTTTCTTTCTACTTTTTTGAATAAGAAGGATGCCTTTATCTTGATGAATATATCAATGGCAACCATCCCACTTGTCATTATGGCGAGTGGAATAGTAGAAAATTGGATATTTTTTGGAATTTGTTATTCAATTTTGAGTGGATTAATTACAATAGCTTCTGTTTCGATTACAACAATACAGCAACAAGAAAGTACTGTGTATAATATTGGAAAGATACTTTCTAGCTCTTTTGTAATAGCTACCATTTTTGCTCCTTTTGGAGGGATACTGGCTGCTTATTTTAATTGGCTTTTAAACCCGAGATTAAGTCTAGTTATTTTGGGATTACTAAGTAGTTTATTGGTTATTCTTATAAAGAGTTATGAAAAAAAATTAAGGGGAGATAAATAAGATGAATGAAAAATACCTATTTAATTATGAATAATCTAGGTATTAGCCTTTATAAAAGACAATTCTAAGATATAAATTCAAAAAAATATCACAATTATTTGCTAAAAACTATTAACAATAGTTTATTATAATGCTATGATCAATTTATGAGTAGTTTATCCAGGGTTGGCGAAATTGTTAAACGCGCCTATGATACAGGTAGGTTCGACTGAATGTCTATTGGAGGTTCAAGTCCTTCACCCCGCATATGAAATATTTTTAAATTGTAGTAATGCTTTATAATAAGTTTTACTGTTTTTTAATTTTATTGAGGTAAATCAAATGAATATTGTAGTTTTATATGGTGGTAGGAGTCCTGAGCGGTTAATTTCGGAAGTTTCTTCAGAACAAGTTGCTGAGGCGCTAACTACTGATAATGTAATAAGACTAAATTTAAATGGAATATATAATTTTGGTGATAAAGCCATAAAGAATTTTTCTCAAATCTATAAGTTGTATCAAGAAGGAAAGTTATCGGAATTTGATATTGATCAAGAATTGGAAATAACAGATTCAGTTATTGAAATTTGTAAATTAGCAGATATCGTCTTTTTATCTACACATGGAGGAATTGGTGAAAATGGGAAGTTGCAGGCATTGCTAGATATTTGTAATATAAACTATACTGGTAATGGATATCAAAGTAATGCTATAAGTTTAGATAAGAAATTATCAAAGCGACTTGTGAGTACAGTTGGAATTAAGGTACCCTATGAGTATATGGATGAAAATGAGTTTGTTTTTCCGTTAGTAATAAAACCGAATGATAGTGGTTCAAGTATTGGAGTTAGAATTATTAAAACTAAAGAAGAAATCCAACGGTATGATTTGAAGAATTACAATGTCGAAGAATATATAAATGGAAGGGAGTTTTCTATTGGAGTTATTGGTGAGAAAATTTTAGAACCAATTGAGATTGTAATTGAGAATGGTTTTTATGATTATCAAAAAAAATATACTCCTGGAATTGTTAAGGAAATTTGTCCTGCTAATATATCTGAAGAGCTAAACAAACGACTGAAAAAGTCTGCTAAAACAGTTCATGATTTAATGGGATTTGAAGTATATTCAAGGACGGATTTCATTGTCGATGCCAATGATAAAATTTATTTCATTGAAACGAATAGTATCCCTGGTATGACTCCGACTAGTTTGCTACCCAAGGAGGCTGAAGTAGATGGAATAGGTTTTAGTAATTTATGTAGGAGAGTAATCGAACTGAGCATAGAAAAATATCAGTAGTGAGAACTATATTTTCGTTTTTTTATCTTGTTAGATACACCATAAAATAATTCGGAAAAATTTATTTTTCTTTGGAAATATTATGTTGTTTTAAAATTTTAATAGTGATTGTAACCTTTTACTGACTGTTAAGTATTTAGTATCACGAGAAAATTATCTATTTTTATGGCTACATATATAGTCCCTTTATAAGTTCAAAAATCAATTAAATGCGTGTTTGGTGATGTTACAAAAAAGTTATTTACTTATGAATTTTTGAGTGGAACATACCGATATTTTGATAGCTAATTTTATCGCATTGCACCTATAATATCATGGTAAATATTTGTCAAAATAATAACAAAAACTTTTTTGAAGAGATCTATTCAAAATAGCATTCAAAAATCGAGTGAGTGTAGTTGAGAAAGCAATTATTACTTACTCTTTTTTTTTAAGAAAAATACATAAAAATATAAGTCTATATATAGGTTTGGGAATCCTGTTGTCCGATTTGGACAATATATTAAATATTTAAAAATTATGGTCTATACTTTTTCTTAGGAGAAAGCTAGATGTACAGACGTCTGAGAGATTTGAGGGAAGATCACGATTTGACCCAAAAACAAATAGCTAAAATACTTTCGTTTACAAACTCGGCTTATGCTAAAATTGAACGGGGTGAGCATGCCTTGACGGCAGATGTATTGGTAAATCTCTCAAACTTTTACGATGTCAGTACAGACTATCTATTGGGATTGACAGATTTTCCTGATAAAATTCGCTTTAGAAAATAATCTCCTCAATTTCATAGAGTGTGAAAATGAGGAGATTTTTTATTTGTTCTTTGACAATTGAATAGTCCAAAATGGTACTTTCCTCATTTGTGGAGCAGATTTGAATGGCTCGCCATGATAAGAGCGATCTTAAAACCATCAATAAAATAGAGCGATACTTTATATGCCATGATACAAATGATATACAATGATACTTCTGACCGTTCAGGCTGCC
Source organism: Streptococcus oralis subsp. dentisani (assembly GCF_007475365.1). Taxonomy (NCBI): domain Bacteria; kingdom Bacillati; phylum Bacillota; class Bacilli; order Lactobacillales; family Streptococcaceae; genus Streptococcus; species Streptococcus oralis. Next base: position 517,712 of record NZ_CP034442.1, on the reverse strand, counting down.
ACCGTAAAAGAGCAGCAAGTGTAATTCTTATGATGACTTCATCAGTCATGCCATGGAGGAGATTGATAAAAGATAAAGGGGAAGTGATTTTTTGAAATCAAATTTAAAAAATTATATAGTCGAGCTAGAGATGTTAAATCTATTATTCTTAAAAAAACTTATTAGCGAAAAAGAATATGAAAAAATAAAGCTGAAACTGCGTAAAATATACACAAATTAGCTGACCTTTTTTATTGGTTGCGGTAAAATAAATGCAGAGAAATAGGAGGTTAAGCTATGTCAAATAACGTTGAAATTATAAAAGCAAATTCTTTAGTAACTAGAAGAAATGATAATAGTGGTTCTTTATCGAGGAGAGTAGCAGCATATTGTCGTGTTAGTTCCGATAGTGATGATCAAAAAAATAGCTATGATTCTCAAGTTCGTCATTATAGAGAGTATATATCACAGCACCAAGATTGGATTTTGGTTGACATTTATGCTGATGAAGGGATTTCAGGAACTCAAGTTGGAAAAAGACAAGATTTTCAAAGATTGATTTCAGATTGCCTTGATGGAAAAATAGACTATATCATTACCAAAGCCATTGCTCGCTTTGCTAGAAATACATTAGATACTCTCAAATATGTTCGTTTGCTCAAAGATAAACAAATTGGTGTATTTTTCGAAGAAGAAAATATTGATACTTTAACTATGGATGGTGAGTTACTATTGACGATATTAAGTTCAGTGGCTCAACAGGAAGTTGAAAATACATCTGCCCATGTTAAAAAGGGTTTAAAAATGAAGATGCAACGTGGAGAACTTATTGGTTTTCAAGGTTGTCTTGGTTATGACTATAATCAAGATACAAAGTCGATATCAATAAATGAAAAAGAAGCCAAGATAGTACGTTATATTTTTGAACGATACATTGATGGTATTGGGGGTAGGGCAATAGCTAGAGAACTTGATGAACTAGGTTATAAAACTCCGAGAGGTCTTGATCACTGGCAAGATACAACAGTTTTAGGAATTATTAAAAACGAGAAGTATAAAGGTGATATTCTAATGGGAAAAACTTTCACTGTTGACCCCATTAGTAAAAGACGTTTAATAAATTTCGGTGAAGAAGATAAATACTACATTAAAAATAATCATGATGCAATAATTAGTCCAGAAATTTTTACACAGGCGCAAGAAATTCGATTACGGAGATCAGGAAACAAAAAAACCATAGCAAATACAAAAGGTAAACGAGAAAGATATTCAAGAATGTACCCTTTTAGCAGTAGATTAGAATGTGGTTTTTGTGGTACTGTTCTGTCTAGAAGAAGTTGGCACTCTAGTTCAGAGTACAAAAAGATTATTTGGCACTGTACAACATCTATAAAGAGAGGTAAAAAGCATTGCACAATAGAGGAAAAAGCAATAGAAAATGCTTTTTTACAGAGCTACCAACAGTTGTTTTATGAAAACAATAACCTAACTGAAGACTTTCTTGAAATTATAAAAGAAGAGCTTACTGATGATACTTTAAAAGTGGAGTTGAATAAGATAGTTAGTAAATTAAATTCGTTGTACAAAAAAGAAGAAAAATTAGTTTCAATGAATCTAGATGGAAAAATAAGTGATTCTGTATATGAAGATAAATTCAATCAAATACAAATTGAGAAAGAAAAACTTTTAGAAGAAAAAGTAAACTTAGAAGTAACTTTAAAATCAGAAATTGATATAAAAAGTAGATTAGAGAATTTTAAAGAAATTTTAACTTCACAAAAGACTTTGACGGAGTTTGACAAGGACATTTTTGAAAGTATCGTTGAAAAAATAATAGTAGGCGGAATAAATTCTGATGGAGAAATTGATCCAGCAATGTTGACTATAATTTTTAAAACGGGAGATTCTTCGACTAAAGATGCAAAATCTTACAAATCTAAAAGAAAGAATGCTAAAATAGAAAACGATAAATTGTGTTTTAATGCCGTAACCGATGACGAAAAAAAGTGTACAAATAAAGGAAACAGCGCATGTTGAGACAATTGTGTTGATTTCCAAACTAGATTCTAAGAAATATATTAGTGTGGAACTTCCGAACGAGTGCTGAAAGTAAGGCAACATATAAACAAATTCAAAACTATGTTTTTGAAACGTTTGGGTTTAAAGTATCGACACTTTATATTGCACAAGTGAAGAAAACGCATGGTTTAGAGGTTAGGGAACACTATAATATTTCAAAAAATGAGAATCAGAAAGTTCCACAGTGTCCAATTGAAAAGGAAGAAGCTATTTTGGATGCGTTGAAGCATTTTAAAATGTTGTAATATTAAAACAATAGGGGGGATTATAGACAGTGGCTAATATTGAAAGTATTAAACAAAAAATACTACAACTGGATGCAGGTTCATTTCAAAATCTTTGTGATTCTTATTTATATAAAACGGGCTATCCGAGTATAGTATCTCTTGGTGGAGAAGCAGGTACACGAAAGACCACTTTAGGTACACCTGATACATATTTTATTGCATCAAATGAAAAGTATGTTTTTGTTGAATACACAACTCAAAGGACAAACTTATTTGCAAAAATTAGGGATGACCTTGAAAAATGTCTTGATACAGCAAAGACAGGTGTTCCATATGACAAAATCTCTGAAATTATTTATTGTCATACTTCATCAAACCTTACACCCTTTCAAGATAGTGAAGTAAAAAAACTGTGTGAAGATGTTGGAGTTAAGCTTGTAATTATTGGAATTGATAAGCTTGCAGAAGATATATATCTTTTCCATCATAATCTTTCACGTGATTTTTTGGGAATATCAATAAGTACAGATCAAATTCAATCATATGATGAATTTATTAATAGTTACAATGCAAATAGAATGGCTGCTCCAATTGACACTAAATTTCTATTCAGAGAAAAAGAATTTCAAGATATTATCAATGCTTATCTTAAAGTGGATGTTGTTATACTTAGTGGTTCATCAGGTACGGGGAAAACACGTTTAGCTTTGCATTATGTAAAAAATCATGCAGATGCTAAGAATGAAAAGACTTACTGTATTCATAGTAATGCATTACCAATATACGAGGATTTAAAACTTTTTTTAGATAAACCAGGAGATTATTTTCTTTTTATTGATGATGCCAATCAATTGTCAGGACTGCAGCATATTATCCGATACGTTAGTATGAAACCAGAGGGATATAATGTAAAAATACTTATTACAGTAAGGGATTATGCACTTCAAAAAGTGATAAACGATGTTCGAGCAATCACTTCTTATGAAATTGTGAATGTAAATGTATTTTCAGAGAATGAGATTAAGGAATTACTTGAAGCTTCATTGGGCATTTTGAATTCAGACTATCAAGAACGAATTATAAGAATTGCAGAAGGAAATGCTCGTATTGCTATACTTGCTGGGAAAGTAGCATGCAGTTCAAATCGTTTGGAGTCTATTGATGATGTGTCACAATTATATGAAGATTATTATGGTTCTAATTTAGAAAATAATCAATTTTTTATAGACAAAAATCTGTGTATAACTTCTGGTATAATTGCTTTTCTTGAAGCAATTCATTTAGATTATATTGATGCACTTTTACCAATTTTACAGGAAAAAGGGTTAAATCGAGATAGTTTCATTGAAAATATCCGTATGCTTCACGAGCGGGAGATTGTCGATATTTGTAATGATAAAGCTGTTCGTTTTTCTGATCAATGTTTGTCTAATTATTTGTTAAAATATATTTTCTTTGACAAAAAATTACTTAGTTTGTCGAAAATGATTAAAGCTTGCTTTTCAAGTTACAGAGAGAGAACTGTATCTTCTGTTAATACGTTACTTAATATTTTTAAAAATAAGGCACTTTTAAATTTTGCTGAGAAAGAAATAAAGTTATTATGGGATGAATTATCAACAGAAAAATCGCCAATCTTCTTTGAATTTGTAAAAGTCTTTTTTCGCATTAATCCTACGGAAACACTTTTGCTTTTGCAAAATGAAATTGAATCTGAAGAAAGAGTGATTTGTGAATGGATCGATATAGATACTGAAAAAAGAAAAAATTATCAACATGTGGAAAATGATATCATTAAAATTCTTGGTGGATTTGCAGATATGACTGATTTGCCAACCGCTTGTGATTTGTTTTTTCAATATTATCTAAAGCGACCAGATTTATTTATGGAATTTTATCATGCAGTCAATATATATTTTGGGATTCATAGGGATTCCATGCGGTATGATTTTTACACTCAAATAACATTTTTTGAAAAAATAAAAGAATATTCAGATGACTGGAAACAAGAATTTATAGTTAGTCTCTTTTTACAAATAGCAGAAGAATTTTTGAAATTGTATTTTTCACCAGCGGAGGAAGGACGAAAAAATAAATTAACCATATATCAAATTCCATTAGTTATATCTAAAGGTGTTGAAAAATATCGAAAGTTAATTTGGGAATATTTATCTTCTTTAAGTAAAAATGAAAAATATAGAGCAAAAGTGAAGGAAATCCTCAGTTCTTATGGTGGTACTATCGACGATGTGAGCATTCCTGTTTTACAATTTGATTTAAAATATATTCAATCGATTTTGAAGTCCAATTTTCTGCCAGATAAATTGACAAATTGCCTTTTAGCAGACAAAATAGTGCAAGTTCTCAGTAGAATGAATTGTTCTTGTGCATCCCAGCTTTCTGAATATTTTGAAGGAGAGAGTTTTCAATTATATTGTCTTCTTAAAGGACCAGATTATAAAGAAACTGGTTATGAAGAATATAGAAAACGAAAGCAGCAATCAATTAATCATTACACTTTGAATTGTGATTTACAAATGTTTAAGAAGTTAATCGATGTTTGTAGCAGTATTTCTGGGACAGATAACCATTCATCTTGGAAGGTCGGTGAAGGATTGGGCATTGCCTTTGATTCTATTTCCGATAAAACAGATTGGTATGTTGATGTGATTAAATATTATATCAAAAACGATACACCAAACAATTTACATCCATATCATTTAGTAGACGTTTTATTTTCATTATTATCCGATTCAGAAGTGTATGAAATTATTATTAGTGAAGAATATAGTCAGAAAAATGCTTGGACATATGCATATTATCATGAATTACCACTAGAATTAATTACAGAAAAGCACTTACAAGAGCTTTATAATTTTTTGAAAGATACTTCTGACAGATATATTACCTCATCATCAATGCGTGATGTAGATTTTCTTGAGAAATATAATGTAATAGATGAATTGGCATTGATAGAAGGTTGCAAAATTATTTTAGATAAAAAAGAGTATTCCTCCTTTATCGTGGATATTTATTTTGGTTTGTTATTTAATTATCATCATAATACACCAAAGGAAGTGATTCAAAAATTTAATTGTAATTTAGAATTGCTTGAAGAAATATACTATGCTATGTTGTCATATGATAAACATCATGATTATGACGGACAATTTTTGAAGGAAATATATTCGGTTAGACCTTCTATATTGGACAAGTATATAGATTATTTAATAAATATTGACTCTTTTAGCGACCATCAGGAAAAGCATTGTTGCTTTTTTGATTTGGACGATTTTGTAGAAATATATAATAAAATCGTTGAGCAGTTGATAAGAAACCGTCAATATTCTAGGTTGTCAGTACCTTATTTTTTGGAATCTTTATTATTGCCAAAGCAAAATGAGAAAAAGCTGTTAGAAAGACAAGATATGTGGATTCGGCAATGTATTCAACGATTCTGCTATGATGAAGAAAAAATGTATTGCCTATTTTCAGTTGTGTCAAAATTAGAGTTCAAAAGAAAAAAAGAGTATATATTGCTCTTTCTTGAAAATAATCCGTTGTTTGAATATTTTGAAAAAATACCATTAACACCTACTTCTTGTAGTTGGTCAGGTAGTGCAGTACCTATGTATTCAGCTTGGATTGAATTTCTCGAATCATTGTTACCAAATTTTATAGGTTTAAAGTGGATAAAACATAAAAACTATATTGAAACAAAGATTGATGATTTACAAAAACAAATCGAAGCGGAGCAGATAGACGGGATTTTAAGAGGATGATTTATAAATACAAAAAGACTGTATAAATATATAAGTAAAACTACCTGTGAATTGACATTTCATGATGGTTTAACCTACAAATAAATTTATCTAAATCTTATTTAAGGTTTAAAAAATATTATGGATGTTGGAGATGTTATTAAGACTGGCTTGGACAATGATGATCAAGTTGAATATGTAGGATTGCTGGTGCGATCTTAGTCAGTCGATAATAAAATGATATGTTTAAAAAAAAATTATAATTTTGAAACGTGAATAAACTTGTTAAACTTTATGTATCTTTAGAAAGTGTGTTAACTTGAAAGAACAAATCTTTTTGATGGGTGGGAATCCCCCAATAACGAAATATAGCATTGTTGATAAAATTGTATTATCAAGCAAGATTGAAAGAATTGTTATTTTTACAGTTTTTCGATATAATTGGCAACTCTATATGAAAAAGTACACGGAAGTTTTCCAAAGTCAATTTCCTAATCTAAACACTGATTACTTACTTTTGGGCACTGAGCAGATTGATTTTGATAGCTATTTAGATGCTGATCTAATCATCATTGGTGGAGGAAATACGGAAAAATATATAGCTACTTATGTCAATCAGGAGTTCAAAAATTATATCGATCATATGCTTAATAAAGGGGAAAAAGTTATAGGGTTTTCTGCAGGAACCCTATTATTAGGAGAAAAAGTCTATGTCTCACCTAATGATAATTCAGATCATCAGATAAAGATAAAAAATGGATTAGGACTCTTTAGTCAGTTTTTAATTAGTGTCCATTATGATTCCTGGAATGATAAAGCTAATAAGGATAGAGCAGAAGAACTCGTTAGTGTTCCCATAATTCCACTAAATGTTCATTCCTGTCTTGTATTGGATAAACTTGGAAACATTATTGAGAAAATTGACTAGTTTTAATCATGCGAATCTGAATCTACGAAACTAAAGTATTGACGAAATGAATAGTGAAAAGCCTTGATTGTAAGGCTTTTTTGTGTTTTTATGATAGAATATAGGTAGTTATAATCGATAGCAACTAAGAAGCAGTAAAAATATTATTCATAAAATAATCAAGATTAGGAAGAAAAAATGACAGAAATTGATAAAAGGAATTTAAAAAATTATCTTTGTTTTACATTTGGAATTACTTATATAGCTTGGGGGCTTCTTGCCATCTTTACTCAATCTTATATTTTGGGATTAGAAACATTTATAGGGAGAATGTTACATATAGTAGGTGCACTTGGTCCAGCTATTGCAAGTGGCTTTTATTTGAAAAGGAATAATATAAAATTTAAACATTTTGTATTTACTAAAAGAAAAAGTAGTAGTATTTATTTCATTATTCATTTGTTAGCAATTTTGATACTATTTTCTGTATCTTCCTTAGAATTAAATGAAGTATCAATTTATCTGATGCCACTATTCTTTATTCAATTAATTTTTTTTGGTGGCGGACATGAAGAATTAGGATGGAGAGCAATATTACAACCTTTACTTGATAAAAAATATACTTATTGGCAATCTAATTTGATTGTAGGATCAATTTGGGGAATATGGCATCTGCCTTTATGGTTTATAGTTGGAGAAAGTCATCAAGGATTTCCTTTTATTTTATTTTTTATATATACATTATTTTTAAGTTTTGTTTTAGGGCTTCTTTACCGTCAAACGAAATCTGTGGGATACTGTGTATTATTTCATGCATTCGCAAATTTGTTAAATCTCTATTTTGTGTTAAAAATTAATCTTATTTTTATTATCATTTTTATTGGTTATTTGATTTATACTATATTGGCGAGTAATAGAATTAGTAAGGAAACAACATTTTAAAATTTAGATCAGGATATCCATTATTGAAAGTAACGTGTGGTCATTCTAGATAATCAATGTTAGAGACTTTTCTATTTGATGAGACATCACTACTTGTTCAAACAGATTAACAAGGTTGTAGCTGGTGAAAGTCCTACAGTAAGGAGTTTAAACATGAAATTCCATGAATTTGGTGATAAGAATTTGCCTCCTATTTTACTGATACATGGTGGTGGCAGTTCTTGGTGGAATTATCTTCGTCAAGCACGAATCTTGTCAGAAGAATACCGTATTATTCTACCCACTTTGAATGGCCACGGCGAGGAATATCAACTTGATTATGTTTCTACTGAAGATTCTGCTTTGGAGATTCTAGATTATATCAAAGCAAACTGTGGTGGGAAATTGTTTGCAATCGGTGGTGTTTCACTTGGTGGTCAAATTGCCATGGAGCTTTTGTCTTTAGACAGTGAAATTGTTGAGAAGGCCATCATAGATGGAAGCCTCTGTATTCCTCAACCAGGCTTAGCTAAAATCAGTATCTTTCTAGTATCTCTATTTGGTAAATTGATGTTCAGTAAATTCTCTTGTAAACTTCAATTAAGCATGATGGACAAAATCTATCCTAAACTGGCTTATCCAGTGGAGATAAAAACTTATTATTTGAAGGATTTGCCAAGGACACCTATCAAAACATTGGTGACCATTTACAAAACATATATGGGGCGTTACAAGCTGAAGGACACGATTTCTGCTAGCAAGGCGCAGGTTCTGTATATCTATGGTGAAAGTGAATTGAATTGTGTGAAAGCATCGGCGAAATTATTTCAGCAGCTACATCCCAATACTATTCTGTATGAAGCAAAGGGCTATAATCACGGCTATTTATCAGCTTACCTGCCTTATGAGTGGATTGATTTGGTGGTGCCATTTTTAAAGAGTGATTCATTAGAAATGTGTAACGAATCTGATATGCCATAAGGAGGAATACCATGCTAGGAGCAATTATTGGAGATATTGTAGGTTCAGTTTACGAATGGAACAATATCAAAACGAAGGATTTTCCTTTATTTTGTGAAGATTGTTTTTTCACGAATGATACGGTAAGTTCGGACCGCTGAGTGTGTGAGTTTGTTAGTGAAACATTGCTAATCCTCAAAATAAAGAAACTAAAACTCCATTATTTTGAGATGACAACCTAAACTGTTTTTAAGGAGGTGTTATATTGATAGAGAGCAGACCTGAGTTTGATAAAGTCACATCCTTTGATGAATTTAATAAATTCTATTGGTATCGGGATGAACTTTCACAGATATGCAAGTCATTAGGGCTTGAATATAGAGGTACAAAACAAGAACTCAATCATATTATTGAGCAGTACTTTAAGGGTAATTTGATTAAAAAATCATCAGTAAAAAGAAATAAGAAACGAGTAGAAGTCGTTGCCTTAGATACGCCCTTACTTGAATGTGGATTCTCCTTTAATGCAGACTTTAGAGAATATTTCTCAACTTTAACAGATGTTTCGCCCTTTAAATTTACTGCTGATATGGCTACAGCTTGGAGAAAAGTAAAAAGAGAAAATGATTTGAGTTTTACAATCCAAGATATGCTAAAAGTTTATTATGGAAATTCAGATTATGCCAAGTATGATCATTCGGTTTGTCAATGGAACCAATTTTTAAAGGATTTCTGTGCAGACGAAAATAGTGGCAACTACTCGAATAAACTAAAAGTAGCTTCTATTCTTTGGAAAGAAGTTAGAAATTCAAGTAATGCAAAAATTTATTCAAAGAATCTTTTGACTAAATATGCTGATAAAGTAAAAGAGTATGGCAAGTAGGAATGTCAGTATAAACCAATAGTTCACAGGGAGGAAGTTTATGCTATGCGTGTTTCTGATAAAGAGAAGCTAGATTCTAAGAAAATTGAATTTGATTTTATGGAAAAAGTTGCTTCTCTTGGAGTTCGTAAATTTTTAAAAGATAGACCTCAAGTATCTTCCTCTTTTGCATCTGGTATGATAGATGGATATTTTGATGATGAGGTTCCGAATTTATTTTAGAAACTTCTTGCAATTTACATTCTAAGCAACCTAGTTGGAACCCTTCCATGGGCTGTTCCTTATGGAGAAGAGGAAGTAGCAGTAATGCAAAATCAAGCTAAGAAAATTTTAGAATGGTATCACTATATGAACCGAATAATCCCAAGTTGGTATCTGAACAAGAATAATGAATAATAAATGTTATAATCATAAGAGAATAGGATGGATAATTTAACGTTTAGATAGAAAAATATAAAGAATATTGAAATCATTTGTTGTAACTGTGTAAAAGATAGTTTAGTATTTGCTGAGATAAAAACGAATGCAATCATGTGACTGAAAAGATAACATAACAATAAAAATTTGAGGAGGAATGTAGGATGTTGTTGGATGATGAAAGATATGCAGAGGTTATTGCTTATGGTAAGGAAGCTGTAACCAAGATAGGCGAAAACAAGTTCGAGGAGGGATTCGTTCTTGCAGAACAAGGTTGGAACTCTTTTCCAGAGTCGGGAGCAAAATGGAATCAGGGATACAACTATGCGAAAAGCTTTTTCAAGCATGCGATCAGAAATAGAGATATGGTGATAGCAAAATCTTGGTTGGACAGAATGATCGAAAACAATGATGAGCTGCACTTGTTTGATTCTGAGGTTGAACACATGAAGGCAAAGTATGAATTTGAACTTGGAAACTTAGACGAAGCATTTGAATTATGGAAGAATCTGCTCAAACAAAAAGGTGTAGGCAACCGATATTTCCAGTCTGACGATCCAAAGTATAAGGAATTCTATCAATCAAGAAAATAATTTTATTCAGCAAATAGGAAATAAAAAACAACTAAGAGAAATTAATCTTAGAGAGGGATTGTGACATCTGTATAAGGAATTGTTACAAAAAGACGAATCAACATAAGGAAAAATAATTGCTGGAGGAACTATGAACCAAATTGAGAAGTATCGAATATTGAGTGCAGTAAAAGCATTCGGTCACCGTGCCAAAATTGCCTTGGTCTTGCTTGATAGCAGCACAGCTTATGAAGAATTAAAAGAAGAAGCCGCACAAAGCATGGTTGCTGGAAGTTATGACTGTGTAGGTGGAGATCCGGCTGTAATACTTGAAAAAATAGCAATAGAATTGATATGTCGTGACACCCGTAATACATGGTATTTACCTGATAATGTAAAATTTTGGGATAAGCGTTTCGGCAGTTTGTTTGAAAATAAGTTTTTTTGCTATGACGATGATATAGAAACATGGAGCAAGATACTTTACAAATATTTTGTAAAACTGCAGTGGATGCCGAAAAGAGAAGATTATACTTCAACAAGGAGCTATAATAATGTTTGGGGATATTTTGCAGAACTTTTAGCAGTTGTAAAACAAAATAATCATCCTGAGTTTGATAAGTATTATGAAATTGCAGTTCAAAATGGAATGAATCCAGTGGTTTTGGAAAGAAAGTTACAAGAACTGTCTGAAATCAAACAACAATTTTCTGTAATTTAACAGGTAGTCACTCAGTTTAGAAAAAATGTGACAAAAAATGAATCAATTTATATTCGAAAGGAAAGAATTACAGATTTTATATCCTTTGAAGCCGTTGTATGTGCAGTGTAGTAGCTGCCGACGATATAATCTAGCTAGCCAATCGTTTCATAAGCAGAAGAAGCCTAAAACAAGGCCTTAGAATAAAAGCCACAATTCTCTGGTTCTATAATTGCAAAAAATAATGTCGAATCAGCAAATCTTTTATATTTGCTGATTTTTAACTATCAAGGCAAGCGATTCATCTTTTTACTTAGATTCTATGACTTGTTTTTCGAATTGAGATTATTGAAGATTTTTAATATAATAAAGTAGAAATAACGAACATTTAGATGAAATTAACATTTGAGGTTTAGAGTAAACATGAGTCTATTATTTGAAGAATTTAAAACCATTTGTTTCCATTTAAACCAAGTCGGAATTACACCGACACTGATGGGTTCTTTGGGATTTGAATACCGTTCAAATGAAGAATGGGAGCCATCTGACATTGACATTCATGTCCCTGGAGATCCTAGAGGATGGGAAGCGCCTGATCATCTCAGGATTTATGACTGGGACAAGATAATGAAAGTGATGAACCACTTAGGCTACACCTTAATAGATCTTCATGAGCATGAATTCCAAAAGGAGGGCGTGAGTGTGGAATATGGAAGTATCGATTCCTTACCTGATTTTGCAGGAGTTTCGGAATCGGATATAGAGCTTATTCATCTTGAGAACATCACTTTTCGTGTTCCAAGTCTGGAACAGTATCTAAGTATTTACAAAGTTTCTTCTCAAGACTCCTATCGAAACAATCAAAATAGCAATAAAGATTTTAAGAAGATAGAATGGCTGGAAAGACATCTAAAAGTTTAGTTTGCTTATAAAAGAGTCTGTGAATGTAATAAAATACCTATGGTTTACTGAAAAATGAGTTTCACATACCTTATGGAGGTGATTAAAAGTGATTTATCTTCGTCATTATACAAAAAGTAAAGAAAATTTTTTGATAGAAGAGAATAAGCAAGATAGTATAGAATTCGGGTGTAAAGTAGCCGAAGAAGCTACTCTACTTGGATGGCACGAATCGTATGCAAAAAGTTTAATTTGGTTTGCTTATCGAAAAAGTGAGAAAGTGATTCGGATTGTGGTTATGAACAATAATAAGAATCGGACTACCCATATAGATCTGGAAGATGACTTTCTTGATTCGGAGATAACTTTTGTGAGCTTGCCTGATGAACATAGAATAATTGTATCATTGACGGCGGGACAGGATGGTTCTCAAGATTATTGCCTGGCATTTCTTAAAAATAAGCTAACAATAACACATACATTTCCTAAGAATCTGACATATACTTTCGGTATTGATGAGGAAGATTCTTTGATGGTGGATTTTTATACAGCTGACTTTTACAAAATATCCAATCATGATTTTCAGATAAAGTTTAGCCAAAGCTACTCTGTATTTGGAAATGATGCCTTATCAAATGTTTGGCAAATTAACGATTCATTTGGTATATTTTGTACAACGGAAGAACGATGGTATGTGTTCAAATTAAATACACTGGAGTTAGTTGATCAGTTAATAATTGAAGATAACATCGATACCTGCCATGGAGATTATTGTGGGATGAATTCACTATATCAGACAGGAAATGAATTGATTTTCAGATGTTATGACTACAAAAATGGAAAAGAAGAGATTGATTGGATTCATGTGAATAAAATTTATCTAAATAAACTGATTGGGGATTGGCTAAAGGATAAAGAATCTAAGTATTGCCCCCTTGCAGACATATCAAAATAGTTTAACAAACAATACACAGTCTTTGGCTATTAATCCAATTGTTGTGTCTCTTTTTTAGCGTGTGATAATCGCCTAAGAGCTTGAGCCATCGCACGAAATCATAATATAATTAGATGTAAAAAATTCAGAAACAGTTTACGAAGATTGATGAAAGTAGCAAAGATTCTATAGCTTTCTTTAAAAAGGATATACTATTAGTAATTATTTGATCAATTAAATTGGAATGTTTAAGAATACTGGAGGACGGAAATATGTTATTTGAAGAAGTTATGATGGATCATACAGATCAGAAAATCACCAATCTTTGTAAGAGATTAATCACGAAGTCTTCATTAATGAGAAGTGCTGATGTTACCAACTTGTGTGAGCTAGCATATCGGCTATATGTTATAGGTGATAGAAAAAACTCTTTAAAGGTTTGTGAATATACCAATATAGAAATCCCTAAAAAGATTAATTACAATGTATGGGACTTCATACTATGGATTTGGGGCTTAGAGGCATATATTTACAATGAAGATGGGAGAAGTGCTGATAAGAGTTTCAGAATTGAACAGATGAGAAAAGTTTGGTCAACTCCTAAAAATAGTAATGACACAGAAGAAAAAGCTTGGGCATTTGCACAGAAACTAATGAATAGACAAACCTTCATAGTAGGCAATGATATAATCATAAGGTAGTTAATAAAAAGCAGGTTTTGTGCATAAGATAGTTGACCAAAAAAGTATTGACGCAATATTAATGAACTGTTGAGTGTGTAGGAAAATATGCAAAAATGAGAACCTTTTCTTTACATATGAAAAGGTTCTCGGTATTAACCAAGAAGAATAACTTGCAAATAAAATTTTAAAGTAGTATACTAGAACCACGATTGTGAAAACGTTTGCGGTATAAGTGAATTAAAGTAAATTAGGAGACAAAACAATGGAATTAACAGCCATTTACCATAGACCAGAGTCGGAGTATGCTTATCTTTATAAAGATAAGACAATGCACATTCGTATCCGGACCAAGAAAGATGATATTGAAAGCATCAACTTGCATTATGGAGATCCTTTTATCTTTATAGAGGACCATTATGAAGCAAGCAAGGAGATGACCAAAGTCACCTCCGATGCCATATTTGATTACTGGCAAGTGGAAGTTACAGTTGGCTATGCCCGACTCCAGTATCTCTTTGAACTCAAGAATAAGCAAGGTCAGAGTATTTTGTATGGCGATAAGGGATGTGTTGAAAATACAGTAGACAACCTTCATTACGAGGGAAACGGCTTTAAAATTCCTTATATCCATGAGATTGATGCTTGCTATGTTCCTGACTGGGTGGCTGAAACGGTATGGTACCAGATTTTCCCAGAAAGATTTGCAAATGGCAATCCTGAAATTTCACCAGAAGGGGCGCTAGCTTGGGACTCGTCTATCACACCTAAAAGTAAGGATTTCTTTGGTGGGGATTTACAGGGTATTATTGATCATCTGGATTACTTGCAGGACTTAGGGATTACAGGACTTTATCTCTGTCCGATTTTTGAATCTCCAAGCAATCACAAGTACAATACGACGGATTATTTTGAAATTGACCGTCATTTTGGAGACAAGGAATCCTTCCGTCAACTGGTGGATCAAGCCCATCAGAGAGGCATGAAAATCATGCTGGACGCTGTTTTCAACCATATCGGAGACCAATCTCCACAGTGGCAGGATGTTCTCAAACATGGTGAAGATTCAGTTTACAAAGACTGGTTCCATGTTCAAGAGTTTCCAGTGACCAAGGATAAGCTAGGTAATCCGAGAAAACTCCCTTATCACACCTTTGCCTTTGAGAGCTATATGCCTAAGCTCAATACGGCAAATCCTCAAGTAAGAGACTATCTATTGAGCGTTGCGATCTACTGGATTGAAGAGTTTGATATCGATGCTTGGCGCTTAGATGTGGCAAATGAAGTCGACCACCAATTTTGGCGAGATTTCCGTAAGGCTGTCTTGGCTAAAAAACCTGACCTTTATATTCTTGGAGAGGTCTGGCACACTTCTCAGCCTTGGCTAAATGGTGATGAGTTCCACGCAGTCATGAACTATCCTCTCTCCGACAGCATCAAGGATTATTTCTTGCGAAGGACTAAGAAAACACATCAATTCATCAATGAGATCAATAGCCAGTCTATGTACTATAGACAACAGATTTCGGAAGTGATGTTCAATCTTTTGGATTCGCATGATACGGAGCGTATTTTGGCTACTGCCAAGGGAGATAGCCAACTGGTTAAGTCTGCCCTAGCCTGCCTCTTTTTACAAAGAGGCACACCATGTTTCTACTATGGAACGGAGTTGGAGTTAAATGGAGGACCAGACCCAGATTGTCGTCGCGTTATGCCTTGGGAACGTGTTTCCGATAGCACTGACATGCTCGATTTCATGAAGAAGTTGATTCAGCTTCGTAAAGGAGTTGCGGACATTATTCAACATGGAACCTACAACCTGAAAGAAATCAAGTCGGACGTGCTTGCTCTCGAATGGAATTATGATGGACAAAAAATCCAAGCTATTTTTAACCAATCAGCTGAAAACTATCTTGTAGATATTGATGCTGTAGCGTTAGCAAGTCATTGCCAAGAACTAGAACAGCAACTGGTGATTTTGCCAAAAGGATTTGTCATTCAATAAAAAATATGATTAAAAAGACTGTAATGATGGGGGACCATTCGTTTTAGTCTTTTTTCTATTTATGTAGTATAATAAAGGAAATACCAGAGGCAAACTCTTAGAAAAAAGAGAACGATGAACCATCTAGTCCAATCTTTAAAAGAAAAGATCACTGACCAAATGTCCTTGGTTCGACAGGCTCCTAATGACGATGAAGAATTTTATCAAGTCCATTTAGATATTTTCTATAAGCCGACTAGTGAGAATGCAGAGTTTAGAGAGTCTATATGGGACGAAGATCCTGATGAGAATATCTTTGACTATATTCGAAACTCTGAGGTCTTTGCCGATGCTAAAGACAAGGAATACCTCAAAGTAAAAATTTATTTAGATGAAACTTAGTAAGGAGAAATCATGTTTAATTTTTTTAAGCGAAAAAGAAACAAGCGGTTCAATCAGGAGTCGCATGACAAGGTTAAAGAAAATCAGACTGTTTCTGAAAAGAAACTTGATTTAGAAAATGATGAAACAAAGGTGGATTCTGGACAAATCCTCCATTTTGATCATTTGAATTTTAAATTGACCGTCATTCAGGTCTTAATGTACGATTTACAAGTATTGAAACCATCCTTTGATATATATACTTTTGCTGATCAATACAGTGAAGAAGAGATTGATACTGAAAGCATGGAAGTTATAAGGCCTGCTCTTGAGTATTTTGAAGCATTATCTATTCCTAAGAAATATGCTGAAGAGGTCAAAGAAATTTACATGGATGGTGGAAATGAGATTTATATGAATATCATTCCACAATGGGATGGAGAGGATGAAACATTTGATTTGAATGAGCTCAGTTTATCCGAACTGCAACAATTTCCAAACTTGAAAGAATCAACTATTTTAAGCAGCAATTTTGATAGCGTGAAAGAAATCTTCGATGCGGCTGGTATTGAAGTCGAGCTATTGTAATTTTAGTTATCAAGTCAATTTATGTTAAAACAATAATTGGGTCACGCTTTAAAAGGAGTATGAAAATCAATGGATGCCAACACACTTAGAGTTGTGAAAATAGACAAAGAAGCACTTTATGAATTTATCTATGAAAACTTTATAGCACAGCAGAAAGAATTGTTAGACATATCCAAATCTGAAGTGATGAATAATTTTGCAATAGATTGGGAAAAAGGGGAGTTTCTATTTACTGCGCATAGACAGGAAAACATGACTGAAGAATTGATTTCCTTACCACAAGGACTAAATGCGGAAACATTACTGGAAAACTTGCCTGTTACAACTGATTCTGTACTTAAACCAAATCAAATCTATAAAGATTATTCATTTGACGATTTGAGCAAATTTATTTGATGAGAGTATTTTATATCGCAGAGGTTGTAGATGCTAGAGTGCGGTGAGTTACAGTTAATTATAAGAGAAAAGTGTGAAAAAATACAATTTTTACTCAATCTAGTGTAACTTACTCGAATTTAAATAGTCGATCTAGTGTTGAAGAAGTGAAGAATTTATTATCCACTCATACTATCATTAGAAGGAAGCAAGTCAAAGAATTCAACTTATAAAAGTCCCTTTATCGTAGAGAATATTGATTAGATAGCAAGGAAGAGGAAAATATGAAACTATTTAAAAAAATTTCCTGTCTATTTATTATTATAGTTGGCGCCTTTCTACTAAGTGCCTGCACCTCGCAAAAAGAAGACAAAGAGCGACTAGTTCGATATCTCAATAAGGTCTATGGAGAAAATACTTATGAGATGAAAGAAGATCCCAGGCATTCCCATTATTGGTTTGTGACATTGAAGGATTATCCAAATATTCCCTTTACTTGTAGTGTGTCCCATGATTGGCTAGCAATGGGATCACCTTTTATTCATTCTGATTTTGAAGAAACATTCTGCACAAGAGCTCTTGCGGAATATAAGGAAAATCATAATCTAGGTGATGATCTCCTTTCCTATCTGCATCCCGTAAATTTTGTCTATTCTACAGAAGTAACAAATTTAGATCAGCTAAAAGAATCCTATGACAAGATATTGGACTTTATCAACTATACTAGCCTGAAGTATCCTATTTTAGTAGAAACTGATTGTTTCGGGGTACGAATGGATATCAGTGGTATTCGATTAAAGAGCTCGAGGAGGAATCTTGATGGTTCAATCGATACCAGTATTTATCGACAAATTTGCAACGCAGAAAATGGGAAATTAAACATAAGACCTTTTGAGAAAATTCGTCAAGAATTGGAACCCCAACTACGAACACACCCTGAGAATTCAAAGGGATTTGTATTTATAGTAAACACGACTTCCTTTGTACTGGGGAGCGATACACTCGATGATTGCTTATATAAGCATTTCGAATTATCATCTACCACAGTAGAAGAACTTCAAAAGATCAAGTTGCAACCTGGAGAAAATAGCGAAAACTATATATTGTCTAAAGACTATAATGATAATAGTTTAGAGTATTATACAAAAGTTACAGTGCAGGTGAAAAATCTAAGTGATAAGGAATGTTCTGTTTTAGATGGAACGTTGGTGAAGGCTGTCATCTCTGATCCAGCAAGTATGTATATTGGAGATGTCTATTTTGAATTTGATAAAAGAAAAGAATTAACTGCTGATTTGTATGATATGCTTGGAACAAAAAGGCCCTCCACTAGTGAAGAGGAGAGCGACGGAGTTCCCTATAAAAATATAAGAGTTTTATTTAAGATGAAGAGCTATTTCAAAGAGATAGACAGCGTTACATTATCCTATCAGGAGTAGGGATTTTCTCACTCCCAGATTGTATGCTGGACTCTTACACCGTATCGATAGGGGGACTGATCACTATTGAAATTCGCCACAAAATGATAGCTATTCCATAGCACATAGTCAGCAGTTTGCAGTCTCAGACTGAAGTAGGTGTCCTGTTTCACTTCTTTAGCGTCAGCAGGTTTCAGTGAAAAGATATCTGTTAATTTCTTTGTTTTAAAGTCATTGATTGTAAGTTTGGAGAGGTCTTGGTTATTGATGTTAACTTGGGAGAGTTGCGGGCTCTCTGCTGAGATTTCATAGTATGTAACCACGCAGTTCGCGAGTTTATCAGTGTCTTTCCACTTTGGTGTAATGCTCATAAGACCGTAAGATTTACCATCTCGAACTATTTCAAGCAGTTCTCCGTAGTAGAAGTGGTCATTGCGTTTGTTCACAATCTCGCTCTCAGGATTTTTTCCGGTAAAGCTGAACCCCTGATCCAGTAGTTCTGAAGCCCTTGTTTCTCCGACCACCACATTGGTCTTATCGATTTGTATTCCAAAAGGTTGAGCAGGAAAGCCAGTAATGAAGATGCAAAAAGTAAAGATGAAAGTAGTCAAAAAGACAGCACCAACAACCGCATTAGATGATGAATAGCGGTGATGGTTTTTCCTTGGACGCTTTACTATAAATAACATTAAGTTGATAAGGCTTCTAAACAGCATACTTGCTACAACAATGGCAAATTGAGCCTTTAAACAAGTATAAAGAGCTGCTGAAAAATTGTCCATTTTAACATACAGTGCCACTAGAGTGATGATATTAGCCAGAACAAAATAGAAAATAAATAAGTTTACTTCTTTGAGAGCGTTCCTATTAGTGATATCTTCATATTCAATATGGTAGCGTCCTTGAAAACCTTGCCCAAACTGATACATCCACTTAGGAACTTCTTCGCCGGCGCTAACGGCATTCGCCAGTTTAAAATAGAGATAAATCGTACAGACTAAGAATAGGAAGAAAATAAAATAAAAAGTCAAAGCAAATATAAAAAAGCCCATCGCTATTCTCCTTTTTAAACTATAATCCACATTTTAGATACACCTTTATTATAACACTTTATAGGGAAAACATCTGAGGATACAATAAATCAGGCAAAAACTAAACCTGGGCGAAATTGAGCTTATATAAAAATGTCATTCAACATAGAAATTTTGGAGGAAAAACAAATGGGAATGATTGCTAATTATAGATATATCAATGATCAGTATTTACATCAAATGAAAAGTTTTAATGCTGAAGAAGAAGATCAATTTGAGATAGTAGAGGAAGAAGAACTTCTACTTGATATAGATAAAATGTGGGATGTTCTTCATTTTGTGCTTACAGATGTTGGTACTTCAAACCCCAGTCGGAATGATCCTTTGAGCGTGGCTATTTTGGGTGTGACGCCACTTGAAAATGTCGCAGAATATATTACTTATACAGAAAAAACAAAAGTAGCAGAAATTTATTCAGCATTGGAAAACTTTGATATGGAAGAAGCCATGGCGCATTTTAGTATGCAAGCTTGTAAAAATGCAGATCTTTATCCTGATATTTGGGATTATGATGAAGAAGAGGAAGAGATTGAAGAAGAAATCTGCGAGTATTTCCAAGCAATGAAAGATTTTTACAAGAAAATTTTAGAGCTCAATGGTAATGTCATGGTCACTATTTGTTAAAAGGTTTATCAAACGTTTCTAAAAGAATAAAATAGCTTGAGGCAAAAAATGGATAAAGAAGATTTACAAAAAGCATATCTTGACTTGGAAAAAGAAAGCTTTCCTTCTGGTAAAAGAATCAAATTTGTAGCTAATTTGGGTAGTTCCCAAGAAATCGCATATCATTATGAACTGATTTGCAAAGATTGGAATGAAGGTAGAAACCTGCATTTAGAAGGTAGCTTTGATAAACATGGAAGAGATGGATTAGAGTTTCTATTTGAACAGTTGGATGAAGTTAAAGATGAAAAACAAAGTGTATTGACTGCGTATCTTATAGCGGAAATCCTTTCTAAATCAAAGCATCGAGATTTTTATTGGTCGCTTTGTGACCAACTGATTCCTATTCTCATTTCACTTTTAGATATAAAGAATACTATTCTTCGTCAAAAGGTGGTCATAGCTTTAGGTTGGGTAGGAACAGAAAAAGAAATTGGTCTTTTGACAAGACAAATGCTAGGTGATGGAGATGCTTTTTGTCGTGCATGGTCTGCGGCAAGTCTCATGCAACTGTCCTTTCATAGAGTAAAAGTAGAAATCATATCCAAAGAAGTAAAGACCAGTTTTATTCAAGCTATTACCGAAGAAAAAGACCTCTATGCTTGCGGTATGATGATAGAAGCAGCTCAAATATTATTTGGCAAGAGATGGATACCATCTTCTGCAGTAGAAAATATGGACCTTGAAAAAATAGAAAAGGCTCAAAAATCTGCTATTAGATTTCTAAGTAAGCATTAGACACCAATCATATAGAAACATTTGAGAGTTATTTGATAGATAAGTTTCTGCATCTCTAAAACTACAAAGGAACATATTATCAATATCAGCACCTGAAATGTATGAATGTTGTGGTCATCATTGTTTCTTTCTACATAGTAAGCCTGCAGTACACTGAAACTACAGGCTTTTGTCGTTTAAGTGGTATAATAGAAGAAAAACGAGAAGTATTTTATATATAAAGAGTTTCAAGATCCAATATTAATCGAGGATGGTAATAGATCCGTTTGTGGCTATCTATTGAAATGTCTTGACTGTAAAAAATATCATCTCTGGGTAGATGCGGATTAGGAAACTAGTGTAAGCTGGCCAAGAAAGGTTCAAATTATAAGAGAGGATGATGGCATTGGAGAATTTAGAGATTTTTGAAATTGCATCTAAGTATTTTCTAGGACAAATGACTGGGTTCAAAGACTTATTAGCTATTAAGATCAATCAATTGGATAGTATTGATTGGGTTCATAATAAAGGAAGCGTAAAAACTTGCAAAGCTGATGAAACGGGTCGAAAGATGAGATGTAAGGTTGGATTGGGATATGGTCTAAAAGTCGAATTATCGCTTAATGAGGTTGAGCTGATTTGGGAAGCGTTTCAGAAATTTTTTAAAGAAAGCTATTTCGAAAGGATTGAAAGAAATAGAAACAATGAAGAATTAGGAAGATACGAATTTATTGCAAGGACTCCTAAAGGAGATGAAATTGAATGCAGGATTTACCTAGCTAATGAATGGAATATTCCTCAGATTTCGATTTCAGGCTTTGTTTCTTCTCGCTATAAGAATTGCGATTTTAGCAAGTAATGGAAAAGATGGGTAGAAAAGGTGAGATATGAAGCACTTATACCGGGACAATATGCAAAAAAGCCTTGAGGCCTTGTATGTTTTGGATGATTATTTAACAGATCCTTCAAAAGACTATTTGAGATTGATACGAAAGAAAGTAACGGACTTCACTAGCCGATACAGCATTGATAACGGTGCTGGGGATTCTTTGGATGTGATTTTTACAGAAGAAGTGGTCTTGATAAAGGGATTTGATCATGAAAATAGTCTCAATCAGTTTGCAGCTGACCAATGGAATCAGAACATTATCGACAGGATTTATGAAGGTATTGATGAAAAATGGCTGAATCTTTTAACTTTAAAAGAAAGAGAAGAAACAACATTTTGTATCTGGTATGATGGTACCATTCATCAAAATAACATTGAGAATAATAACGGCGGAACTTGGTTATTGGGATACACCTTTGATACATACGATAGGTTTAAAGAATTTGTGATAGAATATTATTCTTTTGAATTTGATGATAAGTTGTTGAAAAAACTCTATACTGATGGTAGTCTGTCTGATAGAGAATTGGCAGAACTGACACATGAATATCGAGGTTAGAAGATAATGGAACTGACGTTAAAAAGCACCCCAGAAAAATACAAAAAAATGGTAGATGAACTCTTACATTCTTATTGGAATTATTACAGAAATTAACCTTTTTGGAAGAAGGAATCTATGAATACAACAAGGAACTCGATGCTGAAAAAAGGCTACTCAAGATACCTTCACATCAGATTCATCCCGAATGGAAGAAACTGATGGACGAATACCATCAACGCTATCTGGCTCTCCTGGATGGCTGTGTAAGCGAGAAACTCTTATTAAAAGGGGCTAGGAACTCCTATGGCCATCCAAGTGAGTATTCGTATTTACGAGGCGAGAATTTTTCCGTTTGGTTTACCATGCGAAAAAGGGATCTGGCAACGGTCATACTATACTATGAGGAAGCTTTGGAAATGAAACATAAGTTTGTGCTTAGGTTGATTGATGGCAAATGGTTGATTGATGAGAAATTCTATGGATTTGGCGATGAAAAAACATGGTATGTTGATATGCTCTGAAAAAAAAGCCCTATGTACCCTTCTGCAATAATCACAAATTATCTAGACTGCAATTCCTTGAATTAGAAGATTTTTAATTTGTTCTCCAAGCTTTAGACGAGGTTTTATATGAAAGGCGATATGCGAAAGGATTACCTCTATCGGTATCTACTCTACAGATTTGAAAAAGAAACTTGCAAGAATAGTGCTCTGGAAGGGTTTGATCAAGAGGCCAAAGAAAGAATCTGTCAACAGGCGACAAAGACCACCAGACGGATTAGTGTATTTGTCGGTTTGGTCTACTTGATTCTGTTTTGCTTGATAATTATCTGGCTGAATGCGAATTGCTCCCAAAATCCATTCTTCCTATGGTATCAAGGCTACATAGAATCACTATTTCCATTGATCAATGGTGATTGGGGGAGTAGTTGGATTGAGAAAAAAGGGACGATATTATGGATTGCTATCAAGGCTTTCCCCATATTTGTTCTTAATGGAGCGCCCTTTCTTTTGCTTGTGCTACTGATTGCGAATAGAACCTTGAAAAAGAAATTAAAGGTTGAATGTATTAACTAAGGAGAAAATTGAGATGGGTAGAATAATTGTAATCAGTTCGCTAACTTTTCTTGCATTGGCATTTTTGGGGATTGGACTCGGAATGTATTTCTTCCTCAAAAGGCTGGTAGTGAATGGGAAATCCGTCTTAGATGAGCCAGTAAATGAACAAACTCGTACAGACAAGATGGGGTTTGGCGAGCTTTTGGTTTATTTGTCGATGATTGCGATTGCTGGTGTTTTTGTAGTCCAAATAATGAGTAGGGGTGGAACTGGTAATGCTATCTTGGCCAGAATTGTCATCCTACCGCCGATTATGGCACTTTTTAATGCCAGAAAACGCACGGGAAAAGCGATGATTGCACTTGTGGTTTCTTTTATGATGGCTTTATTTCTTATGATAGCCTATGGTCAGATAGGGTTGCCACCAAAAGCACCAGAATTGACGATAGATGACAAGTCGATCACGCTAACACAAACAAGTGTGAGCGACCTTCTAAAAGCAGGTTTTGACATTTATATCAGGGGGGAGGATAGCTTTAGTAACGATTATGATGAGGCTCTTTCTTCGGGGAAAATCAAAAAATATCAGGCTGATAAGAGTATTTTTATCGAAAAAGGTTTTCATCAAGATAGCAATGCTGTGTCGTATGCTCCCTATCTTCTTGGCAAAGATGGTTTAATCCTTGGAAGTATTTCCTTATACGGAGATGAAACAAAAGAAATTGCTTTAGAGGACTGTAAAATTATCCAGTTTAAGCTAGATGAAGATCGTATCAAAGCAGCAAAATCAAAAGCTATCTCCTATAAGCTAGATGGTGTGGATTTACTGACTAGAATTGAAGAAGGAACCATGCGAACAACCTTTGGTGATAAATTATGGTCAGTTCCGCCTGCACATCCTGTAGACTCGACCCAACTATGGTATGGTATCCAGTGGAAAAGTCCCAGTGACCACCTGTTTTGGAATGAGTATTTTTCCTTAATTCGCTTGGATGAAAACTACCATATGATAGATTTTGAGCTAGTTGGAGAAGTAGCGCGTGATGATTAGTGAAATGAAGACCTACTAAGTTTTTTTGATGTTATTCTATTTGTACTTTGGTCAGGATTAGTATATAATCTACCATAGAGTCATTTACTAACTAGGAGAAGAATCATAGAATTAAAAGATTTTACTGAAAAAGAACAGGAAATGATAAAGCAGGGACTGATAACATCTGAAATTAGCGATAAGGAAACTGCTGCGAAAATCCTTGCCCTAGTACCTCAGGAATGGATCAAACGCATCCCATTTTTTGTGAGAAAACACGCAACAACTCGGACAATAAAGCGAATTTCCATCGAACATCCAGAGCTCTATGCAGCTGCCAAGAGAAGTGGTGAGATTCCTGAGAAGGAACGAGAAGAATTGCGCCAAATCATTACAGAAATTTTCCAGGAAAAAATGGATAAGCATAAGATTAAATAATCTTGAAAGGAACTAAAAAATAGTTCCTTTTATAATCGTTTCCAGTTCGTTGAACATGAACTTTTTGGTAGCAATTCAACTATTTACGAACAAAATTTAAGTAAATTCAAAAAAAGTACTTTACAAGCTCTTGTAAACATGATATAGTTATAAGGCTTAGAAAATGAGAAGATGTTTTCTAGCAAATATAAACCCGAGTAAAAAATGCCTACGGACAGGCAGGGTTGAATGCCGAAGCGTGGTTGAAAAGCCACATTATTGATAGGGTTAAAAGCCTACTTTTATAAGTTGATGTTAGGACGCTTGTCCTAATTCATAAATTTTAGTGTGGTGAAAGCACACGTCATCTTGTGAAACGATCAATAAAGTACGTAATATTTGCTACTAGAGAGTTAGGAAACATCAGGAACAGACATACTCAACAGAAACCAAAATAAACACGTCAGAAGATTGCAGAGCAGGTGAAAACCTGCTCTTTTTTCATAAGTCAACCTTTGGTCTCCCTCATCATTTTGAGGAGCTAAAAATACGGTAAAGGAGTATGTCTTGAAAAAGTTAGATCAAAATCAGGCCCCTATTTATGAAGGTCTGATTAAGCTAAGAAAGAAACGGATTGTTCCCTTTGATGTACCAGGTCACAAACGCGGACGGGGAAATCCAGAACTTGTTGAATTGTTGGGAGAAAAATGTGTTGGCATTGATGTCAATTCTATGAAACCCTTGGATAATCTAGGCCATCCCATTTCGATTATTCGGGATTCAGAGGAACTAGCAGCTGATACTTTTGGAGCAGCGCATGCCTTTCTCATGATTGGTGGAACAACATCATCTGTTCAAACCATGATTCTTTCCACCTGCAAGGCAGGAGATAAGATTATTCTGCCACGTAATGTCCACAAATCTGCTATCAATGCGCTGGTTCTATGTGGTGCCATTCCCATCTATATCGAGATGAGTGTAGATCCTAAAATCGGCATCGCTTTAGGTCTTGAAAATGACCGTGTTGCACAGGCCATCAAGGAACATCCGGATGCTAAAGCTATCCTAATCAACAATCCTACCTACTATGGGATTTGTTCAGACCTTAAAGGTTTGACGGAAATGGCTCATGAAGCTGGCATGCTTGTTTTAGTGGACGAAGCCCATGGAGCTCATCTGCATTTTACAGATAAATTGCCGCTATCTGCTATGGACGTTGGCGCTGATATGGCAGCGGTCTCTATGCATAAGTCTGGTGGGAGTTTGACCCAAAGCTCCATTTTACTTATTGGGAATCAGATGAATCCCGAGTACGTTCGTCAGATCATCAACTTGACTCAGTCAACATCAGCCTCCTACTTGTTAATGTCTAGTTTGGATATTTCACGTCGCAACTTAGCTCTTCGTGGAAAAGAGTCGTTTGAGAAAGTCATTGAGCTATCCGAGTATGCTCGTCGTGAAATCAATGCTATTGGTGGTTACTATGCCTACTCAAAAGAGTTAATAGACGGTGTGTCAGTCTGTGATTTTGATGTGACCAAGCTGTCAGTGTACACTCAGGGGATTGGGCTAACAGGGATAGAGGTTTATGACCTCTTGCGAGATGAATACGATATTCAGATCGAGTTTGGGGATATTGGGAATATCTTGGCCTATATTTCCATCGGTGACCGCATCCAAGATATCGAACGTTTGGTCGGTGCTTTGGCTGATATCAAGAGACTCTACTCAAGAGATGGGAAAGACTTGATAGCTGGAGAATATATCCAACCAGAGTTAGTGCTGTCTCCACAAGAAGCCTTCTATTCAGAAAGAGAAAGTTTATCCTTGGCTGATTCTGTTGGACATGTCTGTGGGGAATTTGTCATGTGCTATCCTCCAGGGATTCCAATTTTGGCTCCTGGTGAACGTATTACACGAGAAATTGTAGACTATATCCAATTTGCCAAGGAACGTGGTTGCTCCCTCCAAGGGACGGAAGATCCAGAGGTCAATCACATCAACGTCATTAAGAGAAAGGAGAACTAGATGGATTTATGGTTTTCTGAAGTTCATACTCCAGATGTGAAATTGTCCTTGAGAACTGCCAAGCAACTCTATGCTGGAAAAAGTGAATGGCAGGATATCGAAGTCTTGGATACGCCAGCTTTTGGGAAAATACTGATTTTAAATGGTCACGTCTTGTTCTCAGATGCGGATGATTTTGTTTACAACGAAATGACCGTTCACGTTCCCATGGCTGTGCATCCCAATCCAAAGAAAGTCTTGGTTATTGGGGGTGGTGACGGTGGTGTTGCCCAAGTATTAACCCTCTATCCTGAACTTGAGCAAATCGATATTGTGGAACCAGATGAGATGTTGGTTGAGGTCTGCCGTGAGTATTTCCCAGACTTTGCTGCAGGGCTAGATGATCCTCGTGTTACCATTTACTACCAAAATGGGCTACGCTTTTTGCGAAACTGTGAAGATGACTACGATATTATCATCAACGATGCAACAGATCCATTTGGACATACGGAAGGGCTCTTTACCAAGGAATTTTATGGAAACAGTTACAGAGCTCTCAAAAAAGACGGCATCATGATTTATCAGCATGGTAGTCCTTTCTTTGACGAAGATGAGTCAGCTTGCCGAAGTATGCACCGTAAGGTCAATCAAGCCTTTCCAATCAGTCGGGTTTATCAGGCGCACATCCCAACCAGTCCTGCTGGTTATTGGTTGTTTGGATTTGCATCGAAAAAATACCACCCGGTCAAAGATTTTGATAAGGAAGGCTGGAAAAAACGCCAGCTTTTCACAGAATACTACACTGCAAACTTACATGTGGGTGCCTTTATGTTGCCCAAGTATGTTGAGGATATTTTAGAAGATGAGGAAGGGAAAAAATGAGTCGTTTATTAGTCATTGGATGTGGGGGCGTTGCCCAAGTTGCTATTTCAAAGATTTGTCAAGATAGCGAAACCTTTACAGAGATTATGATTGCTAGCCGTACAAAGTCAAAATGTGATGATTTGAAGGCTAAATTAGAAGGCAAAACAAGTACAAAGATTGAAACAGCTGCTCTTGATGCTGATAAGGTAGAAGAAGTGATTGCTTTGATTGAAAGCTACAAACCAGAAGCCGTTTTGAACGTAGCTCTGCCATACCAAGACTTAACTATCATGGATGCTTGTTTGGCGACAGGTGTCCACTATATAGATACTGCCAACTATGAGGCTGAGAATACAGAAGACCCTGAATGGCGTGCTATTTATGAGAAACGTTGTAAGGAACTTGGATTTACAGCCTACTTTGACTACTCATGGCAGTGGGCTTATCAGGAGAAATTCAAAGAAGCTGGCTTAACTGCTCTTCTTGGTTCTGGTTTTGACCCAGGTGTGACTAGTGTCTTTTCAGCATATGCCCTCAAACATTACTTCGATGAAATCCACTATATCGACATTTTAGACTGTAATGGTGGAGATCACGGTTATCCATTTGCGACAAACTTTAACCCAGAAATCAATCTCCGCGAGGTTTCTGCGCCAGGTTCTTACTGGGAAGATGGAAAATGGGTCGAAGTTGAAGCTATGTCTATCAAGCGTGAGTATGATTTCCCTCAAGTTGGACAAAAAGACATGTATCTCCTTCACCATGAAGAAATTGAATCATTGGCCAAAAACATTCCTGGTGTCAAACGGATTCGTTTCTTTATGACCTTTGGGCAATCTTATCTAACACACATGAAATGCTTGGGAAATGTCGGACTCCTTCGTACGGATACCATTAACTTTAACGGTCAAGAAATCGTACCAATCCAATTTTTGAAAGCTTTGCTTCCAGATCCAGCCAGCCTTGGTCCACGCACAGTTGGTAAAACCAATATCGGTTGTATCTTTACAGGTGTCAAAGACGGTGTTGAAAAGACCATCTATATCTACAATGTTTGCGACCATCAGGAATGTTACGCAGAGGTTGGTTCACAAGCTATTTCTTACACAACAGGAGTTCCAGCTATGATTGGGACAAAATTAGTGATGAACGGTACTTGGAAACAACCTGGAGTTTACAACCTTGAAGAGTTGGATCCAGATCCATTCATGGAAGCATTGAATGAGTATGGTTTGCCTTGGGTTGTGGTTGAGAATCCGCAAATGGTGGACTAATGAAGCTAGAACAAGTACCAACACCAGCTTACGTCATTGACTTAGCAAAGTTAGAAGCCAACTGTCGCATTTTACAATATGTACAAGAAGAAGCTGGTTGCAAGGTTTTGCTTGCCCAGAAAGCATATTCCCTCTACAAAACCTATCCCTTGATTAGCCAGTACCTATCTGGTACAACTGCAAGTGGTCTCTATGAAGCGAAGCTGGCTAGAGAAGAATTTCCGGGGGAAGTCCATGTTTTTGCGCCAGCTTTCAGGGATGTGGACTTGGAGGAATTGCTTGAGATAACAGACCATATCGTCTTTAACTCGGAGAGACAGTTGCGTAAACATGGTCCTCGTTGTCGAGCGGCTGGTATCAGTGTCGGTTTGCGTATCAATCCTCAATGTTCAACCCAAGGAGATCACGCGCTCTATGACCCTTGTTCACCAGGTTCTCGTTTTGGTGTGACACTTGATAAAATTCCTAGTGATTTGTTGGATTTAGTGGACGGACTTCATTTTCATACCCTTTGCGAGCAAGGTTCAGATGATTTAGAGACAACTTTGAAAGCAGTAGAAGCGCAGTTTGGTCCTTATTTACATGAGGTGAAATGGCTCAATATGGGTGGCGGACACCACATCACAAGAGAAGATTACGATGTGGATTTGCTGATTTCTGAAATCAAGCGTATCCGAGAAACTTACAATCTTGAGGTCTATATCGAGCCGGGTGAAGCCATTGCGCTCAATGCGGGTTATCTAGCAACTGAAGTATTGGATATTGTAGAAAACAGTATGGAGATCTTGGTTTTAGATGCCTCCGCGACCTGCCATATGCCAGATGTACTTGAGATGCCCTATCGTCCACCTTTGAGAAATGGATTTGAGGCTCAGGAAAAAGCCCATACCTATAGACTTTCTTCCAATACTTGTCTGACGGGTGATGTGATTGGCGACTATAGTTTTGAAAATCCAGTCCAAATCGGTGACAGACTCTATTTCGAAGATATGGCTATTTACTCCTTTGTCAAAAATAATACTTTTAACGGTATTGGCTTGCCAAGTCTCTATCTTATGGACGAGCAGGGAGACTGCAGTTTAGTCAAAGCCTTCGGTTACCAAGACTTTAAAGGGAGATTATCATGATGGACAGTCCAAAGAAATTAGGCTATCGTATGCCAGCAGAGTACGAACCACATCATGGAACCCTCATGATCTGGCCGACTCGACCAGGTTCATGGCCCTTCCAAGGAAAGGCTGCCAAAAAAGCATTTAGCCAAATTATCAAGACCATAGCAGAAAGGGAAACTGTTTATCTTTTGGTGGAGCAGGATCATCTATCTGAAGCCCAATCCTATCTAGGAGACAAGGTTGTTTATTTAGATATTCCGACAAATGATGCCTGGGCGCGTGATACTGGTCCGACCATTCTCCTCAATGATAAAAGGGAAAAGTTGGCAGTAGACTGGTCTTTCAATGCCTGGGGTGGTACAGTCGATGGTCTTTATCAAGATTATGAAGAGGATAACCAAGTAGCTAGTCGTTTTGCTGAGGCCTTGGAAATGCCTGTTTATGATGCTAAACCTTTTGTACTAGAAGGCGGTGCAATACATAGCGATGGTCGAGGAACGATTCTCGTGACTGAAAGTTGCTTGCTTAGTCCTGGTCGCAATCCTCATCTAAGTAAAGAGGAAATCGAAAATACCTTATTAGATAGCCTTGGAGCTGAAAAAGTTATTTGGCTTCCTTATGGTATTTATCAGGATGAAACCAATGAACACGTTGACAATGTTGCAGCCTTTGTAGGTCCTTCAGAGCTTGTTCTAGCTTGGACAGACGACAAAAGCGATCCTCAGTATGCCATGTCTGCAGCCGACCTTGAGCTTTTAGAAAAGGAAACGGATGCAAAAGGGCGTCCCTTCACCATTCATAAATTGCCTATCCCAGCGCTTCATCAAGTTGTAACCGAAGAGGATTTGCTAGGCTATACCTATGAAGAAGGTGAAGAAGAGCGTTATGCGGGTGAACGTCTTGCAGCTTCCTATGTTAATTTTTATATTGCCAACAAGGCTGTCCTTGTTCCCCAGTTTCAAGATGTCAATGACCAAGTTGCCTTAGATATCCTCAGTAAGTGTTTCCCAGACCGTAAAGTTGTCGGAATACCAGCCAGAGATATTCTCTTGGGTGGTGGTAATATCCACTGTATTACCCAACAAATCCCAGAATAGGAGAAAAAATGAGAAATGTAAAAGTTGCAGCAATCCAGATGCAATGCGCCAAGGATGTGGCAACGAATATCCACTCTGCAGAGCGTTTAGTACGTCAGGCTGCAGAACAAGGCGCACAAATTATTCTCTTACCCGAATTGTTTGAACGTCCCTATTTCTGTCAGGAACGTCAGTATGACTACTACCAGTGTGCCCAGTCGGTGACAGAAAATACAGCCATTCAGCATTTTAAAGTGCTTGCTAAGGAACTACAAGTTGTTTTACCAATTAGTTTTTATGAAAAAGATGGCAATGTCTTATATAACTCTATTGCTGTCATTGATGCAGATGGGGAAGTGCTGGGTGTTTATCGGAAAACCCACATACCAGATGATCATTATTATCAAGAAAAGTTTTATTTTACGCCTGGTAACACTGGTTTCAAGGTCTGGGATACTCGCTATGCTAAGATTGGGATTGGTATCTGTTGGGATCAATGGTTTCCTGAAACAGCGCGCTGTCTTGCTCTGAATGGTGCTGAATTGCTCTTTTATCCTACAGCCATTGGTTCAGAACCAATTTTGGATACAGATAGTTGTGGTCACTGGCAACGTACTATGCAAGGTCACGCAGCAGCGAATATTGTCCCAGTCATTGCAGCCAATCGTTACGGTTTGGAGGAAGTCACTCCTAGTGAGGAAAATGGTGGACAGAGTTCCAGTCTTGACTTCTACGGTTCCTCCTTTATGACGGATGAAACAGGAGCTATTCTAGAAAGAGCTGAAAGACAAGGTGAAGCTGTTCTGTTAGCAACTTATGACCTTGACAAGGGAGCAAGTGAACGCCTCAACTGGGGACTGTTTCGTGATAGAAGACCAGAAATGTATCAACGAATTACGGACTAGAAGGTTAATTTCATAATAATTTTTTGATATTCACGCCTGTCTTACAAAAATGTAAGATAGGCTTTTTAAATGTAAGACGGGTGTACGATTATACGTGGAAATATATGCTATACTCTATGTAGATCAAAAAGAAAGAGGTTTATTATGAAAAAATGGAATGCGACACAGTTGAAGTACCTGATGGCTGCAGCAATGGTTCTAGACCATATCCCTCATATCACAGGGATCGTTTCTCCTCTGTGGGAAGGTATTTTCCACGCTATGACCCGTTGTGTGGGAGTTTGGTTTGCTTATATGGCTATGGAAGGGTTTATCCATACAAGTAATGTAGAAAACTATCTCCTACGTTTATGGTCTTGGGCCACTATGATGTTTCTTGGAAATACTTTACTCAATGTACTTTTTGCCTCCAAATCTGTAATGGTACATAACAATATTTTCCTGACTCTGGCTATCGGTGTTACCATGCTTTGGCTTGGCTTTCCCAGAAAAGAGTTGGATAAAAAGGAGAAGTTGTGGCGTCGGATTGGAGTTGCTGGGCTCTTGATTTTCGGTTGTCTTTTTACTGAGGGTGGTATCACCATGCTACCATTTCTCTTGATTAGTTACTCTTGTAGAAATCGTAAGGGATTGCGAAATCTCCTCTATACTCTACTTTGGGCCTTCCTGTTAGTGACTTCTATCCATACCTATGATACTTGGTACCAAACCTTGGAAATGATGCTTTACAATTCTGATTGGCTCTTTATCACCGTATTTCCTTTTATGGCCTTGTATAATGGACAGCGAGGAAAAGAAACCAGTTGGAGTAAATATTTCTTTTATATTTTCTACCCAGCTCATCTATGGATCATAACCTTAATTGCTTATTTGGTTAAGTAGTTTAAATGTTCATTAGCTCCTTCTTGAGCTCCTTCTTGCTTAAAATGTGAGAGGAGTTTTTCTGTATCTGGAATTCCTAACAAAACATGTTATAATAGTTTTAGAAAGGACGAGGTTTATGGCGAGCATTCTTGTAATTGAAGATAATAATGAAATCCAGGAAATTTTAAGAACCATTCTTGCAGAGGAACACGAGGTGATTCAAGCATTTTCTGGCACAGAAGGTATCATGCAATTTGACAAAGGTGGCATTGATCTTGTTTTGCTAGATATCATGCTTCCAGGGAAAAATGGCGACCAAGTCTTGCAAGCCATTCGACAAACTAGTCAGACTCCGGTCATCATGCTCACTGCTTTGGGCGATAAAAAGCTCATCAGCCAATATCTCCTAGATGGTGCCAATGATTATGTAGTAAAACCTTTTGATTTAGATGAAGTTTTTGCTAGAGTCACTGTGCAATTACGCCAAAGTGGTGAACATCAGTCAGAAAATCGAAGAGAAATTGATAACCTCGTAAAAAACTTTAAAAATATCCAGTTCGATGCGGATAGTTTTGAAATAAGCAATTCTACTGAAACCATTCGCCTTGCAAAGAAAGAGTGTCAGATTCTTCAAATGTTGCTCCATCATCCTAAAAAAATCTTCACCAAGGAAGAACTCTATGAATTGATTTGGGAAGAAAGTTACCTGCCTGGAGACAATACGCTCAACACCCATCTAAGCAATCTCCGTAAAAAACTGCATCAACTGGATCCAAATCATGAGTACATTGAAACCATTTGGGGAGTTGGTGTTCGATTAAAAGGAGACAAATAATGAATTACATTTTGATATCAATATTACTCCTTACTAACATTATTTTAGCGATTTCTTTGATTCGCTATCATATGGCAATTAGAGATTTAAGCAGACAAATCGAAGAAAAGATTCGCTCTGGTAGCATGAAGAGGATCGGGGTAAACTTCTTTTCAAAGACCATTTTACGTCTACATAACCAAATTGAGAATCTATTTCAAGAAGTGGAGCAAAATCGGCTAATCAT
The DNA here is from genome assembly GCF_007475365.1 of Streptococcus oralis subsp. dentisani. Classification (NCBI taxonomy): domain Bacteria; kingdom Bacillati; phylum Bacillota; class Bacilli; order Lactobacillales; family Streptococcaceae; genus Streptococcus; species Streptococcus oralis. Next base: position 483,477 of record NZ_CP034442.1, on the reverse strand, counting down.
GAAGCGTGAAAAACACACCCTAGATATGGCAATCAGTAACATCGCTCATGATATTCGGACACCTTTGACAATCGCTTCAGGATATACTCAGCAACTAATAAAACATCCCGATAATAGTCCAGAAACCTTAAACAAAATAGCCCATCATCTTGATTTGGTTTCCAAACGTTTGGAGGCTCTCCTCGAATATCGTCATTTGATGGAAGGAGCAGTCAAACCGAAACTGGAAGAACTTGATTTATCAACTTTTATAACGAAGAAGACTTTAACTTATTACGACGTTTTTCAATCTTCACAGATTGTTCTTGATTTTAACGTTGAACCAGGATTGAAAACGACGACTGATGAGGATTTGCTTGATCGAATTATACAAAACCTCCTTGGAAATGTTCTCAAGCACGGCAAGGAGAAGGCTCGACTTTCTTTGAAAAAGGAAGAAAATAGGCTTGTTTTGGAAATTGATAACCTAGTCAAAAAACCTATCAAGAATATAGACAATCTCAGTAATCGTTTTTATTCTGAAAATATGTCAGATACTGAAGAATCCTCTGGCTTAGGTCTCTATATTACCGAGGAATTAGTTCATCTTCTTGGAGCGGATATGAAGCTAAGCACAGATGGTAAATGGTTGTCGGTTTTCATTTACTTTTAACGAAAAGAAACCTCCTCAGTAGTCTAGAGGAGGTCATTTTTTATAGACTTTTCTTCTTGAAAACGGTAAGGCTGCTGAGAGAGAAGAAAAGTATGACAGAAACGCAAACCGTGATGGTATAGAGAATAGATTGACTATTACTAGTCATAGCATAGGCAAAATCTAGGATTAAATATCGTAGAATTTCAATGTCTGGGAAAACAAGCATTGGCATAGAAAGTAAGATAGAGCTGACCAAATAACCAATAAATACCGCAAGATAAGAATGACTAACATAGAGAATGAAGGAAACAATTGAAAGCCAAGCGAGAAGGCAGAGAAATTGAAGGAAAATGGTTACAAGTAGATTGCCGATAAAGCCATCAGGCATCGTACCAAGTCCGTTTAGTATAGTTGCTGGAATAAAGGCAATAACAAGGCTAACAATAAGTTGTAAGAAAGCGATACTTGCTAGTACAAAGGATTTAGCAAGGAAAAACTCTGTACGAGAAACGCCAACAGTCAAACTATTTTTATAGAGCTTGCCGATTAGATCAACTCCGAGAACGAGACATGCTAGAACAATGCAGAGAAAAACGAGGTTTGAACCATTGCTAGACGCGTTGATTAGAGCTTCTATCCCATTCCAACCATGGGTAGGAGTCTCTGGTGGTGTTGTATTTACTGCCATTAGATGTCCTGTAGCACCAATAGTAGCACCCAGTAACATAAGTACAAAGAGAATGAATTCTGTAATCCAGAATCCTTTGGAGCGGAAAAGACGGTAAAAATCTGCTTGAATGGTATGTATCATGATTTTTCTCCTATTCTACCAATTGGGTGAAGTATTCTTCTAGGTTTTGACGGGCAAAGTAAATCTCATCAATAGCAACATCGGACAAAGTTAGTTGCTTGAGAATCTGTTTGACATCTTGTTCATTACCAAAGATATGGATTTCATTTTCAGGATTGACAACCTTAAACTGGAGTTGGATTTGTTCTTTCAATACCTGACAAGCTCTTTCTTTATCGCTTGTTTTAAGAACAATATAATCCTCACTCAGTGTTTCAAACTCGGCTTTACTGATTTCACGGATAATCTTACCTTGATCCAGAATACCAAAGCGATTAGCTAAGAGATAGAGTTCTGACAAGATATGGCTAGAGATGAGGATAGTTATGCCTTTTTCTTGATTGAGTCGCTGAATCATCAGACGAAATTCTTTGATTCCAATCGGATCGAGACCGTTAATGGGTTCATCAAGAATAAGGAAGTCAGGTTTGGATAGGAGGGCAATGGCGATGCCAAGTCTTTGTTTCATTCCTAGTGAGAAATCACGAAAGACTTTTTTCCCTGTATCTGACAAGCCAACATAGTCCAAGGTCTCATGAATCACCTTATCAGCATTTGGGATATGACGAATCATACAATAATATTTCAGATTTTGATAAGCTGTTAAATGATTATGGGCTACAGGTGATTCGATAACAGAACCAACTCGAGATAAAGCCTTGGTCCACTCATTTTGTCCTTGACTAGAAAAGAGGGAAACTGTACCTTTGTCCGCAAACAATAATTGTGTAATGATTTTAATAAGAGTAGTTTTACCTGCTCCATTTTTTCCAATTAGACCATAAATATCTCCCTCTTTTATGATTAGACTAAGATCTTGAAGAATAGCTTGTTTACCAAATTGTTTGGTCAGTCCTTGAATTTCGAGTACTGTTTTCATGATTTTCTCCTTTTGATTTATTTTTCTAACTTTAGTATAAGCTATAGAAATCAAAGAAAGTTCAAGTAATTCTAAAGAGTTTCTAAAGTTTTATGATTCTAAAAAACAAAACCCAGTTGATATGAACTGGGCCTCTCAATTATAAAATATACTTCTCAATGGCACGCGCAACGCCGTCTTCTTCATTACTGGCTGTAACGTCATTAGCAAGGGATTTGACATGGTCACTAGCATTTCCCATAGCAATGCCAAGTCCTGCAAACTGAAGCATTTCGATGTCGTTATTGGCATCGCCCATGGCCATGATTTCTGAGGAATCAATCTTCAAAATATCTGCTAGTCGAGAAAGAGCAGTAGCCTTTGTCGTACCAAGTGGCATAGCTTCATAAATGACAGGCTGCGAACGAACACCGCTAAATTGTTGGCAAAGCTCCCCAGCAAAACGATTCTCAAAATCGTCTGTTTGCTCTTTTGTTCCCAAAAACATTCCTTGGAACATACGATATTTACCACTGGTGGCTTCCTCAAGGGAAATTTCAGTCAGGTCTGAAAAGACGAGCTTGGCATCATTTTGAACGATTTGATTAGGCTTACCACCGAGAACAAAATAATGTTCTTCATCAAAAAGAGTCAACTGGACGTCGCTTTTTTCAGCCAGGTCATAGAGGTATTCAATGTCAGCTGGACTGAGTTCTTGCCAGTCAACTAGACTCCAGTCACTGGTCTGGTGAGTTGAGCAACCGTTATTGACAATGACATACTCGTTCTGGAGATCAAGACCCAGTTTTTTGTAATAAGGAAGAACACCGAAAAGCGGTCGACCCGTACAGAGAACCAATTTGACGCCTTTTTCAATAGCCTGGTGAATGGCAGTAATGTGGGCTTGTGGGATTTCCTTGGCTTCATTAAGGAGGGTTCCGTCCATATCCAAGGCTAGTAGTTTAATCATAAGACTTCCTTTTCTAGGTGTTTTGCTTTTATTATAGCATATAGACTATAAAATGTCTGACAGAATTGTAAAATTTGACTTTCATTTTCTTGAAAAACAAAATAAATTCTTATATAATATGTATACTTAATATTTGAGGAGAAAAAATGTTAAAGTATAAGTTTAATTCAATTTACAAAAATGATGAAACAGAATCTACAGGTCTTCTTTTCATCAAAGTTTACAACAAGTGGGAAAGCAACTTAAAAAGAGTTTTAAAATCAGTTGGTCTCACTTTGCCTCAATTTATCGTGTTAACCTCTCTCTTGTTTCTGAGCAATAGAGAGGAATATGTAACGCAAGTTGATATAGCTCGGTTCACCGGTATGGATGTCATGACGGTTTCCCAGATTGTTAGGCTACTGGAGAAGAAAGACTACATTAGACGCGATCAACACCCAAAGGATAGTCGGGCAAAACTTGTCTCAGTGACGAAGTCTGGCGCGGAGAAGATCAATCAAGCTTTACCCTTAGTAGAGGGAATTGATGAAGAATTCTTTGAAAAACTTTCTAACGATAGAGAAAGTTTTAATCGCATGTTAGCAGTATTGGAGGATAAAAATGCCTAGATATTGGGTCGGAGTTGTTTCAAAGAACCATGTTTTAAGAGGAGTTGAGGGAAATTTTTGTCAGGTCTGTCATGGAAAGGGCGGCCCCTTAAATCGTATGAAAAAAGGTGACTATCTTTTATACTATAGTCCAAAATACGATATGAATGGTCAAGATAAGTTACAGGCTTTTGTGGCCGTAGGTAAAATTATAGATGACAAAGCCTATCAAGTAGAGCAATTTGAAGGATTCTTTCCCTTTAGACGAAATGTCGAGTATTATCTACCAGTCAAAGATTGTTCCATAGAAATAGCCAGACAACATCCTGAATGGAGAGACTATACTTCTCGACTTCGTTATGGACATTTTGAAGTTTCCAAAGACTTTTTCCTCTATATCTTTCATCATATGAAAGTGGATGATGAAGTATGATTGATTTGCTAGTTAAATGATTATCAACAAGAATTTTGGATTTGGACTGTGAAGCGAACTTTGCTATAATAGAGTAAGAAACTTTGATAAAGCAAACGAGGCTGAGATGAAATTACTTTATACTGATATTCGGACTTCTTTGACTGAAATTCTAACCAGAGAGGCAGAAGAGCTAGTTGCTGCAGGCAAGCGTGTTTTCTACATCGCACCCAACTCTCTTTCATTTGAAAAGGAACGCGCCGTGCTGGAATGCTTGTCCCAGCAGGCTTCTTTTGCGATTACCGTCACGCGTTTTGCTCAGATGGCTCGTTACCTGGTCTTGAATGATTTGCCAACTAAGACGAGTCTAGATGACATCGGGCTTGGGATGGCTTTTTATAAATGCCTTGCGGGACTCGATTCCAAGGATTTACGTGTTTATGGCGCGATTAAACAAGACCCTCAATTTATCCAGCAGTTGATTGAACTTTATCACGAGATGACAACTGCTCAGATGAGTTTTTTAGACTTGGAAAGTTTGACCGATGAGGACAAGCGGGCAGACTTACTCTTGATTTTTGAGCAAGTGACTGCCTATCTCAATCAAAGCCAGTTAGCTCAGGGAAGTCAGTTGTCCCATTTGATTGAGGCTATTGAGAATGATAAGGTAAGTAGTGATTTCAGTCAGCTGGCTTTGGTTATCGACGGTTTTACCCGTTTTTCTGCCGAGGAAGAGCATGTGGTGGATCTGCTCCATCGTAAAGGTGTTGAGATTGTCATTGGTTCTTATGCAAGTAAGAAGGCCTATACCAGTCCGTTCGCTGAAGGCAATCTCTACCAAGCCAGTGTAGAATTTCTTCATCATTTAGGTGCTAAATACCAAACGCCTGCTCAAGACCGTTCTCAGACTCATGAGAAAATGGATAGTTTTGACAAGGCCTCTCGTTTGCTGGAGTCTTCTTATGACTTTTCAGAACTCACTTTGGAAGTCGATGAGAATGACCGTGATAATCTGCAAATCTGGTCTTGCTTGACGCAAAAGGAAGAGTTGGAGTTGGTAGCGCGTAGTATCCGTCAGAAATTACATGACAATCCAGACTTGAGTTACAAGCATTTTCGTATTCTGTTAGGAGATGTGGCTTCTTATCAATTGTCCTTAAAGACCATTTTTGACCAGTACCAGATTCCATTCTATCTAGGTAAAAGCGAATCTATGGCCCACCATCCCTTGACCCAGTATGTGGAGTCAATTTTACGTTTAAAACGCTACCGTTTCCGTCAGGAGGATTTGATTAATCTTCTCAGAACAGGCTTGTATACTGACCTCAGTCAGGCAGAGATTGATGCTTTTGAGCAATACCTCCGCTATCTTGGTATCAATGGCTTGCCAATCTTTCAGCAAATCTTCACAAAATCCCACCATGGAAAATTTGATTTGGAACGCTTGAATGCCATTCGTTTGCGTGTTTTGGCTCCTCTTGAAACCTTATTTGCCAGTCGGAAACAGAAGGCTGAAAATCTTTTGCAAAAGTGGAGTGCTTTTCTAAAAAACGCTGCTTTAAGCAAGCAGATGCAAGGTTTAACATCCACTATGGAAGTCCTAGAGCAGGAAAGGCAAGCTGAAGTTTGGAAAGCTTTCTGTCATGTTTTAGAACAATTTGCGACAGTTTTTGATGGTTCACAAGTTAGTCTGGAGGACTTCTTAGCCTTACTCCACTCTGGGATGAGTTTATCTCAGTATCGCACTATTCCAGCGACAGTGGACACCGTTCTGGTGCAGAGTTACGATTTGATTGCACCACTGACTGCTGACTTTGTCTATGCCATTGGACTCACTCAGGATCATCTACCAAAAATCGCGCAAAATACTAGTCTTTTGACAGACGAAGAAAGACAAAGCCTAAACCAAGCGACAGAAGAGAGAGCGCAATTGCTGATTGCAAGCAGTGAAAACCTCAAAAAAAATCGCTATACCATGCTTTCTTTAGTCAATGCCGCTCGTAAGCAGTTGATTTTGTCAGCACCAAGTCTTCTCAATGAAAACGAGAGCAAGGAATCTGCCTATCTTCATGAACTGGTGAGTTTTGGATTTAGCAGAAGAGAAAAGAGAATGAACCATAAAAATCTTAGCAAAGAAGATATGGGTTCTTATCACAGTCTCTTGTCTAGTCTGGTGGCTTATCATCAGCAAGTGGATTCTAGTGAAAATGAACAAGATGTGACCTTTGTCACTGTCTTGGCGCGTGTCATGGGGAAAAAACTTGACCAAAAAGGCCTTTCAAATCCTGCCCTTCCAACTAGTCCAAGTAGCAAGCCATTAGCAAAGGATACCTTACAAGCTCTCTATCCTGCTGACAAGGAGTTTTACCTGTCTACCTCTGGTTTGACAGAGTTTTACCGAAATGAATACAGTTATTTCCTCCGCTATGTCTTAGGTTTGCAGGAAGAATTGCGCCTGCGCCCAGATGCTCGCAGTCATGGGAATTTCTTGCACCGTATTTTTGAACGTGCCTTGAAACTGCCTGCTGAAAATCCGTTTGATCAACGTCTGGAGCAAGCTATTAAGGAAACCAGTCAAGAACGCGAATTTGAAGCCATTTATCAAGAAAGTTTAGAAGCCCAGTTTACCAAGGAAGTTCTTCTCGATGTCGCTCGGACCACTGGCCACATCCTTCGTCATAATCCAGCCATCGAAACCATCCAAGAGGAAGCAACATTTGGAGGCAAAGATCAGGCCTTTATTCAATTGGATAATGGTCGCAGTGTCCATGTGCGAGGCAAGGTTGACCGCATTGACCGCCTGAAAGCTGATGGAGCACTAGGAGTAGTAGACTACAAGTCTAGTTTGACTCAGTTCCAGTTTCCTCATTTTTTCAATGGACTTAATTCCCAACTGCCAACCTATCTTGCCGCCCTTAAAAAGGAAGGGGAACAGAACTTTTTCGGAGCTATGTACTTAGAAATGGCAGAACCTGTCCAATCTCTGTTGACCGTTAAAAGTTTGACTGGAGCAGTAGTAGAAGCCAGCAAGTCTATGAAATACCAAGGGCTCTTTTTAGAGAAAGAAAGCAGTCACTTGGGGGAATTTTACAATAAAAATAAAGCCAACCAGCTGACAGATGAGGAATTTGAGCTCCTACTGGCCTACAATGCTCATCTTTACAAGAAAGCAGCTGAAAAGATTTTAAAAGGCCAGTTCGCCATCAATCCGTACACAGAAAACGGCAGTAGTATTGCCCCATACGTCCAGCAACATCAAGCCATTACAGGCTTTGAAGCCAATTACCATTTAGGTCAAGCTCGTTTCCTAGAAAAGTTAGACCTAGCTGATGGCAAACGACTGGTGGGAGAAAAACTCAAGCAAGCTTGGTTTGAAAAAATGAGAAAGGAGTTGAACCGATGAAGTCCGTTTCCTTTTTAACTGAGGAAGAGATTCAAAAATTGCAAGAAGCAGAAGCGAGTTCAAGCAAGGAACAGAAGAAAACAGCCGAGCAAATCGAAGCCATTTATACTGCTGGGCAGAATATCCTAGTCTCAGCGTCTGCTGGTTCTGGAAAGACCTTCGTCATGGCAGAGCGTATTCTGGACAAATTAGCACGTGGCGTGGAAATTTCTCAACTCTTTATCTCAACCTTTACTGTCAAGGCTGCGACCGAACTCAAGGAACGCTTGGAGAAAAAAATCAGCCAGCAAATCCAAGAAACCGATGATGTTGATCTCAAACAACACTTGGGACGACAGTTGGCTGATCTGCCAAACGCGGCCATCGGAACCATGGACTCCTTCACACAAAAATTCCTCGGTAAACATGGCTATCTGATTGACATCGCACCAAATTTTCGTATTCTACAAAATGAAAGCGAACAGTTAATCTTAAAAAACGAAGTTTTTCATCAGGTGTTTGAAGAGCATTACCAAGGTGAAAATAAAGAGAAGTTTAGTCGTTTAGTTAAGAACTTTGCAGGGCGTGGCAAGGATGAACGTGGTCTGCGCCAGCAAGTCTACAAAATTTATGACTTCCTCCAATCCACCAGTAATCCGCAAAAATGGCTGAGTGATTCTTTCCTCAAAGGCTTTGAAGAAGCTGATTTTACCAGTGAAAAAGAAAAACTAACTGAGCAAATCAAGCAGGCTCTTTTGGATTTGGAAAGCTTTTTCCGTTATCATCTGGATAATGATGCCAAGGACTTCCCCAAAGCTGCCTATTTAGAAGCTGTGCAACAGGTTTTGGATGAAATTGGCTCCTTAAATCACGAGTCCGAGAGTCAGGCTTATCAAAAAGTTCTTTCACGTGTTGTCGCTATCTCGAAGGAGAAAAATGGTCGGGCTCTTGCTAACTCTAGTCGAAAGGCTGATTTGAAGCCATTTGCAGATGCTTATAACGAGGAGAGAAAAACCCAGTTTGCAAAACTTGGACAACTAGCAGACCAGATAACGATTCTCGACTATCAAGAACGTTATCATGGAGACACCTGGGAGTTAGCTAAAACTTTCCAAAACTTTATGAGCGATTTTGTGGCGGCTTATCGTGAACGTAAACGACAGGAAAATGCCTTTGAATTTGCTGATATCAGTCATTATACCATCGAAATTTTAGAGAATTTCCCACAAGTCCGTGAGGCATATCAGGAGCGATTCCATGAAGTCATGGTCGATGAGTATCAGGATACCAACCACATTCAAGAACGGATGCTGGAATTGCTGTCGAATGGCCACAATCGCTTTATGGTGGGAGATATCAAGCAGTCCATCTACCGTTTCCGTCAGGCAGATCCACAGATTTTCAATGAAAAATTCCAACGCTATGCGCATAATCCTCAAGAGGGCAAGCTGATTCTCCTCAAGGAAAATTTCCGCAGTAGTTCAGAAGTGCTATCAGCAACCAACCATGTCTTTGAACGCCTTATGGACCAAGACGTTGGTGAAATCAACTACGATAGCATGCACCAGCTTGTTTTTGCCAATACCAAACTGACTCCCAATCCTGAGAACAAGGCAGAATTTCTCCTTTATGACAAGGATGAAAGTGAACAAGAGGAAGAAGAGAGCCAAGTAGAAACAAAACTAACAGGTGAAATGCGCTTAGTCATCAAGGAAATCCTGAAGCTCCATCAAGAGAATGGTGTAGCCTTTAAAGAAATCGCCCTTTTGACTTCCAGTCGCAGTCGTAATGATCAGATTCTCCTTGCCTTGTCTGAATACGGGATACCTGTAAAAACAGACGGAGAACAAAATAATTACCTCCAATCCCTAGAAGTGCAAGTCATGCTAGACACCCTTCGTGTCATTCACAATCCTCTGCAAGACTATGCCTTGGTTGCCCTTATGAAGTCTCCCATGTTTAGCTTTGATGAGGACGAGTTAGCACGTTTGTCCCTTCAGAAAGCAGCTGATAAAGTCCAAGAGAATCTTTATGAAAAACTGCTTCATGCTCAAAAACAAACAACTGAGCGGAAAGAGTTAATTCACAAAGCTTTAGCGGAAAAACTAAATCAATTCATGGATATCTTGGATTCTTGGCGCTTATATGCCAAAACCCACTCCCTCTATGACTTGATTTGGAAGATATACAACGATCGTTTTTACTATGATTATGTTGGAGCCTTGCCTAACGGTCCTGCCAGACAGGCCAATCTCTATGCTTTAGCTTTGAGAGCAGACCAGTTTGAAAAGAGTAATTTCAAAGGCTTGTCTCGTTTTATTCGAATGATTGATCAGGTTTTGGAAGCACAGCATGATCTCGCAAGCGCAGCCGTTGCACCACCTAAAGATGCAGTGGAACTCATGACCATTCACAAGAGTAAAGGTCTGGAGTTTCCTTATGTCTTTATCCTCAACATGGATCAGGACTTCAATAAGCAAGACTCAATGTCTGATGTTATTCTCAGTCGTAAAAATGGGCTTGGTGTCAAATACATTGCCAAGGTAGAAACAGGAGCAGTAGAAGCTCACTATCCTAAAACCATTAAACTCTCCATTCCTAGCCTTACTTATACGCAGAATGAAGAAGAACTGCAACTGGCTAGCTATTCTGAGCAGATGCGTCTGCTGTATGTTGCCATGACACGGGCTGAGAAAAAGCTCTATCTTGTCGGTAAGGGCTCTCGTGAAAAGCTGGAAGTTAAGGAATATCCAAGATCTGAAAACGGAAAACTAGATAAACATACCAGACTTCAAGCCAAGAATTTCCAAGATTGGATTTGGGCTATCACTAAAGTGTTTGCTAGAGACAATCTCAACTTTAGCTACCGTTTCGTTGGTGAAGACCAGCTGACCAGAGAAGCTATTGGAGAGTTGGAAAACAAGAGTCCTCTACAAGATAGTTCTCAAGCAAGCAATCGTCAGTCAGAGACCATCAAAGAAGCTCTTGAAATGCTAAAAGAGGTAGAAGTCTATAATACTCTTCACCGTGCGGCTATTGAACTTCCTAGCGTCCAAACTCCTAGCCAAATCAAGAAATTCTATGAACCAGTGATGGATATGGAAGGGGTACAAATTGCTAACCAAACCAAATCACCAGAGAAGCAAATCAGCTTCGATTTACCAGATTTTTCAACTAAAGAAAAGGTAACAGGAGCAGAAATTGGTAGTGCAACCCACGAACTCATGCAGAGAATCGACCTCAGTCAGCAACCAACACTTGCTAGCCTGAAAAATACTCTCAAACAAGTTCAAACTAGTCCAGCTGTTAGAGATAAAATCAATCTTTCTAAAATCCTAGCTTTCTTTGACACAGCACTTGGTCAGGAAATTCTCGCCAATACAAACCATCTCTATCGAGAGCAACCTTTCTCCATGCTCAAACGAGACCAAAAGAGCCAAGAGAACTTTGTTGTCCGTGGAATCCTAGATGGATATTTACTCTATCACGACCGAATTGTCCTCTTTGACTATAAGACTGACCGTTATGATGAACCAAATCAGCTTATTGAACGCTATCGTGGTCAGTTAGCCCTCTACGGAGAAGCCTTATCACGAGCTTATTCGATTAAAAATGTTGAAAAATACTTGATCTTACTTGGTAAAGACCAGGTTCAAGTTGTAAAAGTATAATCTAGAAAGGAGACCTCATGCCACTTCCAGTTAGAAAATCCCTGCATGACGCAGTTATACAAGCTTCGCAAGCAAATACTTGGGATCAAGCAACCAAGGAATGGAATGAAGTTTCCTTGATTTTTAATGGTATTGGGCGCAGTAACTGTATCTGCGGAAATGCCATTAAGTACGCTTACGAACTCTTAAATAATGTCACAGGCCAACGCCTCTTTCCAATCGGAAGCGACTGTGTTCGCCATTTTCATCGTATTAGCCTCGATCAGCAACTGGAAGAAGAAGAGAAACTTCTCAGAAAGCTTGAAAATCTAACTAGAAAAGTCAAGAAAAAGGAAAAAATCAAAGTCAATAAAAGCAATTTTGACGAACGACTTCTAAAATGGTTTTGGGAAAAAGGTGTTTTCAAAGCCAATCGTGGCAATCAATTTGCACCTGAGAAAGATTACCAGCTTTTCCTAGAAGTCTTTCAAGGTGGAAGTTGGACCAAGGCAGAGCCAAAAAAGAAGGCTCGTCTGGAAGAAGTCCTTGAAAAGTGTATCAAACCCTTTCTACTTGGTAAGTCTGATGATCAACTATACCTTATCAAGCTAGGTAAGGAGAAAATAGACTACGAGCAACATTTACGGATCCAGGCAGAGAAAGAACGTAAGAAAAGAGACAAAATCGCCAAGCAATACGCTGACAATCTCATTCTAGCCATGGGGCCTGCTGAACGCGCCTATCAAGATTACTTTGGCTTTACAGAAACTCTCACACCAGAAGAACGAAAATGGGAAAAAATCCTTTTTGGAAAGAATAGGGAAGAGCGGGCCATCAAGGCAAAGCAAAATCAAAAAGAGCTTGAAAAAGACCAGAGAATTGTGAATCAAGATCCTCTCGAGAGAAAGCAAAAGCAGATTTGGCTTCTCAATTCTTATTTTCGTGATTTGCCTGATGAAAAAGCCAAATTTTCTCGACTCTTACTAGAATATCGAAAAACTGGAGAAGTGCCCTTTTCAGAGGATTACATGTCTGATCATTTAATCGACTTTTTCTACAAGATGAAAGCCTTTGAGTTTGAAATTGCTCCAGATCAAGTTGCTGAATTCTTAAAAGAATGTCTAGAAGCGGACCACCTATCTTCAGCTCAATCAACTTGGATTAGGGGGATTTTGACCAACTGCCTTCAACCATTTTTAGAAAGATTAGTCATATAGAAAAATCCTACCTTGTCTATACATGGTAGGATTTAAGTATCTTCAAAGATATATTGATACAGTTGAACCACTTTCTGAAAACGTTGCGTATCCATTCTAGTTATTTTTTGAGCATTGCGCATTCGAAAATCAAAGGTATAAAGTTGAAATGGGTTGACAGCACCATCTACCTTATCCGACGAGACAGGAACGAGCAGGCCTTTTTCTGCTAAATGCTGCTGACCATGGGTGATGGGACAGACAGCAACAAAACCAGTTTGCAAGGCATATTCTCTCCTAGACACAACCAAGGCAGGGCGCCGTTTTTGAATTTCCCGACCAACTGATGGATCAAAGTCGAGCCAAATGATATCTTGTTTTTCAGGAATATAATCACATTTCGCTGTCAATGATTTTTACCCCTTCAAAATCATTTGTCATTCTTAAATCAGCAATCCCATCAAAAGGATCTTTTAGTTTAGGAGCCAAGACAATGACTCCATCAATTCCCTTATAGACAACCATTTCTTGACCTTCTGTCATACCCAAATTTTTAGGAATGGTCACTGTGAGAGAATTTCCCACCTTCCGAGTCTTTACTGTATTCATCACTCTACCTCCACGAAACTGTATATACAAAGTATATACCAAACAGCACATTAAGTCAAGCAAACACTATAGTACATAAATTAAGTTATGTACTATAGTATGATTTTATTTTAGTCAAAGCCTGTGCAAAAGCACCTAATTTATGATAGAATAGATGTGAGAAAGAAAACGTTTTATCACGTTTTTTTAGTCGGAAGGGGAATTATTATGGCTACTATTCAATGGTTTCCGGGCCACATGTCTAAGGCTCGGCGACAAGTTCAGGAGAATTTAAAATTTGTTGATTTTGTGACGATTTTGGTGGATGCGCGTCTTCCTTTATCTAGTCAAAATCCTATGTTAAACAAGATTGTGGGTGATAAACCCAAACTTTTGATTTTAAACAAGGCAGACCTAGCTGATCCAGCAATGACAAAAGAATGGCGTCAGTACTTTGAATCACAGGGAATTCAAACACTGGCTATCAATTCCAAAGAGCAAGTTACTGTGAAAGTTGTGACAGATGCAGCCAAAAAGCTTATGGCAGATAAGATTGCCCGCCAAAAGGAACGCGGTATCAAGATTGAAACCTTGCGTACCATGATTATTGGAATTCCAAATGCTGGAAAATCAACCCTGATGAATCGTTTGGCTGGGAAAAAGATTGCAGTTGTCGGCAATAAACCAGGTGTAACCAAGGGGCAACAATGGCTCAAAACCAATAAAGACCTTGAAATTCTAGACACACCAGGGATTCTATGGCCTAAGTTTGAAGATGACACTGTCGCACTTAAACTAGCCCTAACTGGAGCAATAAAAGACCAGTTGCTTCCAATGGATGAAGTGACCATTTTTGGTCTCAATTATTTCAAAAAACATTATCCAGATAAGCTAGCTGAACGCTTCAAACAAATGAAAATTGAAGAAGATGCTCCTGTGATCATCATGGATATGACACGCGCCCTCGGTTTCCGAGACGACTACGACCGTTTTTACAGTCTCTTCGTGAAGGAAGTTCGTGATGGAAAACTCGGTACCTACACCTTAGATACATTGGACGACATCGATGACGACGATTAAAGAAATCAGAGAACTTCTTGCTACAGTCAAAGACTTAGACAATCCCCTGTTTCTTGAACTGGAAAAAGATAGCCGAACTGGAGTTCAAAAGGAAATCAGCAAGCGGAAAAAAGCCATTCAAGCTGAACTCGAGGAAAATATTCGTCTAGAAAACATGCTTTCCTATGAAAAAGAGCTTTATAAACAAGGCTTAACCTTAATTGCAGGTATTGACGAGGTCGGCCGCGGTCCTCTTGCTGGACCTGTAGTCGCTGCAGCGGTAATCTTACCTAAAAATTGTAAAATCAGAGGCCTCAACGATAGTAAGAAAATCCACAAAAAGAAACATTTGGAAATTTATCAAGCCGTTCAAGAACAAGCATTGGCAATCGGCATTGGAATCATGGATAATCAAGTCATTGACCAAGTCAATATCTATGAAGCAACTAAGCTTGCTATGAAAGAGGCAATCTCTCAGCTAAATCCACAACCTGAGCACCTCTTGATCGATGCCATGAAACTGGAATTGCCGATTTCCCAAACAGCCATTATCAAGGGAGATGCTAACTCGCTCTCTATCGCAGCCGCGTCCATAGTTGCCAAAGTGACACGGGATAATTTAATGAAGGATTATGACAACCAGTATCCTGGATATGATTTCGCTGCCAATGCTGGATATGGAACGACAAAACACATAGAAGGTCTTGATAAACTAGGAGTTACCCCAATTCATCGTACCAGTTTTGAACCTGTCAAAACACTGGTTGTAGCAAATAAAGAAAGTTAAGTTGGAGGAAATGATTATGGAGGAACAGTCAGAAATACTCCGATCCAAGAAAGAATTTGCCTTTGCTTCAAGTACCATATTATCCCAAGTTGGGCGAGGAATCATCGTCGGGCTAGTTGTCGGGCTAATTGTTGGATCCTTTCGTTTCTTAATCGAAAAAGGCTTCCACCTGATACAAGGGCTCTATCAAGATCAAGCGCACCTAGTGCGCAATCTTTTTATCATTGGCCTATTTTATTTAATAGTTTGCTGGCTCAGTGCCAAATTAACTCGCTCAGAGAAAGATATCAAAGGCTCAGGAATCCCACAAGTTGAAGCCGAACTAAAGGGACTGATGACTCTTAGCTGGTGGAGTGTCCTCTGGAAAAAATATATTCTAGGGATTCTAGCTATTGCAAGTGGACTCATGCTAGGTCGAGAAGGGCCAAGTATTCAACTTGGAGCGGTCGGTGGTAAAGGTATTGCCAAGTGGCTCAGATCCAGTCCAGTAGAGGAACGTTCCTTGATTGCAAGTGGGGCTGCTGCAGGACTAGCAGCTGCCTTTAATGCACCAATCGCAGGTCTCCTCTTTGTTATAGAAGAAGTTTACCACCATTTTTCACGCTTTTTCTGGGTCTCCACTCTAGCAGCTAGTCTCGTAGCAAACTTTGTTTCGCTACTCATATTTGGTCTAACGCCAGTATTGGATATGCCTGACAACATTCCTCTCATGACCCTAGACCAGTATTGGATTTACCTCCTTATGGGAGTTTTTCTCGGGCTATCTGGTTTTTTCTATGAGAAAGCTGTACTTAATGTTGGTAGAGTTTATGATTGGCTTGCTCAAAAAATCCGTTTAGATAGAGCTTATTATCCAATTCTGGCCTTTATTCTCATCATACCAGTCGGAATTTTCTCACCACAGATCCTTGGTGGTGGAAATCAGCTAGTTCTTTCCCTAACTAAGCAAGATTTTAGTTTCCAAATTCTATTAGTTTACTTTTTGATCCGCTTTATCTGGAGCATGATTAGTTATGGAAGTGGCCTTCCAGGAGGAATTTTCCTACCAATTTTGGCCCTTGGTTCCTTACTTGGTGCCCTAGTTGGCGTCATTTGTGTTAATCTTGGTCTTGTCAGTCAGGAACAATTTCCAATATTTATCATTTTAGGAATGAGTGGCTACTTTGGAGCGATATCCAAGGCTCCCCTAACAGCCATGATTCTTGTAACCGAAATGGTAGGAGACATCCGAAATCTCATGCCCCTCGGACTTGTGACCTTGGTAGCCTACATCATCATGGATCTACTCAAGGGTGCGCCAGTCTATGAGGCTATGTTGGAAAAAATGCTGCCTGAAGAAGCGACAGATGAAGGAGAAGTTACCCTCATTGAAATTCCTGTATCAGACAAAATCGCTGGAAAACAGGTTCACGAACTCAACTTGCCACATAACGTACTCATCACCACCCAAGTCCATAATGGCAAGAGCCAAACAGTTAACGGCTCAACTAGAATGTATCTGGGTGATATGATTCACCTAGTGATTCCAAAAAGTGAAATTGGAAAAGTCAAAGATTTGTTGCTGTAGGTTTTTTACATAATTTATATTGTGTAAAAATTTAATTAAATACATTAGAAAACCGATTCTCAGAAATGAGATCGGTTATTTTTTGCAGATAAAATATTTTACATACAAATAATTGAACTTGGGTAAAAATAAGACTATAATTAAGTTAGAAATGATAAAGCATAAAGCTAGAAAGGAGTTTACTGTATCAAATCTGTACAGTAAGATTAAAATCATGAAAAAGAAAACAATAGCAATTATACAATGTATTTTGTATCTCATAGCTCCTTATATAGCTCTTCAGTTATGTAGAATGAACAGAAGTATCGTTACTGATAATCTCTTTTTTATTTTCCTTATTCTGCTGACTATTTCATTCTGGTTTAGTATTTGGAAACTAGAAAAAGCACTATATAATAATTCACAATAGAAAAAAGACTTAGGTCTGTATTTCATAGATCTGAGTCTTTTTTCTATTTTATTCCTTTCTTTAAAAGCTCCTATAACATCTTTCCGAAAAACTATAATTTTCTTGAAAAACATATAGATCTATGCTATACTACTAGTAGACTTAATTATGGAGAAAATACATGAAACGTGAGATTTTACTGGAACGAATCGACAAACTAAAACAAATCATGCCCTGGTATGTTCTGGAATACTACCAATCAAAGCTTACTGTTCCCTACAGTTTTACGACCTTGTACGAATACCTCAAGGAATACGATCGATTTTTTAGCTGGGTTTTGGAGTCTGGCATTTCAAACGTTGATACAATGGCCGATATCCCCTTATCTGTCTTAGAACATATGACAAAAAAAGACATGGAATCCTTTATCCTATATCTACGAGAACGACCTTTACTGAATGCCAATACAAGCAAACAAGGCGTTTCGCAGACAACCATCAATCGGACCTTATCAGCCCTTTCTAGTCTTTACAAGTATCTGACCGAGGAAGTTGAAAACGACCAGGGAGAACCCTATTTCTATCGTAATGTAATGAAGAAAGTTTCAACTAAGAAAAAGAAAGAAACCCTTGCTGCCAGAGCTGAAAACATCAAGCAAAAACTCTTTCTAGGTGATGAAACAGAAGGTTTTCTAACCTATATCGACCAGGAGTACCCACAACAACTCTCAAATCGCGCTCTCTCGTCATTTAATAAGAATAAAGAACGTGATTTGGCCATTATTGCCCTTCTCTTGGCATCTGGTGTTCGCTTATCTGAAGCTGTTAACCTGGACCTAAGAGACCTTAATCTCAAAATGATGGTCATTGATGTCACTCGAAAAGGTGGCAAACGTGACTCGGTTAATGTCGCGGCATTTGCAAAACCTTATCTAGAGAATTATCTAGCCATTCGAAATCAACGCTATAAGACGAAAAAGACGGATACAGCTCTCTTTCTGACCTTATATCGTGGTGTTCCCAATCGTATCGATGCTTCTAGCGTTGAAAAGATGGTTGCTAAGTACTCTGAGGACTTCAAAGTCCGTGTAACTCCTCACAAACTACGCCATACCCTGGCAACTAGGCTCTATGATGCTACTAAATCGCAAGTTTTGGTCAGCCACCAGTTAGGGCATGCTAGTACACAAGTCACTGACCTCTATACCCATATCGTCAATGATGAACAAAAGAATGCTTTGGATAGTTTATAGAATACATAAAATTATTTATGTAAAATATCACTCATAAAAAGAAGCTGCTAAAACAAGCAACTTCTTTTTGATTTATTCTACTACTGCTTCAGCGATTTCTTCACGACTAATACCAGCAAAGTAGCGTGTAATATCAATAGTTTCTAAGGCCTTAAGAACATCTTCGCGTTCGTATTTCACTCCACGGAGGACATCTTCTACTGCAGCAACGTCCTCGATACCAAAGAAGTCACCATAAATCTTGATGTCTTGGATTTTTGATTCAAGAACATTGGCAAAGACTTCTACCTTACCACTAGTGAATTTTGTTCCACGACGGACGTTAAATTCAGGTGATTTACCGTAGTTCCAGTCCCAAGTTCCAAACTTAGTATCTTTGATGCGATTGATTTCAGCCAATTCTTCCTCAGAAAAAACGTATTCAGTCATCTCTGGATACTCTTTTTTCATGTATTCCAAGAGCAAATCGCGGAATTCTTCAACTGTGATTTTTTCTGGTAATTCATCGATGATATTGGTTACACGGGCACGGACGGATTTCACACCTTTTGATTCAAATTTATCTTTTGAAACCTTGAGGGCATTAGCAAGGACTGACAAATCAACGTCAAAGAGCAAGCAACCATGGTGCATAATACGTCCATTAATATAAGCTTGGGCATTGCCACAGAATTTTTTGCCATCAATCTCAAGGTCATTACGGCCTGTGAACTCAGCTTTAACGCCTAGTTGAGCCAAGGTATTGATAACTGGAGTTGAGAAGCTCTTGAAGTCAAAGGCCTTGTTTTCATCTTCTTTTGAGATAATAGTGTAGTTGAGGTTGTTTAAATCGTGGTAAACAGCTCCACCACCACTGATACGGCGGACTACCTCAATACCATTTTCTCGAACATAATCACGGTTGATTTCTTCAATAGTATTCTGGTGACGCCCGACAATGATAGATGGTTTGTTAATCCAAAGTAGGAAGATTTGATCCTCATCCAAAAGGTGTTTAAAGGCATATTCTTCCAAGGCAATATTAAAGGCAGTGTCGTTTGAATGATTGATAATATATTTCATGATATCCCTTTATACGATAGAGACTGGAAAATACCTTTCCAGTCTAATCTATCTTCGTTTTATTTTTTCTTAGGGGAATGGATGGCCATTCCTAGTACATCTGCAAATGCTTCGTACATCACTTCAGAATAGGTTGGGTGGCCGTGGATGGTCTTCAGCATTTCTTCAACAGTGATTTCCATTTCGATAATGCTTGATGCTTCGTTGATCAATTCTGCAGCTGCAGGACCGATGATGTGAACACCAAGAATTTCTCCGTATTTCTTATCTGCAATGACTTTTACAAAACCTTGAGCTGCATCTGATGCAATGGCACGGCCGTTAGCTGCAAAGTTGAATTTACCGATGGCCACATCGTATTTCTCACGAGCTTGTTCTTCAGTTAGACCTACTGCTGCTACTTCAGGAAGAGTGTAGATAGCTGCAGGAGTCAAGTTCAATTTGGCAACAGCATGATTTCCTTTAAGGGCATTTTCAGCGGCAACTTCACCCATGCGGAAGGCTGCGTGCGCCAACATTTTAGTACCGTTGATGTCACCTGGTGCGTAGATACCTGGAACAGAAGTTTCCATATATTCGTTGACCTTGATGCGTCCACGATCCAATTCAAACTCAACATCGCCAATTCCTTCAAGGTCTGGCACACGGCCAATTGAAAGAAGAGCTTTGCTTGCGATGATATCGTCTTTTCCTTCAACCTTGATACGAAGTTGACCATTTTCCTCTATGATTTCTTGGAGTTTAGTATCAGTTAAGATGGTCATTCCTTTACGTTCAAGGATCAAGCGAAGATTCTTAGAAACTTCCGCATCCATAGCTGGTACGATACGGTCCATCATTTCGATAACAGTCACTTTTGAACCAAATGTCATGAAGGCTTGGCCGAGTTCGATACCGACAACGCCACCGCCGATGATAACAAGGCTTTCTGGTACTTCTTTCATTTCTAGAATGTCATCACTGGTCATCACAAGTGAAGATTCCATACCAGGAACGTTTATCTTGCTGACTTTTGAACCACCAGCAAGGATGATTTTCTTGGTTTCAAGCAATTCTGAACCATTTACCAAGACATTCTTGTCTTTAGTAATAGTACCAACACCCTTATGTACAGTAACTCCGTAGCTACGAAGAAGACCTGCAACACCACCTACCAAGGTATTGACAACTTTAGATTTAGTTTCTAAAAGTTTGTCCATATCTACAGTGAAATTTGGATTTTCGATGACGATACCACGGTTTGCTGCATGACCGATGTTTTCGATGATTTCAGCATTGTGAAGGTATGTCTTAGTTGGGATACAGCCACGGTTCAAGCACGTCCCACCGAGTTCAGATTTCTCAACAAGGGCAACCTTACCACCGAGTTGGGCTGCTTTAATAGCCGCTACATATCCAGCAGGTCCACCACCAATCACAACGATATCAAAGGCATCATCACTCTTGCCGTCGTCGTTTGAAGCACTTGCTGCAGGCGCTGGGCTAGCTTCTGGTGCTGTTGCTCCAGCTGTTGGGATATTTTCACCTTCTTCTCCAAGGTAACCGATAACTTCTGTAACCGGAACTGTTTCCCCATCTCCTTTGAGGATGGCAATCAAGTAGCCATCTTCTTCGGCTTCCAATTCCATGCTGACTTTGTCAGTCATGATTTCCAAAAGGATTTCTCCTTCTTTTACAAATTCTCCGACTTTTTTATTCCATTGGACGATTTGTCCTTCTGTCATATCCACGCCGGCTTTTGGCATAATTACTTCTAAGGCCATGTCTTACTTCCTTTATCTATATCTCTAAAAATAAATACTGTATTTTTTAAACCAACATTGAGATTGGGTTCTCAATCAAGGCTTTCAAGTCTTTCATAAACTTAGCACCAGCCATCCCATCTACGACACGGTGGTCAATCGTTAATCCAAGGCTCATGATAGGGCGAATGACAATCTCACCATTGACAACTACAGGTTTCTCAACTGTTGAGCTAACCCCGAGGATAGCTGAGTTGGGTTGGTTAATAATAGGACCAAAGGACTGAACACCAAACATTCCTAAGTTACTAATTGTGAAGGTTGAATTTTGGAGTTCGCTTGGAGCTAATTTACCATCCAAGGTACGACCAATCACATCCTTGAAGGCTACAACCAACTCTGAAAGACTTAATTTTTCAGCATTATAGACAACAGGTGTCATCAATCCGTTATCCATCCCAACCGCCATCGCAAGGTTGACATAGTTGTGCGTGATAATGGTCTTGCCGTCTTCAGTCAACGAAGCGTTGATGTAAGGGTGTTTCATCAATGTCTTCACAACCGCAAGAGAAAGCAAGTCAGTAACCGTGACTTTCTTACCAGTTGCTTCCATGATTGGATCAAGAACCTTCTTACGAAGAGCCAACATTTCTGACATATCGACATCGTAGTTGAGTGTGAAAGTTGGCGCAGTTAGGTAAGATTCAACCATACGTTGCGCGATAACCTTACGCATTGGTGTCATTGGAATACGCTCAATCTCACCATAAGGTGTAACATTATCAGGAACTTCTTCCACTTTTTCGATCTGAGCAGGAGACTTGATGGTATCGTTTTCGATATTTTCAGGAAGGAAGGCCAAAACGTCCTTCTTCATAATCTTGCCACGATGGCCAGTTCCTTGGATTTCCTGCCAAGCAATGTTATGTTCGAGGGCAATTCGTTTTGCAAGTGGCGAAATGCGAACCACGTTTGTGTCTTTATAAGTTTCCACGTCTTCTTTGTGGACACGACCGTTTGCACCTGAGCCAGAAACGTCGTAGAGGTTGATACCTAGATCATCCGCTAACTTTCTAGCCGCAGGAGTCGCTCTTAGCTTGTCATCAGCCATGACCTCTCCAATTCTAATTATGATACTAAGGGCGTTAAAAGTCAAAGTGAAAATAGGAAACTTGACGAAGAAACTTTAGTTTCTAGGAAAGTTTATCTTTTTCACACAGACTTTAGCCCGTGTTCAACTCTACAAGTAACTTGGACACGGAATGTGTCTCAAGTTACTACGGTTGCCGCTATATAGCGACCAACCTAGTAGACTTACTAAGTGTTTTTTGCCGAATATTATCGATTCGTCAAAAAACTGTCGCAACTTTACATACAACTTGGATACAACACGTATCTCAGGTTGCTAAAGTTAAAAACTACGTTCTTTACATAATTTATCTTATGCACTTTTATTCTTTGTTATAGGTTTTACGGATGGCATCTTTGATGCTTTCAACTGTTGGAATCATTGCATTCTCTAGGTTTTGTGCGTAAGGCATTGGCACATCTTCTCCGGCGCAACGGCGGATTGGTGCATCTAGATAGTCAAATGCTTCTGATTCTGAAATAATTGCTGAAATCTCTCCGATATAGCCACTTGTTTTGTGAGCATCGTTGACAAGAACCACCTTACCAGTCTTCTTCACTGAGTTAATGATGATATCCTTATCAAGTGGAACAAGGGTACGTGGATCCACAATTTCAACTGAAATCCCCTCTTCTGCCAATTCTTCAGCAGCTTGAACCACACGGCGAAGCATTTTTCCATAAGTAATGACTGTTACATCTGTACCTTCACGTTTGATTTCACCAACTCCAAGTGGGATTGTGTAGTCTGGATCAACTGGCACTTCCCCTTTTTGGTTAAATTCTGACTTGTACTCAAGAATGATAACAGGGTTGTTATCACGGATAGAAGACTTGAGCAGTCCTTTCATGTCCGCAGGTGTTCCTGGAGCTACAACCTTAAGTCCAGGAATGTGAGTAAACCAAGACTCTAGAGATTGCGAGTGCTGAGCTGCAGAACCGACACCGTTACCAGCTGCACATCGAACTGTCATTGGAACCTGACCTTTACCACCAAACATATAACGTGTTTTAGCAGCTTGGTTGACGATATTGTCCATGGCAATAACAGAGAAGTCCATAAAGGTCATATCAACGATTGGGCGAAGTCCTGTCATGGCTGCTCCTGCTGCTGCTCCCGAGATAGCAGCTTCAGAAATCGGACAGTCACGAACACGTTCTGGACCAAATTCTTCGAGCATTCCAACAGAAGTTCCGAAGTCTCCTCCGAAGACACCGACGTCTTCTCCCATCAAGAATACATTTTCATCGCGACGCATTTCCTCAGACATAGCAAGGATAATGGTGTCACGGAACGACATTGTTTTTGTTTCCATTTTTATCTCTTTCTCCTTAGTCTGCGTAAATATCTTCAAATGCGGATTCAAGCGGTGGGAATGGGCTTTCCTCAGCAAATTTAACAGAAGCTTCTACTGCTTCCTTGACTTGTGCTTGGATTTCTTCCAATTCTTCGGCACTTGCTAGCTTGTTTTCCAAGAGGTAGTTGCGAAGGTTTTCGATTGGGTCTTTTTGTTTCCACAATTCCACTTCTTCACGTGTACGATATTTACCAGGGTCAGATGATGAGTGACCGAGCCAGCGATAAGTGACACTTTCAATCAAGACTGGACCATTACCACCACGAACATGGTCTACAGCTTTCTTAAATCCTTCATAAACGTCGATGACGTTGTTGCCATCTTCAATAAACATTCCAGGAATACCATATGCTGCGCTACGGTGATGGATATGTTCTACATTGGTCATTTTTTTGATGTCCGCAGAGATACCATAACCGTTGTTAATGCAGTAGAAAATCACTGGAAGGTTCCAGATAGAAGCCATGTTCACTGCTTCGTGGAAGACACCTTCGTTGGTCGCGCCATCTCCAAAGAAGCAAACGACGATTTTTCCAGTGTTCTGCATTTGCTGACTGAGGGCTGCACCAACAGCGATTCCCATACCACCACCTACGATACCATTGGCACCAAGGTTACCAGCATCAAGGTCAGCAATGTGCATGGAACCACCTTTTCCTTTACATGTTCCAGTGTATTTCCCAAGGATTTCAGCCATCATGCCATTGAGGTCAATTCCTTTGGCGATAGCTTGACCATGACCACGGTGGTTTGAGGTGATTAGATCATCTGGATTGAGGGCCAGCATAGCTCCGACGTTAGCAGCTTCTTCTCCGACAGAAAAGTGAGTCATACCAGGAACTTTTCCCTTTTTCACTAACTGAGCTATTTTTAAGTCCATGCGACGGATTTCTTCCATCTTACGGAACATCTCTAGCAAAAGATTTTTATCTAAAGTTGACATAATCTTGCCTTTCTAACATTGTTCTTACTTTACCATTTTACCGTTTTTAGAAAACACTGTCAAAGTATATGACCGATAAAATTTCACAAGGTAAAAAAATAAATCCCTGTTTTAACAGGGATTTTCTTTGGTTAGAGTATTTTTTCACAAAGTTATTTTTCGGGATATTTTCTAAAAATTAGCTCAACCTTTTCATTATGGATTTCAAACGCCATTGATACAAACAACCAGAAACAATCAAGCTGGCAATTAACCCAATCCAGTAGGCATATGCTCCTAAGTCAGTTGCCTGATCTAGTAGATATCCTAGAGGTATCGCTACTCCCCAATACCCGATTAATCCAAGATAGAAAGGAACGATAGTGTCCTTGTACCCTCTTAAAATCCCCTGGAGCGGTGCCGCAAAGCTATCTGCTAACTGGAAGAAGAGACTGTAAGTCAGAAATACAGCAGTTGTTTCAATGAACTGAGGGTCATTTCCATATAGACTTGCTACACGATCTCTAAAAATGTAGAGAAAGGACAGGGTGAGACCTGCAAAAATAAGGGCTGTTATTCTCCCCAAACGAGCATAGGTTTTTGCATCCCCAAAACGTTTAGCCCCCACCTCGTAAGACACAACAATTGCCATAGCAGAGGATATACTCATGGGAAAAGCGTACATGAGACTCGAAAAATTCATAGCTGACTGGTGACTGGCGATGATGAGCGATGAAAATTTAGCCATGATTAGTCCCACCACGGAGAAAATAGCCACTTCCGCAAAGACGGTTCCCCCAATTGGTAGACCTAACCGAACACCTTCCTTGATTTTATCTATATTGAGCGGGATACGTTTTTCAAGATGTAATGCTTTTAATCTTTGATGTTTGAACAAAACAAGCAGGGAAATGCCCAATAAAACCCAATAGGCTAACGAAGTTCCCAGCCCTGCTCCTGCTCCACCTAACTCTGGAAACCCAAAGGCACCGTAAATTAACAAATAGTTAAATCCACAATTTAAAGGTAGCAATAAGAGCATGAGGTACATAGATAGCTTGGTCAGACCGAGTGAATCAAGTAGCGATCGGATAACACTGAAAAGCAACAAGGGAATAATTCCGATAGACAAATACCAAAGATAAGAAACCGAAACTGCTGCCACTTGTTCTTCTAGTCCAATATGGTTTAAAACGGGGGGCGCTAAGAATATTACCATCCCAAGCAAAATCAAAGACAATACAAAAGCCAAATAGATAAATTGGTAAAAGTCAGATGCTACTTCTTCCTTTTTACCTCGTCCTAGATGATGGCCGATGATAGGAACCATAGCCGAAACAATCCCTGTTAAAAAAGTGAAGAAAGGATTCCATAGACTCGTTGCAGTTGATACACCAGCCAAGTCCATGGTATTGTATTGCCCCGTCATGGTTGTATCCACAAAAGAGGCAGAATAATTGGCAAATTGATAGATCAGGATAGGGAAAAATATCTTAAGAAATAAGACAAACTTATCTTTAAATTGATGGGTTGGATACATATACGCTCTCTATTCTTATAGTTTATAGAGCAGAATCCCATCTAGTTTTTGTAGACGATTTGTCCCTTACAGATGGTATATTTAACCTGCCCTTTTAAGGTTTCCCCGATAAATGGTGAATTTGATGATTTTGAAGCAAAGTTTGGACCAACAGTACGATAAGCCTTGTCATCAAAGATGGTGATATCCGCTGGACCATTTTCAGCCAAGTAGCCTGCTTCAAAGTTGTAAAGTTTAGCTGGATTGACAGTCATTTTTTCTAGCAATTCCATCAAGCTTAGCTCACCAGCTTCCACCAAATAAGTCAAACCAAGAGAAAGAGAGGTTTCCAAACCAGTCATACCAGATGGTGCTTTAGTGATATCTTCTACATTTTTCTCATCTGCATGGTGAGGCGCGTGGTCTGTCGCAATTACAGTGATGACGCCCGACTTAAGACCTTCAATCACGGCACGACGATCTGACTCCAAACGAAGCGGAGGATTCATTTTGGCATTGCTCCCTTGAGTTAAAAGAAGAGCTTCTGTCTTAGAAAAATGTTGTGGTGCCACTTCTGCTGTGACTTGCGCTCCCAAACCTTGAGCGAATTCCACTACCTTGACACTTTCTTCCTTAGACAAATGCTGGATGTGAACATGGGCCTTAGTTGCATAGGCAATCATAACATCACGCGCAATCATGGCGTATTCTGCTACCCCTGTCGCACCACAGATCTTGAAGTGGTCTTTAGCGATGTTTTCGTTAAACCCAAGAATACCGTTCAAGCCGGGATCTTCCTCGTGTAAACAAACAAAGGTGCCAAGTTTTTTAGCAGTTTCCAAGGCTTCTTTGAGAACCTTGCTGCTTTCAAGTGGAATACCGTCATCTGAGAAACCAACGGCACCTGCTTTTAAAAGCGCCTTAAAGTCAGTCAAGTCTTGGCCATTAAAATTCTTGGTAATAGTCGCAACCGTTTTGACGTTAATCTTTTCCTTGGCAGCTGACTGGAGAACTTCTTGAAGAGTCTCTACATCCGAAATGGTTGGACTAGTATTAGCCATCATGACAACCGTTGTGAAACCACCTGCAGCAGCTGCTAGAGCACCAGTATGGATGTCCTCCTTGTGGGTTTGACCAGGTTCACGGAAATGAACATGAATATCAACTAGTCCAGGCGCAACAACAAGACCTGTAGCATCAATTAGCTCTGCTCCTTCTTCCTTGATTTCCGGAGCAATTTTGGCAATTTTTCCATCTTGGACTAAAATATCATACACTTGATCCAAACCAGACTTGGGATCCATTACACGACCATTTTTGATTAGTAGCATCTGCTTTCTCCTTTATTCATAGAAATCAACTTGGGTATCCAATAATTTATCCCCATCATAAACAAACTTGGCTGAAAAGAAGGGTTTGTCCTCTAAAAGCCACTCAACAAAGGTGTGGTCACCCTCCCAAGTTGGCTTGCTCAAAACTTCATCATAGGGAACCCATTCCAGCGTCCCCTCATTGCAGTCAATCAACTCACCTTCAAACTCTGTCACCTTAAAAACATAGGTGTACCAGTCTAAATCTGGCGTGAATTCTGGAAAAGTGATGACACCTTTTAGAACTGGCTTGGCTTTGAGGCCTGTCTCTTCGAGGATTTCACGCGCTGCGCACTCCTGAGGTGTCTCTCCTCGCTCTAGCTTACCACCCACGCCAATCCATTTGCCTTCGTGGACATCATTAGGCTTCTTATTACGATGGAGCATGAGCAGTTCTTTTCCGTTATCAATGTAGCAAATCGTCGCTAACTGAGGCATATTTTCTCCTTATCTAAGCCAATCGATTGGCTCTTGTCCTGTCTCTGTTAAAAATGCATTGGCCTTGGAAAAAGGCTTGGAACCCCAAAATCCTCTGTAAACCGATAAAGGACTAGGATGGACTGATTCGATAATCAAGTGGTGAGGATTGGTAACTAAGGCCTTCTTCTTGCGTGCATAAGCACCCCAGAGTACAAAGACTACAGGTCTGTCTAGATTATTGACAACCTGAATCACAGCATCTGTAAAAGGCTCCCATATCTGCCCAGCATGACCATTGGCCTGACCAGCAGGAACCGTCAAGCAAGCATTGAGAAGTAAGACTCCTTGCTCAGCCCAAGACGTCAAATCATGAGATTTCTTAACCCCGATATCATCTGACAATTCTTTCAAGATGTTTTGCAAGGATGGCGGAGCTGGGATAGAGTCAGGTACAGAAAAACTCAAGCCCTGAGCTTGACCTGGCCCGTGATAGGGATCCTGCCCTAGAATCACCACCTTAACTTCTTCAAGCGGAGTTTTCAAGAGAGCCTGAAAAACCTTTTCCTTGGGTGGATAAACAGTCCCTTGGGCATAAACCTGCTCCATAAATTGATTGATTTTCCCGAAATAACCTTCAGGTAATTGCTCCTTAATCAAAGCATGCCAAGATGAGTGTTGCATAGCCGACTCCTTCGTTTTTACTGCCTCTATTATAGCAAAAAGTGGCTATCTAAACCACTTTTTACAGTTTATCCAAACAATCTAGTAAGTCTTGGTAAGAATGGACTTCATAAGTCGGCTGAGCTTGCGTCTTATTTTCCAGATGATGGGGATTGTACCAGATAGTATCAATGCCAGCATTATTGCCACCTTGAATGTCGGCGGTTAGAGAATCTCCAATCATCAGTGTCTTTTCTTTATCAAATCCAGCAATCTGCTGACCGATTTTTTCATAGAATAGTGCATCAGGTTTTTGTGTTTGTAACTGCTCGGAGATAAAAACTTGGTTGAAATAGGGAGCCAAACCTGATTGAGCCAGACGCCCTGTCTGAATGGCAGTAATCCCATTTGTCGCAGCGTATAGCTCATAATCGCGCTCGATGAGACCGTCCAAGAATTCATGAGCGCCCGAAAAAGTTTGCCCCTGCTGTGCGAGATAAAATTGGTAACGCTGGGCAAGCAAAGTACCGTCTTTCTCTAGTCCGAAATGAGCAAATAAACGAGAAAAGCGCGTGTTAACCAGCTCTTGTTTACTGATTTTCTTTTGTTCCAAGTCCTTCCAGAGAGCCTTGTTCATAGGAACATAATAGTCTTTATAGGCTTGAATATCCGAAACTCCTTCTTCCTTTAGAAGTTGCGTCAAAGCCACATCCTCAGCAGCATCAAAATCAAGCAAGGTGTGGTCGAGATCGAAGAGTAGAAATTTGTAGGGCAATTTGAAGTTTTCCTTTCTTAGTGAGAAAAAAGTCGCTAATATTTATTTGGGAAATATTCTTTTCCCAACTGCCATAAATACTGATCAATCTCTTTAAGATTAAATTCGTCTAATCCGTAGTATTCTCTAAAAGCAATAATTATATTTTTAAATTTTTGATAATCTTTTAGATCTGCATTCTTAAATTTAGAAAATTTATCTGTTTTTCTAAAATATTTCAATACCTTTTCTACATAGCTATCATAAATAGGGTATTCGTTAGGATTATGATGAGAACAGTATTTTGTAGAAAAAGAATAGAACTTTCTAGTTACTCCGTTAATGGTAACATTTTGAATTTCATTGACTAAAGTTACATCACCTTGTCTCAATCTCTCATCAATTTTAAGACTCAGTATATGCTTTGCAACTGGATAAACTGAAAAAATATTAGTGCTATAAAAATCATTTAATGTAGCAACCTTTAATAAGATATCAGAAATTTCTTCGTTACTTGGTAATAGCTCAAAAAACAATTTATCTAAAGCATCTTCTTGCAACTTATAATTTTTAAGATTTTTCCACGATTTTAAGTATTTTTCAACTTCAACGGCTGACGGTTTAGGAATAACAATATCTGATTTCTGTTTTCTATTGTAGTTTATTTGCATATCTATCTCACTTCTAGTAGTTATTCAAAAAATTTGATAGATTAATTATAGCATATTACAAAAACGAATGGGTAAGCTCTTTATTCGTCTCTATCCCAACTCCTTGGCTATTCTACTCTTTTCAAGTTTTCCCTTGGTAATTCGTTTCCATAAAACAAGAGGATTCAGACTATAGGATAAGCGTACGAGGAAATAATTAACCCATTCGATAAGGGCAAAAAGCTGTATTAGTGTGGCTATAATACCCACTTGGACACTCGGTGTATTCCAGACTATAAAAGGAAAGCCTAAAATAAGTAAAACAAGGTCTAGTATTCTGAAACCACCATATAGTTTGGGGACACTACCTCTTCCGAACTGGGGATTCGACAGTCTTCTAATCAAAATCGCCCAATAGATTGAACCTTGAAGCAAAATAAATGTCAGTAAAGACAGAGGATAGAGAATGGTTACTAGACTATTCTCATCACCAAGCCGATTTTTCAAAAGGAAAAAACAAAACCAAAAGGATAGGACGGCTGTGAACTCTCCCAAACAGAGGGACACCAACTCTTTTCTAACTTTCTCTTTTTGTATGTTCATCATCTCACCCATCTATCTATCAACCTATATCAGAAAAAAGCCATTCGAGGCATTTTCTAGTCAAGATTTCTCAGAATCAAGACATTCTAAGCATCGAACAGCTCTATTACTTTAATATCATTGTAATTCTAAACTTAGAATTACATTAAAATAAATGTTTTAGGTCTATTCTAAGTCCATGATAACCTTAAATTTTAATTTTTGAAGGATTCTAAAGCTAGAATTGTTCAAAAATCACGAGAATGGAGCTATTCGAAGCTTAGAAGAACCTTTGGTGAATTTCAATAGCACTTCAACTAGCTATTCTTACAATTTCGCTGATGAGCTTTGAGTTTTTTCAGAGCCCAATCATAGTGACTGGAAGTGCTACTGACAAAGTAGGAGCCTAGACTTGTTCCTCCCGTCCACTTATAGACACCTTTTGTGAACAATTCGTCATTGCTGAAGCCTTCCATCAACTCTAAAACCTCTTCATGCGATTGATTGAGGAGTTTGGTTGCTTCTTCTAAGGACGTTCTCTGGTGCTTCTTCCAAAAAGCGACATTCATTTCCCCATAAGTTTTCCAATTATAAGGTTCAGGGAGAAAAGGTCTTTCATGACCCTTTTGATTGGAATGTACCCATGTCAAAAGTAACTGATGCCATTCATAGAGATGGATCAGAACATCTCTTAGATTTTTATCTCTTTTCCAGTGAGCTTCTTTTTTCTTTTGGTCTTTTGAAAAATCAAAAGGAGTCTGTAGTTCCTCTTCACTTAATTTAGATATAAAGTGATTGAGCTTTTCATAGTTTTCCTTAGAGGCTAACACTAATTCTTCTTTCGTTCTTGGTCTAGGCATAGGAGTTCTCCCTTCATTTTTTAGTTGGATATGCTATTTCCTCACTTCATTATACCATAATCAAAAAGCAGTTCTTTACGAAAAACTGCTTTTACTGACTAGTTATTTTATGCTTATAGTCACTACTTTACATATAAATCTCTAAAGCGGTCATCCACTTCAGCTATCTGATAGAGCAAGTGGGACAGTCCTTGGTAATCTTCTTTTAAACACGAAAGGTGGGCTTGACCAAATAGAGTAGCCAATTCTTCTTTTAACCTTACCCCTTCGGGATCATGGTTTTTTAAGAATTTACTGAGATAGAGATTTCGAACAGCAGCAAGTTTAAAGC
The DNA here is from genome assembly GCF_007475365.1 of Streptococcus oralis subsp. dentisani. Classification (NCBI taxonomy): domain Bacteria; kingdom Bacillati; phylum Bacillota; class Bacilli; order Lactobacillales; family Streptococcaceae; genus Streptococcus; species Streptococcus oralis. Next base: position 451,938 of record NZ_CP034442.1, on the reverse strand, counting down.
TGAAATACTGATGCAATTGCTTTTGCTCCGTATTTAAGCCGTTTTCAGCAACTGCTTTTGCATAGCATTCCAAAACACCGTTTTGACCATTCAGATATCGGTTCTTCATAATCCTTGCTGTTTCCTGATAGATTTCAGTCTGACTAGGACTCTTGACCTTCTTAAAATTTCCCCACATGGAGTATGCTCCACGCTTATAGTCAATAGCTTCCGCCTTCCAAGCTTCTAAAATGTCATTAAAAGTAACCTTCATACAGGCAAAACCAGCTGGATCATGCAAATAGAGATGCTGACCATCAACAGCATACACAGTTACAAAGTGATCTACACCATAAAGGATTGTGTGATTGGGATTGTAAGTCAAATGGCCCATATCAAGAGGACCCAGTACGACAGGTCCATTAGACAGAAACGTTTCCAACTTTCCTTTAACCTCTTCCAAATCTACTTCCGCTCCATCTTTTAGATAGAATTCTTCAAAGTCAAACCCAAGTATTTTTAAGGAATGAGAGATGGAAAGGTCTGGCATTCCATTATCAAAGAATACTAAAGGGTGCACCTCATCTTCCTTCACGATACTAGCGCCATTTCCCATCACCATAATTGCCTCTAAAAACTCTGCTTTAAAGTCATAACCATAGGTTTCTAGTGCCATTGCCAATGAATAGCTATAGCAAAGCGACACATCTCCAAAATACATCTGCATATTCCTGCCTCCTTATCTTCTATGGGACTATTATACCGAGAAAACTATTCGTATGCCCCATAAAATCCAAACAAAAATTATGGTATGTTTGATTTATAGACATGAATTTCTTTATACTTAAATTTAAATTAAATTGTAATTCTTTTTTGCATAAGTTATTTCTCAAACAAAGAAAAACTCTGTAAAAGATACCTTCTACAGAGTCAGCTTTCCATCTTTATAAAAAATAGAAAATTATCTAGTCCTTGCTTACTGGTATCCAGAGTTCCATTTGATAGTCTGGTGACGACATATCTCCTTCAGTATAGACTTCAAAATCTGGCGCTCCTGAGTGGCGATAGCCTGTTTCTGGGAAAAAAACCTCCAAAACATACTTCCAAGCATTGTGAATGCTAGCTGGTATAGGACCTTTGACTGGGACGATAGCATATTCAGCTGCTGGGATGTCTTTGATTGACAGACCTAGTTCTTCTGCTTTCGCTTTATCCGTCACATCATAAGCCGCCATGTAGTTAATGATTTCGCCTTCTTTCACATCCGAGCAGAGACCAAAGGATTGGCCACTTCCCAGACTCTCTAGACTTTCAAAGCTGTGATTTGCATAAAGCTGCTCCCATGCAGACGGGCATTGGCTATTGTCAATAGCTTCCAATAGAACGCCTGCCACGGTAAAAGCAGGTTTCTTTTGAATCTTGATATCCATGTTCTTTCCTCCTGTAATCTTTAAGGATAATTGAAGTCTAGGAAAGACCCGATAAGGTTTTCCATTTCGAACTTCTGAGGGGGTCGCACCATGGAATTTCTTAAAGGCTGCGCTGAAGGCATCCGCAGAGTCATAGCCGTATTTCAGCGCTATGTCAATGACTTTCTCAGTGCTTTCCCGCAAGTCTGTCACAGCTTCTGACAGCCTGCGATTGCGCAAATATTCTGCTAAAGTCATATCTGCTAGGATGGAAAAGAGCCTGCTAAAGAGAGGATAAGAATAGCCAGATAGCTGTTGAAATCTTTTCATATCCACTTCTGAAGTCAGTTGCTGCTCCAAATAATCCATGGTTTGATTGAATTGATGCATCATATTCGTTTCTTCTTACCTCCACAAGATACAAAAGACGTTAAAAGCAAAGTGAAAATAGGAAAATTGACGCTGGAGTTTCTGGTCCTAGGAAATTTTATCTTTTTCACACAGCTTTTAGGCCATGTTCAATTCTATCTATAGTCTATCAGATATCAGATACTTCCGCCCTAGAATATTTGTACAAGATTCAGAGGTGTATATTTCTATAACCTATCCTTTAATTTCTCAACAAAGAGATAAGCTGCTGGGCAGGTCAAGGTATTCTTAATCGTCAAATGATTTATTTGATGGATCTTTTTACGATCTGTATGGGGAAATTCACGACAGGCCTTGGGACGAACGTCATAGATGGAGCAGAGATTGTCTCCTCCTAGAAAGGGGCAAGGCATGGATTTGAAAACTTTATCCCCATCTTCATCCACCTGAAGGAATTCCGCTTCAAAAGCTGGTAATTTCATCTTAAAGTATTTGGCGATACGGGTAATATCAGCTTCTTTGAAGTTGGGTCCCAATGTCTTGCAACAGTTAGCACAGGCAGTACAATCAATCTCATCAAAGACTTCTTGGTGAATCTGCTGGGCAATCTTATCTAAGTTTTTAGGAGGTTTTTTCTTTAGATTAGCTAACACTTTGCGGTGCTCCTTCTGCTTTTGCAGTGCTAGTTGGTGGTAATACTCAATATCAATTTCTTTAGACATAATTGCTTTCTAATACAAGTGTTTTTGTCTATTATACCATAAACACTGCCTCCTTTTTGCCCCCTGAACAGAAAAAAAGCCCTTCGGATAAAATCCGAGGGGCTTAAAACGTTGTTAAATCAACGACCGAACTTTTGAATTTCAAGGTTCGGGATAAAATAGTTCACTGAACTATTTTATTTTTTAAGGTTGTAGAATGATTTCAATCCACGGTATTCAGCTACTTCACCAAGTTGGTCTTCAATACGAAGCAATTGGTTGTATTTAGCGATACGGTCTGTACGTGAAAGTGAACCAGTCTTGATTTGTCCTGCGTTAGTTGCAACTGCGATGTCGGCGATTGTTGAATCTTCAGTTTCACCTGAACGGTGTGATACAACGGCAGTGTAACCAGCTTCTTTCGCCATTTCAATAGCGTCGAATGTTTCAGTAAGAGTACCGATTTGGTTAACTTTGATAAGGATTGAGTTAGCTGCGCCTTCTGCAATACCTTTTTCAAGGTAAGAAGTGTTTGTTACGAAGAAGTCGTCACCAACCAATTGAACTTTACCACCAAGACGTTCAGTAAGAGCTTTCCAACCATCCCAGTCGTTTTCGTCCATACCATCTTCGATAGTGATGATTGGGTACTTGTTTACCAATTCTTCAAGGTAGTCGATTTGTTCTGCAGCAGTACGTACAGCAGCTCCTTCACCTTCGAATTTAGTGTAGTCGTAAACTTTACGTTCTTTATCGTAGAATTCTGATGAAGCACAGTCAAATCCGATAAATACGTCTTTACCAGGAACATATCCAGCAGCTTCGATAGCAGCAAGGATAGTTTCAACACCGTCTTCAGTTCCTTCGAAACGAGGAGCGAATCCACCTTCGTCACCTACGGCAGTTTCCAAACCACGTGATTTAAGGATTTTCTTAAGAGCGTGGAAGATTTCAGCACCCCAACGAAGAGCTTCTTTGAATGATGGTGCACCAGCAGGTACGATCATGAATTCTTGGAAAGCGATTGGAGCGTCAGAGTGAGAACCACCGTTGATGATGTTCATCATTGGAGTTGGAAGAACTTTAGTGTTGAATCCACCAAGGTAGCTGTAAAGTGGGATTTCAAGGTAGTCAGCAGCAGCACGAGCTACAGCGATAGACACACCAAGAATTGCGTTTGCACCCAATTTACCTTTGTTAGGAGTACCATCAAGTGCGATCATAGCACGGTCGATAGCTTGTTGGTCACGTACATCGTAGCCGATGATTGCTTCAGCGATGATGTTGTTTACGTTGTCAACAGCTTTTTGTGTACCAAGACCACCGTAACGAGATTTGTCACCGTCGCGAAGTTCAACTGCTTCGTGTTCACCAGTAGAAGCTCCTGATGGAACCATACCACGTCCGAAAGCACCTGATTCAGTGTAAACTTCTACTTCAAGTGTTGGGTTACCGCGTGAGTCTAGGACTTCGCGAGCGTAAACATCAGTAATAATTGACATTTTTTACTCTCCTTTGAGTTAAATTTTTTACACCTCTATGATACCTTAAAAATAAGCGTTTTTCAAGAAAAAACGTTATCTTTGTGCAAATTTTCCTTAACTTTATAAAGTAATCGCTTTCTTTTGTCTGTTTTCTTGCGTTTTTTGTGATATACTGTTTTTATGACAGATTTATCAAAACAACTACTAGAAAAAACTCATGGTGGGCCGAAATTAAACCCAGATGAACAACGCCGCTACCTCGGTACTTTCGAGGAAAGAGTTCTTGGCTACGCGGATATCAATACTGCCAATAGTCCTGAATTAGAACATGGATTTTTCTCTATTTTAGAGGGCTTTCAAGAAAAGGTAGAGGAACTTTTTGTGAAAATCTCACCAAATATTGAGTTTGACAAACAGGTCTTTTACTTAAAACAAGCAAAGGAAAGCAACTGCCAGGCGACTATTGTTTCAGACGATCATATCACCTCTCCTTTTGGTCTAGTTATTCACACGAATGAACCTGTTCAAGTAGATGAAAAGGACCTTAGACTTGCATTCTCGAATCTCTGGGAGGAGAAAAAGACAGAAACTCCGAAAAAATCCATCTGGAAAAAATGGTTGGGTTAATCCTTCCTCAACTTTAATAAACGACCAATATTAGCAGCTGTGTGCTCCAAATAGAGGCTTGCATTTTTCAGACTATCTTCTAGTGGTTCACTTTTCTCTAAAATAGAAAAGGCTGCCTGTATATTTTCGAATGGTAGGGGAGGCAAATCGTCAGCAAGACTACCGCAAATAGCGATAATAGGAACTCCGTTAGGGGTTCTTTTTGCTACACCGATAGGAGCTTTTCCAGCAAAGCTTTGACAGTCCAGTCTGCCCTCTCCGACAATAACCAAGTCAGCACCTGCAACTTTCTTATCAAAGTCAATCAAATCCAAGCAAGTATCAATCCCAGATACGATACAGGCCTCAGCAAAAGCACATAGCCCAGCAGCAATCCCACCACCAGCTCCTGCTCCCTTCAGAGATAGGGTTGAAGGTGAGAATTTTTCATAGAACCCCTGTATAGCCAGATCTACTGTCTCAAACAATGCAGGTTCCAAGCCCTTTTGTTTTCCAAATGTATAGGTCGCTCCTTGGTGGCCACATAGAGGACTCACGACATCTGCTAAAATGCGAATCTTCACATCTTCAGGAATCCTATACAACTCGCTGTCTGAAATTGACTCGAACTCAAGCAAAGTCTGACCGCAAGCTGGCAATTCTTTTCCATTCTTATCATAAAAGCGATAACCCAGACCAGCAGCAATGCCAATTCCACCATCATTGCTTGCGGTACCGCCAACACCGATATAGATTTCTTTCATTCCAAGTTCTATGAGGTGACGAATCAACTCTCCGATACCACGTGTTTGGATGTGGAGGGGATTTCGTTTCTCCTGCGGAATCTTCCCTAAACCAACCAAGTCAGCAACTTCAAAGAGTGCCCTTTGATCTTTCTGAAAGTAGCGCATTGCTTCTTTTAGACCAAAAGGTCCCGTCACCTCTTGCCATTTTTCTTCGAGTTCAAGAGAATGGCGAATAGCGTCTACAGTTCCTTCCCCACCATCACCAACAGGACAGAGCAGACATTCTACATCTGCTATCGATTTTTGGAATCCTCTTTTTATAGCTTGAGCGACCTCTTCTGCCGTCAAACTTTCTTTAAAAGAATCAGGTGCAATTACAATCTTCATAGTTCCCTCTCATTCTAAGAAATCAATCAAAGGCAAAACTTCTAAAAGATCCCTTGTATCTACATGACAAGCTATCTCAACTTTTACGAATTCTTTGGCACAAAAGGCTATACCGTGGCCTGCTGACTTTAACATCAAGAGATCATTGGCACCATCACCGATGGCAATCGTTCTTTCTTTGGGCAGTTCTAATTCCTTTCTCCAATTCTCAAGAGTAGCTTGTTTTACTTGGGCTGTAACAATTTCACCAACTAGTCGACCTGTTAAAAAGTTGTCTTTGACTTCCAACTGGTTGGCAGAGAAATAGGAGATGCCAAGGGATTCTGCTAATCTCTCAACTATTGGTGTAAATCCACCAGACACTAGACCGACTAGAATGCCCTTCTTTTGAAGTACGGAGATAAATTCTTGGGCATTTTTGGACAGATGAATGGATTTGAAGACAGTATCAAAGACCGAAATCGGAAGACCTTTTAACAAAGCCACTCTCGCTCGTAAACTCCTTTCAAAGTTCAGTTCACCTCGCATTGCCTGTCTTGTAATCTGCGATATTTCTTCTTCGCAACCTGCTTCTTTTCCTAAAAGATCAATCACTTCTTCTGCTATCAGGGTGCCATCAACATCCATGACACACAGGCCTTTTACTTGGATCATCACTTCTCCTTTTCTCTAAACAGCCCAAAAATCGTATGAAAGAATCATACGATTTTATCTATTAGTTGACTAAACTATGGTACAAGTCAAGATAAGACTTACAAGCTGTGTCCCATGAGAAATCGCATTCCATAGCTTGCTTTTGTAGATTTCTCCAAACATCTGGCTGGTTCTTATAAACATCCAAGGCTGTTTGGAAACTCCAGTTAAGCCAGTATGGTGTTAAATTGTCAAAGCTAAATCCAGTACCAGTTCCTTCGATTGGATTGAAGGATTGAACTGTATCTCTTAGTCCGCCAACCTCATGAACCAATGGTAGAGTTCCGTAGCGCATTGCCATCATTTGAGATAAGCCACATGGTTCAAAACGACTTGGCATGAGGAAGAGATCACAAGCTGCGTAGATTTCTTGAGCAAGTTTGACGTCGAAAGTGATATTTGCTGATAGCTTGTCAGGATAGACTTGCGCAAACCATGAGAAGGAATGTTCAAAAGCAGGATCTCCTGTCCCTAAAAGGACTATTTGAACGTCCTCTTGTAAGAAACGATGCAAGCTTTCTACAACAACATCAAAACCTTTTTGGCGTGTCAAGCGAGAGACAACCCCAACTAGTGGAACATCTGCTCGTACTGGTAGACCAACTCTCTCTTGCAATTTTGCTTTGTTTTGTGCTTTTCCTGACAAGTCATCCTTATCAAAATGATAGTCTAAAAGAGCATCTGTCTCTGGATTATAGAGATCAGTATCGATTCCATTAACAATACCCGAAACCTTACCTGACTCCATACGAAGAATCTGATCCAAACCGCAACCAAACTGACTAGTCATAATCTCGTGTGCATAGCTAGGAGATACGGTTGAGACACGATCCGCGTAGAGAATACCTGCTTTCATCCAGTTAAGACAGTCATTCCAACGAAGGGTGCCATCAGCATAGCGTTCAAATCCTACACCGAACAAATCCCACAACATTCCTTCAGAAAACTGACCTTGGAATTCCAAATTATGAATAGTTAAAACGGTTCTGATTCCTTGATATGCCTGAATCCATCTGTATTTTTCCTTCAAGAGAAAAGGAATCATAGCGGTGTGATAATCATGGGCATGGAGAATATCTGGAATGAAATCAATTCGCTCCATGGCTTCAAGAGCAGCCAGTTGGAAGAAGGCAAAACGTTCACCATCATCGAAATCTCCGTAAACATGACCTCGGAAGAAATACGTTTGATTGTCTACGAAGTAGAAGGTAACACCATTCAAGACGGTCTTCTTAATACCACAGTACTGTCTACGCCATCCTACACTCACTTCAAAGTGAAGAACATCCTCAATCTGGTCGCCGAATTTAGCCTCTACCATGTCATAGTAAGGTAAGACAACCGCAACTTCGTGCCCTGCCTTTACCAGTGATTTTGGAAGAGCGCCAATGACATCTCCCAAACCACCTGTTTTTGAAAAGGGCGCACCCTCTGCTGCTACGAATAAAATTTTCATGAATGAATATCCTCTGTAACTTTTTCGCCTTTTTTGACTACAACTGGGTGTTCTGCAGTACCGCGAATAACGACACCGTCAGCAACTTCAACCCCTTTGTCCAAGATGGCATATTCAACTTGGGCACCTTGACCAATCACAACACGTGGGAAGAGAAGACTGTCTTTAACTAGACTATCCTTATGAACGTGAATATTACGTGATAGGACCGACTGAACTACTTCACCCTCTATGATACTACCAGAGGCGAACTGCGAAGTACTTACCTTAGAGGTGTTTGAGTAGTAAGTTGGTTCTTCATTCTTAACCTTGGTATAAATTTTTTGGTTAGGTGAGAAGAGAGAGTAGAATTTTTGAGACTCTAGCATATCAATATTGGCTTGATAATAGGATTGAACAGAGTGAACATTGGCTAGGTAGCCAGTGTATTCATAAGCAAAAGCACCTTCTTTAGCTGCCAACTCACGTAAAACATAGCGTAATTTTTCTGGGTATTCTTTTTGAACTTCTTCTTCCAAACGCTTAATCAACCACGGAGTATCAACAACGAATATATCTGTAGACATGTTGAAAAGTTCATCTGTTGATTTGGCATCAAAAAGTTTATGAGAAAGAACACGGTCTGTTTCATCGACTTCCAAGATGGCATTAACATCTGAAATATCCTTTTTAGGTAATTTCTTATAAACAACTGTAATCGGACGACCGGCAGTAGTATGTAAATGGAATACTTGATTGAGGTCAATATTCACCACGATATCACAGTTAAGTGCAACTGTCTGATTTGACCCTGAACGTTTCAAATAAGTGAGAAGCTGTTGGTAATATTCTTTCCCAACTGTGCTACTTTCAACACGCGTATTATAAATACCTAGATAGTAGTGACTGAGAAGGGTAGATAAGCCCCACTCACGTCCTGAACGAATGTGGTCAAAGACTGAACTAATATTGTCTTGTTGGAAAATTCCAAAGACACTACGAACACCAGCATTTGCAAGGCTAGAGAGAGGGAAGTCGATCAAACGATATTTTGCTCCAAATGGCAAACTGGCTACTGGACGATGATCTGTCAAAGTTGACATATCGTGAAAACCAACGGTGTTTCCTAAAATGGCTGAATATTTATCAATCTTCATCTGTTGCTACCCCCACTACTTCATCATATCCTACTACTTGTACTTCGTCTGTTCCATCAATTTCGACACCTTCAGAAATAACAGCACCTTCACCAATGATGGCACGTTTAATTTTTGCACCTTTTCCGATAATGGCACCACTCATGATTACAGAGTCTACTACTTCAGCACCCTCACGTACTTGCGCTTCTGTTGAGAGAATGGAATGCTTAACAGTTCCATCCACGAGACAGCCATCCACAACTAAAGAATCTTCTACATGAGCGTGTTTTCCAATAAAGTTTGGTGGTGAAATCAAGTTCCGTGAGTAGATTTTCCACTGACGATCACGACTATCCAAAGCGTTATTTGGATCAATGTATTCCATATTTGCTTCCCATAGAGACTCGATAGTACCAACGTCTTTCCAGTAGCCTTTGAATTCATAAGCATAAACGCTTTCTCCAGACTCAAGGTAGTTTGGAATAACGTTTTTACCGAAATCTGACATATCTACCTTGCTCTTTTCAGCGGCTACTAGCATGTTGCGTAGACGTTTCCAGTCAAAAATATAGATTCCCATAGAAGCTTTAGTAGACTTAGGTTCTGCTGGTTTTTCTTCGAATTCGACGATACGATTATTGGCATCTGTATTCATGATACCAAAGCGACTAGCTTCTTTGAGAGGCACATCTAGAACAGCTACTGTCAAGCTGGCGTTGTTGTCCTTATGAGACTGAAGCATGTCATCATAGTCCATCTTGTAAATATGGTCACCAGAAAGGATCAAGACGTATTCTGGGTTAACACTGTCGATGTAGTCAATGTTTTGGTAGATAGCGTGGCTAGTCCCTTCAAACCAACGGTTTCCTTCACTTGCAGAGTAGGGTTGAAGGATAGAAACACCTGTATTAATGCCATCTAGTCCCCAGCTCGAACCATTTCCGATGTGGTTGTTCAAGGCAAGAGGCTGGTATTGTGTAATCACACCGACGTTGTGAATCCCAGAGTTAGCACAGTTTGAAAGAGCAAAGTCAATGATACGGTAGCGCCCACCGAATTGCACTGCTGGTTTGGCAATGCTTTGAGTGAGTTTTCCGAGACGTGTTCCTTGCCCACCTGCAAGGATCAAAGCTAGCATTTCATTCTTCATTTTCTACTCCTTTTTGGGTTTTATTTGTGACAGTTTTAGTTGGTTTCAAGCGACGTTTAATCTTCCAGATACTTGCCCCCATAGCTGGCAAGGTGAAGGTCAAGGTCTGCTCATAATCCTTCCATAATCCTTCTTGGGTTTGAACCGTTTGGTTGTATTCTTTCCAGACACCACCCCATTGTTCCAATTCTGTATTCCAAACTTCTTCATAAACTCCCGCGACAGGAAGTCCGATTGTAAAGTCTTTTCGTTCAACAGGCGCCATATTAAAGACACAGACTAGCATTTCACCCTTTTTACTCTTACGAATAAAGGAAAGGACACTCTGATCTCTATTATCCGCATCGATAATTTCGATGCCGTCGTAGCTGGTGTCAATTTCCCAAAGGCAACGATGCTCTTTATAGAATTGATTGAGTTGAGAAGTGAAGTACTTCATCTTAGCATTCATTGGATCTTCCAAGTTAGACCATTCTAGCTGTTCCTCAGACTTCCACTCTAAGAACTGACCATATTCGCTTCCCATGAACAAGAGTTTCTTACCTGGATGACAAATCTGATAAGTGTAGAGATTGCGTAGTCCTGCAAATTGATTGTATCGATCTCCCCACATCTTGTGCATCATGCTCTTCTTACCATGTACGACTTCATCATGTGAGAAAGGTAAGAGATAGTTTTCATTGAAAACATACATAAAGCTGAAAGTCACCAGATTAAAGTCATACTTGCGGTAAATCGGATCTTCCTCGTAGAAACGGAGAATATCATTCATCCAACCCATATTCCACTTGTAGTCAAATCCTAGACCGCCCATTTCTTTCATACCAGTAATCTTTGTTGCTGATGAACTTTCTTCTGCAATCATCATCACATCTGGATGAGCTAACTTGATAACAGTGTTCAAACGTTGAAGGAAATAGTAGCCTTCGTAGTTGAGATTGCCACCGTCTTTGTTTGGAGTCCAAGGAGCATTATCATAGTCTAGGTAGAGCATATTGCTCACAGCATCTACACGAATACCATCTAAATGATAAAACTCAATCCAGAATTTAATGCTAGAAATCAAGAAGGACTGAACTTCATTCTTCCCAAGGTCAAAGTTAAGAGCTCCCCAACCGTAGTTATGGGCCTTATTGTGGTCTTGGTATTCAAAAGTTGGTGTTCCATCGTAATAAGCAAGGGCGTCATCGTTGATGGTAAAATGACCTGGAACCCAATCCACAATTACACCGATATTGTTTAAATGACATTCCTCAACAAAATCTTGGAATTCTTCTGGTCGCCCGTAAGAATGCTCCATAGCAAAGTAACCCATAAGCTGGTAGCCCCAACTTAATCCAAGCGGGTGAGCCATTAAAGGCATAAACTCGATGTGAGTGTAGTTCATCTCAACAAGGTATGGAATGAGTTCTTCCTTGAGTTGTGCAAAGCTGTATGGACTACCATCTGGATTTCTCTTCCAAGATCCAGCGTGGGCTTCATAAATATTGACTGGTCTCTCAAAAAAGCCCCAGCGTTTTCTCCTAGCTAGCCAAAGACCATCTTTCCATTTTTTCTCTGGAATATCAGTCAGGATGGCTCCAGTCTCTGGACGAGCCTCAAAACGGACCGCCAATGGATCAATTTTCATAATCTGGTGCCCATTTGCACGCGTGATATGATACTTATAAATCTGCCCTTCATAAGCCAGACTTGTGAAGACTTCCCAAACACCTGCTTCATTACGAACCATGGGAATTTGATGCTCTGTCCAGTTTGTAAAATCACCAACTAAGTGCACAGCCTGAGCGTTAGGTGCCCAAACACGGAAAGTAAAACCAATTTCTCCGTCTTTTTCCTCTTTATGTGCTCCTAGATAGTGCTGGAGATGAAAATTTTCTCCAGTAGTGAAGGTTCTCAATGCTTCTTGATTATTCATCCAATCCCCTTTCTTTTTGTAAGCGTTTTCTATAATTCTATTATACTATCTTTTAAAAGAACTTTCAAGCAGTTTACGGAATTTCTTAAAAAATATCTTGAAAATTTTGGAAAAATTATCTTAACTAAGCTTTCACTCATTTCAGAGAGAAAAGAATAATTTACATATATTTTCTTAGTATAATACCAAAACATTCGTTATTTTTCAATTTTAAACTGATTTTTTTAGTAAAAATAAAAATCAGGAATGTTATTTCCTGATTTTATAAATTATTTCACATCAAAAACAATGGATTTGACATTTGTCATTGCTTCAATGCTGTATTTAATCCCTTGCACTCCTGCACCAGAACCCTTTACACCAAGGAATGGGAAATTATCTGGTCCACGTTGTGTTTTGTTATTAATATGAACAGTACCGACTTCAAGCTTTTCAGCGATTTCAAATGCCTTCTTAAAGTCATTTGTAAAGACAGAGGATTGAAGACCGAACTCAGATTCGTTGGCAATTGCTACTGCTTCATCCGCATCAGCGACACGGATAATTGGGAGAACAGGTCCAAACGGTTCTTCCCATGCTAATTTCATATCTTTTGTAACTTGGTCAAAAAGCGCTGGCCAGAGAAGATTGCCTTCACGCTTGATTGGTGTAAGAGCTTTAGCACCTTTTTCTTGTGCATCTTCGATCAATCCCCAGATGAAATCAGCTGAAGCATTATCAATAACAGGTGTAATATCAGCATTATCAAATGGGTCACCAACGGTTAGCTTAGCAACTTCTGCTTGAAGTAATTCAGCCAATTTATCCGCTACACTTTCCACAACCAAGACACGCTTGATGGCAGTACAACGTTGTCCTGAATAGCTAAAGGCTCCACCGACGATTTGTTTAGCTGCGTGTTCCAAGTCTGCATCTTCGAGAACAATAGCTGCATCTTTCCCACCAAGTTCAAGCATGATAGGACGCATTCCAGCTAAACGACCGATTCGCTCACCAATTGGAGTCGAGCCAGTAAAGTTGATAAAGTTAACTTCTTTGTGTTCAATGATATAGTCACCGATTTCAGAACCTCGTCCAGTTATCGTATTAAATACCCCCGCTGGAATACCTGCCTCATCAAAAGCCTTGGCTAATAACAGACCTGAGATAGATCCTTGTGTTGGCGGTTTAAACATGACGACATTCCCTGCAATCAAAGCCGGAGCAATCTTAGATCCAGAAAGGTTAACTGGATAGTTAAATGGCGCGATAGCTAAAACGACACCAACTGGCTCACGACGGACAACGGCTAGTTTGTTTTTACTTGCAGCTTCAAAACCGCCACCTTCCATTGCTTGTCCAGTGATACGGAGACCTTCTTCTGCAGCAAAACGAATCAAATCTGCTGTACGTACTACTTCTCCAATGGCTGCTTTTATCCCTTTGGCAACCTCTTTGGCAAGAATTGTACCAATTTTTTCTTTATCGCGTTCTAAAATAGCTGCTACCTTATGCAGATAGGCTGCACGTTCAACTGGTGCTAAATCACGCCACGCCGGTAGAGCTGCACGCGCAGCTTTCATAGCCTCATCTACTTCAGCCTGACTCATAGCTGGTACTGTCCCCAGCTTTTCCTGATTAATGGGTGAATAGATTGTAATTTCCTTTTCAGATGATTTCCAATTTCCATTTACTAAATTCTGATATCTTGCCAATTTTCTTCCTCCTGAAAATGATTAAGACTTATTTTATCAAATTTTCAGAAAATTACAACCCTTTTTGTGAAAAAATTGAGATTTTTTTCACAATCTTGATCCTTCAAATTATTTGAAACTTAATTCTACTCTTCATTAAAAACCTCATAAATGACAAAAAGGATTAGATAATCTAACCCTTTTTACTACATTAATTTATGAGAGCACTTTTAAAACTGCGACACTAATATCATCAATAACATTTTCTTGTTTTGAACGACTGTTGGTAAGGAACATTTCAAGCTTACCTGCATTTTCAAAGTAGAAGGAAGTTCCCTTAGCATTGAATACAACCAATAAGTGCTCTGCTCCACCGTGAATCTCATAAACAATCCACCCGCTATTCTCAGCAGCTGTATGGACAAAGACATGACGGTAAATTTCTTCATATGTTGGATAAGAGAAAGCACTGATTTGCGTTTTTAGGCGGATAATCTGACGAATAAACTCAATGCTGTCTTGGCGTTCATTGATCAGATCCCAGTTGACTTGGTTAACACTGTCCGGAGCATTATAGCTATTCATAGCACGTTCTCGGTCTGCAGGAGTTAGTTCTCCATGTTCACCAGTTGGAAGCAACTTAGTTCGTCCAAACTCTTGACCTAGTTCTATAAAGGCCATTCCTTGCATGAGAAGATTCATAGCTGTCGCTGTCTCAACCTTGCGCATAATCTGGTCGGAACTCTTATCAGGATGAAGGGTTGCTAGCAAGTCATGAAGATTGTAATTGTCATGAGCTTCAACATAGTTGAGAACTTGGTTTGGACTGAGATAGGATCCCAACTCTCGGCTACCAAGAATAGCCTTGGCGACGATTGGTTCTGTAGCAGCACCACTCACAAATCCTGATTTGATTGCTCCATAAACTTCTCCTCCTTTGATCGCATCACGCTGGTTATCGTTAAAGAAACCTATATTTGGCATCTGATAGGCGTTATCCTTCTTAGCCTTGTCATAAGGAGCTAGACCTGTTCCCATATCCCAGCCTTCCCCATAAGTGAGAATACGCGGATCGACCTCATCCAGTGCCCAACGAATTGCCTGCATAGTTTTGACATCATGAATGCCCATCAAGTCGAAACGGAAACCGTCAATATTGTATTCTTTCACCCAATAAAGGATGGAATCAATCATATACTTGCGGAACATCTCGTGTTCACTTGCAGTTTCATTTCCTACCCCCGTACCGTTTTGAAAAGTTCCATCACGATTCATACGATAGAAATAATCGGGAACAGTTGTCTGGAATGGAGCGTCCACTGTTGAGAAGGTATGGTTATAAACCACATCCATAATGACACCGATTCCTGCATCATGATAAGCCTGAATCATGGTCTTGAGGTCTCGAATAACTTGTCCGGGATCATCTGGATTACTAGAGAAACTTGTTTCTGGAGCATTGTAGTTTTGAGGGTCATAGCCCCAGTTATAGGTTACATTTCCGTTCTCGTCATATTCCTTATGGCGATCAAATATCGGTTGAAGTTGAACATAGTTGCAACCAAGTTCTTTAATATAGTCAAAGGCGGTTGCTTGGCCGTATTGGTTAACCGTTCCAGTCTGAGCAGCACCCAAGAAGGTTCCGCGGAGTTCTTCAGGAACACCAGATGTAGGCGATTTGGTAAAATCACGAATATGCATTTCACAGATAACTGCTTTACATGGATTCTCCAAACGCCATGGAGCTTCTGTCCCATGTTTGACTTCGAATCCTTCTACTTGTCTGTCTTTATGAGAAAGAATTACGGAACGTTTTCCGTCGGGACTTGTGGCAATCGTGTAAGGGTCTCTCGTCAAAGTCTGGTGGTGAGGAAATTCAATTTTATACTGATAAGCTTTACCTGCAAGATTTTCATCTAAGTCTAGACTCCACACACCAATGGTATTGTACTTATGACTGTATGAATAGCTATTCCCACGCTCTAGATTAAAGGTTTTCCAAATCTGTGCATCGTTACTAGTGTTTTCATAGACAACCACCTGAACAGCTGTAGCTGTTGGAGCCCAGAGTTTAAAACTGGTCTGGGAATCAGATCCTTGGCAGCCCAAGTCTCCCTGATATCCCCAGTGATGATCAAAACTAGCGCTATGGATGGCTTTATCAAAGGCAAATGGATTCTGATCCTTATAATATGGACTAGCAATAGCTGGATTTTCTGAATAATACACAGTCTCGACTCCCTCTAAAATCCATGCTTCTGTCAGCAAGGGATAGTAGTTAAAACGTACAAGATATTCTTTTAATACACCATCTATCTCGGCTTTGAAGGTGAAACTATCCACCTTTTCCTGACTGGTCACGGTAAAAGAAAACTGAAGACCAAAATAAGTGGTCTCTGAAGTTAAAGGGTTTTTGTTTTCATCTCGGTCTGTGCTAAATGAGCAAGCTGTATAATCTCCATTTTTTCTATGAAAATGGAGAAGAACGGGATAATTGTACATGTTTTTTCCTAATTCCTATTTTAATTTTATTTGATTCTGATGGATTCAGTTGGCATTTCATCACGATGGACAACAGATTTTAACCATGTCAAAACACATCAGGAGAGATAGTTTGAGACTATCTAACACCTAGTTCTCAACTATTCTTTACAAACTTTCTAGCCAAGCTTCATCTCGAACTTCGATACCAAGTTCTTGTGCTTTTTGGAGCTTGCTTCCTGCATCGGCTCCTGCTACGACTAGATCTGTTTTCTTGGATACACTGCCTGTGACTTTGGCTCCAAGACTTTCGAGTTTACTTTTTGCTTCTGAGCGTTTGAGACGTTCCAATTTTCCTGTCAGAACTACTGTCAAACCTGACAAGGCCGCATCTGCCACTACTGTCTGTCCTTTGTAATCCAGATTGACTCCAGCTTCTTTCAACTCGTCTAAGAGAATCTTCGATCCTTCTGTAGCAAAATAAGTCTGAAGACTTTGGGCAATCACACTACCCAAGCTTTCGATACTTGCCACTTCCTCTGGATCTGCCTGAGCTAAATTTTCAATAGAGTGGAAGTGTTGGAGCAAGAGCTGACTAGCCTTACTTCCGACATGGCGAATTCCCAGACCAAACAAGAGCCTTTCAGCAGAGTTTTCCTTAGATGCTTGAATGGCCTGATACAGTTTAGAAGCAGACTTTTCCTTGACGCCCTCTAAAAGGAGGAATTCGTCTTCTTTCAAACGGTAAATATCTGCCACATCCTTTACCAAATTGGCAGCAAAAAGTTTTTCAACGATAGATGGACCAAGTCCTGTAATATTCATGGCATCTCGAGAGGCAAAGTGAATCAGACCTTCCATGATTTGAGCTGGACAGCGAGGATTGATACAACGAAGAGCTACTTCATCTTCAAAGTGAAGCAACTGGCTATCACAGCTTGGACAATTAGTCGGAATATCTAGTTTTTCTTCAGAAACACGCTTGGACTCTACCACACGCAAAACAGCAGGGATAATATCTCCAGCCTTATAAACGATAACCGTATCGTCTTTTCGGATATCCTTTTCAGCGATATAATCTACGTTATGAAGGGTTGCACGGCTTACAGTTGTGCCAGCAAGCTGAACAGGTGTGAGATTGGCAGTCGGGGTCACAACACCCGTACGACCTACTGTCCAGTCAACTGAAAGGAGTTGAGCTTCTTTTTCTTCAGCAGGAAATTTATAGGCGATTGCCCACTTGGGTGCTTTAACAGTAAAGCCGAGTTCTTCTTGACCTGCTAAGTCATTGACCTTGATTACCACTCCATCAATATCGTAAGGTAGTTTCTCCCGTTCTTGTCCTACTTCTTGGATAAAATTCCATATCTCATCCATGCTTTCAGCCAAGATTCGTTTAGGATTAACTACAAAACCAAGTTGTTCAAGATGCTCCAAGACTTTTTCTTGGCTATCACGAGTAGAAGGGCTGGCTTCTTGATAGAGGAAAGTCGCAAGATTACGCTTGGCCACTACTGCTGTATCCAACTGACGGAGGGTTCCTGCAGCTGCGTTACGAGGATTGGCAAATTCAGGCTCTCCATTTTCTTGGCGAGCTTGGTTGACCTGGTCAAAAGAAGCGCGTGGCATGTAACACTCCCCACGAACGGTAATATCAAGTTCTTCTGGCAAGGTCAAAGGAATGTCCTTGACACGCTTGAGGTTTTCTGTGATATTCTCACCAATAGAACCATCTCCACGTGTCGCCCCAACGACAAAAATCCCCTTTTCATACGTAAGAGAGATAGACAAACCATCGATTTTCAGCTCACAGATATAGGTGGGATGGGGTAACTCCTTACGAACACGCGCATCAAAAACTTCTAACTCTTCACGTGAAAAAGCATCCTGCAAACTATAAAGAGGATACTGATGACTGTATTTTTCAAAACCATCTAAAACCTTACCACCAACACGATGGGTCGGACTGTCTGCTAAAACTTGATCTGGATAGGCAGCTTCCAACTCGACCAACTCTCGGTAGAGGCGATCATACTCACTATCTGACACCGAGGGATTATCACTCGTATAGTACTCGGTCGCATAGCGGTTGAGCAAGGCAACTAACTCATTCATTCTTTCATTCATAATCCCATTTTACCACAAAGCAAGCCCTCCTCACAATAGAGAAGGACTGAAAAATGGATTGTGGAGAAATATTTTCTAAAAAAGAGAAATTATAACTCTTTTTTAAAATGACTTCGTACATAAACGAGGGATAAACAAGACAGGGCAATAACCCCGCTCCCAATTATCAGGAAAGAAGAGAGATGAACACTTGGTAGCACCGTCATAAAGCCTTTTGCAATCGGCATAAATAGGATGGCTAAGGTAAAAATTGTGCTTAGTACCCTTCCCAAGTATTCCCCCTCAACCTTGGTTTGCACCTGAGTAAAAAAGTGAATATTAAAAATCGTCATAAACAGTTCACAAACTAAATTTCCAGAAAAGGAAAGAAAAGTTGGCAGTGGCAATCCCATCATAAAAACTCCAACTCCAGTCAAAGCCAATAGAATCAAAAGATTATAAACACTTGCCTTTATTTTACTAGCTAGAAGAGCTCCGATAATCGAACCAATAGCGCCCATAGTCAAAATACTCGCATAAGCTCCTTCTACCCCGTATAGTCGATTTGAAAAAGGGAGGAGAAATTCAAAAGCTGCAAAAAAGAAATTAACACTGGAAGCTACTAACAAAAGGAAAAAGATCTCTTGCTGGCGCCAGATATAGCCAAGTCCTTCTTTCATATCAGCAAAAATATTTTTCCAGCTGAAAGTCTTTTTCTCTTGTTCCTGAGTCTCTTTTTGGGGGAGAAAAGCTACTAATGTAAATGCGATGAAAAAACTAATGGCATCTAAAATAAGCGTCATATGGAGACTGGCAAATTGTAAAACGATGAAAGAAAGTACAGGGGAGCTAACGCCTACAACCTGCAAAACGAGCTCTAAGCGAGCATTATAGGTCACAATCTCGTCTTTCTCTACAACCTCAGTTATAATGGCTTTATTGGCTGTACGAGAAAATGCAAAGGCAACCGCCTGAACAATATTGGCAAAGATCAGAGCAGCAATCATCAAGCTATCATTTCTGATGAAAGAAATAGCTAAACAGAGAATGCCACAAATCAAGTCTGTCGTCATCAAAATTTTGCGACGCGAAAATCGGTCTGAAATCACTCCGCCAAAGGGATTGACCAGAATCGATGTGACGAGTTCAGAAATTTGGTAAATACCAAGAACAGTCTGTCCTATCGTTCCCATTGATGCTAACCAAACACTATTTCCATAGTCATAGAGCATATTCCCTATTTTATTAATAGCCCCACGACTAATCAACTGGATTGCATGTCGATTCATATAAAAACTCCTCTCAAATTTTGAAACTATTGTATCAAAACTGAAAGGAGTCTCTTTATTTTTCCCTTATTTGGGAAATTTAAGGATTTACAAATTTTTCATAATGTTCCTGATAGTAAGCCACTTGCTCTGGAAGTCCAAGCACATCAAAAATATGCATGGCTTCCTGCATCTGGCTACAACCTTCTTCTTTCAAGTCTCTCTGGTAGAGGGCGAAACCTTTGAGATAATGGAAAATATTGCGCTCATAAAGCTTGATACCATTTCCAATCAACTTCTCCACATAGCCCTCAAAATAGTCCGCATCCGCAAAGGACCGATTTTCCAAACAATGCTGGTAACAGTTAAGAGCTAAAATCAAAACAAGTTTTCGATGCCGACCAATTTCTTTGTAGTAGTCTTCTCGCTCCATGACTTCTCTGCCAATCCGAGCCACATAGTCCACATTGTAGAAAGTATAGAGATTTCCGAAAAGAATCAACTCATACATAGTCCACTCTTCTGTTTGGAAAAGATAATCCGCTACCTTATCCAAATCACTCTGTTCCATACTGTAACTGGCATTTCTCTGACAAATAAGGCCTTGTAGCAGAATCCAATTCAGCTCAAAATAGAGGGGATTGGTCGAACTCTTGGCTTTCTCAAGCTGTTCTTTTTGAAGCTTTTGAAAACCTGTAATATCATTTGAATAATACAATGGAATAATTTGTCCCATCAATGCAACGTGTTCATGATTATGGAAATCTCTAGCCTTATCCATAAAATTTTCAACGGTCACGTGAATATTATCCAAAATCTCAAAGAAACGAGAAACTGCTAGGTCAGACTCACCAAGCTCGAAGCGAGATAACTGAGAGGTTGAGCAAGAATTGCCCGCCGCCTCTTTTAAGGAGTACTTCCCACTAGTTCGAAATTCACGAAATACCTTTCCAAGATGTTCCATTATTACACCTGCTCCGATAATTCTTCCCACTCAAGCATAGCTTCTTCCTGACGGTGGCTGATTTTGTCCAGTTCAGTCTGCAATTCCATGAGCTTTTCAGCATCGTTGGTTTCCAGCATTTGTTCAGAAATGGCTTGGCTTTGACTTTCTAACTCTTCGATTTCAGCCTCTAAACTCTCTATTTGGCGCATGAGCTTACGGGCTTCTTTCTGACTTTCTTTCTGAGCCTGGTAGTCATTAGCTGGACTTGCTTCTTTTTCTTTGTTGCTAGTTGAAGGTTGCTCATTCTGACTCGCTTCTACTTCTGCTTTCTTCTCAACATAGTAGTCATAGTCTCCTAGATAGAGGGTTGAGCCGTTCTCAGACAATTCCAAAACATGAGTTGCCACACGATTGATAAAGTAACGGTCGTGGCTGACGAAGAGCAAAGTCCCATCAAAATCAATCAAGGCATTTTCCAATATTTCCTTACTATCAATATCCAAGTGGTTAGTCGGCTCGTCCAAAATCAAGAAGTTATTGTTTTCCATTGAAAGTTTGGCAAGAAGCAAACGAGCTTTCTCGCCCCCAGACAACATGCCTACTGATTTTTTGACATCATCTCCTGAAAAAAGGAAGGCGCCAAGACGATTACGGATTTCAACTTCTGGTGTCAGTTTAAAATCATTCCAAAGTTCATCCAGAACAGTATTACTTGGTGTCAACTTGCTTTGAGTCTGGTCATAGTAACCCACCTCAACATTGGCCCCAAATCGCTTTTCACCCTTGATAAAGGGAATCTGGTCCACTATCGACTTGATAAAGGTTGATTTGCCAATACCATTTGGTCCGACAATCGCAACAGCATTCATTTTACGAAGGTCCAGATTGATTGGCTCCGACAATATTTCCCCATCATAGCCAATAGCCGCATTTTCAACAGTCAAAACGACATTTCCCGACGTTTTTTCAGACTGGAAGGTCATATTGGCTGATTTCTTGCCAGCTTCAGGCTTGTCCAAACGCTCCATTTTTTCTAGTTGTTTACGGCGAGATTGAGCACGTTTGGTCGTTGAAGCTCGGACTAGATTGCGATTGACAAAGTCTTCTAGAGCCGCGATTTCCTTCTGTTGTTTTTCATAGTTTTTTGCCTCAGTAGCTAGCTTTTGCTCCTTTAACTCAACAAAGCGAGAGTAATTGCCTACATAACGATCTAAGGAATGCTTGGTCAAATCCAGTGTAACCGTCGCAACCTTGTCCAAAAAGTAACGGTCGTGGCTGACAATAATGAGGGCACCGCTATAGTTCACCAAGTAATTCTCTAGCCAGGCAATGGTTTCGATATCCAAGTGGTTGGTTGGCTCATCCAAGACCAAAAGATTTGGTTTTTCAAGGAGCATTTTAGCCAGTGCTAGACGAGTATTTTGACCACCTGAAAGCTCGGCAATTTTCATCTGCCACATAGATTCATCAAACTTGAAACCATTCAAAATCGCTCGAATATCAGCTTCGTAGGTAAAGCCACCAGCCTGTCGAAAATTCTCTGATAAACGATCATAATCTGCCATCAATTTATCCAAATCTTCACCAGACTTTTCACCCATCTCCAACTCCATCTGACGCAGTTGTGTCTCTGTCCGACACAAGTCATCAAAGACGTGAAGCATTTCATCATAGATGGTATTTTCAGACTTAAAACGGCTATCTTGGGCTAGGTAAGACAGAGAGATATCTTTTTTCTTATTGATTTCCCCACTAGTTGGCTCCTCTTCTCCAACCAAAATCTTCAAAAGAGTAGACTTACCCGCTCCATTTCTCCCAACGAGGGCAATCCGATCTCGTTCATCTACTTGCAGATTGATATTATCAAAAAGGACTTCACCTGCAAAAGAACGTTCAATTTTATTAGCTTGTAAAATAATCATATATGTAGTATAGCATGTTTCCCTAAGGGGTTCAAGACTGTAGAATCCATTTCATTTCAAGCTTTTTCAGAAAGTTATGCTAACGTTTTACTAAAATGATAAATCGTGGTATAATGAAAGCGATTAAAAGAATTTACAATAAAGGAGACGCTCAATGACTTACCAAGAAAGTTATCAAAAATGGGTAGATTTTGCTGACCTTCCAGACTACCTTCGTCAAGATTTGGAAAATATGGACGAAAAAACAAAGGAAGATGCCTTTTATACCAATCTAGAATTTGGTACTGCTGGTATGCGTGGTTTGATCGGCGCTGGTACTAACCGTATCAATATCTATGTTGTCCGTCAAGCGACTGAAGGTTTGGCTCGTTTGATTGAGTCAAAAGGTGGAAATGAAAAAGAACGCGGCGTGGCAATTGCCTACGATAGCCGTCACTTCTCTCCAGAATTTGCCTTTGAATCCGCTGCAGTTCTTGCAAAACATGGTATCAAATCTTACGTATTTGAAAGCCTTCGTCCGACTCCAGAACTCTCATTTGCAGTTCGTCACCTCAACTGTTTTGCAGGTATCATGATTACTGCCAGCCATAACCCTGCACCATTTAACGGTTACAAGGTTTACGGTGAAGACGGTGGACAAATGCCTCCTCACGATGCAGATGCCTTGACGACTTACATCCGCGCTATCGAAAATCCATTTGCTGTGGAAGTTGCTGATGTGGAAGCTGAAAAAGCTTCTGGCTTGATTGAAGTTATCGGCGAAGCTGTCGATGTAGAATACCTTAAAGAGGTTAAAGACGTTAACATCAACCCAGCCTTGATCGAAGAATTTGGTAAAGACATGAAGATTGTCTACACACCACTTCATGGTACTGGTGAAATGTTGGCCCGTCGCGCTCTTGCCCAAGCCGGATTTGATTCTGTTCAAGTCGTTGAAGCGCAAGCAACTGCTGACCCAGACTTCTCAACTGTTAAATCTCCAAACCCGGAAAGCCAAGCAGCCTTCGCCCTTGCTGAAGAACTCGGCCGTAAAGTAGGTGCTGATGTACTTGTCGCAACTGACCCTGACGCTGACCGTGTTGGTGTTGAAGTTCTTCAAAAAGATGGTAGCTACCTCAACCTTTCAGGTAACCAAATCGGTGCCATCATGGCTAAATACATCTTGGAAGCCCACAAAAACGCAGGAACTCTTCCTGCAAATGCAGCCCTCTGCAAGTCTATCGTATCAACTGACTTGGTAACGAAGATTGCTGAGAGCTACGGCGCAACTATGTTCAATGTCTTGACTGGTTTCAAATTTATCGCTGAAAAGATTCAAGAATTTGAAGAAAAACACAATCACACCTACATGATGGGATTTGAGGAAAGCTTCGGTTACTTAATCAAACCATTCGTACGTGATAAAGATGCTATCCAAGCTGTTCTTGTTGTTGCAGAGCTTGCTGCTTACTACCGTTCACGTGGTTTGACTCTTGCTGACGGTATCGAAGAAATCTACAAAGAGTACGGCTACTACGCTGAAAAGACCATCTCTGTAACTCTTTCAGGTGTCGATGGTGCTGAACAAATCAAAGCGATTATGGCTAAATTCCGTGACAATGGTCCGAAAGAATTTAACGCTACAGCAATCTCAATCACAGAAGACTTCAAAGCACAAACTTCTACTGCTGCAGATGGTACTGTTACAACCTTGACAACTCCTCCAAGTGATGTATTGAAATACACTCTTGCTGATGGTTCTTGGATTGCAGTTCGCCCTTCTGGTACAGAACCAAAAATCAAGTTCTACATTGCCGTTGTGGGTGAAAGCAACGAAGATTCACAAGCTAAGATTGCCAACATCGAAGCAGAAATCAATGCCTTTGTAAAATAAAGCTTTATAAAAGATGAGACCAACCAATCTCATCTTTTTTCGTATCAAATCCGAGCAATTTTAGAAACTTTGTGGCATACTAGTTTTATCAAAAAAAGAGAGGTATTCTTATGAATCAATTTTTAGAAGATATTAAAGACCTTGAAGTGACTACAGTTGCACGTGCTCAAGAAGCTCTTGATAACAAAGAAACAGCAACCTTCTTCATCGGTCGTAAAACTTGCCCTTACTGCCGTAAATTTGCTGGTACATTAGCAGGTGTCGTAGCTGAAACCAAAGCACACATCTACTTCATCAATAGTGAAGAACCAAGCCAATTGGAAGCCTTACAAGATTTCCGCTCACGTTATGGAATTCCAACTGTACCAGGTTTTGTCCACGTTGCAGATGGTCAAATCAATGTTCGTTGCGACTCCTCAATGTCAGCTCAAGAAATCAAAGAATTTGCAGGATTGTAAAAGACAACAAAAGAAGGCACTCGCCTTCTTTTTATATATCTGTCAGTGGTGTTGCGGTATCTGGGGAAGTATCGTAAACTTTAAAGTCTACTCCTACTCCCAGATCAGCTTGTGCTAGCTGATTGACCATGGTCATATGAGCCAGCTCCTTGATATTGTTTTCTTTGGACAAATGCCCAAGGTAGATTTTCTTGGTCCGATTTCCCATTGCACGAATCATGGCCTCAGCACCGTCTTCGTTAGAGAGGTGACCAAGATCAGATAAGATTCGCTGTTTGAGTCGCCAAGCATAAGAACCTGCTCGCAAGATCTCCACATCATGGTTGGACTCAATGAGGTAACCGTCAGCATTCTCGACAATTCCTGCCATACGGTCGCTGACATAACCTGTATCGGTCAGCATGACAAAACTCTTATCATCCTTCATAAAGCGATAGAACTGCGGTGCGACTGCATCATGGCTAACACCAAAACTCTCAATATCGATATCGCCAAAGGTTTTTGTTTTGCCCATCTCAAAGATATGCTTCTGCGATGAATTCACCTTGCCGAGGTACTTGCTATTTTCCATAGCCTGCCAGGTTTTTTCATTGGCATAAAGATCCATACCATACTTTCGAGCCAACACACCGACTCCATGAATATGGTCGGAATGCTCATGTGTAATCAAAATCGCATCCAAATCCTCTGGCTTGCGATTGATTTCACTCAAGAGACTGGTAATTTTCTTACCTGACAAGCCTGCATCCACTAATATTTTCTTTTTTGGGGTTTCCAGATAAAAGGAATTTCCACTGGAACCTGATGCTAAAATACTATATTTAAAGCCTATTTCACTCATTCTAATCTTCTATTTCGTCCTCCCATATTTCTTCTTTCACTGCGTCCTTATCATAAGGGAGCACGATGGTAAAGGTTGATCCCTTACCGTATTCACTTTTGGCCCAAATAAAGCCATTGTGTTGTTTGATGATTTCTTTGGCGATAGCCAAACCTAGACCAGTACCACCTTGAGCACGACTTCTTGCACGATCCACACGGTAGAAGCGGTCGAAAATCTTCGGCAAATCTTGCTTTGGAATACCTAGACCTTGGTCTTTTATGGATAAAATCATCTGGTCATCAGTAGTTTTCATGCTGACAGTAATTTTCCCACCATCTGGTGAGTACTTGATAGCATTGTTAAGAATATTATCAATCACCTGGGTCATCTTATCAGTATCGATCTCGATCCAAACTGAATTGATTGGGTAATCTCTAACCAGCTCATATTTTTTCTCTTCATCCTGGCTCCTCATCTTATCGAAACGATTGAGGATAAAGGTGATGAAGGCTGTAAAATTAATCAATTCCACATCCAACTGAGTGGTCGCATTATCAATACGAGAGAGATGCAAGAGATCTGTCACCATCCGCATCATACGGTTGGTTTCATCAAGCGAAACCTTGATAAAATCAGGAGCAACAGGATCATATAAGGCTCCCTCGTCTAAGGCTTCAAGATAAGATTTAACACTCGTCAAAGGAGTCCTCAACTCATGACTCACGTTTGAAACGAAGAGTCTCCGTTCGCGTTCTTCCTTCTCCTGCTCGGTCGTATCATGTAAAACGGCAACCAAACCAGAGATGAAACCTGACTCACGACGAATGAGTGCAAAACGCACACGAAGGCTAAGATATTCTCCATTAGCATTTTGGGAATCAATCATCAATTCGGGAATCTGTGTAATGAGGTCACGCAGTTCATACTCTTCCTCTATCTTAAGCAATTCTAGGATGCTTTTGTTCAATGCTTCTTCTTTTACGATACCCAGCTGTTTCTTAGCCATATCGTTAATCATAGTAATCTGACCACGGCGATTGGTTGCAAGAACTCCATCTGTCATATAAGAAAGAATACTGTTAAGCCTTTTTGTTTCTTGCTCCAGATTTTCCTGCGTTAAACGAATAACCTCAGACAAATCATTGAGGTTATTGGTAATGTTGGTAATTTCAGAACTTCCCTGCATATCTAATACTCGAGAATAATCCCCTGCAATCAAATCCTTAATTTTTTGATTAATCTGCTTTAGACGAATATTATCACGGCGATTTTCTAGCAATAGCAAGGTGACCACCAAGATAAAGCCCAGCAAAATCAAAATAAAGATAAAATCACTGGTCAGAATCGTTTGTCTAATATCTTCAATCATTATTTCTCATATAGTACCCCACACCACGACGTGTTAGGATGTATTCTGGACGGCTTGGAGTGTCTTCAATTTTTTCACGCAAACGTCGGATGGTCACGTCCACTGTACGAACATCACCGAAATAATCATAGCCCCAAACAGTCTCAAGTAAGTGTTCACGAGTAATGACTTGTCCAATATGGGAAGCCAAGTGGTACAAGAGCTCAAACTCACGATGAGTCAACTCTAATTCCTCACCATATTTTTTGGCTACGTAAGCGTCTGGCAGAATTTCCAAATCGCCAATCTGTAGGGGTTGGGATTTCTTTTCATCAGTTTCTTGACTATCCACTGAAGCGAGGTCTGTACGACGGAGTAAAGCCTTCACACGAGCTTGCAACTCACGGTTTGAGAAAGGCTTTGTGACATAATCATCTGCACCTAACTCCAAACCAATAACCTTGTCAAATTCACTATCCTTAGCTGAGAGCATAATGATAGGCACACTACTCGTCTTACGAATGGCTTTGGCTACTTCTAAACCATCAATTTCAGGTAGCATCAAGTCTAGAATAATAATATCTGGTTGCTCCGCCTCAAATAGCTCAATAGCTTCTCTACCGTTAAAGGCCGTTACAACCTCATAGCCTTCTTTGGTCATATTGAACTTAATAATATCTGAGATTGGTTTCTCATCATCTACAACTAATATTTTTTTCATATGTTCACCTTTTCTTTATCTATTATAACAAAAAAATGTAAAGAAGGCACAAATGGTTAATTCCAGCCTTCATCTTCAAGAACTGTTTTATAAGCCTGCCAAATCTTTTGTTGAGGTTTAGCAAATGGATAATCAGAAAATTCCTGAGGAGAAACCCAGCGAATTTCTCTGTCAGAAAACTGTTTTGAGTCTATCGCCTGGCCCGCTAGGATTTGAATATGCCATTTCCGATGACTAAATACATGCTTAACTTGATCAAATACTTGATGGGACCAATCAACTTCTAAATCATAATCTTGCTCAAAACTTTCTTGGGGTGTTGGACCGAAAGTAACGCTTTTTTCAGCGACCTGAGCAAACAGATTCAGCTGTTCCTCTTCCTGTGAAAACTCCTCTACTTCTATCAAGGGGAAATGCCAAAAACCAGCTAGCAGTTTCTCACTTTCGTTTTTCTCAAGTAGATATTGACCTTGAGCATTGCGCACAACCAAGGCCTTGAGATAGATTGGAAGAGGTTTTTTCTTGGGTTCTTTAATCGGATAAGAATCCATGGTTCCATTCTGATAGGCTGCACTAAATTCCTTAACAGGGCTTTCTTCTGGTCTAGGATTAACTGGCGCCTCTATGTCAGAACCCAAATCCATCAAAGCTTGGTTAAAGTCACCCGGCCGTTCTGGATCAATCAAGATTTCCATCATTGCCTGAAAAATTTTACGATTGCTAGGAACTCCGATATCATGATTGACCTCAAACAAGCGAGACAAAACTCGCATGACATTGCCATCAACTGCGGGCTCGGGTAAATTAAAAGCAATACTGGAAATTGCTCCCGCAGTATAAGGACCAATCCCTTTCAGACTGGAAATTCCTTCATAGGTGTTTGGAAATTGACCACCAAAGTCAGCCATAATCTGCTGGGCCGCAGCCTGCATATTACGCACTCGAGAATAATAACCCAACCCCTCCCATGCTTTCAACAAACGCTCTTCAGGCGCATGAGCCAAACTTTTAACAGTTGGAAACCAGTCCAAGAATCGTTCATAGTAGGGAATGACTGTATCCACTCTAGTCTGTTGGAGCATAATTTCAGAAACCCAGATATGATAAGGATTTTTACTTCTACGCCATGGTAAATCCCGTTTGTTTTCATCGTACCATTCGAGGAGTTTCTCACGAAAAGAAATGATTTTCTCCTCTGGCCACATATCAACACCGTATTCTTTCAAATCTAACATATATCTAGTATAACATAGAAGCTTCTAACTGTCCTTTTCTTTGTGCTAAAAAAGCCTCTTCTACGAGAGGAAGAGACTCCATTTCTTTATTGATTGATCGCCTGAGCTGCTGTGATGAGAGTCAATTTGTAAACATCATCTGGGTTACATCCACGTGATAGATCGTTGACTGGTTTATTCAATCCTTGTAAAACGGGACCGACAGCCGCAAAACCACCTAGACGTTCAGCTATCTTATAACCAATATTACCTGCTTCGATACCTGGAAAAATGAAGACATTTGCTTGACCTGCCACATTGCTCCCTGGAGCTTTTAGAGCTGCTGTTTCTGGGACAAAGGCTGCGTCAAATTGCAATTCTCCATCAATCTCAAGGTCAGGACGTAAGTCATGTGCCAGTTTAGTTGCTTCAACCACCTTGTCAACACTATCACCAAAACCAGAGCCTTTTGTAGAATAACTCAACATAGCGATTTTGGGTTCAATTCCAAACATTTTTGCAGTAATCGCTGAGTTGATAGCAATTTCAGCCAAAGCTTCCGCATCTGGATTGATGTTGAGGGCACAGTCACCAAACAAGTAACGTTCTGTACCACGTACCATAAGAAAGGCACCTGATGTCCGTGTAACATTTGGTCGTGTTTTAATAATCTGAAGAGCTGGACGAACAGTTGCAGCGGTTGAATGAGTGGCACCCGATACCATTCCATCTACTAAGCCCATATAGACAAGCATAACACCAAAGTAGTTAACATCTTTTAGCAAGACCTGGCGCGCTTCTTCTTCTGACATTTTTCCTTTACGACGTTCTACAAGTGCAACCACCATATCTTCAAATTGAGGATAGTGTTGTGGGTCAATCACTTCATAACCATCCATGATCCCTTCGATTTCAAGATAAATTTTAATTTTTGCAGGATTTCCAAGTAAAACAGGAACAACTTCTGTTTCTTTTACCAAGCGTTTTGTCGCTTGAAGGATACGAGGCTCTTCCCCTTCAGGTAGAACAATACGAGCATTTTTGCCAACTAAACTGGCTTTCAGACTTTCAAAAACTTCCATGAGTTTCTCCTTTAAGATAATTAATTATACTCAAAATAGATTTTAAAGAGTATTAGTTGATAACTGAGTGATAAGATTGTTAAAATCATCTGGCAAAGGGCTTTCCAGCTCCAGCTGACGCCCTAAGAAGGGATGATAAAATGATAAGGAATGGCAATGCAGGGCCTGGCGTTGAATACCGTCTTCTAGGCTACCACCATAGAGATCATCTCCCAGCAAGGGGAAGCCAATATGGGAAAAATGCACTCGGATCTGATGAGTTCGACCAGTATGCAGGCGAATATCGACTAGGTGAATTTTTCCATAAGACGCTACAACTTTATAAGATGTATGAGCGTATTTCCCACCTTTGGCGACTCGTCTCGTGATAATGGAGTCTTCATCACGCGCAATCGGGGCAATAATTTCCCCTTCAGGATCCAAAATACCAGCTCCTTTAACCAAAGCAAAATACCTTTTTTCGATAGACTTTCGTTGCAGTTGCTTGTCTAAACGTGCATGAGCATAGCCGTGCTTGGCAAAGAGCATCAAACCAGATGTATCTCTATCAAGCCTAGTCACGATGTGAACCTGCTGATTTTCATATTCCCGCTTGACATAGTAGCCCTTGATAAAATTGGCAATGGTATTAGAATGATTAACACTAGGAATAGAGGCTACTCCATAAGGCTTATTCAAAACCAGAAAATGGTCATCCTCATACAAGATATCCAGTGGTCGATCAATAGCTTCAAGGCTCTCAAACCCTTCCTCTGCTGGAATATCGATGGTCACCCTGTCTCCAACATCTAAGAGATACGTTGCATTCTGAGATTGGTCATTAACCAGAATAGCCCCACCTCGGAACTTAATCTTTGCCAAAAGTCCCTTAGAAACCTCGTGTTTCTTAAGAAAAGTTTTGACTTTGACATGTTCATCTGCGATAAATTCAAACCTCATTCGTCCACCTCGCCGATGAAGGCATCTTTGACACGATTCCAGAAACTAGTATGACTTGGTGTCGCTACGAAGTGAATCTTGTGATGGTCGATTTGATACTCAATCCGTTCAATATTACGGAAAGAATAAACGCTGTTATCGACTGATATCGTGTGGTAGTCATTACGAGTCGGAAAAAGCTCTATTTTATCTTTCTTCGGAACGATGATTGAAGAACCAAGTGTTCGATAAACTCTGTTGTTAAGACTCGCTATTTCAGTCAACTGCAAGGCTTCAATGGTAGGATGCAAGACAGCTCCACCCAAGGATTTGTTATAGGCAGTGCTTCCAGTTGGCGTTGAAACAGTCACACCATCTCCACGAAAGCGTTCAAATGGAACGTGGTTAATAATGATATCCGCAACCATGGTGCGATCAGACCTGCGGATGCTGGCTTCGTTTAATGCACGGAAGGTCTTAACTTCTCCGTTTTCAAGTGTCACCTTGACATTCAAAACAGGATAGGAAACCTTGGCACCAGTATCCAGTTGGAGATTGGTAACCAACTGGTCCAACTCAAAGTCACGATAATCTGTGTAAAATCCCAAGTGTCCTGTATGTACGCCAATAAATCGAACTTTATCTAACTGATTCTCGTACTTGTGAAATGCAGACAAAAGCATCCCATCCCCACCAATTGATATGACGATGTCAGGATTGGTGTCGTTGAGTATAAAATGATGTTTTTTCAACTGGTCTTTCAGCTCATACAAAACCTTTTGACTCTGGGGTTTTCTATTTGCAATCAGATCAATTCGTTTACCTGTATTCTTCATCTGTGTCGTCACTATTTCCTACACCGTCGTTTAGTTTTCTACTTAAAGGATCAAAGAGAGCCTGTGCTTCCTGAATATCATCACGAATTTTCCCCATTTCTTCATCCAATTGATGGGAAATTCTAGCTGTAATCTCCAAGCGTTTCTTGATCTCCTCTGGGAAATCCCCCTGATACTTATAATTGAGCGAATGCTCAATCGTAGCCCAAAAATTCATGGCTAAAGTCCGGATTTGAATCTCCGCCAGAATCGTCTTAACACCACTGATGGTGTCAACTGTATACTCTACCACCACATGATAGGAGCGATAGCCCGAAGCCTTCCGATGCGTGATGTAGTCACGTTCCTGTACTACTCTCATATCATGGCGTTTGCGTAAAATCGCAACAACTTCCTGAACATCATCGACGAACTGCACCATGACCCGCAAACCCGCGATATCCTGTAAGTCATGTTCCAAAGTATCGTAGCCAATCCCTCTGCGATTCATTTTTTCTTTGATACTTTCAATCGGTTTGACACGACCCGTTACAAACTCAATTGGAGAATGCTTATTTTGTTTACGATACTGTTTGCGAATCCCACGAAGTTTAATCTTCAATTCACCAACAGCTTGAATGTAAGGATCTAAAAATTCTTCCCATTCTATGGTCATATTTTCTCCCTTTTGGTATGTGATTGTGTTGTTTAAAATTTTTGATTTTTTCACTACAATCATATACAATAAATACATTGTCCATTATACCATAAATCGCTTTCAAAGATAAAAAAAAGGTTAGAAAAATGAAACATTTAGAAATTGAACTGAAAACACTACTGAAAAAAGAGGATTACGATCATTTAAAAGAACAGTTTTCCCATATCCAACCCGTCCTTCAGAAAAACTACTACATTGATACACCTGATTTTCAATTGCGTGAAAAAAAGGTTGCCATGCGCATTCGTATCTTTTCAGATTGGGCGGAGTTGACCTTGAAGGTGCCACAAACTGTAGGAAATATGGAATACAATCAGAAACTGAATCTTCCAGAGGCTGAATCTTACCTAGAAAAACAAATACTTCCTCAAGGACTCGTTCTAGAGGAACTTGCTAAGATTGGTATTCTAAGCCAAGACTGGTTTGTTCTGGGTTGTCTTGCAACTATTCGTTACGAAATGGAAACATCGATTGGTCTAATGGCACTAGATGAAAGCCACTACTTTGATCATACAGACTACGAACTGGAGCTTGAAGTCACAGACCATGAAAAAGGGAAAGCTGATTTTCAGAAATTCTTAGAAGAAAATCAGATCACTTATCAGAAAGCTCCTTCAAAATTAATTCGTTTTATTAAAAGCATGAAAAAATGCTGAAATAATCTCCTTTTTTTGGTAGAATAGAAAAGATAAAAATAAAAGAATCTCCCTTTGAAAAACAGAACTTTCTCAAAGGAGATTCACAAAGTTTACAGAGGACGGTCTATAATGTCAGATAGAAACAACATGAAACTTTTCACCCTAAACTCTAACCCAGAAATCGCTCAAAAGATTGCGGATACAGTTGGTGTACCTCTCGGAAAATTATCCTCTCGTCAATTTTCTGATGGTGAAATCCAGGTCAACATTGAAGAGAGTGTCCGCGGTTACGATGTCTACATCATCCAATCAACCAGCTACCCCGTTAGCAACCACTTGATGGAGTTGTTAATCATGGTCGATGCTTGTGTACGTGCAAGTGCTCATAGTATCAACGTTGTTCTTCCTTACTTTGGTTATGCTCGTCAGGATCGTATCGCTTCTTCTCGCGAACCCCTCACTGCAAAACTCGTTGCTAATATGCTCGTCAAAGCAGGTGTTAGCCGTGTTCTAACCCTTGATCTACATGCCGTTCAGGTGCAAGGTTTCTTTGACATTCCTGTAGACAATCTTTATACAATTCCTCTTTTTGCTAAACACTATTGTGACAAGGGCTTACTTGGACCAGATGTTGTTGTTGTTAGTCCTAAAAACTCTGGTGTCAAGCGCGCTCGTAGCTTAGCTGAATACCTAGATGCACCAATCGCAATCATCGACTATGCTCAAGATGACTCAGAGCGGAGCCAAGGATATATCATTGGAGATGTTGAGGGCAAGAAAGCTATCTTAATTGATGACATCCTAAACACTGGCCGTACCTTCTCAGAAGCGGCAAAAATCGTTGAGCGTGAAGGTGCAACTGAAATCTATGCGGTATCCAGTCATGGTCTCTTTGTAGAAGGCGCTGCTGATCTTCTTGATTCCACTAACATCAAAGAAATCCTTGTGACAGACTCAGTAGCCACAAAAGAAAGAACTCCGAAAAATGTGTGCTACATTACCGCTAGCGAATTGATCGGTGATGCGATTGTCCGCATCCACGAAAGAAAACCAGTCAGCCCACTCTTTGCATACAACAAAAAGAAATAAGGTGATTCTTTGATTTATTTGGACAATGCTGCTACTACTCCTATGTCAGCGACAGCCATAACAGCAATGACCAAGGTCATGCAAGAAACCCATGGGAATCCTTCTAGTATTCACAGTCATGGTCGTCAGGCTGGCAAACTGCTCCGTGAAGCGCGTCAAGAATTAGCCCACTTACTAGGAACCAAACCTCAACATATCTTTTTCACATCTGGTGGTACAGAAAGTAACAATACAGCTATTATCGGCTATTGTCTCCGCCATCAAGAATGTGGAAAACATATCATCACAACGGCTATTGAACACCATTCTGTACTTGAGACCATTGATTACCTGGTGCAACATTTTGGCTTTGAAGTAACCATCATTCAACCAGTGAATCAAGAAATCACTGCACAACAAATTCAAAAAGCTTTGCGTGACGATACCATTCTCGTTTCCACCATGTATGCTAATAATGAAACAGGCAGTCTCTTACCTATCGCTGAGATTGGACGTATTTTAAAAGAGCATCCTGCCGCTTATCATGTAGATGCTGTTCAAGCTATCGGGAAAATTCCTATCCATCCCGAGGAATTAGGAATTGATTTCCTCAGCGCTTCTGCCCACAAATTCCATGGACCCAAAGGAGTCGGATTTCTTTACGCTTCTTCCGCGGACTTTGATTCCTACCTCCACGGTGGGGACCAAGAACAAAAGAAACGGGCTGGAACAGAAAACCTTGCTGCCATTGTAGGGATGGTTGCTGCCCTCAAAGAAGACTTGGATCATCAGGCTGAGCATTACCAAAAACTAAGTGCACTCAAATCGACTTTTTTAGAAGAAATTGCAGGCCTCGACTACTATCTCAATGAAAGTCAACACCAACTCCCTTATGTTTTCAACATTGGCTTTCCTGGTCAAAAAAATGATTTGCTCTTGCTACGGTTAGACCTTGAAGGAATCTCAATTTCTACTGGTTCTGCTTGTACTGCTGGTGTTGTGCAAACTAGCCATGTCCTAGAGGCCCTTTATGGAGCCAATTCCCATCGCTTAAAAGAATCTGTCCGTATCAGTCTGTCTCCTCTTAATACTGAGGAGGAACTGAAACAACTGGCACAAACCTTAAAAAATATTATTGGAGATTAATCTAATGGCATTTGAAAAAACCATTAAACTACAAAACTGCCGCTACAACTATACACTTAACCCATCTGTCAAAAAATTCACACTAAAAGACAATACTTTCTTTGAAACAAAGGTAGGAAACTATGAACTGACTCGTCTACTTGAAAAAGTTCCTAATAGTGGTGAAGGTTTCCTACTAAAAATTATCATCAACAAAGAGCTTACAGGTGTTAAAATTAATATCACTGACAAATCAGGTCTTCGTTTGGTCAATATCTTTAAATCTGAAGAACACCATATCCACCAAGAGAAATTCTACTTCCTCATGGACAGTTTAGTAGAACGCGGTATCTTCACTAAAGAAGAAAGATAATTGACTATGTTTCGTTTGACTTATAAAGATAACTATCAAGTAGAACGCACACTTGAATTTGCCGATTACGAAGAGCTTATGCTATCACTATCAGGCTGTGTCACCCTACCCGACACTCTCCTAATCAGCTCCTTAACACTGAATGATAAAGTGATTTATCAAGGATTAGTTGGCGATCTCTACCGTTTTTTATCACAAACTAATTTTTCAGATTAAAACTAAGAATTCTCTTAGTTTTTTCTTGTTTTTGTTGATTTTTTCACAATGTTTCTATAAAATAGAAGAATAGAAAGGTTGTGATTTTGTGAAAGATAAACAGTCTGCTATTCCAAAAGCAACAGCAAAAAGACTCTCTCTTTACTATCGAATTTTCAAGAGATTTCATGCAGAAAAAATTGAACGTGCCAACTCTAAGCAAATTGCAGAGGCTATTGGTATCGATTCTGCAACTGTCCGCCGAGATTTTTCCTATTTTGGTGAACTTGGTCGTCGTGGTTTTGGTTACGATGTCAAAAAATTGATGACGTTTTTTGCTGACCTCCTTAATGATAACTCGATTACTAATGTTATGTTGGTTGGAATTGGCAATATGGGGCATGCCCTTCTCCACTACCGCTTCCATGAGCGCAACAAGATGAAGATTATCATGGCCTTTGACCTAGATGACCATCCAGAAGTTGGCACCCAGACACCTGATGGTATTCCAATCTATGGTATCTCACAGATTAAAGAAAAAATTAAAGAAGCAGATGTTAAAACTGCTATCCTAACAGTTCCAAGTGTTAAATCACAAGAAGTTGCCAATCTTTTGGTTGATGCAGGTATAAAAGGTATTCTCAGCTTTTCCCCTGTTCACCTTCACCTCCCAAAAGATGTGGTCGTTCAGTATGTCGATTTGACAAGTGAACTCCAAACTCTCCTCTATTTTATGCGTAAAGAGGATTAGAAAGCGAAAGCATTTATGAAAAAACCAGTTATTGGGATTACAGGAAATGAAAAAGCTCATCCAGATGATGATGTCATGATGAGCTATGCGGCAAAAGGCTTTGTTGAAGGAGTCAAGGATGCTGGCGGAATTCCAATCATCCTACCGATTGGTGATCAAGAAATGGCTGCCTATTACATCAGTATCATTGATAAGCTCATCCTAACGGGTGGGCAAAATGTTGATCCAAAATACTATGGTGAACCAAAAGCTATTGATAGTGATGACTACCACCTTCAAAGAGATATTTTTGAACTAGCACTTATCAAAGAAGCGATTAAACAAAAGAAACCAATTTTCTCTGTTTGTCGAGGTACTCAACTTTTCAATGTTGCCATGGGGGGCACGCTTCACCAAGATATTGAAGATCATTGGCAGGACTGTTCAGCCGAATACACGACCCAACGCCTCGTAACGGAACCTGATACCATTCTCCGAGAAATCTATGGAGAAATCTCTCACATCAACTCCTTCCATCACCAGAGCATAAAAGATCTAGCTTCAAATCTTAAGGTTGTAGCACATGATCCTAAAGATGGAATCATTGAGGCTGTGACAACTACGGACGGCTTTCCTTATCTTGGTGTCCAATGGCATCCTGAATTTCTATTTGAAAATCGCCCCAAAGATAAAACATTGTTTGACTATGTCGTTAATGAACTCTAGATCATATCAGTCTTTTCACGGTAACTAAAGTAATCCGAGTGTGAGACGATCAGATGGTCCAAGAAAACTATTCCCATCAGTTCACAAGCTTCCTTGACCAGCTTAGTGACATGGTCGTCATTTCGACTAGGAGATACGGCACCAGATGGATGGTTATGAACGAGAATCACAGAGGTGGCCATATGCTTAATGGCATAGTGAAGGATTTCCCTCGGTTCAGCAATACTACGTGTTGCAGATCCGATAAAGATGGTCTGCTGATGAATGATTTGATTTTGAGTATTGAGATAGAGCGCCACTAGGTGCTCTTGTTTTTTGTCTCCAAGTTCCTGTTGCATTTTCTTGGCTAGCTTTTGACTACTGAGAATACTTTCCATCTCAAGTGTTTCATGTTTGTGAATACGATGCCCTAGTTCAATTACCGCTTGTAGTTCAATGGCTTTAATACGTCCAATACCAGACAGACTTTGCAATTCCTGCAGAGTCATTTTTTTCAAATCAGTTAAGCTGTTGAGACTATTCAAGACTTTTTGGGCAATTTCAAAAACGTTGGCCTGACGTGTTCCAGTTCTGAGCAGAATGGCTAACAATTCTTGATTGCTCAGAGCCCCTACTCCTTCTTTAACCAGTTTTTCTCTCGGCAAAAGTGAATCTTCTTGGAATGAAATACTATACATAAAAATCCTCCTCACTTTATTATTCGTGAGAAGGATGGAAAATTAGATTTTTTTCTCAATTGGGGCTACACTGGCTAGAAGTTTTTTCAGCCCTACTTCTGGGAAATTGATTTTCAATTCCTGAGTATCACCACTACCTGAAACTTCCAGAACAGTTCCCTCACCCCACTTCTTATGGAGAGCAATATCTCCAATAGACCAGCTTGTATCAGTCGAATCTTTTTTATTTCCAGCTGCAAACTGTCCAAATGGGAGACCACTTGACTGGATAGAGCTTGGTGCAGCATTGCGTTTCCGTCCTTGAAGAGCCTGAGCCAAACTCATTCCTTGACCGAAAGCAATCCCACCACTGCTATAAGATGCCTTGAAGCTGGTATTAGCTGGACGAGCCAAGCCCTGATACTCAAGTAAGTCCGAACTAATTTCATTGATGAAACGTGTTGGACGGTTATAGTTGGTACGCCCAAAAAGCAAGCGTGAGTTTGCATTGGTCAGATAAAGAATCTTTTCTGCGCGTGTGATACCTACATATGCCAAACGGCGTTCTTCTTCTAGCTCATCAGGATCTTCAGCTGCGCGACTAAGCGGAAAGACATTTTCCTCCATCCCGATGATAAAGACAACTGGGAACTCAAGTCCCTTAGCAGCATGCAGGGTCATCAAGGTCACTTCTGACGTCTCCTGACTGCCTGAATCTGTATCGGCAATCAAAGCCAAGTCATTCAAGAAACGACTCAATTTGTCCAAACCTGTTTCATCTTCCTGACTATCAGGATTGTCATCAAAGTTCTTGGTAACAGAAAGAAATTCCTCGATGTTTTCAACTCGAGCCTTGCTTTCCAGGGTCGCCTGAGCATTAAGAATATCGACATAACCTGTTTTTTCTAGGACAGCCTCAACCAGCTCAGTAATGCTTAATTGATCCAGTTGCTCCCGCAAATCCAGAATCATATTGGCGAAATCCCAGATAGACTGGGCTGCCTTACCCTTGATTCCTGATAACATGATATTTGCTGAAGCGTCTAGCATGGACAGGTCTTGCATATTAGCAAAGTCACGAATTTTTTCAACGGTTCCTGGGCCAATTCCGCGTTTAGGCTCGTTGATAATGCGCTCAAAACTGATATTATCACTCAAATTGGCAATGAGGTTAAGGTAGGCGATAATATCACGGATTTCTTTACGGCTGTAGAACTTGGTTCCGCCGACCATAGTATAAGGAATATTGGACTTTAGGAGAGCCTCCTCAATAGTACGGGATTGCGCATTAGTTCGATAAAGAACTGCAAAATCCTTGTGGAGGAAGTTTTGACTGCGACCAAGTTCATCGATGGTTTTGGCTACAAAAACAGCCTCGTCTTGTTCGTCATTTGCACGATAATAAACGATTTGCTCCCCATCGGCATTCTGGGTCCAGAGATTCTTGGGACGACGATTTTTATTGTTTTTGATGACATCGTTGGCTGCTTGAAGAATGGTTTTGGTTGAACGATAATTCTCCTCCAACAAAACGACCTTGGCTTGAGGGTAATCCTTTTCGAAGTCCAAAATATTCTGCATATCAGCACCACGCCAACCATAGATGGACTGGTCCGCATCACCGACCACGCAGATGTTTTTAAAGCGTGAAGCCAAGAGTTTGACCAATTGGTACTGGGCATGGTTAGTATCTTGGTACTCATCAACATGAATGTACTGGAACTTCTGCTGGTAGTAGGTCAAAACATCAGGATTCTGATCAAAGAGGCGCAGGGTCAACATAATCAAATCATCAAAGTCAACCGATTCTGACTGACGAAGTTCTTTTTGATAGGCTGTGTAACACTGGGCCACGATTTGCGTGTACATGTCACCAGCTTGAGCAGCATAAGCCACATCATCGATCAAATCATTCTTAGCATTGGAAATAGTCCCCAAAATGGTCCGTTCATTCCATTTTTTCGGATCCAAGTTTAACTGCTTGAGAATACGTTTCATGAGAGTTCTCTGTTCCCCAGGATCTACAATAGTAAAATTACGATTGTAGCCAATATGATCTGCATCACGACGCAGAATACGAACACACATGGAGTGAAAGGTCGCAATCAGACAGTCCTGAGTTGCTGGATTGAGCCCATAGGCACGCTCCTTCATCTCACGCGCTGCCTTGTTGGTAAAGGTAATGGCCAAGATATTCCAAGGATTGACCATCTTTTCATCAATCAAGTAGGCGATACGATGGGTCAAAACTCGGGTCTTTCCAGAACCAGCCCCAGCCATGATTAACAAGGGGCCTTCTGTTGTTTGTACAGCTTCAGCCTGACGGTCATTCATTCCATTCAATAATGCGTTCATTTTCTCTTCCTTACTCTTGAAGTCAATGTTTCTATTATATCAGAAATCAGGGAAAATATCTTTACCTAGACTGGTTGCGTGTGGAAGAAAACTCTCTCATCAGCTGAAGACAACTCCTTATATCTAGATAAGAAAATGAGCTTGGAAAGCATTTCCAAACTCATTTAAAATCAATTTTAATATACTAGAACAATCCTAGAACGGTTCCGTCACTTTCAACATCCATATTGAGGGCTGCTGGGCGTTTTGGAAGTCCTGGCATGGTCATGACATCACCAGTTAAGGCAACGATGAAGCCTGCACCTAATTTTGGTACCAATTCACGAATGGTAATTTCAAAGTTTTCAGGCGCTCCAAGCGCATTTGGGTTGTCTGAGAAACTATATTGAGTCTTAGCCATACAGATTGGCAATTTGTCCCAACCATTCTGAACGATTTGGGCGATTTGTGTTTGAGCTTTCTTCTCAAAATTCACTTTGCTACCACGGTAGATTTCAGTGACAATCTTTTCAATCTTTTCTTGTACAGAAAGGTCATTGTCATAAAGACGAGTGTAGTTGGCTGGATTTTCTGCGATAGTCTTGACAAGCGTTTCGGCAAGCGCTACGCCTCCTTCTGCGCCATTGGCCCAGACACTTGCCAACTCAACTGGCACATCAATTGAAGCGCAGAGTTCTTTCAAGGCTGAGATTTCAGCTTCTGTATCAGAGACAAATTCGTTAATAGCCACAACTGCTGGAATACCGAACTTACGGATGTTCTCAACGTGACGTTTCAAGTTAGCAAAACCTGCGCGAACTGCTTCTACGTTTTCTTCTGTCAAAGCATCTTTTGCAACGCCACCATTCATCTTAAGGGCACGAAGGGTTGCAACGATGACTACCGCATCTGGAGAAGTTGGCAAGTTTGGTGTCTTAATATCAAGGAATTTCTCAGCACCAAGGTCCGCACCAAAACCAGCTTCAGTAACAGTATAATCAGCCAACCGAAGGGCTGTGCTTGTCGCCAAAACAGAGTTACATCCATGAGCAATATTGGCAAATGGTCCACCGTGTACAAAGGCTGGTGTACCATAAATTGTTTGAACCAAGTTCGGTTTGATAGCATCTTTCAAGATTAATGCTAAAGCACCTTCTACCTGCAGATCACCAACAGAAACAGGGGTACGGTCATAGCGATATCCGATAACGATATTAGCCAAACGGCGTTTCAAGTCTTCAATGTCCGTCGCCAAGCAAAGGATGGCCATGATTTCAGAAGCAACTGTAATGTCAAAACCGTCCTCGCGTGGAATACCATTTAGAGGGCCACCAAGTCCAACGGTCACATGACGAAGAGCACGGTCGTTCAAGTCCACTACACGCTTCCAAAGAATACGACGTTGATCAATTCCCAGCTCATTTCCTTGGTGCAAGTGGTTGTCAATCAAGGCAGAAAGGGCATTGTTAGCAGTTGTGATGGCATGCATGTCTCCAGTAAAGTGGAGATTGATGTCTTCCATTGGAAGAACTTGCGCATACCCACCACCAGCTGCACCACCCTTAATACCCATTACTGGACCAAGAGATGGTTCGCGAATGGCAATCATGGTTTTTTTACCAATCTTATTCAAGGCATCCGCCAGACCAATGGTAATAGTTGACTTCCCTTCACCTGCAGGTGTTGGATTGATGGCAGTAACCAAGATCAATTTGCCAACTGGATTGTTCTCTACCGCACGAATTTTATCAAAACTGAGCTTAGCCTTGTACTTTCCGTACAACTCCAAATCATCGTAAGAAATACCAAGTTTCTCCACAACATCTACGATTGGCTTTAGCTCAATACTCTGTGCGATTTCAATATCTGTTTTCATAGCAAACTCCTCTAACCTCTAATGTGATAATTCATTATAACACAAAATGAGATTTTTAACACCCTTAAACTCTTAAAACGTTCGTAAATATCAATATTTTAGGGGATATAATAGTGCTTTTTAAAATTTTATATGCTTTTATAGCTTTAGACTATAGTATTCCTTGATTTTAGCAAAAATTGATCGCTTTCATTTTACTTACCGTTTATTTTTGTGTACAATAGTCCTATGAAAATTTTAGTTACGTCGGGCGGTACGAGTGAAGCTATTGATAGCGTCCGCTCTATCACGAACCATTCCACAGGTCGCTTGGGAAAA
Organism: Streptococcus oralis subsp. dentisani; assembly: GCF_007475365.1. Taxonomy (NCBI): domain Bacteria; kingdom Bacillati; phylum Bacillota; class Bacilli; order Lactobacillales; family Streptococcaceae; genus Streptococcus; species Streptococcus oralis. The sequence continues at coordinate 409,517 of NZ_CP034442.1, read as the reverse complement.
ATCATCACAGAAACCTTGCTTGCTTCTGGTCATGAGGTTTGTTTGATAACAACTACCAGAGCTCTTAAGCCAGAACCTCATCCCCATTTAACCATTCGAGAAATCAAAAATACTCATGATCTTCTTTTAGAGATGAAAGAGCGAGTTCCGAATTATCAGGTCCTGATTCATTCTATGGCAGTTTCTGACTACACTCCTGTTTATATGACAGGGCTGGCAGAAGTTCAGGCTAGCTCCAATCTAGAAGAATTTTTAAGCAAGCAGAACCATCAGGCTAAGATTTCTTCAACTGATGAGGTGCAGGTTTTATTTCTGAAAAAAACACCCAAAATCATCTCTCTAGTCAAGGAATGGAATCCTGCCATTCATCTGATTGGCTTTAAACTGCTGGTTGATGTCTCTGAGGATTATCTCATAGAAATTGCTAGACAGAGTCTTATAAAGAACCAAGCAGACTTGATCATAGCAAATGACCTTACTCAAATCTCAGCAAATCAGCATCGGGCAATCTTTGTTGAGAAAGATCAGCTTCAAACAGTCCATACTAAAGAAGAAATTGCAGAACTCCTCCTTGAAAAAATTCAAGCCTATCATTCATAGAAAGGAAAGCCATGGCAAACATTCTGATCGCAGTGACAGGTTCCATCGCCTCCTATAAAGCAGCTGACCTAGTCAGTTCCTTGAAAAAACAAGGCCATGATGTCACTGTCTTAATGACTCAGGCCGCTACAGAGTTTATCCAGCCTTTGACACTACAGGTACTCTCACAGAATCCAGTTCACCTTGATGTCATGCAGGAACCCTATCCTGATCAAGTCAATCATATTGAAAGAGGCAAAGAAACCGACCTTTTTATCGTCGTCCCTGCTACCGCTAATACCATTGCCAAACTAGCACATGGTTTTGCGGATAACATGGTTACGAGTACAGCTCTTGCCCTGCCAGACCACGTCAAAAAGTTAGTCGCACCAGCCATGAATACAAAAATGTATGACCATCCGGCAACTCAGGCTAATCTAAAAACATTAGAGACCTATGGTTATCAGATTATCTCTCCAAAGGAATCTCTACTAGCCTGTGGCGATTACGGAAAAGGCGCCCTAGCTGACCTGAATACTATTTTAGAAAGAATAAAGGAAACCCTCGATGAACAAACGCTCTAACATTGCTCCAATTGCTATCTTTTTTGCGACCATGTTGGTCATTCACTTTCTGAGCTCACTCTTATTCAATCTATTCCCATTTCCAATCAAACCAACCATCGTGCATATTCCGGTAATCATTGCAAGTATTATTTACGGCCCTCGAGTTGGAGTTACACTTGGTTTTCTTATGGGGCTATTGAGCTTGACGGTAAACACGATTACCATCCTTCCAACCAGCTACCTCTTCTCACCATTCGTACCGAACGGAAATATCTATTCTGCGATTATCGCTATTGTCCCTCGCGTTTTGATTGGGCTGACACCTTACTTGGTTTATAAATTATTTAAAAACAGAACGGGTCTCATCTTTGCTGGTGCTCTCGGTTCCCTTACAAACACCGTCTTTGTCCTCGGGGGAATCTTCTTCCTTTTTGGAAATGTCTTCGATGGCAATATCCAAAAACTCCTAGCAACTGTCATCTCTACAAACTCAATTGCTGAACTCCTCATCTCAGCCATCCTAACTGTAGCAATTGTCCCACGTCTCGAAACCTTGAAGAAATAAAAAAACAACTCCACTTTCGTCCTGAAGGTGGAATTTTAGTTTTCACCAGTAAAGGCTCATCTTCTACTTATAAATAGTTATTTACCAAGGAGTCATTAGTTCAAGATTTTGAAAATATATGAAAATCCTTTGAATATACCACCTATACTTTTGAAAATTTTCAATAAAATCAAAATAAATTCTTGACATATCTGACTATTTATTGTACTATACTTGTGTATATACAGATAAATGGAGGTTCTTATGGATATACGAAAAAAAAACGCAGTTTATGACCATGACTGCCCTACTCACAGCAATCGCAATTTTGATTCCGATCATTATGCCTTTTAAAATCGTCATCCCGCCAGCTTCTTATACCTTGGGAAGTCATATCGCCATCTTTATCGCCATGTTCCTATCACCTTTGATGGCTGCTTTTGTGATCATCGCTTCTAGTCTCGGCTTCCTGATGGCAGGCTATCCCATGGTTATCGTTCTGCGCGCTTTTTCTCACATCGTTTTTGGTACTTTGGGAGCATTTTACTTAAAAAAATTCCCTGAAACCTTGGATAAACCAAAGGCATCTTGGATTTTTAACTTTGTTTTAGGTGTTGTTCATGCTATCGCTGAAGTACTAGCTTGTATCATCTTCTATGCTACCTCAGGGACAAACATTGAAAATATGTTTTATGTTCTCTTTGTCCTAGTTGGTTTTGGAACAATTGTTCACAGTATGGTAGACTATACATTAGCACTGGCTGTATTTAAAGTGCTCCGAAAACGTCACTAAAAGGAAAAGCTATGACAAAGGATCGCAAACAAGCTCTTCTCAAACTGTTAAAAGAGGCACCAAAAGCCCTCAATGGTCAAACCTTGGCTGAGCACTTCCATGTTACGCGCCAAATCATCGTCCAAGATATTGCCATCTTGAGAGCCGATGGTGCTCCTATCCTATCCACCAATCGTGGCTATATCTATAAAGAAAATGATGCCAATCCTTACGTTCACAAACTTTTCAAAGTCAAACATGAGATGGAAGAAATCGGTCAAGAACTTCTAGCCATTGTAGATAATGGCGGACGTGTTCAGAATACCTTGATTGACCATCCAGTTTATGGAGAAATTGAAACCCTGCTCAAACTCACCTGTCGCCGTGATGTCCAACATTTTCTAGAACAAGTAGAGAATTCTGACTTTAGGCCACTTTCAGAATTGACAGATGGCATCCATTACCACCTAGTCGAAGCAGAAACACAACAAGACCTCCACTATATCGAGGAGGCCTTGGATCAGCTAGGTTATTTGGTAAAGGACTAGAAGATTTTCTTTTCCCAATCGTCTTCTGTACGGCGAGGGTAGAAAAATTCAGACTTATCCGGAGCTTCCATCATCTCCATCAAAGGCAACATATCATAGGCCAGATTCAAATTTGGAATCTGGTCTTTTTGCACCCAAGAAACTTCTCCTTCATCTGAAGAGCGAAGGGTACCAGAGAACTCAGTCGCCTTATAACAAATGACAATATAGCGCCCACCTGTATCTAGTGGCCAATTTTTAATGCCGACCAGTTGAGGATTTTGGATAGTCAATCCTGTTTCTTCATAGATTTCACGAATGACAGACTCTGCGAAAGCCTCGCCATTCTCAACATGACCTCCAGGAAAGGCATAACCAGACCAGCGATTCTCTTCAGGAGAGCGATACTGCATGACTACTCGCTTATTTTCTAGATCTTCGATTAGACAGATGTTGGTTAAAATGGTTGCTTGCGCACGGGACATAAATTTACTCACTTTCTAATTTGTTATATGACTTTTTCGAACTTAATATCAGATTTCATGATAAAGGGATTAATCAACTCATGATAATAGTATACATCATGAAGTAAATATCCTTTTGTTATGACAATTTCTTGTTCCCTAACTTCATAATCAATCGTGATTGGAACAGGAGGATTTGGAATAAGGGCGAAAACGACAATTACAAATAACCAGATATAAAAACTACAAATCGCACTACGCACCCCTTCAAGGAAGCGATATTTCCCCTTTAAAAAGTAAATAAAAATATGCGAAATAGAGAGGATAATTGGAACAAAAAGCCCTGTATTCCACGCTATGGGAATAAATTTCAGTCCAAATATCCCAAATAGAAGATCAAGAATTGCAAATGATCTCAAAAAGCGAATATAGAAAGTTAAACTCAGGAGAAAGAGCCAAATATCCCAAATAATCGGAGTAAATGATAAATCAAATGACCATAATATGAAATGAGCGATAACAAATGCTATCAGTAAGGAATATAGGACAGTATAAATAAGCTTGTTAAAAGTACTTGAATTTTTCACTATTTATTTCCCCTTTAAATTCAAACTACTAACTAATGACTAATATCTATCACTTTTAAATTATCTCGTCTATTATTTTAACACAAATTATTACATATAAAATTTTTAGTTAAAATTACTTCCATAATAGAGCATCTTATGGTTTTGAACCTTTAAAGGGACACTACTGCCTGAACGATATCCTTTAGCACCATAGTAGTAAGAAACCTCATAAAAGGCATCTGGCAACTCGGCATTATCTATCCCATTTGAAATAAATCCTGTCAGTCCGCCTTCACTATCAAAATAATCTTTCTCACCCTCTTCTAAAACAATATCGCGATAGATGATGTATCCTTTAATCATTTCTTTTTCCAAGAATTCATCAATAGGGAGATCATATAAACCTTGAAAAGCTTTCCCTTCCTTACGGTTCTTTTCAATGAGAGCATAATAGTCTTGGATATTTTCAGATTCAGTATCGATACTCCAGTAACTATTCACATATTCTAGATTTGGATTTTCATATTGCTTAAAAAAACTCTCTACCTTGTCTTTATTAGAGACACTGACAGGATGCTGGTTGAGTAGTTTATGAGCCATGCCTGAAAATTCTTGTAACATGGTTTTCGTAGTCCCATCATAGGCTAGTTCTTCATCAGTCTTTTGGGGATTGTATTTTGAGGACTTTGGACGATAAAACAAGGCATGTCTCACAGTGACTCTACTTCCATCAACCTCTTCACTATAATCGTATTCAATTTTGTATTTTTCAGAAGTCCATTTATCTCTATAAAACTTCGTAACCTTCATATCTCCTTTAAAACCATACAAATCAAGAGTTCTTCTTACTGCTGTCTCTACTTCCGCTTGATTTACTTCAGGAAAAATGTCATAAGTTGTTGTAAAGAAAAGGAAAGCAAAACGTAGAATAAAGAATAAAGGGACAATATTTATAATACAGAAAATTAACAGCAACCATTTTTTCATTACTAGCTTCTCCTTGTTAATAAAAAGATTATAATTTCTTTGAAGCTTTAATTTTTTCTAAACTCAACGATAAGGAATTTTCGAACTTTCAATCTCTATATCAGGATTGGCAAGTTTGAGATAAGGAGCAATATAGTCTGCGTCCGTAATCTTTGGACCTAGGATAACCTTCGAATATTTCAAAGGTAGTAGATTGATGTATACAAATAAATCATATCTGCCATTATCTTTCGAGCTTAATACAATGTACTTTCTGAAATCATTATAGTTAACTTTATCAAAAACTTCTAACCCAATTTCTTCTTTCTTAAAGTACTTCTCATTTGATGAATCATTAGCATCTCTTTTAATTATATTTTGTATAGCTGTATCATCTAAATTAATTAAAATACGATACTCCATTTCATACTCATAGTCTTTAACTTTAAAAAGGTAAGAAATCTTCTTCAATTTCTCAGCAAAACTTTTTAATTCTTCTTCAGCTTCTAGCTCTTTCAATTTTTCAAAAATTTGTTTTAACTTAGAAAGAGATTTATCGACATCTGGTTCTTCTGTATTATCTGAGTTCAAATCTAAATAGTGAATTTTAACAAACTCAATGTATTTATGTGCAACTATATCTTCAAGATAAGATAGATCATATTCAAGGAAGGCGCCTTGAGATGAATCTGCATATTCCTTCCACATAGGCAAACTATCAGATACCGTGGTTAGAGAAGATATAAAAACATTGGAAGTTTGGTATTGTTGGAAAAAAGTATTATCTATACCCAAATAATCATATATTACTCTTCCTTCCATCGGGTCATTTAGTTGCTTGAGATTAGTAAGTCGTAAAAATGGAGGTTGAGTTTCAGAATTATTTTCATTTTTCCAGTCAGCTTTTATGAGAAAATTTGTTAAAGTATCAATCTTAGTATAATGTCCAAAAGGTCCGATTGTTTTTAAATCTTTAGAATCAACAATCAAATTAGAACGAATATCATCAATAATAGATTCTGCTTGCTTCAAAAGCTCCTTGTAATTTTCAGACAGTATAAATCCAGTATCACTCTCCTTTTTTAAAATGGCGCCTTCATCACTATTATTACGCTCATCATACTTTTTAACTAATTTAATTGCTTGATCTCGAATTATATCCGAATCATTTTCTTCTGCTATCTTTCGAACAACATCAATCGAATCTTTAATTACAACATCAAAGCGTCTTGACACAAAATCCAAATATTTCCCAACATAATCAGATTGAGGGTTCTCCATATAATAGTTATTAATTGTCTTTAAGTGATCAAATTGAAAAATTGAAACCAACTCATCTAATTCAAAATACCAATAACAAACCACACTATCAATATCGTGATTTTCAAATATAAATCTGAATAATGATTCTAATTCACTCTTAAAATAGATTCTTTTTTCTTCTGGTAAACTTTTTGATTCAAAAAGTCGGACAAAAACTAGAAGTATGTGAGCATCAAGTAAATCGACGTCCTCTAAATCATCATTAAATACTAATTCAAGAATTCTTGAAAAATAACTTTCATTTTCAAACAATATAGAATATTCTTCATATTCCTTTGTTTGAGATAAATATCTATACAAAATATGTAAATATTCAAAGTTTTCAAACCAACTATATGACTGCCCATTTTCAAATAATACTTTATTTAATGTAGCTAAAAGTCTTCCAAGTGTGATCTTATCGATTTCTTCAACAAACATCCTACAAACATACAGAAAATCGCTTGCATATTTTAATTGTTCTTCTTCAGATAACTTTAAATATTGATTAGTAATGTTTTCAAGTTCGTCTTTCAGTTTATTTTCGTCCAAGGAACCAAAATGATTCACTAATTCAGATTTACTAAATTTACCTGTAAAATAATTTAATTTTTCAATCTTTTCTCCCCCCTAATCCAACGCCTTCACTTCTAGCATCATATCACGTATCTGAGCTGCCAGTTCAAAGTCAAGCACTTCGACGGCTTCTTGCATTTGTTTTTCAAGTTTCTTGACGAGTTCTTTGCGCTCTTGTTTGTTAAGGCTATTGATATCGACTTCCTTGTCCTCTTCCTTGGCAACTGCCTTAGTTACGGCAATCAGGTCACGGATTTCCTTCTTAATGGTTTGTGGAACGATACCATGTTCTTCATTATAAGCCATCTGGATTTTCCGACGGCGGGCCGTCTCATCAATAGCACGTTGCATAGACTGAGTCATGCTGTCCGCATACATGATGACATGCCCTTCGCTATTACGGGCAGCACGTCCAATGGTCTGGATGAGGCCACGTTCGTTACGAAGGAAACCTTCCTTGTCAGCATCTAGAATAGCAACCAAACTTACTTCGGGTACGTCAATCCCTTCACGGAGCAAATTGATTCCGACCAAGACATCAAAGACACCCAAGCGTAGGTCACGGATAATCTCCGTCCTCTCCAATGTCTTGATGTCCGAGTGCATATACTTGACCTTGATGCCCATTTCTTTAAAGTAGTCAGTCAGGTCTTCTGCCATTTTCTTGGTCAAGGTGGTAATAAAGGTTCGTTCATTCTTTTCAACACGGGCATTGATTTCACCTAAGAGGTCATCAATCTGTCCCATAGTCGGACGGACTTCCACTTCAGGATCCAAAAGCCCTGTCGGACGAATGATTTGCTCGATCACTGTCTCGGTCTGTTCATTTTCATAGTCACCAGGTGTTGCTGAAACGTAAACAATCTGGTGCACATGGCTTTCAAACTCTTCGCGGCGGAGAGGACGATTGTCCAAGGCTGACGGCAAACGGAAACCGTAATTAACCAGCATTTCCTTACGAGAGCGGTCTCCATTGTACATGCCCTTGATCTGCCCCATGGTCATGTGACTTTCATCAATCATAATCAAGAAATCATCTGGGAAGAAGTCAAGAAGCGTATAAGGAGGCTCACCTTCGCTTCGACCATCCATGTGACGAGAGTAGTTTTCAACACCGTTGGTATAGCCCATCTCACGTAACATCTCAATATCATACTCTGTGCGCTGTTTCAAACGCTGGGCTTCTAGCAGTTTACCTTCCTTTTCAAAGACAGCTAACTGCTCCTCCAACTCCGCCTGAATCTTGGCAATGGCAACTTCCATGTGATCGTCATTGGTCACAAAGTGTGTCGCTGGAAAAATCGCCAGATGGTCCACTTCTCCCAATACCTGACCCGTCAGAGCCTCAACTTCTCGGATACGGTCAATTTCATCTCCGAAGAACTCTACTCGAAAAGCGTGTTCATCACGGGAAGCTGGGAAAATCTCTACCACATCCCCACGCACACGAAATCTTCCCCGTTGGAAATCAATATCATTGCGTTCAAACTGGATATCAACCAAGTCATTCAGAAGTTTATCACGAGAAATCTCAAGGCCTGGGCGGAGACTAACGACGCTATCAGCGTATTCCTTTGGCGAACCCAAACCATAGATGCAAGAAACAGAAGCCACAACGATGACATCATTGCGCTCCAGAAGGGCTGAAGTCGCAGAGTGGCGAAGCTTGTCAATCTCGTCATTGACTGAACTGTCCTTCTCAATGTAGGTATCGCTAGAAGGGACATAGGCTTCTGGCTGGTAATAATCATAGTAGGATACGAAATACTCAACAGCATTTTCAGGGAAAAATTCCTTGAATTCTCCATAGAGCTGACCCGCCAGAGTCTTATTGTGAGCAATGACCAGAGTGGGTTTATTGACTTTGGAAATGACCTGACTCATGGTATAAGTCTTCCCAGTACCTGTCGCCCCCATCAGAATCTGAGCTTTTTCTCCACCCTCGATATTATCAACCAACTGCTCGATGGCTTGAGGTTGATCTCCTGAAGGTTGGTATTTTGATACTAGTTTAAATTGATTGTCTGTAATTCGATTGATCATAAGAATCCTCTCTCGATTTTCTATTCCTATTTTAGCATACTTGTAGCATTTTCATGAAGAAAAGGACAGACCCAAGTCACATCCTTTCATTTTCTTTCTCTAATTGATAAGCGAGATAGACAATCAAAAGTAACAAGACTAAACTTGTCATGATAGAACCTTCAATCCCAAAAGATCCTCCTGATAGCCAATCTTGATTGCCTTGTGGTAAAAAAGTCATCAGAGACGTTCCTGATGGTTGACCACTAACTAGAATCCCAAAGAGATTTCCTTGAGCAAAATTCCAAGCCCCATGAATACCTGCAACACCCCAAACTGTATCGGTTTTGAGGAGGTAAAGAGCCATGGCAACTCCGAATAAAAAGAGATTCACTAGAGATAGAGGTGTTAGACCAGAATTCCCCACATGAAGCAGGGTAAAGAATATGCTAGATATGACAACAGCAAGCTTTAGATTGGTTCTTGAGGCCAATTGTGGAAGGAGCCATGCACGGGACACCACTTCTTCTGCTGTCCCCTGTAAAATCCAAAATGGGATAGTAAAGATGACAAAAGTAAGCGAATAAGGATTCAAGCGAATGGATTCCAAACGATATTGCCCCAAGGCCACCAAACCTAACAAGGTCAGAAGAAAAAGTGCCAAACCTAGGCCAAATCCTTTCAGAAGACTGCTGAGGAAATTTTCTCTATAAAATCCCAAGGTTCTAATAGATCTTTTCTCAACTTTTTTAGTCCATCTGAACACAGTGTTGAGAATAAAACCAAAGGACAGCAATGCTAAAATTAAACGAAAGTCACTTGTTTTATCCGTCAAGCTCTCCTGTAAGGTTTGCAAGTAGGTTGCAAGATTTTGACCAGCCTCTCCAAAATTTCTAGCAAGTCCAATGAGAGCTAACAAGCTAATACCATACAAAGTATATGCAACAAACTCTCCTATAAAGACAAAAACAAAGGCTAACAAAGGACTTGTGTAAATATTTAAACTCATTTGGGAAGATTGGAAGTCTTTAAATATTCTTTTATTCTTCATGTTCCTGCCCTCATTTCTTCTATTATTATAGCACTTTGTAGTGGTAATTCAAGAAAGAAATAAAGGGTTTGTATGTTATATCTTCTAACATAGAAATCCTTAAAATTTGCCTTTTCTTCTTTTTTCTGATATAATGGGAAAATATTCGGAAAGGAGACTTAAAATGAAGAAAAAAATCCTAGCATTTTTGCTAATTTTATTTCCCATTTTCTCATTAGGAGTAGTAAAAGCTGACACAGTTAAACCTAAGTATGTTATTGCCAGTGATTCATCTTTTGCTCCCTTCGTATTTCAAAATTCAAGCAACGAGTACACTGGTATTGATATGGACTTGATCAAGGCTATTGCCAAAGATCAAGGTTTTGAAATTGAGATTACTAACCCAGGATTTGATGCAGCCATTAGCGCAGTTCAAGCGGGACAAGCTGATGGTATCATCGCTGGAATGTCTATTACGGACGCTCGTAAAGCAACGTTTGACTTCTCAGATTCCTACTACACTGCTAATACCATTCTAGGTGTAAAAGAATCCAGTACTATCGCTTCTTATGAAGACCTCAAGGACAAGACAGTTGGTGTAAAAAACGGGACTGCTTCTCAAACATTCCTTACTGAGAACCAAAGCAAATACGGCTATAAGATTAAAACCTTCGCAGATGGCGCTTCTATGTATGACAGTCTGAACACTGGCTCTATAGATGCTGTGATGGATGATGAGCCAGTTCTCAAATATTCTATCAGCCAAGGGCAAAAATTGAAAACGCCAATCGCTGGAACTCCAATCGGTGAAACAGCCTTTGCGGTTAAAAAAGGTACAAATCCAGAATTGATCCAGATGTTCAATAACGGACTTGCGAACCTCAAAGCTAACGGAGAATTCCAAAAGATTCTTGACAAGTATCTAGCTAGCGAAACTTCAACTGACTCTACAAGTACGGTTGACGAAACAACTATCTGGGGCTTGCTTCAAAACAACTACAAACAACTTCTTAGTGGACTTGGAATCACTCTTGCTCTAGCTCTTATCTCATTTGCAATTGCCATTGTCATCGGGATTATCTTCGGTATGTTTAGCGTTAGCCCATACAAATCTCTTCGTCTGATCTCTGAGATTTTCGTTGACGTTATCCGTGGTATTCCTTTGATGATTCTTGCAGCCTTCATCTTCTGGGGTATTCCAAACTTCATCGAGTCGATTACAGGCCAACAAAGTCCAATCAATGACTTTGTAGCTGGTACTATTGCCCTTTCACTTAATGCGGCAGCTTATATCGCTGAAATCGTTCGTGGTGGGATTCAAGCTGTTCCAGTTGGGCAAATGGAGGCCAGTCGCAGTCTTGGTATCTCTTATGGAAAAACCATGCGAAAGATTATCTTGCCACAAGCGACTAAATTGATGTTGCCAAACTTCGTCAACCAATTCGTTATCGCTCTTAAAGATACAACCATCGTGTCTGCTATCGGTCTGGTTGAACTTTTCCAAACTGGTAAGATCATCATTGCCCGTAACTACCAAAGTTTCAAGATGTATGCAATCCTTGCTATCTTCTATCTTGTAATTATCACGCTTTTGACTAGACTAGCGAAACGCTTAGAAAAGAGGATTCGTTAATGGCAAAACTAAAAATTGATGTAAATGATTTGCATAAGTATTATGGAAAAAATGAGGTTTTAAAAGGCATTACTACTAAGTTCTATGAAGGAGATGTTGTCTGTATCATCGGTCCTTCTGGTTCTGGTAAATCCACTTTCCTTCGCAGCCTTAACCTTCTCGAGGAGGTAACGAGTGGCCACATCACAGTGAATGGTTATGATTTGACTGAAAAGTCAACCAATGTCGACCATGTTCGTGAGAACGTAGGAATGGTCTTCCAACACTTCAACCTCTTCCCTCACATGTCCGTCCTAGAAAATATCACTTTTGCACCTATTGAACACAAACGGATGACCAAAGAAGAAGCTGAGAAATTGGGAATGGAACTGCTGGAGAAAGTCGGCCTTGCGGACAAAGCTAAGGCTAATCCAGATAGCCTTTCAGGTGGTCAGAAACAGCGTGTAGCTATCGCTCGTGGACTTGCCATGAATCCTGATATCATGCTCTTTGATGAGCCAACTTCTGCTCTTGACCCTGAAATGGTTGGAGATGTACTGAATGTTATGAAGGAATTGGCGGAACAAGGCATGACCATGATCATCGTAACCCATGAGATGGGATTTGCACGTCAGGTGGCCAACCGCGTTATCTTTACAGCTGATGGTGAATTCCTGGAAGATGGAACTCCAGATCAAATCTTCGACAACCCGCAACACCCTCGTCTAAAAGAGTTCTTGGATAAGGTATTAAATGTATAAAACAAAACTGTAAGGTTCTCCTTACAGTTTTTTAATTGCGTATTGGATTTTTTGATTTTTTTGAAAATTATGATAAAATAAAAACTATGACAATGAGGAAATCTCATCCCTAGTCCAACTAGGAAAAAATATAGAAATTAGGTAGCTAGATGTCATCAAAGGTTATTGTTACAATTTTCGGTGCGAGTGGAGATTTAGCTAAACGCAAACTCTACCCTTCCCTTTTCAGACTCTATAAATCAGGCAATCTCTCTGAGCATTTTGCAGTCATCGGAACAGCTCGTAGACCTTGGAGTAAGGAATATTTTGAATCTGTAGTTGTCGAGTCCATCCTTGATTTGGCAGATAGTACCGAGCAAGCCCAAGAATTTGCTAGCCACTTCTACTATCAAAGCCATGATGTGAATGATACGGAACATTACATTGCTTTGCGTCAATTACAAGCTGAGCTGAATGAAAAATACCAAGCTGAACACAATAAGCTCTTCTTCTTGTCTATGGCACCTCAGTTCTTTGGAACCATTGCCAAGCACCTCAAATCTGAAAACATTGTCGATGGTAAAGGTTTTGAGCGCTTGATCGTTGAGAAACCATTTGGTACAGACTACGAGACAGCTAGCAAACTGAATGAAGATCTCCTTGCGGCTTTTGATGAGGAGCAAATCTACCGTATTGACCATTACTTGGGGAAAGAGATGATTCAAAGTATCTTTGCGGTTCGTTTTGCCAACATGATCTTTGAGAATGTTTGGAATCGCGAACACATCGATAATGTTCAAATTACCTTTGCGGAACGTTTGGGAGTTGAGGAACGCGGTGGCTACTATGATCAATCTGGTGCCCTTCGTGATATGGTGCAAAACCATACTCTCCAACTTCTCTCTCTTCTAGCCATGGACAAACCAGCTAGCTTTACAAAAGATGAGATTCGTGCTGAAAAGATAAAGGTCTTTAAAAACCTCTATCATCCAACTGAGGAAGAATTGAAAGAACAGTTTATCCGTGGTCAGTACCGCTCTGGTAAAATCGATGGCATGAAATACATTTCCTATCGAAGCGAACCAAATGTCGATCCTGAATCTACAACAGAAACCTTTGCATCTGGTGCCTTCTTTGTAGACAGCGATCGCTTCCGTGGTGTTCCTTTCTTCTTCCGTACAGGGAAACGTCTGACTGAAAAAGGAACTCATGTCAATATCGTCTTTAAGCAAATGGACTCTATCTTTGGAGAACCATTAGCACCAAATATCTTGACCATCTATATCCAACCAACTGAAGGCTTCTCTCTCAGCCTCAATGGGAAGCAAGTCGGTGAAGAATTCAACCTGGCACCAAGCTCTCTGGATTACCGTACAGATGCTACTGCTACTGGAGCCTCACCAGACCCATACGAGAAATTAATCTACGATGTTTTGAACAACAACTCAACCAATTTTAGCCACTGGGATGAGGTAAGTGCTTCTTGGAAATTGATTGACCGTATCGAAGAGCTCTGGGCAGAAAACGGTGCTCCACTCTACGATTATAAAGCTGGAAGCATGGGACCACAAGCTAGCTTTGACTTACTTGAAAAGTATGGAGCCAAATGGACCTGGCAACCAGATATCGCCTATCGTGAAGATGGTCGTTTAGAATAGCAAAAATATCCTGCAAGTCAATCTTGCAGGATATTTATTTTGTATTAAATCAAGCCTTCTAAGAGACCCTTCATAAAGTTTTCGGAGTTGAATTCACCGATATCATCGATTTTTTCACCAAAACCAATCAATTTTACAGGGATATTGAGTTCTTCTCGAATTGCCAGAACGACACCACCACGGGCAGTTCCGTCAATCTTGGTCAATACAATACCGGTAACAGGGGTAATTTTCGAAAATTCTTTAGCTTGTACTAAGGCATTCTGCCCAGTTGATGCATCAAGGGCCAGGAAGGTTTCATGAGGTGCTTCAGGAACGACACGTTTGATAATACGGCCAATCTTTTCCAACTCGGCCATAAGATTGTCCTTGTTTTGCAGACGACCTGCTGTATCAATCATGAGAATATCAATCCCTTCGGCTACGGCGCGTTCCATCCCATCAAAGACCACACTTGCTGGATCAGCTTTTTCTGGTCCCGTCACAACAGGAACATCCACACGACGGCCCCATTCAGCTAGCTGGGCCACAGCACCCGCACGGAAGGTATCTGCCGCAACCAACATGACTTTCTTGCCAGCTTGTTTGTAGCGATGAGCTAGTTTCCCAATAGAGGTTGTTTTCCCAACACCATTGACTCCGACAAAGAGCATGACTGTCAAACCATCTTGGAAGTGGATTTGTTCATCGTAATTGCCATCCTTCTCATAAAGTTCAACCAATTTCTCGATAATGACTCGACGGAGTGCGTCTGGTTTCTTAGCGTTTTCGAGTTTAGCTTCATAACGTAGTTCTTCTGTTAAGTTTGAAGCGACCTGCACACCGACGTCGCTCATGATGAGCAGTTCTTCCAATTCCTCGAAGAACTCTTCATCGACTGAACGGAAGTTAGCAAAGAAGGCATTCAAGCGAGCTCCGAATCCTGTACGCGTCTTTTTGAGACTGCGGTCATATTTTTCCTGTACGGTTTCTTCAACCTGAGGAAGTTCTTCTTCTACAACTTCAGAAGCTAGCTCTTCTTCGAACTCTACAGTTTCTTGGTTCTCTTCTTCTAGAACTTCTTCTGCTTCTTGGAATTGTTCCAATTCATCAGATTCTAGCTCAAACTCTTCCTGAGAAGTTTCCTCGACTGCTTCTGGTTCAATGGCCTCATCTGTCGTAACCTGAGGAATTTCTTCTTGAGCAAATGTTTCTTCCACTTTGTCCGTCGCTGTTTCTTCGACTGCCGCTTGGCTTTCTTCAACCTCTTCTGACAAATCAAGATTTTCCAGAGCTTCTTTTACAACATCTTCGATTTTCGGCTCTTCTTTTTTCCCGAATAAACGGTCAAATAATCCCATATTCTAATTCTCCTTTAGCACGTATTCTTCGATAGCCCATGCAACGGCTTCCTCGTCGTTGGTCATAGGGGTAATCACATTGGCAACTTCCTTAACAGCAGGAACTGCATTTTGCATGGCAACTCCTAGACCTGCCCACTCAATCATGGAAAGGTCATTGGCCTCGTCCCCACAAGCCATGACTTGACTTTGGTCGATGCCTAGATGTTTAATTAATTTTGCTAAACCTGTTGCCTTGTGGACGTTTTTAGGGGACCATTCCAATAGCATTTCACGCGATTTGAAGATTTCATATTGGTCAAACAATTCTGGAGAAATCTGTTGAATCGCTGCATCCAAAGGTTCTTGGGCAAAAGCAGTCACACATTTATTATACGTCATCTGACTAGATAGATCTTCAAAAGCGATAGGCACGAAAGTCAAGGCAGGGTTGAACTGAGCATAGAGACTTTCTTGGTCCGACTGGATTTGATAGACTGTACCTTCTGAAATGGCATCTAAGGGGATTCCTAGTTTTTCAGTTTCTTCATAAATACGTGTCACATCATTAATTGAAAAGACTGTTTTATCAAGAATCTCACCTGTATTTTTCTGAACCAATCCACCGTTGAATGTGATAGTATATTCGTCATCATGGCCGTCTGTCCCAAGCTCTTTAAGGAAGAAATCCATAGCCTTGAGGGGACGTCCAGTTGTCAGTACTACTTTGACACCTTGTTCACGCGCAGCTTTTAGCACCGTCTTAGTACGATCTGTTAGCTTTTTATCCGTTGTCAGTAAGGTACCATCCAAATCAAGTGCAATCAATTTAATATCTGCCATTACAAGCCCTCCATATAAGCCATCACTGACTGGTCCTTGTGGTGACCAATCACTGTCTCTGCTAATTCTAATATCTCTGGTCGCGCATTTTCTGGAGCGATAGGGTGTCCTACAACCTGCATCATGTGAAGGTCATTGAGATTATCGCCAAACGCCATAACCTGATCCATGCTAAGACCAAGTTTTTTTGCCAGCTCAACAATAGCCACACCCTTATCAACATAGTCCAAGACAATATCGATGGATTCAAAACCTGTTGTCATGGCTTTCACACCAGGAACATTCTCGTTGACCCAGGCCTCTCCAGCTTCTATCGTTTCTTCAGTAAAGTTAGTAGTGAATTTAAAAATCTCATCTGTGATATCTTCTAAACTCGCTACTTTTTGAATGTTTTCATTGTAGTGACGACTAAACATCAGATAGGTCTCATCCACTGTATCCAAAACATAACAAGCTTTTTTCCCAGTCAGGAGCATTTTGCTTTCATCAAAATAAGGAGAATTCTTTAAAGCTTCAAAAGTGCTCAAGTAAAAGTCCCGAGACATAGTAGCCTCGTACATATCCTCTCCATGAAACTCAACATAGCTCCCATTTTCAGCTATAAAAATCACTTCATCACGCACATCCGCAAACAACTTTTTCAGGGACAGAATACCACGACCTGAAGCCACAGCAAAATAAATCCCCTTTTCCTTGTAGGAAACAAGCAAGTTTTTGAGGCGTTCCATATCAAACTGACCCTCTCCGTCAAGAAAGGTTCCATCCATATCGGTTGCTACAAGTTTAATCATAAAATCCTTCATACTCCAATTGATAAATCTACCTTCTATTATACCATAGATAAGCTGAAAAAGGACTAGTACAGTAGGATAGCAATACTTTTTCGGAGAAACTTCAAAGCGCTTAAAAATTAGAATCGTAGAACTTTTTTCAGATAGTTTAAAAAGTTTGTATTCCCCTACTCTTTTCTCTATAATGGAGAGAAAGGAGATGACTATGACAGAATTGAAACATGAAATTGATGCAAACTTTGCAGGACGACTCAATATCCTGCGTGCAGGTGTTCTCGGTGCCAATGATGGGATTATTTCCATCGCTGGAGTCGTTATCGGTGTAGCGAGTGCGACGAGCAATATCTGGATTATCTTTTTATCAGGATTGGCCGCTATTCTCGCTGGTGCTTTTTCTATGGCCGGTGGCGAATATGTCTCTGTATCCACTCAAAAAGACACGGAAGAAGCCGCTGTTGCCAGAGAACAGTTGCTCTTGGATAAGGACATCGAATCTGCAAAACTATCCCTCTATGCTGCTTACCTTCAAAATGGTGAGTGTGAAACGTCCGCCCAACTTTTGACCAACAAGGCCTTTTTAAAAAATCCACTCAAAGCCCTTGTCGAGGAAAAATACGGTATCGAGTACGAAGAATTTACCAATCCTTGGCATGCTGCTATCTCTAGCTTTATCGCCTTTATATTAGGAAGTCTTCCTCCTATGCTTTCGATTACCGTCTTTCCAAGTGACTATCGGATCCCTGCTACTGTCTTTATCGTAGCCCTTTCTCTTCTCATCACAGGCTATAGCAGTGCTAAACTAGGCAAGGCTCCTACGAAAACTGCTATGATCCGTAACCTCTGTATCGGACTTCTCACCATGGGTGTAACCTTCCTCTTGGGACAACTCTTTAGTATCTAAGATAAAAGAAATACCTCGACAAATATCGAGGTATCTTTTTTTTACATTTGCACAATCTTGCGATAGCTTCTTGAGGTAATCATAAAGATCAAGACGTAGACGATGAGGAAGATGGCGCAAATGGAAAGTGTAACGGTCAACATCATGGTCGCATCTAGTACCCCAATGACTTTTAGGATGAGGCTAAGCATATGATAGGCAAAGGCAAGGTGTAGGAAGGCAAATAGCAAGGGGAGGAAGAAAACAGTTAGGACCTGTTTATTGATGGTTTGCTTGATTTGCTTTTGATCAAGTCCGACCTTTTGCAAAATGATGAAGCGTTCACGGTCTTCATAACCCTCAGAGATTTGTTTGTAGTAGATAACGAGCACTGTTCCCACCATAAAGATGATAGAGAGGAAGATACCGATGAAGAAGACTCCACCATAGAGGGCACTGATTTGTGCACTGCTATCAGCCAGATTGCTTCCGTATACATAGCTTCCCTCTTTGTTTAATTCTCTATTAAAGTTATTAAGAAATTTTGAAAAATCGTCAGCGAGTTTGAGCTGTTCTTCCTCACTAGCTGTTACATTCATACCACCATAAAGTTGATCAAAGAGAGAGGAATCAGGATATTGATCAATAAAGGCTTGCAGATTAGGCACAACAAGATAATTGTAGTCAGATGTGAGGATGTTAAACTGATTTGGCACATGTTCCAGAACGAAATCATTTTTAATTTCTTCTTTAACAGTGTAAGTCTGGTCATTTAAAGTGAGTTCTTTCTGCCCTTCAAGTACCTTACTCTTGGTAAACAATCCAACTTCATTACCTGAAAGGGAGAGTTTTTGACCAGTCATGATTTCATAGTCTTTTTGGTCAAAGACCATGAAAATGGTTTTTGGTTGGACAAAGTTATTCCCCTTTTTAAAGATACGGAGTTTGGTTCCATCTTGACTTTCAATGCCAAAATTGCTGTGACGAAAGACTTCTTTTTTGGTGACAGTTAATCCCTTATCGCTAGCATACTGACTCAAAAGTTTATCTAAATCTTCTTTTTCGACATTTCGCCCTGAAATTCCAAAATCATGTGGATTCATGAATTTCTTGAAGGTTTCTGAAGCCTTGAAGATACTCGTTGCTGCAGACATGGTCACCAAGACCATGGTTGAAAGAATAGCAATCGTCGCAAGACCAACCGCATTTTTCTTCATACGAAAGATGAGATTGGATACAGAAATCATGTTGTTGGGTTGGTAATAATAACGCTTGTTTTTCTTCAAGATTTGTAAGAAAACTGTGATTCCTGCATTAAACAAGAGATAGGTACCAAGGATTACCAGCAAGACCGCTACAAAGAAAATCAGAACAGCAGAAAGTGGATTTTCAACTGTAACTGCTAGGTAATAACCAGCTCCCATACTAACCAAACCTAGAATAGTTTGAAGACTTAAGAAACGTCCTTTTTTCTCACCACTGGCCTTCTCACGAGAGAGCTGGAGGGCATTCATACGTGCAATCCGAAAGGCATTGATAAAAATCAAACCTAGGAAAATAGCTCCAAAGATAAGGATAACTAGGATAAAGACGGTTGGTTGGAAGGTTGCTACGAGCTCCACCTTCATATTCATCAGCTTCAGAAGCAGAGCAAAGATTAGCTTATCAAAGAGAGCTCCTAGGCCAAGTCCAGCTGTCAAGGTTAGGGAGCCAAAAATAAGAAGCTCCTTAAAGACCATACTGATCAAATGGCGCTTTTCGAGACCCAGCATACCGTAAATCCCTAGTTCTTTGGAACGGTTTTTCATGACGAAACTATTGGCATAAAAGACAATGATAGCTGAGGCAATAGTGACAATCACCATACCGAAACCAAGCGTCATGGAGATAGTTTCTCCCCCTCGAATCTTGCCAATATTGGGGTTGAGTGACAAGGAGTAAAAGAGATAAGTAATGGTCACAGCTAAGAGAACAGCTAAAGCAAAGGGATAGTAGAGTTTGCGGTTTTTGATTAAGTTGGACACCGCTAACTTATTGGTCAATCGGAACATACTAATTCACCTCGCTTGCCATGACAGTCAAGGTATCAGAGATTTCTTGGAACATCTGACGTTCTGTCTTGTCTCCACGGTAGATTTGGTTGTAGAGAATCCCATCCTTGATGAAAAGGACACGCTTGGCCCTGCTGGCTGCCGCGGTTGAGTGAGTCACCATGAGAATGGTTTGACCACGCTCATTGATTTCATCAAATACATCGAGAAGAGCTGCAGATGACTTGGAGTCAAGGGCTCCTGTTGGCTCATCCGCAAGGAGAATTTCAGGTTCAGTGATGATGGCGCGTGCTACTGCTACCCGCTGCTTTTGACCACCTGAGATCTCGTAAGGGTACTTCTCTTGCAATTGGTTGATACCCAAATTTTCAGCTGTCACTACCAATTTTTTCATCATCTCCGTGATGGGTTTTCGAGATAAAACTAGCGGAAGCAAGATATTGTCCTTAACAGACAAGGTATCTAGTAAGTTAAAATCTTGGAAGACAAAGCCCAACTTCTCACGACGGAAACTCGAAGCCTGTGAATTTTTAATAGTGGCTGTGTCTGTTCCGTTTAGGTAAACCTGCCCGCGAGTTGGTTTATCCAGCATAGCTAGGATATTGAGCAAGGTTGATTTACCAGAACCAGACTCACCCATGATGGCAACGTAGTCACCCTTTTCCACGGTAAAGTGAATATCTTTGAGTGCCTCTACTTGGTTGCCTTGAAAACGTGTTTTATAGATTTTTTGAACGTGTTTTACATCTAAAAGTGTCATGATTTTCTCCTTCTTAATATCCCATCAATTGAAACTGTGCTTGCATCATAGCGCATCCCAGCTGAACACGCTCGATATCTTTTTGACCTGGTTTTCTTCTTTTCTTTTGTAAGATTCTTTTCATGTTTTTGCTCCTTTGTTCTTTATGAGTCTAGTTTATCGCAAAAAAAGGCGGCCTGCCATAACCTAACCTTACAAAAGAGACTTTAATCTTACATTTTTGTAAGATTGAAGAATTTTTTTGAAAATAGCTACTATAAGAAGTCCTGTCATTGCTTGTTTTATTCTTAAAATAATAGTAAAATTAAATTATGAAAAGGCTTTCTGCTAATTATTTTTAAAAGTGCTAAACTATCATTCGTATCACTGCTATAAGGAGGGAGGTTCAGCCCCTCTTTTAGAAAGAGGTTCCTATGAAACGTGTTTTTCTCTTCATCAGCAATCTTCTTTTAACTTTCTTTCTCATTGCGACTCTGTCCTTTTGGAAAGAAGCTCTTCCTCAACGCCTATTTCCAGGTGTGGCTGTACACAGTGGACAAGCCGATTATACTACCCTCAAACAAGAATTAGACAGCCTTGCTAGAAAACATAATAGTCTCATCGCAAGAACCATTTGGGAAGTAGATAGTGATGGAAAATCAAGAACTCTCTACGAAGCTTTTGGAGATGGGCAACTCCCAGACTGGATGCCTCCAGCAAGTCAAGAAAGCATTCACAAGAGCGATCTTCTCAACAACTACAATATTATCAGCGGATCCCTAACTAGTCAAGAATTGGCTACTCATCTGAAAGAACTTGGACTAGAAAAAGCGAATGCATTTGAAAATGACAGAGTATCCTTCGTACTGGCCATCTTTACCCAACCTGATCAGCTCATCAGTATGTTAATCTTTTTGCTGACTTTCTTAGCTTTAATTGTTATCGGTCAGATTCAATCTCTTTCTCAGTCAGGGATTAGATTGATTTCTGGAGAGCGGCTGAGCTATCTCTTCTTTCGTTCTCTCGCAAGAGACGGACTTGATATCCTTCTTTTTGGTCTACCTGCTTTGCTGATAGCATGTATCTTGCTCATTTCCTTGGGATATCCTTATGAAGTTCAGACTTTTCTAGGAATACTTTTTATTCTTTACAATAGCCTACTTCTCTTACTTAGTCTTCTAATTGCCTTTCTTTTTACCATTTCTTTAAAAAAAGTCCATCTCCTCTCTATCATCAAAGGAAAATTACCAATCAAGTCAATTCTACGCATTCTCTACTTTGGTCAGGTACTTGCCATTCTACTGGTTATTGTAGGATTTGGACGTATGTCTACTTACTATCATATACTTGAGAAAAATGAGGCTGGACAAGCTACTTGGGAACAACGCTCCAATGTTATTACTCTTCAAACAGGGCGTTCCAGTCAGATGAAAAATTTAGATGAACTGCAGACAAATGCTGATAAATGGTTTGACTTTATTCAGCATGCTATAGATAATGAGAATGCCTTCCTTATTAAACATAATCTAGTTGAGCAAGCTCTTAAGCAAGCTACCTCAAATCATAATGAAACTGAAAATAACCCTTATGGTGTGGAAGGAAAAAATATTCTCTACGTCACGCCCAACTACTTCCAAAAGGAAGGTATGGACTTATCATCAGAAACCTTTCAAAAAATCAACAACCTAAAAGATAGACAGATTCTTGCCATACTCCCAGAAGAACTACAAAAAAATGAAAAAGATATAAAAGCAACCTTGCAACAAGAGTTAACCAACCGATTATACAGTAGCAAGTCTAATCAAACTTTCGAAGTTAGTATAACTTATACTGATCAAAAAAAAGATGTATTCATTTATAATACCACCCATATCGCTTATGATCAATGGTTATCAAATCCCATCTTTCTTGTGCTTTCTCCTAAAGCACTTGGTAAGGTTTCCTCCATCTTCTGGTTTACAAATCTAGAATATCTCTATTTTACAGACCTCCACCAGACACAAGAACTTTTGAAACACTATCAACTTGATCATATGGTCTCAAGGCTATCGCCTGCTAGGGAAACCTATCTCCAGTTAAATCAAAAAATTAAAATCGAAATTTTTAGTAACTTAGCGAGTGCTATGTTTGCTATTTTGACTTCAATTTTGCTGTTTACAAGTTTAAATCTGCTCTATTTTGAAGCCTTTCGCAAAACCATATTCTTGAAAAAAATCGCAGGCTATTATTTCTTTGAATTACACAATAGATATATCACTTCTCAAATAGCAGCTCTCTTTCTCGGAAGTGGTCTAGCTTTCATTATTTCTAAGAATATCTGGATTACCCTGATCCTATTTTTCAGCTTTTCAAGTTTAGCCGTTCTTCTATTGAAAATCTGTGATAAGAAGGAAAGTAAAACCTATGTTAGCATTATCAAAGGAGGATAGTATGATTGAATTGCAACATATTTGGAAACAATTTGGTTCTCGTATTATTTTTTCAGACTTGAATCTGAATTTTCAAAGTGGTATGGTGTATGCTTTGATAGGAGACAGTGGTTGTGGAAAAACCACTTTGCTCAATATGCTTGCAAAACTAGAGACTTTCGACAAAGGAGAAATAGTTTACAAAGGAAAGCCTTTAACTTCACTAAAAAATGAGGAATTCTATCGTAACGAGCTAGGTTATCTCTTCCAGAACTTCGGACTATTAGAAAGTCAGACCATTCGAGAAAATCTTGAGCTGGGACTGATTGGCAAAAAACAGAACAAGAAACAAGAAAAAGAGAGACTTCTTCTTCAAGCACTACAAGCTGTCAGACTAGATTATCTAAGTCTCAACCAAAAAATCTATGAATTATCTGGTGGTGAAGCTCAACGCGTAGCGCTTGCTAAGATTATCCTGAAAGATCCTCCTTTAATTTTAGCCGATGAGCCTACCGCCTCGCTAGATCCAAAAAATTCCAAGGAAATTATGGAAATTCTCCTTGAACTTCGTAATGCTAATAGAACAATTATCATCGCAACTCACAATCCTAGTATTTGGAAAATGGCTGATCAGGTAATTCATCTCTCTCAAGATGGAAAAGAATATACTTAAATACCAAAATCCCTTGTGGTTATTTAGCCACAAGGGATTTTCAGTCATTTATGCTGCTTCTTTTAAGTAACATAGTGCAAATAATAAATACTTCCTGTTAAATCTCACCAAAACCAGCCATCATTGTCATCAATAGCCTCGGCTTCCTTGCGTTTGCGTGGTCCTGTTCCGTACATTTCTGCTTCGATTTCTTCCTTAGTTGGCAGGATAGAGGCGAGGATGATGTAAATAATCACACCAATCCCAAAATTTGATATAGTAAAAATGGCGAAGAGAAAGCGGACTAGGGTTACATCAAGTTTCCACTTGTCTGATAGGCCAGCCAAAACTCCTGACACCATGCGATTTCGTCTCATTTTATAAAATTTTGTATTCATGATTTGTTCCTCTTTCGGTATTCTTACAAGTAGTATAGCATAAAACGGGAACAAGAACATCAGTCCTTAGGCCGATTTAAGACAACGAGTTTACCTCGACAGACGCCACAGCGGTAGCGTTTCGTGTCAATTTTCCTCTTGCGTTGATAGGTTTGCTGGCAAGATTGGCACTGATAGACTAGGTGACTATCCTGACTTTTCAAAGGTGGTACAAAGCGTAGTCCATCCACTTCTTTCAAAAGTTCCTTGAAATCTCGGTCCTTATGGCGATACCCCTTTTTCTGAAAATAAAGGTGATAGTGACAAAGCTCATGGCGCACGATTTTGCGAAAGACTTCCAAACCTAGTTCATTATAAACCTTGGGATTAAAATCCAAATGCCCATCCTTAGGGAAAAATCGCCCACCTGTCGTTCGCAAACGAGGATTCCACTGGGCTTGATGGGTAAAAGGCCTACCAAAGTCTTCGAGTGAAACAGACTGAACGTACTCAGTTAGATTCATCTGGAGCGAGGAGCGACAGATTGACTTTTTCACGTTCAGTATCGATTTTCTTAACCCAAACCGTTACCAAATCACCGACTGACACTACTTGACTGGGGTGTTTGATAAATTTGCGACTCATGTGGGAAATATGGATCAAACCGTCCTCGTGAATCCCAATATCAACGAATGCACCGAAGTCAACGACATTACGCACCACACCTTCCAGCTTCTGCCCAGCAACAAGATCTTTGATATCCAATACATCTTGACGAAGCACAGGTGCATCAAAGGAATCACGGAAGTCTCGACCTGGTTTGAGAAGGTCAGCAATGATATCTTTAAGCGTTTCTGGGCCGAGATTCAGTTCTTGCGACATCTCCTTAACTGAAAGGGACTTAAGCTTATTTTGTGCTTCTTCATTCAAATCCTTGATATCCAAGCGTTTGAAGAGCTCCTTAACCGCAGCGTAGTTTTCTGGGTGAACTCCTGTATTATCAAGGATATTACTACTTTCAGGAATACGGAGGAAACCAGCAGCCTGCTCAAAGGCTTTAGCTCCCAGGCGAGGAACTTTCTTAATTTGAGCGCGTGAAGTGATTTTTCCTTCTTCTTCACGGTATTTGACGATATTTTCAGAGATAGTTTTATTGAGTCCAGCTACGTGTGAAAGAAGAGCTGGGCTAGCGGTATTCACATTGACACCAACTTGGTTCACCACGGTATCGACGACAAAATCTAGACTCTCAGACAGTTTCTTCTGACTGACATCGTGCTGGTACTGACCGACACCGATTGACTTGGGATCGATTTTGACCAACTCAGCGAGGGGATCTTGCAAACGACGAGCGATAGAAATAGCAGAGCGTTTTTCAACAGTTAATTCTGGAAACTCCTGACGAGCAAGTTCACTGGCAGAGTAGACAGAAGCACCACTTTCATTGACGATGACATAGCTCACTTCTGGAAAATCTTTCAGAACTTCCGCCACAAAGGCTTCGCTTTCCCGACTGGCCGTCCCATTTCCAATGGCAATGATTTCCACGCTGTATTGACCAATCAAGTCTGCCAAATCTTTCTTGGCTTCTTCAATTTGACGAGCGGAGGCTGGTTTTACTGGATAAATGACTTGGGTCGTCAGCATTTTACCCGTCGCATCAACGACAGCCAGCTTGGCACCTGTACGAAAAGCAGGGTCAAATCCTAGAACCACGCGCCCTTTCAGCGGAGCAACCAAGAGGAGATTGCGCAGGTTGTCAGAAAAGAGTTGGATAGCTCCTTCTTCTGCTTTCTCAGTCAATTCTGTCCGAATGCGTCGTTCGATAGCAGGCAAGACCTTTTTCTTAACTGACTGTTGAACCACTTCATCTATATAGGCATTTTTGACTTTGAAACGAGCAGCAAAGAAAGATAAGATACGGTCTGTCGCATGTTCAAATCCGACTTTTAAGACACCTAGTTTCTCACCACGATTGAGAGCTAAGGTACGATAGCCCTGCATGTTGCCAACTGTCTCTGAGAAATCGTAATATATCTGAAAAACTTGCTTTTCATCGAGACTTTCGTCCTTGACTTGCGAAGTAATTTTAGAGTGTCTCAACACTTCCTGATAGGTCAGTGAGCGCAAGTTGACATCTTCCGATAAGGCTTCAACCAAGATATCAACCGCACCAGCCAAGGCTTCTTGACCAGTCGCAAATCCTTCACAGACAAACTTCTCAGCCTCTTTCTCTAAGTCAGCTATGTTTTGCAAAATCAAGCGTGCGAGAGGGAAGAGTCCAGCTTCACGGGCAATGGTTGCCTTGGTCCGTCGCTTTTCCTTGTATGGAAGGTAGAGTTCTTCTACGTCTGCTAGTTTTTCGGCAGCTAAGATAGCTTCTTCCAATTCCTTTGTTAGCTTGCCTTGCTCTTGAATCTTAGCCAAGACAGCTTCTTTACGGTCGTTGAGATTTGTCAGACTTTTATCCAAGTCGATAATAGCCTTAATCGCCACCTCATCCAAACTACCAGTCATATCCTTGCGATAACGTGCGATGAAGGGAATCGTCGCCCCTTCTGCCGTCAAACTTAGAACAGTATCGATTTGCTTTAAGGTTACACCCAAATTCTGGGAGATTTTTTCATATTTTTTATCCATAAACCTATTATACCATAAGGAACAAAGCTTGTTTCACCTTACCTATTTTTACCTCTTTGATTATCAAAATAAAAATAATCCCTTTTCCGCAAAATAATAGTATAATAGAGGTAGAATGTAGAAAAGAGGTAGGCCTATGGCTGTTAAATTTACAAAAACCGACGACTTGGACAAGATGTTTGAAAAGTTTGCCAAACTTCCTGACTTAACTCAGGTTACTTTTCCAGATAACAATGATAAAGAAGAAAAAGTTGAGAAGAAAAAATAGATGACGATTTTCCAATCTCTTCCTCCTAGTGTATTACAAGCGGGGGCTATTTTTCTCTCCATCATGATTGAAGCCCTTCCTTTTGTCTTGATTGGGAGTCTCATTTCGGGGTGGATTGAGGTCTATATCACACCTGATAAAGTGTATGAGTTTCTTCCTCGCAATCGTTGGGGAAGAATCTTTTTTGGTACCTTCATTGGCTTTCTCTTTCCTTCTTGCGAGTGTGGAATCGTCCCGATTATCAATCGTTTTCTGGAAAAGAAAGTCCCCAGCTACACGGCAGTTCCTTTTCTGGTGACTGCTCCCATCATCAATCCTATCGTTCTTTTCGCTACTTATTCTGCCTTTGGTAATTCAATAAAATTTGCCTTCTTGCGAGCTCTGGGAGCTATTGTGATTGCTTTGGTTCTGGGGATTTTCCTAGGATTTTTCTGGAAGGAACCCATTCAAAAAGAGAATTCTATTACTTGTCATGAACATGACTTTTCATACTTGACTCCTGCTGGAAAGGTCTTTCAGGTCTTTATACAAGCTATTGACGAGTTTTTCGATATGGGTCGTTACTTGGTCTTTGGCTGTCTCTTTGCGGCCATCGTACAAGTCTATGTCCCAACTCGGATCCTGACCTCTATCAGCGCAAGTCCAATACTTGCGATTCTCTTGCTAATGTTTCTAGCCTTTCTCCTCTCTCTTTGTAGCGAGGCGGACGCCTTTGTCGGAGCTTCTCTCCTCTCGAGCTTTGGCCTAGCACCAGTCCTTGCTTTTCTAGTCATTGGTCCCATGCTTGATATCAAAAATCTCCTCATGATGAAACACTATCTCAAGGCCAACTTCATCTGGCAATTCATGGGCATCGTGACTCTGCTTGTCTTGCTTTATTCTTACATGATAGGAGTGATGCTATGATTCGATTTTTCATTCTACTGGGCTATTTTGCTCTGACCCTTTACCTCAAGCTATCTGGCAAGCTTAGCCACTACATCAACCTCCACTATTCCTATCTAGTCTATATCTCCATGGTCCTTTCTCTTCTGTTGGCTCTGGTCCAATTCTACATCTGGATTAAGAAAATCAACTCTCACAGCCATATGGAAAGTCGGCGAACTAGACAAATCAGTATCCTTTTACTGTCTCTACCTCTCTTGATTGGAGTTGCCTTTCCGACAGTAAGTTTGGACTCGAGAACCGTATCTGCCAAAGGCTATCATTTCCCGCTTGCTGAGGGAATCGATACAACTATTCAGGCAAGCGAAGGTACATCCAGTCAATACCTCAAACCCGACACCAGTACCTATTTTTCCAAGTCTGCTTATGAAAAGGAAATGCGGACTACAGCTGATAAATACCTTGCCCAGCCAACCATTCAGGTTACAGACGAAAACTACATGGAAGTCATGGAAGTTCTCTATGATTATCCACAAGAGTTTGAAGGAAAGAAAATCGAGTTTACAGGCTTTGTCTATAACGATCCTAGCCATCCAGATAGCCAGTTCCTCTTTCGCTTTGGGATAATCCACTGTATAGCAGACTCTGGTGTATATGGACTCTTGACCAAGGGAAATTCACACCAGTATCCTGATAATACTTGGATTACCGCTAGGGGAACCCTGACCCTCCACTACCATAAAGAACTCAAACAAAAACTCCCAACACTGGAAGTTGAGAGTTTCACAAAAGTAGATAAACCAGAAAATCCTTATGTCTATCGTGTCTTTCAATAAAAAGTAACCCGACAACAGACAAATTACTTTTTAAAGTAGTTTGTCTTTTTTTGTTCTCCTAGTTCAACAAAATCAACAGACAACCTTTCAAACAATAGAAAAAGTCCCAAGAAATAAGATTTCTCGAGACCATAAAAATGTTAACAAGATAGGGTTGACAATTATCACATATCATAGCTTAACTGCAATAGAGTTGTGATAGAAAACGTTGATTTACTAGAAAAATAAAACTCATATTAAACTGAATATTTCAGTTTCTTACTGGCATAAAGCTATTTGAGTTTAATTTAACAACCACTAACCTCTATTAACGCCACCAAATGCTGAGCCAAAAACGGAAGTAGAATCCTAAGAACATAATGTGCACCTCCTTTTGAAAAACGTTTTTCCATCTCAACTATATTATATATTTTCTTGTGGAGAATTGCAAATTTTTTCAGTCAAATTACTAGCTTTTTTCAAAAAAATATGATAAAACACAAAATTTTATATTAAAAATAGTTATTTATTTTCGGTTTCTGTAAAATGAAGGCATAATATAAATGCACTAAGTCCCATAACTGGATTTTTTCTGTCAAACTTTTGAGGCTAGTTCATAACTTCCAGTTGTTGAAATTATGAACTAGCCTCTTTTGTGCGCCATGAATCTCCGCTTTTTACTGTTTTTCTTCAGCTCGGTTGGACTACTTTCCATTTTGTAATAAAGCTCTTACCTCGTCTGCTCCAATTTTATCCTCAGATTTTTCAAAGAGTTGAATAGATTGATAAAAATAATCTCGTGATTTATTTGAATTTTGCTTCAGATAAATCTCTCCCATCCCTCTATAGGAACAGGCTTGGGCAATGAAGTCCTCAGTTGTCAAAGCAAAATCTAGAGATTCTTGCATATAGCTTTCTGCCTCTTCTAGATTTCCCAACTTTAAACGAAGGTAGCCTTGTTCATAGTTGTTAACAGAAAATTTCAAAGCATCATTGGGAAAATACTTTTTTATAATTTGCATTTCCTGATCGATATAGAGTAGAGCTTTTTGAAAATGACCCATTTCCCTGTAGACCATCGCTAACTGATGATAACCAACATGTTCATTTTCTCGGTCACTTTTAATTCGGGCTAAGTCAATATAAGACTGGTAGATACTTAAGCACTCCTTATAATTTTGCTCTTCAAGATAGATATAGCCCATCAAATTTAATAAACTAAAATTAGTGCAAGTTTCCAAAGAAAAATCAGCTTCAACTAATTTTTTAACTTCTTCAACTTGCCCTCAAACAATAATTCCCATGCTTGATTCATGCTTATCCTCCTGCATCTTACGTTGTATAGAAATATATTGACAAATCGCTATCAGACTCGTATTTTTTCCAAGCTAAGCTGAAGCCATAATAATCTTCAAATTCAGGGTGCCAGTCATAATAAAGTGGGACACGACTATACTTTCTCGCGACTACTTCATCATCAAATTCTGGAGACTCCCCTGCAGTAATACCAAATTGGAGACCATTTAGTTCCCAGCTATTCCCCCAAATAGTAATTGTTCATTATTTAAAAGTAGTAACATTTCTTGCATGATAATTGTAACTTTTGATTCCATAAATTCTCACTTTCATTATTACTCATCAATAAAAAGAGGTAATATCAGTTTCTGTATTACAGAATTCTAATATTGCCTGTTCATTTATTTTCTTATGCTCATTTCAATCCAGCAAACTAGCTTACTTTTTGTTCTTTTCTCTGATAGAATGTTCAGAAATCCATTTAGAATAGCTTATCATTTTTTCATCAGTTAAAGCTTCTACCTCTATAGTCACACACATATCAACCGCTTCTTCCACAGAAACAGAAAAGTGATAACCATTTAATTGTAAAAATTTCACCAAAACATAAAAGGCTGTTCGTTTATTGGCATTGGCAAAAACATGCTTCTTTATCAATTGGACAAATAATATTGTTGCTTTATCAAAAATTGTTGGATAAAGAGGTTTGCCAAAAACAAATTGTTCTGGTAAGTTCACAATCATATTTAACGCTGAAGGACTAACTGTTTGAATTTGCTCATTTGGAGAATACCGTTGAATTGCTAAAGCATTGATTTTTTCAATTTGCTTTTCTATTAGATAGACTGTCATTTTTCCACCAAAGCTTTGAAAACATCGTCGTATTCATCAAAAATTGTATCCAATTTCAAGTCAAAGGCATCATCAGAAACATAAGAAACCTGATGATCCAATTCTTCAGGAGTAAAGATAATTTCGCCACTTGGTAACAATTTCGCTTCGTATTTAACACCACTTGGAATATTGAACTCACTTGGAATCGTAATGGTGATTGAATTTCCTTGCTTTCTTGTTTTTACTACCATCTGATTTCCTCCTTTGAAGTATTATAACAAATAATTACCGTAATTACAATGATAGTGTAAAACTGCTACTTCATCTCAAATCTTAACCGAAATACTCCTGCATAAGTGATTGTTTCAAGGTTTCCAATTTTTCCAGAGATTTTTGAATTGCCAATTGTGATTTGTCGACTTGAGCTACAAAGTCTGCGAATTCGTTTTGTAACTGAATTGGAGGTAAATGAACAATATAATTCATTATATCGGAAGATTTAATTGCAGGATAATTAGCTCCTGTAACAATATTAGTCATTTTATTCGTAAATCTATCAGAGCAAATTATTGCAAATAAATATTCTGGTAAACATTTCAAAGCTCTAAGCACACAGAATCCGCTGGAAGCTACCAAATTCTCATCATCTAGCTCCGTAATTGCTATATTTTTAAGATTTGGTCGGACGGTTGAGACAACAATGTCTCCTTTCCTAATATGTTGTTGAGCTCTCGATGGAGCTTGATTTAACATATATTCCTGAAAACCAGTCATTTTATAATTTTTATTATCATTGATGAAATATCAATGTATTTAATTGTATCGTGTTGATCAAATATTTTTTTCGCAGTTTCTATTCTATCGTCAACCAGTTCAGAAATACTTACCTTATCAAACTTCTTTGATCCAAATATCTCGTTAAATCGGGATTTGCATTAATCCGCTCATCAAGTCATATACTGTACATGCTAATTTCTTGCCGAAATCTTACACTAAAAATATCCAGAAAGCAAATAACATACATAAACATATTTAATTTATATACCAGACTTTTGCAACCACTTCTCAAGTTGTTCTATGGATATATCAGAAGATAAAATCAAGGTATCTTCATAATTTTCATCACATAGGAGAATACTTTTTTCTTTATTGAAGAACATGCTCAACCACATAATAAAATTAGCATAATCATAAATTCTATTATTGGAATTAAAATATTCTATGGAAAAGTAGTTCGCTTTCTAGCTATCATCAAGGTAAACTGATAGTGTTCTGAATAATTTTCCCAACAAATATCATAAGAAAATAACTTGTTATTGCTTATGATATTTGTTGTTTCAGTATACCTTCTTTCCATTTCTATATTGAATTTTTCCAAATCAAAATCATCATTTTTTATTTCATCTAAATGAAGAAATAATGTTATAGATATATATACTTCCACCTCGCAAGTTCTAATTTCTCTGTCTCTACAAACTGAAGCTGGTCTGTCTCATTTAGCTTTCTTGGGTTTCTTTTCAGGCAGTTCCGCATACATACCTTCCAGTAGTTCAGTAATCAAATCCGGATCCTCAAATCTGTCGAATACATACATCAATGTCTTTGAACCCTCATACGGATAACGCAATTCTGAGTCTGAAAGAAGTTTGTCAGATGTCGGCGTTCTCTTTAAAAATAATTCATTATTGCAAATGTCACCTATCAACTTACCGTTAAAATATATAAGGTATCCACCCATCATGGATTTTATGACAATATCACCTGCTGCGGAAAAAATCTCACGAACAAATTCGTTAAATTCATTCACTATGATTACCTCCTTCAAATTCAAATATTCCTTACTTGATGGTAACTCTTTCCCTATTTATCCTCAAAATTTCAGCAATCCATTTTCATCAAATTGAAAATTTGGTCCCCACGAAACTTCCCAGTAGTATCCATCTAAATCCGAAAAATACGCATGATATCCACCCCAGAAAACTTCCTGTGGCTCTTTTACAATTTTTCCACCTGCTTTTTTTACTAATTCAATTACACTATCAACATCTTCTTTATGTTCAACATTGTACGCTAATGTAATTTCGGAAAATCCATTTCCCTTTGGTGGATTATTCTCATCAATATCTTTTGCTAATTGTTCCAAAGGAAATAGTTCAAATTTTGTTCCTGGAGTATCGAAAAAACATACTGGCGGATTATTTTCTTTACAGTTAGTCTTATATCCTAAACCATCTCTATAAAACTTGATTGACCTTTCCATATCTCTAACACCTAAGCAGATACAAGTAATCTTATTCATTACTACCTCCCCAAATTCTAATTTGTCTACACCGCTTTTATCCTATCATTTATCAATTCGATAAACGCTATCACTGTTGCTCCTATCATAGGAAGTCCATAAGGACTAAACAGGAAACCGATAACCAATCCAGATATACCTATTCCGATTTCTCCTTGAACGAAAGAAGCTAATGCTCCAAATATGCAGAACACCATAACGATATACAGCAACGCCGTTCCAATACCAAGTAAAAATGTCAGAAAAGCTGTCAAAATTGATAAGACAAGACTAATCGGAAATAAGATAATTTTTAATATCCATCGCATACACTACCTCTTTTTCTCTTTGGTTTATGTGCTGCTTACAACTATTATTTTACTCGATAGTAGCTTTAAGCAACACATAAACTATCAGTTTCTTCAGTTTTTAACTTTGGTAGAAGCTTCAAAACCTTTGATTTTATTGAACTATTTGCCTCTGTCATTATTATGACACGAGACCCCATAGCAGGATCTGAGATAATATCCTTGATAGTTGGTTGCATCAACTCAACCATCATATCGATGATGTGACGAGGTGTACGAAATTGTCCATTTTTACCTGCGGTTGACAATTTTGATAGCAGATATTCATAGATGTCGCCAATATCATTAATCCCCTGTGTGTCACTATCAAAATCTATATCTGACCCTCTAGTTGGAAATTCGTCTAATATAGAAATCACCTTTTGGAGCGTAGCTGGTTTATTAATTTGAAAGATGGCTTCACGCATATAACGTGAAAAAGCTGTATCGTCAGTATCACCCTTAAGATTCTTAATAAATGGAAAAATCTCCTGTGTCATTAAACGATAGACTTCCTGAGCATCTCCCATATTTTTAAAAGTCGACCAACGGTATTCAGGTTTGTCTTTTGGAAAAATTCTCTCATAAGAAATTCCTAGAAACTCAGCATCGCTTTCGCGTCCAAGTTCGACACTATCCAAATCCTTCATAAACAGAAGATAAGTCAATTGTTCAATATTTGTTAGAGGATTTGCATTTCCTTCAGTCCACAGCATTTCCCACAGCTGATCAATTTTATTTTTTAATTCGCCTGTAATTACATTAGTCTCTTTTCTTTGGTTTCTAAAGTTATGAATATCACTATTTTAACAGATTTTCAATCAAGCTTCAATTATGTTTCTCTCTATAAAAATTTCTTTCAAAAATAAAAAAGCAAACACAAAATACGGTTCACTTTTTTAAATCTTCTACTCTCCACCCTTCCAGTTCCGAGCAATCTCTTCGTCTATCTTGAGTTGATCTACGAGCTCTTCGACGGTGTCAAATTTGATCATATCGCGGACACGGTCTAACCAGTAGACCATGACTGTCTCACCATAAATATCATCTGAAAAGTCAAAAATATTGACTTCAAAACGTGGCTCTTCTCCATCGAAAGTAACATTTTTCCCAACGCTTGCCATACCACGATATCTCTGACGTTGTACTTCCACATCAACTACGTAAACACCGTCTGCTGGCATATAAGTTCGATCTCTTAGGACTAGATTGGCTGTTGGGTAACCGATAGTCCGTCCACGAGCATTTCCGTGAACGACCATCCCACGGGTTGGGAGAGGTGTGCCTAGTAGATGGTTGACTTCCTTGACATCTCCATCAAGAATAGCTTGGCGAATCCGTGTGGAACTGATCTTGCCCTTTTCATCCTCGACCGGAGGAACAATGATAATCTCTCCATCAAAATAATCCTTCAAGTCATCTGCAGTTTTCTTATCTGAGCCAAACGTGTAATCAAATCCTGCTACGATAATAGCTGGTTTTAAAGCTCTAACATAAGTATCAAAGAATTCCTGCCCTGTTAGATTAGCGAACTTGCTACTAAAGTCCAGTAGGAAAAGAGCTTCTACCCCGTGCCACTTCATCTTGTGCTCCCGCTCCTCATGATTAACGATGTGAAGCATGAGCTCAGGTTGATAAGGTTGTAAGGCAAGTTTTGGCGACTCTGTAAAGGTCATCACAACAACTGGTAGATAGTCCTTCATCGAAGCCTTGCTGGCCACTTCAAAAAGTTTCTGATGCCCCTTGTGGATGCCATCAAAATAACCTAGTACAAGGACTGTTTTCCCCGGTACTGCAATATCTTTTTCGTTCTTAATAGGTACTGTTGTAATCATGAAACTATTATATCATAGAGAAAGTCTTTTCGCTAAGAGGAAATCCCAAATGTCGTTTTTTACGCCTGAACTGACCTTAAGAGAAAATTTAGCACTTTAGTTTTAAAAAATAGCACCTCCTAAGAGATGCTATCGTTTGGTAACTAGTCTACTGTTTCTTCAATGTCTTTTAACTTAACCGAAACAATCTTGGAAACACCTGATTCTTGCATGGTAACTCCATAGATAGAATCCGCTGCCGCCATCGTCCCCTTACGGTGGGTTACGACGATAAACTGACTATCCTTGTCAAAGCGGTTAAGGTAATCCCCAAAACGTTTGACATTGGCTTCGTCCAATGCCGCCTCTACCTCGTCCAAGATGACAAAAGGAATGGTCTTGACACGGATAATGGAGAAGAGCAGAGCCAGAGCTGATAGGGCTTTTTCCCCACCACTCATGAGGTTGAGAGATTGGATTTTCTTACCTGGTGGTTGGACAGAAATCTCCACACCAGCTGTTAAAAGATCGCCCTCAGTCAATATCAAGTCTGCTTGACCTCCGCCAAACATCTGTCTAAAGGTCACTTTAAAGGACTCACGAATAGCCTCAAAGGTTGATTTGAAGCGCTCCTTAACCTCATCATTCATCTCTGTGATGGTCTCAAGGAGTAGGTTTTTCGCAGACAAAATATCATCTCGTTGACTATTGAGGAAATCCAGACGGTTGTAAACTTCTTCGTACTGGTCAATAGCGTCCAAGTTGACAGGACCCAGCAAGCGAATAGCCTTCTCTAAGTCCTTAACCTCTTGCTCCGCCAGAGTGAGATTTTCCAGTTCATGAGCCTTTTCTAGAGCCTCATTGTAGCTAATCTGGTACTGGTCTGTTAATTGAGCTTGTAGATAGCGCAAGCGTTCGCTGACTTTTTCCTTCTTAGCTTCAGCACGTGTTTGTTTACGAATCCACTCCTCGTTCTGCTGGCGAGCTTGATCCAAATGACTGGCAATATCATCCAGCTGACCTTCAATATCATCCAACTCAAACTGCTTGCGAATCAGACCTTGTTGAAGATTGGCTTTCTGAGTTTTGGCCTCTTCCTCCTGCTGGCTTAGCAAAGCCGTATCCACTTTCTCAAGATTATCGACCTTTTCTTGGAGAAGACGCTGAATTTCCTCTTGTTCGATATCCAGATCATCCAGCTCCTTGCCTAAGCGTTCTATATCAGTTACTTCGTAACGTTTTTGTCCCTGTAGTTCCGACTTAAGCAAGCGTGCTTGAGCTACCTCTTCCTGCAAGTTTTGATAACGTTCTTGAATAGCGTTTTTGTTAGACTTAATTTCTTCAATTTCAGCTTCCAGATTTTGCTTTTCACTGGCGATAGTAGCAAGGCGCTCTTGGCATTTTTCCTTGTCCGCTTGCCAATCTCCTTCAGAAAGACGATTTAATTCCTCTTCTTGAAGTTTCCAAAGAGTTTCCAGTTCTTCGACCTGCTGATTGGTTTGCTGATAAGCTAGGGACAAACCTTGCTCCTGTATACGAGCTTGCTCACCTTGTGATTTGATAGCTTCTAATCTTTCTGCCAATAACGCTATCTCATCTTGCAAGGTCTTCAAACTCGCTTCATCTGACCGCAAGTCAGCTTCTTCTTCAGCAATTTCTTTTTGTAATTGTTCCAGCTCTGGCTTGATGAAAATACTGTTGTTTTGACGATTGGCACCACCCGCGTAGGAACCACCTGTACGCAACTCTGTCCCATCCAGTGTCACCATACGAACCTGATAGCGAACTTGGCGAGCTGCCGTACGCGCATGTTCTACAGTATCAAAAATTGCTGTCGTAGCTAGCAAGTTCTTGAAAATGGCTTCTAGTCTCTTGTCAAACGACACCAACTCATCAGCCATGCCCAGAAATCCTGGACTTGCAGCGATAGCATCTTGATTCTGACTAGAGATTGTACGCGCCTTAATCGTTGTCAAAGGAAGGAAGGTTGCACGACCAGCTCTGTTACGTTTTAGGAAATCAATCGCCTTTGTTGCCGCGTTTTCATCTTCTACAATGATATGCTGACTGCTAGCTCCAAGTGCAATCTCCAAGGCAGTTTGATAATGCACATCAAAGGTCAAATGTTCACTGACTGCACCAATGATCCCACCAAGACGGTCTTTTTCTTGGAGAACACTCTTAACACCCGCGTAAAAGTTGCTATGATTTCTAAGAATGTTCTCTAAACTTTGGGCTCTAGCCTGCTTGTTTTTGAGACTATCCAGACGGTCAAAGAGTTGGCTCTGCTGGGCTTGGTAAGAAACTTTCTGCTCCTCTTGCTCCTTGGCACTAGCTTGGTAGTCAGCCAATAATTTCTGAACCTGCCCCTTGGCAGTTTCAAGCTCAGCCTCTTGCTGACTTGCCTTTTCTTTCGCTGTAGCCAGTTGTTCTTTCAGTTTCTCAAGTTGATCTGCTTGTTTTTGAGATAGCTGACGGCTGTTTTCCAACTCATTCTCGATGCGAGTCAGTTGGTTTGAGACATCCGCTTCTTCCTGTAAAAGAGCGACAAAGCGTTCGCGCAAGAGCTCGATCATCTGGTCAGGATCATCTGAAAAAGCTAGCAATTCTGCCTCTAAACGATTGAGTTCCTTGTTGTTTTCAGCTAGACTTTCCTCTAACTGTGCCAAGTTTGCTTCTTTTTCCGCCTTCTCTTTACTAAGAGTCTTTCTCTTATCTTCCAAAGATGCCAAACGGGCTTGTGCTTCTTGTTGATTGAGGGCTACCTGCTCAGATTCCAACTTCGATAGGGCTAATTTTCGCTCTAAATCACTTATCAGATTCGTCAGATCCATCAAGCTCCCTTGGTCTTTGGACATTTGAGCTTGGAGCTCCTGGCGTTTCTTTTTAAGACTTTGATTTTCCTCTTCTAACTCTTCACGCTTTTGGTAATAACTAGTCAAAAGTTCCTGAACCTGAGTTAGTTCTTCTTCTGTTAGCTCTAGTTCTGCCTTGTTTTCCTTGATTTGGGCAACCAGCACATCCAAGTAAATAGCCTTGCGTTGACCATCCAAGTCTAGAAACTTACGAGCATTCTCGGCTTGTTTGGCAAGAGGCTTGATTTGATTGTCCAACTCATAGATAATATCCTCTAAACGATCTAAATTGTCCTGAGTTTGTTGCAGTTTGCTTTCTGTTTCTTTTCTACGAGTTTTGTATTTCAAAACCCCAGCTGCTTCTTCAAAAATAGCTCGACGCTCTTCAGGCTTGGAATTAAAAATCTCCTCAACCTTCCCTTGGGAAATGATAGAGAAGGAATCCCGTCCCAAACCTGTATCCAAGAAAAGGTCATGTACATCGCGCAGACGGACTTTCTTGCCATCAATTCGATACTCACTATCTCCACTACGATAGATATGGCGTTCTACCTTGATTTCTTGTCCTGCATCCTTGATAAAGCCATCTTCATTATCCAAGGTCACGACAACAGAGGCATAATTGAGCGGTTTACGACTTTCAGTCCCAGCAAAAATGACATCGGGCATCTTGCCACCACGAAGGCTTTTGACACTAGACTCCCCCAAGGCCCATCGCAGACTTTCTGTGATATTTGATTTTCCAGATCCATTTGGCCCAACGACAGCTGTCACACCTTGGTCAAAGACGACTTTGGTCTTATCAGCAAAGGACTTGAATCCCTGAATCTCAATTTCCTTTAAATACATGAATCCAGCCCCTTCTCAACGGCATTTTTGGCAGCCTCTTGCTCTGCTAATTTTTTAGAACGGCCTTGGCCTTTTCCGATG
This sequence comes from Streptococcus oralis subsp. dentisani, assembly GCF_007475365.1. Classification (NCBI taxonomy): domain Bacteria; kingdom Bacillati; phylum Bacillota; class Bacilli; order Lactobacillales; family Streptococcaceae; genus Streptococcus; species Streptococcus oralis. The sequence goes on along the minus strand of NZ_CP034442.1, from coordinate 370,568 downwards.
CTCTTTCCTTCAACTAGAACTTCTACATCAAAAACCTTATCATGAGCAGGTCCTGTCTCAGAGATAACCTGGTAGCGAATGTCCACATCTCCATTGACCTGGAGTAACTCTTGCAGGTGTGTCTTATAATCCTTAATCATTTCAAAGTCACCTGCTTCAACCTTGGGAATCATGACCTGATAGATAAACTCTTTTACCTTAGCCACATCTTTGTCTAAAAGCAAAGCACCCAGAAAGGCTTCAAAAGCATCACCAAGAATGGTGTCACGATTGCGCCCACCAGACTTTTCTTCCCCTTTTCCTAGCTTGATAAACTGATCAAACTGGCAATCGCGCGCAAAACCAGCCAAACTCTCCTCACGGACAATCATGGCACGGAGCTTGGACAAATCACCCTCTGGTTTCTTAGGATATTTTTTATACAGGTATTCTGAAATCAATAATTGCAGAACAGCGTCTCCTAAAAATTCCAAGCGCTCATTGTGTGAAATTTTTAAGAGGCGATGCTCATTGGCATAACTCGTATGAGTAAAGGCCGTTTCCAGTAGCTTTTTGTCTGCAAATTCGATTGCAAAACGCTTCTTCAGTACAGTTTGTAATTCTTTCATACCAACCTCTTTCTAATAATTACGATCCTTTCTATTATAACAAAAAAAGCCCCCTGAGTCACTTTAAAACGAGACTAAAGAAAATTTAGCTTTTTTAGAAGAAAATTTTCAATTTTAGGAAAAATTTAAAGAAAAAAGCCTTATTTAAAGGCTTTCTTAAGCTATTTACATCCACCCTGAGGGAATCGAACCCCCATCTCAAGAACCGGAATCTTACGTGATATCCATTACACTAAGGGTGGAAACTTGTCTTATTATAACAGAAATTTGCTTTAATAACAAGTTTTTTATGGATGGAGTATGCGTCCATTAGTGGGAAGCATCCCCGTTCCAGATAGAGTTTTTCACGATAACATAATCAACGTGCTTGAGGTCAGCAACCTTGCGTCCCCCTGCGTAGGAAATGGCACTCTGCAGATCTTGCTCCATCTCGGTAAGGGTATCTTGCAAATGCCCTTTTGCAGGAAGTAAGATGCGTTTTCCTTCCACGTTTTTATAAGCACCCTTTTGATATTGTGAAGCTGAACCATAGTATTCTTTGAACTGTTCGCCGTCGACTTCAATCGTCTTTCCTGGGCTTTCGATATGTCCTGCAAATAGGGAACCAATCATGACCATGCTAGCACCGAAACGGATTGACTTGGCAATATCACCATGAGTACGAATCCCACCATCAGCAATAATCGGTTTACGCGCAGCCTTGGCACACCAGCGTAGGGCAGCCAATTGCCAACCGCCTGTACCAAAACCAGTCTTGACCTTGGTGATACAAACCTTACCAGGACCGATTCCAACCTTAGTTGCATCCGCACCAGCATTTTCCAATTCACGCACAGCTTCTGGTGTCCCTACATTCCCAGCAATGACAAAAGTTTCTGGTAATTCCTTCTTGATGTGTTGAATCATAGAAATCACGCTATCAGCATGTCCATGAGCGATGTCAATCGTGATATATTCAGGAGCATCAGCCTTGAGCTGACTAACAAAGTCATACTCGTAATCCTTGACACCGACAGAAATGGAAGCAATGAGGCCCTGGTCGTGCATGCGCTTGATAAAAGGAATGCGCCCCGCCTCATCAAAACGGTGCATAATGTAGAAGTATCCGCCTTTAGCCAATTGCTCTGCAACATTCTCATCCAAAATCGTCTGCATATTTGCTGGCACAACAGGTAGTTTGAAAGTGTGATTTCCAAGTGTGACACTTGTATCCGCTTCTGCACGGCTTTTAATGACACATTTATTAGGGATCAACTGAATATCTTCGTAATCAAAAATTGGAAATTCATTTAACATATCGATGTCTCGTTTCTTTTGTAATGACCTACCTATGCCTTCGCATCACTACGCCTTTTCCGACGTTTCCTTAACTAATTCTACACCAAAGTACAGGTTTTGTCAATTTTTAAAACAAACCTTCTGTAAACGTTCGTTTTTATCGCAATCAAAATCTTCTGAAAATCACTAAAAATTATTAGATTCGTAAATTATAGTTGATAACTACCTTAGCCAATCCAAAAGTGCGATGACAGTTCCATACCATCACCGCACTGATTTAGCCCATTTATTATTCTAATCTCCTTTAGATGATTTCATTGTAAAGGTATAATACTTATCTCCGCTATAAGTTATTTTAAAGACCCCATCTTTTTGTTCGCTGTATAGACTCGCATTTCCAGCAACCTTACCGTCAAATATAATGGTACCCGTCACATAACTCCATTTAGGAGTGGCAATTACTTCTCCTTTATAGGTGATTGTAGCAGTATGATCTGCCTTTAAAGTCGCCTTCAAGGAATCTGGTGCTATTTCTCCAGATGCGTCTGCATCCATTACATCCGCTACAGACGCGCCTACCCAGTCTCCTAAGAGGGCTTTCTCTTCTTCTGGTAAGAAGTTCTCAGGTTTGGCTGCATCTGTTCCTTCTTTTGCAAGTTTCACATCCATTGAAGTTCCGACAAGCTCTTTCAAGATGCTTTCAAATGTAATCGTATCCTTACCAAGCTTGCCAACCATATCAGTATTTTCAATAGTAAGAGTTAACGTGTTATCATCATTTTTCCATTTACCTTCTGCAGTTGTTCCTTCTACGTTTAGTTTCGCCTTGCCTCCACTCATCAATTCGAGTTTGAAGCCAGCCATATCATCACCAGAGAGGGTTACTCCCATGGCCGTTCCACTAACAGCTACGTATTTGCCCACTAAGGCATCGTCCGCTCTTCCACCTGATTTTCCACAAGCTCCAAGCGTGATAAGTAACAGAAGTGCCAATATCAAGCTAAATAATTTTTTCATTTTGAAACCTTCCCTTTCCCCTAAAATAGATTTGAAAGTCTATCTCATTCACTCATCTACTTCTAATTAAAACTTGCCTCCTGCACCACCGTGAGTTCTTCCTGATGAAGATGTGTGAGTACTGCTACCTCCAGAAGAAGATTTACTCTCTTTGGGACGCGCCACCTTATCAACCGTTTTATATAGAAACTTTTCTTCTGCTTGAGTGACAGTAAGACTATTTTCTACAATATAATTTGTCGCTGCCACATCTGGCTCAACACTTTTGAGTTGGCCAGCCATACTTGAAACAACTACAAAGGCTGTGACAAGACCTACACCTAGAGATAGGGGCACCCATATCCAACTTAGCGGTTCCTTAGGAAGATTCCCTTTGTCATAAGGTTTATCTGTCTTAGCCTGCGTTAAGAACTTATCGCTCAGTTCTGCAAAACTGCTAAATGCTTGCTCATATTCTCCGTTGCTTAGTTTCGGAACGAACCGATCAGACATATATTCTAAACCTGCATCGGTAAATGCTCGAATCGCATAACCTGTTGTGGTGATATGCCAATCCCGTTCCTTCATACTTAACAACAACAATAAACCACTATAGTCCTCACCCTGACCATAACCATTATAGTCAAAATAATCATCTGCAAAGGCTTCTGGTGTCTTCCCTCCCAGATCCTTGACAGTCACAATAACAAGGTCACATTTCTGCCGCTCACTAATCTCATCAAGTTTACTTAATAAATCTTTTTCTTCTGCATCACTCAGTAAATCCGCTTCATCCACGAGACGCTTCAGGGGTCCAAACTTAGCAGCAATAGCAGTCAAACTACGGTGGGCACTGTCATACCAACTACTATTGCTATGATAAACTCCTTTGATAAAGGTATCCCAAAAATCTCCCAGAAGCTCTTTTGCTTTTCCCTTGTAGCAGATAGTTCTATAATCTTTAGACTTCCCTATTATCAGAAGAATAGCATCTTCCTTCCCTTTCTTGAAGAAATCCGTTGTATATTGAGTTACATCATCATAAGTGTCAGCAATGAGCAGATAAGATTTGAACTGATGCTCTTTGTAAATAGCTTGTGCTTCTTCTTCTAGTTTGCTTTTCTCATTGGATGATAGGAGGCCGGCCTCATCATAAATTAAAGTTTGACTTGACATGTCAGCTGACACAATCCCAATCAAGGTAAAAGCGAGAAAAACCGCAAGAAGGAATGATAGTAGTTTTTTCATCATATCTTCCTCCTTACATTAGATAAATCAACCAAACAATGCCATAGCAAACAGTAGAAGTAAATGCTGCAATCGTCATAAAATAGCGCCAGTAGACTCGTTTATCCAAGGGAAGATTACCTACAAATTTTCCTGTTTGACCATTCATAGCAAAAACGTACTTCTCATTATTCCAAGTTGTGTTTAACAACCAGACTGGATAAAGGACATACTTGGCTTTGCTATTTTTAAACTCAACATGGCTACTTTCTGGAGTTACCATTGTAAAGCCTTTAACTGTTTCCGCAAATCTATCTTCAGTACTCCTTTTAGCCCGTTTATTAGCATGGGTGATACTTTCTTCTGCCGTCACATCATAACGCTCGGCCAAATAACCTGCTAAATAGGCTGTTTGAAAGTCAACTGCTTTTGAAACATCAAAAGGTTCAATGGATTCCATCAAGGTATTGTCCATACTTTTAGAACCGTCAACAGGTAGATGAGAAAAGGCTAACTGACCAGAACGAAGGACAGAGTAAAATTCAGTTTGGGTGTAATTGTAATCTTTGTCACTCCAAGTCGTTATCCTAGTTGCTTTGTACTTAATATCCGCATCCGCTTCTGTATTAAATAACCAAAATGGCACGTAAACACCCTTTACTTCATCAATATGGTTCTGATCCTTAAAAATTTTTGGCAATAAACGCTTGCCGAGAAGGTGCTTGTTAAGCGCTTCTCTGGCAGCTTTTTTATCCAGTTTAAACGGAATAACCAACTCTGGTTTCAAATCACCTACCAGACGTTCCTTGAGAACAACTGGATTGTCACAATAAGGGCAAGTTGTCGCAGCAGTATTTTCATCAGCAATCAATTGTCCACCACAGGAATTGCAAATAAAGACGTTCAGCTGTTCATCATCCTCTTGCCATTCTGTAGCAGAATCCGTTGCTAGAGATGGCTCTGAAACAGACTGGGCTTCATCCAAATGCTCGTCCATGTGCTTGAGACTTTCCATTTCATATTCAGAGTCACAGTAAGGACACTTCATTTTTTGGATTTTCGTATCAAAGGCTAAAGCACCACCGTAACAAGGACATTTGTATTCTAAATTATCAGCCATGTCATCATCTCCTCTCCCGACACTAAGCCAATCTAGAGTTGTCCTGTTCTAAAACGTTGACCCGCATTCAGGACAGAATTTCGGTGCCTGGCCAGAATCTGGAACTTTCCAACCACAGTTACTACAATGTTTTGCTTGATGAACTATCGGTTTTGGACTGCCACAATTTGAACAGAATTTACCTGTATTTACTGTGCCACATGAACAAGTCCAGCTATTGTCCACTGGTTTTGGACTGCCACACTCTGGACAGAATTTGCCCATAGCCTCATGTCCATTTGGACAAATCCACTTATTGACATTCGGAGTGGCAGTTGCTGCTTGATTGGTTGCTTGTGCTTGGTTAGCAGCCTGTTCTTGTCCCATAGCAAAGAGATTTTGTGCATTCATGCCACCGCCTGCATTGGCTGCCATGCCAAAGCCCATAAATCCAGTCATAGCTCCTGCTTCATTGCTTGCGGCTGCCTTCATAGCGTCTGCCTGTGCACCAACTAAGGTTGCGGCCGCCATAGTCGGATCTTTCATAATAGCAGTACGTTGAGCCTGCTTAATCATTTCGGCATCTTCTTCTGGGAGAGTAACAGAGCCGAGTGCAATGCTAATGACTTTAAGACCACGAAGTTGACCCCATTTTTCTGAGAGAGTTTCATTGAGGGCATTTTCTAATTCTGTATTGTGGCTGACAATTTGATTCGGTCTCAATTCCATATCAGATAACTTAGCAAAAGAAGGTTGCAAGGCGCTGATAAATTCAGTTTTCAACTGTGAGTCAATTTCTTCACGCAAATACTCTCTTTCAACATTTCCACAAACATTTGTATAAAATAAAAGCGGGTCAACAATCTTGTAAGAATAAACACCTGAGCATCGAACAGAAACGTCAAGGTCTAAACCAATCTTAGAATCTACCACACGAAATGGAATTGGGTTTGGTGTACCGAATTTATTATCAATCAATTCTTTTGTATTAAAATAATAAATACGCTGATCTTTGCCAGTATCGCCTCCATAAGTGAAACGTTTCCCAATTTGTTTGAAAGTATCCTTGATAGAATTTCCAAGATTTCCTGTAAAAATACTTGGTTCACTGGAGGCATCATAAGTGAACTCACCTGGTTCGGCACAAACCTCTACAACCTTACCTTGCTCAACAATCATCATACACTGACCATCAGCTACCGCAATACCTGAACCATTGGAAATAATATTATCACTACCCTTGGTATTGGATGAACGTCCAGATACCCTCTTTTGGCCTTTGACAACCATGACAGATTTGTCCATAGACTCACAATAGAAAAATTCTTTCCATTGATCGGCTAATAAACCACCTACAGCTCCTGCACCTGCTCTAATAAGTCCCATAATGCGCCTCTTTTCTTTTTATCAGTGAGCCATTAATAACTCACTTGCCTACCGCCTTTCTATTTAAATAATCCTTTCCACCTCCCATTCATTGTGATTACTGGTATGAGCGATTCTAGGCATATCGACTATTAAAAATATTGTTGATAACTAATCAATTATAACTCAAAAAAGCCCACTTAAACCCCGACTGCAAGTAGCAAAACATGCGAAGGGAGTCTAAATGAGCCACTTACAGTATAATTCTAGCTGTCATCAGCTACAACTCTCAGTAAGCTAACAAGGAGAGTGTAGAAAGCAAAAGAACGACGTTAAATGGATAATTCTAATATTTATATGATGATGGTGAGGTTCTATCAACTTGTTTTCAGTAGACAAACTACTCGTAAAACCTCTTAAACAGTATCTTGGACTTTTAAGCACTCAAATGCCACTTAGTCTTTATATATTATGAGTTACATTAAGCGAATGGTAATCTGTATAAATCAGGGTCTCCTAATGATAAATTCCACTAATAAACCACCTTACTTCAAACTCACTTTAAAATGTAACCGCTACCAATTTCTATCCTTGTTTTACCTTTTTTTCTAGGATTTTGCATGTTCTATACTGAATTTTTAAAAATTTTAGACGATTGTTTTCATTATGTCTAATTAATTCTCAGAAATCACTATATATAAAAACATGTGAAAGGATAGCCGTTTAGGGGCTACTCAGCTTAATAATATTCACCCTGACGGTAGTCCCATGAGTTAAAGGTATCTGACAGGTGCATCATGATTTTATCAATGTCAAGCCCTTTACGGATTACAACCGGTGCTGGTGAAGTTGAACGTGCTCCTCCTTGTTCTGGGATGAGTTTTCCGTCCTTATCGACCATAGAAACCATCACACCTTGCTCGTAGCGAGTTTCGATTGTTTTGTCAGGTTGGATGGATGCCACGTAGTCGTCTGCCTCGATGACAAGGTCCACTGCTCCTTCGATACGTTCTCCGATACCTTCCACCTTACCGCGATTTCCTTTACCAGATGGGTTAGCTGATGAGGCGTAGACCATTTTACCTTCTTCCCAAAGTTTAGCAGCCAACTGTTCACCAGCTTTACCAAACTTGATGACAAAACAGCTAGTACCACGAACGTCTGTCATGAGCTCTTCACGGCCATCACCGTATGCTTTAAGTTTTTCAAAAGCTTCTGGTTTCCATGGAAGGATACAACCGAGGAGAATGTCTTCGTCCCAATGTTTTTGGTAGAAGGCTTCAATTTCTGGGTTAAGTTGTGCTAGAGCACGAAGCTCGTCCATGCTTCCACAAAGTACAACACCTGGTTTGTTACGGTTACGTTCTTTGGCTGCGAACTTACGTTCAAGACCTGCCTTGTCGCTAGTCATGATAATGTAACCAACTTTTGTAGGACAAACAATACATCCGCCCTCACCTTTTAAAATGTCATAGCCTTCTTGAGAAAGTGTTCCGTTCCATTGAATGTGTTTTGTCATAGTTCTATTTCCTTTTCTATTTTTTCTAATCCTGCCAGTAGGCTGGTCGTTGTTTTTCATAGGCAGCAATCAAGTCTTCATACTGCAAAGTAATACCGATATCATCCAAACCATTTAAGAGCTTGTGTTTCCACTCACTGTCGATCTCAAAGGAGAATTCTCCAACTGGTGAGATGATTATTTGTTGTTCCAAGTCCACAGTTACCTGGTCGGTTGGTTTTAGCTGGGCTAGTTTCTCTCTAACCTCCTTGGGCTGAACGATAGGCAACATACCATTATTGAGTTCATTATTGTAATGAATGTCCCCGAAAGATCCTGCAATCACGACCTTAAAACCATAGTCAGCTAGTGCCCAAGCTGCGTGTTCTCTCGAAGAACCTGCCCCAAAGTTATCCCCTGAGATGAGGATACTGGCTTTACGATATTCAGGTCGGTTAAAGACAAAGTCTGGATTCTCAGTGTAGTTATCGTCCAGATAACGCCAAGCATACATGAGGTACTTACCAAAGCCTTTTTTATCAATCAACTTGAGAAACTGCTTGGGGAGGATTTGGTCAGTATCAATGTTATCATTCATAAGAGGAACGGTCGTTCCCGTATAAACTGTAAATTTCTCCATATCCTCTCCTTACTGGGCCTCTGGCATTTGCCGAACATCTACGAAACGCCCTGCAATAGCTGCCGCCGCTGCCATGGCTGGACTGCAGAGATGGGTTTTAGCACCAAATCCTTGTCTGTCTTCAAAGTTGCGGTTACTGGTTGAGGCACAGTGGACCCCATCAGGGACCTTGTCAGGATTCATCCCTAGGCACATTGAGCAACCAGGGTCTCGCCACTCAAAGCCAGCGTCTAAGAATACTTTATCCAAGCCCAACTTCTCCGCAGCTCGTTTGACAGGACGAGAGCCTGGCACTACGATTGCTGTTAGATTGGGAGCAATCTTCTTCCCTTTGACAAATCGCGCAGCCAGTTGCAAGTCACTGAGCCGAGCATTGGTACAAGACCCGATAAAAATATAGCCTAGCTCAATATCCGCTGGCTTTTGACCAGGCTCCAAGTTCATGTAATGATAAGCTCGTTCATCGTTCATATCCTTAATTTCTGGAAAACTACTGTCAAAGTCGACGCCCATAGCAGGATTGGTTCCCCAGGTCACCATAGGAGCCAAGTCTGAGACATCCATCCGGATAACCTTATCATAAACAGCATCATCATCGCTGACTAGGGTTTTCCAATCCGCCACAGCCTCCTCAAAAGCTTCGGGAACGCATTCCCGTCCCTTGAGATAGTCATAAGTCGTCTGATCCGGATTCATGATTCCCATTTTAGAGCCAAACTCGATAGACATATTGCAGATAGTCATTCTCTCTTCCATGGTCAGAGCATCAATCGCTTGCCCACGATATTCCACCACATAGCCTACACCACAAGCAACGCCATACTTGGCAATCAAGGCTAAAATGTAATCCTTAGAATAAACTCCTTTTTGAGGAACACCAGTGAATTCTACCAACATTTTCTTGGGTTTAACCTGCCAGAGGGTCTGTGTAGCAAAGACATGCTCGACTTCACTGGTCCCAATCCCAAAAGCGATAGCTCCGAAAGCTCCGTGAGTAGCTGTGTGGCTGTCTCCACAGACGATGAATTTTCCTGGTTGCGTCCGTCCTGTTTCTGGACCTACCATGTGAACGATTCCCTGCTTTTCAGAACCATGAGCTGCATGTTCAATCCCAAACTCCTCAACATTTTCAGCTAGCTTATCGATTTGGGCCTTAGAAATTACATCTCGAATATCGTAGATATTGACAGTCGGAACATTATGATCAAAGGTTCCAAATGTCAAGTCTGGTCGTCTCAATCTGCGACCTGCATCTCGTAATCCTTGAAAAGCTTGGGGACTGGTCACCTCATGAATATAGTGCTGATCCACGTACATGAGTTGGGGTTGCCCTTCTTCTCCTGTGATGACATGGCGGTCCCATAATTTATCAAAAATCGATTTTCCTGCCATCCATTACCTCCAAATAAAATATAAGGCCACTAGTGTGGTCACCATCCCGAGAAACCAAACTGTTTTAAAATACCATTTTCTAGTCTTGTGGTGAAAGGTGATTCCTGCCAACCAGGCACCAAAACCACCACAAGTAAGGGCTAAAATGAGTAAGATTTTCTCTGGGATGCGCCAAGCACCTCTCCTTGCCTTGGATTTGTCAATGCCATAAATCAAGAAAATCAGTAAATTCCAAATCAAGAGGGCAAGCGTGATTCCTTCATTTATCTTCATAATCTTTCAATGATGGCTTCTGTCATTTCCTTGGTCGAAGCCTGTCCTCCAATATCTCTAGTTAAAACACCAGCCGCTAAACTAGTTTCAACAGCACGCTCGATACGCTCTGCATCCTCATAACGTCCGAAACTATCTCTCAACATCATGGCAACTGACAAAATCATGGAGATAGGATTGGCAATTCCTTGACCTGCAATATCAGGTGCCGAACCGTGAATGGGCTCATAAAGACTTGGCCCCTTTTCAGAATGACTGGCTGATGGCATAACACCCAGAGTGCCTGATAGAACGCTTGATTCATCAGATAAGATATCTCCGAAAAGATTCTCCGTCACGATGACATCGAACTTAGCAGGATTGGTAATCATAAGCATGGCAGCTGAGTCCACCAACTGGTGTTCCAAGGTAACATCTGGGAAATCTTGCGCGACTTCCTCAGCTACTCTCCGCCAGAGTTTTGATGTCGCTAGAACATTTTGCTTATCGATGCTGGTAAGGATTTTTCTCCGACTTCTTGCGATTTCAAAGGCCTTACGAATAATCCGCTCTACTTCCTCATAGCTGTAGTCGTTGATATCACGCGCTTTTCGATCTTCAAGAATATGATCTCCAAAGTAAATCCCACCTGTCAACTCACGTACCACGACAAAGTCTACACCAGCAATTCGTTCTGGTTTAAGTGGTGATAAATGCTTGAGACTGTCAAAAATCTTTACAGGTCGAATATTGGCATAGAGATTGAGTTCCTTACGAAGAGCCAGCAAGCTTTGTTCAGGCCGAATCGCTGCCCCATCATACTGAGGACTACCGATAGCCGCAAGGAGAATAGCATCTGCTTCTCTACATGCCTTGAGGGTTTCATCAGGTAAGGGATGCCCCACAGCATCAATACCTGCACCTCCAAAGGGGCGTCTGTCTATCTCATAGTCAAAACCTGTTTTTGAAGCTAGAGCTTCCAGAACTGCTAAACCAGCTTCCATGATTTCTGGACCGATTCCATCCCCTGCTAGTGCTACTATTTTCTTTGTCATAGCCTTCTCCTTTACACACTAGGCATGTCTCGGTAGGAAACGCTACGCCCCATCTCACCTGCATTCTCTTTTTGAACAAAAGTATTGGCATTGATATAAGCAATAGCCGAAGCCTTCAATACATCGAAATCAAGACCTGCTGCGTTAAAGATGGTTTCTGTATCTCTGTTTTCAACAGTAACCAAGACCCGAGCTTGAGCATCAATTCCATCCGTTACCGCGTCAATAGTGTAGGACACCAAGCGGACAGATTGGTTAAAGAACTTATCGATAGCGTTAAAGATCGCTTCAACGGAACCTTGCCCTGTTGCATTGAACTCGACTTTTTCACCATCCATATTAGCTAGGCTAACGAGCGCTTCAATGTCATTATCTGCATGGGTTTGAAGTTGCAAATCATCAAAGTGGAAGCCTTCTGGGTTTTCAACCATGGTTCCAGCTACCAGAGCTCGAATATCTGCATCTGTGATTTCTTGTTTCTTGTCCGCTAGTGCCTTGAACTTAGCGAAGAGTGGTTTGATATCCTCTTCTGTAAAATCTAGGGCCAGTTCTCTTAGTTTTTCAACAAAGGCATGGCGACCAGACAATTTTCCAAGCGGAAGACTATTACTCTTAACACCAACCAATTCAGGAGTGATGATCTCATAAGTGAGAGGATTTTTAAGGACTCCATCTTGGTGAATACCAGATTCGTGAGAGAAGGCATTGCCACCAACGACAGCCTTGTTTTTAGGAACTGGAATACCAGAGAAGCGAGAAACCATTTCTGACGTATTCATTGTTTCATCCAAAACAATATCACTAGTTGCTTGGAAGAAATCCTCACGAATCTTCAAAGCAACAGCTACTTCTTCAAGAGCAACATTACCTGCGCGTTCACCAATACCATTAATAGTTCCCTGGACACGTCCAGCACCGTGTTTAATTGCTGTCAAAGTATTTGCAGTTGCCATACCGAGATCATCGTGACAGTGAACACCAAAGACAACTTTATGATCTGATTTAATATTTTCAGTCAAGTGATCAAAGATGCGTGCAAACTCTTCTGGAGTCGTAAAGCCAACTGTGTCAGGGATATTGATATAAGATGCACCTGCATCGACCGCTGTTTGAACGACTTGTAAGAGGAAATCCAACTCTGTTCTAGTCGCATCTTCAGGAGAGAACTCGACAACCTCAAACTTAGAACGTGCATAAGAAACATGCTCCTTAATAGCTTCTAAAATCTCTTCCTTACTCTTATTGAGCTTATACTTGCGGTGAATCGGACTGGTAGCGATAAAGACATGAATTTGTGGATACTTGGCATCCTTAAGAGCCTCATAACAAGCATCAATATCAGATTTTACAGAACGAGCTAATCCTGTCACTGCTGTTTTTTTCATGGCTCTAGCAATTTTTTGAACGGCTATAAATGAATCTGGACTAGCAGCAGGAAAACCAGCTTCAATTACAGAAATTCCCCATTTCTCCAGCTGCCTTGCAATGGAAACTTTTTCCTTTATTGAGAAGTTAACACCAGGAGTTTGTTCTCCATCACGAAGACTTGTATCAAAAAATTCAACTGTTCGCATAAGATTTCCCCTTTTCCAAATGTGGTTTTAAAAAAACATCTCGCTCGGGAACCCAAGCGAGATGTTGATTTACTCCCGCTTGGTAAGCCAAACAGGACTAATGCTTCTGCACTAGCCCGAGTACCTCAACAACAAAGCAAATTGATTAAACTTAGCTGTTTTCATGTTTGACTTTCTCCTTCGTTTGATATCTTGTTTAGTATTTTAGCATAGCCAAAAACACTTGTCAAGAAAAAATCCATTATTTTCTGAAAATTTCTTCAGTAAAGAATATTTTGTTAATTAAAAGTATTTGAAAATACAAAGGAATTTCCTTACTTTTTCAAAGTCAAATTCCAACTAGTTTCCAGCAAATCTAGAACTTCTTCATCAGATAAAGTACCATCAAGAGCCAGACTAATCCAGTAGCGTTTGTTCATATGAAAGGCTGGGTAAATTCCCTTTTGCGAAAGCAAGGTAGCTACTTGGTCATGTTTGAGGTTGACTGCTTCCACTAGCCCTTCTCTCCCCTTATCTAGCCTATCCCAAGGAATTCTCATTAAAACAGCATACCACTTTTGATTGCCTTCATGGCGCAATACAGCTGTATCAGGCGACTTTTCCCACAGATACTCCAACTGATTACCATACTTTTCCTGAACTTGAGCCATGATACGCTTAGTCTGAGGACAGATAAAATCCTGCACATCAAAACAAGCCTTCCGAATCTGGTAGAGAATTTCCAAACAAGCATCACGGACACTTCCGACAAAACTTCCCCGCATACTTTCCATGTGTACTTGAGGATAGAGGTCGCCCGTTTCCTGGTCAAAGACCTGAAAACTCACATCATCAGTAGTGATAGAGACTGTCATGAAAAAGTCACCCTGCAAAATCTGGCAACTGTAAGTCCAGACTTCCTCATTTTCTACAAAACCATAGGCATGGGCTTTTTCTTTATTAAACTGATAGGATTTAAAAATTTCAAACATATGTGAAAACTGCTACCCAAAGCTAGCAGTTCCTTTCTATTTTTTAAAAGACAACCTTGGTTCCATGAAGTTGTGTCACACCCAGTTGATCGATAAAGGTTTGACGGTTGTCAAGGTCAATCCCCCCACCTGGTAGAATTTCAATCTTACCTTTAGCATGTTCCAAAATTCTTTGATAGTGAGCGAAACGTTTCTCTAGCGAGTCCCCAGACACTCCAGCACGAGTCAAGATACGAGTGACACCAGCTTGACTTAGCCAGTCAATGGCTTCCAACTGGTCTTCATCGCTTAATTCATCAAAGGCCATGTGGAAGACGATTTCCATTCCTTTAGATGCGGCAATCAGCTTCTCAAGATTAGCCTTATCCAACTTTTTATCAGCAGTTAAAGCCCCAAATACAACCCCTTGACTTCCAGCCTGCGCAGTCAAACGAATGTCTTCCAGCATAATTGCTATTTCAAGATCAGTATAGACAAAGTCGCCACCACGGGGACGAATCATGGTCATAATGGTGCTATCATAGTTAGCTGCCAGTTCAACCGCTGCCTTGGTCACTCCATAGCTTGGTGTTGTCCCACCAACTGCTAGATTGTCACAAAGTTCGATTCGATGAGCTCCAGCCTGCATCGCTTTTTCAAGCAAGGTCACATTTTCAGCGCAAAATTCGTAAATCATTTGATTCTCCTTGATGTTTTCTTTGAATTTATTATATCATATTATTTTAAATATGCTTTCATTTTTATCAAGGTAAATAACTACTATTTTTATCTATTCTTTGTCAGGAATGACTTTAAAGAGATAGTAGGTGATAAAGACAGTTAAGGCTCCCAGACCGATTTTGAGTGGCAAAAGAGGGGCAAAATAAATAGAAATCCCCATCAAGATATAGATAGATACGATAATTTTTTTCTTTCGTTCACGCGCGATTGACTTGGTTTCCCGAAAGTCCGCTACATAAGTCTGATAAAGCTTTGTATGATAAAGCCAGTCTTCAAAACGCTTAGAAGATTTTGAAAAGCAAGCGATAGACAGCAAAAGAAAGGGAGTTGTTGGTAAGAGCGGCAGGACAACACCTACAAGAGCTAGAGCCAAAGAAATAAAACCAAAACTAAGATAAATAAAGCGCATGTCTTCTCCTAATAAAATAATCTTCTACTAGTTTCCCACAAAATGAGGAAATTTGTCAAGCTTAAACTAAAAAGAGCCTGAAATTCATTTTCAGGACTCTTCATTTTATTTAATCTTCTCCTCTTCGTAGTCACCATTACTACATACAACCTGCTTGCCACCACCACGAACTTTTTTCTCCACAAGGAAGTGTCCGCATTTCGGACAATCACGTCCAATTGGTTTGTCCCAGGAAGTAAATTCGCATTCTGGGTAACGGTTGCAACCATAGAAGATACGATTGCGCTTGGTTTTGCGTTCGATGATTTGTCCTTGATGGCAGCTTGGACACTCGACACCAATCTCTTTGACAATCGCTTGTGTGTGACGACAGTCTGGGAAATTACTACAAGCATAGAATTTACCAAAACGACCGAGCTTAATTACCATTGGACTGCCACAAACTTCACAGTCAAATCCAGCTGGCTCATCCTTGATCTGGATTTTTTCCATTTCGGATTCAGCCTTGGCCACTTCTTTAGAGAATGGTTTGTAAAAGGCATCAATGACACGTTGCCACTGCTCTTTACCAACTTCGACATCATCCAGTTTCCCTTCCATCTCAGCTGTGAAGGTCACATTGACGATGTCTGGGAAGTATTCAACAATAAGTTTATTGACAATTTCTCCCAGTTCTGTCGGTTCAAAGCGTTTGGCTGCCAAACGAACATAGTAACGTTTTTGGATGGTTTCAATGGTCGGAGCATAGGTTGACGGGCGTCCAACCCCATTTTCCTCCAAAGTCTTGATTAGTGTTGCTTCCGAATAGCGAGCAGGTGGTTGGGTGAAATGTTGCTCTGGCTTGCTATTGACCTGCTTGACCACATCTCCTACTGCCATATCTGGCAACATCTTGTTCTTGTCAGAGTCATTGTAAATAGCAAGATAACCATCAAACTTAACTTGGCTTCCATTTGCCGCGAATTGGACTCCATTTTGAGAAAGCTTAACAGCCATGGTATCAAAGATAGCGCCTGTCATCTGGCTTGCCACAAAACGGTTCCAGATAAGGGTATAAAGTTTGAGCTGGTCTTTGTCCAAGTACTTAGCGATGCTTTCAGGTGTGTTAAAGACACTAGATGGACGAATGGCTTCGTGGGCATCCTGAGCACCTGAGGCATTCTTGACCTTGCTACCATGCTTGGAATACTTGCTACCAAAACGGTCGTTAATGTAGCTTGCCGCTTCGTTCTGAGCCACAGGACTGATACGAGTCGAGTCTGTACGCATATAGGTAATCAAACCTTGCACGCCTGATCCGATATTGATCCCTTCATAGAGCTGTTGAGCCACCATCATGGTCTTTCGAGTACGGAAATTAATTTTGTTAGCCGCATCCATTTGCATGGTTGAAGTCGTATAAGGTAGGGGCGCATTGCGTTTGCGTTCTTTCTTATCTACCTGGTCAACTGTGAAATCTTTACTAGTCAAATGGGACAAGACTTCTTTGACCTCTTCGTTGGTGGTCAATTTCATCTTTTTGCCATTCATACCATAGAATGAAGCCTGAAATTGCTTGGTTCCCTTCTTAAAAACACCATCAATTGTCCAGTATTCTTCCGGTTGGAAGGCATTGATTTCATTTTCACGGTCAATGATGAGCTTAAGGGCAACTGACTGCACACGCCCTGCTGATAAGCCCTTCTTGACCTTTTTCCACAAAATTGGCGAAATTGAATACCCTACCAAGCGGTCTAAGACTCGACGAGCTTGTTGGGCGTCGACCAAGTCCATATCAATCTTACGAGGTTCTTTAAAGGCATTTTTTACTGCGTCTTTGGTGATTTCATTAAAGACTACACGGTTGTCATCATTCTCATCCAAGTTGAGAATGTGAGCCAAATGCCAGGAAATTGCTTCTCCTTCACGGTCCGGGTCACTCGCCAGAAAGACTTTATTGGCCTTTTTAGCTTCTTTTTTTAAGTCATTGATGAGAGGGCCTTTTCCTCGGATATTGATATACTGTGGTTCATAGTTATTTTCAATGTCGACTGACATACTGGATTTTTTCAAATCACGGATATGCCCGACACTGGCTAAAACTTTGTAATTTCTGCCTAGATATTTCTCAATCGTTTTCGCTTTAGCAGGCGACTCCACGATGACTAGATTTTTTTTAACTGTTGATTTTTTCTTCTTTGTTGCCGTAGCCACACTATCACACCTTTTCAAAGTAATAAACTTTATAAAGTGTAAACCATTTTTCTATAGCTGTCAAGACCTAACTCCTATATATAGAAGAAAAGTTTATCTGAGTGAACAAATTTCTCCTTAAAATTCAAACTCAGCCAGCACATCTTGACCACTGCTAATAAGCTTTGCTCCCTCTTGGATCAGGTGGTGACAGCCATCTGAATGGCCATCTAAAATGTTTCCTGGAATGGCAAAGACATCACGCCCTTCCTCCATAGCTCGCTCACAAGTAATAAGACTACCAGAACGCATCCTTGCCTCTGCTACAATCACACCACGGCAAAGGCCAGCAATGATGCGATTACGAGCTGGAAAGTGAAATTTCAAGGGTTCCTCACCAGGTCCGTACTCGCTAAGTACCAAATGGTGATTGCCAATGTGTTCCTGCAAACGTTTATTGGCTCGGGGATAAAAAACATCCAACCCTGTTCCAATGACAGCAATTGTTCTTCCTCCATTCTGAAGTGCAGCCATATGGGCAGCCGTATCAATCCCTTTAGCTAAACCACTGACCACGATTAACTCGTTTTCCAAACCTTGAATGACTTTCTGAACCGACTTTGCCCCCTGACTAGAACATGAACGACTCCCTACAACAGCAACCTTTGGAAACTTCAACAAGTCCAGATTTCCTTTATAAAACAAGAGCACTGGAGCATCATAAATTTCACTCAGATCCCAAGGAAAACAGTCATCAAGAATCGAGAAGGATGGAAATTTTTGGAACTCCTTCTCCAACTGTGTATCATCTATCTGGAAATAACGTTCCATAAAGACCGCAGGATTACGGCATCCTGAAATTTCTGCAATATCACCTAGCAAGAGCTCCTGATCTACAGTCTCGTCATATTCAAGAACAGTTAAAATTTGTTGATTGGTCAGCCCAGCTTTTCTCAATTTGTAAATCTCATAGTTTGTAATCTTCATATACAACTCCGTTTCTTTTTCTACTCATCTATCTATTCGTTAAAAAATAAAAAGAAGACCAAGGATCTTCTTTTTTTTATTTATTCAGATTTAGTAGTTGACCAGCTACTTTCAACCATCGGTAAGATTGTTTTTAAAGTTTCCCCATCCCCTTCAAGTGAAACATAGCGGATTTTACCATCATTTGATCGGAAAACCCAGGTAACGAGATATTTCCCTGACTTAGCAATTGCATTGACAACATAGGCTTCATAACCTCCAATGGTCGATTTGGAGCCCCAAACCTTACTGAAATCAGAGCTTTGTTCTTTGGAAGTTAAAATACTAGATGAGACAGTCACAACATCCAGTTTAGCATATTCTTCTTCGCTGATATTAAACTGCTCAGCCTTGAAGGTATTCAGCGTAACAATGTTGATATCTGTTCCATCGCAATAC
The DNA here is from genome assembly GCF_007475365.1 of Streptococcus oralis subsp. dentisani. Lineage (NCBI taxonomy): Bacteria > Bacillati > Bacillota > Bacilli > Lactobacillales > Streptococcaceae > Streptococcus > Streptococcus oralis. The sequence continues at coordinate 351,887 of NZ_CP034442.1, read as the reverse complement.
TGTATATCATTTCCACCTTCTACTTCATGGAATCGAACCCATGATTTGGGTACCTTGACAAAACCATATTCATTCGAACCGATAATTTGCGTCTCTTCCTTTTTCGCTTCAGAAACGGCAGAGCTAGAGCTACTCGTTTCCTGACTGCTCGAAGAACTAACAACTGCAGACGAACTTTCTTCGGTTGCTGTTTGTGATTTATTGGAGCATGAAGCTAGAAAAACACTAGCAGTAACAACAGTTCCTAAAATTAATAATTTTTTCATCCTACCACCTTTCCATCTGCATTATAAGAAAAATAAGGACTTCTGTCAAATTCTAACCTAACCTAATCTATTCTGTTAGCTTCCGATTTTATCGCTCTCATTTAAAGCAAAAACTCTTGAGAAATCTTCAAGAGTTTGTGTTTCAACTTTCTATTCTTCATCCATGCTCAAGACGCTAAGGAAGGCTTCTTGAGGAACTTCGACAGAACCAATGGCTTTCATACGCTTCTTACCAGCTTTTTGTTTTTCAAGAAGTTTGCGTTTACGCGAAACGTCACCACCATAACACTTGGCAAGTACGTTTTTACGAAGGGCCTTGATATCCGTACGAGCCACAATCTTGTGCCCGATTGCTGCTTGAATTGGAACCTCAAATTGTTGACGAGGGATGATTTTCTTGAGCTTATCAACGATGAGTTTCCCACGTTCGTAGGCAAAATCCTTGTGAACGATAAAGCTGAGGGCATCCACCTTGTCTCCATTGAGAAGGATATCCATTTTGACTAGCTTAGATGGGCGGTACTCTGACAATTCGTAGTCAAAGCTTGCATAACCACGTGTCGAAGACTTGAGCTTATCAAAGAAGTCAAAGACGATTTCAGCAAGTGGAATTTGATAGATAACATTGACACGATTATCATCAATATAGTCCATGGTCACAAAGTCTCCACGTTTACGCTGAGCTAGTTCCATCACTGCTCCGACGAACTCCTGCGGTACCATGATTTGTGCCTTAACATAAGGTTCTTCAATAGTCGCAATCTTGGTTGGGTCTGGAAATTCAGAGGGGTTAGACACATCCATAGATTCACCATCAGTTTGGTTAACCTTATAGATAACAGATGGAGCTGTCATGATGAGATCAATGTTGAACTCGCGCTCTAAACGCTCTTGGATAACATCCATATGGAGAAGTCCAAGGAATCCACAACGGAAACCAAATCCAAGGGCCTGTGATGTTTCTGGTTCGAACTGCAAGCTGGCATCGTTGAGTTGCAATTTTTCTAGGGCTTCACGAAGGTCATTGTACTTGTTGGACTCGATTGGATAAAGCCCTGCAAAGACCATAGGATTCATCTGCTTGTAGCCATCTAGTGGTTCTGCTGCAGGATTACTTGCTAGGGTCACTGTATCACCAACACGCGTATCTTGAACCGTCTTGATAGAAGCCGCAATATAACCAACGTCACCTGTCGCAAGGAAATCACGACCAACTGCTTTCGGTGTAAAAATTCCGACCTCCGTCACATCAAAGGTCTTACCATTGCTCATGAGCTGAATCTTATCGCCAGGTTTGACCACTCCATCCATAACACGTACTTGAAGGATAACCCCACGATAGGCATCATAAACTGAGTCAAAAATCAAAGCTTTTAATGGAGCTGAAACATCACCAGTTGGAGCTGGCACTTTTTCAACAATCTGCTCAAGAATTTCTTCAATACCAATACCATCTTTGGCTGAAGCTAAGACCGCTTCGCTGGCATCCAGTCCGATGACATCCTCAATCTCTGTACGTACACGCTCTGGATCAGCTGCTGGAAGGTCAATCTTGTTAATGACTGGCAGAATTTCCAAATCATTGTCCAAGGCTAGATAAACGTTGGCAAGTGTTTGAGCCTCAATCCCTTGGGCCGCATCAACCACCAAAATCGCTCCTTCACAGGCAGCTAGCGAACGCGACACTTCATAGGTAAAGTCCACGTGCCCTGGCGTGTCAATCAAGTGGAAAATATAGGTCTCCCCATCTTTTGCAGTATAATTCAGCTCGATGGCATTCAACTTGATGGTAATCCCACGTTCCCGTTCTAAATCCATGCTATCCAAAAGCTGGGCTTGCATTTCACGACTTGAAACCGTCTCTGTCTTTTCCAAAATGCGGTCTGCTAGCGTTGACTTACCGTGGTCAATATGGGCAATAATAGAGAAGTTCCGAATCTTCTCCTGTCGTTTTTTCAAATCTTCTAAGTTCATGATGCTCTTCCTTTCAGGGTATCTATTAATTATAAATTGTTTTTAACATTTTGACAAGACCATACCCTGCTAGGAGTACTAATCTTCGGCAACAAAACCATCATTCTCGATAAAGTGGTGTTCTGTCATTCCTTGGTCTGTAAAGACGATTCCATGAAGGACACCACCATAGACAGCTCCTCCATCCATGCCAATCTTGCCATCTTCTGTCATCCAAAGCTCAGCTGTACCTCGGTCTTGCTTGAGCAAACCATAAACCGGTGTATGCCCAAAGACAATGGTTTTTCCTGTATGATTGGCCGCTTCGTGGAATGGTTTTCTGAGCCAGACTTTCTTGTAATCAGTCGTTTCATGCCAATCATCCAAGGTCAAATCAATACCCGCATGAACAAAGATATACTTGTCTGTCTCTACTACAAATGGCATTTGACGAATAAATTCCACCAAGTCTGCTGCTTCTGTCGCAACCCGTTTGGCATCTTCTACGCCATCAACTGGTGCATCCAAAGGACGACCTAGGATAGAGTTAATGGTTGTATCACCACCATTGCGACGATAATGGTCATAGCTTTCCTCTGGATCATCGAGCCAAGTCAGAAACATATACTCGTGGTTTCCTGATAGACAGATAGCCCCTTGATTGTCAACCAAGTCTTTGACCATTTCTAGAACACGGCGACTATCTTCACCTCGGTCAATCAAATCCCCTAGAAAAAGCAACTGGGTGTGACCATCCCAGGTTTTGAGCAGATCTTCTAGCATACCTGCTTTTCCGTGAACATCTCCAATTACATAATAGTCTGTCATCTTACTTCTCCCTCGTTTGCAATAATTCTCTAGCTTGGGTAAGAGCCGCTTCGGTTACATTTTCCCCAGCCAACATTTTGGCTACTTCCTCTACTCGCTCTTCTAAAGTCAAAAGGCGAACCGTTGACACCGTTGAGTGCTCATCGCTAATCTTCTCAATAAAGAATTGATAGTCCGCAATGGCAATCACTTGTGGTAAGTGAGAAATAGCTAAAACCTGACCATATTGGCCAATCTTGTGAATCTTTTGAGCAATAGCTTGGGCAACACGACCTGAAACTCCCGTATCCACCTCATCAAAGACAATACTGGTCTTACCTTCCTTACGTGAAAAGGCAGACTTGATAGCTAACATGAGACGGGATAATTCCCCACCGGACGCAACTTTGACCAAAGGTTTAAAGTCCTCACCTGGGTTAGTAGAAATGTAAAACTCAACTGCTTCATTTCCTTCACGGCTGAATTTGCTCTTACTAAAGCGAACTTGAAATTGAGCCTTCTCCATATAGAGGTCTTGCAATTCTTGCTTAATCTCAGCTTCAAGCTGCTGGGCTAAATTATGACGAGCAGATGCAAGCTGACCTGCCAAGTCGACAAGCTTGACTTCCAATTTTTTGAGCTCTGCTTCCATGTCTTCGGAAGAAAGGTTATTCCCTGTCAAGAGATTGTACTCATCCGTAATCTTGGCAAAATAAAGCAAAACATCGTCCACAGTCCCACCGTACTTGCGGGTAATAGTATTTAGAAGGTCTAAGCGATTCTCAACCTGCATGAGGCGATTGCCATCAAAATCTAGATTTTCAATGATATCTTCCAAACGCTTGGTAATATCTTCTAGAACATAGTAGGTCTCTGATAGAGAACTTGAAATTTCACGGTATTCAGGATCGTATTCTTCGACACTTTCCATGTCATTCATGGCCGAACGGACATTTGCTAGGCTGGAAAACTCCTCATTGTCCAACATAGTGTAGGCATTTGTCAAGGTATCTGCTATATTCTTGTGGTTTAGGAGTTTATCTCGTTCTTGGTTGAGAGCTAAGTCTTCACCAGCCTGCAAGTTTGCAGCCTCAATCTCTGCCATTTGAAATTCCAACATCTCAATACGAGCCTTATGTTCCTGCTGGTTTTTCTTGACTTCCAGAACTTGTTTACGCATTTTGCGGTAGGTGTCAAAGCTTGTTTGATAGGCTTGTTTAAGCTCCAAAAATGCTGCATCACCAAATTCATCCAACATTTGGATATGAAGTTGTGGACGCATTAACTCTTCTTGGTCATGTTGCCCATGAATATCGACAAGATGCTGGCCGATTGCACGCAGGACAGAAAGATTGACCATCTGTCCATTAACGCGACTAACACTTCGTCCATTTTGAAGAATTTCACGACGGATGATAATCTCATCCCCCAATTCCAAGCCTTGCTCTTCAAAGAGTTCTTGTAAAGAACGACTATTCTCAACAGAGAAAAGCCCTTCAATCTCGGCCTTGGGAGCACCATGACGAATAACATCTGTAGTCGCTCTAGCTCCTAACATCATGTTCATAGCATCGATGATGATCGATTTCCCAGCACCTGTTTCACCAGTTAAGACTGTCATGCCTTTTTCAAAATTGAGCGAAATCGCCTCTATAATGGCAAAGTTTTTTATCGAAATTTCAAGTAACATATAAACCTACCAATTTTTTACTTGTTCAAACATTTCCTTGGCGTCTTCTTCATTTCTCAAGATAATCAAAATTGAGTTGTCGTCTGCCAGACAGTTGAAAATTCTCTCTGAGAAAGTATTCATCAGCTGACTCTTGACAAAGGCAGTATTCCCAGGAATGACATCCAGATTGATCATATTTCCCATGCGCTCAGAACCTACTATGTTATTCTCAGCCAACTGCAAACTTCTTACAATTGTTTTTGGCAATTCATAGATGTATTTATTGTTCTTCAAGGGAATTTTTACGATGCCCAGTTCCTTAATATCTCGTGACACCGTCGCTTGAGTGGCAGAGATACCTGCTTCTTTTAAATGCTCAACGATTTCTTCCTGTGTTCCGATTTGGTAATCTGTTACAAATCTTCTAATTTTTTCAAGTCTTTCTTTTTTATTCATCTTTAAATTCTCTATGTGCTCTCTCTACAACTTTTTCTATTTCAGGGGCAACTTGGTTACTTGCTCCCTCTTCCTTTTTCAAATATGCCAGAAATTCGATATTTCCATGTCCACCTTGGATTGGTGAATAGTCTAATCCAAGCACTGAAAAACCTTGAGCAACTGCCATAGCAGTGACAGATTCAAGGACATTCTGATGGACCTTGGCATCGCGAATGATTCCATTCTTCCCAATCTGCTCACGACCTGCTTCAAACTGGGGTTTGACAAGTGCTACCACCTGACCTTGTTTAGCCAACACACGATGCAAGGCTGGTAAGATCAGACTAAGGGAAATGAAACTCACATCAATACTGGCAAAACTTGGTTCCTGCTCAAAATCGGTCTTTTCAGCATAGCGGAAATTAAATTGCTCCATGCTGATAACTCGTGGATCTTGACGCAATTTCCAAGCCAACTGATTGGTACCAACATCCACTGCAAAGACCAACTCAGCACCATTTTGTAGCATGACATCGGTAAATCCTCCAGTGGAGGCCCCAATATCAATCGTTGTTGCGCCATCCACTGATAAATCAAAGACCTCCAGGGCCTTTTCTAGTTTCAAGCCACCCCGACTAACATACTTGAGTTTTTCACCCTTGAGTTTTAACTCAGTGTCATCTGGGATTTTCTCTCCTGGTTTGTCAAAACGCTCCCCATTAAGGACTGCTACGACTAGACCTGCCATGACACCGCGCTTGGCCTGTTCTCGCGTTTCAAACAAGCCCTGTTTATAAGCTAGTACATCCACTCTTTCCTTAGCCATTGATTCTCAAACTTTCTACTACTTTCACAATCGACGCCGTTTCAAAGCTGACTTGCTGGGCGATTTCTTCTAATTTTGCCTTGGCTTGATCCAGAGTTTGGTTACAAAAGGCAATGGCCTCCTCCAAGCCCAACAAGGCAGGATAGGTTGACTTTTCTGCCTGCAAATCCTTTTGCGGCGTCTTGCCAATTTCCTCGAAACTAGCGGTTACATCCAGCACATCATCTCGAACTTGAAAGGCCAGCCCAATCAATTCACCCACAGTTTTCAATTTTACTTGGATCTCTGGTGCTAATTCAGCTATGATAGCAGCTGCTTGAAAAGGAAAGGCTAGCAATTTCCCAGTTTTATTGGCATGAATGATCTGGAGTGCGTCCAAAGACAAGTGCTGGTGTTCGCCCTCCATGTCCAGAACCTGCCCTGCCACCATGCCCAGACTTCCTGAAGCTAGGGATAGATTGGCAATCAAGTCCACCTTGATCTGACTTGGCAAATCTGCCAGAGCTATCAAGGCGTAAGGATCTAGGAACAAGGCATCTCCTGCCAAAATAGCCATTGCTTCACCAAATTTCTTGTGGTTGGTCAAGCGCCCCCGACGGTAATCATCATCATCCATGGCAGGAAGATCATCGTGAATCAAACTTCCTGTATGAATCATTTCCAAGGCCGCAGCCACCTGCGCATGAGCTGGTTGGATTGCGACCTGCAAGGCTTCCAGAACTTCTAGCAAGAGAAAAGGACGAATACGCTTGCCACCAGCATGAATGGAATAGAGAACAGACTCTCGTAAACTAGAAGCAAACTGCTGGTCTCCATAAAAATCTTCCAAAGCCGACTCGACAAGAGCTAGTTTTTCTTGCTTCCTCATTCAAAATCACTTTCTGTTCCGTCTTCTTGCATGACCTTGACCAAGGTCTTTTCAGCCTTATCCAGCGTCGCTTGGAGCTCTTTTGACAAGACCATGCCTTTTTGAAAGGCAGCAATCGCATCTTCCAAAGCGATTTCACCATTTTCTAAACTTTGGACAATGGTCTCCAGTTCTGCTAGATTTTCCTCAAATTTCTTTTGTTTTGACATCTTTAACCTCTAATTCTACTTGACCATCTCGCATTAAAAGCGTTACTTGGTCTTTTTTCTTCAACATCTTAACCGAATCGACTACTGACTCTTCTTTTTTGACAATTGCATAACCACGCGCCACGATTCGACTGGTATCCAACATCAGCAAGGCTTCTGAAAGTCGCTTCACTTCAGCAACCTTGGCGTCATAAACCAGCGCCATTTGGCTGCGTAGGAGCTTGTCCAACTGACTTAGACGGTCTTGATAACGCTGGATTTTGGTAACAGGTGATAATTGGACCAGTTGATGCGTCCTTGCTTGGACTAATTGGTTGCTATCAGAAATCCGTGTTCGCAAACTTTGTTTTAAGCGCAGTTGCAGTTGGTCCAAGCGTTGCAAATAACCATCATACAAGCGCTCTGGTTGTCTAAAGATGACTGACTGACTGCATTTTTTCAGAGCTTCTTTTTTTCTTGACAGGACATTCTGAACTGCTGTCGCCATCCGCTTTTCTTGATTTTGCAAATGGGTCAGAAGATCCAACTTGGTTACAGGTGTTGCCAGTTCAGCTGCAGCTGTTGGCGTTGCAGCACGGCGATCAGCCACAAAATCCGCCAAGGTCACATCCGTCTCATGCCCAACACTGGAGATAACTGGCAAACGGGATTCAAAAATAGCCCGTACCACAATCTCTTCGTTAAAAGCCCAGAGATCCTCGATGGAACCCCCACCACGACCAATAATCAGCAAGTCCAAATCGTCACGTTGATTAGCACGCGCAATATTTCGAGCAATTTCCTCCGCGGCTCCATCACCTTGTACTTTTGTCGGATAGAGGAGGATGTCAACACCAGGGAAACGTCTGCTGACGGTCGTGATAATATCTCGAATAACGGCTCCACTACGACTGGTTACTACGCCGATACGCTTAGCAAACTGGGGAAGAGGTTGCTTGAATCTCTCTTGAAACAGGCCTTCTTCCGTCAGTTTTTTCTTGAGTTGTTCAAACTGAATCGCAAGCGCCCCGACCCCATCAGGTTCAGCCTTCTCAATGATGATAGAGTAGCTCCCGCTCGGTTCATAGACCTGCACACGCCCAATCACATTGATCTTCATCCCCTCTTCGAGGTCGAAACCTAATTTCTGATAAATCCCAGACCAGATGGTCGCTTGAATAACCGCATGGTCATCTTTTAGGGAGAAATATTGGTGAGTAGGTCGTTTACGAAAGTTGGAAACTTGACCAGTTAAATAGACCCGTTCCAAGTAAGGGTCTTTATCGAATTTCATTTTCAGATACTTGGTCAAAGTTGTTACCGATAAATACTTTTCCATCTCCACCTACTATTCATTTTCTTGCTTTTCCATGAGTATTATTATACCAAAAACATGCTTAAAAATCACCTTTTTCCTACTGAAACTAAAGGAAAAATAGAAAAAGGAGGCTAGGCCTCCTCATCTGATTATTTGCTGTTACGAGCTTCTTCCAAAATCTTTGCAATCTTGGTGGTCAAAAGGTCGATAGCAACGGAATTGCTGACTCCTTCAGGAATGACGATATCGGCATACCGCTTGGTCGGCTCAATAAACTGATGATACATGGGTTTGACCACACCCAAATACTGATCAATAACGCTATCTAGACTACGGCCGCGCTCTTCCATATCACGCTTGATACGACGAATAATGCGCACATCATCATCTGTATCCACAAAAATCTTGATGTCCATCAAATCGCGCAGACGTTTGTCCTCCAAGACCAGAATCCCCTCAACGATAAAGACATCCTGAGGCTCCTGACGATAGGTCTTGCTACTCCGTGTATGCGCTGTATAGTCATAAGTTGGAATATCCACCGGGCGCCCTGCCAACAATTCCTTAATCTGCTCGATCATCAAGTCTGTATCAAAGGCAAATGGATGGTCATAGTTGGTTTTGACACGCTCTTCAAAAGTCAAGTGAGACTGATCCTTGTAGTATGAGTCGTGCTCAATCATGGAAATCTTTTCATCAGGGAAGTGCGATAAAATGGCTCTTGAAACACTGGTTTTTCCTCCACCAGAACCACCTGTCACTCCGATAATGATTGGTCTATTTTGCATGCTATCCTCCGTTTTTTTATCCGTCGTCTATTCTATCATATTTTTTGCAAAATTTATAGTCTGATTTTGGATAGATTATGGGTGACACAATTCTAATACTTACACCCAGTTAGACTAGCCAAAAACCTTCCTTGGTTTGTAGAAATTGTCCCTTTTTTCTAGAATAGCTAGCAATTTATCTCCTTCAAAGGCAGCCAATTCTTTGTCCGTTTGGTCTAACTCAATAAAACGACCAAAGCGCACTTCTGTAGCCTCTTCTGGAGTTAGGATAACTTTAACAAGGTCCCCTGTTCCAATCTCTAACGGATAAAGAAAGTCCAGCTGACCAGCCCCCACTTTTTCAGCAATTTCGTCCAAGGTAAGAGCATCCTCCAGTTGTAAACCTGCTGCACTCGTCCGAGTCAAATGGGACATATGGGCCTCATAACCCAGCTTCTCTCCCAAGTCAACAGACAAGGTACGGATATAAGTCCCCTTACTACATTTCACACGAAAAGTGAAACGTGCGAGGTAATCCTCATAAGAAATCGGACTTGTCCGTTCAAATTGATAAATAGTCACCTGACGTTCTGGACGCTCCACTTCCTGACCTGCACGCGCATACTCATAGAGCTTACGACCATTGACCTTGACAGCCGAATACATAGGTGGAATCTGAGTAATAGGCCCAGTCAGACTCGCAATGGCTTCATCGACAATGGTTTCATCCAAGGGAGACAAAACGGGTGTCTCTGCGACCACTTCCCCACTAGCATCCTCGGTCGTTGTGGAATAACCAAGAGTGATTTCCCCCTCATAGACCTTGCCCTCATCCTGCATAAACTCGACCATGCGGGTCGCCTTGCCAACCGCAATGGGCAAAACACCCACCACATTCGGATCCAAGGTCCCACCATGACCAATCTTCTTAGTTCCCAAAATCTTACGCAGTTTAAAAACCGCATCATGCGAGGTCATCCCCGCTTCTTTTTTTAAGTTGATAATACCGTTCATGTGTTGCTTTCTAATTTCCCTTTCACTTTACATCAACATATTCTATCTTAGACAGATTTTAAAACTATATCAGCTCATTTTTCTAAATACTTCCTAGCTTCCCGTACATAAAAGAGTTCTGGATTTTCATGGGCGATGCTTTCAAACAAACTGCGAGCACGAGCTTCATCTCCTTTTAATTGGGCATTGAGAGCTCCGTAATACGAAAACATGATTCGAGCTAGCTTATTTTCGGGTTCTGTGGTATCGAAGTAGTCGTTCACTTCTTTATTGAACACAATATCTTTTATGGCTTGAGTTTGGGCGACTAGTTTAGCTTTCCCATCTTTCGAATCTGGCGCCTTGGACAATTGTTCCTCAAAGAAAGCAATGTCTCGCTCATCTTGAAGATGGATGGAAACTTTTAATAGTTCATAGGTTGATATTAAAAATGTATAGTCTCTTAATCTACCCCAAATTTTTTTCAAATTATACTTGGACATATTTTCCTTGGCAGATTGAAAATCTCCTTTTAGATAAGCCACTTGACCTTGGATAAATTGGTAATACTCACGATATGTTGCCCTAAAGGGCTTAATAGACTTTTCTGATTGAACCCTGAACATGTCCACATAGAGCTTAAGATTAATAGAATCGTTTAACACTAGATAAATAACTTTGTTTAGGACAAAACGTAGATATAAACTCCAGATAGCTACAAACAACATCAGTAAAGCAAGTATTAACCCCCACCTTTTTGTTTCAGGTTGGTGTTCTAAAAAAACTCCTACTGCTCCAATAGCTAGTGCTACAGCTGAACTAATTAGAATAACAGTCTCTATTTGTAAAAGAGTATTTTCTGTCGCCCTACTTACTATTTTTTCAATTAATTTCATATATTACTCTCATTTCACTAATTCTAAATATTTCTTCGCTTCCTGAACATAAAATAGTTTTGGATTTTCATGGGTGATGCTTTCAAACAAACTACGGGCACGAGCTTCATCTCCTTTTAGCTGAGCGTTGAGAGCTCTGTAATAAGAGAACATGATTCGAGCTAGCTTATTTTCTGGTTTGGTGGTGTTGAAGTAGTCGTTTGATCTTTTATTTAAAACAAGATCCTCTATAGCTTTTATTATGTTTATTACATTCGTCTTCCTAGCAACCTGAGAATTTGTTCGAACTTTTAATGTAGCTAACATATCGATTTGGTGCGAAATTTCCTCTGTCTTATCAGCATGGATAAGTGAAAGAATCTTAAAGTAAGCTGTGAACAATTGGATCTCAAATTTCTTATTAAAATTTTTATCCTCAAAATTTATTCGTTCCAAATTATCAAGCGATTCTTCAAACTTTCCTTGGTAGTATGACGATTGGGCAATAGCTAGTAAACAATTTGCTTTATTAAAAAGTTGCTGAGACTTAACTGAGTGTTCAGCCACATAACGATAATAACTTATGTACTTGTCGAAATTAATATCTGTCAAAAAGATATTATCTACAGCTAATTTAACCAGTTTATTGTTTAATGAAAGCAATGTCTCAAACCCAAAACATACTACCGTATAAGAAATGAATTTCGTAAAATTCATTTCCCCACCTTTAAATAATTCAACAACCATGCCTATAAATGCTAGAAAAACTATAGGAAATAAACAAATGTATACTATTTTTGTCAAATTATATAATTTTGGAATTTCAAATCTAGATATTTTCAACGAGTAGTTATTTAATATTTCTTTCACCATTATCCTCCATTGTAGAACTTGAATATAAGAAGGCGCTCACAATTACTAGAATCGCTATCAAGACTCCAAAGCCAAAAGCGGTAGCAACAACTTCTTTCTCCGATTTTAATACCTGTTCTCCATGATATACCTTCCACAATCCCGTCTCATTAGTAGTTTTAACTGTTGAATAGTCTTATTATCCTGTTTGTGTACTTCAACATAAGTAACGCAAGTTACGAACTTATATCAGTTTTTTCTAAATATTTCTTCGCTTTCTGAACATAGAAAAGCTCTGGATTTTCATGGGCTATGCTTTCAAACAAACTACGAGCACGAGTTTCATCTCCTTTTAACTGAGCGTTAAGAGCTCCGTAATAAGAAAACATGATTCGGGCTAGTTTATTTTCAGGTTCAGTGGTGTCGAAGTAGTCTGTAACTTCTCCATTTAGTATTTTTGATACTGGTTCAATTAAATCCAACATTCTATTTTTATCAATTCTTTTAATTTTTTCCCAATCGTAAGATACTAAAAGTTTAGAAATTTCATCTGTCTCCCTTAAATGAAGATATGATAATGATTCTATAAATACGATATTTAGTTCATAAATACCTTTTACATTCAATTTAGAACGTTTAACTCTTATTCGTTCAGCATATTGGATTGCCTCACTAAAATTCCCTTGATAGAAAGCACACCTAGCTAAACCCAGATTTAAGGCATTTAAATTCCCTGTTTTATTATCAGGCCGCCTTTCATAAGTTTCAGTTAAAAGAGAAATATATTTTATAAAATTCACTTGCTCGTATAAAATAACTTCAGCAACGTGATTTACTAAAAAATGAGTTATTACAACGATAATAGTCAGTAATGTTAGAAATATGAGCAATAATGTAGTAACGACGGTCGATTTTACGAATAATAAACTAATTGCTGTTGCAATAATTGTCCAACGTAGATAAAATAAAATAAAAACCTCCAGTATACTGCAAATTCGACCTGATGACCAATTCGAGATATTCTTAGAAATATTATCTAACATAAAAAACTCCTATAAAAAATTACAAACAAACTAGCTAAATGAGCTAGCAAAGTACCTCCAGCTGTGACAAGTTTCCCACCAAAGAAGAATACAGTTGTTACTATACCTCCAATTACTACTTCTTTAGGATACTCTATAACCCAATTAGAGATACTATCAACTATCTCACCAGTTGTATTAAAAGTTTGAGTGAGATGACCCACTTTCCCCAATTTTAAACCTATTCTCCAAGCTCTACCTTTCACAATCTCATCTCGTTAGTAAATTTAACTGTTGCATAATCTTATTATCCTGTTTGTGCACATCAACATAAGTGACACAAGTTACGAACTTATATCAGTGTTTTCTAAATACTTCTTCGCTTCCTGAACATAAAAGAGTTCTGGATTTTCATGGGCGATGCTTTCAAACAAACTACGAGCACGAGCTTCATCTCCTTTTAATTGGGCATTGAGAGCGCCGTAATAAGAAAACATGATTCGAGCTAGATTACTTTCTGGTTCAGTGGTGTCGAAGTAGTCGTTCACTTCTTTATTGAACACAATATCTTTTATGGCTTGAGTTTGGGCGACTAGTTTAGCTTTACCATCTTTCGAATCTGGCGCCTTGGACAATTGTTCCTCAAAGAAAGTGATAGCTGATTCATCTTGAAGATGAATGGAAACCAACAATTGACCATAAGTTAATCTTAGGAATATGTCTGTACTAAATCTCTTCCAAACTTTTTTTAAATTAATTTTTTCAAAATTTTCCTTGGCAGCTTGAAAATCTCCTTTTAAATAAGTCACTTGTCCCTGAATAAATTGAAAATACTCTTGATACGTTGCTCTATAAATCTTAATCGATTTCTCAGATTGAACCCTAAACATGTCTTCATAGAGTTTAAGATTAATAGCATCGTTTAACATTAGATAAACAACTTTGCTAGATATAAATCTTAAATAAAATACAAAGACGAGAGCTAAAAAGTCAATAACTAATAATATGAGTCCCAATATTTTCAAATTACTTTGAAATACTAAAAATACTGCCATCAAATCAACAACCAAGACTAAAAATGAGCAAATTAGAATAGTCCTATCAAGTTGTAGAAGAGTGTTTTCTGTCGCCCTACTTACTTTTTTTTCTACTAATTTCATATGTTACTCTCATTTCACTGATTCTAAATATTTCTGCGTTTCCTGAACACAAAAGAGCTCTGGATTTTCATGGGCAATGCTTTCAAACAAACTACGTGCAAGAGCTTCATCTCCTTTTAGCTGAGCATTGAGAGCCCCGTAATAAGAAAACATGATTCGAGCTAGCTTACTTTCTGGCTCAGTGGTGTCGAAGTAGTCGTTTGATATTTTATTGCAATAGATATCAACAATATAGCTCTTTTCATATAAATTCCTGTTTCTAAGGTAATACTACTCCCCCTTCAGCGCTTCAAACTTAGCTTTCATGGTTGGATTTTTTCGAGTCAATTTTTTGACTGAAACATCTTCCAATTTGTTGTTCGCTAGACGAAGTTGATTCTCAGATGTGGTTAGGAACTTTTTGACCTCTTCCATGCGTTTGATGGCCTTGTCGATTTCATCAATTGCTTTACCAAAGTTGGTCGAAGCAGAGTTGTAGTTTTTGGCAAAAGCTACTTTGAAGGCATCCAAGTCTTCCTCAAAATGCGTGATATCAATATTCTGCTCCCGCACCAAGGCCAACTCCTGCTTGTATTTAAGGGAATTAAGCGCAGCATTTCGCAAGAGACCAATCAGCTGAATAAAGAACTGAGGACGGACCACATACATCTTTTCATACTCGTGGCTGACGTCAACAATCCCTGTGTTAAAGTAGTCGTTATCTGCTTCTAACATAGTCACCAACACGGCATACTCACAGTTCTTTTCCCGACGGTCCTTGTCTAATTCCTTGTAAAAATCGGCATTCTTGTGCTTCTTCTCTGTTCCGTCCGCTTCATTTTTCATCTCAAACATGATGGAAATGAACTCTAGACCATTTTCATCACATTCACGGAAGATAAAGTCACCCTTAGAACCACGCGCAGAAACCTTGTTATCCTTTTCAAAGTAAGCATTTGGAAAAGCAAAACTGCGGACCTTGTTAAACTCACTCTCTGCATACTGTTCCAAACTTTCCCCGATAGCTTTTGTAGATTGTTGGGCTTTGAAATTCTTGTAAAATTCGACTTGTTCACTGGCTGCCTTGAGCTGGGCTTCGTAATTCTGCTTAACAGAAGCTAAAGACAACTCATTTTCCTTTTCTTGCAAGAGGAGCTGGTTTTTGACCTGATCGCGTTCTTTTTCTAAGTCAGAAAGGGTCTTTTGCAGTTGATTTTCATGCTCCAAACGCAAGGTGGCCAATTGGCTTTCCAAGGCCTGCACTTCCTTGTCCTTAGCTAATAAGGCCTGGTGACTTGTCTGCTCAACTTCTTTCTTAGCTAACTCTTTCTCTGTATCAAAGTTTTGGATTTGACTCTGCAATTGCGCAATTTCTTGGTCCTTCTGAGCCAGTTTGGTCTGTTGTTCATTCATAGCCTTTTGCTCAGCCAAGGCCAGCTCCTGCTTCATGCGGTCGTGTAATTCCTTATCAAACTCGGCAGTTCTCACTTGGGACAAAAGTTCGGCATACTGACTCTCATTTACTGTAAAGACTTCCCCACAGTTGGGACATTTGATTTCGTTCATATCGTTCCTCTTTCTAGACTTCTTTATCCATTATATCATGCCTGAGGGAAAATCAAAAACAGCGAGTCAAACCCACTGTTTATATCTGTTACTTTAAATTTTTTCCAAGGCCAAACGCAAATCTTCAATCAAATCCTCTACATTTTCAAGACCGATCGACAAGCGGATTTGGTTTGGTGTGACACCTGCCGCTTCTAGATCTTTTTCTGACAACTGACCGTGAGTGGTTGTGGCTGGATGGACAACAAGAGATTTGGCATCTGCAACGTTTGCAAGGTCAGAGAAGATTTCCAAATTATCAATCACCTTGCGAGCTTCTGCTTCTCCACCTTTGACATGGAAGGTAAAGATTGAACCAACACCTTTTGGCAAATATTTCTCAGCCAAGGCATGATAAGGACTGTCAGCTAGTTTTGGATAATTTACCTTCTCTACCTTAGGATGGTTGACAAGGAAATCAACAATTTTCTCTGCATTTTGCACATGGCGTTCAACACGAAGAGAGAGAGTTTCAAGCCCTTGGAGTAAGAGGAAGGCATTAAATGGAGACAAGGCCGCACCAGTATCACGAAGCAATTGAACACGAACTGCAATAATAAAGGCTGCTGCACCCACATCACGAGTATAGCTCAAGTTATGGTAGCTCGGATCTTCCTCAACAAATTGAGGGAACTTCCCTGAAGCTGCCCAGTCAAAACGACCGCTATCGACAATCACTCCTCCAATAGTCGTACCATGCCCACCGATAAACTTAGTTGCTGAGTGAATGGAAATATCTACACCGTGAGAGAAGACGTTAATCAAATATGGTGTGGCAAAAGTGTTGTCTGAAACGAGAGGAATCTGGTGTTTATGAGCAATCTCAGCCAATTTTTCCAAGTCAGGAATGTTAATCAAGGGATTCCCCAAGGTTTCAATCAAGACAAGCTTGGTATTGTCATTGATAGCTGCTTCCACTTCTTCCAAATTATCCACATCCACAAAGGTTGTTGTGATCCCATATCGAGGAAGGGTTTCCTTCAAGAGGTTGAAGGTCCCACCGTAAATAGTTGACGCAGCCACCACATGGTCACCTGCGTGAGCAAGAGCCAAAATCGTATAAGTCACTGCTGCCATACCTGATGCTGTTGCTAGCGCTCCAACACCACCTTCAAGAGCAGCAATTCTTTCCTCAAAGGCTGCTGTTGTAGGATTTGTGATACGAGTATAAATGTTCCCTGGTTTTCTCAAGGCAAACAGATCAGCACCTTCCTGCGTGTCATCAAAAACGAAGGATGTTGTTTGATAAATCGGTACTGCACGAGATTTGGTCACTGGATCAACTACTTGCCCAGCATGTAATTGTAGAGTTTCAAATTTAAAATCACGAGTCATAAGACGACCTCCAAATAGCTTCATTAGGGATATTGTATCATCTTGTTCTAGTCTTTTCCAATACCGTTTTTCTATATTTTGATATAAGGAACAACTATGACTAGTCATACACATCAAACAAAAAAGCACGATTAACTCGTGCTCATTTCTTTAATCGACATAAGTATCTTCGTTTTTATTGAGGAAGGCGTATGGTAAGCCCATCAAGAGACCTCCTCCGATAAAGTTCCCGACAAAGGTTACACCCCAGTGACGAAGGATATTAGGAATGTCAAAGTTTGCAATTGAATCCGCTGCAACACTGAATTTAACAATCGCAAATGAAGCAAAGTTCGCTGCAATGTGTTCGTTTGTTAAGAATACAAACATGTAAATAGCTGACAAAACAAGCCATAGCTTAGCTGCACTATCCTTGACCAAAACAAAGGAAAGAATGGCAATGTTTACAAAGACATTGGCTAAAATAGCCTCAAGCAAGATTAGCTCATTAGAACGGCCTAACTTCATCTCTACAACCCCTGAAATGAAGCTGTCATGTGTCAGATTTGCATAGGCTGCTGAGTGGGCAAAGCCCCAACCTGCTATAAGAGCTCCGATGAGATTGAACAAGGTACAGTATAGTAAAATCTCAGCCGTTTTTCTCCATGAAATTTTCTTCAAGAAACTGCCAGCTGTCAAAAACATCATGTTGGAAGTTACCAACTCAGCATTTAAGAAAACAATGTAAGCCAATCCCCAAGCAAAAACGAATGGGAAGAGGAAGCGACCACTGCCTGGTGCGATCTTATTAATCAAGTCAGCACCAATTGCACCCGCACCTGTGCTAAATGTTAAGAAAGCTCCTGCAAACATGGAACGAATCGCATACTTAAACTTGCTTTGGCTATAAAGACTTTCTTTCTTCTTACAAGCAAATTCAATCTTTGAGATAAATTCTGAAGAGACCATAAAAAACTCCTAAAACTTTTATTTGTGAATATTATAACATAAAGCACGCATTTTGAAAAGCCTTTCTTGTATACGTTTTCTACAAAGAAAATCAACGCATTGGGGAATTCCATAAATTTCTCCTTTACCCATTAACAGAAAAACATTCCAATGTTTCAAATTGATCATCCAAAAATTCAAACTCAAATAGGTGCCAGTCATCGAAAGTTTGCTCACAATAACTAACTGTTCCTTGATTGTAGTCAATGATAGGTTTCCCCAGCTTGTTCTTCACATCTTCCTCGCTGACTGCTCCATACATTTCCTTAAGATCAGCTAGCATGAAGTTGATAATTCTATTGAGATTTTCCTGATAATTTTTTGATAACAGTTCAACTTTATCTATAAAGTCACAATCAGGCTTTTCGTCCCAAACAAAGGTCACTCCCTCATGCTCATAAGTGTATTGCTGTAAACTCTCATCAAAATTCATTTTCACTCTCCAAATCATTGTCATTTACTAAAAATTTAGTAACATTAATCAAAATGTTCAAATGATTTCATAAAAACGTCTTCCACACACGCGTACGACAAAATAACAACACTTGCAATGATTAGAAGATATCATCATAATGTTCACTCGCTTGTTTCACAAACTCGAAAATATTCAAAGATATGGGTTTCATTTCCAGTGAACCTAATGCCCCCAAATCATTCATATAAATAGTGTCGTCAGAATCTTTCTTTATAAAATAAAAAAAGCGACATCCCCATCTTGCCCAATCAGGAAAAAATCAGGTTCCCACCCTTCTATTTGGTAGGTGGAGTTTCTTTCTAGCAAATCTAACCTCGAATATAAGGTGATGCCTGTATTCTCTATTATCAACTCTCCTACTTTGTCAATTTTACTCAAGAATTCTGCGTATAGGTTCGGAAGTACCAAGTCAATCTGATTATTCATTCTCAACTCCTCATCTATTTTTCCTACTGCGAAAGTCCTATATCTCATCTTCACTTAGTTCTCTAAAATGTGAAATATGATATCCAAAATAAGACTTCCCCGATTTTCCTATGAAGATCCCATGTCCAGCGATATTGGCAATTTCTCCCAAGAATATCACAGGAAGATCCTTGTCAAATGGAAAACTACTTGTTATGTCTTCTTTGAGCGTAACTAAAGACTTTTCTCTTAACTGACTCATTATCTATCCTTTTTTATGTCAGGCATCCTTCGGTTACTTACGATAAATCTTTCAACTTATCCATCAATTACAATTCTAATATGGTAGTTTTTAGTTTCATTCTTTAAATTCTTGTCAAGCAAATCATTCTGTTTTGTTTGTCCGAAGAAAAAACTTACAGCTTTTCCATCTTTTCTTTCGATACACAAATGATACCTTACCCCATTCAGTTTGACACTTCGGATATATTTGACTTCAATCCTTTTGATGTTATTCAGCGGAATGATTCGCTTCACAAATACGAAAGCACTGTGAATATAAATTCTCTCATTGGCAATGTGAAACGGGGCAAAAAAATTACCACCACTACGACGGACAATTATAAAACGTCGCCAAAAGATTAGTAAAAGAATAGAGGTTAATAAGTAAAAGGCAAAACTAAAGACAGGACCTTCCCACATCATTTTCATTTCAATCCAAAAATATTCGAACATGTATTATTCTCCTTTGGCTGATGAGTCAATTTGACAAAAAACCAGCGAAAAATACAATTCACTGGTTTTTGAGGTTAATAACGTTGTTTATATGGCTGATTAAAGGCGTTTAGGATATCATCAGATGTTTCTGAATATGCTTTAACTTCTTTAAAATCACCTTTAACAATAATTCGCTCTGTCGCATCATAGTCGACACAGGTCACCAATGTGATTTCTTTGATACCATCACGGTCTTCAATTTCATCAACGCGATCAGGCGTTACGTGCTTCACCTCACGAATCTCATAGGTGTACACTTTATCTTTATCAGTCAGATAGATTTTCATCCCTGCCTTGGCATTGACCAAAGGTGAAAAGAGCATTTGGCTTGCATTTTCAGCAGTAAAGATATGGTGGCTGGCTAGTGAATAGTTGCCTTCCCCCATTTTCTGATCTGCTTTCATGGTTCCTGCTCCGTAAAACAAGTTTACATTATCCAAACCTTTAAAAATAGGCAGGTTAATCTCTACTTCAGGAATGGCAATCCCTCCGATAACTGGAAGTTGCTGAGCATCCCACTGGGCAGCTAACACCGCTTCCGATGAAATGGATTTGACAGAATCAAAATCGAAATTTCCCTCTGTCTCTTTATTCTCTTCAATCTTTTCCTTAGTCACCTGACTGACCTGGTATTTATTGGTATTCCAAACCATAAAGATGTCACGAATTTGAGCATTAAAAATCAAGGCAAGGGATAGAAGAATCAAGAAACCGGCTAAAATATTGATTAGTATATTTTTACGGTTATTCTTCTTTATTTTTCTGTGAGACATTATGCTTCACCCTCTGTTTTCTCTTCTGTTGCTACCTCTTCTTTTTCTGCTGCAGCAACCGTTGTAAAGGTCACAATCTTGGCATCTTGGTCTAGACGCATCACCTTAACTCCCATCGTTGAGCGTCCTGTTTGTGAAATATCGGCAACATTTGTTCGAATCATGACACCTGTATCCGTGATAATCATCAGGTCTTCATCCCCTTTAACAGTGAGGAGACCTGCAAGAGGACCATTCTTCTCAGCAACATTGGCTGTCTTCATCCCTTTACCACCACGGCCTTTAGTTGGATATTCAGTAGCAAGGGTACGTTTACCATAACCTTTTTCAGTGATGATAAGGACCTCATCCTGGTCAGTAATCACACTGGCGCCAACTACTGTATCTCCTTCACGAAGATTGACTCCTCGGACACCCGTCGCGATACGGCTCATGCCACGAACGGCTGATTGATTAAAGCGAACAGCATAACCAAACTTAGTACCAATGATAATATCTGTGCCTTCTTCTGTCAGCAAGACATTGATCAACTCATCCTCATCCTTGAGATTCAAGGCCTTAAGTCCATTCTGACGAATGTTAGCAAATTCCTTGACGCTGGTTCTCTTCACGATACCGTGACGAGTTGTGAAGAAGAGATAAGCATCATCACTACGTTCAGACTCAACGTTGATAATGGTCTGAATGCTCTCACCCTCGTCCAACTTCAAAAGATTGACAACTGGCAATCCTTTGGCTGTACGACCATATTCAGGAATTTCATAACCTTTTAGTCGGTATACTCGTCCTTTATTGGTAAAGAAGAGCAAATGATCATGGGTGCTGGTTGAAACCAACTCACGCACAAAGTCATCATCCTTAACTCCCGTACCTTGGACACCACGACCACCACGTTTTTGAGCAGTAAACTCACCTTGGTCCAAACGTTTGATATAGCCCTTATTAGAAAGGGTAATCAAGACATCCGTTTCTTCAATCAAATCTTCATCTTCAAGAGTTAAGACTTCTCCAACCATCAACTCGGTACGACGCTTGTCACCAAACTTACGTTTGACTTCATCTAGCTCCTCTTTGATGATTTGCGCCACACGTTCTGGTTTGGCAAGAATATCAGCCAAATCTGCAATCAAGGCAATCAATTCATCATATTCAGACTGAATCTTATCACGTTCCAATCCTGTCAAACGACGAAGACGCATATCAAGGATAGCTTGACTTTGACGTTCAGAAAGCTTGAACTTGCTCATCAACTCAGCTTGCGCTTCCGCATCTGTTTCACTGGCACGAATGATACGAATCACTTCATCGATATGGTCAAGTGCAATTAAAAGACCTTCTAAGATGTGCGCACGCGCTTCTGCTTTTTCCTTGTCAAAACGAGTACGGCGAACAACCACTTCTTTTTGGTGCTCGATATAAGCATCCAAAATTTGACGAAGGGACAAAATCTTTGGTACGCCATTTTCAATTGCCAGCATATTGAAACCAAAGTTGGTTTGCATCTGGGTCATCTTGAAAAGATTGTTAAGGATAACGTTGGCAGACGCGTCGCGTTTAACCTCAATCACAAAGCGAACCCCTTCACGGTTGGACTCATCACGTACGGCTGTAATGCCCTCAAGGCGTTTTTCCTGAACTAAGCGAACAATATGCTCATGGACCTTGGTTTTATTGACCATGTAAGGAAATTCTGTTACAACGATGCGCTCACGACCCGTCTTAGTAGTTTCAATCTCTGTACGAGAACGAAGGACAATGGAACCTTTACCAGTCTCATAGGCCTTATGAATCCCTGATTTCCCCATAACAAGAGCACCAGTTGGAAAATCTGGACCAGGCAAGACTTCCATCAAGTCCTTAGTCGTCACTTCAGGATTATCCATAACCAACTTCACTGCATCAATGGTCTCTCCTAAGTTGTGAGGTGGAATATTGGTAGCCATCCCTACGGCAATCCCAGTTGCCCCATTGACCAAAAGGTTTGGAAAACGAGCTGGCAAGACCAAGGGCTCACGTTCGTTAGCATCGTAGTTGTCTACGAAATCAACTGTGTTTTTATTGATATCACGAAGCATTTCAAGAGCAATCTTGCTCATACGTGCCTCAGTGTACCGCTGCGCGGCAGCACCGTCTCCATCCATAGAACCAAAGTTTCCATGCCCATCCACAAGCATGTAACGGTAGCTCCACCACTGAGCCATACGAACCATGGCTTCGTAAATTGAGGAATCTCCGTGCGGGTGGTATTTACCCATAACATCCCCTGTAATACGGGCTGATTTTTTATGAGGTTTGTCTGGAGTAACACCTAATTCATTCATTCCATAAAGAATACGGCGGTGAACAGGTTTTAAGCCATCTCGAACATCAGGAAGGGCCCGCGCGACGATAACGCTCATGGCGTAGTCGATAAAGCTGGTCTTCATCTCCTTTGTCAGATTGACATTCACTAAATTTCTATCCTGCATTCATAAATGCCTCATTTCACTATTAGTAATTAGATATATTATACCATAAAATGTCCTTTATTTCAGGCTTCTGAAACTACTAAAACGTTTACATCGATAACCGAATAGAATATTCGTGACAAAGCTTTTTAAAAGTGATAGAATGAAAGTGTCTGGGGATTCCCCTAAAAAAAATGAAGGAGATGTTTAGATAATGACTTCAACTAAACAACACAAAAAAGTGATCCTTGTTGGTGACGGTGCCGTGGGTTCATCTTACGCTTTCGCACTTGTTAACCAAGGAATTGCACAAGAGCTTGGAATTATCGAAATTCCACAATTACACGAAAAAGCTGTTGGTGATGCGCTTGACCTTAGCCACGCCCTTGCCTTCACTTCACCTAAAAAAATCTACGCTGCTCAATACTCTGACTGTGCAGACGCTGACCTTGTTGTTATCACTGCAGGTGCTCCTCAAAAACCAGGTGAAACTCGCCTTGACCTTGTAGGTAAAAACTTGGCTATCAACAAATCAATCGTAACACAAGTTGTTGAATCAGGTTTTGATGGTATCTTCCTTGTTGCGGCTAACCCAGTTGACGTTTTGACTTACTCAACTTGGAAATTCTCTGGATTCCCTAAAGAACGCGTTATCGGTTCAGGTACTTCACTTGACTCAGCACGTTTCCGTCAAGCACTTGCTGAAAAATTGGATGTTGATGCTCGTTCAGTTCACGCCTACATCATGGGTGAACACGGAGATTCTGAATTTGCCGTTTGGTCACACGCCAACATCGCTGGTGTAAACCTTGAAGAATTCCTTAAAGACACTCAAAACGTTCAAGAAGCTGAATTGATTGAATTGTTCGAAGGTGTTCGTGATGCTGCTTACACAATCATCAACAAAAAAGGAGCTACATACTATGGTATCGCCGTAGCGCTTGCTCGTATCACAAAAGCAATCCTTGATGACGAAAATGCAGTACTTCCACTTTCAGTCTTCCAAGAAGGTCAATACGGAGTTGAAAACGTCTTTATCGGTCAACCAGCAGTTGTTGGTGCACATGGTATCGTTCGTCCAGTAAACATCCCATTGAACGATGCGGAAACTCAAAAAATGCAAGCATCTGCTAAAGAATTGCAAGCAATCATTGATGAAGCATGGAAAAACCCTGAATTCCAAGCAGCTTCTAAAAACTAATTAAAAGAAGGTTCTCATTTCATGGGAGCCTTTTTCTTTTTGCACAGAACGATAAAATCATATTTTCCAAAACAAAAAGCCTGTTGACCAAGCTAGAAAGCTTGATACAATAGGCTTTTTCTAAATTCATTATTTAACAGCGTCTTTAAGAGCTTTACCAGCTTTGAATGCTGGAACTTTAGAAGCTGCGATTTTGATTTCTTTACCAGTTTGTGGGTTGCGACCTTTACGTGCAGCACGCTCACGAACTTCAAAGTTACCAAAACCGATCAATTGAACTTTTTCACCAGCTGCAAGGTATTCAGTTACTGCTGCAAATACAGCATCAACTGCTGCTGCTGAATCTTTCTTAGTCAATTCTGTAGCTTCTGCTACTTTAGCGATCAAATCTTGTTTGTTTGCCATGTTAATAATTCCTCCAAATAATTTCTAATTAACAAATATAATCATATCCTAAAATTGCCCACAGGTCAAGTCAAAAACGCTATTTCTAACGATTTTTCTCTATTTTTTTAGGAATGATATCGAACTAAGATAGCCCACGCATTTTCACCTGTGTGGGTTTGAATGATAGAGCCTGTTTCCAGTACTGATATCGGTTTTTCAACATAAGTTTGTAAAACATTCTTCATCTCATTTGCCCATTCATTGGTACCAGCGTAGGAAATTCCAATCTCTGCAACCGATTTATGAGAAAGGGTCTCAGCCAACTCGTCAAGCCATTTTTTGAAAGTTTTCGAACCACGCCCTTTTACGATAGGTTGCAGTTCATGCTCCTTCATTTGCATGACGACACGAATATTTAGCAGAGAACTGATCAAGCCTGTCACACGCCCAATACGTCCACCCTTAACTAGGTTTTCTAATGTTGAAACGCCGATATAGAGTTCCGTATGATTCTTGACGTCTTCTACATGAGCTAGGATAGTTTCCAAATCTTTTCCTTCTTGGGCAAGTTTAGCAGCTTCAACAACTTGAAACTTCATCGCTTGGTCTGTAAAAGAACTATCAATAACGGTCACATCAGCGCTAGAGAGGCTTGCTCCTTGGCGAGCAGCTTCAACAGTACCAGATAGTGCATGGGACATGTGAATAGCGAGAATCTGGCTACCATCTTTACCTAGCTCTTCAAAAACTTCAGCAAATACTCCCACTGGAGGCTGACTGGTTTTGGGTAGGTTTTTACTTTGTTGCATAAGATGAAGGAATTCTCCCTCTTTCAAATCTGCATCAGAATAAAGGATACCATCAATCATCACAGATAAAGGAACAACGGTGATATTTAATTCTTTAACTACTTCTGGTTCAATAGTAACAGAGGAATCCGTTACAATTTTTACTTGTGTCATATCTTCAATCTTTCTATTCTTCTCAATAAGATAGGGATTTATCACCTTTATTATATCAAAAAATTGTTAAAAAATCATAATGAATCCAATGAAAAAGCTTGGAATTTTGGTATAATCTATCTATAGAAAAGCGAGGGAGAATCATGATCCGAAAAGTTCAGCCTATTGTCACTATCATACTTGGGGCAGCTATTTATGCCTTTGGTCTTACCTATTTTGTAGTTCCTCATCATTTGTTTGAAGGCGGAGCAACTGGTATCACATTGATTACCTTCTATCTCTTTAAAATTCCTGTCTCAGTGATGAATCTCTTGATTAACATCCCTCTCTTTATCCTCGCTTGGAAGATATTTGGTCCGAAAACTCTCTACTCCAGCCTTTTGGGAACCATTTCCCTCTCGATCTGGCTTGCTGTCTTTGAACGAATTCCTTTACAATTTGACTTGCAAGGTGATCTCATTATTGTCTCTTTAGTTTCTGGTGTTTTACTGGGAGTTGGTTTAGGTATTATCTTTAATGCTGGTGGTACAACAGGTGGATCAGATATTGTTGCTCGCATCCTCAACAAATACACCAATATTTCAATTGGAAAATTGCTTTTCTCGCTTGATTTCATTATTCTAATGTTGATTTTGATTATCTTCCAAGATTTGCGCCTAGTGACTTATACCCTCTTATTTGACTTTATCATCGCTCGTGTTATCGACTTGATCGGTGAAGGAGGTTATGCTGGTAAAGGATTTATGATTATAACTCAATTTCCAGATCGGTTAGCCGAAAAAATTAACGATGAACTCGGACGCGGCGTAACCTTTATATCTGGTCAAGGTTACTACAGCAAAAAGGATTTAAAAATTATCTACTGTATCGTCGGTCGAAATGAAATCGTTAAAATGAAGGATGTGATTCACCAAGTCGATCCTCAAGCCTTTATCACCATCACAGAGGCTCATGAAATTCTGGGGGAAGGATTTACTTATGTAAAAGATTAAAAAAGCTGGGAATTCCCAGCTTTTATTCTTCTTCAGAAAGTGTAGAGTGACGATAGCCATAAGTAAAGTAAATCACTAGTCCAACCAACAAAGCAAGTCCAAAGGCAATCCATGTTTCCTTGGTATACTGAAGCATAAAGGAAAGACAGATAAGAATGGAAAGGATTGGCAAAAGCGGCACTAAAGGAGTTTTGAATTCTCCTTCTTTTGGCATGCCCTTATCCTTTCTGAGCTTGATAATACCGTAGGCTAGCAAAATGAGATAAGCTAGCGTACAGATATTTAAAAAGGCAGCGATACTGGCTAGCGGAAAGACTCCTGCTGCAATGGCTGAAGCAACTCCTGTTAAGATGGTCGCATTTTTAGGAACGCGACTGGTCTTGCTTAATTGTTTGAAGCTTTGAGGTAAAAGTCCATCACGTGCTAAGCTATAAATCATCCGAGACAGAGCGTAGGTCATGGAAATACATACGGTTATCAGGGTTAGAATGGCCACCAATGAAACGTAGTTGGCTGCCCAGCCAATTCCGATACTACGCAATGAAAAGGCCACTGCATCGTCCACATTGAGTTTGCTATAGTGAACAATCCCAGTCAATACTATTGTTACCAAGGCATAGAGAATGGTGACAATTGTCAGAGAAAGCACAATTCCGCGAGGAATATTTTTTTGCGGACTTTGAATTTCATCAACTGCCATGGAAATCGACTCAAAACCGAGAAAACCGAAGAACATCAAAGAGGCTCCTGCCATAACCCCGGTACTTCCTCCATAAAGCTGACCAAAACCAAAAGGAGCAAAATTCGACCAATTTTCTGGCTTGATGTACCAAATACCAACTAGGATAAATAAGGCAAGAGCAGAGAATTTCAAAACTACTAAAAGCGAATTAAAGCGTAAGGCTGCCTTGGAATTTAATAAAACCAATCCTGTTACCAAAGCAAGCACCAAAATAGGTAAAAGGTCGATATAGGTGCCTTGTTCAGGGTTAAAGGTGCCATTCAAGGCTTGGGGCATGGAAATACAATAATTACTGAGTAAGCCCTTAAAGTAAGCTGCCCAACCAGACGCCACACCTGAAACAGCTGTCATAAATTCCATGATGGTCAACCAACCAGCAATCCATGCTGGTAATTCTCCTAAAATCGCATAGAGATAACTATAAGCGCCACCAGTTGCAGGCACACGCGAGGCAAATTCTGCAAAAAAGAGAGCTGATAGAGAAACACACAGGGCAGAAATCACGATGGAAACCACTAGTGATGGACCAGCTAGTGTAGCTGCCGCTGTTCCTGTAATGGTGAAAATCCCCGTCCCTACCATGGCACCGATCCCTAATAGAATCAAATCCCATAATTTCAAATGGCGATGCATTTCCGTTCGTCCCAGACTAACATCCTTGGTTCTAAAAATATTCATACTTCATCTCCACTAAATGTAATTGTTTTATTTTACCATATAAAAGCATTTTTGTGAATATTTATTAGGTTCTTTTTTGAAAAAAATTCTGAACAGGAAGACTTCCTGTTCAGATTTTGCATATTCTTACCCAACAGACCCTTCCATTTCATAGCTAATCAAGCGGTTCAGCTCAACTGCGTATTCCATTGGTAGTTCTTTGGTGAAGGGCTCTACAAATCCCATAACGATCATCTCAGTAGCCTCAGATTCTGACAAACCACGACTCATGAGGTAGTAGAGTTGTTCCTCTGAAATCTTAGATACCTTGGCTTCGTGTTCCAAAGCAACTTGCGAGTTGTGAATTTCATTAAATGGAATAGTATCTGACGCTGATAAGTCATCCATGATAATCGTATCACACTCGATGTGAGAAACAGATTTCTTAGAGTTCTTGTTAAAGGTCACTTGTCCACGGTAGTCAACCTTTCCTCCACCTTTAGCGATGGATTTAGAAACGATAGACGAGCTTGTATGTGGAGCGTTGTGGATCATCTTAGCACCAGTATCCTGGTGTTGACCAACATTGGCAAAAGCAATCGAAAGCATGGTACCACGCGCCCCTTCTCCATCTAGGTAAACAGATGGGTATTTCATGGTTGTTTTGGCACCCAAGTTACCATCAATCCACTCAACAGTCGCATCTTTCAAAGCTTTAGCACGTTTTGTTACCAAGTTATAGACATTATCAGACCAGTTTTGGATGGTTGTATAACGCATATAAGCTCCGTCCAAGGCAAAGATTTCTACAATGGCCGCATGTAAGCTATTGCTTGAATAAGTTGGCGCTGTACATCCTTCTACGTAGTGGACACTTGCTCCCTCGTCAACGATAATCAAGGTACGTTCGAACTGACCTGTATTTTCGTTGTTGATACGGAAATAAGTTTGAAGCGGAATGTCTACCTTGACTCCTTTTGGTACATAGATAAAGGTTCCACCAGACCATACTGCTGAGTTAAGGGCTGCCAACTTGTTATCAGTCGGCGGTACCAACTTAGCAAAGTATTGTTTAAACAAGTCTGGGTATTCCTTGAGGGCAGAATCCGTATCTGTAAAGATAATACCTAACTTCTCAAATTCTTCTTTCATGTTATGATAAACCACTTCCGACTCGTACTGGGCAGAGGCTCCTGCTAGATAAGCACGTTCAGCTTCTGGAATCCCGATACGTTCAAAGGTTTCTTTAATCTTTTCAGGTACATCATCCCAAGAACGGGCTGGTTTGTCAGATGGTTTTTGGTAGTAGATCAAATCATCAAAGTCAATCTCTGACAAGTCTGCTCCCCATGTTTGCATAGGCATTTTCTTGAAGGTTTCATAAGATTTCAAACGGAATTCTAGCATCCACTCAGGTTCACCCTTGGCAGCTGATAGTTCACGAATAACACCTTCGTTGAGTCCTTTTCCTGTCGATAGGACAGGCTCTACATCATCATGGAAACCAAATTTATATTCACCAAGATCAATTGGTTTTGGTTCTACTCTTTCTTCAGCCATAATATCCTTTCTTTCATTATATATTTCTATGTTTCTTATTTATCTTCTTGATTTTCAATTGTCTTCTTAAGAGCGTTCCAAGCTAGGGTTGCACACTTGATTCGTTGAGGGAATTTGGCAACACCTGACAAGAAGGCTGCATCGCCTAGTTGATCTTGGCGGTCATCTTTTTGTCCTTGAACCATTTCAGAAAAAATGGTCGCAAGTTCTAAAATTTCTTGCTTGGTCTTCCCTAAAACGGCATCTGTCATCATACTAGCAGAGGCAGTTGAAATCGTGCATCCTGAATTTAGAAAAGCAATATCTTCCAAACGATTTTCTGCATCAAACTTGACAGATAGGTTGATGACATCCCCACAGGTTGGATTATTGAGACTAATCTGCTCAGCATCTTCCAGCTTCCCTTGGTGATGTGGATTTTTCGAATGGTCCGTTACCACTGCCATATAAAGGCTATCTAGTTTAGAAAGTGCCATTGAAAAACTCCTTTGTCTTTTGTAGGGCATCGATCAACTTGTCGCAATCTGCCTTGGTATTGTAGATATAAAAACTTGCACGAGCTGTTGCAGGGACTTCCAAATACTGAAGCAAGGGTTGCGCACAGTGGTGACCTGCACGAACTGCTACTCCTTCATAATCCAGAGCCGTCGCAAGATCGTGAGGATGAAGATCTCCTAAGTTAAAGGCAATAACACCTGAACGTTGAGCCAAGTCCTGAGAACCATAAATAGTCAATCCTTCAATGGCCTGCAGTTTTGGAAATACGTATGAGATTAATTCCTGTTCATGGGCTTCAATCGCATCCATACCAAGATTTTCAAGATAATCCACTGCTGCAGCAAGTCCGATAGCACCTGCCATATTTGGCGTTCCAGCCTCAAATTTCCAAGGCAATTCCTTCCAACTAGCAGATTGCTCATAAACGAAATCAATCATTTCACCGCCAAATTCTACTGGTGACATTTGCTCTAGGTACTTTTCTTTGCCGTAAAGAACACCGATACCAGTCGGACCAGCCATCTTGTGACCTGAAAAGGCAAAGAAGTCCACATCCAAGTCCTGAACATCAATCTTCATATGCGGCGTAGATTGAGCTCCATCCACCACCATGATGGCTCCAACTTGGTGGGCCAATTGAGTAATTTCTTTGATTGGATTGACCACGCCAAGGACATTTGAGGCATGGACTAGCGAAACAAACTTGACCTTGTCAGTCAATTTGGAACGCAAATCATCCATATCCAGGGCTCCATCCTTGAGATAGACATAGACAAGCTCCGCTCCAGTCTTGCGACAGGCTTCCTGCCAAGGAATGATATTGGAATGGTGTTCCATGACGGAAATCAAGACCTGGTCTCCCTCAGTCAAAACTTCCTCAGCATAACGTGCTACCCAGTTAAGGCTAGTTGTCGTTCCTCTGGTAAAGAGAACTTCCTTTGTAGATCCTGCATTGATAAACTTACGAATGGTTTCACGAGCGGCTTCATAGGATGCTGTTGCTCGTTCTGCCAAGGTATGGACACCACGGTGAACATTGGCATTGTCCTGCTCATAGTAGCGGTTAATGGCTTCCAGAACTGCTAATGGTTTTTGTGTCGTCGCAGCATTGTCCAAATAGACCAACGGTTCATCGTTGACAATCTGGTCTAAAATTGGAAAATCCTTGCGAATCACTTCTACATCTAACATAGGCTTCCCCTTAGCGTTTAGACAATTTTTCTTCGATAGTTGCAATCATTTCATCACGAACTTCCTTGACTGGAATCTCCACGATAACAGAGCCTAGGAAACCACGAACAACCAAACGCTCTGCAGTTGCTTTGTCCAAGCTACGGCTCATGAGGTAGTACATGTCTTCTGGATCTACCTGACCGATAGAAGCCGCGTGACCTGCAGTAACGTCATTTTCATCAATCAAAAGAATTGGGTTGGCATCTGAACGAGCTTGGTCTGAAAGCATGAGAACACGACTTTCTTGTTGGGCATCTGCTCCCTTAGCTCCCTTGATGATGTGACCGATACCGTTGAAGGTCAAAGTTGCTTTTTCAAGAATAACCCCATGTTGGAGAATATTTCCGATAGAGTTGCAACCATAGTTGGTTACGCGAGTGTCAATCCCTTGCACCTGACGGCCACTTGAAAGAGCCACGACTTTAAGGTCAGCATGGCTACCATTCCCAATCAAGTCGCTATCAAAGTCCGCAACGACATTCCCTTCGTTCATGACACCAATCGCCCAGTCAATACTTGCATCGTTGCTCAACTTACCACGACGGCTAATGTAGACAGTAACATTTTCACCAAGACGGTCGATAGCTGAAAATTTCACTTGTGCGCCAGAGCGAGCGATGACTTCTACAGTAATATTGGCAGTTGCTTTGGCACTACCTCCGCCACGTGACTCTAAACGTTCAAGATAGCTAATTTTACTGTTCTTACCAGCAATGATAAGGATATGCTTGTTAAATGGTACATCGCTATCGCTATCTTGGTAGAAAATCCCTTCGATTGGTTCAGCAATCTCAACGTTATCAGGAATGTAGAGGACAGCTCCACTGTTAAAGTAAGCTGTGTGGTAGGCCGCCAACTTGTCATCGTCGTATTTGACTGATGACATGAAGAACTCCTCAATAAGCTCTGGAATTTCTTCTAAAGCTGAGTGGAAGTCTGTAAAAACAACACCTTGTTCTGCCAACTCAACTGGAATTTGTTCAAAAACTGTTTGAGTGCCTACTTGAACCAATTTCAAGTGATTGTCTAGAGCTGTAAAATCTGGAACATTTGCTGATGGTTCGCTTTCTGTAATCGTACCATCTCCCAGATTCCAACGGTGAAATTTCACACGCTCGATAACTGGTAATTCCAAACTCTCAATCTTATCAAAAGCTTTTTGACGGAGGTCAGCTAACCAGCTTGGTTCAGCGTGCATTTCTGAAAAAAGTTTAATAGTTTCTTTAGTCATTTACTTCTCCTAAAAGATACGAGGGAATTACAATTCTTCCTTGTAGTCATAGCCAAGTTCTTCAGCTAGTTTTGCGTATCCTTCACGTTCCAAACGCGCTGCCAATTCTGGACCACCAGAAAGGACAACACGACCTTCCATCATCACGTGTACCACGTCTGGTGTGATGTAGTTCAAGAGACGTTGGTAGTGAGTAATGATCATGGCACCAAAGCCTTCACCACGCATAGCATTCACACCTTTCGATACGACTTTAAGGGCATCAATATCAAGACCTGAGTCAATCTCATCCAAAAGGGCAAAAGTTGGTTCCAACATCAGGAGTTGAAGAATTTCATTACGTTTTTTCTCACCACCAGAGAAGCCTTCGTTGAGGTAACGCTCTGCCATTTCTTCTTTCATATTTAGCAATTCCATTTTCTCGTCTAGTTTAGTGATGAACTCACGAACTGAAATCTTTTCATCATCTTCTTTACCAGCATTCATAGCTGCACGAAGAAATTCAGCGTTGGTAATTCCAGGAATTTCAGATGGGTATTGCATAGCAAGGAAAAGTCCCATACGCGCACGCTCATCTACTTCCAGCTCAAGGATATTTACACCATCAAACAAGACTTCACCTTTGGTAACTTCATAGTTAGGGTTCCCCATGATAGCGGCTGAAAGAGTCGATTTACCAGTACCATTTGGTCCCATGATAGCTGCGATTTCTCCTGTTTTCAGAGTCAGATTGACTCCTTTCAAAATTTCTTTTCCTTCAATCTCAACGTGAAGATCTTTGATCTCTAATACTGACATGATAGTTCCTTTCTTTTTCAAACATTTTGCTCAATACTTTAGGAAATTGCTTACAATCCCTAAAAAATAGGACAAAAGGTCAATAAATATACTCTACTAGTATAACAAAAAAAAGCCTAAAAGGCTTTGATTTTGTCTAGAAGCTGAGGGCTAATCCTTGCGGTTTAAGTGTTGATCAATAGCATCTACGATTTTCCCCATCAGGTAACTTAACCTAAAGTTTCGAAAGAGTAGAATCGCCCAAAAAGCTGCCATAACATAGCGACCAGTCATCAAAGATTCATTGAAAAAATAGGTCTCAGCAGCCGTGAATAACGCTATTATGATAAATTGTTTTCTATTCATAAGATTATTGTATCATGAAATCCATTTTTAGTCTTCTTCAACCATGACTTTATCAGCCAGAAATTCAAATCCTTCTGGAATTAGGCTCTCTTCTTCCACCTCTTGATTGGTTTGAGAAGACTTGTTTTTAGCTGAAAATGCTGCTCGAACCTCTTTCCATTCCTCTAGGGAAATAGCCAGAATCTCAGGTGAAAATCCAGCTGCCTGGCTGAGAATATTGCCGAACATGGTATTGAGATTGTCCCTTTTCATGGTTTGACCAGCATTGAAATTAGACTCAAAGGCTAAAATAGCATGGTGTTCATTGGCCGCAACTGGTTGAGAACCTACGAGAAGAGCCTTATCTGGTCCAGCTAAACTTTCAATCACTTCTCCCCACGCATTCTGAAGGCGAATCAAGTTTTGTCGTGCCAAATCAGGATTTTCAACAGCTTCTTGCAGAATAGACTGAACTTTGTTGCGATCCACTCGATAGACAGTCTTGGAAGTGGCTGGACGACTAGGGACTGGCGCAACTTGTTTAGGAGCTGTGCCTACAATAGCAAGCTCTTGTTTGAGACGGGCGACTTCCTGTCTCAATGCAGAAATTTCACTTTCAACAGCTCCCGAAACCGCAGATTCAGGCTTAATTTCTGCTAAACGAATGGTCATCATTTCAGCGTAAATCTTAGGTTGCAAACTGGCCTTCATATCTGCTAAACTAACTGTCGCTAGACGAATCATTTCAAAGAGACTTTCCTGAGAAAGAGCTAGATTGTCCATAAAAACTGGACTATGATGAGTATTTTCTCCACCTGTCTGAACAACTAATAGATCCCGCAAATACTGCAAGAGATCCGTCACAAAACGAGTCATGCTCTTGCCATTTTCAAACAAAAGATTCAAAGAATCGAGCGCTTTTGGGACATCCTGTTGAGCCAAGGCGGCCACATAGTCATCTAGAGCCGAAAGACTAATAGTGCCTGTAATCTCCTCAGAAATAGCTGTCGTTAAAGAATTCCCTTGCGTCAAACTCAAGGCTTGATCCAGAATAGACAAGGCATCCCGCATCCCACCTTCAGCCCGTCTAGCAATGATCTCCACAGCCTCTGGTTCAGAACTGATATTCTCTTTTGACAAAATAGCTTGGATATGCTCCTTAATATCTTGCGCTCGAATCGATTTAAACTCAAAACATTGAACACGGGATAAAATAGTTGCTGGAATCTTATGCAATTCAGTGGTTGCCAAAATAAAGACAACATTCTGAGTTGGCTCTTCTAGCGTCTTCAAAAGCGCATTAAAGGCTCCCGTAGACAGCATATGAACCTCGTCGATAATGTAGACCTTATAACGAGCCAAGCTAGGAGCATAGGTCGATTTGTCACGAATTTCACGAATTTCATCAACACCATTATTCGAAGCCGCATCCATTTCGATAACATCTTCTAGGCTACCTTCTGTCACTGCCTGACAGATATAACAGTTATTACATGGTTCCCCGTCCACTTGGTTCGGACAGTTCATTGCCTTGGCAAAAATCTTGGCTACACTGGTTTTACCAGTTCCACGAGGGCCTGAAAAAAGATAAGCATGACTAATCTTTTCCTGCTCAACCGCTTGTTTTAGGGTTTTAGCCACAACTTCTTGACCTACTAGTTGTGAAAAAGTTTGGCTTCTATATTTTCGATAAAGTGCTTGATACATTAGGCTTTCTCCTCAAACATCGTAAAGTTCCATTCTGTCTTCTCAAGCAAAATAGCGACAAATTGTTCCAAGTAATCACGATCAATAGCATTGTAATCATCAATAAGTGAAGAATCCAGGTCTAAAACACCCAGCAATCGACCATTCTCGAGCATAGGAACTACGATTTCACTCTTGGCCATACTATCACAAGAAATGTAGTTTGGATAGGTACTCACATCGCCAACTAAAACAGTCTCTTGAAACTCAGCAGCTTCTCCACACACGCCTTTACCAAGCGGAATGCGAATGCAAGAAACGCCACCCTGAAAAGGCCCTAAAACCAACTCACTACCATCAAACAGATAAAAACCTGCAAATACAGTATTCGGAAAGCGAGATTTTAGGAGGGCACTAGCATTCGAAAGATTGGCAAGAACGTTGCTTTCACCTTCAAGTAAATAAGAGAGTTCCTCATTTAACAATTGATATTGTGATTGTTTTTCTGAATCTAACATAGAACTATTATATCAAAAATGGGAAAGAGACAAAAGAAAAATCCCTTGTTTTAAACAAAGGATTTTGTGATTATCAATTTGATTAAAGTTCGATATCACCGAACAAATCAGCCATTGAGAATCCAGTTTGTGTTTCTGGAAGTTCGAAATCACGTTTTTCTTGACGTTTTGGACGACGTGGACGAGCAGCACGTTTTTCTTCTTTTTGTCCTTCTTCTTGAGCTGGACGTTCTTCAAGAGCTTTGATAGAAAGTGATACACGTTCTGCGTCAGCGTTAACATCAAGTACTTTAACAGTAACTTCTTGACCAACAGTAAGAGCTTCTTTTGGATTTTCGATACGTTTGTGTGAAATTTGTGAAACGTGAACAAGTCCATCGATACCTGGCAATACTTCAACAAATGCACCGAAGTCAGTCAAACGTTTAACTGTTCCTTCTACTACATCACCTTTAGCCAATTTTTGCTCAACGCCATCCCATGGTCCAGGTGTTGTTGCTTTAAGTGAAAGTGATACGCGTCCTTCTTCTTCGTTAAGATCAAGGATCTTCACTTCGATTTCTTCACCAACAGTTACAACTGATTTAGGTGATACGTTACGTTCGTGTGACAATTCAGTCAAGTGAACCAATCCGTCAACACCACCAAGGTCGATGAAAGCACCAAAGCTAGTGATACGAGCAACTTTACCAGTTACTACATCACCAACAGCCAATTTACCGAATACCTCAGCACGAGCTGCTGCAGTAGCTGCTTCAACAACTTCACGACGTGAAAGGATGAAGCGGTTTTCTTTAGCGTCAACTTCTTTGATTTTAGCATCAAATTCTTGACCTACGAAACGCTCAGTGTTACGTACGAAACGAGTGTCCAACATTGAAGCTGGGATAAATCCACGTACGCCTTCAAATTCTACTGAAAGTCCACCTTTAACGGCACGTGTTCCTTTAACAGTAACAACTTCTTCTTCGCGTCCTACAAGTTTGTCCCATGCTTTGCGAGCTTCAAGGCGTTTTTTAGATACAAGGTATGTAACTGTATCAGTATCTTTACCAACTACTTGACGAAGTACAAGAACATCCAATACTTCTCCTACTTTAACAAAGTCATTGATATCTGCATCGCGATCGTTTGTCAATTCGCGAAGAGTCAAGACACCTTCAACACCAGTCCCAGAGATTGCAACGTTAGCTTGAGTCGCATCAACTGTCAATACTTCAGCACTAACAACATCACCAGGCTCAACTTGGCTAACGCTATTTAGCAAATCTTCAAATTCGTTCATCTAAAAAATCCTCCAACAATCAAGTTTTTTCTAAACTTGACATACTTATAATTTTTTTCCTAAGCACCCGCAAGGACATGTTCATATCATTCACGTCTTTCAATATAAAAATAAAATACCCTAAGATATTTTTCTTTTTATCTTGAATTTATTACCTAAGAACTGGGGTAGCTGGATTCGAACCAACGCATGAGGGAGTCAAAGTCCCTTGCCTTACCGCTTGGCTATACCCCAATGATGAGATGGAGAGAGAGGGATTCGAACCCCCGAACCCGAAGGAGCGGATTTACAGTCCGCCGCGTTTAGCCTCTTCGCTATCTCTCCAATGCTTAACGAAAATTATTATATCATGAAATTTTCAAAAAAACAAGCATTATTTTGTTAAATTATAGTTTTCAATCAAAATTTCCACAGCTTTCTCAAGTTTTTTATAAAAACTATCGACATTTCCATTCTTTATGATGGCAAATTGGTTATCTAATTCGGCAATTTCGCCAATGACCTTTTTTCCAATCGTCAAAACGTAACCTTCATAACTGTCTTTTCCAACAATCACTTTTGCATCTGTTAATTGGATTTCAATTTTCTTATCTTTTTTGCTCATACTTTACCTCTTTTCACTTTTTCTATTGTACAGGAAAATGCTCAAACTAGCAAGAAAAAACTCCATTTCAGCCCTTACAACTGTATGGAGTTTCTCTTTACTTTATGACTTTATGTCGTTTAGTCCACTTTGACAATCCATCCCTCCGGTGCTTCAACATCACCGAATTGGATACCAGTCAATTCATCATAGAGTTTCCGTGTAACAGGACCTACTTCTGTTTCACTATAGAAAACATGGAAATCATCACCATGTTGGATGCCCCCAATTGGAGAGATAACTGCTGCAGTTCCACAAGCACCTGCCTCTACAAAACGATCCAAATTGTCAATCGGAACATCACCTTCGATCGGTGTCAAGCCCAAGCGGTGTTCTGCCAGATAAAGCAATGAGTACTTGGTAATAGATGGTAAGATAGATGGGCTTAAAGGCGTAACAAATTCGTTGTCAGCTGTAATTCCAAAGAAATTGGCTGATCCGACTTCCTCAATCTTGGTGTGGGTAGCTGGATCTAGGTAGATAACATCTGAAAAATTACGTGATTTTGCCATTTTACCTGGTAGAAGACTGGCAGCATAGTTTCCTCCAACCTTAGCCGCACCTGTACCATTTGGCGCCGCACGGTCAAATTCATCTTGAATCAAGAAATTAGTTGGAACCAATCCGCCTTTGAAGTAGTTACCAACTGGCATAGCAAAGATGGTGAAAATGTACTCCTCTGCAGGTTTTACCCCGATGATGTCTCCAACACCAATCAAAAGCGGACGGAGATAGAGGGTTCCACCCGTTCCGTATGGTGGTACATAATCTTCATTGGCACGAACAACCGCTTTACAAGCTTCTACAAACATCTCCGTTGGGACTTGAGGCATCAAGAGACGGTCGCAGGTACGTTGTAGGCGTTTGGCATTTTCATCTGGACGAAAAAGTTGGATACTGCCGTCCTTAGTACGATAGGCTTTCAAGCCCTCGAATGCTTGCTGACCATAGTGGAGACTTGGAGAAGATTCAGAAATATGAAGAGTCGAGTCCTCTGTTAATCCCCCTTGATCCCATTGTCCATTTTTGTAATGAGCGATATAGCGATAAGGTAATTTCATATAAGAAAAGCCAAGATTTTCCCAATCAATTGCAACTGTCATGTGTTTCTCCTTTATACTATTCAAACTATGTGTTCTATTCTACACTTTTCTAGTAAAATTTCAAGTAGTATTTGTAATTTTCTGAAAATTTTCTCAACAAAAAGAAATCAGCCCTCTGGACTGATTCTTTTTATGGATTGTCTTTACCTTCTTTATAGACTTCTTTCAGGTAAGCATCAAAAACTTCTTCATCTGAAATGGTGTCTGATATAAAGCTTCCGTTGCTAGTACGTTCTGACAAGTTGAGATCTTGCAATCGACTCTCATAGATTGTCCCCTTGTTAGATTGGACAAGTAACGTTTGGTCGTTTTCTTCTACTTCTGTACTAAAGAGATCTCCGATTAAGCCTTGTTCTGCAACTGCTCCTGCTAAGAAGACACGATGCGGTTTGTTTTTTAACTCACGCAAGACTTGTAGTCCTCGTTTGGCACGGCTGGTTGCTGGAATTTCGTCAATAGAAACACGTTTTAAACTACCACGTTGGGTCAAGAGGTAGAAGGATGAAGTGTTACAGACAAAGGCAGCCTGAAGCACATCATCTGCTTTCAGGTTCATGGCCTTGACACCTGCAGCCTTGGCACCGACAACGGGAACCTCTTCGATATTGAAACGAAGGGCATAACCGTTTTGACTAATCAAGAGAACATCATCCAGTTTGATTGGTGCTACTGCTACGATTTGATCAGTCTCATCTTTGAGTTTGGCATACTTGACAGACTTCGACTTATAGGTTCGCCATGGAGAGAATTCTTTGCGTTCTACGCGTTTGATTTGACCAAGACGAGTCGCTGCAAAGTAGGTGGTCGCATCTTCAAACTGATCTACCACTTCTGCATAAAGAATTTCTTCGTTAGTTTCAAAGTTGGTAATAGTCTGGCTCAGATGCTCTCCGATATCCTTCCAGCGAATATCTGCTAACTCATGGATTGGTCGATAGATGACATTTCCGAGAGTCGTGAACATCAAGAGATGTTGGGTTGTCTTAGTAGCTTGCACAAAGATCAGACGGTCATCATCACGTTTGCCGATTTCTTCCAGCGTTGAAGCCGCAAAGGAACGTGGGCTAGTACGCTTGATATAGCCTGCCTTGGTTACGCTGACATAGGTATCTTCCTCAGCGATAAGACTAGCTGTATCAATCTCAATCACTTTCGCAGTGTCTTCTAGACTACTCAAACGTGGAGTCGCAAATTTCTTCTTGACCTCACGAAGTTCTTTCTTTATGAGATTGTACATAGTACGTTCATCACCGATAATAGCCGCAAGCATGGCAATCTTCTCACGAAGTTCTGCTTCTTCTTCCTGCAAGACAACGACGTCTGTATTAGTCAAACGGTAAAGCTGCAAGGTAACGATAGCTTCAGCCTGCTCTTCTGTAAAATCATAGCTAACCTTGAGATTTTCCTTAGCGTCAGCCTTATTCTCAGAAGCACGGATAAGGGCAATGACTTCGTCCAAAATCGAAATCACGCGAATCAAACCTTCAACGATATGTAGGCGTTTTTCAGCCTTTTCCTTGTCAAAGCGGGAACGAGCTAAAATCACTTCACGACGGTGGGCGATATAGCTAGACAAGATTGGCACAATTCCAACCTGACGAGGCGTGAAATTGTCAATCGCCACCATGTTAAAGTTGTAGTTGATTTGTAAGTCGGTGTATTTGAAGAGATAGTTGAGAACCAGCTCTGTATTAGCATCTTTCTTGAGTTCGATAGCGATACGAAGACCATCACGGTCAGACTCATCACGAACTTCGACAATCCCAGCAACCTTGTTATTGACACGGACATCATCGATTTTCTTGACCAGATTGGCCTTATTGATTTCATAAGGAATCTCGGTGATAACGATTTGTTCCTTACCACCTTTTAGCTTTTCAATCTCCGTCTTAGAACGAACGACCACGCGCCCTTTCCCAGTTTCATAGGCCTTCTTGATTTCATCACGGCCCTGGATAATTCCTCCAGTCGGGAAGTCTGGTCCCGGCAAGAATTCCATCAACTTATCTACCTTGGCTGTCGGATGGTCAATCATGTAGACTGTCGCATCGATAACCTCAGCCAAATTATGTGGTGGAATGTCTGTGGCATATCCAGCCGAAATACCAGTCGAACCATTGACTAAAAGATTGGGAAAAGCTGCTGGCAAAACCGTCGGCTCTTTCTCGGTATCGTCAAAGTTCCATGCAAAAGGAACTGTCTTTTTCTCGATATCCTGAAGAAGGTAGTCTGCAATCTCAGACAAACGTGCCTCGGTATAGCGCATTGCCGCAGGCGGATCTCCGTCCATAGAACCGTTATTACCGTGCATTTCAACTAGAATCTCACGGTTTTTCCAATCCTGAGACATACGAACCATGGCATCATAGATAGAACTGTCCCCGTGGGGGTGGAAATTCCCCATGATGTTCCCGACAGACTTAGCCGACTTACGGTAGCTCTTGTCAAAGGTATTGCCATCTTTATTCATCGAATAAAGAATACGACGCTGAACCGGCTTCAATCCATCACGAATGTCTGGCAAAGCCCGGTCTTGAATAATGTACTTGGAGTAGCGACCAAAGCGCTCTCCCATGATGTCCTCAAGGGACATGTTTTGAATGTTACTCATATATGATACAGAGCCCGTAAAATACCAAGTGTAAAGATAAATTCTTGAAGCAAGCTCTCAAAAGAATTTATTTTTTTACACAGTATCTAGAGCATGTTCAACTCCTTTCAAAGAATATAGAGTATGTTTTGAATAGAGAAAAGATGAAAAGTCTAGGGATTTTAGTTTCTCATAACTAACTGTTATCTATTCTTCTAGCCATTTTTCATAGGAAATAGCGTAGGCTTTAAATCCCTTGCGCTCGTAAATGCACTTTGCACTATCATTCCACGAGTAAGCATGAAGTTTAACACGCTGGATATTAGTTTTCTTCAGCCACTCCATACAGTCGTCCAACAACATATACCCAATTCCTTTCCCTCTAACAGAGGCGCTGACAAACAGTTCATCAATCAGTCCTATTTGACCTGTTCCATTATCCGCAGTTGCGTCTTCATCATATACCCTTGCCAAGCCATAACCTACAATATCTTGATGATTTTCAGCTAAAATAATGTGTGTTCGTCCATCATCTCTATTTTCAAATGTTTTTAGTGCCTGGCTTTTAATAGCTTCAAGAACCTGCGAATAATCATCGTATGTTGATTTTTCATCATGGTGTTGCCTGTTGAATCGGCTTAGAGCAGATGTCAGTTCGACAAAAATTTCTTTATCATTTTCGCGTGCTTCACGAAGTGTAATGGACTGTTTATTATGCTTCATGACCGATTGCCTTTCTCTTTTGTAATAGCTAGCTGAAATAGTGTATGAGACCAGCGAACCTAAAGTTGCATAGCGAAATTTAGAGTCTAAGTCTCTCTTTAGCATACTAAATCATTTTTTCTGCAGTTTCTTTATCATAAGGAAAACCAGTCTTTAGAGAGAAAGCCTGAGCTTCTTGGTGGAAAAGTGTCATCGTAGCAAACAAAGACTGAGTGAGTTTTTCTATATTTGAAAAATCCAGTAGATTTGAGAATTCCTTCTCTTTCTCAGCAGGTAAATAGTTAAAGAGATACTTGTAGTTCTTGCCAATATCAATCGTCCCCTTATCAGCTGCAACTTGCCAAGCCAAGACCTTCAAGAATTCTTGCTGACAAATCCCGTAGAGATGGTCAGTGGCATAGAGTAGTTGCTTGCGACAGATTCCCTTGACTACGTAAGCTGACACCCACCAAAATTCATTGCAGGCTTTTTCAAAATCCGTCTCACTAGCTAGACTTGTCCAGTAACGTTGAGGACTTGGGAAATAGGGAACAAACAAGCCTTTCTTATCTTGCAAAACTGTATAATCAGCTTCACTATCCACCCACTCTTGAATATACTCCGTAGGACAGAGGGTCAAATCAATCCGATTTCCATCTTCAAATAGCATCAGATAAAGTCGACGGTTGCCTAGGACATTATGCTGCTCAATGATACGAGTGCCAAACTGGTCTAACCAAGAAAGGTCACTCGTCAGATTATCTAAGTCGTCCACGACATAGATCACGTCGTAATCCTGAAACTCATCTTTTGGTGCTTTTGGGTTTGTCCGTGAACCAGACATGGCGACAGCCTCGACTTGGAGCACTTTTGCGGTTTGAAAAATTAAATCAAGTATTTCGGGTTCAGTTCTCATATTAACACCTGTTCTTTATTTGATATTACTGTCTATTAGCATACTATTTCTCAAGTTAGATTAGTTAATCAATTATAACAGATTTAGCTATCCTTCTCTCAAAGTTTTTAATTTCGACAAAATTCTAGATTCATCCATGCTTAAAATAACAAATAAAGTCGAAGTATAGATGTCATCGTACCATTGTTCCAATTCATCATCAGCCAAATCAAGATGATATTGATTTGAATTATTGTGCCTTAAACCAAAATTATTATACATTTCAAAAAGTTTTTCAAACGCGATAACCTTTTGATTGTTAACTTTCATAATATCTTTTAATTCTTCAGAATAATTTAGTTCTCTTCTAAACGGTTCAAGGTAGTTCGCTAAAGCAATAAGTATTTCTTTCT
This sequence comes from Streptococcus oralis subsp. dentisani, assembly GCF_007475365.1. Classification (NCBI taxonomy): domain Bacteria; kingdom Bacillati; phylum Bacillota; class Bacilli; order Lactobacillales; family Streptococcaceae; genus Streptococcus; species Streptococcus oralis. The sequence goes on along the minus strand of NZ_CP034442.1, from coordinate 308,679 downwards.
TACGCTGAATATTTCCCTTATTTGAAAAATGATTATATTCTAAGACCTTTATCGCCTCTTCAATACTAGTTTCAGATACAATCTGAGAAGCTTCTGAGGCATATACATTCTTTTCAACAATGATTTTGTTACCATTGTCCAATGTAATCAATTCATGGTTTGATAATTCTAAAAACCTTTTAATATTATCAAATATAATTTGAATAAACTCACTCTCTTCCTCAGTAAATTTTTCCGCAAGATTACAAAAAATATCGACTAAGAACTCAGAGAAAACAAATAGTTGTTCAGTTGTATTATAGATATTCAATCCAACAAATTCTACCATTTGTGAATAACTGGTAAAGGTTGAACGATTAGGATAATCTAAGAAATTATCAGAAATCGCACTATTTAAACTTGTTTCATAATAGATACTCTTGAAATTTCTCTCCATTTCCAGTAAATCCATCAAATTTTTTAACTCTCTCTGTGGATCAAATTCCATCCGATTCAAAATATCAAAATAATTCTGTCTCGCCATAATATTTCCTATACTATATTAAAACACTGTCGCTTCCTCCAGCGTAAACTTGACATTGTCTTCAATCCATTTACGGCGTGGTTCGACTTTGTCTCCCATGAGGACATTGACACGGCGTTCGGCGCGTGCTAAGTCTTCAATCGTGACACGGATAAGAGTGCGGGTTTCTGGATTCATGGTTGTTTCCCAGAGTTGGTCCGCGTTCATCTCACCAAGTCCCTTGTAGCGTTGGAGCGTAGCGCCTTTACCAAACTGCTTACGAAGTTCTTCTAGCTCTCCGTCCGTCCAAGCGTAGGCCACTTCTTCTTTCTTGCCTTTGCCTTTGGACATCTTGTAAAGAGGCGGAAGGGCGATATAGACATGTCCTGCCTCAACTAGCGGACGCATGTAGCGGTAGAAAAATGTCAAGAGCAAGATCTGAATGTGGGCACCGTCGGTATCCGCATCGGTCATGATAATGATCTTGTCATAGTTGGCATCTTCAATAGAGAAGTCTGCTCCCACACCCGCACCGATGGTATAAATCATGGTGTTGATTTCTTCATTTTTAAGGATATCCGCCATCTTAGCCTTGGCTGTATTGATGACCTTACCACGAAGAGGTAGGATAGCTTGGAATTTACGGTCACGACCTTGCTTAGCAGAACCACCGGCAGAGTCACCTTCGACTAGATAGAGTTCATTCTTGGCAGGATTTTTAGACTGGGCTGGGGTCAATTTACCAGATAGCAAGCCCTTGTCTTTCTTGTTTTTCTTACCATTTCGGCTCTCATCACGCGCTTTGCGGGCTGCCTCTCGCGCATCACGTGCCTTAATAGCCTTGCGAATAAGGTTAGAAGCCAGTTCACCATTTTCCATAAGGAAGAAGGTCAACTTATCAGCTACAATTCCATCCACAACCGGACGAGCTAGTGGACTCCCCAGTTTATCCTTGGTCTGACCTTCAAACTGGAGGTGTTCTTCAGGAACCAGAATAGAAAGAACGGCTGCTAGTCCCTCGCGGTAGTCTGAGCCTTCAAGATTTTTATCTTTTTCCTTGAGAAGTCCCGTCTTACGAGCGTAGTCATTCATGACCTTGGTAATGGCTGACTTGAGTCCTGTCTCATGGGTTCCACCGTCCTTGGTACGAACGTTATTGACAAATGATAAAATATTATCTGAAAATCCATCATTGTACTGGAGGGCAACTTCCACTTGGAAACCATTGTCTTCGCCTTCAAAGTATAGAACTGGCGTCAAGGTTTCCTTGTCTTCATTGAGGTAAGAAACAAAGTCTTGTACCCCGTTCTCATAATGGAACTCGATTGCTTCATCTGTTCGCTTATCTGTCAAAGACAAGGTAACATTTTTTAAGAGAAAGGCTGACTCATTGAGTCGTTCTGAAATGGTATTGTACTTGAAATCAGTAGTAGAAAAGATAGTCGCGTCAGGCATGAAGGTAACTTTGGTACCTGTCTTAGACTTGGGTGCTGTGCCAATTTTCTTCAAGGTTGTGACGGGTTTCCCGCCATTTTCAAAACGTTGCTTGTAGACTGCACCGTCACGAGTGATTTCAACTTCCAACCAGCTAGAAAGGGCATTAACGACAGAAGAACCAACCCCGTGGAGACCTCCAGATGTCTTATAGCCACCTTGACCGAATTTCCCTCCAGCGTGGAGAATGGTAAAGATAACCTCAACAGTTGGGATTCCCATGGCGTGCATACCAGTCGGCATTCCACGACCATGGTCCTCTACTGTTAAACTGCCATCTTTATTGATAGTCACATCAATGCGGTCACCAAAGCCAGACAAGGCTTCATCGACTGCATTGTCCACTATTTCCCAGACTAGGTGATGAAGACCCGCACCGTCAGTCGATCCGATATACATCCCCGGACGTTTACGGACCGCATCCAACCCTTCTAGCACCTGAATGGCATCATCATTGTAGTTATTAATATTGATTTCCTTTTTTGACACAAGGAACCTCCTATTTGTTCATCTTTTCTATTTTACAGGTTTTCTAGGGATTTTGCAAAATTTTTCCCATTCAGCCGTCACAATTTCACAAGATATTCTCTGACTTTCCACAGCATTTCATGGTATAATAGGTCTATGATGACATTTGTATTATTAATTCTAGCTTATTTGCTAGGTTCGATTCCGTCTGGTCTATGGATTGGACAAATTTTCTTTCAAACAAATCTGCGTGAACATGGTTCTGGAAACACCGGAACAACCAATACTTTCCGAATTTTAGGTAAGAAAGCGGGTATGGCAACCTTTGTGATTGACTTCTTTAAAGGAACCTTGGCCACTCTCCTTCCAATCCTTTTCCACCTTCAAGGTGTATCACCTCTTGTATTTGGACTTTTGGCTGTGATCGGACATACTTTCCCTATCTTTGCCGGATTTAAGGGGGGCAAGGCTGTCGCAACCAGCGCTGGAGTGATTTTCGGATTTGCGCCTGTTTTTTGTCTCTATCTAGCGATTGTATTCTTTGGAAGCCTCTATCTAGGTAGTATGATTTCACTATCTAGCGTTACCGCTTCTATCGCAGCCGTTATCGGAGTTCTCCTATTTCCACTATTTGGATTTATCCTGAACAGCTATGACCCTCTCTTCATTTTGATTATCCTAGCACTCGCTAGCTTGATTATCATTCGTCACAAGGATAATATCACACGTATCAAAAATAAAACTGAAAATCTCGTCCCATGGGGATTGAACCTAACACGACAGAAACGTAACAGATAGAAAAGAGTTTGAAATAAAAATATAACTACAGATAAAAAAGCGAACAAGTGATATTTCTGAATTGCAGAAATATCACTTGTTCGCTTTTTCACATTAGGTAATCAAGGAATAAAGTCATTTACAGAATTTCATTCTTTAATCACCATTGACAATTGAAGCAAATGAAGTTCTAAGATCTGTATTGTTGGTCTCAGAAACATTATAGTGTTCTCCATTTGTATCTTGAGAATATAACACTTTTGGAGTACCATCTAAATTGATTGCGAAGAAGTATCTATGTACCTTCGTACCGCTTGAAAACCAATATTCATATGCATCTACAATTTGATAATCAGATGAAACTTTATCCCCATTTGTCCAATAAAGGTTAGTGCTTAAAGGAATTTGCCTATAGCTTGGTTGATTCATATTTTTCCCAAACTCAATCATATAGTTTGCTAGTTTTTTGGCCTTCCCTTCATTCCAGTAATTACTTGTGGGAGAATTTCTGCTATTCGCAGAGTTAGAGAGTTCTAATTTAGAAACAGTATAATATTTATGGTAACTTCCTATTATGGATATCCCCAGTCTCTTAGCCTTATCTTTATCTAGAATCAACTTAACTTCAATCGTATCTCCATTTGATAAACCTGAACTTTTTGAGAGTTTGATGGTTGGATTCTCTAAAAAATTTTGAACTTCCTGATCATTAAAGGAAACTTGAGGTATTTTTAAAACCTCTGTTCTAGCAACGCCTGATCCAGATTCACCAGACAGGTGAATTTTAATCTCATAATCAGATAGGTCTACCTGATAAATTTCTGAACTCGTACTGCTGCTATCTTTTTCAGTAAAATTACTTGACTGACTGGTAGTTCCCGGGTTATTCCAATTTTGAGTATTACCATGATGAGAACTCCCGTAATTAGATATGGGAGCCATCAACCCTATAAATGATAGAAATATGAAGAGAACTCCAATCCATCCACCAATCGATTTTCTTTCCGGTAGTGATGTGTCTGGTAATGGTTCTTTTTGATTGAGATTCCTAAAAAAAATACTATCATATTCCTTAGTAAAATAATCTGCTCTTTGACAAACGCTAAACAAAAGGAATAATGCAATTAGGATATTTAAAAAAGGCACGCACTCAGCTACATACAACAAAAAGATGCCAGAACCTTTAAAACCTACATCTCGAAGACGACGCACATTTATAGCAACCCATGGGATAAGAGCCGAAAGCCAAAACAAGAAATATAAGAAACCTCCTGTTATTAAATAAAACGGGTTTAAAAGATACCGTGGATTAAAGATACTTATAGGAAGAACGGTTGATATAATCAATAATAAAAGATTAAAAAGAACCATATACCAATACCCGCTTCTCGAGGTGTATCCTTTGAAATCCCAGTATCCTCTAAAAAAATCGACAATTGCCTTTCCAAAACTAATGTCTCGACCTCGTTGATCCACTACAAAAGGTGTTTGTATTGGATTAGCAGTAACAACAGACTCATCATATTCTTCACAAAATTGGTCATTCTCTTCTTCACCTGCTATCTCATCAGAAATCTCATCCGTCTGCAAGACCTCTTTTACTTCTGATTTGATTTCCTCTTCACCTGACCCAGTATCCTCTACAAATTCACCAGCAGCTTTTGCTGAAAAATATTCCTCTGGGGTGGGTTTTCGATCATTAATTAATTCAAAATATTCTATCCAATCTGCTCTTTTCATTTATTCCCCTTTCAATTTTAATTATATACAATGATTTCATTCAAAATTAACTTTATTAAATCTAATTTTTCAGTTACAATTTTTCACGTTTATCAGTCTGTCCTTGTTTTTCCTTCTGTTCAGCAACAGTATTTTCAAGTTTATCTTTAACATTACTTATAAGCTTATATATTCCAATTTGAAGAATACTGTTGCCATAGTAAATCGCAAAAACAATTGCAATAAATAGAAATATAAACAAAACTTCCATTTTTTTCTCCTATTTTACTGTGGTCCTATATTCAACCACTTTACGTTTAACTTCAATAGAATCATCTAGCGATTTCAAATAATTTTCAATTCGAGTTAAGATAACATTATAGATAAAGACAATTTCTCTAAATGAACGATTTCTTAGATTCTTAAGAGTAAATTGATAGACGAACTCTCCATTTTCCTCACCTAAATATTCTAAAACAAAGATAATCCTTCTTTTTAAAAATTCCATGGTAAAAATAATTTTATCGGGATAAAAAGTCTGCTGTACTTCACCAAGAAACTGAAAAATTTTAGTTGGTAATTTAGGAACTGAAATTGGATTTTCTTGTAACAAATGTGCTACTCCATTAAGATTTCTAATCTTTTTAGAGTAAAATATATGAACTTGACGTGTAAATAATTTTGTGTCTCTCTTTTTAATAACTCCCTTATTGATCAAATCATCCTCTAACATCAATTCTGCTGGCTTTAAACCATATTCTACAACTGCAATTGGTATGAGCACAGTTAAAACTATTCCTAAAAATGTTTCAATTCTCATTTATTTTACCTTCTTTTGTCGATAGTAATTAAAAATATATGTTTGAAACTCTTGATCATTTCGTAGTAGATATGTTGAAACTCCCATCACCACTACAGAAATAATCATCGGTGTGATAAATCTATAACGAAATCTTGCTAAAGAACCATTCATCTGTCTGTCAATTTCCTTATCTGCATTGAAAAATGAATAGCCTCCATAGCCCGTAGTGTACTTTTTGGGAATAAAAATACTCCCCACTTCATAAAGATTAGAAGCATAAGAAATCTTGCCAAGGGGTCTAAAACCACAGAATAAAAAAGCCAGATACCCCACTACTATTAGCGTTAATAACACTTTATGTTTCCCATTAAGGAATGGTAAAATTTGATGAAAAATACCATTATTGGGATCAGCTGAAACATCAATCTTATCCTTGAACGCTTGTACATTCAATAATCTATCATAAAAGTTAGTTCCATTTGTGCTCATTTGTCTAGAAATCAATCTTTCATTGAGGGTTCCCATCTCATTTTTAGAAGTGGTATCCAACGATGACTTAGAAGCGTCATTTTTCTTAAATCTTTGAGGGAAGTTTTCTAAATATTCTTCTTTCATCACTGTGGTTATTTTCTGTTCAGTTACCTCCTCTGTTTTTTTCATAAAGGAAGGAGCACCTATCAAGCCACTTTCTTTTGCTTCTAAAAATTCTTGGGAACTGGGCTTACGTCCATTTATTGCTTCAAAATATTCTAACCAATCTTTACTATCCACAAAATTTCTCCTAAAACTACTAATAGAATTGATGATCTTACAAAATCCTTCAATTAATCTATATTTGATAGTACAAAAAACAATAATTTTGTCTAACAAGCTATACAAAATTATTGTTCAATTATACTACACTGATCATCAGTAAAATTCACATTAAATCTTGTTAAGTACACAATAACAACTTTATTTTGACTTGATGTAGTTGATACCGTCTGCTTTAGGTGCAACTGCTTTTCCAAAGAAGGCTGCCAAGACAAGGATGGTCAAGACATAAGGGGCGATTTGAAGGTAAACCGCTGGCACTCCTTGTAGGAAAGGCAATTGAGAACCGATAACTGCCAAACTTTGTGAAAGTCCAAAGAATAGACTGGAAAGCATAGCACCAATTGGGTTCCATTTACCAAAGATCATCGCAGCAAGGGCGATAAATCCAGGACCGACAATAGTCGTCACTGAGAAGTTAACTGAGATTGATTGAGCATAAATCGCTCCCCCAATTCCACCAAGGAAACCTGAAATAACAACCCCAAGATATCGCATCTTGTAGACATTGATCCCCAAGGTATCCGCTGCCTGAGGGTGTTCACCAACAGAGCGAAGGCGAAGACCAAAGCGTGTCTTAAAGAGAATAAACCAAGCAAGGAAAGAGAAGGCAATCGCGATATAACCTAGCAAACTTGTTGACTTAAAGAAGATATCTCCAATCACTGGGATATCAGCCAAAACTGGGAAATCAAAACGTCCAAAAGTCTGGCTTAAGTTATCCGTTTGTCCTTTGTTATAAAGAACTTTAACCAAGAAAACTGCTAAGGCAGGAGCCATCAAGTTCAATACTGTACCACTGACAACATGGTCCGCACGGAAATGAACTGTAGCGACTGCATGGATGAGGGAGAACATAGCTCCCACGATACCTGCAACTAACAAGGAAATCCAAGGAGTCGCTGCTCCAAGTTGTTCTGCAAACTCAAGGTTAAAGACAACCCCAGAAAAGGCTCCCATAACCATAATTCCTTCAAGACCGACGTTAACGACACCACCACGTTCAGAGAAAACTCCTCCGATACTCGTGAATATAAGTGGTGCTGAGTAAATCAGCATAGAAGAGACCAAGAGGGTGAGTAATGTTGTAATAGACATCCTTACTTACCTCCTTTAACTTGTTTTTTAGGTTTGACAAAGCGTTCGATAATATAGTGAACACTGACAAAGAAGATAATAGACGCTGTTACAATGCTGACAAGCTCAGACGGAACTTGCGCTGCGTTCATACCCGGTGCTCCTACTTGCAAAACTCCAAATAAGAAGGCTGCAAAGAGAATTCCAATTGGTGAATTTCCAGCAAGCAAACTAACTGCCATCCCGTTAAATCCGATAGCCAATGATGATCCCTGAACGTAAACGTTTTGGAAGGTTCCAAGACCTTCTACCGCTCCACCAAGACCAGCCAAAGCACCAGAGATAATCATTGATAGAATGATTGTACGTTTTGCTGAAATACCAGCGTACTCTGAAGCATGGGGATTAAGACCAACTGCACGGATTTCAAAACCGAGAGTCGTTTTCTTGAGCAAGAACCAAATCACACCAACAGCAATGATAGCAAAGAAGATACCGATATTCATCCGAGAATTGCCAGTCAACTCTGATAACCATGGTGTCTGGTAACTAGCATTGGCACTCACACGAATTGTTGAGTCTGTACTTTGCATAAAGTCTTTCGGGAAAGAATGAATAAAGGCGTTCCCTACATACAAAACAATGTAGTTCATCATAATGGTTACGATAACCTCTGACGTACCGAGATAAGCTCTGAGAATACCTGGAATTGCACCAACAATTCCACCTGCGATCAGAGCAATCACCACAGTCGCTAAAATCAACATTGGACGTGGCATATCTGGATGCGACAAGGCAAACCAACCGCTTAGAATCCATCCCGCTAGCGCTTGACCTGGCAAACCAACGTTAAAGAAACCTGCCCGACTAGCGACAGCGAAACCAAGACCAATCAAGACCAGAGGACCCATGGCACGGAAAATTTCTCCAATCCCACGGAGGCTACCAAAAGCTGTATAAAACAACTCCTCATACCCCCAGATAGCATCGTAGCCGAAAATCCACATGACAATGGCTCCGAGCAAGATTCCTAAGAATACGGAAATCAAGGGAACCGAAATTTGTTGTAATTTTTTAGACATCACTCTTCTCCTTTCCCAAGTTTCCACCAGCCATCAAGACACCAAGTTCTTGTTTGTTAGTCGTTTCTGGCGATACAATACCTTGAATCTTACCATCGTGAATAACAGCAATTCGGTCTGAGACATTTAAAATCTCATCCAATTCAAAGCTGACAACAAGGACAGCCTTTCCGTTATCACGTTCTTCAATCAAACGTTTGTGGATATATTCAATGGCACCGACATCCAAACCACGAGTTGGTTGGCTGACGATAAGGAGATCAGGATCACGATCAATTTCACGAGCAATAATCGCTTTTTGTTGATTTCCTCCTGAAAGAGCTGCTGCTGGAACAAATTCGCTTGCCGCACGGACGTCAAATTCTTCCATTAATTTCTTAGCATGTGAAGTGATATTGGCATAGTTCAAGATACCATTCTTGCTGAGTGGTTCTTTGTAGTAGGTTTGAAGAGCGATATTTTCTGAAATCATCATCTCCAAAATCAATCCATCACGGTGACGGTCTTCAGGAACATGCCCTACACTGAGTTCCGTAATTTGTCGTGGGTGCATTCCCACGATTGATTTGCCTTTTAATTCAATACTACCAGACTCAACCTTACGAAGGCCTGTAATAGCTTGAATGAGTTCAGATTGACCATTGCCATCAATACCCGCAATACCAACAATTTCACCAGCTCGAACATCCAAAGAAAGATTCTTCACAGCTGGAACACCACGGTTTTCATTAACAACCAAGTCCTTGATAGACAAGACCACTTCTTTTGGTTGAGGTGCCTGTTTTTCCGTTTTAAAGGAAACAGAGCGTCCAACCATCATTTCTGCCAAGTCCGCATTTGTTGCGCCTGCGATTTCAACCGTCTGGATTGATTTCCCACGACGGATAACTGTCACTCGATTAGATACCGCACGAATCTCATCTAACTTGTGGGTGATTAGGATGATGGATTTGCCTTCCTTGACAAGATTACGCATAATTGCCATCAACTCGTCAATCTCTGAAGGAGTCAATACAGCTGTAGGTTCATCAAAGATAAGGATATCAGCACCACGATAAAGTGTTTTCAAGATTTCTACACGTTGTTGGGCACCAACGGAAATATCCGCCACCTTAGCAGCAGGATCCACTGCCAAACCATAACGTTCAGAAAGAGCCTTGATTTCTCTAGTAGCTTCGGCTATATCTAGCATACCATTTTTAGTGATTTCACTCCCCAAAATGATATTCTCAGCTACTGTAAAAGCTTCGACCAACATAAAATGTTGGTGAACCATCCCAATTCCTAGACTAGCAGCTTTAGAAGGTGAATCTAGTTTGACAACTTGACCATTCACCGCAATTTCACCACTAGTTGGCTCAAGAAGTCCTGCAAGCATATTCATCAGAGTGGATTTACCCGCTCCATTTTCTCCTAAAAGTGCATGGATTTCACCTTTTCGCAGTTGCAAATTGATCTTGTCGTTTGCTACAAATTCACCAAACACCTTGGTAATATCCCGCATCTCAATGACATTTTCGTGTGCCATATGCTCTTCCTTTCAGAGGTTTATTTTATTTCAATAAAACCTGCTAATCACATTAACAAGCTCTATTGAGACAAAAATTGCCTCAATTCTTAAAGAAGCGACCGATGGCCGCTTCCTAAGAAATGACTTTTATCCATTATTTTTCAGGAACTTTTACACTTCCGTCAAGGATTTTAGCTTTTGCATCTTCGACAGCCTTTTTACCTTCTTCTGAAAGATTTGTTACTGCCAAGTCAACCCCTTTATCTTTCAATGAGTAGACGATAACTTGTCCACCAGGGAATTCACCTTTTTCTGTTTTGTTGGCAATATCTTTTACAGTTGTACCAACTTGTTTCAATGTAGATACAAGAACGAAGTTTGATTCTTTACCATCTTTAGAAGTGTATTTACCTTCTGCTGCTTGGTCACGATCTACACCAATAACCCAAACTTTTTCGTTTTCATTTTTGCTTTCGTTCAAAGATTTTGCTTCAGCAAAGACACCAGCCCCTGTACCACCAGCTGCTTGGTAGACAACGTCTGCACCTGCAGCGTATTGAGCTGCTGCAATTGTTTTACCTTTAGCAGCATCACCAAATGAACCAGCGTAGTCAACTTGTACCTTAATAGAAGGGTCTACTGAGGCAACACCAGCCTTAAATCCAGCAGCGAAACGTGAAATAACTTCAGATTCGATACCACCTACAAAACCAACTTGTTTTGTTTTAGTTGTTTTAGCTGCTGCAACACCAGCAAGGTAAGCTGCTTCGTTATCAGCAAATGTTACGCTCGCAACATTCTTTTGATCTTTGATCACATCATCAATCAAGACATAGTTTAAGTCAGAGTGGTCTTTTGCTGCCTCTTCAACTGCATTGTGAAGTGCAAAACCAACACCGAAGATCAGGTTGTAACTTCCAGCCGCTTGTTGCAAGTTGTTAGCATAGTCTGCTTCACTTGTTGATTGGAAATAAGTAAAGCCTTTATCTTTAGAAAGATTGTGTTCTTTACCCCAGTCTTGCAAACCTTCCCAAGCTGATTGGTTAAATGATTTATCATCAACACCACCAGTATCTGTTACGATCGCTGCTTTCGTCTTCATTTCAGATGAAGATGAAGCTGCGTTACGAGAAGAGCGGTTACCACATGCAGCAAGTCCAACTGCTGCCACTGCAACTAGACCAAGGCCTAGCCATTGTTTCTTGTTCATTACTGAACCTCCTAAATAAGATGTGCAACGATGTTGCAAGTATAGATCGTTTGGTCACGTAGACCACAGCCACTCGAAGAGTAGCTCAGACTAATTTAAGTCTGTAAATGAGTATGGAAGTAACTCCCCGACCGTCATCTCGACCGTCGATTTATCTTTAGCAACTAAAGTCACTTTTAGATCTTGTTCAAAAAACTCAACCATGACCTGACGACAAGCACCACATGGCGAGATGGGTTTTTCAGTTTGTCCGTAGACAATCAACTCTGAAAACTCCCGTTGTCCCTCCGAAACTGCTTTGAAAATAGCGGTACGCTCTCCACAATTGGTCAAAGGATAACTAGCATTCTCGATATTAACACCCGTATAAATGCTACCGTTCTTGGCAACTAAAACAGCTCCGATGGGAAAGTGAGAATAGGGTACATAGGCTTTCTTGCTGGTTTCAATTGCTAGTTCAATCAACTCAGTAGTCGCCATCTGCCAATTCTCCTTTTAAAATTGCTACACCAGCAGATGTTCCGATACGGGTAGCGCCTGCTTCCACAAAAGCGACAGCATCTGCATATGAACGAGCTCCACCAGCTGCCTTAACTCCCATATCTGGTCCGACTGTTTTACGCATTAATTTAACATCTGCTACCGTAGCACCACCAATTGAAAAGCCAGTAGATGTTTTAACAAAGTCAGCGCCTGCTTTCTGGGATAATTGGCAGGCCACAACCTTTTCATCGTCTGTCAACAAGCAGGCTTCAATAATGACCTTAACTAACTTGTCACCACTTGCTTCTACGACAGCACGGATGTCCGATTCAACTAAATCAAGATTGCCTGATTTAAGGGCACCAACATTGATAACCATATCAATCTCATCTGCACCGTTTTGAACAGCTTCTTTTGTTTCAAAAGCTTTCACAGCTGAAGTTGTTGCTCCCAAAGGAAAACCTACTACTGTACAAACCTTTACATCTGAACCATCAAGTCCTGCCTTTGAATGAGCGACCCAGCTGGGATTGACACAAACGCTGGCAAAGTCATACTCACGCGCTTCAGATAGCAAACGATCAATTTGTTCTTGACTTGCATCTTGCTTTAAAAGCGTATGATCTATATATTTATTTAACTTCATATTCGGATTCTCCCTGGTTTTATGAGATAATTTCTATAATTTCTCGTAAACTTTGCACTCCATCATTTATTTTAACATATTTTTGAAATTCTGTAACTAGTTCAGAAGAAATTTTTCCATTTGTATAAACTTTTGCAACAATTTCACCCTTCTGGACAGGTTCACCAACTTTTTTATCAAAAACGATTCCAGTTTCATAGTCTAAAGCATCAGACTTGACTGCACGACCGGCTCCTAGTCTCATGGCATAGAGACCAAATTCCATAGCTGGAAGAGCTGAAATTATACCTGTTTCCTGTGCTGGAATTTCCACCACATGTGCAACATTTACTGGGCGATAGAGATCTTCTAGATCACCGCCTTGTGCTGCTACCATTTTTTCAAACTTAGCCAGTGCTTGGCCGTTTTCAAGATGTTGACGGATTTCCTCGACGGTTTTCTCAACATCAGCCAACCCAAGCATAATCTGAGCAAGTTCACAGATAAAGTGACTGATATCTTCTCGGCCTTTTCCTTGAAGAATCTCGATTGCTTCTAGGATTTCAAGACGATTGCCAATGGCTCTTCCCAAGGGTTGGCTCATATCGGTAATGACTGCTACCGTCTTTCGACCAACGGCCTTACCAAGATCCACCATGGTTTGAGCCAATTCGCGCGCCTCCTCAACAGTCTTCATAAAGGCACCCTCACCGACAGTCACGTCTAGCAAAATGGCATCTGCTCCAGCAGCGATTTTCTTACTCATGACAGAACTAGCAATCAAAGGAATAGTGTCGACAGTCGCTGTCACATCACGAAGCGCATAGAGAAGTTTGTCTGCTTTAACCAGCTGGTCAGACTGACCAATGACGGATACACCAATGTCTTGAACCTGTTTGATGAAATCCTCTTGACTACGTTCCACTTGGTAGCCCTTTATTGCTTCTAACTTATCTAAGGTCCCGCCAGTATGTCCTAGTCCACGACCGCTCATCTTGGCTACTGGGACACCAAAACTGGCTACTAAAGGAGCCAAAATCAAGGTCACCTTATCACCAACACCACCTGTCGAGTGTTTATCTACTTTGATACCCTCTATGGCTGACAAATCAAACTCTTGACCCGTCTTAACCATATTCATCGTCAGGTCAGAAATCTCTCGTGTGGTCATTCCTTTGAAATAAACAGCCATAGCAAAAGCAGACATCTGATAGTCTGGAACAGTTCCTGCCACATAGCCTTCTACCAGCCACTTGATTTCATTTGAAGTCAATTCTTGACCGTCTCGTTTTTTTTGGATTAAATCAACTGCTCTCATTCTTTCACACTTCTAAGGATATAATATCCCTTATCTTTTTTGACGATTTCACAATTGCCAAACATGTCTTCCATCTTGTTTTTGGCACTAGGGGCACCCTGCTTTTTCTGAATAACGATTGTTAAGTCTCCACCGTCTTCCAGAAAATCCATGCTCTTTTCGATAATCTCATGAACAACTTGCTTGCCCGCCCGAATCGGCGGATTGGAAATGACATGGTCAAATTTCCCTTCAACTTGCTCATAGATGTTTGATTGGAAAATAGTTGCTGAAACTTGGTTTCTCTCAGCATTTTTTCGCGCCAAGTCCAGAGCACGATTATTGATATCGACCATGGTAGCTTGTACTCCGTAAGCCTTGACCAAAGAAAGTCCTAGGGGACCATACCCACAGCCGACATCTAGCACTCGCTCATCTTTCTCAACCTCTAGACACTTCAGTAAGAGCTGACTACCAAAGTCAATCATCTTTTTACTAAAGACACCTGCGTCCGTTAAAAAGGTCATTTTATGTCCCAGCAACTCTACTCTCAATTCATGAATATCGTGAGCTGCATCAGGATTTTCTGCATAATACATTTTACTCATAAAACTATTTTACCATATTTTAGTGAAATGTTAAATCGTTTACAAAGCTAAATTTCAAGACACAGACTACATCTATTATAATAACAATTAAAACTTTTCAATGGTTTTATTTCTTTTAAAAACTATATATCATAAATGGATTTAATTCATTTATGTCTTTATAAATGAAATATGATATACTAAGATATCGAACGAGGAAACATTATGACCAACGAATTTTTACATTTTGAAAAAATCAGCCGCCAAACATGGCAGTCCTTGCATCGCAAGACAACCCCTCCCTTGACGGAAGAAGAACTGGACTCCATCAAGAGTTTTAACGACCAAATCAGTCTGCAAGATGTAACAGACATCTATCTGCCACTGGTTCACCTTATCCATATCTATAAAAAAGCCAAAGAAGATTTGTCTTTCTCAAAAGAAATCTTTCTTCAGAGAGATAGCAAGCCCCAACCTTTTATTATTGGGGTTTCGGGTAGTGTCGCCGTCGGCAAGTCAACAACTAGCCGCCTCCTACAAATCCTTCTCTCCCGTACACTTTCAGATGCTACTGTAGAACTAGTGACAACGGATGGCTTTCTCTATCCCAACCAAACTTTAATTGACCAAGGTATCTTAAATCGTAAAGGTTTTCCAGAGAGTTATGATATGGAAGCTTTGCTGAATTTTCTTGATCGCTTAAAAAATGGACAGAATGTCGATATCCCCGTCTATTCTCATGAGGTTTATGATATTGTTCCTGGGGAGAAACAGTGCGTTAAGGCTGCAGATTTCGTCATCGTTGAAGGAATCAATGTCTTTCAAAATCCTCAAAATGAGCGCCTTTACATCACCGACTTCTTTGATTTTTCCATCTACGTAGACGCTGCTGTCGAGGACATTGAAAGCTGGTATTTAGATCGATTTTTAAAACTCCTCAGCTTTGCACAAAACGATCCAGATAGCTACTACCACCGCTTTACGCAAATGCCAATAGGGGAAGTAGAGTCTTTTGCCCACCAGGTATGGAGTGATATCAACCTTACAAATCTACAAAACTATATTGAACCAACAAGGAATCGAGCCGAGGTTATTCTCCATAAGACTAAAAATCATGAAATCGATGAAATTTACCTAAAAAAATAATTTCCCCTTGTCAAAACCTGAGTTTTCAGATATAATGGTATAGTTAGTAAATATGGAGGTAAGAACATTGGCAAACATTAAATCAGCTATCAAACGCGCTGAATTGAACGTTAAACATAACGAAAAAAACTCAGCTCAAAAATCAGCTATGCGTACTGCTATCAAAGCTTTCGAAGCAAACCCTTCTGAAGAACTTTTCCGTGCTGCTAGCTCAGCTATCGACAAAGCAGAAACTAAAGGTTTGATTCATAAAAACAAAGCAAGTCGCGATAAAGCTCGTCTTTCATCTAAACTTGCTAAATAAGAAACAGTCCATAGAGGCTGTTTTTTTGTCCTCTAATAAGAAAAGGTAGAAAATGAAAATCGCAATCATCGGATATTCTGGAGCTGGTAAGTCAACCCTAGCTGAAAAATTATCAAACTACTGCTCCATCCCCAAACTGCATATGGATACTCTCCAATTTCAACCTGGTTGGCAAGATAGTGACCGCGAATGGATGTTGACCGAGATGAAAAACTTTCTCACAAAGCATGAAACTTGGGTCATTGATGGCAACTACTCTTGGTGTTGCTATGAAGAAAGAATGCAGGAAGCTGACCAAATCATCTTTCTCAACTTTTCCCCATTGTCTTGTCTCTTTCGAGCCTTCAAACGTTATCTCACATATCGCGGCAAGGTCAGAGAAAGTATGGCGGCTGGCTGTAAAGAGCAATTTAACTGGGAATTTATCAGATGGATTCTCTGGGATGGGCGGAGCAAATCCGCTAAGGAACGTTATCAGCGGGTTCAAGAAACCTATCCAGAGAAAATAATTGTTCTCAGGTCGCAAAAGGAGATAGACAACTTCTTAGAAAATCTCACACATAACAAGAAAAACCAACGTGCCTAACGTTGGTTTTTTGCTTTTACCCAATCACACTTCCGTTTGGTACAGCTGGATCAACTGTGAGAAGGGTTAATTTGCCATCATGTTCAGCTGAGAGAATCATCCCTTGGCTGACATATTTTTTCATCATCTTGCGTGGTTTGAGGTTGGCAACGATTTGGACTTTCTTGCCGACCAATTCTTGTTCGTTTGGATAGTATTTTGCAATTCCTGAGAGGATTTGACGATCTTCACCATCACCAGCATCCAAGCGGAATTGAAGCAACTTATCAGAACCTTCTACTTTAGAAACTTCTTTGACTTCTGCGACACGGATTTCAACCTTGTCGAAGTCTTCAAACTTGATTTCTTCCTTGTTTAGTTTGAGTTCGACTTCATCTGGATTCCATTCCTTTTCGACTGCTGGTTTATTACCTTCCATTTGTTCCTTGATATAGGCGATTTCTTCTTCCATATCCAGACGTGGGAAGATTGGGGTTCCTTTGGCAACTACTGTCACACCTGCAGGAAAGTCAGCCAAGTTCAAGTTCTCAAGGCTAGAAACTTCTGCTAGACCAAGTTGAGTCAAGACAGCACGACTGGTTTCCATCATAAAGGGCTCAATCAAGTGAGCGACAACACGAAGGCTAGCTGCCAAGTGGCTCATAACACTTGCCAATTGGTCACGAAGAGCTTCATCCTTAGCCAAGACCCATGGAGCAGTCTCATCGATGTATTTGTTAGTACGAGAGATAAGAGTCCAGACCGCTTCAAGCGCACGTGGGTAGTCAACTGCTTCCATGTGTGTATGGTAGTCTGCGATAGATTGTTCTGCAACGTCAGCAAGCGCATTGTCAAACTCTGTCACACCCTCTACATAGGCAGGGATTTGCCCATCAAAGTACTTGTTAATCATAGAAACCGTACGGTTGAGGAGGTTCCCAAGATCATTAGCCAATTCGTAGTTGATACGGCCTACATAGTCTTCAGGAGTGAAGGTTCCGTCCGAACCAACCGGAAGGCTACGCATGAGGTAGTAACGAAGTGGATCTAGTCCATAACGCTCTACCAGCATTTCAGGGTAGACAACATTTCCTTTAGACTTAGACATCTTGCCGTCTTTCATGACAAACCAACCGTGAGCAATCAAACGATCTGGCAATTTTACATCCAACATCATAAGAAGGATAGGCCAATAGATGGAGTGGAAACGAAGGATATCTTTTCCAACCATGTGGAAGACTGTTCCATTCCAGAACTTATCAAAATTACCGTGTTCATCTTGACCGTAACCAAGGGCTGTCGCATAGTTGAGAAGAGCATCAATCCATACATAGACAACGTGTTTTGGATTTGATGGGACTGGTACTCCCCATGTAAATGTTGTACGAGAAACTGCCAAATCTTCCAAACCTGGCTCGATAAAGTTTTTCAACATTTCATTGAGTCGACCAGATGGAGTGATAAACTCAGGATGCGATTTGAAAAATTCAACCAAACGGTCTTGGTATTTGCTGAGGCGAAGGAAGTAAGACTCTTCAGATACCCATTCTACTTCGTGTCCTGATGGAGCAATACCGCCCGTTACATTTCCAGCTTCGTCACGGAAAACTTCTGCCAGCTGGCTTTCTGTAAAGAATTCTTCATCTGAGACTGAATACCAGCCAGAGTATTCACCCAAGTAGATATCATCTTGAGCAAGCAAGCGTTCAAAGACCTGAGCCACTACTTTTTCATGGTAATCATCAGTTGTACGGATGAATTTATCGTATGAGATATCGAGTAATTTCCAGAGTTCTTTGACACCAACCGCCATGCCATCAACATAAGCTTGTGGTGTAATACCAGCTTCTTCCGCTTTCTGTTGGATCTTTTGACCATGCTCGTCAAGACCTGTCAGATAAAAGACATCGTAGCCCATAAGGCGTTTGTAACGAGCTAGGACATCACAAGCGATGGTTGTGTAGGCAGAACCGATATGAAGTTTACCAGATGGATAGTAAATCGGTGTTGTAATATAAAAATTCTTTTCAGACATAATTTTTCCTTTCCAGGCAAATGAAACCTGTTTTTCTAACACTTCATTATATCATATTTTTAGTGATTTTCGATAGGAAAATCCATACAAAAACAAGATAGACAAGTGTCCATCTTGTTTATCTTATTCATAGCGAAGGGCTTCAATTGGATCAAGCTTAGACGCTTTATTGGCTGGTAAGACCCCAAAGATCATACCAACGCTGGCCGAAACAGCCAAGCTAAAGAGAGCAATCGGTAGCGAGACACCAATTTCTATTCCTTCCATCATATTTTTTAACAAAACACCTGCTAGCGTGGTCAAACCCGCCGCACTTACTAGGCCGATGACTCCACCTAGCAAGGTTAAGATCATGGACTCAATCAAAAACTGTACCAAGATATTAGCCCGTGTAGCTCCCAATGCTTTACGAAGACCAATCTCACGAGTACGCTCCGTTACAGAAACCAGCATGATATTCATAACTCCAGTCCCTCCCACAAAGAGAGAGATTCCTGCGATAGCACTAATAATAGCGGTCATAAAACCAAAGATTTGCTGAACCTCTGCAAAAGCGGCGGTTTCGTCTACAACCTGATATTCTCCCTGCTGTACTCCTGCAATTTCTGTCATCTTGCGTGCGAGTTCTGGCCCCAAAGTCGGAGTTAGACTCGTATCATTCACACGAAAGACAATATTAGAAATTTCCTCTACATTAAAATTAGCTGCTACAGAAGCATTGGTTGTAATTGGTAAGCCACCTACACCAAACATCTTAGCACTCTTAACAGCAGGACTAGAGTAAACACCAACCACACGATAGCTATATCCATTGGCTGAAATGATTTGATTGAGTGCTGCCTGAGGCGAGTCAAAAAGACTTTTAGCGAGTTCTTCATCTAGCAAAATCACACTTGCAAAATCTCGGTAGTCTTGTTCTCTCAGATCCCTACCTGCAATAATTTTATTTTCTACAGCAGACATATAAGTCATATTTCCACCTGTTAGACTTGCTCTCTCTACCTTTTTATCCTTATAGGTCAAAGTAACATTTGTACTATTAGTCACATAATAGCCATCTACACCTTTTAGTTTGGCAGCTTCCTTAACCCACGATTCCTGTGTTTTAGGTGGTTCTACGTGAACATCTTCTTCTTTACCAGATAGTGTCAGTGCAGATTGCTTTTGTGTAAAGGAACCGTCCTTACTTTTAATTGGTGAGAAAAATACCTGAATATTTTTCTGAGATTTTGTCATATTTTTATTGACCTGACGAGACATAGAGTCCCCTAAAGCCATGATGACAACTACTGAAGAGACTCCGATGATAATGCCAATCATGGTCAAAAAGGAGCGCATCTTGTGTGCCATAATAGATGAAAAGGCAAATTTCAGATTTTGCATCTTAGTTCTCCTTTCCTTCCAAACGAGCGCTATCAGATGAAATAACTCCATCACGGATTACAATCTGGCGTTTTGCATAGGCTGCAATTTCGGGCTCGTGCGTTACCATAATAATCGTCTTGCCTTCTTCATTTAACTCAACCAAGAGTTCCATGATTTGGCTTCCTGTTTTCGTATCCAAGGCACCTGTCGGTTCATCAGCTAGGATGATTGAGGGATCGTTAACAAGAGCACGCGCAATGGCCACCCGTTGTTTTTGACCGCCAGACAACTCCGAAGGAAGGTGATGAATACGATCAGTCAACTCTACTTTACTCAGATATTCCTCTGCCAACTTGCGACGTTGGGCAGCTGGAACTCCTGCATAAATCAAGGGTAACTCAACATTTTGAACAGCATCCATCTTTGACAAAAGAAAGAACTGTTGAAAGACAAAGCCAATTTGTTGGTTACGTACCTGTGCCAACTGCTTTTCACCTAGACAGGCCACTTCTTGACCTTCTAGATAGTATTCGCCGCTAGTTGGGGTGTCCAGCATTCCGATGGTATTCATCAGAGTAGATTTACCCGAACCAGATGGTCCCATAATGGCAACAAATTCCCCTTCACCAATCTCCAAATTAATATTTTTCAAGACCTGCAGTTCCTGTTCACCATTTCGATAGCTCCGGCAGATGTTTTTAAGACTAATTAGTTGTTTCATCAGCCCTCACCTCTTTTCCTTCTTCCAAGGAAGTCGTTGGATTACTGATGACTTTGGTTCCGTCTGTCAAACCAGATGTGATCTCTTGGTTTTCTGCGTCAGCATTTCCTAGGCTAACTTCGATTTTCTTAGCCTTATTCTCTTCGTCAACCACCCAAACATAGTTTTTCCCGTCTTCAGTAATGACACTGGTTAAGGGTACGAGGATTGATTTCTTGTCACTTTTAACCTCAACACTAACGGTAAAACCTGGTCTCAAATCACCAATCTCACTCGTTACTTCAATCGTATAAGGATATTTAGAACCAGTATTCCCCCCAGTTATAGCATTCGTTCCTTCTCCACTATTTTTAGGGTAAGCTGAAATAAAGCTGATCTTCCCTGTCCAAGTTTTATCTTGGTAAACCTTGGAAGAAAAGGTCACTTCTTGGCCAACAGAAAGGTTGGCAAGATTGTACTCAGAAAGTTCTCCCTTGACTTGTAGATTGTCGTTACTTACTACATGAACCATCACTTGATTTGCAGCAGTTGTGGACTTCGATACATTGCGATTAACTTCTACAACTGTACCTTCTAGTGTACTCAAAACCTTTGTTGCGTCCAATTGGGCCTGCGCCTTTTTAAGTTGCGCCTCTGCATCAGCACGACTATCACGAGCATCACTAATCTGAGAATCTATGGAAGAGACAGAAGAACCCTGCGTTCCATCATCATATTCTTCCGAATCAGCTAGAGTGTTGTTTCGTGATTCCTTCAAGTCATTGATACGACGATCAGCCTTGGCTATGGCACGGTTAGCTGCATCATAAGCAGACTGCGCTTCTGTGCTGTTGTATTTTACGAGTGCTTGTCCTTTGTCAACCTTATCTCCAACAGAAACCAAGATTTCATCCACCTCACCCTTACTTGCATCCAAATAAACATATTGTTCATTTTTTGCGGTGACGGTACCAGATAAAAGAACAGAGGAGGCAACTGTTCCTTCCTTTGCGACTACGAGATGCGATGTGTCATCCTTACCGGCAGCCTGAGAGGGCTGTCTAAATAGCAAAATACCC
Source organism: Streptococcus oralis subsp. dentisani (assembly GCF_007475365.1). Taxonomy (NCBI): domain Bacteria; kingdom Bacillati; phylum Bacillota; class Bacilli; order Lactobacillales; family Streptococcaceae; genus Streptococcus; species Streptococcus oralis. Next base: position 287,039 of record NZ_CP034442.1, on the reverse strand, counting down.
ACTGCACTGGTTATAATAATACTTGCAGCACCAATAGCTGTGTATAGTTGCCATTTTTTAGTTTTCTTATTCCCCTTCATCACAAAACTCCTATTTTATTTTCAATACAAAGACTATTATAGCAAATTTACCTACTCTAAACAATGATTGTTCAGAGAGAAAAGAGAACAATTCAGGAAATGAGCCTTATTTTCATTTAATTTATGCAGAATTGTACTAGTAACATCATACACCTTATTTCTATATTTAGCAAGTGATTTCTGCTATTTCTTTAGGGCGTAGCAGATTTTTGCATTCAAAAAATAAAAACGATAGAATATGACTATCAAATCTATAAGGAGTTTTCTATGAGAGAATATGATATCATCGCCATCGGTGGAGGGAGCGGTGGCATTGCCACTATGAACCGCGCTGGCGAACACGGTGCTAAAGCAGCTGTTATCGAGGAGAAAAAATTAGGTGGAACTTGTGTCAACGTTGGCTGTGTTCCTAAGAAAATCATGTGGTATGGAGCGCAAATCGCTGAAAGCTTCCACCACTACGGTCCTGACTATGGGTTTACGAGTTCAGATGTTCAATTTGATTTCGCAAAACTTCGTCAAAACCGTGAAGCCTACATCGACCGTGCTCGCTCATCTTATGATGGAAGTTTCAAGCGTAACGGCGTTGATTTGATTGAGGGTCGTGCTCATTTTGTTGATGCCCACACCGTCAGCGTTAATGATGAATTGATTCGTGCAAAGCATATCGTGATTGCGACTGGCGCTCGTCCAAGCATCCCAACTATTCCTGGAGCTGAACTTGGTGGTAGTTCAGACGATGTCTTTGCTTGGGAGCAACTTCCTGAATCTGTTGCGATTCTTGGCGCTGGCTATATTGCAGTTGAGCTAGCTGGTGTTCTCCACGCGCTAGGAGTAAAAACGGATTTGTTTGTCCGTCGTGATCGTCCCTTGCGTAGTTTTGACAGCTACATCGTGGAAGGTCTTGTCAATGAAATGGAAAAAACAGGCCTACCTTTGCACACGCATAAGGTACCCGTCAAGCTCGAAGAAACTGAGCAAGGCATAACGATTCATTTTGAAGACGGTTCTAGTCACACTGCCAGCCAAGTTATCTGGGCTACTGGTCGCCGTCCAAATGTAGATGGTCTTGAGTTAGAAAATGCTGGCGTTACACTTAACGAACGTGGATTTATCCAAGTGGATGAATATCAAAATACAGTTGTAGATGGTATTTACGCCCTTGGAGACGTTACTGGTGAGAAGGAACTAACCCCAGTAGCCATCAAGGCTGGACGTACCCTATCTGAACGCCTCTTCAACGGCAAAACAAATGCCAAGATGGACTACACGACTATCCCTACTGTTGTCTTCTCACACCCAGCAATCGGAACGGTTGGTTTGACCGAGGATCAAGCCATCAAAGAATACGGACAAGATCACATCAAAGTCTACAAGTCAAGCTTTGCATCTATGTACTCAGCCGTTACAAACCATCGTCAAGAATCTCGCTTCAAACTCATCACCGCCGGTGCTGACGAAAAAGTTGTTGGACTTCACGGACTTGGTTACGGAGTGGATGAGATGATTCAAGGATTCGCTGTTGCTATTAAGATGGGAGCAACCAAGGCAGACTTTGATGCTACAGTAGCTATCCACCCAACCGCTTCAGAAGAATTTGTGACCATGCGCTAATTGTTGAAAGAGACCTCAAGAGGTCTCTTTTTACATGCAAAATCGGCTGTTACAAAATTGTTACCTTGGTTTCAAAAACAGGTTGACTTTTCTTCCTGAATTAGTATAATAGTTACTATAATTTTGAAAAGAGGTTAACAGTTTTGAAAAAAGCTCATATCTATGCTATCCCTGCTATCGGTGCTGCTCTCATCGCCGTATTGGCTCAAATCAGTCTCCCTATCGGTCCTGTCCCTTTCACTCTACAAAACTTTGCGATCGGTCTGATTGCAACTGTTTTTAGACCAAGGGAAGCCGTCCTATCTGTTGCTCTCTATCTCCTGCTGGGTGCCATTGGTCTACCTGTCTTTGCAGGGGGAGGAGCTGGATTTCACGTTTTAGTTGGTCCAAGCGCAGGCTATCTCTGGTTCGACCTTGTCTATGCAGGACTTACATCTTATCTCATCCATCAAAATAGTGACCATATCCGCATTTTCCTAGCCAACCTCTTGGGCGATTCCCTTGTCTTTGTCGGAGGTATTCTTAGCCTCCACTTCCTTGCTGGTATGCCACTTGACAAAGCACTTGCTGTTGGTGTCCTTCCTTTTATCCTCCCTGATCTTGGTAAGATCATTGCGATTAGTTTCATTGGTCGCCTACTATTACAACGACTTAGGGGACAAGCATACTTCTCAATTTAACCTAAAAAGGATACTGAGTCAAAAACTCAATATCCTTTTATTGATTTCCTTTAAAAGCATCCACCATTACTTGAAATTCTTCATTTGTAAGAGTGATTCCTTTTCCCATTTTGGTATGATCAGGGCTCCAAGTCCGAATATCAAACTTTGCTGGTGCGCCATTAAAGCTGACTCGATTTAGTTCTTTTGTCCATCCTTTTTCATTTTCAGACAAGGTCAGTAAGTGTTCTTCGATTTCAAATGTAAATTCTGCCATTTTTAACTCCTTTTTGTGATATGCTTTCTCTAGTCTATTCGTAAAATCTTGTGGATTTTAGGAAAATTTTATATAATATGGTTATATAAGAGGGGAGATGCCTATGAGATATACATTCAAGCAAGTCTTAGATAAGATACAAGACTTTCTCAGTGGACATGATGAACAAGATTATTCTGAAAACGACTCCCTCATTGCTACAATTGAACAGGCCATCCAGAAAAAAACGGCTGTTCATGTCATACTTGCTGAGACAAGTTTTACAGGTGATATTATCAAATATGATAGCAGCCGTCAGCAGATTATTGTCAAAAATTTTACAAAAAATGTGACACGTATCATCCGAATCACTGATATCAAAAGACTTCGTTTCGTCCCTTCAACTGTACAAACAGCTCAGAAAAATAGATTTAAGAAAGAGTGAGATGTTTTTCATCCCACTCTTTTTCTTAACGAATTTGTTCAAAATGCAGGTGGACTGCGATATGGTCTCCGTAACCACTTCTCTCCAAATCGCGTTGTAAGCGGTAAGAAATGTAGTGTTCTGCGATGGTGATATATCCTGCCCCCAACAAACGATTTTCAACCATTGATTGGATCATGCTAATGGTCGCACGTTCTACTTTTGCTTCTTCCAAATCCAAGACTACTTTTTTAGTGACTTGAGCTAGGTTTTGACGTAGGTCATCTGTCAAAACATAAACAGTCTGAGCCGCTTTTAGAACAGCTTGGTAGATTTTATCTGGATCAAAGTCTGCAACTTCTCCATTACGTTTGATTACTTGCATAAGGTTCTCCTTTATTCTTTGTTTTCTCTGATTTCAGCCAGCATTTTTTCTTCTTCTGCTGTTAGTTGATAGTTTTCTAGCAAATCTGGTCTGCGCTCGTAGGTTTTCTTTAAACTCTCATAAAGTCGCCACTGGCGAATCTTCTCATGGTGCCCACTCATAAGCACATCTGGAACCACCATGCCTCGATAGTCATAAGGACGTGTGTATTGAGGATATTCGAGCAATCCCGAAGAAAAACTATCGTCCTGATGACTAGACTCCTTGCCAATCACTTCAGGAATCAAGCGAACAGTCGCATCAATCATAGTCATAGCCGCCAATTCACCACCAGTCAAGACATAGTCTCCTAGAGAAATCTCATCGGTTACCAAGGTCTTGATGCGCTCGTCATACCCTTCGTAGTGACCGCAGATAAAGATCAGTTCCTCTTCTTTGGCCAAATCCTCAGCATAAGCCTGATCAAACTGTTTTCCAGCAGGATCGAGAAGAATGACGCGGGGATGTTTCTTTTCAATAGCATCAAAGGCATCGAAAATGGGTTGGGCTCGGAGCAACATCCCCTGACCGCCTCCGTAGGGCTCATCATCAACATGACGAGCTTTTTCAGCGTATTCTCTGAAATTATGGTACTGGATATCCAAGAGCCCTTTTTCTCGAGCCTTTCCAACGATTGAGTGCTCAAGCGGAGAAAACATCTCAGGAAAGAGAGTTAAAATATCAATCTTCATCATCTAGTCCTTCTAAGATTTCCACTTCGACCCGCTTGTTTGGAATATCAACATTGAGAACTACTGGCGGAATGTAAGGTAAAAGCAAATCACGCTTGCCTTTTCGCTTGACCACCCAGACATCATTAGCACCTGGTTGCAGAATCTCCTTGATAGTTCCAATCAAGTTGTCTCCCTCGTAAACTTCCAAACCTATAATCTCGTGATAATAGAATTCTCCATCATCTAAGTCGTTCAAATCTTCCTCAGCAACCTTGAGACTATAACCCTTGTACTTCTCAATCGCATTGATATGGTACATGTCTTTGAATTTGATAATGTCAAAATTCTTATGCTTACGGTGGTTAGCGATGGTCACTGTTTGAACAAACTGATCTTTTTCATCAAATAAAGCCAGTTCTGCCCCTTTTTTAAAACGTTCTTCAGCAAAATCCGTCACAGACAAGACTCGCATCTCACCCTGCAGACCCTGCGTATTGACGATTTTCCCAACATTAAAGTAGTTCATCTTGTCTCCTGCACTCTCCTTCTTTCCATCTTATTCTGACAATTCTCGAATAATAGTCGCAATTTTTTCTGATTCTGACCATTGTAAATAGTGGTGATTCCCTCCCAAAATGAGTTTAGTATTGGAAGTCCAATATTCTGAGTCTCTGTACTCTTTTTCTCTATAAGCCTGACAAAAAATAAATACAGGGACATGAGCTTCTATAGATACATTCTCAAAATCTTCCTCAGTAATCTCTCCAGATATTCGAAATTTTGTATCTTGATTTTCCAACTCTGAGCCTTTTTCTTGCATTATTTTCCAGATTTCTTTATTCGTTTCAGGACTAAATGTTGCTTGAGTTAAGTTCTTAAAATAAAGTTCAGGACCACACTCGTCAATCAACCTCATCTGCTCTTCCATTTCTGGATAGGGATTTTCTGAAAAATCAGAAAACATTACTTTTTTAGTTGTTGGTTCAATTGCTAGTAAAGCCTGACACTTAATTGATTTGTTGAGCAATTTGCAAGCTAAAATTCCACTCAAACTATGTACACAAAGTATATATTCAGAAATCGCCAATTCTTCAAGTACTTCATAAACCGCGTCTATAAGATTGTCCAGATTTTTTCCAGATTGGTCATGAATCGGACTCCTACCTGTGTTTGGAAAATCAATTGTCAAATAACCAATTGTGGAAGGAAGTTTTTCAAGTATAAGTGAAAAATTTTCATAACTTGGTAGCAAACCTGCGCCATTTAAACAAACAAGCACTTTCTTTTGCTTTTTATAAGTAACAGAGAGACTGCCAATTTTTGTAGTTACTTCAAACCGTTTCATAAAGAAATCCACTCATTCTATAACAATGATTTATTAAAAACCCTTATCCTTTATTTTATCACGTTCCAGGGATTTTCACAAGTTGGATAGGTCCTATCTTACAAGGCTACTACCTCTTCAAAAAAATCACCAACTATCTGATTAAACTCTTGAGGATGGTCATTCATCGGTTGGTGTTTGCTGTCTGAAATCGTTACTTGATGCGCATTGGGATTTAGAGCAATGATACCATCATAGATTATTTTTAGGTGTTTGGGAAAATCATTTTCTCCTCTTACTAATAGCATGGGAGGATTTCCTTTATATCCTTCTATCTCATGGACTGCCAAGAAACCTGTGATTCCAAGGTTCAAGAAAACATCTCGCCCAGTTTCTATAATGGCCGTCTTGACCAATTCTCTTGTGATAGGGTTATCACTACACATTTTTGAGTTCTTATCAGCAATCACCTTCCAAGGAATCGTTTTGTACATAAGAGAACTATATTTGATTCGACCTCTTTCTTTATCTGATAGGTAACGATGCTGTCCCCAACTATCTACCATGACCAAGGCTAGGACTCTTTCTGGATGGCGATAGGTGTACTCTTGAAGTGGATTTCCTCCCCAAGAATGACCAACCAATATCACCTTATCTAGCCGGAAATAAGACAAAATAGCATCTACATCTTGAACAGCGCCTTCCAGGTCGGGTAGGCCAACTTTCATAGGTGATTCACCCTGCCCTCTAACATTGACAAAGTAAAGGTCAAATCCATCAAAAGCATCATACTGGTGGGCCCACATCTGACTACGTCCACAAGCTCCATGATAAAAAATAATGTGTCCTTTACTTGCGTTTCCAGGACGATGATAAACAACCAAATCACAATCTACGACCGCTATAACGTGACGTTTCAACATCTCGGGTTCTCTGTTATAAAAAGCAATAGCTTCAGCAATATCATTTGGCTTCATTTCTATACTCTCTCCTCTTTATCCTAATATCATTCTTTTTATCTATTTTATCATGCTATATTAAAATCATGGTTTTCTAAACTTAATTTCATTAAAAATTTTGAATTTTCTGTACAAAATAGATAAAGAAAAAGACTGCTAAGCAATCTTTACTTTTTTCTCATCAGATTCATGCCTAAAATTCCAGCAATAATCAAAGTTGCTCCGATGACATGGTAGCTATAAATCGGTTCGTGGAGGATAAGAGCCCCAGCTAGAATGGTCAAAACTGTTCCAAGATTACCAAAGACACTGACGGTTGATGCTCCAAGTCGAACAATAGCATAGATAGATAGACTACCAGTCACGATAGAGGCTAGAATTCCCAAATAGAGGATGGAAAGCAGATAGGGTAGCTTTCCAAGCGGCTCTACGTAGGCTAATATGTTCCCCTCTAGATAGTGCGAGGTCAGACTCAGCGTATTAAAGGTGACGAAGCCAACAAATATCACAACAGCTGTCATATCCATGGCCCGATAGCGGCCTCCTTTAGCCTTGCTGAGAATATTGTTTATCGCATTGGCGAGAACAGATCCCAACATCAAGAGAAAGCCCAAACTAGCAGTTTCAGTGCTAAAGTTTGCTCCTTTGCTAAGGAAGATGAAAACTACTCCTGCTACGGATAAAATTAAAAAGAACTTTTGTAGCAAGCTTGTCTTTTCCTTGAGAAAGACTGATGCTAAAAGGAGAGTAAAAATCGGGACAAGCGCTTGTAAAATTCCCGCTTCAGAAGACGATATATACTGTAAAGCAAAGGATTGGAAAATAAAGAAGAGGAGTGGATAGAAAAGACTCATAGGCAGAATTGAAAGAATATCTTTTCTACTTAAACTCACATTGATAAGTTTTGTTTGATGAAGGATGACCAATACCAAAGCAGCGATTGTATAGCGATGTGCTAAGTTTGTGAGAGGACTGGCATAGCCTAAAGCAATCTTAGTAAATAAAAAAGAAAAACCAATGATGGCTGAAAAGGATAAAGCAGCTAGGTATGCTTTTGTTTTCTCGTTCATAGATTGTTACTCCCTTTAAAAATAGCTATTCTCAAGATTAATTGACTAGAATTCTTTGAGACTGTCTATCCATTTTAGCATAGTAAAATCCTAGATGCTATTTCTAGGATTAGTATTTTATGCCTTCTTTCACCGTTTATCTATTACATTAGCTAAAAAGGATTCAGCCAGTCTGATCTGCTTTTCTCGTTCTTGTCTCACAAGTTCTAACTTGTCTGCCTCTTGGAGATTCCTTACTTTGATAGCATAATCCGCGGAAACGATGGCGTGTCCTCTCATATGGGCTGTTGAAATAGCTTGTACAAAGACTCTGGCAGCGTACTTAGCGATTTGATTTTGGGCATTTTTAGAGAGGAGATTTGCTGTGAAACCTACCTTTCTCAGCTCATAAGGTGAAATCTCATTTCTTAATCGCTCATCAAAAGCCTCATAAGCTTGCCGAATTATTTTATTTTTCTCACCTTCATCACCGATATCAATTAAAGATAAGAAATCTCGCGAGTTCTCTAATGCCCATCGAGCTAGTTCTTTCTGAGGAAGTCTATCCAGTATTTGTTCTAGTTCCAATCTTTTCTCAGAGTCGTCCCAAATGGCAACTTTGTAAGGACTGGGTAAGTGATTCATTTTAGTCTTATAGGCAGTTCGTTCAAACTCATTCCATGCATAATCCTCTGGTCTCATTGCTTTCTCATTCTTTCTTACTATCTAGCGTAAGCTAGGAGAAACCTTTCATATTAGTGAAAAGAGATTACTCCTAGTTCTCTTGGAAGTTATCCAAAAATTCTTCCAAATCTCGTTCATGCTGATACTTAATGGCAGCCTTCTTATCTTTCTCAAAGATGGTTTTGGTTAGGTCAATATCGTTGATGGTCGCAATTGCGACAGTGTAGTGAATGATATCAGCCAGTTCTTTGGCTAGTTCTTCATTTGAGTCCTGGACACCCTCTTTTCGACCAGAGCGCCCATTCAAGACCTCGGCTACTTCTCCGACTTCCTCCACTAACTTGATAAAGAGGCCTTCCTCAGTTCGAGATTGCTGGTAATGATCTAGTAAGTAAGCTTGTAATTGTCTAAACGTTAAATCCTTCATCTTCTCTTCCTCACAAAAAAGCGAGACATCTGTCCCGCTTTTTTTATTTTTCATCGATAACGATTCTTACTTTTTTGTCTTCAGTTGGGACAGAGTAGACAATCGTTCTTATCGCTGAGATAGTGCGACCCTTACGACCGATAACACGACCGACATCGCTTTGGTCAAGATCCAAGTGATACTCCAAAAACTCTGGTGTGTCTTCAATCTTGATAGTTAAGGCATCAGGTTGTGAAATCAAAGGTTTCACAATCGCAATAATGAGATTTTCAATCGTATCCATCTGTCAACCTACTTTAAACTTATTTTGAGAATTTAGAATCGTGGAATTTTTTCAATACGCCTTCTTTTGAAAGGATGTTGCGAACTGTATCTGAAGGTTGAGCTCCATCAGCCAACCATGCAAGAACGCGGTCTTCTTTCAAAGTCACTTGGTTTTCAGCAACAAGTGGGTTGTAAGTTCCAACTGTTTCGATGAAACGTCCGTCACGTGGTGAACGTGAGTCTGCTACGTTGATACGGTAGAAAGGTTTTTTCTTAGAACCCATACGAGTCAAACGGATTTTAACTGCCATTTTTTAATGTCTCTTTTCTTATTTTTTATTTCGGTGAAATAGCTAAGCTATTTAGCACATGTTCTATTATAACAGATTTTCGAGAGGTGTCAAGAAAAAAACTTGACAGAGTTAAAAATTTTTAAATTTTTTAGAAATTTATTAGACTAATAGAGATAAATTAGAAAGAAAAAATTTATGAATACTACTTTTGATAACTACCCTGTCAAGCCCTATATCTCTCTTAATCGTGATGTCGAAGCTTGGCTACTAAATCTCAAGCCCGTTCCTAAATGACACATGGACCTATTAGCAGATGATTTACTAGCAGGAGATATCATTCTCCTATGGAGAATCAACTTTGGCACTTTTACAACCGAAACATGATTTTAAAAACTCCCATTCGAATATGATTCAAAATTCGCTTAAAATCAATGTTTTCCCACTTTTTCAGAAAACAAATTTTCATCTAATTTAAATAACTTTCAATTAAATGGTGTGAACCATGAAGTGTTGTAAATGCTGTATTGTAGCTAGTTTTTAACGTTTAGAAAACTACCTAGCTTTACGAGCTTTCTTAAAATCTGGTTTGGAAAGTATGCGTTTCAGTTGGACTAAAAACAGCGAAATATCAAGGATTTTAAGAACGATATCTACTAATTAATTTATAAAATATGAATTAATAGATTCTAAATAGGGGAATAGTTTAGGTCTGTAATCATTAAAATAATACACCTAACTTTGGTCACCGTTTTTTAGTTATTCACTCTTTTTTCAGATAGTGTTTTTAAAGTTATGATGTAAAATGCCGCAATTAAAACACTATACATCATAATCGGAGGATAGAGAATTAAGGATAGAATCAATCCCACTCCTTTAATTATTAGGTCAGGTATCAATAACTTTCTATATTGTGCGGTAGCTTCAAGTAATTCTTTCTGATCTATATTGGGTTTATCAATTACTTTATGTAAAAACCAGTTTGCTACCGTTGAAACAATAACGATCAGTCCATAAAAGAGCTGTGCCGTATGGTTCATGAAATGACTACTAACGATTCCAGTAGCATAGGGCATAAATGAAACAAAAAATAAAAGAAACAAATTCCACCAAACAATTTGTGGGGAAATTTTCTCAACCTTTTCCCATAGTGTGTTTAGTGCCATCCATAACGATCCTAACCAGAAAAAGGAAAGAAAATAAGCAAAGAAATTTTGCCGTAAATCCCAAAAAGCTTGAAGACTTGGTGTCGTTGGTTTTTCTAATTCTAAGATTAGGATAGTCATTATAATTGCTAGAACCGCATCTGTCAATGCAATTAATCTATCTTTCTTCATCAGATTACATCACCTTTCATTTTGTAGCATTCTATCTCATCGTATAATATTTATTAATCTTAAATATTAGATATTCATTTCATACTTTGAGTACAAACAAGATACACTAAAAAACATGTATCTGTCATATTTTATTTAACTTTAGAAATATTCATCCATCTAATTAATAAATATATCATATTTCACAATAAATGACTACTATCAAAGATACATTTTCTTTCAAATTCCTCCCTTTTCAACTTGGCTAACTTGAGCTGCATTACCTAGGTCGATTTGCTTTAAATTATACTTTTTTCTTAAACATTTGATACGAGTAGGTATTTCTTATGGGAAATTTTCATCAAAAAATTTCATATATAATCCCCTATAATCATGGAAAAGTAGTAAAAATAGTTGTTATCCTAGTTGATTAAAAAAATCTCTGATTTCCTCATCTTTTATAAAATAATATATAATTTTCCCCTCTCTTCTAGAGTCCAAGATGTTTTGATTGGCTAGTTTACGAAGATGGTGGGAGGCAGATGCCATACTGAGATTTAGTAAACAGGCTATATCGCAGACACAGAGTTCTTCGACGGCAAGGAGATAAAAGATGATATTTATCTGTTTATTATCGGTAAATTTTGATAAAATGCGAAGTGATTTTTGGACTTTTTCCTTTTCAAGGTAGTTCGTTGCGGTTGTAACATTTTGTTGATTTATAATATTCACTTGGCAGATACTATCTTTTTTCATAATTTTTTCTCCTAGCCGAACACAGTCCTTAGCATGTCAAAGCTGTTGTTTTCAATCAGAATATACATCCCCAATCCTAAATAAACAACGGCAATAAACCATCTGCTATATTTTTCCAAAGTTTCTCCAACAGAAGGGACTTGTGCCAATTTTTGGGCAGAAAAAACCAAGAGATAAATCATGACTAGAAAGGTAAGTAAAGCCACTATCAAATTCGCTAAATTTAAGGTAATAAAATATGGGACAAAAACACCAATATTGTCAGCACCACAACTTGCAAAAGTAATCATAGCGACTAGAAAAATCAGGTTTTTATTATCTTTGCGCAAACCATCTTTTGCAATAGCTTCTCCATCAGAATCTCCTAAAAGCAAAACTTTGAGCCCTAGGAAAATTGGAATCAAACCGAGCAAACCTAAAATCTCTTTACTAGGAATATAATTTAAGACAAATGCAAAAAGTAAACTTAGCAATATTAGACTAACAGAGCCTAGAAATTGTCCTAAATAGATGTTAATGATGTCTTTTCTGCTTTTTCTTTTGGCAAAAAATAACATTAGGATAATAAGTAAGTCTACGGCTGTCCCAGAATACAGGATTATTGAAGTAACAACATTTTGAATCATAAAACACCCCATTCAAATATATTTTTGAATGAATTTTAACATTAAACTTTGTAGATGTCAACTTCAGCTCCATCAAAGTATAGATAAGAAGGTAGAGATTGGACTGAAATATAGTGAAATGTATTAAAATTGAAAAAAGAAAAAACGCTTGAAATCAGAGTTTTTCTTATGTATTGATTCGTATTGAATGCTTACTTCACTTCTGTAAAAATTAACTTCTACACCTACAAAGCTTATTCTGACAGACTTTATAATAGTCTAAGAAAAAAGTAGGGATTCATACAGTATCTAGATTTTCCAAAAATTCTTTATCATCAAATATTATTAACGAAACTATTCAAACCAAATCCGATGCATTGCTTCAAAGAATTCTTTAGTTGTTTGACTAGCGAAGGCTTTTATTAAAAAATTTTTTCAAATAATTGTCTCATTGACACATAAATTCTTGCTTTCCAAATTGAAGTGTGATATATTTATAACATAAAGATTGTTAAATATTTCTAACATAAGGAAAGGAGTCTATCATGAAAAAAAGTCAAAAAACGGGTGGCCTCATTACAATGATTTCCGCAGCTCTCTTTATTGATTTTACTGTTTTATTTGGTTCTAATCTTAGTTGGGGACCCAAGTTAGTTATTGCTGGTATTTCAGTGTTAGGGCAGATTGTAGCTATTTGGGGCTGGCTACATATGAAACCATGGCCTCATAAGAGTCAGAAAGGTAAGGGAAAGATTATTTTTGACTTGTCTGCTAAGCTTTACACGATACTTTTGTTTGCAGCAAGCATTTTTTATACAGTAGGGATTTGGGTTGCGACCCCAAGCGAAAGTCCTGGTATTAAAGAATGGATTTTGGGAATTGGCCTCGTTATTGAAGTGATTGTATTTGGTTTTGTCTGTTTGAAAAATGTCAAGGAAACTCCGGACGAACGCTTTTATGCTAATTTAGCCAAGGCAGCTAGCTTGATGTTTGTTTTTATACTAGGCGCACTGATGATCCTAGCAGTTATCATTGGGTATATGGGGTCTCTCACTCTTTACATGGGCCAAATCTTTATTAGCATAGCTGCCTTGATTTGCATATTTGCGGTTGTCTATCTTATCTTAGAACGGAGAGGATAAGCATGACCAAAGAAAGCAAGATTATTACTAATCTCAAATCTGTTCGTGAGTCCACAGGCATGACCCAGAAGGAGTTAGCCGACCTCATCGGCATGCGACGCGAGACAATTCTGCACTTGGAAAATAACCGTTACAATCCTTCGCTGGAAATGGCTCTTAAAATTGCTCAAGTTTTTAATCTGAAAGTAGAAGACCTCTTTGAACTCAGACAGAAAGAGGAAGCATAATTCTTTTCGAGACCTGGTTTCCTAAATACTTTGAGTACACTTATGATATTGATACCCCAAAGCATCTAAAAACTCTGTGGAAAAAGGTTATGCTGTCATTAAGACAGCTTTTGATTCACTTAACCATCTAAATGCCACCACAAAAAAGAATATTCTGAAAAGCAAGGGAATGACAGGACTGTCTAAGATGAGGGCTCCAGATTTGGACCAATCCCTTCGTGACAACTTTTCAGAAGAAGAATTAGCAAGTTACTTTTCAATTCGTGGTTACAAATTGACTCCAAAGGGAGAGCAGATACTGGAACAGTACCAGGACATTATCGACCGTCATCCAAAGAAAAATCTCTAATCAAGCGACTTTCTGGTCGGCTTCCTCTTAAACTACCTTGTCACAAATATTTGAAATCCACTTCCTTTTAGGGTACAATGATAGAAATGAATTTTTGAGAGGAAAACAATGAAAAAACTAGCAACCCTTCTTTTACTATCAACTGTAGCCCTTGCTGGATGTACTAGTATCCAACGCAGTCTGCATGGCGATGACTATGTTGACTCTAGTATCTCAGCTGAAGAAAGTTCTAAAGCAGCTGCTCAGGCTGCCAAAGATTTGAATGACGCTTTAACCAATGAAAATGCCAACTTCCCTCAACTTTCTAAGGAAGTTGCTGAAGATGAAGCCGAAGTCATTCTCCACACAAGTCAGGGTGATATTCGCATCAAACTCTTCCCCAAACTAGCTCCTCTAGCAGTTGAAAACTTCCTTACTCACGCTAAAGATGGCTACTATAACGGCATCACCTTCCACCGTGTCATCGATGGCTTTATGGTCCAAACTGGAGATCCTAAGGGAGATGGTACAGGGGGCCAATCTATCTGGCATGATAAGGATAAAACGAAGGACAAGGGAACTGGTTTCAAAAATGAAATCTCTCCTTACCTATACAATATCCGCGGTGCCCTTGCTATGGCTAATACTGGTCAACCAAATACCAACGGTAGCCAGTTCTTCATCAACCAAAACTCTACAGATATCTCTGCTAAACTCCCTACAAGCAAGTATCCAAAGAAAATCATCGAAGCCTATAAAGAAGGTGGAAATCCAAGTCTAGACGGCAAACACCCAGTCTTTGGCCAAGTCATCGACGGCATGGATATTGTTGACAAGATTGCCAAGGCTGAAAAAGATGAAAAAGACAAACCAACTACTGCTATCACTATCGATAGTATCGAAGTGGTAAAAGATTACGATTTCAGCAAAAAATAAGCCATCAACAGATAAGGAGACGATGACATGATTTTATTTTGGGGTTCTAAAGGTTATCAGAAAGATTTGGGACATACGCAAACTGCGATCGAATGTGGTCACTGTAACAATGTCGACACGTGGGAAATTGTTGAAACAGGGCGCAAATTTACCCTCTACTGGATTCCACTTTTCCCTTATGGTAAAAGTTACTTCGTTTCTTGTCCGATTTGCCACTACGGTAAAGAAATTGAGAAATCTGAAGTTGAAAACTATTTAAATTACTAGTCAAAAAAGCCAAGTCATTTCGACTTGGCTTTTTTAGCGCTTTTAAGTTAGCTTGTTAAAGTCCCAGATTTGGTTCATCCAGCCTTCATAGAAGTCTGGCTCGTGGCAGACCATGAGGATACTTCCTTTATATTCTTTAAGAGCCCGTTTGAGTTCGTCCTTAGCATCCACATCCAGGTGGTTGGTCGGCTCGTCAAGTACTAAAACGTTGTTTTCACGATTCATCAAGAGACAGAAACGCACCTTGGCTTGTTCCCCACCTGATAGGACCTGAATTTGACTTTCGATATGCTTGGTTGTCAAGCCACAGCGAGCAAGGGCAGCCCGAACTTCTGCTTGGTTGAGGGCTGGAAAGGCATTCCAGACTGCTTCTAGAGGTGTCTGACGATTGCCCCCCTCCACTTCCTGCTCAAAGTAGCCAAGTTCAAGGTAGTCGCCACGTTCAACTTCTCCAGCGATTGGTGGAATTATCCCCAAGAGAGACTTCAAGAGGGTTGTTTTCCCGATACCATTTGCCCCGATAATGGCAACCTTTTGATTTCGTTCAAAGGTAAGGTTTAAGGGTTTGGTGAGTGGACGGTCATAACCAATCTGCAAGTCCTTAGCTTGGAAGATAAAGCGCCCAGGTGTACGAGCTGGTTTGAAATCAAAGGATGGTTTTGGCTTCTCACTTTGAAGTTCAATGATATCCATCTTATCCAATTTCTTCTGACGGGACATGGCCATGTTTCGTGTAGCAACACGGGCTTTATTTCGGGCAACAAAGTCCTTAAGGTCTGCAATCTCTTTCTGTTGGCGTTCGTAGGCTGCCTCTAACTGAGATTTCTTCATAGCATAGACTTCTTGAAACTGGTAGTAGTCTCCAGAATAGCGAGTCAATTGTTGGTTCTCCACATGGTAGACAATATTGATCACGTCGTTGAGGAAAGGAATATCGTGCGAAATAAGGACAAAGGCATTCTCATAGTTTTGGAGATAGCGTTTGAGCCAGTCAATATGTTCGGCATCCAAGTAGTTGGTTGGCTCGTCCAGCAACAAGATATCTGGCTTTTCAAGGAGAAGTTTAGCCAAGAGTACCTTGGTTCTTTGTCCACCAGACAAGTCTGTTACATCTGTATCCATACCATAATCCATGACACCGAGAGCACGCGCTACTTCATCAATCCTGGCATCCAAGGTATAGAAATCACGACTTTCCAAACGGTCTTGGAGTTCGCCAACTTCTTCCATCAGCGCATCGATATCTGCTCCCTCTTCAGCCATCTCCATATAAAGATCATTGATACGAGCTTCTGCTTTAAAAAGCTCATCAAAGGCTGTACGGAGAACATCACGTACGGTTTGGCCTTCTTTTAGCACAGCGTGCTGGTCCAGATAGCCAGCGGTCACATACTTAGACCACTCAACCTTCCCTTCATCTGGTAGCATTTTACCAGTCACGATACTCATAAAGGTTGATTTCCCCTCGCCATTGGCACCGACTAAACCGATATGTTCTCCCTTGAGGAGACGGAAGGACACATCTTCAAAAATTGCACGGTCACCAAAACCGTGACTCAGATTTTTAACTTCTAAGATACTCATTCTAATTCCTTATCTTGTTTTTATGCAGTAGTTTATAGAGGAGCCAAGCCAGATAGCCTCCCAAGGTATTGGTCCACAAATCATCAATTTCAAAGACGCGATTAAAATCAAAGAAAAAGTCTAAGAGTAGTTGCGTACACTCGATCCCCAGGCTCAGTAGAAAACTGAGAAGGAGGATTTTTTTCGTTTGTCGTAAATTTGGACAGAGATAGATCAGTTGAAAGACCAGTGGGAAAAGCAAGAAGACATTCAAAATGTTCTGCAAAAAGATCCAAAGGACTTGTCCCAAACTGGTCACTTCACCCAGATTCCAAAGGGAGTTTAAGGGAGTTAAAAGAAAAACCAGGCGTCCAAAAGTTTGAATACCTGGAGTTTCCACTCCTGTAGGAAGTTGAGGCTGGGGAGTAAAACAAAAACAGACAATGCATAGACTATAAACAGCCACTCCCAATTTCAAGATTAATTCTCTTTTTTTAGTC
The DNA here is from genome assembly GCF_007475365.1 of Streptococcus oralis subsp. dentisani. Lineage (NCBI taxonomy): Bacteria > Bacillati > Bacillota > Bacilli > Lactobacillales > Streptococcaceae > Streptococcus > Streptococcus oralis. The sequence goes on along the minus strand of NZ_CP034442.1, from coordinate 270,271 downwards.
ATTTTATGGATTTACCGCTGCAACTGCCTTCTGGCGATCACGTTTCATTGTATTGGAGCGCAATTGTCCACAAGCTGCATCAATATCTGTACCATGCTCTTGACGGACAACACAGTTAATCCCTTTTTTCTTGAGGGTATCATAGAAGGCCATCACGCGTTCTTTAGGACTACGGCTATATTGGTCATGTTCACTAACTGGGTTATAGGGAATCAAGTTGACATAAGACAATTTCTTGATGTTCTTGAGCAATTCAGCTAACTCCAAGGCTTGTTCAACACCGTCGTTGACTTCATTGAGCATGATATATTCAAAGGTCACACGGCGATTGGTTGTTTCGATATAATACTCAATAGCTGCAAAGAGCTTTTCAATCGGAAAGGCACGGTTAATCTTCATGATGCTTGAGCGCAATTCATTATTGGGTGCGTGAAGAGACACAGCCAGATTGACCTGTACGCCTTCATTAGCAAAGTCACGAATTTTATGGGCCAAACCAGAGGTTGAAACCGTGATGTGACGAGCACCGATTGCCATCCCCTTGTCATCATTGATGGTACGGACAAAATTCAAAACATTGTTGTAGTTATCAAATGGTTCACCAATTCCCATAACAACGATATGGCTGACACGTTCATCCTGACCACGTTCATCAAAGTATTTCTGAACTAGCATGATCTGCGCTACGATTTCCCCGTTATTGAGGTCACGTTGCTTCTTGATCAAGCCTGACGCACAGAAGGTACAACCAATATTACAACCGACCTGAGTGGTCACACAGACTGACAAACCGTAGTGTTGACGCATGAGTACTGTCTCAATCAACATGCCATCTGGCAACTCGAAAAGATACTTAACGGTACCGTCAGCCGACTCTTGTACGATACGTTGTTTCAATGGATTTACCACAAACTGCTCATTGAGCTTGACAATCAAATCCTTGGAAAGGTTGGTCATTTCTTCAAATGACTGGACACGTTTACGGTAGAGCCATTCCCAGATCTGATCTGCCCGGAATTTCTTTTCTCCTTGTTCTAATACCCATTCTTGCATGGTTTGACGTGTTAAACTGTAAATGGACGGTTTCATCTCTTCTCCTTATTCTCTATCTATTTCTGACGAATGACAAAATGGCGCTGTCCCTTATCCTCTTTCTGAGACTTTTGGTCCTTGTGACGACGTCTATTTCTCTTATCCGCATTTGATTTTCTCTTGTTTTGCGAAGGTTTCTTTCCTCTTCTAGGAAGGTTTTCCTCTTCCTTTTTACGCATTTTCTTGTCAAATGAAGCCCGCTTAGGTTCTTGGTTTTCTAAGACAAAATAAGCACAACCATAACTACAGTACTCCAAAAGATAATCTTGTAAGCGACTGATCTTTTCAATTTTTTCCTCTGTTCGGTCATCTTTGTAAAAACCACGTAGGCGAAGCTGTTCATTGCTCCAGTCCCCCACGACATAATCAAACTTGGTCAACACTTCTGAGAAGCGTTGATTAAAGACTGTCACATCGAAGGCATCCTTGATATTTTCAACCAAGGTAAAAGCAATTCCTTCAGTCTCAACCTTATCCCCATTTACATGAAATTCTGGGCCAGGAAACTTGTTATAGTTGTATAATTCAGGTGCAATTTCTTTACGCATAGTCTTCCTTTTCCACGATTACTTAACACTCTATTTTACCATAATTTCTAGCAGTTAGCACGTTTCTCATAAAAATGAAAAAAGTCTGACGATTTTGTCAGACTTCTGCCTTATAAAGCAAAAAGAGAAGATTGACTCTTCCCTCCATATTTTTTATTTAGCTACTGCGTAAAGCTCATCTACTTTGTTCCAGTTAATGACTGAGAAGAAAGCTTTGATGTAGTCAGGACGAACGTTGCGGTATTTCACGTAGTAAGCATGTTCCCAAACGTCCAAGCCCAAGATTGGTTTTTTACCTTCTGAGATTGGTGTGTCTTGGTTTGCTGTTGAAGTTACTTCAAGCTTCCCTTCTTTGTTGACAACCAACCATGCCCATCCAGAACCGAAGCGAGTTGTAGCTGCTGCTGTAAAGGCTGCTTGGAATTCTCCAAATGAACCAAATGTTGCGTCGATTGCTGCTGCAAGTTCTGCTGATGGAGCTGTTTTTTCAGGAGTCATCAATTCCCAGAAAAGAGCGTGGTTCAAGTGCCCACCACCATTGTTGATAAGTGCTTGACGGATATCAGCTGGGATAGATTCTACATCAGCAAGCAAAGCTTCAAGGTCTTCACCGATTTCAGGGTGTTTTTCAAGAGCTGCATTAGCATTGTTGACATAAGTTTGGTGGTGTTTGTCATGGTGCAAGTGCATTGTTTCTGCATCGATGTAAGGTTCCAAAGCGTCATATGCGTATGGAAGGTCTGGTAAGATAATAGCCATCTGTAATACCTCTTTTTCTTTCTATATGAAAATGATAACGCAAACATTCACTTTTTTCAAGTTTTTTGCTCAATTCGCCTCTGTCGCAATCTGCAAGAGTACCTTTTCAAACAGGTACCCTTTTTCATAGACACCTGTCTTAATCTGGTAGTCTGTTTCAATCAAATAAGAAATCGCTCGCTTGAGAAAACCCAAGGAAATCCCTCTCGAATCTCTCAATGCAAACTTGATTTGATAAGGATTAGGATTGCGCCCCAAATAAGTTCCCAGACTGCTTGCAATCTGTGATTCCGTCTGACCGCTCTCTGATAAAATCTTCACTTGGGTAAAGGTACGAAATTGTCCTAACATGACAGCTATGAGCTTGATTTCGTCTTCCCCTTGCAAGGTCAAATCTCTAACTAAGTCACGCGCCTGGTCAATCTTTTTGCCCAAGATAAACTGAGTCAAATCAAAAATATTGTCCCGCAGAGTCTTTGGAATAGCCTCGACAATGTCCTTCTCCTCAATCATGCCGTCTGACTTATAAGACTGTAAAAAGAGGAGATTTTTCTGGATTTCACTAAATTGAAAACCAGATTTGAGAAGTAGATTTTCAAAAGATTGCCCCACAAACTGCAGACCTTGTGTCTGGCTCCACTTTTGGAAATACTGGCGCAGTTCTTGCTCCTTAGCCTCAATAGCGTCAAAGACAGTCGCATCTCGTTTGAGCAGTTTGACCAGCCGTCTTTTGCTATCCAACTTTCCTTCTGCAAAAATCAAGAGTTTAGTCGTTGGTGAAGGATTGTCAAGGTATTCCTCAAATGACTTGAGCTCATCATCTGTTAAAAAACGTTTCTTAGCTGTTGTAATATCGACAAAATGGTCTAATATCACGATTTTTTCATCCGCAAAGAAAGGGAGACTGACCAACTCCAGTTCTAAATCCTTATAGGCTACTTCTTTCATGTCAAAGTAGGCAAAGTTGAGGTCAGCTGGATCATAGCTAATCTGTTTCAGGACCTGATCTTTCATAACTTCAAACTGGCCCTGATCTGTCCCTGTAAATAGGCTCAGGCTAGATAAATTTGATAAAGTCAACTTCTGACTGTCTTCTATGGCTAGCATCTTCTCTCCTTTCTTCTGATTTTTTAGTAACTTTAACCAATATAGCGCAATTTCCCACGGAAATCTTCTAATCTCTCATACCCTTTTTCCGACATGATTGCTTTTAGTTCATTGGTAATGCGTTCAAAAGCACCGACGCCTTCTTTGTGGAGCGTCGTTCCTACTTGCACCATACTAGCACCGCAGAGGATATGTTCAAAGGCATCACGACCCGTCAGAACGCCACCCGTTCCGATGATTTGGATTTGCGGATTTAAGCGTTGGTAAAAGGCGTGCACATTAGCAAGAGCAGTCGGTTTGATATACTCTCCACCAATCCCACCAAAACCATTCTTAGGACGAATGACGACAGACTCGTCTTCTATGTAAAGGCCGTTTCCGATAGAGTTAACACAATTGACAAACTTGAGCGGATATTTGTTGAAAATAGCAGCCGCTTGGTCAAAGTGAACAATATCAAAATATGGTGGCAATTTGATTCCAAGAGGTTTGGTAAAGTAGGTAAATACTTCTGCCAAGATACGGTCTGTTGTCTCAAAATCATAGGCAATCTGAGGTTTTCCTGGAACGTTTGGACAAGAGAGATTAAGCTCTGTCAGTCCTTTGAATTCACTCTCTTGAACTTTTTTCAAGATGGCATGTGTTTCTTCTGGAGACATGCCAACTAAAGATAGGAAGAAAGTACGGTTTGGCTCTTTTTCCTGCAAGTCCAAAAGATAGTCCAGATAGTAGTCTAAGCCATTATTTGGTAATCCCATGGAGTTGATAGAACCAAGTGGAACATCCTGATAACGTGGCTCAGGATTGCCCTGACGAAAGTCCAAGGTCGCAGTCTTCGTAACAAAAGTACCCGCCGCTGAGTTTTTGACCCCTTCAAGTTCCTCTACCGTCATACAAGCCACACCCGCTGCATTCATCAAGCAATTGTCAAACTCAAAGCCAGCTATTTGTGTTTTCGTTGATACCATGATTCTGATCCTCCAGATTCCTTTTATTTCTAATATTATACCATACTTTAAGATTTTCTCTTTGAGAAACTAATTTCTATATAAAACGTTCGGTTTTATAAATTGAAAGAATTTTTAGAAAATTTCTGTTTTTTTCTTTACACTCAAAAAAAATTCTGCTATAATGGCTCATGTAATAAAATATAACAACAAAAGGAGAACGATATGACATCTGCTAAAGAATATATCCAAAGCGTGTTTGAAACTGTAAAAGCTCGTAATGGGCACGAGGCTGAATTTCTTCAGGCAGTTGAAGAATTCTTCAGCACCCTAGAGCCTGTATTTGAAAAACACCCTGAGTATATCGAAGAAAACATCTTGGCACGCATCACTGAGCCTGAGCGCGTGATTTCTTTCCGTGTTCCTTGGGTTGACCGTGATGGAAAAGTCCAAGTGAACCGTGGTTACCGTGTTCAATTCAACTCAGCTGTTGGACCATATAAAGGCGGACTTCGTTTCCACCCAACTGTAAACCAAGGGATCTTGAAATTCCTCGGCTTCGAACAAATCTTTAAAAACGTCTTAACTGGACTTCCAATCGGTGGAGGTAAAGGGGGATCAGACTTCGATCCTAAAGGGAAGACTGATGCTGAAGTGATGCGCTTCTGCCAAAGCTTTATGACAGAATTGCAAAAATACATTGGACCATCACTTGACGTCCCAGCTGGCGATATCGGTGTTGGTGGACGTGAGATTGGTTACCTTTACGGACAATACAAACGTCTTAACCAATTTGATGCGGGTGTCTTGACTGGTAAACCTCTTGGATTTGGTGGTAGCTTGATTCGTCCAGAAGCAACTGGTTATGGTTTGGTTTACTACACTGAAGAAATGCTCAAAGCTAACGGTAACAGTTTTGCTGGTAAGAAAGTGGTTATTTCAGGTTCTGGTAACGTAGCCCAATACGCTCTTCAAAAAGCAACTGAACTCGGCGCTACTGTCATCTCTGTATCTGACTCAAACGGTTATGTCATCGACGAAAATGGTATCGACTTCGACCTTCTAGCAGATGTGAAGAATAACCGTCGTGCACGTTTGACTGAGTATGCAGCTGAAAAGCCAACTGCTACTTACCATGAAGGTTCTGTATGGACTTACGCTGGCAACTACGATATCGCTCTTCCATGTGCAACTCAAAACGAAATCAACGGTGAAGCTGCTAAACGTTTGGTTGCTCAAGGTGTTATCTGCGTATCAGAAGGTGCCAACATGCCGAGCGACCTTGATGCGATTAAAGTCTACAAAGAAAACGGAATCCTTTATGGACCTGCCAAAGCTGCCAATGCTGGTGGTGTAGCTGTATCAGCGCTTGAAATGAGCCAAAACAGTCTTCGCCTTTCATGGACACGTGAAGAAGTTGACGGCCGTCTCAAAGACATCATGACCAACATCTTCAACACAGCTAAAACAACTGCTGAAACATACGGTCTTGGTACTGATTACCTTGCAGGAGCTAACATTGCTGCCTTTGAAAATGTAGCAAACGCTATGATTGCACAAGGTATTGTCTAAGAAATATGCTAAAAACCTCAATCAAAACGATCGAGGTTTTTTTGAAGCTTCATCTTCTATCAAAACTTCTTCTTCCATAGCATTTTTTATTTTTTTGCCCAAAGATAATAACGTTTCTACATCGGAGGGTTTGCTTGTCCCGAGAGGATTCCAAGTAGAAGATGATAAATTTTCATATTCCTTAGACCGAACTCGAAATTTAATGTTATCGCCCTTGGTGTCTATGTCTACATTTAAGGCTCTCGCCCCCAGTTTAGGCTCCTTATTTTTTATCCTACAGAAAATAACTTCTCCTGATACAATCTCCTTTCCATCACACCAAATCCTAATATTTCTTCCAGATAATTCTACGACAAAATTCTTCACTAGACTACCTTGTATTTTTTTAATTAAAAGAAAACTAATACCAAAAAACACTAATACTATCGTATAAAGAAAAAGAGGTTGTGATTTAAAAAAATCATTCAGTTTTAAATAGAATATAGCCAACTGTATTCCCAATACAGGAAGCATGAGGAACATGGGAAAAAGGATACCAATTATTATATCTGATTTTGCTGTTGTCGCTGTAAATTCATATCTTTCCATCAATATCACCTTTATAACATTTCCTTTTTATAGAACATTAATCCCATACTAAGACGGATGCATCAGGGAGTTCAATCTCCCTTTCCCCTAGCAAATATAAATTTTGAACTATTCTAAGGATATTGTACCACTATTTCTGCAAAAAATACCTTAGCAAACATAATCTCCTTCCACAAATACATCTTCGCTTTATCGAGCGCTGGAGTTTGATTGACATGATTCTCTAATCAAACTCCAGAACTTTATGATGAAAATCTTATGGAACAACTGGAGACACTTTATAAATTTTCTCTTTTCAATTATAAAGAAAAACCGCTAATCCTAAGAATAGCGGTTTAATCATGTTTTTAAGCTACTAATGTAGTTGCTCTATTATTTAAGAGTAACTGAAGCTCCAGCTTCTTCCAATTTAGCTTTGATTTCTTCAGCTTCTGCTGCTGCAACGCCTTCTTTGATGACACCTGGTGCACCATCAACAAGTTCTTTAGCTTCTTTAAGACCAAGACCTGTGATTTCACGTACAACTTTGATAACGCCGACTTTCTTGTCGCCTGCAGCTGTCAATTCAACGTCAAATGAATCTTTAGCAGCTTCTTCAGCGCCACCAGCAGCAGCTACAGCTACAGGAGCAGCCGCAGTTACACCAAATTCTTCTTCGATAGCTTTTACAAGGTCGTTCAATTCAAGGATTGAAGCTTCTTTAATTTCAGCAATAATGTTTTCAATGTTCAATGCCATTGTTATTTCCTCCAAATAAGTTTTTAATTTTATAATAGTTTTTTCGTAGCTAGGCTACGCTGCGTAGCTTAGGATTAAGCTGCGTCTTCTTTGTTGTCTGCAACCGCTTTGACTGCAAGAGCAACGTTGCGCACTGGCGCTTGAAGTACAGAAAGGAGCATAGAAAGAAGTCCTTCGCGGTTTGGAAGAGTTGCAAGAGCAACGATTTCTTCTTTAGATGCGACAGCGCCTTCGATTGCACCACCTTTGATTTCAAGTGCTTCAGCGTTTTTAGCAAAATCGTTCAAGATTTTCGCTGGTGCGATAACATCTTCGTTAGAAAATGCTACAGCAGATGGTCCAACAAATACTGATGCAAGATCTTCAAGACCAGCTTTTTCAGCTGCACGACGCAAGATTGAGTTTTTAATGACTTTATACTCAACTTCGCTTCCACGAAGCTCACGACGAAGAACTGTATCTTGCTCAACTGTCAAACCACGAGCGTCAACAACGACGATAGATGCAGCAGCTTTCATTTTTTCAGCTACTACGTCAACTAGTTCCGCTTTTTTAGCAATAATTGCTTCACTCATTAGTGTGTTCACCTCCGTAATTATTTTGCTTGGGGAATTTTTCCAAAAGAAAAACGCGCCCAAACCTAGACACGAAAGTACAATACGCTTCTTTTTACATGATACGTTTTGTCCTCGGTAGGATCTTTATGAGTCGAGCTCCCCTACTGTCTTAGGCAGTTTTTTCAAACCGTATATAAGTATAGCATAGACAAAAAAAGAATGCAAGATTTTTGCAAACTTTTTTTGAAATTTTTTTTAAATCTCTACTGTCAAAACTTTGCCTTGCTTGACCACCTGTTCTCCAGCGATATAAACATCATCAACATCACTGGATTTGACAGCATAAACCAGATGAGAGAGCATATTTTTCTGAGGTTGAAGATGGATTTTTCCTTGTGGTTGAATGACCAGAAAATCTGCTTGCTTGCCAACTTCCAGACTTCCTATCTGTTTTTCCATTCCAAGAACCTTAGCACCTTCTATCGTCAGAGCTTTGAGGGCTGTTTCGATTGGAAACTGGCTGGCATCTCCACTCTTCATCTTCTGTAGGAGAGCGGCTGTCCGTCCTTCCTCAAACATATCAAGATTGTTATTAGAAGCAACCGAGTCAGTCGCAATTCCGACTGCTACTCCTGCTTTTTGGAGTTGGATGATTGGAGCAATCCCTGAGGCCAATTTGAGATTACTAATGGGATTATGGGCGATAGCCACATGAGAAGTTGCTAAACGTTCAATTTCCCGCTCGTTTAGTTCGACCCCGTGAGCAAAGACAGATAGATGATCTAAGTAACCTAGTTCTTCTAGAAAGGCGAGGGGACGTTTGCCATAGCGTTTGAGGATAATTCCTGACTCTTCCTTGGTCTCCGCTACATGGATATGGATGGGAATGTCCAGTTCTTTTGCCATATCTAAGCTCGCTTCCAGCAAATCTTTACTACAGCTATATGGAGAATGTGGCGCTACCATAACCTTGAAATTTGGATTTTTATATCCTATGATTGTCTCGATGATGGCTCGTGTTCTGCTTATAGTCTCAGCAGTTGATTCTGCTTCTGAAGAAAAGAGGGTCGGTGAGAAATAACAACGCATCTTGGAAGCCTCAACTGCCTGATAAATTCTCTCAATATCCACACCATTGGGATTATACATATCGTTGAAGGTTGTTGTTCCTGACTGGAGCATTTCTGTCAGAGCTTCTTTGACTGCCTTGGTAGTCATATCGGGAGTAAATCCTGCTTCTGCTGGCCAGATATAGTCATTGAGCCATTCATGGAGGTTGCTGTCATCCTGAATTCCTCGCAAACCTGTCATAGCAGAATGGGTATGGCAATTAACCAAACCAGGCATGATCCAGGCTCCCTGATAGTCTATAATCTGCTCAGCTTGCTCTAAAATCTCTGGCTTCTCTTGGCCGACATAGATGATTTGAGAATCCTTAACAGCCAAGATACCATCCAGATAGACATGGAAATCTTGGTCACAAGTCACAATATTTACATGCTGATAGACTTTCATTATTTTCTCCTTCTAAGACCCTGATTTTTTCTAGCTATTGTAACAAAAAAGTCACCCGAAGGCAACTTTTTTCGTTCATAAGATTTTAAAATAGAAAGGATTATTCAGAGCTAAAAGCAGCTGCTTTTTGCATTTGGTAATACTTGCCCTTTCTAGCCATGAGGTCCTGATGATTGCCATACTCAACAATATCACCATCCACCAAAACTAGAATCAAATCCGCATCCTGAATAGTTGACAAACGGTGAGCAATGATAAAGCTTGTGCGCCCCTTCATGAGTTTAGCAAAGGCATCCTGAACTAGCACTTCCGTCCGTGTATCAATGGAGGAAGTCGCCTCGTCTAAGATAAGAATCTTTGGTATAGCCAGAAAAACTCGGGCGATGGTCAAGAGCTGGGCTTGACCGACAGATAGAGATTCTCCTGCATTTTCCAACTTGGTATCATAGCCCTGTGGCAACTGTTGGATAAAAAAGTCTGCGTTGGCTGCTTTGGCAGCAGCAGTCACCTGCTCCCGACTGGCTTCAGGATTTCCAAAGGCAATATTGTCATGAATGGTTCCTTGCTTGAGCCAGGTTTCTTGGAGCACCATGCCAAACTGCTGCCTCAATGATGCTCGGGTATAGTCATAAATCGAGTGACCGTCTAGCAAGATATCTCCCGAGTTAATAGGATGAAAACGCATGAGGAGATTGATAAGAGTTGACTTACCAGCACCTGTCGGACCAACGATGGCTACCTTGCTACCAGCTGGGATATCGATAGACAAATCCTTAATCAAGATCCTTTCAGGATTGTATCCAAAAGAAACATGCTTAAAGGAAATGGCTCCCTTCACTTGGTCACTGGTCAAGACTTCCTTACCTGTTTCAACAACCTCAGGACTTTCTAAGACAGCATAGACACGCTCTGCGCAAGCGAGAGCACTTTGCAACTCAGCTAGAACTGAAGAAATATCGTTAAAGGGCTTGGTGTACTGCTGGACATAGTTCAAAAAGGTCACTAAACGCCCAATGGTCAAGGTGGACCCCATCATGATACGATAAGCTCCCACTCCAGCTAAAAGCGCGTAAATGAGTGCATTTACAAAGCGAGTCGAAGGATTGACCGTTGATGAATAAAAGATGGCTGACTGAGAATAACCTGCGTAGTTGTCATTTGCCTCATGCAATCTTTGGATAAACTCTCCTTGAGCATTAAAGGACTGGATAATGGTCTGTTGGCTAAGCGATTCTTCAATCAACTGAGTCTGAATTCCCCTGGTTTCTGTTTGCTTCTGGAAGAGATGATAAGAGCGTTTGGCAATAAAGCGTGAAATCACCATGGATAGTGGCGTCAACAGCAAAACCAATAGGGTCATGAGGAGGTGAATTTGGAGCATTGCTAGAATACTAACCAAAATCATCAAGACACCAATGAAAAATTGGTTAAAAATCATGGTCAAGCCAGCTGCCAACTGTTCTATGTCCGTGGTCACACGACTAACCATCTCCCCACTGCCCTGCCTATCTACAAAAGCAATCGGTAAACGATGGAGCTTATGGATGATTCGCTCTCGCAAGTCTTTGGTATAAGAGAAGATTAGGCGATTATAGAGGAGAGGATTGGCCCATTGTACCAGAGTATTTCCTATTACCACCAAGATCATCTGGAGAAAAATCTGCCAAAAAACTGGTGAAGAACCAGCCACCAGGACCTGGTCAATGACCTGCCCGATCAGAATAGGTAGATAGATTGATAAGCCAACTTGGGAAATAGTTCCTAGAAAGGCTAGGAAAAGGAGGAAAGGATGACTTGCAAGATCTTTAGCCAAACGTTTGAGAGTCTGGTTCGCGGTTTGTCGTCTCATGTTAGTCCTCCTTTCCATGTTGGGATGCATTGATTTCGCGATAGACTTGGCTAGTCTTCATCAAGCCATCGTGCTTGCCAACAGCTAGTAACTCACCTTTTTCCAAGAGGAGAATCTGGTCAGCCATCTGTAAAGTCGAGGTTCGTTGAGAGATCAAGATTAAACTTGTATTTGGCAGATTTTCTCGGATAGCTCTCAAGAGCTTGGACTCGGTAATGGTGTCGAGGGCCGAGGTTGCATCATCTAGGATGAGAAACGGAGCTTGGCGTAGGACTGCTCGGGCGATAGACAACCTTTGTTTTTGTCCACCTGAGAAATTTCGTCCTCCTGCCTCAACTAGGGCGTCTAAGAGTCCTTCCTTTTCACTGACAAAATCCTTTGCTTGCGCAATCTCCAAGGCCTGCCAGAGTTCCTGGTCAGATACTTCTTGATTGAAACCCAGAGTCAAGTTGGAACGAATGGTTCCCTTAAAGAGTTCGACCTTTTGGGGCACGTAGGAAGTCCAAGACCGCCACTGCTCAAGATTACGAGGACTACGTCCATTTCGATAAAGGTCAATGCTCCCCTGGTCTGCTGGATAAAGTCCAAGTAAGACTTGCACCAAGCTTGACTTACCAGAACCCGTTCCCCCGATGATACCAAGGATTTGCCCTTGCTTCATATCAAAGGAAATGTTTCTCAGAGAAGGCTGGGCCGCATCAGGATAGGTAAAGGTTAATTCTTGGACTTGTAAAACCTGATTACTGGTAGCTTGTTTTTGTTCTAACTCCGAATGGATATCTTCTGGAGTCTCAGCAAAGACTTCCTCGATTCGCTTGGCTGAGATGTAGGACTGGTTGAGAGAATTGATCAGCATGGCGAGCTTAACCAATTCCACCAAGATTTGCAAAAGATAGTTGATGAGGGCAATGAGGGCACCTTGACTGAGTAAACCTCCTTGAATTGAAATATAGCCCTGCCAGATGATGACAAGAAGAGTTCCATTAACAATCAGATAGGTCAGAGGTGTTAACAAACTAGACCAGAAACCCGTCTTTTCTTGCAATCTAGCATAAACTTGGTTAAGAGCTTGAAAAATCTGTAACTCTCGTTTTTCCTGACCAAAAGCACGAATAACTCGCATGCCTTGTAATTGCTGGCGCGTTTCCTGAACCAGCTGGTCCGTTTTCTTTCTCAGACTACTGTAGAGAGGATTGACCAGTCGAGAGAGACCGACAATGACAATCGTCAAAATGACAACCATAACCAAAAACCAGAAAGTCAGCTCAGCCGAGATGCGATAGGCCATAAAGATAGCCCCAAAAACGATAATAGGCGCTCGCAAAAAGAGACGCAGGAATTGATTGATCCCAGTCTGAATCTGGTAAGTGTCCGAAGTCAAGCGTGTCACCAGGCTAGATGTTGTCAGACGATCTCTGCTGTCCTTAGGCAAGGAAAGAATATGACGATAAAGGTCGTCTGTCAGTTCTTTGGCAAAACCCACCGCAGCCTTAGCTGAGTAAAACTGGGCTATCAAAGCCACTAAAACACCAATCACTGCAAAGATAAGGAGCAGACCAATCTGCATCCATAGATGCCCTTGATCTCTCTGAGGCAAGGATTGGTCAACAATCCCAGCAATCACCAGGGGAACCAAGAGTTCAAAAACAGCTTCTAGCAGCTTGAACAAGGGAGCCAAAATTGATTCTTTTATATAGGGTTTGAAGTAAGATAGTAAGTGTTTCATAAATCCCTTCTATTCTTATTCTGGAAATGAAGAAAGTGGGAAGCTCCCACCCTCTCAATTTTATTTGTTTAAGTAAGGCAATAGATATCCATATCCTGCTTTTTCCATCTCATCCTTGGCTACAAAGCGTAAGGAAGCAGAATTGATACAGTAACGGAGGCCACCCAACTCCTGCGGTCCATCTGTGAAAACATGACCCAAGTGAGCATTTCCTGACCGAGAACGAACCTCGATTCGCTCCATTCCATGACTCAAGTCCTTGTAATAGTGAATCAACTCCTTGGAAATCGGACGACTAAAACTTGGCCAACCACAACCTGAAGCAAACTTATCCTTTGCAAAAAAGAGTGGTTCACCCGTCGTGATGTCTACATAAATCCCTTCTTCAAAGGTTTGGTCATAGGCATTGGTAAATGGCGCCTCTGTAGCAGCTTCTTGCGTAACACGATAAGACTCTTCAGTTAAACTTTCCTTTAACACCTCTTGACTAGGCTTTTCATAGTTAGAGGCGTCAATCAATGGCTTTTCAGCATCAGTTACATCGATATGACAGTAACCCGAAGGATTTTTCTTGAGATAGTCTTGGTGGTAATCTTCTGCCAGAATGTAGTGGCGAAGTTTCTCTACTTCTACTGCAATCTTTCGACCCAGCATGCGCTCCTGCTCCTGCACCACTGTGTAGATAGCTGGCAAGTCTGCTTCATCCTGATAATAGATTCCTGTTCGATATTGGCGACCACGGTCATTCCCCTGCTGGTTAATAGACAAGGGATCAATAACACGGAAATAATAAAGCAAAATCTCTCTGAGTGACACAGCTTTCTCATCATAAATCACTTGAACAGTCTCTGCATGGTCTGTTTCCTTGAGCAACTGGTAATTGGTCGTTTCGACTTGCCCATTAGCGTAGCCGACACTGGTTGCTAATACGCCTGAAATTCGTGAAAAATACTCCTCTAGGCTCCAAAAACAACCACCTGCTAGATAAATTTCTGCCATCTTTATTTCTCCTTTATCAAGTTTTTAACTAGACTTCTTTTCAAAAAAAGGACAGGAAGCCCTCTAATCAAGAGTTTCCCCATCCTATCTTTTATTCTTTATTTTGCTTCGACGCGGACACCTTGGGTATCAACTTTCAAATCATGCAGTTTGCCTTTGAAAGACTGCTTTTGCAATTCTGCCTTAACCGCCGGCATCTTGTCATGAGAAGCCAAGACCATAACTGTCGGCCCTGCTCCAGAGAGATAGGTTGCATAGGCACCATTCTCTTTAGCTACTTGCTTAATCATCGCAAATTCTCTCACCAGATCCTGACGGTAGCGCTCGTGGAAGAGGTCTCCCTCAATTGCTTGTCCAGCTGTCACCATGTCTCCTGCCAACAAGGCTGCAACTGCCACATTGGCGATAGAACTAGCCGCAACAGCTTCCTTGTAGGACAATTTCTTAGGAAGGACACCACGACTGTCTCGAGTACGTAATTCATAGTTGGGAATATAAGCTAGAAAATCACACTCTGGGAAGTCAGCCACAATCGCTGAAACATTTCCTTCAACAGAACTTGCAATAACGAGATTACCGTAAATTGCTGGAGCCACATTGTCAGGATGTCCTTCTATCTTGGTCGCCAGCTGCAATTTATCGTGGTTAGATAAGTTGAGCTTTCCTAGTTGGTTGGCTAGTTCAATCCCAGCTACAATAACAGAACTGGAAGAACCCAAACCACGCGCCAAGGGAACATCACTGGTCATTTTTAAACGCCTTGGTTGCAAGTCAGGCGCAATTTGCAAGGCAATCTTGAGCAAGAGATTACGCTCGTCATGTGGAATCCATTTACCAATCTGGTGTTCAATCAACCACTCATCCCGTTCTTCACAGACCTCAATTTGAAGATACTTGGTTACAGCTACACCGACCGAATCAAAACCTGGCCCGATATTGGCACTGGTTGCAGGTACAATAATCTTCATCCTATTCTCCTAACACCTTGAAGGTATTCAAGAGGTCAAATTCTGAAGCTTTGGCCAACTCAGCTGATACATTCTCAAGTTGTGCTTTATTAATCTTATGAGTGATAATCACTACACGCGCCTTGTCACCCTCTTTGCCATCTTGGAGAATTTGCTTGAAGGAAATATCTTGAGCGTTGAAAATCTCAGCCAATTTCAAGACCTGACCTTTTGAATCTGGTGCCAAGATTGAGAAATAGTAGTTTGCTTTGACATCTTCAGGATTTGCCAAAACCAAGTCACGGCTATATTCGTTGAAGTCTTTGCCAATGGTACCATCATTCAAGCGACGAACGATACGGACAATGTCCGCTACAACACTTGTCGCAGTTGGTTTTTGACCCGCACCTGGTCCGTAGTACATAGATTCACCGATGCCGATAGACTCCACAAAGACTGCGTTCATTACCCCATTCACACTGGCAAGTGGATGTGCTTTAGGAAGGAAGGTTGGAGTCACTTCTGCAGCAATACCTGAAGGAGTTTCCTCGATAGAACCAACCAATTTCACTACATAGCCAAGGTCTTGGGCTACAGCTACGTCTTCTGGTGTGATTTTGCGGATTCCCTTGTGGGCTACATCGTCAAAGGCAACCTTCATACCAAAGGCAAATTGGCTCAAAATCACCATCTTGTAGGCTGCATCAATCCCATCAACGTCATTTGTCGGATCACTTTCTGCAAAACCAAGTCTTTGCGCTTCTGCAAGAGCATCATCGTAAGACCAGCCTTCTTCGACCATTTTGGTCATCATGAAGTTAGAAGTTCCGTTAACGACACCAAGAACGCGCGTGATTTTATCAGAAGCTAATGAATTTGCCAAGGTACGAAGAATCGGAATACCACCGGCTACTGCTGCTTCGTAGTAAAGTGCTACATTATGCTCTTTAGCGATTTCTAGCAATTCTGCACCATGGACAGCCAAAAGGTCCTTGTTTGCAGTAACAACGTGTTTCCCAGCTTCCAAGGCACGAGTGATAAAGGTTTTAGCTGGTTCGATACGCCCCATCAATTCCACTACGATAGTAATGTCTTGATCTGATAAAATATCATCTACATTGGTCACAAATTTAAAGTCATTCCCTGCTGCAAGCAAGCGGTTCTTCTCATCTTCATCCTTAACCAATACCTTGGCTACTTCAATCTCAGAATGAGCTGACTGAACGATTTTTTCCCCATTTTCCTTTAGGAGGAATGGCACACCACTTGCAACGGTACCAAATCCAAGTAAAGCAATTTTAACTGTCATGTTTGTCTCCTCGAAATTTTCTGATATAGCCATTATAACAGAATTTTGTGAAAATTCCTATTATAGTAAATCACTATTTCAGTCTAGAAAAGAAAAAACGAATCCCATGATTCGCCTTTCTTAATTGTTAATTTTTTGAAGACCGAGCACCGCGTCATGATTGATCAAGATGCGACCATACTCTTGCAAGACTGAGCGACTGATGTCACTATCATCTGCAAATTCACGCATACGGGCCAAGAGCCAGGCTGGGTATGGACTAGGATGATTTTCCACATCGACCAAGATTGTCAAATAGTAGTGTCCATTCATCTTGTAGAGTTCAGATGTTTCCATCTGGTAGTTAACAGTCTTTGCAAAAGCAACTAAGTCAGCAAGACTTGCAAAACGCAAGATATAGTAGATATAAGGTTCCTTCTTACTCTCAGTCTCCTTGTTCGCTTGCTCTTGCTCCTCTTCCTTAGCCTCGACCTGTTCTAGGGATTGGATGGCCTCAATATCATCCTTAGTCTTGTCTGCAATGCTCTTCTCCAAGGTTTTGAGAAATTCATCCGGCGACATTTGGGCTAATTCTTCCATGTCAGGTAGGTCAGCCAAATCTTCAAAATCCAGATTTTGATCAATCTTAGACTTGGTCACAAAGACATCCACCTTATCTGGTTTTGGCGTCACACGGAAACTCAGCATGCCACTATCCAAGAAATTGTCTGGCATTTCTAATTCATCTAAAATAGCATAGAAAAACTCTTCTGTTTTTTCCTGAGGAACGAGAAAATCTGCAATCTCCATTCCCCGATCCATCAAATCATCTAAAGTCATCGTGATTTTCAGTGTCGTATCACTAATTTGTTTCATCTTCATATCTAACAACCTCATACTTTCAGTCTATCTATTATACTAGATTTTTACGATTTTATCAAAAGAATAAAGCCGGAATGTGATATAATACTAGAGATGATTTTAGATTTAAGAAAGAAAGTTCAATGAAAAATATAAAAGTTAATGCATTGGCTAGCTTGCTGGTCAATATTCTCAATATCGTTTTTCCTCTGATAACCAACCCTTATCTGACGCGAATCCTCAGCAAATCCAACTACGGTTATTTCAATACCGCCAATACCTGGGCTAGCTTTGTTATTCCACTAGCTGCCTTTGGTATTTACAACTACGGGATTCGAGCTATCAGTAAGGTCAAGGATGACAAGAATAAAATCAACTACGTTTTTTCTAAGTTGTTTTATATCTCGGTTTTCACCTCTCTCCTGACGACTGGTATCTACTTCCTCTTCATCTTCTTTGACACCAGCATTGAGAACATGAAAGTCCTCTACTACATCCTAGGGGCCCAGGCTCTCTTCCAATTCCTCAATATCGAATGGATGAACGAGGCTTATGAAAACTATGCCTTTATCCTTTACAAGACATTGATTATTCGAATTACTATGCTGGTCGCTATCTTTGCCTTTGTCAAAACGGCTGATGATATCGTTCCTTATGCTATCGTCATGACTGCGACCACTATCCTCAACTACCTCCTTAGTTTTCTTTGGATTAAGAGAGAAGTTTCCTTTGTTAAAATTGGTTTCATTGAGTTAGCTAAGGCTTCTAAACCACTCTTTACTATGCTTCTCTTGGCAAATGCCAATATGCTTTATACCTTGCTAGATAGAATGTTTATCACCAAGGGACCAGATGAAAACTACATTTCTTATTATACAATTGCCTATAGCATCGTCATGCTGATTGCTGGTGTCTTAAGTGGAGCTATCAGTGTCAGCATTCCACGTCTCGGCTACTACCTCGGGAAAAAGGATTACAACTCTTATAATTATCTTGTAAATCAAGCAGCATCCTTATTCTATTTTCTCATGATTCCAACTAGTTTTGGGATTATGATTTTGGGCAAATACGCAACGGTTATCTACTCTTCTGAAAAGTATCTTGAAGCAGGTATCGTGACTAGCGTCTTCGCCTTTCGAACCATTATCTGGGCTATTGAATTGATTCTTGGAAAGCAAATTATCTTTATCAATGACCACGAGAACCGCTTGACTGCTTTCTACTTTGCTGGTGGTGGAGCAAATCTCCTCTTCAACTGTATCTTGTATATCAATAATATTTTTGCCCCTGAGTATTATATTGCTACGACCATTATTGCGGAAACCATCGTTGTTCTCTTAGAAATTCATTTTATTAAGAAACATCAACTAATTAATTTAAAAGAAATCTTTATGACCTTAACACGTTATGGTCTCATATCCCTTGGATTTATCCCGATCTTCTATATTTTCAAGATGATTTTCCAAATCAGTTCCTATACAGTGAACCTCAACATGATCCTCATGGTTCTTTCTACCATAGCTACTTGTGGAATCTACTATCTCTTAACACTCTTTCTCGCTAAGGATAAAACACTTCACTATGCACTGAACCTAGTATTAGCTAAGATCAAAAGAAACTAAAAGAACACCCTACTGATAAACGCTCGTTTATCAGTAGGGTGTTTCTTATTTATTCTTTTTCTTTCTTTTCCGAAGCGTTGGCTTCTAGATTTGAATCTTGTTTCGGCTGTTCAGCAATAGAGGAACTAGCTTCTTGCTTCTTCTCTGACTGATCTGCTTCGCCATTGACAGCAGCAACAGCCTGTCTCCAAATGCCTTCCTCGTTTACCTTATAACCATCCGGTGTGGTGGCATTTTTCAACAAGGAACCATCTGTTTGGAAATAGTACCAATTACCGTCAATTCGTTTCCAACCGGTCTGCATAGCTCCTGAGTCATCAAAGTAATAATGATCACCATTTACTTTATGAAGGCCAACCAACATGATGCCATCTTCAGGATTGAGATAATACCAGATTCCTTTATCCTTTATCCAACCTGTTTTCATAGCTCCATTTGCTTCAAAATAACGATAATGATTATCAAACCATTTCCAGCCTGTTTGCATAGCTCCTGATGCACTAAAGTAATACTGCTTACCATCTACTTGTTGGAAACCGACCAGCATGATACCTTCCTGATCTTCAAGATAATACCATGTTCCTTGATCCTTCAACCAACCAGTTTTCACAGCTCCTGAGTCAGCGTAGTAATGCCAGTGTTTATCAAGCCACTGCCAGCCTGTTTGCATGGCACCGCTGGTATTCAAATAGTAACGCGTACCATTGATTTCTTGTTTTCCAGTCTGCATAATACCATCTTGATTTAGATAATACCATTTCTCATTATCCTTAATCCAGCCTGTTTTCATAGCTCCTGAGTTCGCATAGTAATACCAATTGTTCTCTAGCCATTTCCAGCCTGTTTGCATGGCACCACTAGCGTTCAAGTAGTAACGAGTACCATTTATATCTTGTTTTCCAGTGAGCATGATACCATCTTTGTCCAGATAATACCAAGTATCCTGATCCTTGACCCAACCAGTTTTCATAGCTCCCGAAGTAGCAAAGTAACGCCAGTATCCCTTAATACGATTCCAACCGGTCTGCATGATACCATCTTTATCAAAATAATAGGTTTCCCCATTAATCTCCCTTAGACCAACGACTACATTACCATTCTCATCATAGTAGTACCAGTTCGAATCAATCTTTTTCCAACTTGATACATTATCACCAATTTGTAAAGCTCCACTGTCTGCAAAGAACATCTTCTTGCCATTAAAGACTTGATGTCCTGTTAACATCTTTCCATCTGCTGCAAAGAGATATTTCTTCCCTCCAATTTCAGAAAGCTCACTAAATCGTCTAGCACCATTTGATTGGATATAATACCAATGACCATCCAGCTTGAACCAACCGCCTGTTTGCATTTTACCATTTGAGTTGAGATAGTAATCATTCCCCTTAGCATTTTCTCCCCAATCATCATTAAGGTGAAGCCAGCGACCTGCCTGCATCTGTCCTTTTCCATTAAAAAAGTAAGTAGCTCCGTCAATCTCTCTCCAACCGATAGCCATTTCCCCATCACTTAAACGATATTTCCAGTAGCCACTTTCTTGATACCATTTTTCGTCAACTACAGGGATGTCCGGGAAGAGATTAGAAACATTAGCAAATCCGCTATCACTAATATCGAAAACGGTAGCGTCTTGAGTTTGACTAGAAGCTCTGAGAACTTGAATATTTTTCTTTTGGAGATATTCTCTGGTTGAAGCAACATTAATATCACCACCAGTTGTCTGAATAATCATCTTTGGAGATAGGTTTTCAAGAAAATTAATCGTATTTGAAATTGTCGCATCATAATGATGATTCCATTTCATCATATCAACCTTGCCGATAACTGGACCTAACTTATCTTCCGCTCCTTCGGCATTATCCAAATCTCCACCAAGGTAGATTCTCTTTCCTGCCACAGTCACCACTGAAACGATTGAGTTTGAGTTATCATCTCGAACTTTTTTCAGGTTACCATCAGCATCATATTCATTTTTATAATTATAGAGTTGGATATCCATATCACCTAATTTAAAGTGACTATCCTCGTCTGTAATATTCTGAATAAGAGTAACCCCTCGTTTTTGTGCGGCTCTCAAAGCATTATCGTAATTAAAAAGATTATCCCAGAGTCCCCAGTTTGCTGTGATCCGATCATCTGAATATTTTTTCAAATAAAACTTACCGACTTGATATCGATTGAGTATTTCGTCCGCTCCACCAATATGGTCACTATGGACATGAGTTCCTATAATAAAATCTAATTTTTTAACACCAATCTGATCAAGATGGCGAATCAAACGGTCTTCCAAGACTTGATAATTTCTCATGGAAATTCCCCAACGACTTGGATAGCGTGGATCACTCCCATCAGGAAAGTCATAATCTTCCCCCATATCAATCAAGGCATAATGACCATTGCTTTCCAGAAGGATAGCATCACTCCCAGATTTTGCTTTAGTATTTATGAAATGGATACGATTGCCTGAACCAGCAGTAATGGTGTCTGCATTAACTTGTTGTGATAAAGCAATCAACACAAAAAGGAGAGCAAATAAACCATAACTGACTGATTTAACTAATTTTTTATTCGTCATCTTGAACACTCCTTTCTCGATGAAAACAATCTCTTACTAATCAATCCAATAATTCTTATCAGTTCCTGGAACCTGCTGTTCAACAGGTGGTGGAGTCATATAGTCTGCTCCAAATTCGTAGGCAAGAATTTCATGGTATTTTCTCGGAGCCTTCACTACGATATTTTCGTATGGCATATCAATCAGATCATAGAGCCATTCTTTTTTGATTCCCTCTGGACAACTTGGATCAAATATCGTACAGGTAAGATCTGTAGCTTGATTTACACTATATTTCAAAGCAAGATTCTCTAATTTTTGATTCCAAGTTTGTGGAGAACTTAGGCGAAAAATAGCTGATCCAATATAACGAGGCAGATTTTTTATCCCCCCATTTTCTGATTTAATTCCTTTGAAATTCAAAGAAGAAAGGCGGACAAAATGTTTATAGAGCTTCATTTTCTTACAATCACTTTCCTCCGTCACGACACCATCGTATGGAAAAATGTCAACGCAAGTTCCCAATACGACTGTCGGGTCCAGAAGATTGGCATCTCTACGTGTTCTAATATCATGGACACGCATATAACTGTACGGATAGCCTTTTGTTTCTCTAAATGAAATCAATTTGTAGTAGGGATGATTCTCATTTTTTAAAACCTTATAAAGCTTTTCAAATTCATCTCGCGCTAAGGAAATATCCGTATCATCATCCCAAGGGATAAATCCTTTATGGCGGACAGCTCCTAGTAAGGTTCCAAAATCAATAAAATATTTAATCTGATGCTGTTCACATAGTTCATGTAGATACTTTAAAATATCCAACTCCACTTGTTTTATTTCTTCAAGACTTAAAACTCTCTCAGACATACTTTCTATTCTCCTAATTTTGACTAATTTTTTAAACAATTTTTAACTGCGATTTGCTTACTTAGAACTTTTAGTGATTTTCCACAGTTTAAAATCATGGTGAGATACTCTTTGTTCAAGAGGGGGCAATTGCATGTAATCTCCGTAGTCAGAGGTCAAAATTTCATGGTAGTGTTTTGGAATCATAAATTCCTTACCTTCAAATGTTCCCACAATCACTTGTTCTAACCACTCACGTTTCCAAACTGGCTTATTCATATCCTTGTAAATTAAATAATCAACTTGCTCGTAGTCAGCAACTGCTCTAGATTTAGCAAGCTCATCAATTTGCTCAACATACTTATTCGTATTTGTGAAATAGAAAATGACAACAGAAATATAACGAATCAAAGAATTCAGTAGACTTTTTGTATTTGTAATTCCTTTAAAAGTGTAACAACTCAATTGACGTTTCTTTATGAGTTTCGTCATCTTGTTTTTAAAGTCCGCATCATCTTCATAACCATCTACAGGGAAAATATCCACATAGATTCCCATATTTGAATCAATTCGTACATCTTCTTCGAGCAAGTAGGTATGGTTATCCTGCACTTTCATAAAAGGATAGACATAGTTGAGATTATTTTTATAAGACATGACTTCATAACGTTCATCAGGATGAGCGATGAGGTAATCTTGTAGTTTCTCATAGTCTTCTCTTAGCATGCAAATATCCATATCATCGTCCCAAGGGATAAAACCTTTATGGCGAACCGCACCAATCAGACTTCCATATGCTAAGAAATACTTGGCACCAATTTTCTGACAAACTTCATGAATGTACCCCATGATTCCAAGTTCCATCTGTTGAATTTCACTGACATCTGTTACTTCTTGATACCGAACTCCTTCATCCCGTTTGCAAACCACTAGTCCATAACCGATTGCCAACCAAAAGATGATATTGATAAAGTTGGTTGAATACATAATCTGACTCTCAAATAATTGACCAAACAAGATACCAAAGAAAAGGATCATAATCAATTTATCAGTATTTTTCTTGGAAACAATCAAATACGTTAAAAAGCGCTTGATGACATAACCCAATATAAGAAGGAAGGATACCAAGCCTAGAACTCCCGAACTGACAAATATGGTTACAAAAATATTATGGAAATTCCCACCAATAAGGGAGTTTTGAATCTCAAATTTACTGAAATATTCTGTATAGTAATCTGGAACATTCCGTACACCATAACCAAAAATTGGTTTGGCACTTCCCATCTTGATGGCATTTTTCCAGATATAGGTTCTACCACTTGGTGTTGTTTCAATTAGATGGAGTTCACCGTTCTTCTTAGTGATAGACGAATCTGTCTCAGCGTAGGATTGTCCTTTGTTTAAGTCAAAAACAGTCGCAGTTTCAGATGCGATATAGATTGAGGTTGCATAGCTTAATCCAATGTTGGTTGCAGTAATAAGCAAACCAGCAACTATAAAAGTGAGGAATCGTTTAACGATACTTCCTCTAGTAGCAAAGAAACTATAGAGTCCAATCATGAGAAGTAAAGAAAGTAAGGCTCCTCGACTTTGCATCGTAGCGAAGTAAACTAACTGAATCACATTGTTCAGTTTTAGATAAACAGAATATTTACTTCCTTTATGGATCAAATATATAGCCAAAATAATGCTAATGTATGAAAATATCGCACTAGCATTAGGATTAACAATCCCCCACAGACGTCCATTCATGACACCATAGTAATAAGATTGTTCGCCAATCTTAAATAGGATAAGGACTCTACTTACCAATAAACCAAACGCAAAAATTGCTGAAGAAAAAGATACAATTTGAACCGTATAGGCAATCCAGTCAAATAATCTTTTAAGCTGACCCGATTGTAACATGGCAAATAATAAAACATAGGTTACCATGAAAAGGATTTCAATCACATTTCCAATCAAATGTCCAGAGCGATTGAATACTGCCGACAGTAGATGGCTTCCAGATAGGAGTCCAAATAAGGATAGAAATTTACGATCTACTGTAATCTGTTTCCACTTAAACAACAATGTGTAGCAAATATAAAGTACAACAATCGCTGACAATCCCTTATAGATTGGATTTGCTACCTTATAAACTAGTGAACTCATACTTAAAATCGAAATAAAAACAAACAGATATGCAATCCATAATTTTGATTTTTCAAAGTATTCATCCATTTTTGAAAAATTCATTTTCAACTCCTTCTCATGATATTAGTTTTTTAATCCAACAACTTTCTTATATAGCCATGGAGAAATGACAAGTGAAAGGATCGCTACCTTGCGAAAAGTAGTGAAATAAGCATCCTTCCATATTTCGCGTCGATGCTGAACAATCCAAGTCCTCAACTCAGCTTTCTCCTTTTGATACTGTTCAGATGAAGTAAAGATAATTTTATCGTAAACTGTGATGTACGACCAACATTCTCTATTTTTTAATTCGTATTTTAAATTAGGAAAGGCTTGTGAAACTTGAGCGATTATTTGCTTATAAACTTCTATTGTGTCAAATACATGCTGATTAACAGATGTTGTCGCACTTCCCTCACGATGATCATAATAATAAATTGGTTTGTCAATAAACACACAACTACATCTTGTCTTTAGTAGCAATTCAGTTAGAAATAAGGCATCTTCAGCTAGATGATAATTTGTATTAAACTTTTCATCCGCAAGCAGGTCTCTCTTAAACAGTTTAGCAACTGGAAAAAATGACGTTCTAGTGGTCATCAATAATTCTTTCATGGTTTCTTCTGTTGACCAGATTTCTTTTTTTCCAGAATGAGGAGGTAAGTCTGTCAAAATGCCGTTTTTAATATGGTGCAGAGGAGCAATAACAAAGCCTACATTCACCCCTTCAACTGCACTTGCTAAAGTAGCTAGGTAATCCTGGGTAACGAAATCATCGCTATCAATAAAGGTGATCCAAGCACCAGTCGCCAGCTTGATTCCCGTATTTCTCGCATTTGAAACTCCAGCATTTTCAAGATGATAGATCTTGATATTCTCATGCTGAGAGGCTAAGTGATCACAGATCTGTCCGCTGGAATCAGTTGAGCCATCATTGATCAGAATTAGTTCAAAATTGGTATAAGTTTGATGAAGAATTGACTCCACACATCGCTCCAGATAGGCTTCTACATTATAGACTGGAACAATGACGCTAATTTTTTCTCCCATCATGCTCCGTATTCTCCCTTGTACTCTGTGTAGCTCTTGTTCATGTCTGCTATAATGGCATCATGATGCGGTACTTGCTTGTCTGCTGGTGGTGGTGTCATATAGTCCCCAAAAGCAGTTCTGAGATAGGCATCATAACCGACTGGAATGGGCATCTCTGTTCCTTCAAATGGCAAGAAGAGATTATCTTCAAAGGATGCGATTGGGTACTTGTTTCGCATATAGCCAGGACCTGAGCATAATTCCGTGATTCCATCGCTCTCAGCTAGATTGTACTTGGTCATTTCTTTCTCAGCTTTTTTCCAAATGCGATAGCGTAGAGATTTGGGAGTCAAACCGAGTAAGATACGACTTCCCCATTTCATGACTGCACCATGCTTTTCTGGGATAGTTTGGGCGCAAAAAAGGGAATAAATCAAGGCCCAGCGAACCTGTTTCTTACGCTCAGCTGGATTTTTAGGATAATAGTCCAAAGGTAAAACATCCAAGGCTAAACCATGTGGCAAATCCAAATCCTGCTGATAAGGCTTGATACAAGTTGTTTCTTTATCACGAATAGTAATAAAAAGGTTACGGTCTACAAAATCTTTGTTACTCTTTGACAAGAAATAACGCTCATCTGCATAACGTGGCCACAGTTCTGCTAATTTTTCATAGTCCTTTCGTGGCATGAAAAAGTCTAAGTCATCATCCCAAGGAATGAAACCCTTATTACGAAGGGCGCCAATTGCACCCCCTCCACAGAGATAGCACAACAAATCATGTTCTTTACAAAATGCGACAAAATATTCAGCCATTTCCAGACTACGAGCCTGAATCGCTTTCAAATCACTCATGTCTCTCCTCTTCTGTCCAATAACGAGTTATATCGTTTTATTATACCATAAAAAAGCCTTAAAAATCCATCAGATACCGTAAAAAATCAAAGCTCAATCCACTCTTTTCACCAGTGAATGAAGCTTTGATTTTCATTTATCTACCTCTTATCTCATTCCCATTTGGGCGAGTTTAGTCCGATATTTGTTTTGGTCGACAAGTAGACCTTGTCCTCCGTAGACATCATAAGCATCTACCCAATCGCCAAGTTCTGGCACTGTCAATCTTTCAATACCATTCTGTGCACCTTCGATAACTGACAAACCATTGGTCAGCAGGAAGGTATAAGGTAGATTGGTTGAGGTCATTCCAAAGACCTTTCCAAGTGCTTCTGATCCTGTAAAGAGTTTGGTTGGATCTTTGATTTGCTCAAGAACAGCTGACATGACTTGCTGCTGGCGTTTGGTACGACCATAGTCTCCTTCATCATCATCACGGAAGCGAGCGTAATTGAGCAAGGTCGAGCCATTCATCTGCTGTTTCCCAACTTTAATAGTTTGAGTTGGTGATTCCGTTTCTGTTGCATGTAGGTCATCTCCAACTGTAGCTTCTGTTAGAGGCTGGCCATTTAACGTTGAAAACTTAGCGTCTATAGTCACTCCATCAGGAAATAGTGTATCAATAGCAGTTGCGAAGGCCTGAAAATCCACTAGAGCATAGTACTTAATGTCCAAATCAAAGTTGTCTTTTAGAACCTTGCGAACCATTTCTGCTCCTTTTTGCCCCTCCTGCTCCCCAAGTTCATAGGCCACGTTGAGTTTATTATCCGTTTGTTTCTTGCCATTCACAATCTGACTGTAGCCATCAATATAGACTAGGTTGTCACGCATGAAGCTGACTAGCTTGATTTTCTTATCCGAACCACTAACATTCAACACCATAATCGTGTCTGTGCGAGTTTCTGCACTATTTTGACCAATCCGACCATCTGTCCCCATGATTAGGATATTCACCCCGTCTTTAGTATCTTGACCATTAAACACCTGTACTTGTGCCGCTTTTGCATCAGCTGGCTTATTGCTAGTAGTTGCCGACTGGAAACCTCGAAGGAACATAATAATCATGCCCGCAGCCATACAAGTTACCAACAGTAAAAGCCAAATTAGAACTCGTTTAAAAAATCTTCTTGGTTTCTTCTTTTTCACTTTTGGAAGAGAGGAAAATTTCTGATGTCTATTCGAGCGACTTTGATTGGAATACTGTGGAATCCCAATGTCCTTCCCTAGATTTTTTTCCCTTTCAACTTCATTAGAGGGAAATCCACCGTCCATTTTTCTTTTTAAATAGTCAAATTCTCTCTTTTCTCTGTCATTTAGGTAATGAATATTCTTAAAAAGGTAGTCATAGCGTAACTGCTCATGATGACTTAAAGGGCTTTCTTTGCTCATAGGCTCTCCTTTCCTAGGTCCCTTATGGTGAAAATAGGGTAGGTTCCCAGTATCTTGTACTGGATTCCAATTGCTTCTAGTTCTTGTCTGGCAAAATGAACCAGCTCTTTCGCACTATAATCCACATCAATAATGAAAAAATATTCTCCCAAGGCTGTTTTCAAAGGGCGACTTTCAATCTTTGTTAAGTCAATCCCTCTCCAAGCAAAGGTCGAAAGTGCCTTGTAAAGAGCACCGGGAAGATTGTCCGGTAAGGTTAAGGCCAAACTCATTTTTTCTGAATAGGCATTCAAAGGAATGAATGGTAAATCTACACCCAAAACCCAAAAACGAGTAAAATTAGCTTCCATCTCTTGAATATTCTCGGCAATTAGCTCCAGTCCATACTCACTAGCTGAGTTTCTAGGGGCAATAGCTGCAAAAGGTTGGTCTGGATGTTCAGCAATAAAGCGAGCTGCATAAGCTGTACTTGCCGTCACTTCAAGCTGGGCTTCTGGATAATGCTCCTCTATGAATTTCTTTCCCTGAGCCAGAGCCTGAGGATGAGAAAAAATCTTCTCAATTTTTGACTGACCTGGAACTGCCATCAACTGCTGATGAATGGGCTGAACGATTTCTGCAACTGCTTGGATGCGAGCCTGATGAAAAAGGTAATCCAAGCTTTCATGTACACTTCCCTCAATGGAGTTTTCAACTGGTACCACTGAATAGTCCACCACGCCCTGTTCATAGGCCTTGATAACATCTGTGATGTTGGCAAAGGCTTGTAATTCCTCATTAGGAAAAGCAGTCTGCACAACGTGATGCGAAAAAGATCCCTTAGGACCTAGATAGGCAATTTTCATCTCAGTTCCTCTATAATTTCCTCTGGGCTTAGCTTGGTCACATCCAGAACCCGACTAGCCACTTCCTCATACCAAGTCTGTCTTTCTTGGAAAATACTGGCTAATTCTTTCTTGCTTTTGTTAAGAAATAGCGGGCGCTGATTGTCCTTATCAGCTACGATACGTTGGTAGAGAGTTTCAAAATCTGCTTTTAGGTAGATGTTATCAGGATTGGTCTTGAGCAAGTCACGATTTCGCTGAGAAATAACAACTCCTCCGCCAGTTGACACAACTCGGTCCGTTTTTAGTAAATCAGCTAGAACTTCTGACTCCACCTGACGAAAGGCTTCTTCTCCATTTTCAGCGAAAAAATCCGCAATGGACATTCCCAAACGTTCCTCGATTAAGGCATCCATATCTAGGTAGTCTGGATCCAAACGTCTAGCGATTGTTGACTTGCCTGCCCCCATAAATCCGAGTAATACCTTAGCCATGAATCAAGCTCTCCAAATCATCAAAGAAGCTAGGATAGCTGGTATTGATGGCTTCAGCACGGTCAAGTTCCACTTCTCCATCTGCAACCAAGAGGGCTGCGATGGCTGTCATCATTCCGATACGATGGTCACCAAAAGTATTGACTCTAGCGCCATGAAGGTTTGATTTCCCTTTGATAATCATCCCGTCTGCTGTAGGAGTGATATCCGCCCCCATACTATTTAAAGCATCTGCCACCACCTGAATGCGGTCGGTTTCCTTAACCTTAAGTTCTTCAGCATCCTTAATGACCGTTACACCTTGCGCTTGGGTCGCTAGAAGGGCAATAATCGGCAATTCATCAATCAATCGGGGAATCAAGGCTCCACCAATCTCCGTTCCTTTTAAGTCAGAAGACTCGACAGTTAGGGTTGCAGATTTTGCGACTGGGTCGATTTCAGTTATTTCTAGTTTTCCACCCATGGCACGAATGACATCAATAATACCAGTACGCGTTTCATTGATGCCCACATTCTGCAGCACCACACGAGAGTTTGGAACAATCAAACCTGCGACCAACCAAAAGGCTGCACTGGAAATATCTCCTGGAACGACTACCTTTTGTCCGGTCAGTTTTTGAGATCCTGAAACAGTGATCCTTTTACCATTCACACTTAAATGGCCACCAAATTGCTGCAACATGTCTTCTGTATGGTTACGAGTACACTCTTTTTCAATAATAACTGACTCCCCCTGAGCCTGCAAGGCTGCAAACATCAAGGCGGACTTGACCTGAGCAGAGGCGATTGGCAACTCATAGTGAATCGGTCTTAAATTTTTCGTCCCTTTGAGGCGAAGAGGAGGCAGGTCTCGCTCAGTTTGCCCCGAAATGCTAACGCCCATTTTTTTCAGAGGAATCGTCACACGATCCATAGGACGTTTAGAAAGACTATCATCTCCAAACATCTCTACTTCGAAGTCTGCACCAGCAAGGACACCTGAGATCAGGCGAATCGAGGTGCCAGAATTCCCCATATCCAAGGCGTTTTGTGGCGCTTTTAAGCCATCCATTCCAACACCTTGAATGGTAATAACCCCATCTTTGTCCTCAATTTTAACACCAAGGTCACGAAAAACCTGCATGGTTGAGAGCACATCCTCTCCACGCAGAATATCATAAACCTTAGTCTCGCCCTCAGCCAAACTTCCAAAAATAATCGAACGGTGGCTGATAGACTTGTCACCTGGTACCCGGATACTGCCATGTAAGTGGCGAATGTTTGTTTTTAGTTTCATAGTTGACCTCATACTTGCAATACTTTTCTTATTTTATCACAAAAAAGCCAGAAATTCCTGAAATTTCTGGCTTTTATACAGATAAAATACTATTTCAACAATTCTGAAACAGGTTCAAAGACAATTTTTTCAATGTCCGAAAGGTAAATCGATAATTGTTGCTGTTTGGCAAAGAAATCTGACAAAAGAGTGTTCTCTTGGATCTGCTTGCTGAAGGACTGCATCTTTTCTTGGAAAGAGGCATCTGGCATTTGTCCAGTTTGCGCCATGACTTGGATTTCTTGCTGGAAGGCAAGGTAGTCTGCAAAAATCTTGCTAGCTTGTTCATCTGCTTGGATGGCATCTTTTGCCGCCTTAACCGCCTTGTATTCTGGTAATTCGCGTAAACCGCGACTAAGTTCATTTGCAGTATCGTAAATATTTGACATGATTTTCTCCTTATTTGATGACGACTGTGTAGTCCGTATTTTCTGTAATTAAGCGCTCAGCTCGTTCTAAATCTTGAGCATTTTTAAATGAAATTTGTAGAATCCCGTGAACATCCTCACGGTTTTCTTCGTTGATGTGGATATTAACCAAAGAAGTTCCTCTTAGCAATTCCAAAATTTGCAAGATAACATCTTCTTCATCGGGAACATCGACATAGAGGTCATAAGAACTATCCACACCACCACGTTTATGAATTTCCATGGCCTGACGTTGCTCACGCGCTTGGTTGAAAAAGTTCCAAATCTGCTCTTCTTCCCCCTTGCTAATAGCCTGACCAATCCCATCTAAGCGTTCCTTGAAATCCTCAATCCGCTCTATGATGGCCTCGCGATTGGACAAGAGAATGGAAGTCCACATACCTGGTTCACTCTCTGCAATCCGGGTCATATCTCGAAAACCACCCGCCGCAAAGCGCCTTGTCATCTCATGTTCTCTTGCATAGACTGCTGTTTGCTCCATGAGACCCGATGCCAAGATATGGGGAAAATGGCTAATCTGTGAAGTCACCCGATCGTGCTCCTTGGCATCAATCTCGATAAAGCGAGCATGAAGACCAGACAGTAGGTCCTTCATTTCCTCAAGCGTATCTGGACTAGTCAAACTCGATGGCGTAAAGATATAGTAGGCATTTTCAAAAAGATTAACATCCGCAGAGGCAGCCCCTGTTTTGTGGCTACCAGCCATAGGATGAGCCCCGACAAAGCGAACCATCTTGCCAGCCAAATACTGCTCCGCCGCATCCACAATGTCTGACTTGGTCGAACCGGCATCCGAGATAATGACGCCTTCTTTCAAATCTAAATCTGCCAGCTCCTTAATAAAAGCAATGGTCTGTTTGATTGGCAAGGTCAGGATGATGACATCTGCTAGGGGAGCGAAACTGGCAAAATCATCCGTCGCACGGTCTATCATGCCTTTTTTCAAGGCAATATCTCTCGAAGCCTGACTGCGATTATAACCTAAAATTTCATAATCAGGATGATCGCGCTTGATACCGAGTGCCATCGAAGCACCAATCAAACCGAGACCTGCGATATAGATTGTTTTTGCCATAAGGACTCCTTAATAGTTCTTTGTATAGTCTCGGTGTTTAGCTACCGCTTCTTTTAATTCCTCAAGATTATCTGATGAGAATTTTTCAAGGATTTCTTGTGCTAGAACCGTTGCTACAACGGCTTCCATGACCACACCTGCTGCTGGAAGAGCGGTCGGATCACTTCTCTCCACGGTTGCCTTGTAAGGTTCATGGGTTTCGATATCCACACTCATAAGTGGTTTATAAAGAGTTGGAATAGGTTTCATGACGCCACGAACAACAATGGGTTGCCCATTGGTCATACCACCTTCGAAACCACCCAGATTATTGGTGCGGCGAGTATAGCCCTCT
Source organism: Streptococcus oralis subsp. dentisani (assembly GCF_007475365.1). Taxonomy (NCBI): domain Bacteria; kingdom Bacillati; phylum Bacillota; class Bacilli; order Lactobacillales; family Streptococcaceae; genus Streptococcus; species Streptococcus oralis. The sequence continues at coordinate 238,194 of NZ_CP034442.1, read as the reverse complement.
TCTTTAGACCAGAGAATTTCGTCCATGACTTGGCTGCCTTTGCGGTAACCAGCTTCAAAGCCGAGACCAAATTCCACCCCTTTAAAGGCATTGATAGAGACAACTGCTTGGGCCAATCGCGCATCCAATTTTCTGTCCCATTGAACATAGGAACCGAGGCCGACTGGAACACCTCCAACGACCGTTTCGACAACCCCACCGATGGTATCGCCGTCACGTTTGATTTGGTCAATATAGTCCTTGATTTCTTGTTCACGGTCTTGGTTGACAATAGAAACTTCAGACTGGGCAGCTCGTTCCTTAATCTCCGCAACTGTCAGATTTTCAGGTACATCGATTTCCTTGCCACCAAAGACCACGACATGGTTGGCAATCTCTATATCCAGCTCAGCTAAGAGACGTTTAGCTACTGCCCCGACTGCCACCCGCATAGTTGTTTCACGAGCTGATGAACGCTCCAAAGAATTTCGCAAGTCATCAAAACGGTACTTGATTCCCCCAACCAAATCGGCATGACCTGGACGTGGATGGGTGATTTTTCGCTTGCTTTTAAGACGGTCTTCAATGTCCTCAGCAGACATGATGTCCAGCCATTTCTGGTGGTCCTTATTGATAACATCCATGGTAATGGGAGCCCCTGTCGTCTTCCCGTGACGAACACCCGATGTAAAGACAACCTGATCACTCTCAATCTTCATACGACCACCGCGACCGTAGCCACCCTGACGGCGTTTCAGATCCTCATTGATGTCCTCTACTGTTAAAGGAAGGCCCGCTGGAATTCCTTCAATAATAGCCGTCAAACGGGGGCCGTGTGATTCTCCTGCAGTTAAATATCTCATACGTTCTCCTTATTTTACCAAGTAGTCTTTCATCTCTTCCAGAGAAACTGGGTGAATGGTCGCTGAACCAAGCTCTGGTACCAAGACCAATTTCAAGGTATTCCCACGCGCCTTCTTGTCATGAGTAAGAGCTTGATAAAGGTTGTCTACATCCCAGTTTTCGTACTCAACAGGCAAACCAAACTTCTGGCACATATCTTTGATAGATTGGGTCATTCCTTCTGGCATAAGGCCTTTTTTCTCAGCAACCTTGGAAATCTGCACCATTCCCATGGCCACAGCCTCACCATGCATAACCTTGCCATAACCGGCAGTCGCTTCGATAGCATGACCAATAGTGTGCCCAAAATTTAGGTAAAGGCGAACACCATTGTCCAACTCATCCTCAACCACCATCTTGCGCTTAACTTGACAAGAATGTTCAATCAAAGTCTCTGCATGTTCCAGAATGCTCTCTACAGAACCATCTAGCTCCGTCAAGAGAGCCCACAGTTTTGGATCCTCAATCAAGCCGTACTTGATAACCTCACCCATCCCTTCAATCAACTCTCTTTTTCCGAGTGTTTCAAGGACAAGCGGGTCAATCAGAACCCCATCTGGTTGGGCAAAAGTCCCCACCATATTCTTAGCAAATGGAGTGTTAACGCCTGTCTTACCACCGATAGAAGAATCAACCTGAGCTGTCAGACTGGTCGGTATCTGAACAAAGTGAATGCCCCGCATATAGGTAGAGGCTACGAAACCAGCCAGGTCCCCAACAACACCACCGCCAAGAGCCACAATCCCATCGCTACGAGTCAGTCCTTGCTTGACTAGGAATTCATAGACTTTCTGAACAGTTGTTAAATTCTTTCTTTCTTCGCCTTCTAAGAAATCAAAAACGGCTACCTGAAAACCAGCATCTTCTAGGCTGAGCTTGACCTTCTCTGCATAGAGAGAAGCTACATGGTTATCTGTCACAATGACTACTTTTTGTGGTTGCCAAAGTTCTCGCAACCATTGACCAGCCTGGGCCAGACAACCTTTTTCAATCTGAATATCATAAGGATGATGCGGAATATCGATTCTGATTTTCATAGTAGGGTCTCCTTTTTTATTGGTATTTTTCTGTTAAGGACTGCCAAATCTGATCTGTCGGCATTTCTTTACCTGTCCACAGTTGAAAAGCTTCAGCAGCCTGATAGAGCAACATTCCCAGACCATTGACAGCTGGATTGCCCTGACTTCTAGCCCATTTCAAAAATGGCGTCTCAAAGGGTTGGTAAATGATATCTGCAACCAAGAGATTCTCTGGTAAATTGATGCTTTCTGGAACTGGGAACGACTGGCCATCCATCCCAACACTAGTAGCATTGACTAATAAGTCCGACTCGGCAATCCTTGCTTGCAGTTTAGAAACATCTTCTAAAGCATACAAGTCCACTTTAAAGCCTGTTTGCTTCTGTAACTTGTCCAGATAAGGTCTTGTTTTTTCCATGGAAACTGAACGAACAAAGACTGAAATCTGACTGGCGCCATCCAAAATAGCCTGAGCCAAAATGGACTTAGCCGCACCACCTGCTCCCAGAATGGTCATTTTCTTATCCGAGATTGCAAAAGAAGGCAAGCTCTTAAAAAATCCCTTGCCATCTGTATTATATCCAATTAACGTTCCGTCTTGATTAACAACTGTGTTGACCGCCCCAATCAAACGAGCCTCATCACTCAACTCATCCAGATAAGGAATCACTTGCTCCTTGTAAGGCATGGACAGGTTGATGCCAAACATCTGATAACGGCGAATATTGGCGATTGTTTCTGCCAGATCACCCGCTTCAATCTCCCAAGCTACATAGACACCATTGGCAGCTGTCGCCTCAAAGGCCTTATTATGGATGAAGGGTGAAATAGAGTGTTTGATGGGATTTGCAACAACAGCTGCCATACGTGTATAGCCATCAAGCCTCATCCAAAATCTCCCTGATTTTTTTCATACTTGATAGGGAAATCTGACCCGGCGCACTGACTGCATCCATACTAGCAAAAGACCAGCTGGAACCTGTTACATCTGAAGTGATACGAGAAACCTTGCCAATTTTCCCCATGGAAATAGTCACGTACTCTTGCTCAGGATTGAGTGTCTTGAAACCTCGCGTATAGTTCATCAGATCCAAAACATCCTGAGCTGTATTTGCCATTACCGATACCTTCACTACTTTTGGAGTCAAGCTGGTCAATTCAGACAAGATTTCCATCATGTTTTCAGGTGTTTCTTGGAAATTGTGATAACTCAAGACCAGATTTGGAAAATCCAACATCTCCTCAAAAACATCCTTGTGGCTGAAATACTCAAAATCCACATAGTCTGGTTGGTAGAGTTGGGTCACTTCCTTGATGATTTGAACATACTCTTCTGAGGAAAGTTCAATTTCTCCTCCCTCAGCGCGAGTCCGAAGGGTAAAGACCAGTTCGCGTCCTGCAAATTTTTCAAAGATAGCAGGTGCTACCTGTAAAATAGCGTCCTTTGCAAGAAAGTCCGCACGCCACTCAATGATATCGGCATCTTCATACCTAGTGGCATCTAGTTCTTGCGCTTCTTCTAAACTTCTTGGCATTACTGAAACGACTAATTTCATTTAGTTACCTTCATGCTAATCACCTTAAGGTAATTACTGCTTTCATCTTTTTTATTATAGGCAAAGTCTGCTGGAAGTCCGTATTTGTTTAAGACTTGATACCTTCTTCCTGCAAAACCTTTATCAATTTGTTCTGTAAATTTCTGACGGGAAACATTGGCAGCATTGGTACTGGCAATGATAATGCCTCCCGGATTTAAAATCTCTAGACTTTGGGAAATCAGCTTGTGATAGTCCTTAGCTACAGAAAAAGTTTGTTTTTTATTGCGAGCAAAGCTAGGCGGATCCAGGACAATCACATCGTAAGTCAAGCCTTTTCGCTTGGCATACTTGAAATACTCAAAAACGTCCATAACGATAAAACGATGGTTGTCTGTGCTAAGTCCATTTGCCTGAAAATGAGCTTCTGACAGCTCTCTCGACCGTTTTGCCAAGTCGACAGAAGTCGTCTCACTCGCGCCTCCCATAGCTGCAGCAACTGAAAAGGCAGCTGTATAGGAAAACATATTGAGCAAGGATTTACCCAGGGCTAAACCATCTACCAAACTCCCACGAACCTCGTGCTGATCTAGGAAAATACCTGTCATCAAACCATCATTCATAAAGACCTGATAGAGTACGCCATTCTCAAGAACAGTAAAGTAGTCTGGCGCTTTCTCACCATAAACATGAGCAGACTCGTAATCTAGACCTTTAAAACGAATCTTTTCATAGGCTCCCAAAACTTCAGGAAAGACTTCCTTGAAAGCCTTTATAATCAACTTACGAATCTGATAAACATAAAAGTTGTACCAAGAAAAAACCACATAATCTCCGTAAAGATCAATAGTCAGACCACCAAAACCATCCCCCTCTTGATTAAAGAGACGAAAGGCAGTTGTCAAGTCATCCTGATAATAAGAATTTCTAGCTTCCTTAGCCTTACGAAACAGAGCTTCAAAGAAGGTTTGGTTGAAACCAACCTTTTCCTTGCTGATGAACCAGCCAATGCCCTTGTTCTGCTGAGAAAGATAGGCACTCCCTAAAAACTTCCCTTCTTGAGTAAGAACTTCTACTTCCTGATCCGTCAGATCAATATCTGTTAAATCGCTTGCTTCCAAAAGAACTAGACCCTTAGCTAGCTTTTTTTCAACACGTCTGCTGACCCTAATTCTATTCATAGCTACTATTATAGCAAATTTTGTGACAATTCTCAAAAAAGAAACCGCTTGTCCACTTTTACTTTAGTTTACTAAGTGTCAGTTTTGTTAAAAAAGTTTAATCATATTATTCTTTGTCCTAAGAACCCTTTTCCCAGCAATAGAGAGAGGGGGAGCAATCTCTAAAATAGACATTTATAGAAATGAGTATAGAATCTTGCGCAAACGTTTGCGTAGTTCTGGACTTTATGGTAGAATATAACACATCATTGATAAGTAAGAGGAAAAACAATGCAAAATCAGACACTTATGCAATACTTTGAGTGGTATCTGCCCCACGACGGACAACACTGGACACGATTGGCAGATGACGCAGAACATCTAGCAAACCTTGGTATCAGCCATGTCTGGATGCCACCTGCCTTCAAGGCAACCAACGAAAAAGATGTAGGCTATGGTGTTTACGATCTTTTTGACCTAGGTGAATTTCACCAAAAAGGGACTGTCCGCACCAAGTATGGGTTTAAAGAAGACTATCTTCAAACGATTCAGACTCTCAAGGAGCATGGAATCCAACCTATGGCTGATGTGGTGCTCAATCACAAGGCTGCAGCAGATAGATTAGAAGCCTTTCAAGTTATCGAAGTAGACCCTGATGACCGTACAGTTCAACTAAGCGAACCCTTTACTATCAACGGATGGACCCACTTCACTTTTGATGGACGTCAGAAAACCTATAATGACTTTGAATGGCACTGGTACCACTTTACAGGCACGGATTACGATGCTAAGCGCCGTAAGTCTGGCATTTACTTGATTCAAGGGGACAATAAAGGTTGGGCAAACGAAGAATTGGTTGATAACGAAAACGGCAACTACGACTATCTCATGTACGCTGACTTGGACTTTAAGCACCCTGAAGTCATCCAAAACATCTATGACTGGGCTGACTGGTTCATGGAAACGACTGGTGTGGCAGGATTCCGCTTGGATGCCGTTAAACACATTGACTCCTTCTTTATGTGCAATTTCATCCGTGATATGAAGGAAAAATACGGTGAGGATTTCTATGTTTTTGCGGAATTTTGGAATCCAGACAAGGAAGCCAATTTAGACTATCTTGAAAAAACAGAAGAACGCTTTGACCTTGTGGATGTTCGTCTTCACCAAAATCTCTTTGATGCTAGCCGAGCAGGTTCCAACTATGACCTTCGTGGCATTTTCATAGATAGCCTGGTTGAACTCAAACCTGACAAGGCTGTAACCTTTGTCGATAACCATGATACTCAAAGAGGACAAGCACTCGAATCAACTGTCGAAGAATGGTTTAAACCAGCAGCCTATGCGCTCATTCTTCTTCGTGAGCAAGGCCTTCCATGTGTGTTTTATGGAGACTATTACGGCATTTCAGGGAAATATGCTCAAAAAGATTTCAGAGAAGTTCTTGACCGTCTCCTAGCCATTCGAAAAGATTTGGCCTATGGAGAGCAAACAGACTACTTTGACGATGCCAACTGTATCGGATGGGTTCGTTCAGGCGCTGAAAATCAATCCCCAATCGCAGTCTTGATTTCAAATGACCAAGAAAGCAGCAAGTCTATGTTTGTTGGTCAAGAATGGGCTGACCAAACCTTTGTTGACCTCCTTGGAAATCACCAAGGACAAGTTACGATCAATACTGAAGGTTATGGGGAATTTCCAGTAGCGGCAGGTTCAGTCAGTGTCTGGGCAGTCAATCCTATCTAAAAACTAAGCCAAGTCCACTCGGATTTGGCTTCTTGTGTATGCAAAAAGATCTACCCAAGTGGATAGATCCTAAATGTTTTCTTACAATTTACCTGCTACTGCATCCAACAATTCTTGGATTTTCGCTTGGTTGCTTCCTCCTGCCATGGCCATGTCTGGTTTTCCACCACCACGTCCATCGACGATTGGAGCCAATTCTTTAACCAAGTTACCAGCGTGGATGTCTTTGGTCTTGCTTGCAACAAGGATGTTAACCTTGTCACCAATAGCTGCGACAAGAACAAGGACATCAGAGTAGTCTTTTTGTTTCCAGTTGTCCGCAAAGGTACGGAGGGCACCTGCATCAGATACAGAAACTTGGCTTGCAATGTAACGGTGGCCGTTAACTTCCTTCACGTCCTTGAAGACATCGCCTGCAGCTGCGGCTGCGGCTTTCTCCTTCAATTCTGCATTTTCTTTTTGTAATTGACGGAGTTGCTCTTGGAGTCCTTCAACCTTGTGAGGTACTTCCTTGAGTTGAGGTGCTTTAAGAGTTGCTGCAACAGCTTTAAGGGCATCTTCTTGTTCACGGTAGGCTTCAAAGGCTTCCTTACCAGTCACGGCCAAGATACGGCGAGTTCCTGAACCAATCCCTTCTTCCTTAACAATCTTGAAGAGTCCAATTTCAGAAGTGTTGCCAACGTGAGTACCACCACAAAGTTCCACAGAGTAGTCACCGATGGTTACAACGCGGACTTCCTTGCCGTATTTCTCACCAAAGAGAGCCATAGCTCCCATTTCTTTGGCTGTGTCAATATCAGTCTCAACAGTTTCCACTGCGATCGCTTCCCAGATTTTCTCATTGACTTGCTGTTCAATGGCACGAAGTTCTTCTGCCGTCACAGCTTGGAAGTGCGTAAAGTCAAAGCGGAGGAATTCGACTTCATTAAGTGAACCTGCTTGAGTTGCGTGGCTTCCAAGGATATTGTGAAGAGCTGCATGGAGCAAGTGAGTCGCCGTGTGGTTTTTCATGACACGAAGACGACGGTCAGTATCAATTGCCAAAGTATATTCTGCATTCAAAGTAAGCGGAGCATGAACTTCAACAGTATGAAGAGCTTGGCCGTTTGGTGCCTTTTGAACATCTGTCACAGTAGCCACGACGTTTCCTGCAGCGTCCAAGATTTGTCCGTGGTCAGCTACCTGTCCACCCATTTCAGCGTAGAATGGCGTTTCCGCAAAGATAAGAGAGGCAGTTCCTTCAGAAACAGCTTCTACTTCTGCATTGTCCGCTACGATTGCTACCAATTTAGAAGACAATTGTGATGCTTCATAGTTAAAGACACTCTCCACTGTGATATTTTGAAGGGTTTCATTTTGCATACCCATTGAGCCACCCTTGACAGCTGAAGCACGCGCACGTTCTTGCTGTTCTTTCATGGCTGCTTCAAAACCTTCACGGTCTATAGTCATACCCACTTCTTCAGCGATTTCTTCTGTCAACTCCACTGGAAATCCATAAGTATCGTAGAGTTTGAAGACATCTTGACCAGCAATAACCGTTTGACCTTTTTCTTTCAAGTCTGCTACGATGCTTTGAGCAAAGTGTTGACCTGAGTGAAGGGTACGAGCAAATGACTCTTCCTCGCTCTTAACGATTTTCTCGATAAAATCACGTTTTTCAAGCACTTCTGGATAGTAGCTTTCCATGATTTTTCCAACAGTTGGAACGAGTTTGTAAAGGAAAGGCTCATTGATACCCAATTTTTGACCATGCATGGAAGCACGACGGAGGAGACGACGAAGGACATAACCACGGCCTTCATTTCCTGGAAGGGCACCATCACCGATGGCAAATGAAAGAGAACGGATATGGTCAGCAATGACCTTGAAGCTCATGTTGTCGCCATCTTGGTCGTAGACCTTACCTGACAATTTCTCAACTTCACGGATAATCGGCATGAAGAGGTCCGTTTCAAAGTTGGTCTTAGCCCCTTGGATAACTGCCACCAAACGCTCTAAACCAGCACCCGTATCGATGTTCTTGTGTGGCAATTCCTTGTATTCGCTACGAGGAACAGCAGGGTCTGCATTAAATTGTGACAAAACGATGTTCCAGATTTCGATGTAACGGTCGTTTTCGATATCTTCTGCAAGAAGGCGAAGACCGATATTTTCTGGGTCAAAAGCTTCTCCACGGTCAAAGAAAATCTCTGTATCAGGTCCAGAAGGTCCCGCACCGATTTCCCAGAAGTTGTCCTCGATTGGAATCAAGTGACTTGGGTCTACTCCTACTTCAATCCAACGGTTGTAAGAATCCTTATCTTCTGGATAGTAGGTCATGTAGAGTTTTTCAGCAGGGAAATCAAACCATTCAGGGCTTGTCAAAAGCTCGTAAGCCCAAGTGATAGCCTCATCACGGAAATAATCCCCGATTGAGAAGTTCCCCAACATTTCAAACATGGTATGGTGACGTGCAGTCTTCCCTACGTTTTCAATATCGTTGGTACGGATGGCTTTTTGCGCATTGGTAATACGTGGATTTTCAGGAATGATGGTTCCGTCAAAATATTTCTTAAGGGTTGCTACCCCAGAGTTGATCCACAAAAGAGTTGGATCGTTTACTGGAACCAAACTCACTGATGGTTCTACAGAGTGGCCTTTGCTTGCCCAGAAATCAAGCCACATTTGGCGAACTTGAGCACTAGATAGTTGTTTCATAATATCTCCTTATTTACTTGTTTAATTTGATTGGCTTTCCAGCATTTCCACATAGTCAATTGCGACACAGAGGGAAATGACTAGGTCTGCATAAGAGTCTTCGTAGACGGTTACGTTGTAAGTTGATGTTAAATGGAAAATCTCTTTCCGAATCTCGGCGACAAGCTGATCTCGGTCATCCAGCAATTTGAAATTCAAATCCCAGATATTGCCCTCGATACGAAGTCCCAGATTATCAAACTCATACTTATCACGCCAGAAGGTCAACTTCTTACGAATGACGAAATTTGAACCGTTTCGTAACTGGATAGTAAAGCGAGGAAGCAAGGTGAAAAATTCTTTACTAATCTCACTGACTTGCTCACCATAGGCGTCATAGATGGTAAAGGTCTTAGGAATTTGGAAGAAAGATCCCTCCACCTGATAGTTCACTACTCCTCTATCATCCTTGATATCGAAGCGTTCGCCCCCAAGACGAAACTTTTGTTTCACGAGAAATGTCTTCATAAACACCTCCAAAAATCAAAAGACAAGCTCACATCACGAAGGGCGAAAAACCGCGGTACCACCTTCATTCAATGAACTTGTCATTCTCTTATTCTTATGCAATTGTGTGATTGAGTAGCATGACTTCCTAGCTTAGATGGCTCGCAGCACCGCCATTTCTCTGGACTAAGATGACTGAAAATCAATTCTCAACTTTCTTATTATATCGTTTTTTTAAGTTTGCGTCAACTGGAAAAACCGATAATAAACCATCACTCCTACTTCCGATACATTTTAAACTGTAGGAAGAGGTCGCTGTATTTTCCTGTCCATTTATGGTCAAACTTCTCATAAACTTCCAGGTTTTTCATGGTATCAGCGTCTGGATAGAAGGCCTTGTCTTCCTTGGTCTCCTCTGGAAGCAGTTCCTTGGCTGTGTTATTTGGTGTTGCATAGCCCACATACTCTGCATTTTTCAGAGCATTTTCAGGTTTCAACATAAAATTGATAAAGGCATAAGCTGCATCTTGGTTTTTCACGGTTTTTGGAATGACCATGTTATCAAACCAGAGATTGCTGGCCTCAGTCGGAACGACATACTTGAGGTTAGGATTTTTCTCCAACATCTGGCTGGCTTCCCCAGAGAAGGTCACCCCGATAGCAGCATTGTTCTGAATCATGTAACCCTTCATCTCGTCCGCCACAATAGCCTTGATATTTGGAGTAAGCTTATAAAGCTTATCTACTGTCTCTTCCAACTGCTGTGGATCCTTTGAGTTGAGGCTGTAACCGAGCGAGTTAAGTCCGAGTCCCAGCACCTCACGTGCTCCATCAAAGAGCATGATGGAATCCTTATACTCTGGCTTCCAGAGATCATCCCAATGCTCAGGAGCCTCATCTACCATGGTTTCGTTGTAGACAATTCCCAAGGTACCCCAGAAATAAGGAATGGAGAATTTATTGCCCGGATCAAAAGACTGGTTAAGGAACTCTGGTCCGATATTTTCGATTCCTTCAATTTTTGAATAATCAAGAGGAACCAAAAGGTCTTCGTCCTTCATCTTGTTGATCATGTACTCACTCGGAATGGCAATATCGTAGGTTGTCCCACCCTGCTTGATCTTGGTATACATGGCTTCGTTAGAGTCAAAGGTCTCGTACTGGACTTGAATCCCTGTTTCTTCTGTGAATTTCTCCAAGAGTTCGGGATCAATGTAGTCCCCCCAGTTGTAGATAACCAGTTTTTGACTATCTCGGCTATTGATTTTACTATCTAGATGATGAGAAATTCCCCACAAAACGAGGATAATGGCTGCAATTCCTGCTAAAAATGAATAGAGTTTTTTCATGCTTGCTCCTCCTTCTCACGTGAGATAAAGTAATAACCTACAACTAGGATAATACTAAAGAGAAAGACGAGTGCAGACAGGGCATTGATCTCTAACGAAATCCCCTTGCGAGCGCGAGAGTAAATCTCGACTGACAGGGTTGAAAAGCCATTTCCCGTTACAAAGAAGGTCACGGCAAAGTCATCCAGCGAATAGGTAAAGGCCATGAAATAACCTGCGATGATAGACGGTGTTAGATATGGCAACATAATTTCCTTGAACATCTGAAACTGGCTGGCACCAAGGTCATAAGCCGCGTGGATCATATCTCCGTTCATTTCCTTGAGACGAGGCAAGACCATCAAGACCACAATTGGGATGGAGAAGGCCACGTGACTGGAAAGAACTGTCAGAAAACCAAGTGAAAACTTAAGCTGTGTAAAGAGAATCAAGAAGCTGGCACCAATCATAACATCAGGAGCAACCATGAGGATATTATTAAGTGATAGAAAGGCTTCTTGGTATTTCTTACGAGACTGATAGATGTAGATGGCTCCAAAAGTTCCAATCACTGTCGCAATCAAGGCTGATAGAAAGGCCAAGAAGAAGGTTTGGGTGAGGATCAACATGAGACGACCGTCACCAAACATGGTTTTAAAATGGCTCAAGCTAAAACCAGTAAAGCTGTTCATATCATCACCAGCATTAAAGGCATAGCCAATCAAGTAAAAAATTGGCAAATATAGGATGATAAAAACAAAGGCTAGGTAGAGATTGGCAAATTTTTTCATCGTTCTCTCCTTTCCTTGGTCACCCACATGGTGAGAAACATGGTCAGGATAAGAATCACACCGATGGTTGAACCCATACCGTAGTTGTCATTGGTCAGGAAGTTCTGCTCAATGGCTGTCCCCAAGGTGATGACACGATTTCCACCAATCAAACGTGTCAGCATGAAGAGGCTCAAGCTGGGGATAAAGACAGACTGAACCCCACTTCGCACACCATTCATAGATAGAGGGAAGATGACATGGCGGAAGGTTTCCCACTTGGTTGCACCGAGATCATAGCTGGCATTGATAAGATTGTTATCCATATCATCCAAGACATTGAAGATTGGCAAAATCATAAATGGAAGCTCGATGTAGCTTGCGACAAAAATAAAGGAGAAATCCGTAAAGAGCAACTGTTGCGAACCGATTCCGATGAATTCCAAGAATTGGTTAATAGAGCCATTTTGACCAAAAATCCCGATAAAGGCATAGGCCTTAAGGAGCAGGTTAATCCATGTCGGTAGGATAATCAGCATGAGCCAGAGTTGACGGTGCTTAAGACGGGTCAAAAAGAGGGCTGTCGGATAACTGATGAGCAGTGTTACCAAGGTCACAATTCCTGCATAAAGCACAGAGTTGAAGCTCATTTTGAGATAGGTCAAGTTTTGTGACGCAAAGTAGGATTTATAATTTTCTAAACTAAACTGCCCTTCAATGTTGAAAAAGGATTGTCCAAAAATCAAGACCAAGGGTGCGAGAACAAAGAGGGCAATCCAAAGCATGTAGGGCACTACAAAGAGTTTAGAGGTTGTTTTCTTCATCTCTTTCCTCCTCGATCGCGTTAATCAGACCTGCTTCTTGCTCTTCGATTTCTACGTACTCCTCGATACGAGCATCGAATTCTTCTTCGGTTTCGTTGAGACGCATGATGTGGATATCTTCTGGTTCAAAGTCCAGACCAATTTCCTCACCCACAATGGCCTTACGAGTCGAGTGAATCATCCATTCATTTCCGAGTTCGTCATAGGCGATGATCTCATAGTGAACTCCACGGAAAAGCTGGGTATCAACCTTGACTTGGAGCTTGCCTTCTTCAGGAAGGGTAATGCGCAAGTCCTCTGGACGAATGACAACCTCAACAGGTTCATTTGGCTTCATCCCTCCATCAACCGCTTCAAAGCGTTTGCCATTGAACTCGACCAAGTAGTCCTCAATCATGGTTCCTGGCAAGATGTTGGACTCGCCGATAAAGGTGGCAACAAAGTGGTTAATCGGTTCATCGTAGATATCCACAGGCGTTCCCGACTGGACAATCTCGCCATCGTTCATAACAAAAATCCAGTCACTCATGGCGAGAGCTTCTTCCTGATCGTGAGTGACAAAGACAAAGGTAATCCCCAATCGTTGTTGCAATTCACGCAGTTCGTACTGCATGTCTGTTCGCAATTTCAAGTCCAGCGCTGACAAGGGCTCATCCAACAAAACCACACGAGGTTGGTTGATAATGGCACGGGCAATGGCTACACGCTGACGTTGTCCTCCAGAGAGTTTACGGATGGAACGTTTTTCATACCCTTCCAACTGAACCATCTTGAGAACTTCCGCTACGCGTTGTTCGATTTCTTTCTTGTCGATTTTACGCAAGCGGAGCGGGAAGGCAACATTTTCAAACACATTCATATGTGGAAATAAGGCATAGGATTGAAAGACGGTATGAACGTCTCGCTTGTTGGTTGGGATATCATTGATCCGCACCCCATCCAGTAAAATATCCCCTGTCGTCGCATCCAGTAAACCTGCAATGATATTCAGAATGGTTGATTTCCCCGAACCTGATGCGCCTAGTAGGGTATAGAACTTTCCTTCTTCCAACTCAAAGTTAATGTCTTTGAGAACCTTGGTGTTGCTGTCTTCAAAAACTTTAGAGACGTTTTTGAATTCAATAATTGGTTTTTTCAATTGGCATAAATTCCTTCTTTTTCATAAATTAACAGATCAGGGCTCTGTCAGGCCGCTACTACCTCTTGCAGGGAGTAAAACCACCTGCATACATCTTCGCTACCGATAGGCTTTCACCCCCTTTCCATTGACATAGCAGCAGCTATTCTGGCGAAACCTTATTCCTTCTCACCCAAGATTCGAACCTCTCTCTCAAGGGTGACACCTGAGTGTTCCTTGACTTTTTCAATAACAGATTGGATCAAGTCCTCGTAGTCTTTCGCCGTTCCGTCAGCAACATTGATCATGAAACCAGCATGCTTTTCAGATACTTCAACACCACCGATACGATAGCCTTTCAAGCCAGCCTCTGAAATTAACTGTCCTGCAAAATGCCCCACTGGACGCTTAAAGACCGAACCACAAGATGGGTATTCTAGAGGTTGTTTGAGTTCACGTAGGTGCGTCAAGCGATCCATTTCCTGCTTGATGACCTGGTGATTTCCTGGAGCAAGAGCAAATTTAGCCGACAAGACAATGGCCCCAGAATCCTGAATAGCTGAATGGCGGTAACCAAAAGCCAAATCCTTGGCAGATAAGGTCTCGATTTTCCCTTCCTTGGTCAAAATCTTACAAGACTGCAAAATGTGAGCAATCTCTCCCCCGTAGGCACCCGCATTCATAAAGACAGCACCTCCGATGCTCCCTGGAATGCCGCAAGCAAACTCAAAACCAGTCAAACTATGACGAAGGGCAATACGTGTTGTCTCGATCAAATTAGCACCCGCTTCTGCCTCAATGGTATAACCATCAACTGAAACGTTATTAAGCTTATCACACAAGATGACAAAACCACGGATTCCACCTTCACGAACAATGATATTGCTGGCATTTCCTAGCACCATCCAAGGAATATTCTCCTGATTGGCAAATTGGACGACACGCACCATCTCATAGCGATTGCGTGGCAAAACTAGGTAATCCGCTCGACCTCCTACCTTGGTATAGGTATAGGTCTTCAAGGGTTCCTTGAAACGAATATCGATTCCTTCTAATTGTTCTTGTATTTTAGTTACTAATGTCATGTCTCTCATCCTTTTATAGAGTGATTTCATTATACCATTTTTAAGGACTTTTGACGACCTCAAATTACTATTGATAATTCAACTTATGTTTTTCAAATGATGGATTCAGATGTTGACGTGAATGGGAGGCAATAGAAAAACACCCCAAAAGTTAGATGAATGATATCTATCTTTCAGGATGCTGTTTTAAAAAATTTTTTTATATTGAATCTGTCTGCACTTGAAGCAATCAATAAGACCCTTCTAAAGCAAATGCTGAGATGGATGCTAATCGAGTGGGGACTTTTTCCAGCTTTGGCGGTAAAATTTAGGACTCACAGAGAAAAAATGCTTAAAAGCTTTTGAAAAGACTAGCTGATCCTGATAGCCGACTTCCAAGGTAATTTCTTTTATAGATAGATTGGTGTCAGTTAAGAGTGTTCTTGCCTTTAGCAGGCGTGTTTCAAGGAGAAATTGCTGAGGAGATTTATGGTAAAGTTTCTTAAACTGACGAAACAAGGTACTACGACTCAATCCGACCTGGGATGCCAAGTCTTGAATGGAGATGTCTTGTTGGTACTGATGTAGCAAAATTTGCGCAGCTTTTTCAACAGGGTGTTGAGTGACATTCAGAGGTATTTCTGCTGGAAATTCTTCCTGCAGGTAGTAAAGGAAGGTATAAATTTGCATCTGGTACCAGCTTTCTTTTTGCCTACTTTCTGCAGTTTTGTGACATATATCTTGAATAATTTCCCTGCTTTGAAAATAACTATCGAAATGGCAAACAGACTCATAAAAAACTTGTGTGTTTTGGAGATAGTCGCTTAATTTGTCTCCAGAAAATCCCAGCCAGTAGCTTGTCCAAGGATCTTCTTGATTTGCCCAATAACGCACTTTTTGGCCTTTTCTTAGGATAAAACCATCATTTTTCTCCAAAGAGTAAGTCTGCCCATCAACTTGCAGATACCCTTTCCCCTCACAAATCCAGTGGATGACAAAATCCTGAAAAACAGTATAGTCATAAAACGGAAAGCTAGAATAATCATCAATCCCACATTCTTCAAGGTAAAATTCCTTAGATGTTTCTTTAAAATAGTGCCATAGTTTCATAAATACTTCCTCCTTGCAACATAAGTGCATATTTCTTCATCATGAACTCCTAGAAAAGGGACAAACTCTGGTTTATAATGAGGCAAGAAAGGAGAACAAATGAAAAAATCGTATCAATCTAGTATGGTAGGGCTCAACCTCAGTAATCAAATTGTTTCCATCACCATAACAGGTGACTTCATGATTCTTTTTATGAGTCAGATTTTAAGTTTTAGTGATTTGCAAAATAGCTGGCTTATCACAATGCTACCGATTATAGCCCTTGTCCGCATTCCCTTGTCTTATCTGATGCGAAGGAAAAATCTCCTTGACCTGATGCGGTGGAGTATACTGTCTAAGCTGTGTTTGCTAGGGATATTAGTAGTGATTCCCTACGAAAGTGTGACTTTTTCTATCTATGCTCTTTTTCTGATTCTATATCAGATAGCCGTGGAGTTGGGCTTTGGTCTGGCTTGGAATCCCTTAATATTATTATTAACAGAAGAGAAAGTCCGCGCAAAATTTCTCAGTTACTTAGGTTTGTTTCAGCTGGTCACGAGCTTTTATACCCTTCTTATTTCCTTTTTCATCGGAAAAGAGTTGACTGCACTTCATTATCGTTGGTTACTGGTGATTGCTCTTGCTAGTCTGTTCATGCAGTTTATCCTTTTGAAACAGTTACAAACAGACTATAGCTTGTTTCAAAATCATCAAGTAACAAGGCGGATGGATTGGCAGGTTTTGAAAAAACAGCTCTGGCACCATGTCCGTATCCTACTTTTGGATAGTTTGATTTTATATGTGACCTTAACAATGAATGTCCTCTATATGGTACAGGTATTGCACCTCTCCGCCAACCTCGTTTCTCTATATTCGAGTATGAGTTTGCTGGGGAACGTCCTAGCCTTTGCTCTTGCAGGTCCTTGCTTTGAAAAAAGACGTTCTACGTTTTTCACAATCTTACTGGTAGTAACGGGATGCGAGATTCTTTTGATCTTCTTTCTTCCCCACGATGCTGTATCCTATACAATCTTTTGGAGCATAGGTTGGGGGTTATTAAATGGGGCTGTGGGAGCTCTATGGGGACTCTACATTTCTCTAGTCAAACACCAAGCAGCAAGTCCTAGCCCCTTTACAATTTGGAATATTTATCAGGGGATTGCCTATCTTGTTAGCGTACTTGTCTTTTATCTCTCTGGTAACTTGGTGCACCTAGCTAGTTCCAGTTCAGGGCTGGATCCGTATCGTCTGGTCTTGATTGCCTGCCTAAGCATCTGCATCCTGGTTTGTTTACGGATGCTGTATAAAAGAAAAACAGGTCTCAAGTGACGATTGCCGCTTGAGCCTATTTTATCATCGTATGATAAACTCCGATTGTAGGATAATGGTTCGTTTTTCGTCAGAGAGAGCTTGTTTGAAACTTTCCTGACCGAGTTGGTAGGATTTGTTATCAATGGTAGGAATCCCCAGCACCTCTCCTGTCAGTTGCTTTTCTTGGCCAATCAGCAAAGGTAATTCAAGATTTTTCTCCTGATAATAGCGAACTACACCAGTTGCCACATCATCTCCGTTGCTGAAAATACAGTCTAAATCTTGCTCTAGTAGGCTATCCCCTTGCTCATAAGCATCCTCTCCCGTGGAAATACCATCCAAAATCAGAGGTTCTGTTTTTTCACCAAAAACTTCCTTGTAGGCTTCCATAGTGAGACGGTAGGTGGAACTTTTTAGGTCTTTTCGGGTAAATAGCAGAGCAATTTTACTTTTTCCCTGGTCTTTAATCCAGTTGAAGGCTGTCTTACAGGCATGGGTGCGGCTCACATAAACGCTACTCAGATTGGGGTTCTGCACTTCTTCACAGCAGACAATATTGCCATACTTAGCGTAGGAAGCAATGGTTTCTATGTCCACACTGCGAGAGGTGAAAATAAGACTGTCAAAGGCTCTTCCTCGAAGCTGCTCCAGATAATATTTTTCCAAGTCTATATCATAACGAGAAGGTAGAATGAGCAAGGTATAGTTATGATCCATAGCCGCATCCAAGAGCCCGTTAAGTAACTGACTAAAATAAGGGTGCAGGGTCGTGTGGGGAATAACTACACCGACCCGACGAGTCGAACCCGAACTTAACTCCTGAGCTAGAATGTTGGGGCGGTAGTCCAGTTCCTCCATGACTTGCAGGATTTTCTGACGAGCCTCCTCGGATACATGGGGATGGTTGTTGATGACGCGTGACACGCTAGAAACTGAGTAACCAGTCAGTTTGGCAATTTTTCGAATATTTGTCATTGTTTGCTTTCTATAGGAGGATTGACACCCTCCAAACACGTGATTAATGGATTTTTTTGAGATATTTACGGATGCCGTAGCCGACACCATGTTCATCATTGCTGCGTGTTACCTTATAAGCTAGCTCTTTGATGTCAGGAAAGGCATTGCCCATTACGATTGGATGGCCCACCATCTCAAACATTGGGATATCGTTGTGCCCATCACCAAAGGCAGCGGTCTGGTTCTTATCTAAACCTTCTTTTTTGAGAATATAAGCAATACCTTTTGATTTTTTAGCAGTTTTGCTGGTAATTTCTAGATGATATTGACCAGATCGGAGAATGCTGACCTCGCCCAAGTCTAGGGCTTGCAAGTATTTCTCCAGTGCCAATAAATCGTCATTATCTAAGGTAATCATCATTATCTTGAAGGTATTGTCCTTGGCAGCTAGAAAATTAGCCTCGTTTGTAAGCGTTGGTGCCTGGCGCGTGATGTTGAACTCTAGACGAATCCCTTCATCTATTCTATCACAATACCAGTTCGTCATATCATAATAGCTGACGCTAATTTGTGGAAAATGCTGGCGCACTGCCTGTAAGATAGTTTGTGCTGTCTTTCTAGGGAGAATATCTATATGAAGGGGCTTGACCTTTCCATCCACAATCTGATAAATCAAACCACCGTTAAAACCTACTTGAGGGCCAGTCAGCTGAAGTGCTTCGATAGCCTCTCTCATTTCCATTGGAGCTCGAGCAGAAACCAGAGTCAGCGGAATCTGAGCATCGCGGATAGCCTTGCTATTCTCGCTAGAAACGCGGCCCTCAGAATTGAGAAGGGTGCCGTCCATATCCGAAAAAATACGTTTGATGGTCATAATGTTGTCCTCTTTTCTTCTTTGTCCGCTAGCGTGTGATAGGTCGGTTTAAATGCGCATTCCCAACCTTTGATACCATTGTACATTCTGGAACGCGTTCCATGTCAAGAGAAAAATAAAAAAATTTTTAAATTATTTTCGAACATAGACAGAGTTGATGTGGGTTTGCTTGATAACGGCATCTCCTTGGCTTAATTGAAAGATTTTATCAAACAAGTTTCTCATTTCTTGAAAAGCTGACTGTCCCTTGGTAAATAGGTGTTAAACAGAAAGATAGGCTTGTCTTCCAGATAATACAACGGGTGGTAAATAGTAAGAAATAGACAAAAACAGAGTTAAGAGAGAACAATAAAAAGAGGTCACCCCTCTTTCTATGATTTTTTCCAAAATGTAGATTTGGTTAGCCAGATAAAGACTAAAAGTTCTACGAGAAGAATAAACTCAACTAGAAGCGGATTTGCAATCCATCCCACTTGAGATAAGGCTGGAGCCAAGTCAAACAAGGCATGCAAACAATAAGCAGCAACTAGGTAGATCCATTTCTTTTGGCTAACACTTTGGTAAACCCAGATGGAAAGACCGATTTGGAGAACTAGGGCAAGCACACGCTCAACTCCTAATAAATAAACCTGCCATATCGATAGAGACTGAACCGTTTCGAGGGTAGCCTTTGGAAGGAGATTGGCTACATCAGTGTTTGAAGACTGGATGAGTGAAAAGAGGATCAACAAACTGATTAAGCTTCCCATCCCGAGATAGAGCAACTCCAAACCTCCATGTCCCAAGCCGTAAGCCAAAGCGTCTTTCTCTTCTAGACTTCTCTTTTTCTCCAACCATTTAAAAAAGACGAGGCGGGCAGTTTCCTCAAAGAGGGCAGCCATGGCAATCGCATAAAGAACATATAGGAAAGGTTGCTCATTCATGAGCGGAATGGTTCCGTCTTTTTGCGGATGGAGTATCAGAAGGTGAACAATCTTCTCTAACACTTGAGAAGAAACAAAAAATGCGATTGCTCCCAAGCCCATCACTGCAAGAGAGATTTTAAACTGTTTTTTGGCGTACCAAGTCCCACCTACTAGAATGAGAAGCAAAGCAATCATAGTAAGGATAATATGTACTGTCATCTTTTTCTCCTATTCTGACTTATCAATATCTTTCTTCATCTCGTCAACGTTAAATTTGGCAAATAAATACTGGCGATCTTGGACTGGAAAACGTTGGTCCAACTGGTCGACTGCCCCAACCTCGATCATTCCTTCTTTGATAACAAAGTTCATCACATGCCCACCAAAGGTCAAGTCATCTGAGATAAAATGCAAATGATAGCCTGCAACACTCACCCCATGGAAAATCTCAGGTGTCCAAAATCCAACAATGGTTCCCGATACATTTTCACGGCTATATTCAGGTTGGTGAGTCGCTACATCAGCAAATTTGGTATCAGGTGTGGATTTGGGAATCATCCGCACATGCATGTGGGCGAATTCCCCATGAATCTTGATGGAACGAAAAAGATTTTCCCCATCATAGTAGGACTCAATTCGCTTTTCTAATTCCTTGTCCGTCATCTCAAAGCGCTGACGGAAAATCACTTCTGCCTGATGGGGGACCACTGCTGCATATGGGATAAGGGCATCAGGTGCGACTTCTACAATTTCAGGTTGCTCCCCTGAACCTTTGGCTTGATAAGCCTTACCATCAAGGACAATCAACTCCCCATCAATCGAATCCAAGGTTCCCAATCCAAGGTCGCCATGCTCCAGCAATTCTCCTACTGTCATGGTTCCACCATAGAGACCTGCCATTAGGGCACCTAGAGTATTGTATTGAAATAATTTTACCGGTTCCTGCACTTTTCTATCCATTCTCTTTCTTATCTTCTTTTCAATGAATCATCATACTTTCTAAGTATACCACATTTGCTCCTAGATGTGAAAGGGGGAATGCTTTTCCCATTGCAAAGGCGGCAAAAAAAAGGTACAATGTAACAAAATCAAAGGAGGTCTAGGATGACGAAGCAAAGCAAGTACCAAGCAGTCGTTTCCTTTCTCAAAAAAGATATCGAATCAGGAAAATTCCCAACTGGTAGCAGACTTCCCTCTATCCGTCAATTGAGCCAAGACTTCCACTGTAGCAAGGACACTATCCAACGAGCCCTGCTGGAATTACGCCATGAACAATACCTCTATGCCAAACCCCAAAGTGGCTACTATGTTCTAGAACAAGGACAGCATCAGGACTTGGAAATCGAAGTCACTGACGAACATGCCAGTGCTTATGACGACTTCAGACTCTGCGTCAATGAAACCCTGATAGGTCGAGAAAACTATCTCTTCAACTACTATGATAACCAAGAAGGCCTTGAGGAACTGAGACAATCTGTCCATCAACTCCTCTTTGACCAAGCCCTCTACTGCAAACCCGACCAACTGGTTCTAACATCTGGCACCCAGCAAGCTCTCTTTATCCTTTCTCAGATTAACTTTCCGAGCGAGGGAGCTGAGATTTTGGTCGAACAACCGACCTATCACCGGATGAATCGCCTCTTGGTCGCTCAAGGATTAGCCTACCAGACCATTGAACGCCGTATTGATGGCATTGACCTTGAAGAACTGGAAAAACAATTCAAATCTGGGAAAATCAAGTTTTTCTATACCATTCCTCGCTTCCACTATCCTCTTGGCCATTCCTATTCTGATCAGGAAAAAAGGGCTATTCTGGATCTAGCAAACCAGTATGGTGTTTACATCGTAGAGGATGACTATTTAGGGGACCTAGATCCTAGAAAGGGCCAAACCTTCCACTATCTGGATACTGAGGATCGGGTCATTTATATCAAATCCTTCTCAACCAGTCTCTTTCCAGCCCTTCGTATTACCGCTCTCATTCTCCCAAATGCCCTAAAAAAGGCCTTTGTTTCCTACAAAAATATCCTGGACTATGACAGCAATCTCATCATGCAAAAGGCTCTTTCTCTTTACATCGATAGCCAGTTATTTGAAAAAAATCGATTGGCCAGATTGACCCTTCAAGAGAATTATCAGGCTCGGATAAAGAAAGTGCTTGAAGAAAACACCTGTCCCTTGCCCCACTATCCTCTACACGATGGCCTTCTGCTTGATTTGAGAAACTATCCTAAAATTGCCAGTTTGAAACACAGCTCACTCAAACTAGACTTTTTTGAGAAGGCTTATTTGGATGCCTGCCCTTATCAGTTCGCCAAAGTCACTCTTGAAAATCTAGAAGAGCTATTAGAATACATAAAAACAGAATTGGATTAAAGTCCAACTCTGTTTTTTCTTATTGTTCAACTTCTGTTAGTTTCGCTGCTTTTTCTAGATAGTTTTGATAGGTTCCGTCATCTTTCAGTTTTTGGATAACCTTATCGACTACTGCTTTCAAGTCTGATTGATCCTTCTTGATAGCAACGGCATTGGCTTCGCCATCTTTCATTGTCAAGTTAGCAGATGCAACGACAAGGTCTGAGTTTTTACCTGCGTAGCTAAGAGCAACTGGTTCATCCATATGAACAGCATCCACTTTTCCAGCCTGCAGCTCATTGACTGCTTCCCCCATATTGGTCAAAGATGTCAACTGGGCATTTGGCAATTGTTCCTTGACCATGGTTTCTGGTACAGTTCCCTTTTGAGCTGCGATATTGGCACTTGCGAGGCTTGTAAGATCCTTGTATTTGTCTAAATCGGCTTTTCTAACCAAGAAGCTCATTTTGTTTTCATAGTAAGGGATTGAAAAGTCAAAGACTTCCTTTCTCTCATCTGTAGCACTAATACCAGCAATAGCTAAGTCAGCCTTTCCAGTTTGAAGACTGGTCAAGACATTGTCAAAACTCATGCTAGAGATTTCAAGTTTAACTCCAAGTTCATCCGCAATTGCTTGAGCCATATCAATATCCGCACCAACCACTTGGTTTTTACCATCTACCAAGGATTGGAATTCAAATGGTGCATAGTCTGGGCTGGTCGCAACGACTAGCTTGCCTTTTTGTTTGATAGCCTCCACAGCAGACTGAGAACTATCCGTACTTGATTGGCAAGCTACCAAAACCATGCTGGCAAGCATACTACACACAACTAACATCCATTTTTTAAATTTCATAAATAAACGACCTTTCTGTTATTTCTGAATAATTATAACCTATTTGAAAATACTTGTCAACATTTTCAGAATTTTCATTTCAAAAAATTCCTTTTTATTCAAAAATAAAGACTAATCTGAGTTGATTAGCCTTTTTAGTGCATATTTAATCCATTTCTTAGAGTTCGACAATCTTCCCTGTTTCAAAGTAAACAACCCATTCACAGATATTTTTAGCGTAGTCTCCGATACGTTCCAAGAAAGAAATGACTTGGAAGTAATCACGACCTGTAACGATGGCGTCAGGATTTTTCCTAATTTCTTCTGTAGCCAAATCACGGATGCTATCAAAGTAATGGTTGATTTTTTCATCCATAGCCGCTACTTCGTAGGCTTGATCCACAGAACCGTTGAGATAGAGATCTAGGGCTGCTTCAACGAAGTTTTTCACGTCGCGTCCCATCTTTTTGATTTCTTCTTCAACAGAAGGGATACGTTGCTCCCCTTTCATACGAATGGTCGCCTCAGCGATAGACACTGCATGATCTCCCATGCGTTCCACGTCTGATACCGCCTTTAGAACGGTCAAAACAGTACGAAGGTCTTGCGAAACAGGTTGCTGGAGGGCGATCATTTCAAATGATTTCTTTTCCAACTTCACTTCGTATTCATTTATCTCTGCATCTTCCTCGATAACTTCTTTTGCCAAATCACGGTCATGCGTGACAAAGGCACGCACTGTACGATTGATTTGTGAGAGCACTTCTTGTCCCATGGCGTAGAACTGGTTGTGCAATTTCTCCAAATCTTCTTCAAATTGTGATCGTAACATCATTCAACTCCTTATCCAAATTTTCCTGTAATATAATCTTCTGTTTCCTTGTTTTGTGGGTCTAGGAACATCTTCTTCGTATCGTTAAACTCGATCAAATCCCCATCTAGGAAAAATCCTGTTTTATCAGAGATACGAGAGGCTTGTTGCATGGAACGCGTTACCAAGAGCATGGTGTATTTATCTTTCAGACCATACAAGGTTTCCTCAATCTTACCAGCCGAGATAGGATCCAAAGCTGAAGTCGGTTCATCCAAGAGAATAATCTTGGGACTGGTTGCTAAGACACGGGCAACACAAACACGTTGCTGTTGGCCACCTGAGAGACCAATGGCTGAATCATGCAAGCGATCCTTGACCTCATCCCAGATAGAAGCGCGTTGCAAGGCTTTTTCCACTGCTTCGTCCAAAACATGTTTATCCTTGACTCCATTGATACGTAGGCCGTAGACAACATTTTCGTAAATAGACATAGGGAAGGGATTGGGCTGTTGAAAGACCATACCGATTTCCTTACGCAATTCAACCGTATCGGTACGCGGACTGTAGATATTGTGACCATTATAAATCACTGTTCCAGTTGTTGTCACCTCAGGATTTAGATCGCCCATGCGGTTGATAGCCTTGAGCAGAGTGGACTTTCCTGATCCAGAAGGACCAATCAAGGCGGTTATTTCCTTAGGTTGGAAAGAAAGGGAAACACTATTCAAGGCCTTCTTTTTATTGTAATAAACGGACAGGTCTTTAACCTGCAAAATCGGTTCTGTCATACTGCTTCCTTTCTAACCAAAGTGTCCCGTTACATAGTCATTGGTAGACTGTAGCTTGGCATTTTGGAAAATATTGGATGTCTTATCATACTCAATCAAATCGCCCAAGTAGAAAAATCCTGTGTAGTCACTTGCACGCGCTGCCTGCTGCATACTGTGGGTAACGATGATGATGGTAAAGTCTTTCTTCAATTCCAACATAGTTTCTTCCAGTTGGGCTGTCGCAATCGGATCCAAGGCTGACGCCGGTTCATCCATCAAGAGGATATCTGGCTTGACAGAGATGGCGCGAGCGATACAGAGACGTTGTTGCTGTCCACCAGAGAGCATCAAGGCTGATTTGTGGAGGTCATCTTTGACCTGATCCCAAAGGGCAGCCTGTCGGAGAGAGGTTTCGACAATTTCATCCAAGACTTTCTTATTCTTGACTCCTGCACGTTCATGAGCAAAAGTGATGTTGCGGTAAATAGACTTAGCAAATGGATTTGGACGTTGAAAGACCATTCCGATATGCTTGCGCATCTCATAGACATTGATTTCTGGACGGTTAACGTCAATCCCTCGGTAGAGGATTTGACCTGTGACCTTGGCAATATCAATGGTATCATTCATCCGATTGAGACTGCGAAGGTAGGTAGATTTCCCTGATCCAGATGGACCAATCAAGGCCGTAATTTTATTTTTTTCAAATTGCATATCGATGCCCTTGATGGATTCATTTTTACCATAGTAAACATGTAAATCCTTGGTAGAGAGGGCCACTTTTTCTTCAGGGAAGGTGATGATATGCTTTTCATCCCAGTTATATTTTGACATGGCTTCTCCTTTAGGCAGCGGTTAATTTCTTGTGTAAATAGCTTCCGAGTTTGCGAGCTCCAAAGTTAAAAATCAAGATAAAGATGAGGAGCACGGCGGCAGAACCAGCTGATACGATGGTAGCATCTGGAATGGTTCCTTCACTGTTGACCTTCCAGATGTGGACAGCCAAGGTTTCTGCTTGACGGAAGATTGAGATAGGGCTGGTAACACTAAGGATATTCCAGTTAGACCAGTCAAGGGCTGGTGCAGACTGTCCTGCCGTATAGATAAGAGCGGCGGCCTCACCAAAGATACGGCCAGATGCCAAGACAACACCAGTCACAATTCCTGGAAGAGCTTCAGGAATGACGACATGGACCACAGTCTCCCAACGAGAGATACCAAGGGCCAGACCAGCCTCACGTTGCGTATGGTGAACGTGTTTTAAACTGTCCTCAACATTTCGAGTCATCTGAGGAAGGTTAAAGACCGTCAAGGCCAAGGCACCTGAAATGATTGAAAATCCATACTCAAACTGGACGACAAAGATCAAGTAACCAAAGAGCCCCACAACGACTGATGGAAGAGAAGACAAAATCTCAATACAAGTACGAATAAAATTGGTCACAGGTCCTTTTTTGGCATACTCAGCAAGGAAAACACCAGCTCCCATAGACAGGGGAACAGAAATGATCAAGGTAATGACCAAAAGGAAGAAGGAATTATAGAGCTGAATCCCGATACCCCCACCTGCTTGATAAGAGGAAGATTTCCCAGTCAAGAAAGACCAAGAGATGTGCGGTAACCCTCTCACCAAGATATAGAGAATCAAAGATGCCAAAATGGCCACGATGATACCCGCGATGGTATAGAGGACAGCTGTTGCAAGTTTATCTAATTTCTTAGCGTGCATAGTTTTTCTTTCCTCTTTCTTTCGTAATCAATTTAATCACACTGTTAAAGGCCAAACTCATCAAGAGCAATACCAAGGCCAGTGACCAGAGTACGTTATTATCAACCGTTCCCATGACGGTATTCCCAATTCCCATAGTCAAAACAGAAGTCAAAGTCGCAGCTGGTGTTGTTAGCGAGGTTGGGATAACTGCTGAGTTTCCGACAACCATCTGAATAGCAAGGGCTTCACCGAAGGCACGCGCCATCCCAAAGACCACTGCAGTGAAAATACCTGAACGTGCTGCTTTCAAGGTCACACGCCAGATGGTTTGCCAACGAGTGGCTCCCATAGCTAAACTAGCTTCACGGTAATGACGAGGAACAGCACGCAAGCTGTCTGTTGTCATGAAGGTTACAGTTGGTAGGATCATGACAAAGAGAACGAAAATACCTGACAAAATCCCAAAACCAGTTCCACCAAAGACGCTACGGACAAAAGGCACCACAACTTGCAAACCGATAAATCCATAGACGACTGAAGGAATACCGACGAGGAGTTCAATGGCTGGTTGCAAGATTTTTGCACCCTTTGGTGATACTTCTGTCATAAAGACCGCAGCACCAATAGCAAAGGGAGTTGCGATAAGAGCTGATAAAATCGTCACAATAAAGGAACCCAAAATCATCGGAAGAGCACCAAATTGTTTCCCTGAAGGATTCCAAGTTTGTCCAAAGAGGAAATCAAAGATATTCACTCCATTGACAAAGAAGGTCGATAAGCCTTTCTGAGCTACAAAAATCAAAATCATCGCCACAATGATGACAATCAAAGAAAGGCAAGTGAAGGTCAAACCTTTACCAAACTTCTCAAGGCGAGAGTTCTTTGAAGGAGAGAGTAATTTTTTAGATAATTCTTCTTGATTCATTATTGACCTCCTTCTACTGCTGTAACGGTACCTGAAGCATCCTTTTGAACTTTCATTTCATTGATAGAGATATAGCCCATCCCCTTAACAATTCCAGTTTGGGCTTCGTCTGAGAGGATGAATTTTAAAAATTCAGTCGCCAACTCATTCGGCTGACCTAGGGTATACATGTGCTCATAAGACCACAAAGGCCAGTTGTTGGTCGTTACATTTTCAGTTGTCGGCTCATACCCATTGAGCTTCATGGTCTTGACTGAGTCATCCACATAAGCAAAGGCAAGATAAGAAATGGCTCCTGGAGTTTGCGAAACAATTGACTTGACCATTCCATTGGAATCCTGCTCTTGGCTCTGCATTGCCGCTTGGCCATTCATTATGACATTGTCAAAGGTTGCTCGTGAACCAGAACTTGCTGCTCGGTTGATGATTGAAATTGCCAGGTCTTTGCCCCCAACCTCTTTCCAGTTGGTCACTTCACCAGTAAAGATTTTGCGAAGTTGCTCGGTTGTGAGATTTTCAACAGCCACTTCTTTGTTCACAATCACTGCCAGACCAGCCACTGCAACCTTGTGGTCTACTAGAGCTGAAGCGTCAATTCCATCTTTTTCCTCAGCAAAAACGTCAGAGTTGCCAATATCTACAGCTCCAGACTGCACCTGAGAAAGTCCTGTTCCCGAACCTCCACCTTGAACGTTGACTGTTTTTCCGATATTTTTTGAACCAAATTCGTCTGCTGCGGCTTCAACCAAAGGCTGAAGAGCAGTTGAACCGACGGCTGTCATGGTTTCTCCACGATCAATCCAGCTTGCACATCCTGCTAGAGAACCTGCCAGCAAAAGAGTCGCAAGAGATAGGACGAGCTTTTTTCTTTTTTTCACTATTTTTCTCCTTGAACATAATGATGAATGCTCTGATTTCTTTCTGTTCCTATCATATCAATTAGTGATGATAAGATTTGGTTTACGATTTATAGACTGGAAGCCCCATTGAGGACCAGTCGGTCCATCACATAATATAAGTAAAAATGAAAGACTATCAGAAAAAACTCATACTTCCAATATAACATAGAATAGATTCTTTGACTAGCTTTTTCACTTGAATCTGAGGCCTTTTGGATAATAATTTTTCAAAACATTTCCAGTAACTTTTGCAAAGCCCAGACCGTTTCCATGAACCACAACTTGATACCAGCCATTTGATAGACTTTCAGCTAGCTGAACTGTTTCCCCAGCCACATATTTTACAAAATTCTCATCCTTAATTTCGACCCTTTGTTTCACCTGACTTGGTTTCAAGGCTAAACCGAGAGCAAAGCTTGGTTCAAATCGTTTCTTCTTAAAAGTACCCAGATGAAGTCCATTTCGGGCGATTTTAAGTTTCCCTAGATCAGGTAGCATCTCTGGCAAGAGATAGAGTTGGTCTCCAAAAGTTTGTAGAAGGCCAGTTAGTGATATTTTGAGATGTTTTTGGGAAAATTCTTGCCACAAATTCTGCTGTTCGCGACTGAGATTGGTCTTGCTAGCTTTGAATTTGGGTGCTGGATTTTGTCCCTTGAACTGCAAATGAGCAACAAACTGGCCTTCTCCCTTGAAATGATGAGGGTACATTCGAGCCGTTTCAGGAAGATCAATTCCTGCTACCATACCGTTCACATGCTCGACTGGAAGCAATTCAAAATCATAAGTATCAAGCAACCAGTGGACGATTTCTTCATTTTCCTCAGGTGACCAAGTACAGGTCGAATAGACCAAACGACCACCTTCAGCAAGCATGGTGACTGCATCTTCTAGAATCTCTCTTTGGAGACTGGCACATTGGTTAGGATAATCGGTACTCCAATAATCCATGGCATCTGGCTGCTTACGGAACATCCCTTCCCCCGAGCAAGGGGCATCAAGGACAATCACATCAAAGTATCCTTTAAAGACTTTGGCCAAACGGTCCGCAGATTCATTGGTCACAACTACGTTTGTAGCACCAAACCGTTCCATATTTTCCACTAAAATCTTAGCACGTTTACTTGAAATTTCGTTGGAAACAAGGACTCCCTGATTAGCTAGATAGGCTGCTAGTTGAGTGGATTTTCCACCCGGTGCTGCCGCCAAGTCCAAGACCTTCATACCAGAGCTTGGTTGAGCTACCTGGGCCACCATTTGGGCTGCAGGCTCTTGTGAATAAACGAAACCGGTCACGTGCTCTGGAGATTTCCCAGAAACTTTACCATAATACCCCCAAGGTGTATGGGGAATGGCATCAGCAAACGATAGCTGACTTTCTTTTAAGGGATTGACCCGAAAAGCTGATACCGCTTCCTGTTTAAAAGAGGCAAGAAAATCTCTTGCCTCATCTTCTAGTATCGCTTCATATTTTTCAACAAATCCTTCTGGAAATTGCATTTAATTTTCTTTCCTTTCGTAGATATAAGACTGAATCTCTTCTTGCATCTCGATTGGCACCATCATGACAGGCTGACGCGTTTGAAAATCAACAGGCTCACCTGATACCGTAAGAAGGCGATAACCCAGACTTTCTCCTAAAATACTGGCCGCAGCGTAATCCCATGGCTGCAAGTAGGTAATATAAGTCAGAAGACGACCCGATAAAACCTTGGCAAAACTAATGGCCGCACTACCATAGACACGGACTCCCAACGCTGCTCGGCCCAAATCTGCCAAGCCCCACTCATTGGTTTCAAACATAGCTGAGTTACCGGCAACTAAAAATTCTTGAAGAGGTTTCTTTTTAAATGTTGGTAAGGGCTCATTATTGCGACAAGCAGGAAAGGCACTACCACCATGGTAACAATCACCTTTCATGACATCATAGATGATGCCAAATTTGCCCACACCATCCTCAAAATAAGCCAACATCACGGCAAAATCTTCCTGCTGGGCAACAAAATTATTGGTACCGTCAATGGGATCAATCACCCAAACGGAACCTTGACCGACCGCAGCACGTAAACAGCCCTCTTCCGCGCAAATCAAGTCTTCTGGATAAGATGCCAAAATTCTCTGAACTAAGAGATCCTGAACCTCCTTATCCAAACGCGTCACCAAGTCAGTAGGCGAAGACTTGCGCTCAACCTGCAAATCTTCTTGCATGTGAGCCAAAATATAGGCAGCAGCTTCCTGCACAATCTGCTTGGCAAATTCAAATTTAGTTTCCAAGAGAAATCTTCCCTTCTCTTTTTTCTTTTGCTAATTGAACTGCACGATAGAAGGAATAACCGCTAGCCGTCTCAAATTCGCGACCTAAGCGTTTTTCTTCGCTTTTGCTTGGAACCACAGACTTAAATTTCTTGTAAGATTCTAGCAGTTTCTTAGCCTCTACCTTGTCTTCATAGGCAGCTTCAACATCATTAAAAAAAGAAAGCACTGAAGCAAGTTCTTCAGTGCTCCACGACAAATCTAGTGGGTAACTATACTGTTTGTTCATCTATCCAATACCAGCTCTCAATGTTGCTTCTTTTAGTTCTTGTTTACGGTAACTACGAGGGAGAAAAGCACGAATCTCATCTTCATTAAAACCGATCTGCATGCGTTTGGTATCTATAATAATTGGGCGACGCAAAAGACTAGGATATTGCTCAATCAACTGAAGCAACTCCGATACCGAAATACTCTCTACATCAATATCCAATTTTTGAAAAATTTTTGAACGAGTTGAAATGATGTCATCAGTACCATTTTCGGTCAAGGAAAGAATGTGTTGTAATTCTTTTCTTGTTAAAGGACTGGTCATAATATTGTGCTCCTCAAAAGGAACTTTATGCGTCTCTAACCAGGCCTTTGCCTTACGACATGATGTACAGCTCGGTGATAAAAATAGTGTAATCATGCTTTTCTCTTCTTTATCTATACTTTACTATTCTTATTATACAAAAAAATAAAGCGCTTGACTAGCAATTTCTAGAAAAAAGCCTATTTTTTTCTAGAAAAATAGACTGTATGCGAACGAATACCTCAATTCCAATGAAGTTAATTCACTCCTCGTAAGAATTTTTAACTTCATCTCTGTTTTATCAATGCAACACATTAAAGTATTCTACGACTTTTCAAATAAAGAAAGCCAAAGAAACTTTCATAGAGTCCAAAGAAGAGAAGGAAAGCATGGAGGAAGAAGGTCTCTGGTAAAATCAAAATAACGGGATCCTTTGCGGGATCAAATAGCCAGGTATCATCTCCCACAAAGAGAATTTGATGGAAAAGAGTAAAAAATTGCTCAAAACCAATCAAAATACCTACGAACCCGATGACCAGAGGTAAAACTAATAAAGTCAGGATACTTTTACGATAGAGTGCTAGGAAGCCTTTTTTTACAATATTTTTAACAAAGAAATAAAAATATGGTAGTGTCACCAAAGTGACTAGCTGAACCAAGTGGAAAAGATTCTTCACCACCGCAAAGTGGTGCAGACCTGCTGCTGACGAACGAAAATCCGGCATCTCTAAGATCTGACTAAAGGGATTGGTCAGGTAATTCATCAAGATATGAAAGTTGTACTGAATGGTTTCTGGCCTTAGATAGACTCGATTAGCTAAGCCTAACCACTGAATTTCCAAAGGATAGAAAATCCATGCCAGATAAATAGTCAGTAGGATAGAAAGGGAGAGGAGAAAGAGCATACTTCCCCAAAAGGTCAATTTAGTTTTCATCAAAATTCCACTCCGCAAGGCTAGAAACTACATGAGTCGGTGCGATTGGCAGGTCTGCTACTTCTTCTGCCTTGGTAAAACCTGTCGTCACCAAGAGCGTTGGAATGCCATTGTCAATCCCTGCTCGAATATCAGTCAGGTAATTGTCCCCGACCATAATCAACTCTTCACGTTCCAACCCTAAGTGCTCAACCGCCTTGTCCATAATGATGGCATTTGGTTTTCCAATATAAACAGGCTTCACTCGTGTTGCTACTTCAAGTAGCGTAATCAGTGAACCAGCGCCTGGCAAAAGACCACGCTCTGTCGGGATGTTGAGGTCAGGATTGGTTCCGATAAAATGAGCACCCTTTTGAATGGCTAGAGTTGCTGTCGCAAATTTTTCATAATCGACTTGCCAGTCCAGTCCAACTACCACATAGGCTGGATTTTCCTTGTCTTCCACATAACCAGCCGCCTGAATGGCATCCTTGAGTCCAGCTTCTCCGATGACATAGACTGTCTTTTCCAGTCCCAAGTCATTCATATAGTCGATGGTTGCCAGAGTTGCTGTGTATACAGTCGATAGAGGCGTATTAATATTAAAATTCTGAGCCAACATCTCTTGAACACTCTCAGGAGTTCGAGTTGTATTATTAGTCACAAAGAGATAGGGAATTTCTCGCTTTTGCAGTTCATGCACAAAAGCCTCACCTGCCGGAATTCTGTCTTTCCCCTTGTAAATAGTCCCGTCTAAATCAATTAAATAACCTTTATAAGCCATATAGTCCTTTCTAATTGCTTTCAATTTCTTGCCACGTAATCATAGCTTGGGCATTAATCTCGCCATCACTGATAATCTCATGCTTGCTTTCTAATCCCTTGAGTTCATAAGATGAAGCAATCATACCACCTGGTCGCACTTCTTTGACATATTTGAGATTGATCTTCTTTGGAATATACTTAGTTAGAAAATCGGCTCCCATGATCTCAAAAATCCAATCTAGGTATTTACTGTTATTGACATGACCATTCATATCCAAGTCGTAAAAACGAACATGGTAGTCTTTACTGATCGGATCTTCTAGATTTGCATACTTTGGCCCACGGATGAGTTTTTTATCAAACTCAGACAGATAAGGAGCAACAATCTCCGGTTCGACAGCATGAACTTTACGACTGTCTCTGTCCATGAGAACAAAGGTTGCTACCATGCGAATGATTTCCTGACCTGCTTCATCATAGATAGTGAAACGGCGGTAGCAAAAAAGACGATTGTAAGTCAATGCTTCTGTTTCAATCGTAATCTCCTCAGCAAAGCGAGGCAAGCGAACCACGTCAATCGCATAGTCTGTAATAATCCAGACTAGATTGTAACGTTCTAGCACATCCTTGTCACTAACTCCCAGTTCAATCGACTGCATACCTGATACTTGCAAGGACAGCAAAATCACATCGGGAAGTTTGATATGACCGTTCATGTCCGCCATATCAAAAGGAATTTTCATTTTCATTTGATAAGTTAAACCCATTGTTCTACTCCAAAATAAATCGTTCTGCTACGGTGTCTCCTAAAAAGAGACCTCTCTTTGTCATTCGGACACGATCACCATCGATCTGCATAAGACCTTGTTGAACCAAGTCTCTGATGATTTCGCCATAAAGTCCATCAAAGGATCGTCCAAATTTTTCCTCAAATCGCACCATGGAAACCCCGGATTTTTTCCGGAGGCCTAGGAACATTTCTTCTTCCATCTGCTCCCTTTGACTCAGGTGTTCTTCTGTTATCCGAGCATTTCCTGCCTCTACAGCATTGAGATAGTGGCGGATAGGACCGTGGTTTTTATAACGAACTCCGTCCACATAACCTGAAGCACCTGCACCGATACCATAATACTCAGCATTGTCCCAGTACATGAGATTGTGGCGACTTTCAAAGCCAGGCTTAGAGAAATTGGAAATCTCATAATGCTCAAAGTCAGCTCGCTCAAGCTCTGCGATGATGTACTCAAACATCTCAGCTTCAAGTTCCTCCTTAGGCAAAGGCAATTTCCCACGTCGCATGCGGTTCATAAAGACCGTATGATTTTCCAAAATCAAGCTATAAAGGCTCATATGAGGAATATCAAGCGAGATAGCCTTAGCTACATTGTCCTTGACCTGATCCATGGTCTGACCTGGAAGAGCATAGATTAGGTCGATGGAGATATTGTCAAAACCAGCGAGTTTGAGGCGGTCGATATTTTCATAAATATCCTTTTCCAAATGACTACGCCCAATCTTTTTCAGCATTTTGTCATCAAAAGTCTGCACACCCAAGGAAACACGATTGACTGGTGACTGTTTCAAAACCGCAATCTTATCTGCGTCCAAGTCTCCTGGGTTTGCTTCAATCGTCAACTCTTCCAAGACAGACAAGTCCAAGTTTTTAGTCAAGCCATCTAAGAGCAGCTCTAATTGCGGAGCGGACAAAGCCGTTGGCGTCCCACCTCCAATGTAGAGAGTTCGCAACTTTTGGATATCATAAGAACGAAACTCTTCTAGCAGATGCTCCAGATAACTATCTACTGGTTGATTCTTGATAAATACTTTTGAAAAGTCACAGTAATAACAAATCTGGGTACAAAAGGGAATGTGCACATAGGCTGACGTTGGTTTTTTCTGCATAGTATTTATTATACCACAAAGACAGGCTGCAGATAAAAATCACCATCTCCAAAAATCAGAGATGGTGATGCATTATACTTCAGTAATATCGATGATGATTTCTTCTTGGTCTTCAGCAACGTCTGGAGTTGCTGACTGTTCTTGCCACTGCTCCTTGAGGTTGTTAAAGGTTTCTTTTGACGCTTCTGTCGCTTGTCGAGCACAGTTTTTAGCTTGGTCAAGGACACTATCAAAAGTGATTTCACCAGATTCTACTTGTTCCTTTGTTTTCAGCACAAAATCCCTTGCCTGTTCCTTCACTTCTGTTAGTTTTTCACAAACCTGCTCTCTAGCATATTCTGGATCTTCTCTCAAATCATCTAGAAAATCCTGAGCTTGACTACAAACTTGCTTGCCCTTGTCACTGGTTAAGAACAAGGCAAGAGCTGCACCTGAAACCGTTCCTAAAAGGATAGAGGATAGTTTTCCCATAAGATTTCTCCTTTTTTATTTTTTGAAAATTTTACTTGCGAAACGAAGAGCGGACAAGCCTGCACCTGTTTTAATGGTCTTTGAACCAGCAGATGAAGCTTTTTTGCCTAAGACACGTGCATGTTGGTTGAGGTCAGATACTGACTCAGACAAGTCCGCCACCGCCGTAAAGAGTGGATCAATCGTCGCAACTTTGACATTAATATCGTCTGCCAACACATTGACCTTAACCAACAATTCATTGGTCTGATGCAAGGTAACGTTCACATCTGAGCTCAACGTTTTGATGGTTTTCTCTGTCTCATCAATCATACGACCTGCTTTTTGAATCGTGATTGTCAAATAGACTAAACAGACAATCAAAGCAATCGCAACAAGAATATATGCAACTTCTAACATTTAGTTTTCCTCCTCTGTATGATAGAAAGGGGCTTTCTTTCGATTTTGATAAAGTATGATAAAAATACCGAGTCCGATAAGGACAACTGATAACCATTGGGAAACTCGTAGGCCAAAGAACATGAGACTATCCGTCCGCATCCCTTCGATAATCATACGACCAAAGCCATACCAAATCAAGTAGAAAGCAGTGATATGACCACGTCTGATTCCCTTTAATTTTCGTCTAAAAATCAAAATCAAAGCAAAACCAATCAGATTCCAAACCGACTCATATAGGAAGGTCGGCTGACGGTAGCTCCCCTCAATGTACATCTGATCACGGATAAAGCCTGGCAAATAATCCAGACTATCTACCGCTGCACCGTAGGCTTCTTGGTTAAAGAAGTTCCCCCAGCGCCCTAAACTCTGGGCAATCATGACGCTCGGTGCTGCAATATCTAAGAAATCCCAAGTATTGATCAGCTTTCTATCTGCAAAGATATAAAGGACAATAGCCCCTGCTATCAAACCTCCGTAAATGGCCAAACCACCATTCCAGATGGCGATGATTTCACCTGGATTTTGCAGATAATAATCTAAGCGAAAGAGTACGTAGTATAGTCTAGCACCTAAAATAGCTACCGGAAAAGCAATCAGGATAAAATCCAAAATATCATCTGATAGAATTTTCTTTTTAGGAGCTTCTTTCATGGCAAGGTAGACAGCCAAGACCAAGCCAGCCACAATACACAAAGCATACCAACGAATGGAAAAAGGACCGATTTCAAATGCGACTGGATTAATCATCTTTCACCTCATTTTTGGAGATGAGATTAGTCAAGCGTTCTTCAAATAAACGCGTCGCATCAAAGCCCATTTCCTTAGCGCGATAGTTCATGGCTGCCGCCTCAATAACAACTGAGATATTGCGTCCTGTTTTTACTGGGATGCGGATACGTGGAATCGTTACACCAGAAACTTCTAGTTCTTCGGCATTATTTCCTAGACGGTCAAAGGTCTTATGGGTATCATAATTTTCCAAGTAAACAGCCAACTGGACTTGTGAAGAATCTTTTACAGCACTTGCTCCGTAGAGACTCATCACGTCAATAATACCCACTCCACGAATCTCAAGCAAATGCTTCAAAATTTCAGCGGGCTCTCCCCAAAGGGTCATTTCATCCTTGGCAAAGATATCTACACGGTCGTCTGCTACCAAACGGTGTCCACGTTTCACAAGCTCAAGACCCGTCTCGCTCTTACCGATACCACTATCCCCTTGGATCAAGACACCCATGCCATAGATATCCATCAAGACACCATGCACGCTCGTACGTTCAGCCAAACGGGAATCAAGGTAGCTAGATAACTCTCCAGATAAACGACTAGTTGATGTTCGACTGGTTAAAATCGCAATCTTACATTCTCTAGCAGCTTTCAACATTTCTTCTGGCACTACCAAGCCACGAGCAACGATGACAGCAGGTGTTTCAGGTAGAAACATTTTCTTCAAAACTTGATAACGGTTATGGGCAGGCATAGCGACCAAATAGGACCACTCCTTCATCCCTAACAGTTGAATCCGTTCTGGAGTATAGTAATCAAAATAGCCCGTCATTTCAAGACCTGGTCTCATAATGTCCGCAGTGTTGATTTCCTTTTCAAGTAACTCGCCTTCACCATAGACAATATCTAGTCTGAGCTTTTCAATGACATCTCTTACTAAAACCGACATAATTTCCTCCTTCAATCGAGTTCTCCCTACTATTATATCAAATTGTAGTTGGAAGTTTCCTTTTTTTTGCAGGATTTACAGTATTTATTTAAAAATAAAAAGACTAGATTTCTCTAGCCTTTCATTTCAAATTAGAATTTTTTACGTTTACGAGCTGCTTCTGATTTACGTTTACGTTTTACAGAAGGTTTTTCATAGAATTCACGTTTGCGTGTTTCTTGAAGAGTACCAGCTTTAGTAACCGCACGTTTGAAACGACGAAGTGCATCGTCAAGAGATTCATTCTTACGTACTACTGTTTTAGACATTTTTTTCACTCCCTTCAAGTTCAAGATCTATTCTATTCTACACGCAAAATGAATAAATGTCAAGGGAAAAACGGCTATAAACTTATATTATCTTCACTTTCTTTTTTTAGAGAGGCAACGTATTAGAATGGACATTATAATAGCAAAAAGAAATTTATTTTAATCCTGTTCAGAAACAACTTTTATTTCTTTATCATTTACAATAACAGCTTGTGAATTGTTCATTCGCATTAAGTCGAGCTGATTTTTATAGGTTTCAAAGGTCTTCTTGCTACTATCAGTAAAAGGCTCCTCACCATAATGTGGAAGGATGTAAAACTCCACTTCATCCAATCCCGCTGTATCCGATAACTCTTTCGCTACCGTCTTGTCGTCCATGAGTTTATTGTAGTCAATATCCTTGGCGGTAATGATAGCCCCTGCTGATTCTCCCACATAGACCAACCCATCTCTTATTTGCTCTTTGATGAGAGATAGGAGTTGCTTTTTCTTTAATTCTTGCAATAAATAAAAGGTATTCCCGCCTGAGATATAAAGAATCTTACTTTGGAAAATCTTTGCCTGTGCAGTTTCTCGATCACAAGAAGCAATATCTAGAACCGCTATCTCAAATCCTAAATCTCTGAATGTTTGCTGAGCCTCATCGATATAGGCAGTATAATCCTCTTTGTTCCCAGCGGTAGGAATAAATAAAACCTTGTTTTCTAGATTCTTTTCCTTTGCATAATCGCTAAAAAGCTTTTTGACTCCAGCAAAGTATGAACATAAAAATAATTGTTTCATGATTGTACCTCCATTAGTTTTTAACAATTTTATAAAGGATCCACGATCCCTTTCTTTGACTAGTTATGACCTCAAAGCCTACTGATAACAAGAATCGTCTAAATGCTTCTTCGCTTTGAACCTCTGGTAAAAAATAAGATAACTTGTTATATTCACAAGCCAGCAAGAGCATCCCGTCTGATTTGAGTACTCTTCGAAGTTCTATAAAAGAAGCCTCTAGATCCTGCCAATGAAAATGAGTTTGAAAGGCTGTGATTAAATCAACACTTTCATCAGAAAAGCCTGTCTCCCTAACGTCTCTTCGTTCAAAATTTAAATTAGTTATCTCTATCTGTTTGGCTTGAGCTATTGCAGCATCTGAAATATCGATTCCAGTTATGGTACTTTGCGGAAAAGTTTCTTTCAGTAGGATGGTTGAACGGCCATTTCCAACTCCTACATCTAAGATTACAGGGTAAAATGTCCTATCCAGATGACGAATTGCCCATACAAACATGGGGAGATAGGCTCGATTCCACAATTTCATCATTCGTTTTCCTAGAAAGCCCGAAGGGTTCTTTGATTGCTGAATGAGACGAAAAAACAGTAACATTAAAAGTAAAAAACAAATAAAACTGATTATATAAACCAAAGTTCGATCCTCCCCTGTATAGCTATATTATACCACTTTAGCAGAACAGTAAACATTTGAAGTAAAAAACCACTCACTCCAAAGAGCAAATGGTCCTAATTTTATTTTTCAAGCAGGCTGAGTGCCTCAGCATCTGCGATAATAGTCACATCAGGGTGATATTGCAGGCTACTTGCTGGTAGACTTTCAGTTACTGGGCCTGATACTGTTCTAGCAATGGCTTCTGCTTTCGACTCACCGTAAGCAAAGAGGATAATTGACTTGGCATCCAAGATATTTTTAATTCCCATTGAAATGGCTTGGGTTGGGACGTCTTCAATCTTGTCAAAGAAGCGAGCATTGGCTTCGATTGTAGATTGGTCAAGTTCGACTAGATGCGTTTGACTGTCAAATGGAGTGCCAGGCTCGTTAAAACCGATATGTCCATTGCGACCAATTCCCAAGATTTGCAAATCAACAGGATGGTCAGCCAAAATTTGGTTGTAACGTTCTACCTCAGCTTCAGCATTGTCCTTAATCCCACGGGGTAAGAAGCTTTCTTTAAATGGTTTTTGGTTGAATAAGTGTTCTTGCATAAAGTAACGGTAAGACTGTGGATTGTCCCCATCAAGCCCTACATACTCATCGAGGTTTACACTGGTTAGATTTGAAAAATCAAGGTCACTCTCAACGATTTCCTTGTAAAATTCAAGCGGGCTACTTCCTGTCGCAAGTCCTAGAGTCTGAGCACCATTGGCCAATTTTTCCTTCAAAATCTCAAAAGCTACTTTTCCACCTTCGACTTGATTTTCAACTTTAATAACTTTCATTTTATATCCTCCATATTTCTATATTCATTATATGGTATAGACCAATTTTTGTCAAGTGAAAACGATTTAATTTCCAAAAAAAGAGCGTCCAAACTTGAAACGTGTTATAATGGATAAAATTAGAAGTTAGAAAGAATGATGAAAAAAATGAATACAGCTGATTTTGATTTCCACTTGCCAGAGGAATTGATTGCCCAAACACCACTTGAAAAACGAGATGCCTCCAAACTCCTCATCGTCAATCGTGAGACGGGAGAATTTCAGGATAAGCACTTCCACTCCATTATCGATATGTTGGAACCAGGTGATGCCCTTGTCATGAACGACACCCGTGTTCTACCAGCCCGCCTTTATGGTCAAAAGGAAGAAACAGGAGGCCATGTGGAACTTCTCCTGCTCAAAAATACTAGTGGTGATGAGTGGGAAGTCCTAGCCAAACCTGCCAAACGCCTCAAGGTTGGCACTCGTGTCAACTTTGGTGATGGTCGCCTCAGCGCTGTCGTTACGGAAGAATTGACCCACGGGGGCCGCATTGTCCGCTTTGAATACCAAGGAATTTTCCTAGAAGTTTTGGAAAGTCTAGGTGAAATGCCATTACCGCCTTATATCCATGAAAAACTAGATGACCGTGAACGGTATCAAACGGTCTACGCTAAAGAAAGTGGTTCTGCTGCCGCACCTACTGCTGGTCTCCACTTTACTAAAGAACTGCTAGCAGAAATCCAAGCCAAGGGTGTCCATTTGGTTTATTTAACGCTCCACGTTGGTTTAGGAACCTTTAGACCCGTTTCTGTTGACAATCTGGACGAACACGAAATGCACTCAGAGTTCTACCAACTTTCTGATGAAGCCGCAGCCACCCTTCGCTCTGTCAAGGAAAATGGAGGTCGTGTTATAGCTGTTGGAACTACTTCGATCCGCACACTGGAAACCATCGGTTCCAAGTTTGATGGGCAAATCCAAGCAGATTCTGGCTGGACCAATATCTTTATCAAGCCAGGCTACGACTGGAAGGTTGTGGATGCTTTTTCAACCAACTTCCACCTACCCAAGTCAACTCTTGTTATGCTAGTTTCTGCCTTTGCCGGTCGTGACTTAGTCCTAGATGCTTACCACCATGCTATTCAAGAACGATACCGCTTCTTTAGCTTTGGTGATGCTATGTTTATCTATTAAAAATAGCTCCGTCATTTCTTTAGGATAGTTTATTCCTAAGAGATGACAGGGCTATTTCTGTTTAAAGTGTAATTTCTGGGGACTCAGAAGTCAGATGAACCAGTTTGCCTTGAACACCAAAGTAATCCTTTACCAAGTCCTGTAATTCTTCCATAGCAGCCCGAGCACGTGTTGCCTGTTCAGCATTGATCGCTTCAATCACTAAGACAGCATCTTTTGTCTCTTCTGTCAGCATGGTTCTCTGCGCCTCTCTCCAGTTGAGACAGCGACAAACCGCTCCCTCATCATCATAATAGATCAGCTCTTCTGGAAGTGCAGGAGCATCGTTTTCAGCTCCTAGTGGAAAGAAAGGTTCTCCTCCCTTAGCCTGACCAAGATGAAGATTGCCTACAATCTTGTTCACATCTTCGCCACCACAGGGAACAGCATAAGATAGAGAGACACTATTATAGATGTCTACTAAGGGATTGATGGGATTAAACTCTCTTCCCTGACTGACCCTTTTAAGCAGAGCTTCTATAGAGGAGCGTGCTCCTTTTTTCGTTTTGAACTTGCTGAAAGCCTGACGCCATTCTTGAATGACATCATTCTGAGTAAAATTCTCATCCGAAATGAAATCCTCAGCTCGTTTAGCTCCCTTACCTAGCAAGGTTTTGAAATAGGGATCCTTGCTTTCATCAACTGTATTATCTAATCCCTTTACTACTAAAATGCTAATCTGTGCTTCTGGAAACAAGCTCCAAAATTCATTTTCAACGATAACTTTCATCTTTCACCTCTTATTATAAATAATTTCTTTTCTGGCCTTTTTTAACCATATCCCAATCACTTGTAATATTTTTTCTAACCCGAATTAGTAGGCTCTCCAGTTCTCTGGCCTCTTCCCTGGAAAATCCTTTTAGGGCAGAATTCTCTGAATAGTGATGTTCAGCAAGGATAAAAGGATAAAGTGCCTCTCCTTTTTCAGTGACAAACCACTCTTTATTTTTCCGATTTGTACTGGTCATTCCTTGTTTTATTAACCCCTTTTCTTCCAGTTTTTTTACTGAACGAGCAACTGTCGAACGGTCAACCTTCAGTAAATCCGACAAGACTTCTTGAATGATTCCTGGGTTCTCCTTGATTCGCACTAAATAAAGATATTGCCCACGAGCTAGTTCAATATCACGAAACTCAATATTAGCAATAGAATCTAGGGCACGGGCTATAATTCCGATTTCGCGTAATAACGACATGTTTCCTCCTCTCGTATCTATGATGATAGAATAGCACATTTTTGTTGCAAATGCAATAAAAAAACACTTTGAAAACAAAGCGTCTTTTTTTATTCTTCATTTTTTAAAAAGAATGTGTTATCACGAAACTTTGGATCTTTCAAACTCTGTACACTGGCATTGATAACTGCTCCGATAATCAGAATCTTTGCGATGAGAATAAACCAGAACATCATGACCACCACGATAATGGAACTAAAAAATCGGACATCGACCAGATGGTTGACATAGTTATTGAAATAGACAGAAAAGATATTCAACAGAAAGACAAGCGTCAGCAAAACAAAGATACTACCAGGAAAAACGTAGCGAATACGAGGGACTCTGATATTTGGAAGGAAATAGTAGAGCATGACCAAGATGGCAAAGAGCAAGGCATAAATCAAAGGGCCTGTAAAGTCCTGTAGATAATCAAAGAAAGGACTGTCTGATTGCCAGTAAGTTTTGACTAGGTTGAGCAACATACGTCCAAATATACTCAAAAATAAGGCTAGGGCAAAAAGAATTTGCAAGCCAAAGCTGACGAGTAAACTCATCAATTGATGGGAGATAATTCCTCGGCTCTTGGCCACTCCATAGGCCTTATTAAAAGCTTTTTGGAGGAAATCCATTGATTTCGAGAAGGTCCAAAGGGCAGACAAGACTGCAAAACTCAGCAAACCAGTCGATGGTTGAGTCAAGACTTCTCGGGCAATCTTTGCGACCACATCATAGACTGTATCTGGTACAAATTCTTTGATGGTGAGCAAAAAATTTGAAATCGGAATCTGAAAATAGGGCAAAATATTGACCATTATCATCAGCAAGGGGAAGATTGAAATCAACCAATAGTAGGCAACCGCAACACTGGTCAGTTCACTATCGGAAGCTTGATAAAAATGTAAAAAAGCTTTCAACAAGGGCCGTTCCATCAGCTCTTTCCACCACTTTTTCATGTTGCGATCCTCCTAATACAAGTTGATTTTCTAAACTAATTTCTTCTGACTAATTCCATCATATCATAGGGTAGGGTATTTACGGCTTCTTTTAAAGAATAATTCTCAAGATTGTTGACATTTTGTCGTAATTTCTTGGCATACTTGGTCGTAATCAATTTCTTCTCTTCGTATTCAAAGATTAACTTACGTTCTAGATAGTAACCTCTTAGCATTTCATCGATATTGTTTGGTTTAATACGATTGATAACACGTTCGACAAAGGCACCACTTCCGATAATGGCCGTCTCGCGTAGACGAGACTCTTGCATAAAGCTGATCAGACTACTCTTGTAGATTCCTTTTAGGTTTTCCAAACTTTCGATAATCAACTCCGTATTCTCCAGATAGAGTTCGGATATTTGATCATAGTCAATAGCCCGAAGTCTACGTTGCTCCTTGTCATCCCAACTCCGGAAGGCCTGGCCAAAGGTCAGCAATTCATGCAGGACAAAACGCAAGATACGGAGGGATACAAGGAAGTAATATGTTAGGCGGGAAGCAACCTTGCGATTGATGCTTTGCTCCATATTTTTCAGATAGCGTTGGTAAACTTGATAACCACGCTCACCGATTTTCCCTTCCTCGTAAGCCTGCTCCAAACCATCGCTTTCGATACTCAAGATGAGGAGTTTTAAAGCCTCCCAGTCTTCTTGGGCGCTTTTGTTCTCTTGACTAAGGATTAGGTTTTCAATTCGACCGTGATAATTATCAATAGCTGCATAAAGGGGAAGTTTATTCTTATGCCCTTCCAGTTCTTTTTCTAATTCTGCTGTGACCTCATTTAAAATCGCAATGTGCATGAGGTAATCCTTGGTTTCCTCTTGCTCCTCGGAAAGGTGGGGAAGAACTAAGAGACCTGTTAGAAAGCTTAACAGCGTGACACCTGCTACAAGGAAAAGTAAGAGAGGATACTCCTGCTCTAAATTACTAGGTATGAGAAGAATGGTTGCAATAGAGACCGTTCCTTTTACACCAGAGAAGGTCAAAAGAAGCATATCCTTCATGTAATTACGAAGATTTTTCTTGAGCCGTCGAGTTCTCCAAATATAGAAGCCATAAATCATGACAAAGCGAATGGCAAAAAGTAAGAATGTCAGCAAAACTACCGATACTAATAGTAGTAAGGGATTATAAAGGGGGTTAGTCAGGATAGGTTCTGTTATCATTTCCAATTCCATTCCCAAGATGACAAAGACAGAACCATTGAGCATAAAGGTCACGGTATGCCAAACAGTATCTGTAACAGTATCTACCTGAGCTTCGAGGAGCGTGATTTTTTTGAAACGACTGGCCTTCAAAATCCCTGCAACTACAACTGCGATAATCCCTGAAACATGAAACTCTTCTGCGATAAAAAAGGTCATGAGTGGCAAACTTAGCTCTAGCAATAGTTCACTGGCTATATCTATCGCTCGCACACTCAGTAAAAAACTATGCAAGAAACGATTGACCATAGCCGTCACAAAACCGACTACAAAACCACCCAGAATAGAGAGAACCAAGGACTTTCCAGCCTGACCAATAGAAAAAGTTCCTGTTGTCCAAGCAGCAAGAGCCATCTGAAAGGCAACCAAACCAGAAGCGTCATTTAAAAGGCCTTCTCCT
Organism: Streptococcus oralis subsp. dentisani; assembly: GCF_007475365.1. Lineage (NCBI taxonomy): Bacteria > Bacillati > Bacillota > Bacilli > Lactobacillales > Streptococcaceae > Streptococcus > Streptococcus oralis. Next base: position 193,563 of record NZ_CP034442.1, on the reverse strand, counting down.
TTTAGGATATTGGAAACCCGTTTGGGAAAACGAAAACGTTCAGAAAGAGAAGCAAAGGCTACCAGATCCGTCGGACCAAGCGCTGCCCCAACAGCCAAACAGGCAGCTAAGGGAAGACTGAGCCAAAGGAAATGAGCCAAGGCTCCCAAACTCAAGGTCGAGATGAAAATTACTGGAAAGATTAAGTAGACAATGATGCGCCAGTGTTTTAAAACAGATGTAATATCAGCTTCTTCTGCCTCTCGGAAAAGTAAGGGGCCAATAACCATGGCCAGAAACAGCTCTGTATTGAGATGAAAGTCAGTATTGGGCAAAAAAAGACCAATGCCAAGTCCCAAAAGGATTTGTACTAGGGGGAGGGGCAAGAATGGCAGAAGTTTATTGGTCGTAGTTGAAACGATTAAGACTAATAAAAATAGAATCAGGTAAATTAGTAGTGTCATCTAGACCCTCCTTAGTCTTTTTTACAACAAAATTCAAACATCTCCTTCTGCTCTTGGATTTTCTGATCAATCTTGGAACAGTCTTTGTGCTCAATTTTTTTCTGACATCGTTCCATTTCAAGAGCCACTAATTTTTTCTTGATTTTGAGCATTTTCTTGCTCATATGTGCTTCGTCAAGCACCCCGACTGCTCTCTCGTGATGCGTTGACTCAACAAAATTTTGGCGCATAGCCTCTAATTTCTCACGTAGGTATTGTTTATCCATGTCTATATCTTTCTAATTTCTCAATCATAACTAAAAACGGTGGATTATTAACTTGGTTGAGTGTCCGGTAAATGGTAGCTGTATACTCTTGTTGGTTCAACTGGCTAACAAAATCCAACACGGCATCCCTCTCGCTGTCTCCTCCCTCATGACCATAGTAAATCATAATGGCAATCCGTCCCCCTTTGACAAGCAAATGACAAAGTTTCTCTAAAGCTTCAATAGTAGTCTGGGGTCTGGTGATGACGGATTTGTCAGCAGAAGGCAAATAACCAAGATTAAAAATCCCTGCCCTAGCTTCTGTCACAAATTGGTCCAGTGTCTCATGCCCTTGTAAAATCAACTGGACATTTTCTAAACCTGCCTCATTTAAACGGTCTTTGGTTTTCTCCAAAGCCTGCTCCTGGATATCAAAGGCATAGACTTGCTTGGCTAGCTTGGCTAAAAAAAGCGTATCGTGACCATTGCCCATGGTCGCATCCACAACGATATCCTCTTTTGTCACAACTTCAGCCAAAAAATCATGCGCCATCTCAAGTGGTCTTTTCATTTTTAAACTCCTGTTTTACAGCCTTGCATCCTTGCACACTTCCACGACGTCTCATTTCAGTTTCAATAGCATTTAGCACTTCCCATTTATTGAGGCTCCACATGGGACCAATCAACATATCTCTAGGCGCATCTCCCGTGATTCGATGGATGACGATATGCTTGGGAATGATTTCCAACTGGTCACAGATAACCTTGACATACTCGTCCTGACTCATCAGTTGCAAGCGTCCTTCGTGGTAATCTCTTTGCATACGCGTATTGGTCATGAGATGGAGCAAGTGCAGTTTAATTCCTTGAATATCATTATCCGTGACGCAGCGACGGACATTTTCAACCATCATCTCATGAGTCTCACCGGGCAGCCCGTTAATCAAATGGGAAACAATCTCAATCTTGGGATATTTCCTCAAGCGTTTTACTGTTTCCACATACAATTCATAAGAATGGGCACGGTTAATCAGGTCAGAGGTTGCTTCAAAGGTGGTCTGCAAGCCCAATTCTACCGTCACATGCATGCGTTCCGATAACTCAGCCAAATATTCAATGGTTTCGTCTGGTAGGCAGTCTGGGCGCGTTCCGATATTGATCCCTACTACACCCGGTTCGTTGATAGCCTGCTCATAGCGCTCTCGGATGACTTCCACCTTTTCATGGGTGTTGGTAAAATTTTGAAAATAAACCAGATACTTCTGAACATCTGGCCATTTGCGGTGCATAAAGTCGATTTCCTTATAAAATTGCTCACGGATAGGGGCATCTGGTGCTACAATGGCATCTCCAGAACCCGAAACCGTACAAAAGGTACAGCCCCCATGAGCTACAGTTCCATCCCGATTTGGACAGTCAAATCCCGCATCAATAGGAACTTTAAAAGTCTTTTCTCCAAAGAGTTTTCGATAATAATCATTCAAGGTATTATAAGATTTCATAACTTTCATTATAACAAAAAACACCCACAATCTCAAAAGCCTGACTTTCCTACAAATTCCCTTGTTTCTCGTTTCCTTTAATGATTTTTTATGATACAATATGGGTATGATTTTAATGAAAATAGCAGCTATTTTATTGTTGGTACTAACCCTCGTGGTCTCCATCATTGTAACAAAACTTTTTAAACTGAAAAAACTAGGACTGAACTTTGCGGATTTAGCTTTTCCACTTTTGGTATTCGAGTATTATCTTATCACTGCCAAAGCCTTTACCCACAACTTTCTGCCACGACTTGGTGTTGCACTTTCTCTCCTAGCAATCCTCCTAGTTGTCTTTTTCCTACTCAAAAAACGAAGTTTTTATTACCCTAAATTTATCAAATTCTTCTGGAGAGCGGGTTTTCTCCTAACCTTAGTCCTCTATATCGCTATGATTGTAGAATTAATGATGCTCACACCCCAATAAATCCCTAGAACAACTGATTCTAGGGATTTTAATTTATGGAAATTAAGTGTCAGCTAACCCAGACACTTAACAAGGAGCTAGCTTTTCTTTTAGTTATAAATCTATTTTGTTAAGATCGTTTAAATTTTGCTCGTAGGCGGTCTGCTTGAGGTTTACCAATAATCTTATCCAATAGGTGAGTGCCAAGACTCATTAAACCATAGAGTCCTCCCCCGAGACCTCCGATGAGAGCTACATAAAGGAAACTCCAGAAGCGTCCCGTTGGTTGGAAGAAAAATCCTAAAATCCACTGTAGAAAACCAACCAGAATAAACATGACCATTGTCAAAATCATAATTAAAATTGTCCGTTTTAAGATAATCTTACGACGTGCACCTGTTACCCTGCAAATATCTCGGTACATCAAAACATTTGGAATGATGAGACCGATAGTCGTTGAAATCAAGGGACCATAGCTGTGGAAAATGGCAATAGCTGGTAACTGCAAGACTAGCTTGGCAAGGGAACCATAGACAAAGTAAAGCACTGCCTTGCGATTGCGGAACATAGCCTGAAGCATAGGAGACAAGACCATGTACAAACCTAAAATAGTAGACTGTAAAACCGCAAAGACAAACAAGCCCATGGCCAGACTATCTGGCTTGCCATAAAAGACTGTATAGAGAGGTTCCCCTACCATGACGACTCCAACTGTTGCTGGTAAGAGAAACATAAAGAGCATGGTCATACTATCTTGAACTAGGCGAGCAGCGGCTCTCAAATCACCTTTGACATAATTTTCCGTCAAAAGTGGCAAGCCGACACTTCCAATCGAGACACCAACAGAGATCAAAATCATGGTGATTTTATTAGGATTGGCGGAGAAATAAGAAAACATGACAACCAAGTCTTCATTGCTGTAGTTGGTAAACCACTTCATGCTATTGATGAAGGTCATTTGGTCTAAAATCTGGAAGAGCTGGATGGCTGATCCTGTCAGGATAAAGGGAATGGCTTCCTTGATGGTATCAACCAAGAGTCGCTTGCTATTGATCTTATCCCGTGTTTCAAATACCTTTTGGAGCAGTCCCTCCTTGGAAAGAAAATAGATCAAGACTGCAAAACTAGCCACCATTCCCACAAAGGCAGCAAAGGTAGACTGAGTAACCGCTGATAAGTAATCACCAGAACCCATCTTCATGATAATAAAAGTAGCCAGCAACATCCAGATAACACGGATCACCTGCTCGGCGATTTGACTCATAGCATAGGGCTTCAGGTTATTCATCCCTTGGAAAAAGCCACGGATAACACTCATAGATGGAAAAATCAGAACTGCCCAAGCCAAACTCTGCATGATAGGAATTAGGTCTGTCCCCACGCCTGATAAATCTGCCAACCAGGGAGAAAAGAGATACAAGACCAAGGCAAAGACTAGTCCCAAGCCCGTCATAAAGCCTAGAAAACTCCGAATCAAGGCAAAGCTATGCTCTTCTTCTCGCATAGTATTGTACTTAGCCACTTGTTTAGCAACCGCAACCGGGATACCCGCTGTCGAAATCAGCAAGAACCAGGCGTAAATATTATAACCCATGGTAAAGAGACCATTTGCCTTGGCGGCATAAGTCCCCATCCAAATATACCAGGGAATAATATAGATAGCACCAAGGAGGCGACTAATAAAGTTACTAGCTGTTAGCCAAGCAGTCCCTCGCAACATCTGGGCTTGCTGGTGATTGTTTTCGTTAGACATAGCTTCCTCATTCAATTTTGATAACTAGGAAAAGTTCCTTATCTTCCATTATAAACTTTTCCTTGTTACTTGTAAAATTCAGACTTGAAGTTTATAATAGAAAGTATGATTAAGATTGAAACCGTATTAGATATATTAAAGAAAGATGGTCTCTTCCGCGAGATTATCGACCAAGGACACTACCACTACAACTACAACGAAGTTGTTTTTGATAGCATCAGTTACGACAGCCGAAAAGTAAAAGAAGGCACTCTTTTTTTTGCAAAAGGCGCTGCCTTTAAAAAAGAATACCTTCTTTCTGCTATAAGTCAGGGCTTAGCCTGGTATGTTGCCGAAAAGGACTACGAAGTCGGTATCCCTGTCATCGTTGTGAACGATATCAAGAAAGCCATGAGTTTGATTGCGATGGAATTTTATGGTAATCCGCAAGAGAAACTAAAAATTCTTGCTTTCACAGGGACAAAAGGAAAGACAACATCTGCTTACTTTGCTTACCACATCCTATCTCAACGCTACCCAACAGCTCTCTTGTCAACTATGAATACAACTCTAGATGGCAAGACCTTCTTTAAATCTTCCTTCTCAACACCTGAAAACATCGATCTTTTCGACATGATGGCCCAGGCTGTTAAGAATGGTCGAACCCATCTTGTAATGGAAGTCTCTAGCCAAGCCTATCTTGTTCATCGAGTCTATGGCCTGACCTTTGATGTAGGTGTCTTTCTCAACATCACTCCTGACCATATCGGACCGATTGAGCATCCTAGCTTTGAAGATTACTTCTACCACAAACGTCTCTTGATGAAAAATAGCCGAGCAGTTGTCATTAATAGCGAGATGGACCACTTTTCTGTACTGAAAGAACAAGTGGAACATCAAGAACATGACTTTTATGGTAGCCAGTCAAGTAACCAAATCGAGAACTCCAAAGCCTTTAGCTTTTCAGCTACAGGTAAACTCGCTGGAGATTATGATATTCAACTCATCGGCCACTTTAACCAAGAAAATGCAGTCGCTGCAGGACTTGCCTGTCTTCGTCTCGGAGCCAGTCTTGAAGACATCAAAAAAGGAATCGCTGCAACCCGAGTTCCTGGACGTATGGAAGTCCTGACTCAGAAAAATGGAGCCAAGGTTTTCATCGACTATGCCCACAATGGCGATAGTCTGAAAAAACTGATTTCTGTTGTTGAAACTCATCAAACTGGAAAGATTGCTCTGGTTCTCGGTTCGACTGGAAACAAGGGTGAAAGTCGTCGCAAAGACTTTGGCCTCCTCCTCAATCAACATCCTGAGATTCAAGTCTTTCTAACTGCGGATGACCCCAACTATGAAGATCCAATGGCCATTGCTGAAGAAATCAGCAGCTATATCAGTCATCCTGTTGAAAAGATTGCCGATCGTGAACAAGCTATCAAGGCAGCGATGGCCATCACAAATCAAGAACTCGATGCCGTGATTATTGCAGGTAAGGGAGCTGATTGCTACCAGATTGTCCAAGGAAAGAAAGAAGACTATCCTGGGGACGCAGCCATCGCAGAACGTTATCTATAAAAAAATCAAGGGAAACATTCCCTTGATTTTTTTAGTCTTCTTTCTTAAATGAATTTTTAAGACCTTCAACGGCACCTTCTACAGCACCTTTAGCATCTTCAACAACTTCTTTTGCTTTCGCAACTGTTTTTTCTACAGTACCTTCTGCTTCTGTCTTGCTATCGCCAGTAACTTTACCAAATCCTTCTTTGATAGCACCAGTTGCTTGTTCCAATTTATTTTCAAGTGACATAGCTCTGTCTCCTTTGCTTTTAATACGATAAACGTTATCGCTTACATTCAGTTTATGCTTATTCTTTGGCAAAGTCAAACAATCTGCTCAAAAGCAACTAAGACAAATAGAAAATCAAGCGTTCCTTGTCAAAATCAACAGTCAACTCATACTTTCCAGCTTCATTTTGCACAATATAACCCAAGACGACTAAACTCTCAACGAAGATATCACGCCGTTTCTGCATCAGCTGGTCTTTTTTGAGGAATTTCAGTAAAAAAGTCGTCATATACTTGAGGGCATACTCAGGATTGACATCTCCCAAAATGGCATAAAGCTCCTGCTGTTTTTCTGTCAAAGGATATTGGTGCTTGACCTTGTAGAAATAGTTGGATAAAGTCATCTTTTCTCTTGCAAAGTCCGTAGATTCGACTAAAATGGCTGCATTGGTCTGATTGCGCAATTCTGTCTCAAAAGTCTTCTCCAACAAGGCTTGATAGACTGGACTATCCTCTCTGACAAAAATCTCTTGATCAAGGGATAGATTGTCTATCGATTCTAGAAAAGGGAGATTGAGGGAATAACGTTTGTTTTCCCTTCGGATCAAGCCTGCCTTTATATACTCTTCCATGAGTTTATCAACTGCCACATCTGGAAACTGAGCCTTGATTTCTCGAAGGATCACATCGTCATGCTGGTCCAGATAGTCCACTAAATCTATAAAAAATGGCTGTCGAGTCAAACGGGAGGGATTAAAAATTTGAATCATGAAGATTCCTTTCTTTACATTCTAAAAGAGGGGATGCTGCCAACTGACTGGGATTGGTCCCTGGCTGGTTCAGAGGCACTGGAAGTTCGAGTTTCCTGTAATATTCTCTCCAGAAATCACTAATCTCCTGCTCCCCGTCCCCAAATTTCATGGGAATCGTCTCAAAAATAGGCAGGATTTCTGCGATGTACTGGGAGCAGTAAAAGCCATCCCCATTGGGATAAAAAGAGCTATTATAAGGAGCTCCTAGATGCTTGCAAGCCTTCTCCTTCACCAAGTCGACTTCCATCTCTGGATAGACATAAAGGTCGTAGAGATGAGTAGGTTCAAAAAAATCAGCTGGTTCTTGACAGATAACACCTGCCTGCCCACTAGCATGGAAAATCAAACCATCCAAAAAGATGGCTACATGACTATAATTCCCAGTAGAAGCCTGGATGGCCTGCCCCATGTCTGAAAGGTCCTTCACAAAAATCAAATCGCCATTTTCTAACATCTTCCTCTCCTAGAAAAAAAGGAGCCGAAACCCCTTTAGCTATATGGAAACAAGTGTTTCCACGTTTCAATTATCACTCAAGCTATTAGCCATTAAAGCTTTCAGTCAACTGAGGTACCACTTGTTTCTTACGTGAAACAGCACCTGGAAGGAAAGCGTGGTTGTTTTCAAGTTTGAAGTTAAATGCTGCTTCGACCTTGTCCATGTTTGACCCAAGAGCAAGGATTTCTGAGTTTGAGTTTACGATGTCTGTAATCATCAAGACAAAGTCAGAGTAGCCATTTGCTGCATTAGCTGCTTGCATTGCTGCTTCGATTTCAGTTTGACGTTCCAAGACTTCAGCAATATCAACTGTATTAACTTGGGCAACACGGACCTTGTTTCCGTTGAGTTCAAAAGTCTTAGCATCGATGTCAATCAATTCTTCAGCAGATTTGCTAGCCAAGTTAGTACCAGCCTTGAGCATAGCAAGACCGTATTCTTCCAAGTTCACGCCTGCTAATTCTGCCAATTCAGGAGCGATGACTTTATCAGATGGGTGAGTTGTTGGTGATTTCAAAAGAAGGGTATCTGAAATCAAACCTGAAAGCATCAAACCTGCGATTTCTTTAGGAACTGCTACACCATGTTCTTTAAACATGCGGTAAACGATAGATGAGGCTGATCCAACTGGTTCCAAACGCATGTAAAGTGGGCTGGCAGTTTCAAAGTTAGCCACACGGTGGTGGTCCACAACACCATAAACTTCTACTTCAGCGATATCTGACACTGATTGTTGGAATTCATTGTGGTCAGTCAAGATGACTTGCTCTGCACCTTCTGCTTTAGCAGATGTGATAACACGTGGTGCTTCTACACCAAAATAGTTCAAAACAAAGGCTGTTTCTTCATTTGGAGTACCGAGAGCTACTGCTTCTGTGTCCAATCCATAAGCTTCTTTTGCAAGGTAAGCAAAGGCTACAGATGACCCGATGGCATCTGAGTCTGGATTTTGGTGACCAAATACTAGAATCTTAGACATGATAATACCTCTTTAAATTTATTCATCTTATTTTAGCATTTTTTTCCTCTTTTGACAAAAGTAAGAGGAGTCAAAGGACTCCTCATTAGATATCAATATGATTGACTAGATTTTTCTCTTGATTTTCGGATAAAAATCGTTCTTTCTGTGGTCTCTTCTTACGTTTGAGAAGAGCCTCTGCTGACATGGCTTCTTCCTTTCTAGCAAAACCCTCTACATAGATGAGTTTAACTGGCAAGCGAGCTCGGGTATACTTGGCTCCCTTACCACTATTATGAACGGCAAGGCGTTTTTTCACATCCGTTGTATAGCCCGTATAGTAAGAACCGTCACTACACTCCACCACATACATATATGCCTTATGATCCATAGTAAATCTCTTGAATTTCTGGCGTGTAGGAACCATCTTCATTGTGAACAATGAGTGGTGGCAGGACCTTGAAACCACTTGTCGATCCATCCTTGATAGCTTCGATTAAGAGCATATTGGCCTCCTTCTGTCGTTTAGGATAGACAAATTGCAGGCGCTTGGGTGCCAAATTGTGGCGTTGAAGCATGTCTAGGATATCCAAGAGCCGATCTGGACGATGAACCATGACCAAACGACCATTAGACTTGAGAATACTCTGAGCACTGCGACAGATTTCTTCTAGGTTAGTCGCAATTTCGTGTCTGGCTAGGAGGTAGTGTTCACTCTCGTTGAGATTAGAATGCGGATCCACCTTAAAATAAGGCGGATTGCACAAAATCATATCCACCTTACTTCCTTGGATGTGAGCAGGCATATTTTTCAAATCATCGCAGATGACCCGCATCTGCTCTTCCAAACCATTCAACTGAACCGAACGCTCTGCCATATCCGCCAAGCGCTCCTGAATTTCTACAGAGAGAATTTTTGCCTTGGTACGACTACTTGCAAAAAGTCCCACTGCACCATTTCCAGCACAAAAATCCACTATTAAGCCATTTTTAGGGAAGCGAGGAAAGCGTGACAAGAGAACACTATCCACCGAATAGCTAAACACTTCTCTATTTTGAATGATCTTGATATCTGTCGAAAAGAGCTGGTTGATTCGCTCTCCTGGTTTTAATAATTGTTCTTCCATATATTGATTTTTAAAAATACGAAATCTAATAGACTAGTTTTTCTCTCTCAGATTGTTGAGGGCTTCCTTTGTCCAGATTGGCATCATTCGCCCAAGTGGTGCAAAACCGTGCTTGATACGATCATTTGAAAAACGTCTCCGTCTTGGTAGTTGGTGTTTTTCTTCCTCCAGAGTGCGAATAGATAGACTGGCTTTACCTGAAAATTCGTCTAAATCAACAACCTGAACCTGCACTTCTTCACCAATTTTCAAAACTTCATAGATATTTTCGATAAATCCTGTCCGAATCTCTGAAATATGAATCAGCCCAATCACCCCTGTCTCTAACTCGACAAAGGCACCATAGGGCTGAATTCCTGTAATACGCCCAGTTAGCTTATCACCAATTTTCATCCTAGTCCTCAATTTCAATCGTTTCAATTACTACATCTTCAACGGGCTTGTCCATAGCACCAGTTTCAACAGCTGCAATGGCATCCAAGACTGCAAAAGATTCTGCATCTACCAATTGCCCAAAAACAGTATGGCGACGGTCAAGGTGAGGAGTTCCACCTTGTTCTGCATAGATCTCAGCGATTGGTTCAGGCCAGCCACCACGTGCAATCTCTTTCTTAGAGTATGGCAAGTGTTGGTTTTGCACGATAAAGAACTGACTGCCATTGGTATTTGGACCAGCATTGGCCATGGAAAGAGCCCCGCGAACATTATAGAGTTCTTCAGAAAATTCATCTTCAAAAGCTTGTCCATAAATAGACTCTCCCCCCATACCAGTACCAGTTGGGTCTCCGCCTTGGATCATAAAGTCCCTGATAATACGATGGAAAATCACTCCATCATAGTAACCATCTTTTGAAAGAGCGACAAAGTTTGCTACTGTTTTAGGAGCATGTTCAGGGAAGAGCTTGATCCGCAAGTCTCCGTGATTTGTCTTAATAGTCGCTAGAGGACCTTCTACTGTTTCAATGTCTACTTGTGGGAAATGCAATTCTTTTTCTACCATACCAAATCCTTCTAAGGCATCAAAAATGCCATCTTCTTCTACTGTTTTTGTAATATAATCTGCTTTTTCTTTGATTTTTTCATGGGAAACTCCCATGGCAATGCTAATTCCTGCATAATCAAAGAATTCTAAATCATTGAGGCCATCTCCGAAGACCATGACGTTCTCTGGTTTCAATCCTAGGTGTTCTACAACCTTTGCCACACCAGCAGCCTTTGAGCCTGCAATTGGTACCACATCAGATGAATGTTCATGCCAACGTACCATGCGAAGTTTATCCGATAAAGATTCTGGCAAGCGCAAGGCATCTCCTTTATCTTCAAAGGTCCACATCTGGCAAATGCCTACTTTTTCATGAAAGTCAGGATCCACATCTAAGTTTGGATAGATGGGATCAATCGCCTCACTGATCAGTTCTGTTCGAGTGGAGAGTTTGGCGTCATGACTGCCAACCAAGCCGTACTCAATCCCTTCTCGCTTGGTCCAAGAGACATACTCCTCAACATCTAACTTTTCAATCTGATGCTGATAAATGACCTGGCCTTTTTTATCTTCTATATAGGCCCCATTCAGGGTTACAAAAAAATCAGGTTTGAGCTTACGAATCTCTGGAACAACACCGAAAATACCACGCCCAGAGGCGATTCCTGTTAAAATCCCTTTCTCTCGCAACTGCTTAAAGACAGTAGGAATCGTAGCTGGAATAAACCCTGTCTTTGAGGTGCGCAGGGTATCATCGATATCAAAAAAGACGATTTTAATCTTCTTTGCCTTGTATTTTAATTTTGCATCCATCTCTCTACCTCTTTTCCATCACTCTTTCCATTATACCATAAAGTAGAGAAATCCCCTATCTTCAAAGAAATTCACTATCTCTTATTCGAATTTCTTGGATAAGTACAGAACTAAATCATCATTATTTTGAATAGTAGCATTCATTTCCAACGGTTGGTTTCGATACCAAACGCCTGAACCATCTGGAATATAGCCTCGTTTGATGTACAATCTCTGGGCAGGTCCATACCCTGAATGGAGCCCAACACCAAGGGTCACCTTATCCGATATGAGCTTAACTTGATTTTCAGCTTCTTCCATCAAGAGGTTTCCAATTCCTTGATTTCGAAAAGGCTCAAAGACATTGAAATCTGAAAGTTCTGGATAGACTTCTGCAAAAGGACCATGTTTAGCAGAGGGCAAAATGGTAATGTAACCCGCTACAACACCATCAATCTCTGCAACTAAGACTTCTCTCTCCTTGCTTTTCTGTTCCAGAAAATATCTAGCCAAAATTTCCTCTCTACCGGGCCAACCTTGATTGATAAAACCTTGGGACAGGTGTTGGATATCCGATTCAATCATTTTTCTAATAATAGCAGTTCCCTTCATAAGATGCTCCTTTAAAGCTTTCTCCTACCATTATAGCACGACAACAAAGATTAAAAGAAAAAACCTAGTAAGACAAAAGAATCTTACTAGGTCAAAAAGTAGACGTTTCGAACGGAGCCCTGTAAAAGTCTGATAAAAGACACGCCCGAACATGAAAAAGAGGGCCAACCGAATCTGAAAAAAAGGTCCAGTGGGTCCTATTTCGCTTTCTTATTTTCAAACTCATGAAGGTCCGGGGGGCCTGAAAAAAAGACCCAGGTGGGTCTTTTTTTTTAATCTTCGTTTACGAAAGGCATCAAAGCCATTACGCGAGCGCGTTTGATAGCTGTTGTTACTTTACGTTGGTTTTTAGCTGAAGTTCCTGTTACACGACGTGGAAGGATTTTCCCACGTTCTGAAACGAAACGGCTAAGAAGCTCAGTATCTTTGTAATCAACATATTCAATTTTGTTTGCTGCGATGTAATCAACTTTTTTACGGCGTTTGAATCCGCCACGACGTTGTTGAGCCATGTTTTTTCTCCTTTATAGTTTTAATTGTCCATTAGAATGGTAAATCATCATCCGAAATATCCAATGGATTGGTTGCTCCAAATGGATTTTCATCACGTGAAAAGTCTGGTACTGATTGTGTAGGTGCTGTATAACTAGCAGTTGGTGCAGAATAAGCCCCACCTGTATGTCCTTCACGCACGCTACGGCTTTCCAACATTTGGAAATTGTCAGCCACGACTTCTGTTACGTAGATACGTTGTCCTTGCTGGTTATCGTAACTACGAGTCTGGATACGACCTGTGATCCCGATAAGAGAGCCTTTTTTAGCCCAGTTAGCAAGATTTTCAGCCTGTTGGCGCCACATAACGACATTGATGAAATCAGCCTCACGTTCGCCATTTTGACTCTTGAATGTACGGTTTACTGCAAGAGTAAAAGTCGCAACTGCTACATTTGATGGGGTATAACGCAACTCAGCGTCACGTGTCATACGCCCTACAAGTACAACATTGTTAATCATAGTTTACCTTCTTACGCGTCAAGTTTGACGATCATGTGACGAAGAATGTCAGCGTTGATTTTTGAAAGACGGTCAAACTCTTTAAGAGCTGCGTCATCGTTTGCTTCAACGTTAACGATGTGGTAAAGTCCTTCACGGAAATCTTGGATTTCGTATGCAAGACGACGTTTTTCCCATGATTTTGATTCAACAACAGTTGCACCGTTGTCAGTCAAGATAGAGTCAAAACGTGCTACCAAAGCGTTTTTCGCTTCTTCTTCAATGTTTGGACGAATGATATAAAGAATTTCGTATTTAGCCATTGATATGTTCCTCCTTTTGGTCTAATGACCCCAAGTCTTTGCAAGGGGTAAGTGAGGTTTGCTCACAATTAACTATTATACTAGAAAAGCTAGTAGATGGCAAGAGAAAAAAGATAAAAATGAAAAAAAGAAGATAGATAAAAATTCTATAATGAAGTTAGCCACCCAACTTTCCTAAAAATGAGCTGGTTCAACTAGTCAATATTGTCAAATGAAATCTAGTTATAGGCATAAGAAAACACCTCTGTGTTACACTTGTTGTTCACCACAAACACAAGAAAGGTACAGAGATGCAAAACAATTATACTACAGAAGCTAAACACTTGACAATCCATAGCCGTCGTTTAATCGAACGATGGAAAAATGAAGGAAAATCAAATAGAGAAATCGCCTCTCTACTTGGAAAAGCTCCTCAGACCATCCACAATGAAATCAAACGTATCACAGTCTTACAATGTGTTGGAAAAGGACGTTTCAAAAAGATTTATTCTGCCGACTATGCTCAAATGGTTTATGAAACCAATCGGAAGCGCTCTGTGAAGAAATCAATCTTGACCAAAGAGCTAAAACAAAAGATCCTCCATTATCATAACCAAAAGTTCTCTCCCGAAATGATGGTCAAGGCTAAGGGCCTTACAGTGGGAATGTCAACCATCTACTACTGGATTCATCAAGGAAAAACTGTCAAGAAACAAGCTAGCCCCAACTTTAAACCTGCTGGGCAATCCATTGAACAGCGTCCCAAAGCTATCAATCTTCGCTTGGAGAATGGACACTATGAGATTGATACGGTCCTACTGACAAGAGCGAAAAACCACTGTCTACTGGTCTTAACGGATCGAAGGAGTAGACATCAAATTATCCAATTGATTCCAAATAAGAGCGCTGAGTCGGTCAATCGGGCTCTAAAACTCATCTTAAAACAGCATCAAATCCTTTCCATCACGGCAGATAATGGAGTCGAATTCCACCGCTTGTCTGATGTGTTTTCTAAGGAGCATATCTACTATGCACACCCCTATGCCTCTTGGGAAAGGGGAACTAATGAGAATCACAATAGGCTCATTCGTAGATGGTTACCTAAAGGAACTAAGAAAACGACTCCTAAAGAAGTCGCCTTCATCGAAAATTGGATCAACAATTATCCTAAAAAATGCTTGGACTACAAGTCTCCCAGAGAAGACTGCTTGCTGGCTAACTTGAACTTGAAATTTGGCCTTTTTACTAGTTTATGGTTTAATACGATGCAACATACGTGGGAATGGAATCGCTTCACGGATGTGTTTTGTACCTGCTGCGAAGGTCACCATACGCTCGATACCGATACCAAATCCTCCGTGTGGTACTGTACCATATTTACGAAGGTCAAGGTAGAATTCATATTCTGTACGATCCATTCCAAGTTCTTCCATTTTAGCGACAAGGGCATCGTAGTCTTCCTCACGCATAGAACCACCGATGATTTCTCCATATCCTTCTGGTGCAAGCAAGTCTGCACAAAGCACGCGCTCTGGATTTCCAGGAACTGGTTTCATGTAGAAGGCCTTGATAGCTACTGGGTAGTTCATGACAAATGTTGGCACACCAAAGTGGTTTGAAATCCAGGTTTCGTGTGGTGAACCGAAGTCATCTCCATGTTCCAAATGCTCGTAGTCAGCATCAGCATCATTTTCATGCTCTTGCAAAAGGTCAATGGCTTGATCGTAAGTGATGCGTTTGAATGGCTCTGCAATGTAGCGTTTCAAGAGCTCTGTATCACGTTCCAAGGTTTCCAAGGCTTGTGGAGCACGGTCAAGTACACCTTGAAGAAGGGCTTTTACGTAAGCTTCTTGCAAGTCAAGTGACTCATCGTGTGTCAGGTATGAGTACTCTGCGTCCATCATCCAGAACTCAGTCAAGTGACGGCGCGTTTTTGATTTCTCCGCACGGAATACTGGACCAAAGTCAAAGACACGACCAAGAGCCATCGCACCTGCTTCAAGGTAAAGCTGACCTGATTGGCTCAAGTAGGCTGGCGTTCCAAAGTAGTCTGTTTCAAAGAGTTCAGTTGAATCCTCTGCCGCATTTCCTGAAAGAATAGGACTATCAAACTTCATGAAGCCGTTCTTGTCAAAGAACTCATAGGTTGCATAGATAATCGCGTTACGGATTTGCATAACAGCCACTTGCTTACGAGAACGGAGCCACAAGTGACGGTTGTCCATCAAGAAATCTGTTCCGTGTTCTTTTGGAGTGATTGGGTAATCTTGTGATTCACCGATGACTTCAATGTCTGTGATATCGAGCTCATAGCCAAACTTAGAACGTTCATCTTCTTTGACAATCCCTGTCACATAAACAGAAGTCTCTTGACTCAAGTGTTTGATCATTTCAAATTTTTCAAGACCAACTTCTTCGCCGAATTTTTCAATAAAGTTTGGTTTGAAGGCAACTCCTTGGAAAAAGGCAGTTCCATCACGCAATTGCAAGAAGGCAATTTTTCCTTTTCCTGATTTGTTGGCAACCCAGGCTCCAATGGTCACTTCTTGACCAACGTAGTCTTTTACATCGATAATCGTTACACGTTTTGTCATAATCTATCTTCCTTTTTTCGTTTAACTTGTCCGAAGACATCATTACCCACTATTTTACCATAAATAGACTGTGATAGCTAGGTTCTAATAGAGAAAAATCGCGAGATTTTCGTTACAAAAAATCTTCGCTAAAAAGGCGAAGATTCTAAGTTTTATTTTTCCATAAATTGATGCAAACGGCGAATCGCTTCTTTTAATGTATCCAAGTCTGTGGCATAACTGAGACGAACATTTTCTGGTGCTCCAAATCCAGCTCCTGTAATCAAGGCAAGGCCGACTTCTTCGAGAATAGCCGTTGTAAACTCTGTCACATCGGTATAACCCTTCATTTCCATCGCTTTTTTAACATTTGGGAAGAGATAGAAGGCGCCTTGGGGCTTGACAACTTCAAAACCTGGGACTTGGCACAAGAGAGGATAAATGGTATTCAAACGCTCTTCAAAGGCTTGGCGCATGGTTTCAACAGAGTCTTGCGGTCCAGTCAGCGCCTCAATCGTTGCATATTGAGATACTGCTGTCAGATTAGAGGTTGTTTGTCCTGTCAATTTGCTCATAGCAGCGATAATTTCAGGATTTCCCACAGCATAACCTACCCGCCAACCAGTCATGGCATAAGCCTTAGATACACCATTAATCACGACGGTTTGCTTGCGAATTGCTTCTGACAGACTAGAGATTGGAACAAATTCGTTCCCGTTATAAACCAAACGACCATAAATATCATCTGCTAGGATAAGGACATCATGCGCAACAGCCCAATTTCCGATATCCAAGAGTTCCTCACGAGAGTAAATCATACCGGTCGGATTCGATGGTGAATTAAGAACCAAGACCTTGGTCTTATCTGTTCGGGCTGCTTCTAGCTGCTCTACTGTTACTTTAAAGTGATTGTCTTCCTTGGCCTGGACAAAGACTGGCACACCTTCTGCCATCTTGACCTGGTCTCCATAACTGACCCAGTATGGTGTAGGGATGATGATCTCATCACCAGGATTAACCACAGCCATAAAGAAGGTGTAGAGAGAGAACTTGGCACCAGTGGCAAAGGTAACCTCGTTAGCTGCTACAGAATATCCATAGTAGCGTTCAAAATAGGTATTAACCGCTGCTTTTAACTCTGGTAGGCCTGAAGCAACTGTATAAAAGGAAGCTCGTCCATCTCGAATCGCTTCTACCGCTGCATCCTGAATGTTTTCAGGAGTATGAAAATCAGGCTGTCCCAAGGTTAAGAAAAGAACATCCTTTCCCTGAGCTTTTAATGCCTTGGCTCTTGCATCACTAGCTAGAGTGACGCTTTCTTCCATTTCTAGTACACGTTTGGATAGTTTCATATGCCCTCCTTATTGGATCACTGCTCCTGTTTCAAAGTCAACCAGATAGTACTGGTTCCCTGACTTGACTTCCCAAATCGGCTTATCCTGATAACGACCAAAGGTAATCTTGTCAATGTCGCTAGCTCCTTTTTCCCTCGAAATCGTCGCTGCCTTGTCTTGAGAAATCCCCTTATCAAGCTGATAAACATAAATCTTGTGGTCATTCTTTTCAATCAGTACGGCAATAGTCTCTTGCTTTTTATTATGTCCCAGAACGCTGTAATAACCTTCTAGTCCATTGTAGAAATCAATCTGATCTGCCTGTTCCAATTCTGCATACTGTTTGGCCAGTTTTTCTCCTTCAACCCTAGCATCTTGATAGGGTTTCATGCTGAGTGATATCAGATAAAGAAAGGAAGTGGTCATGACTAGTAGTACCAGAGCAATGCCGATTCCATACTGTAAAAGTAGCTTGTTTTTTGCTTTTTTCTGTCTTAGTTTCACTCGTCTATTTTACCATCTCTCCTCTTTTATTACAAGTGAAGACAGGAACATTACGATATTATTTTCCCTTTGAAATTAAATACAATATCTGCCTGTCTATCAAATACTGTTTTCTCAGAACTAAGTTTTTCCACCCCTAACAAGTAAACTTAGCTGAGCACATTTATTGCTAATTAGTATCATTTGTTGTAACATGGATGGTAACAAAAGAGTTCGCTCTTTGAATTTTAAACTAAAGGAGACATATCATGTCTAAAAAAGTATTATTTATCGTCGGTTCACTACGCCAAGGTTCTTTCAACCACCAAATGGCCCTCGAAGCTGAAAAAGCACTTGCTGGAAAAGCGGAAGTTAGCTATCTTGATTACTCAGCTGTTCCTCTCTTCAGCCAAGATTTGGAAGTTCCAACTCATCCAGCTGTAGCTGCTGCTCGTGAAGCAGTCCTTGCTGCGGATGCTATCTGGATCTTCTCTCCAGTCTACAACTTCTCTATCCCTGGAACAGTGAAAAACTTGCTTGACTGGCTCTCTCGTGCCCTTGACTTGTCTGACACACGTGGCGCTTCTGCCCTCCAAGACAAGTTTGTTACGGTCTCATCTGTAGCCAATGCCGGTCACGATCAACTCTTTGCTATTTACAAAGACCTCTTGCCATTTATCCGTACACAAGTCGTTGGTGACTTTACAGCTGCTCGCGTCAATGACTCTGCTTGGGCAGACGGAAAATTGGTGTTAGAAGAAGCAACTGCTTCATCACTTGCAAAACAAGCTGACGACCTTCTTGCAGCCATCAACTAATCCAGCAAAAACCAGCTCGAATGAGCTGGTTTTATGCTTGTTTCACAAAGACGAGCTCTAAGTCACTTGATAAATCCGATCGGTAAGCAAAACCGGCGAAGTTGATCTTACGAGCTTGTTGGACTGTTTGGACTTGCCCTTCTATCAAGGCTGTCAAAAAGGCGCCACGCGCTTTCTTTGAAATGGTTGAATGGATCTTCAACTCACCACCCTTGTCCTCCATAAATTTGAAGGTCACCATCTTTTCTCTGATTTCCTTAGAAAATACGGTTTCAAACTCTGATGATAGGAGTGAGAATATCAAGTCCTCATCCTGTAGGGCCTCATCGTAGGCTGACTTCCAATGACTCTTTAAAGTCTTACCAGCTACTTTTAACTTCATCAAAAAGTCCAGACGATGAGGAGCCATTGGAGATAAGGCAGGGACAACACCGTATAAAGCCGAGGTAATCAGGACATGATCTTCAAGATAGGTTTGTTCGGCCTCGGTTAAGCCATCTCGTTTGATGTGGCGATACATGAGACCATCGAAGAGTTTCAAGGCTGGATAGTTTTTAGCCCTGTGATCTTTTAAAGCTTGAATATGAGCGTACTCTTCCTCTGCTTTCTCGGCAGATACCTTATAAAAGGTCTCTAATTCACTAGCTGAGTAGTGCGCCAGTGAGTCAAGAACCGACTGACTTTCTTTCCTCAAGGGGAGCAGTTCGGTACAAGGAAGGTTTGTGTTCATTTCTTTGGCTGTTGGGATTAAAATTTTCATATTGTTAGTGTAGCATATTTTTCAATCACGACCAAGAATTTCATCTTAAAAACCTCGGTTCATACCGAGGTTTCTTTTACTTGACTTTAAATGTTTTGAGATAGTTATCTTTTCCAACTTGACCTTCGAAGGATTGGCCATTTTCGAGGTAAGGAAGGTCGTCTGACACAGAAGCCTTGACCTTATAAATCTTGCCATCAACTTTAAAGAAGTAGACGGTATCCCCCTTGATGACAGCTGATTTAAGGTCTGAAATCACTCCCTTGATGTTTTCTACCGTTTCATTATCCAGCTCTAGGTCGTTTTTATTGGCATACTTGCTGAGGAGTTCATCTACCGTAGTTGCTACGATGACATTTTGGTACTCCACGGCATCGACCAATGCATACTCCTTGACCAAGCCTGCATTGTCCTTCAAGCCCATGATATAGAGCGGTTTGTCATTGAGATTGACAAGGATAGGGAAGGTAGCCTTGTAGGCCTTCTCTTGAACTGCTCCTTCTGCGGAAGCACGGGCAGATTCTTCGGTTGCTGAAGCTAGATTGTACTTGGTGATTTCACCAGTGCGCATATTTTCAAGGATAAATCCTAGATTACTTTCATCAGCGTTTGCAGAGGTCACCCCCGTGTAAAGATAAATATCATTTCCGATAGAAAGATAGTTATAGCCTTCTGTCGTTTGGGTAACATTTTTCTTAGAAATCAGGGCATTCCAGAAGCCGTCTTTATACTTGCCGTTGTAGTTGATTTGCTGGATGGTTTCTTCTGCTGGATAGACACGATCCACCCATTCTGGTACTTCATACAAGCTGTATTCCTTGGTTTCTCCATTGGTGGCGTCTAAGATAATAACAGACGAAGGACGAGGGACTCCTAGACCAAACTGTTTTTGATAAACGGTTGCTACATAGAAAGGATGGCCTTCATCATCCACCTCAAAGGAGGGCGTTTTAAAAATCTTGGTTGGGTACTTGATCCGAAGATGGCGTTTGACGTCTCGGTTAAAATACTCAGAGTCTGAATACTTCATTGGCGTTTTTAAATCCACCAATTCCGCATTTCCTGTCACCATATCAACCTTGATATACTCGCCAATTCCCTTAGACTGATTATTAAACCATTTGATCGGGTCGGCATACTCCAAAGGAGTCACTCGATAAGGTTTGCCATCAACCGTCAGCTGGGTATAAGTATCTGCTGCTACGTACTGGGAGACCTTATCCGTCAAAGAGCCTAGATAACGGTCTCCAATCTTCTCCGCAGTGCTCCGATCTAGAATTGGAACCTTACTGGTATCACTCTTAGGAAAATCTTTAAAGTCTTTTTCTGTGATGGACACCACATTAGCATAATTTTTTGCTTGGAAAAAGCTAGAGGTTACTAGGCTTACCAGACCAGCAAGGGCAAAAATGATACCTGCAGTCAGAAACAATCCTCTACTAAGTTTGGTAAAAAGGAATCCTTCTAGATTGAGATCTTTGGCAGCCTTGCCATGACGTACATGAACAGTTTTGAGGAGATTGGTATCCTTGCGGAAACTAAACAAAATCCCCATCACCACCAGATGCCCACAGAGAAAGAAGATGAATTCCCAACTGGTAAGATTCAGTGGTGGTAAAAAGATATACCAAGTCGTTGCGATAAAAACAAGTTCAAATAGTATGCGTTTCATCTGAGTTCCTCCTAAATAATCCGTCCTTCCAAATGATCCAGTTCATGTTGGCAGATCTGAGCTGGAAAACCTGTTAACGTAATGGTCTGTTCCTGCCACTTACTATCACGATAAGAAACCGTAATCGTTTCATAACGAGTCGTCGGTCGCACCCCAGTCAAAGACAAACAACCTTCCTCTGTCTCGTAAGGTCCTTTATAGGAAAGAAGAATGGGGTTAAACATGACCATGGGAACCAAGCCAAGATTAAAGATAATCACGCGCTTCCGCACCCCAATCATATTTGCTGCCAGACCGACACAGGTTTCGCGATTAGCCAGCAGGGTATCCTGCAAATCCTTAGCCAGATAAAGGTCTTCCTGACTTGCAGGTTTCGAGACCTGCGACAAAAATAAGGCATCTCGGACAATTTTCTTTTCCATTCTCTTTCACTCCTTACAACTTTACTTTATTATAGCACAAAAGGGAGCAACTTCTAGTCCTTTCCCTCAAATGCAAAAAAAGCCATCCGAAGATGACTTTCTTTTTAAATCGCGTTCTTATCAAGACCAAGTTTACGTTGAACAAACTTGACGATTTCGACGATAAGTATCATTGAGAAGCTTCCAGCTAGAACAATAGCCCATTGCGACAAGTCTAGTTTGGTTACGTGGAAGATACCTTCAAGCGGTTCTACAACGATTGTTGCCATCAAGAGGATGAAGGATACCAAGATAGACCAGTTGAAGGTCTTAGACTTGAATGGTCCGACTGTCAAGATGGATTGGTAAACAGACTTGACGTTGTAGGCATGGAAGAGCTGAATCAGACCAAGTGTTGCAAAGGCCATAGTAAGGGCATCTGCGTGAATGGCTTGATTATCTCCTACATGGACCGGATAAGCAAGAGCAAGACCATAAACAGTCAAGACGAGTGCCCCTTGGAGTACACCTTGATAAATAATGGAACTCATGACCCCACCTGAGAAGAAGCTTGACTTGCGTCCACGTGGTTTATGGGTCATAACACCTGGCTCAGCAGGCTCAACACCAAGAGCAATAGCTGGGAAGGTATCGGTTACCAAGTTAATCCACAAGAGATGAACTGGCTGTAGGACATCCCAACCAAACAAGGTTGATAAGAAGATGGTTAATACTTCAGCCGTATTGGCAGAAAGTAGGTACTGGATGGTCTTTTGAATGTTTGAGAAGACCTTACGTCCTTCTTCAACTGCGACGATGATGGTCGCAAAGTTATCATCCGCAAGAATCATATCAGAAGCACCCTTAGAAACCTCTGTACCAGTGATTCCCATACCGATACCAATGTCGGCTGTTTTCAGAGCTGGCGCATCATTAACACCGTCACCTGTCATGGCAACAACCTTACCTTGGTTTTGCCAAGCCTTCACGATACGAACCTTGTGTTCAGGGGATACACGCGCGTAAACGGAATATTGACCAACTACTTTTTCAAATTCTTCATCAGAAAGTTCGTTGAGTTCCGCACCAGTCAAAACATGGTCTTCCGAGTCATTTTCATCGATAATTCCCAATCGTTTGGCAATAGCTTCTGCTGTGTCTTGATGGTCACCCGTAATCATGATCGGACGGATTCCCGCTTCTTTAGCGACACGAACAGCTTCTGCTGCTTCGGCACGCTCAGGGTCAATCATACCAATCAATCCAGTAAAGATCAAGTTGTTTTCCAGTTCTTCAGAAGTCAAGTTTTCTGGAATGCTATCAATAATCTTATAAGCACCTGCAAGGACACGCAAGGCTTGGTGAGCCATTTCAGAGTTGTTTGTGTGAATTAAGTCATTGACTTGATTATCAATCGGAGCGACATCTCCAGCTTTATCACGAGCAACACAACGTTTCAAAAGTTGATCTGGAGCCCCCTTAACTGCCACGAGGAATTTACCATCTGGCAATGGATGAACCGTGGACATGAGTTTACGATCTGAGTCAAACGGCAATTCAGCTACACGAGGATATTTCTCTAAGAACCCTTTAACATCATAGCCCTTATCCAAGGCATACTGGATGAAGGCTGTTTCCGTTGGATCCCCGATCAGGTTTCCTTCTGCATCAATCTTGGTATCATTGGCCAAAACAACTGAACGAAGAAGCGGCATGTCCAAGCCGAGTTCAATATCATCAGCTGAGTCATGTAGGACTGCGTCATAGAAGACTTTCTCGACGGTCATCTTGTTCATGGTAAGCGTACCAGTCTTATCAGAAGCGATGATTTCAGTCGAACCAAGCGTTTCTACTGCAGGCAACTTACGAACGATAGAGTTTCGTTTGGCCAAAACTTGAGTACCGAGGGCAAGAACGATCGTCACGATAGCTGGGAGTCCTTCTGGAATGGCTGCAACAGCAAGCGCAACAGAGGTCATCAACTCACCAAGTGGATCTTTGCCTTGAATGAAGACTCCAACTACAAAAGTAACAAGGGCAATGACCAAAATTGCATAGGTCAAGACCTTAGAAAGGTTGTTCAAGTTTTGTTTGAGTGGCGTGTCAGTCTCGTCAGCATCTTGGAGCATGCCAGCGATATGACCCACTTCAGTGTACATACCTGTATTGACAACAACACCAAGACCACGACCATAAGTCACATTTGAGTTTTGGAAGGCCATATTGACACGGTCACCAATACCAGCATCGGCAGCGAGCTCTACGGTCAAGTCTTTTTCAACTGGAACAGACTCACCTGTCAAAGCTGCTTCTTCGATTTTAAGAGAATTAGCTTCTAGCAAACGTAGGTCTGCTGGCACTACGTCACCTGCTTCAAGGGCAACGATATCTCCTGGCACCAATTCTTTGGAATCAATTTCTGCCATGTGTCCATCACGAATAACGCGAGCAGCTAGACTGGACATAGATTTGAGGGCTTCGATGGCTTCTTCTGCTTTTCCTTCTTGGTAAACACCGAAGGCAGCATTGATGATAACAACGGCTAGGATAATGATAGCATCTGCGATATCTTCCCCACCAGAAGTTACGACTGACAAGATAGCCGCTGCAACTAGGATGATAATCATCAAATCCTTAAATTGCTCGATAAACTTGACTAGGAGAGATTTTTTCTCACCCTCTTCCAGTTCATTGCGTCCATATTCAGCTAGGCGTTTCTGCGCTTCGCTTGACGAAAGACCTTGCTCAGTTGCTTCAACCGACTTCAAGACCTCTTCAGGACTTTGAGTATAAAACGCTTGGCGTTTTTGTTCTTTTGACATGTGTCTCCTCCTTGACTTTGTGTGCAAAACAAGTTCTCTTTTGGTTTTATGACAAACAAAAAGAGACCTGTTAATCATAACAAGTCTCGCTGTTTAAGATAGCGCCGGAAAGAATACTTTGCAGTATAAAATTCGGAATGACGACACTATCACAGGTTTCTGCCAGCTACTCCCTTGAGTAGTACTATTATATCAAAATTTGAACAATTTTCAAGAATTAAAATCCGATGAAACAAGACTAAATTTGAATTTTCCCATGAAAACCAGTATAATGAAAACAGAATCTCAGCACTAGAAAGGAAGTCCGATGAACCAATCCATGTCAAATCTCAAGTTGGCGGAACGTGGTGCCATTATCAGCATTTCGACCTACCTCCTCTTGTCTACGGCAAAATTAGCGACTGGCCACCTCCTACATTCTTCCAGTTTGGTAGCGGATGGTTTCAACAACGTATCAGATATTATCGGAAATGTTGCTCTTCTGATTGGTATTCGGATGGCGCGCCAACCTGCAGACCGTGATCATCGTTTCGGTCACTGGAAAATTGAAGATTTGGCTAGTTTGATTACTTCCATCATCATGTTCTACGTTGGCTTTGATGTTCTTCGGGACACCATTCAAAAAATTCTCAGTCGGGAACAAACAATTATCGATCCTCTGGGAGCATTTCTAGGAATCATTTCTGCAGCGGTCATGTTTGCCGTTTATCTCTATAATACTCGCCTCAGTAAGAAATCCAAATCCAAGTCTCTCAAGGCAGCTGCCAAGGACAATCTTTCCGATGCTGTGACTTCGCTTGGGACTTCCATTGCTATCCTAGCCAGCAGTTTCAACTATCCAATCGTGGATAAATTGGTCGCTATCATTATCACCTTCTTTATCTTAAAGACAGCCTATGATATCTTTATCGAGTCTTCCTTCAGTCTTTCAGATGGTTTTGACGACCGTTTGCTAGAGGACTACCAAAAGGCCATCATGGAAATTCCAAAGATTAGTAAGGTCAAATCCCAAAGAGGACGCACCTACGGTAGCAACATCTACCTTGATATCACGCTAGAGATGAATCCCGACTTGTCTGTTTATGAAAGTCACGAGATTGCGGATCAAGTCGAATCTATGCTGGAAGAGCGTTTTGGGGTCTTTGATACCGATGTCCATATCGAGCCAGCTCCCATACCTGAGGACGAGATTTTAGACAATGCCTACAAAAAACTGCTCATGCGAGAGCAATTGATTGATCAGGGAAATCAACTAGAAGAACTCCTTGCTGAAGACTTTATCTATATCCGTCAAGATGGCGAGCAGATGGACAAAGAAACTTATAAGTCTGAAAAAGAACTTAAAGCTGCGATTAAGGACATTCAGATTACCTCCATTAGTCAGAAAACCAAACTCATTTGCTATGAGCTAGATGGTATCGTCCACACCAGTATCTGGCGTCGCCATGAGACTTGGCAAAATATCTTTCATCAAGAGACAAAAAAAGAATAGAGAAATCCTGTCATAAGACGGGATTTTTCTATTCTTCTAACTATCAAACTCACTTAGGTATTCATAGCGTTCGTATTTTTCAAGGAGTTCTTCGTTTTTCTCGTCTAGCTCTTTCTGAAGGGGCGCTAGTTTGCCAAAATCAGAGCCATTTGCCTGCATTTCTTCTTCAATGACTGCGATACGATTTTCCAAGGCTTCAATATCTCCTTCAATGCTTGCCCACTCCTGCTTTTCTTGGTAGGTCATACGTTTCTTGTCTTCACGGACCTTGACCACTTTCTCCTTTTCTGCCTTTTGCACTTCATCGGCCATCTCTGTTTCAAAGTTTTTTTCATCAAGATAGTCGGTATAATGACCAAAGAAAGGACGAATCTTGCCATTCTCAAAGGCGAGAATCTTGGTCGCTACCTTATCCAAGAAATAACGATCGTGGCTAACTGTCAAGACAGGCCCAGCAAAACCTTGCAAGAAATTCTCCAAAACTGTCAAGGTCGCAATATCTAGGTCATTTGTCGGCTCGTCCAAAAGGAGAACATTTGGTTTTTCCAGGAGAAGTTTGAGAAGATAAAGACGTTTTTTCTCTCCACCAGACAATTTCTCAATCAGGGTTCCATGCGTCGAACGTGGGAAAAGGAATTGTTCTAGCAACTCAGCGATGGAAGTCGTAGAACCACCATTGGTCTTGACCTCTTCTGCTACTTCCTGCAGATAATTGATGACTCGTTTGCTTTCATCCAAGCCTTCGATTTGTTGAGAGAAATAAGCGATACGAACGGTTTCCCCAATCACAACTTGACCTGCTGTTGGCTCAAGACTTCCTGCGATGAGATTGAGCAGGGTGGATTTTCCCACACCGTTGTCCCCAACGATACCGATACGGTCTTTAGCTTGTACCAAGAAGTTAAAATCTTGTAAAATCGGCTTGTTCTCATAAGCGAAGGAAACATCTTTAAACTCGATGACTTTCTTCCCAATCCGACTGGTCTCAAAGTTCATGGTTAAGTCTGTCTCAGTAGGATTATCTGAAACTTCCTTTTTCAAGTCGTGGAAACGATTGATACGAGCCTGCTGCTTGGTCGCACGCGCTTGCGGTTGTCTGCGCATCCAGGCTAATTCTTGCTTATAGAGTTGTTCCTTTTTGTGGAGAAGTGCTGCATCACGCTCATCTTGTTCCGCTTTTAGGCGAACATAGTCCTGATAATTGCCCTGATACTCGGTCAAGCCTGCTCGGTCCAACTCGAAAATCCGCGTTGAAAGTGCATCTAGAAAATAACGATCATGGGTGATAAAGAGAACCGTCTTCTTGGAATTTTTCAAAAAGAGGGTCAGCCACTCGATGGTCGCAATGTCCAGATGGTTGGTCGGCTCATCCAGTAGCAAGAGATCGTGGTTTCCTAGGAGAACTTGCGCCAACTGGACCCGTCTTCTCAGACCACCTGACAATTCCCCAACTGGAGTCGACAAGTCCTGAATCCCCAACTTGCTGAGAACAGTCTTGACCTGACTCTCAATTTCCCATGCTTGGAGGGAATCCATCTCAGCCATGACCCGTTCCAAACGCGCCTGCTTGTCCTCGCTATAGTTGAGCATGAGGAGTTCATACTCACGAATGAGCTGGATTTCCTTGAGGTCGCTGGATAGAACCGTATCCAAGACCGTCTTACTATCATCGAACTCTGGATCCTGAGTCAGGTAGCCAATCTTGTAATCACTCTTTGCTAAAAAAGGACTGACATCCCCATCAAAGCCTGAAACACCTGATAGAACATCTAAAAGGGTGGTCTTACCCGTTCCATTGACACCAATCAGACCGATTCTATCCAAATCATGGATAATAAAGGAAATATCTTTAAAAACGGTCTTGTCTCCAACGGATTTGCTTAGTTTTTCAACGATAAAATCACTCATTTTTTCTCCCTCAGGTAAGCATGGATTGCTTGACGATCATTTTCCAATTCTCCATCGACAATGGCAAACTCAATCTCTGTTAAAATCTCTCCCAAGTCTGGTCCTGGCTGGTAACCATATTCCTTAATCAAAATTCCACCGTTAATCTGAATTTCTTTCTTGTCATGAATGGTCAAACTATGGTAAGTTTCTGTAATAGCTTGTGGGTTGACTTCTTTTCCTTGGGCCTGA
Organism: Streptococcus oralis subsp. dentisani; assembly: GCF_007475365.1. Lineage (NCBI taxonomy): Bacteria > Bacillati > Bacillota > Bacilli > Lactobacillales > Streptococcaceae > Streptococcus > Streptococcus oralis. Next base: position 165,846 of record NZ_CP034442.1, on the reverse strand, counting down.
CGAAGACTTTCAGCTTGTAGAAGGGAATCCAAGTCAAATCGGTAACAATCACGCTTGCTCAGCTCACCTTCTTCTCGCAAAGCCAAAATAGTAAGCAAATCCTGAACCTGCTTGGCAAACTGGCGTGAGGTTTTCCATGCCTTCAAAAATGGCTGTGCATCTTTAATCTCCAAAGCCCACAATAGAGCCGCCCAGGCTTGTTCAGAAGATTCAAAAGTGAAATCCGCCTCCAAATCAAACAGTTTGTTGAGCTTGTCCTGGCTCCCTGCCATATCAGGGAGATAATCATAAGCTCGACTCTCAATCATGGAAGACAGACCAATTCGCCAAAAAGGTGCCAGCAAGAGTTTATCAAACTCAACGAAGGTGCGCTCCACAGAAATTTTCTCCAAAAGCGGCGTCAAAGTCTTCATCGCCTCAAAAGTTTCTGACTCAAGTTTAAAACCGAGACTGGCCTGAAAACGGAAACCACGCATAATCCGCAGAGCATCTTCGTTGAAACGCTCACTAGCCACTCCAACTGCTCGCAGGACTTGGTTTTTCAAATCCTCTAAACCCTGAAACAAGTCAATAATTTCGCCTGTCTCATCCAAAGCAAAGGCATTAACTGTGAAATCACGGCGCTTGAGGTCTTCTTCTAGCGAACGTACAAAGGAAACCGCACTAGGTCTGCGATAATCCACATAGACATCTTCAGTTCGAAAGGTGGTTACCTCATACTCCTCATCGCCATCTAAAACTAAAACAGTTCCGTGCTCGATTCCAATATCGGCTGTTCGCGGAAAAATCTGCTTTGTCTCCTCTGGGTAGGAAGAAGTTGCGATGTCCACATCATGGATGGGACGATTGAGGAGGGCATCTCGAACAGAGCCCCCAACAAAATAGGCCTCAAAGCCTGCTTCTTTAATTTTTTCTAATACTGGTAAAGCCTTCTGAAATTCAGAAGGCATTTGCGCTAATCTCATAATAAGTGTTCTAATCCATAGACAAGCTCATGACGCTTGACAACTTCTTTTATTCCCAAATTGACCCCTGTCATGAAGGAGCTGCGATCATAGGAGTCATGACGAAGGGTCAAGCCTTCTCCCTGATTGCCAAAGATAACTTCTTGATGAGCTACTAAGCCTGGCAAACGAACTGAGTGGATCCGCATGCCATCAAAATCAGCACCACGGGCACCAGCAATCAATTCTTCCTCATCAGGCGCACCTTGTTGGATAGACTCTCGCACTTCCGCAATCAACTCAGCCGTTTTAATGGCTGTTCCGCTCGGAGCATCTTTTTTCTTGTCATGATGGAGCTCGATAATCTCCACATTTGGGAAATATTTGGCAGCCTGCGCCGCAAATTGCATAAGCAAGACAGCTCCCAGGGCAAAGTTAGGAGCAATCAAGCCACCCAAATCTTGTTTACGGGAAAATGCTTTTAGTTCTGTAATTTCTTCACTAGTGAATCCTGTTGTTCCAACTACTGGAGCAAAGCCATTTTCAAGAGCAAAGCGTGTATTTTCGTAGGCAACGGCTGGTGTAGTAAAGTCTACCCAGACATCTGCTTCAAAACCAGCCAAGTCAACCTTATCATTGAAGACAGGAATCCCCTGCCATTCTGACTCAAACTCAAAAGGATCCAAAACTGCGACCAAGTCCAAGTCTGGATCAGCCAAGACCATCTGACAAGCAGCTTGGCCCATCTTTCCCTTAAAACCGGCAATAATTACTCGAATACTCATCTCTACTCCTGTCTAAGATACAAAGCCTGTAAGAACACAAAGTGAAAATAGGAGTTCTGATCAAGGAGTGTCTACTCCTTGGAAGAACTATCTTTTTCACACAGGGTTCCAGGCGTGTTCAATTATCAAGATACAAAGGACATTAGTTGCCCATGAAAAATAGGGAATGGCGCTGACTTTCCACAAAAGGCAAGACAGGCATCTTTTTTCAAGAGGCAGATAGTCTGTGTTCAATTGCTAAAATACAAAGCCCGCCCAGACAAATCTAGACAACGGGCGTATAGCTCAAGGCGATACTGCCTTCTCCAAGGTGGGTCCCAATGACACTACCAAAGCTAACAATTGGAATCTCAGAATTCACACCACCCTCAATCAAGAGTTGGCGCAAATCTGCCGCCTTTTGGGGAGCATTGCCATGAATGACAGTGATACGATAGTCCCCATCTTTTGTCAACTCTTTAATGATTTCGACCAAACGTTTGGTTGCCTTCTTTTCCGTACGAACTTTTTCGTAAACTTCAATTACACCTTGGTCATTGAAGTAAAGAATGGGCTTGATACTGAGAAGATTTCCTAGGATGGCCGCCCCATTTGACAGACGACCTCCCTTAACCAAGTGGTCGAGGTCATCTACTATGATAAAGGCTGAGTTATCAGTGATTTGGATAGCTAATTTTTCCTGAATCTGAGCAAAATCATCGCCTTGTTCTGCCCATTCAAAGGCACTCTCTACCATAAATCCTAGAGGAGCACTTGTGATATGAGTATCAGGAAAGGCAATGGTCAAACCTTCATACTCATCCAACATATATTGGATATTCTGATAAAAACCTGAAATTCCTGACGAAAGGAAAAGGCCCAAGACATGGGTGTAGCCCTCTTCTTTCAAGGAACTTAGAATCTCATCCAATTTGGCAATACTTGGCTGACTAGTCTTAGGCAATTCTGAAGACTGAGCCATTTTTTGATAAAATTCCCCAGCAGTCAGATTCACACCTTCGACATACTCCTCCCCATCAATATTGACAGGAATATCCAAGACAAATAGATTCTCTCTTTGCAGCGTATTCTCCTCTAAATAGGCTGAAGAATCTGTAATGACAGCTAGTTTCATGACTAAAACTCCAAATTGATCCCTGGAAGATCCAAGGCGATTTCTGTTACTTCATACGTCAAACGGTTGAGCATGTTCAAGCATGGACGCGCCAAGTTTTCAACTTCTTCTTGGTTAAATTCGCTTGGTTCGTTGACAATACGACCTTCCACATGGTTAACTTGAGAAATCGTTCCACTGATGACAAATTTGTCAAAGACAATCATAAAACTTAAGATAACAACTAGCGAAGTTACTTGGTTTTCTTGGTCATGTTGGAGTAACTGAAAGTTCACGTCTACCTTGGTTTCAGGAGCTCCATTTTCATTTTCCCATTCAAAGTTACGAGCATCAAAGTGATACTGGCTAACAAATTCTTGTTCTCGTTTAAGATTCATTTTTCTCTCCCATTGCTACAATTTACTATGCAATTGTACCACATTTTTATCATTTCATCTACTTTTCTAGGCTTTAGTCAATTCCGATTTCATCTTTGACCACAGCAGCAATCGTATCTACATAGTAGTTGACTTCTTCTGTTGTAGGCGCTTCTGCCATAACACGCAAGAGGGGTTCTGTTCCACTTGGACGAACTAGAATACGGCCATTCCCTGCCATCTCTTCTTCCATCTTTTCGATGATTGCTTTGATGGCTGGTACTTCCATGGCTTTTTCTTTCATGGCATTTTCCACTCGGATATTGACCAATTTTTGTGGGTAAATCGTCACTTCTGATGCCAGTTGAGACAAGCTCTTACCTGTTTCTTTCATGATTTTGGTCAATTGGACAGCTGATAATTGACCATCACCTGTTGTATTGTAATCCATCAAGATAACGTGACCAGACTGTTCACCACCAAGATTGTATCCTGATTTTCTCATTTCTTCGACAACATAGCGATCTCCAACTGCAGTGACTGCCTTGTTAATGCCTTCACGATCCAAGGCCTTGTGGAAGCCAAGATTAGACATAACCGTTGTCACGATGGTATTTTGAGCCAACTGTCCTTTTTCAGAAAGATATTTCCCGATGATGTACATGATCTTATCACCATCGACGATGTCTCCATTTTCATCGACAGCAATCAAGCGGTCACTGTCTCCGTCAAAGGCCAAACCAATAGCTGACTGGCTTTCTTTGACTACTTCTTGGAGAGCTTCTGGGTGTGTTGAACCAACATTCAAGTTGATGTTAAGACCATCTGGTGTCTCACCGATAACTGTCAACTGGGCACCAAGATCAGCGAAAATCTGACGAGCACTTGTAGATGCTGCACCGTTGGCTGTATCCAAGGCCACTTTCAATCCCTCAAGAGGAGCTCCCGTTGAAACAAGGTAACCTTCATACTTACGCAATCCTTCTGGATAGTCCACCAAGGTTCCCAAGCCCTCTGCACTCGGACGAGGAAGAGTGTCTTCAGCAGCATCCAGCAAGGCTTCGATTTCTGCTTCTTTTTCGTCATCAAGTTTGAAGCCATCCCCACCAAAGAACTTAATTCCATTATCAAGGGCTGGGTTGTGGCTAGCAGAAATCATGACACCTGCACTTGCTCCTTCAGTTTTGACCAAGTAAGCTACTGCTGGTGTTGCCAGGACACCGAGTTTGTAGACGTGAATCCCTACAGAGAGGAGACCTGCCACCAAGGCAGATTCTAACATTTCTCCTGAGATACGTGTATCACGTCCTACAAAGACTTTAGGGGCTTCCGTTTCATGTTGGCTAAGAACATAACCACCAAAACGCCCCAGTTTAAAGGCCAATTCTGGCGTCAATTCCACGTTTGCTTCTCCACGGACTCCATCGGTCCCAAAATATTTACCCATTTTGTTAATCATCCTTTTCTGTTAATTTTTTATTCTTGTTTAGACGAGTCTGGTTTCGTTTCTGAACTCGTTGAAGACGAACCACTAGCTGAGGAGCTCGTTGATGATGAGCTCGAACTAGACGATACTGGTTTCGTTGTAATTTTCATAGTAGTGTCAAATGGCATAATGACGCTTGGCAAGACATTTCCATTTTTATCAACTGCTTGTAGAGGAACAGAAGCCGAGTAGTTACCCGTTATCCGTTCACTCGTCGGTAAGATGGCAATGACACGATCTACTTTGGAGAGGGTTTCCTCATCACTAATAACCGTTACTTTTTCATCTGACACAGTAACTGTATCGATTTTCACGCGAGAATCAATCTGGTTAGGATCAATCTCTGGCACAACGATTACATTGTCTCGTTTTGCTTTTTTACCGACCTTCACTGTTATCTTTTGCGGTGTTGCAACAGCGGTCAAACCACTTGGTAGATTTTCTATGTTTAGAGGAACTTCGATGGTCCCTACACTGGCATTGGTTAAGTCAGCTGTCACCTTGAATTTACGCGTACTTTCCTGCATTTCGCTTGCCAAAGCAACTCGATTGGAACCTGTCAAGAAAACCGTTACTTCTGACGTAAAGCCACTAATAAAGTACTGATCACTATCATAGTGGATATCAATTGGTACATTGAGCACCGTATTGGTATAGGTTTCAGCTCGTACCTGTCTAGCACTATTATTATTCTGATAGTTTGTAGAAGTCGCATAGATAAAGAGGATGCAGGCGAAAAAGAAGGAAGAAATGATGTATAGACTATTTTTTCTCATGTTTCAGTCCTCCTAGCAAGCGCTCTTTCAGACCTTGCTTTTTCTCTGACTTTGGAAGTAAGATTCTTCTCAATTCAGATTCAAACTCTTCCAAGGTCAAATCGTGCTTAAAGACTCCATTATAGGTGATTGAGATGCCACCTGTTTCCTCCGAAACCACAAAGGTAAGAGCATCTGATACTTCCGACAAACCAATCGCCGCCCTATGCCGTGTTCCAAACTCTTTGGAAATCTCTGTATTTTCAGTTAGTGGCAAGTAGGCTGAAGTAACAGCAATCCGATCTTCTCGGATAATGACCGCTCCATCGTGCAAGGGAGTGTTAGGAATAAAAATATTGATGAGCAATTCAGCTGAAATCTTGGCATCTAGGGGAATCCCCGTCGAGATGTATTCCTGCAAGGTTCTCACTCGCTGAACAGCTACCAAAGCACCAATCTTACGAGGACTCATGTATTCGACTGATTTGACAAAGGCACGAATCATCTGCTCCTCTGCACTAATCGGAGCATTGGAAAAGAAATCCGTTGCCCGGCCCAACCGCTCTAGACCCGTCCGAATCTCTGGTGAAAAAATGACTACTGCTGCAATGACCCCATAAGTGATGATTTGATTGATCAACCAAGAAATAGTCGTTAAACCAATCATATTGGAGAGAATTTGAGCTAGAATGAAGACCAAAACCCCCCGCACCAAGATCATGATTTTAGTACCTGCAATGGCCTTTGTAAAATGATACAAAATATAAGTCACAATCAGAATATCAATCAGATTGATGACTATAGTCCAAGGACTTGAAAACAAACTCGTCCAATATTGCAAGTTGGAAAATTGCTGAAAATTCATCCCTGGTTCCCTCCCTATCAAAACACGTTCCGTCCTATTATACCATTTTCTAACAATTTTTTCCCTATCCTGCTTCATTTTAATTTGATTAAAAATATGATAAAATAAACTGACTAGAAAAAACGAAGGAGAAATCATGTCTCAACTCTATGATATTACCATTGTTGGTGGCGGTCCTGTCGGCCTCTTTGCTGCCTTTTACGCCCACCTCCGCCAAGCCAAAGTCCAAATCATCGACTCCCTTCCCCAGCTCGGTGGTCAGCCTGCCATCCTTTATCCTGAGAAGCAAATCCTTGACGTGCCAGGTTTTCCAAACTTAACTGGAGAGGAGCTTACCAATCGCTTGATTGAGCAGCTAAACGGCTTTGAAACACCTGTTCACCTCAACGAAACCGTTCTTGAGATTGAAAAACAAGATGAAGGATTTACCATCACCACCAACAAAGGAAGCCACCTGACTAAAACAGTCATCATTGCCATGGGGGGTGGCGCCTTTAAACCGCGTCCGCTCGAATTAGATGGCGTCGAAAACTATGAAAATATCCACTACCACGTTGCCAACATCCAGCAATACGCTGGTAAGAAAGTGACCATCCTTGGTGGTGGGGACTCAGCAGTGGACTGGGCTCTGGCTTTTGAAAAGATTGCCCCAACCACTCTCGTTCACCGCAGAGATAATTTCCGCGCCTTGGAACATAGTGTGCAAGCCCTACAAGAATCATCTGTGACCATCAAGACACCGTTCGTTCCTAGCCAACTTATCGGAGATGGAAAAACACTCGATAAACTAGAAATCACAAAAGTTAAATCAGATGAAACTGAAACTATCGAAGTAGACCATCTCTTTGTCAACTATGGTTTCAAATCATCTGTCGGCAATCTTAAAAATTGGGGTCTAGACCTCAACCGTCACAAGATTATCGTCAACAGCAAGCAAGAATCCAGTCAAGCAGGTATCTACGCCATCGGGGACTGCTGTTACTATGAAGGTAAGATTGATTTGATCGCTACAGGACTAGGTGAAGCTCCAACAGCTGTTAACAATGCCATTAACTACATTGACCCAGAACAAAAAGTTCAACCCAAACACTCGACCAGTTTATAAGAAAAGAACCACGGATCAACTGATTCGTGGTTTTATAATGGATTTATATTATTTGCAACGTGTAAATCCCCTAGAAATATTATAAAGGCTACTTTGATTGTAGAAAAAGAGACTGAATTAAGACAAAAGCCCCAACATTGAATTGGGACTAAAGATTATAGGCGGACGGATTTCAACCGTCGTCTTGATAATAGCACATGCTTCAATAGCTAGGTACTACTAAATTTAGTGTACCCTCGCTAAATCCATCACTTTCCAACGGTGCTATACCATGTTTTCACTCGTAAACTACTACCCTACTTATTTAGTCTTATTGTACCAAGAATTAAAAGTTTTTACAACTATTTTCATATCTCTAGAATTCAAAGTATGAGCACACCCTTCTTTTTATCAAATTTGTATCCGTAAGCACATATAGAAGTTAGAAATTCGCTTATCTTATGTTCTCTCTTCATAACTCATCCGCAATCTTGTTTATTTTTCTAAGTCTGTGGTTGACACCACTTTTGGTCAGGGGATTACTCAGGCTATCTGCCAACTGCTGGATAGAATAGTCTGGATGCTGAATCCGCAACCGTGCCACCTCTTGCAAATCCACGGGTAAATTTTCCAAACCCATTCTATCTTTGATTTTACTGATATTATTGATGGTCTTCATACTAGCAGAGACCGTCCGAGCGATATTGGCTGTTTCAGCGTTATTAGCCCGATTGAGATCGTTACGAGTTTCACGCAAAATCTTGACGCGCTCAAAATTATCACGCGCCTGCATAGCGCCAATCACGATCAAGAAATCCATGATGTCTTCTGCACGCTGGAGATAGGTAACTGCACCTTTCTTTCGCTCAATGACCTTGGCATCCAGTAAAAATTGCTGGAGGAGAGAGGCCAGTCCTTGGGCATGGTCCAGATAAACGGAACTAATCTCCAACTGGTATTTGCCAGACTCAGGATCTCGGATGCTACCATTTGCCAGAAAGGCCCCACATAGGTAGGCACGTCCAGCTTCCTCATCTGCTAAAATATCAGGATCGATGCCTGTCTCCAAACCAAAGAAAGAATCCGCAAGCCGCAAATCAGCTAAAAGCTCCTGCACCCTCTCATCGGTATAGACCGTGTAGACACGATTCTTACGAAGATTGCTTCTCTGATGGTGTCGAATTTCTGACTTGATCTCATAAAAATGGAGAAAGGACTCATAGAGATGCCGAGCCAACTTTGCATTTTCGGTCACGACGGACAAGGTCAGGCCTGAAGTCGAGAGACCGATACTGCCAGACATCTTGATGATGGCAGACAATTCATGACGACTGAGATGATGTTGACCAAGAATTTCCTCTTTTACTGCAACTGTAAAACTCATTTTCTCACCTGTATGATGCGCATCAATTCATCTACAATCAAATCGCCATCGTGGAAGGCACCTCCATTTTCCAAACGAAGGAAGTTGGATGAAATCACACGAGGAACCTGCTTGCAAAGACCAGCAAAGTCATGCTCTACCTGAACCAAATATTCATCAAAACGGTTGGTATTCATGTATTCTCTAGGAACCTTTTCGATATTGACCAAGACCGTATCAATAAAAGGCCGACCTAAGTGTCGATGGAGGACTTCCACGTGGTCACTGTCTGAAAAGTGCTCTGTTTCCCCACGCTGGGTCATGATATTGCAGACATAGGCGATCTCTGCCTTAGTCTCCAAGAGAGCCTGTCCAATCTCCTCGATGACAATATTCGGCAAAATCGATGTAAAGAGGGAACCAGGCCCCAAGACGATCATGTCACTCTCGAGAATGGTATTGACTACTCGACGGCTGGCTTGCGGTGTTTCATCATCCAAGGTATTGGTCACATAGACATGGTCGATCATGCCTGGATGATCTGCAATGTGGCTCTCACCTGCCACCTCAGAACCGTCTTTAAAGACTGCATGCAGTGTCAAAGGATGATCGCTTGAGGGGTAGATCTTTCCTGTTGTATGAAAGAACTTACTGAGTAATTGCATAGCATTGTAGGTAGATCCTTGCATTTCAGAGAGCCCTGCTATGATGATATTCCCCAGTGGATGGCCCGCAAAAGCACCAGCCTCTTCTGAAAAGCGGTACTGAAAAACCTTCTCATAAAACTTAGGCATATCCGACATGGCCACCAAAACATTCCGAAGATCACCTGGTGGTGTCAGTTGTTGGATATTCTTTCTTAGTTCACCAGAAGATCCACCATCATCAGCTACCGTTACGATGGCCGCAATATCAACATCCTTTTCTCGCAAGCTTTTCAAAATGACGGGGATACCAGTTCCTCCACCAATCACCGTTATCTTTGGTTTTCTCATGAACGGTTTACCGTTTCCTTTCTTCTGTCTTTGTCACGATGGCTTTCATTGACAGGCCAGTTGTTGGATAAATCCTCAGCTATGCGCTTAGCAAAGGCAACACTACGGTGTTGTCCACCCGTACATCCTACTGCAATGGTCAAGACGGACTTGCCTTCTTTTTTGTAACTTGGCAAAATAGGTTCAATCAAAGCGAGTAAGTGCTGATAGAAACTTTCAGACTCTTCATGATTCATCACATAGTCATAAACTGCTTGATCCTCACCTGTCTGATTACGGAGTTCTGGTAGGTAATAGGGATTTGGCAAGAAACGGACATCAAACACCAAATCCGCATCAATAGGGATACCATACTTAAATCCAAAAGACATGACCTCGATACGGAAAGACTGGGCTTGTTCTTGGTCCGAAAATTGCTCAGTAATGGTTTTACGAAGTTCACGCGGAGTGAGTTCTGTCGTATCCACCACATTTTGACTCATATTTTTCAAAGGTGCCAAGAGTTCACGTTCCAGCTTGATGCCATCTAAAATCCGACCATCCGCTGCTAGAGGGTGACTCCGTCTGGTTTCTTTATAGCGAGCAACTAATTCCTTATCTGCTGCGTCCAAAAAGAGAATTTTGAAATCCAAATCATCCTGGTTTTCCAATTCATCCAAAACAGCCTGAATCTCAGAAAAGAAAGAACGGCTACGCATGTCTACAACCAAGGCCAGTTTGTGGTCATCATCTTTAGTTTCGACCAACTGTAAAAACTTTGGCAAGAGGGCTGGTGGCAGATTGTCAATCGTGAAATACCCCAAATCCTCGAAGGATTGAATGGCTACGGTTTTTCCTGCGCCACTCATCCCTGTCACAATCACTAGGTGAAGTTGTTTTTTTGTCATCTATCTCTCCTTATATCAAAAGAAGTTTGGCAAAACCAAACTTCAACTAGCTTATCCAATCTCTGCGATGACTTCAATTTCGACTTTCACATCGCGAGGAAGACGAGCTACTTCCACAGCTGAACGAGCTGGGAATTCCTCTTTGAAGGCCGTTTGGTAAACCTCGTTAAAAGGAACAAAGTCGTTCATATCGCTCAAGAAGCAAGTTGTTTTGACAACGTGGTCAAAATCTGTTCCTGCTTCAGCCAAAATAGCACCGATGTTTTTCAAGACTTGTTCTGTCTGTTCTTGAATCGTTTCTCCAACGATTTCCCCAGTTTCAGGAGATAGGGGAACTTGACCGCTAGCAAACAAAAGATTGCCAACTATTTTTCCTTGAACATAAGGTCCGATAGCCTTTGGAGCCTTATCTGTATGAATTGTTTTTATCATTTCTTTCCCTCACAATTTTTCTAATATTGCATCCCAAGCCTGATCCATCCCTGCCTTGCTGACAGATGAAAAGAGGATGAAGTCGTCACTTGGATCAAAGTTTAATTTCTTTTTGATTGCTGATTCGTGCTTGTTCCATTTACCACGAGGAATCTTATCTGCCTTGGTCGCAACGATGATGACCGGAATTTCATAATACTTGAGAAATTCGTACATCTGCACATCATCTGCTGATGGGTCATGGCGGAGGTCGACCAGACTGACCACTGCACGGAGATTTTCACGAGTTGTGAGGTACTCCTCAATCATGCGCCCCCACTTTTCACGTTCCTTTTTGGAAACGCGGGCATAGCCATAACCTGGTACATCCACAAAGCGCATCTTGTCGTCGATGTTAAAGAAGTTGAGAAGCTGGGTTTTCCCAGGTTTCCCTGACGTACGAGCCAGATTCTTTCGATTGAGCATGGTGTTGATAAAGCTGGACTTCCCAACATTTGAACGCCCTGCAAGGGCAATCTCTGGTAGTTCATCCTGCGGATAGTGGGACTTGTTTGCAGCACTGAGCAAGATTTCAGCATTATGTGTATTGATTTCCATAATCACCTCTAGGCTGTTTCTAGGATTGGTTTATCCGTTCCATCGACAGCTTCTTTCGTGATGCGGACCAATTTCACATTTTCTTGACTTGGTACTTCAAACATGACATCTAGCATGGTTTCTTCGATGATAGAGCGAAGACCACGCGCACCAGTTTTGCGTTCGATAGCCTTATTGGCGATTTCCTGAAGGGCTTCATCGTCAAATTCCAACTCAACGTCATCATAAGAAAGCAAGGTTTGGTATTGTTTGACCAAGGCATTTCTTGGCTCTTTCAGGATGCGAACCAAGTCATCGACCGTCAATTGCTCAAGAGCAGCAAAGACAGGCAAGCGTCCAATCAACTCAGGGATAATACCGAATTTTTGAATGTCTTCAGCGATGATTTCTTGCATGTAGGAGCTGTTTTCGTCAATCGCTTTATTATTTTGGCCGAAACCGATAACTTTTTCACCTAAACGTTGTTTAACGATTTCTTCGATGCCATCAAAAGCACCACCCACGATGAAGAGGATGTTTTTAGTATCCACCTGAATCATCTCTTGTTGCGGATGTTTGCGTCCACCTTGAGGCGGTACGCTAGCAACGGTTCCCTCGATAATCTTAAGAAGGGCTTGTTGCACTCCTTCACCAGAAACGTCACGTGTGATAGACACATTCTCGCTCTTCTTGGCAATTTTGTCAATTTCATCTACGTAGATAATCCCACGTTCTGCACGTTCGATGTTAAAGTCAGCAGCCTGCAAGAGTTTGAGGAGAATATTTTCCACGTCCTCACCCACATACCCAGCCTCAGTAAGAGCTGTCGCATCTGCAATGGCAAAAGGCACGTTCAAGCTCTTAGCCAAAGTCTGGGCCAAGAAAGTTTTCCCAGAACCAGTTGGGCCAATCATCAAGATGTTTGACTTCTGCAAATCCACATCTTCTGACTCTTCACGCGTATCGTGGAAATTGATACGTTTGTAGTGGTTGTAAACTGCTACTGCCAAGGCACGTTTGGCACGATCTTGACCGATCACATAATGGTTCAAGATATTGAGGAGCTCGATTGGTTTTGGCACTTCAGACAAGTCTGCCAAGACTTCCTCGGCCAACTCCTCCCGAATGATTTCCTGGGCCAACTCCACACATTCATTACAGATAAAGGCGTTGTTCCCAGCGATTATTTTCTTTACTTCTTCTTGGCTTTTGCCACAAAATGAGCAATAAACCATCATATCATTTTTCCTATTTGTAGGCATGATTTCCTTCCATTCTATATTTTCATTCTATCTAAAATAAGGTCATATAAAAAGCGTGTACACTATTTACCAGATTGGTAAAGGCATTCAACCAGAGTAAGGCAGATAGTCCATAGCGCTTCTTACGAAAAGCCTGTGCTCCAGTCAAGATACAGATTACACACAAAAAAGCTGTAAAAAATCCAAATATACTGCGCTCCATTAGACTTCCTTTCTTTCTCGGTATTCTATGGTAAAATCATAGTCGTTTTTCTCATCTCGGGTGTAAGATTTGCTTGCGACTGTCTCAAAACGAGACAAGTCAAACTCTTCAGGGAAATAGGTATCTCCCTCCACCTGAGCATGAATCTGCGTCACGATGATTTCATCTAAATAAGGCTCAAAAGCCTGAAAAATCTGTTTCCCGCCAATGATATAGAGATTTTTTTCCTGACTCTGATACCACGCTAAAACAGACTCCACATCTTGAAGCACTAGCGCACCATCCACGACTTCTTCGCTATTGCGCGTTAAAATCAAGGTTTGCCGTTTTGGAAGCAGACGACGCCCCATTCCATCAAAAGTCACTCGTCCCATCAAGATGGCGTGGTTCAAAGTTGTTTCCTTAAAATGTTGCAACTCAGCTGGCAAATGCCAAGGGAGACGATCTTCCTTCCCAATCACACCTTTTTCATCCTGGGCCCAAATGGCTATGATTTTCTTTGTCATGCTTCCGTCCTTTTTATTGATATTACTATTTTATCAAAATTCTCCCAAAAAGACTGTTTTGAAACGCGCGCAAAAGAGAGAAAAGGAGCAGGCATCATCTAGCCTGCTCCTCTCGTCCCTAGGACATATATTTTTTTGCTTCTGATTCGATTTTTTCGACCACTTCTTGGATACTTAGTCCAGTTGTGTCAAGGTAAACTGCATCCTCAGCCTGTTTGAGAGGTGAGGTTTCACGATGACTATCCTTGTAGTCACGCGCAGCAATCTCTTCTTTCAAAGTTTCCAAGTCAGTCTCAATCCCTTTGGCAATATTTTCCTTGTAGCGACGCTCTGCTCTTTCTTCAACAGAGGCTACTAGGAAGATCTTGAGTTCAGCTTGTGGTAATACAACTGTCCCGATATCACGCCCATCCATGACAATACCACCTTGCTGAGCAATCTCTTGCTGGAGCGAAACCAGTTTCTCACGCACCTCAGGAATGGCAGCAATGCTTGAAACCTTGTTGGTCACTTCATTTTCACGGATCGGATGAGTAATATCAACATCCCCTACAAAAACAAGTTGCTCACCTGTTTCTGAGCGACCAAAACTAATAGGGTGTTGGTTAAGAAGCTCAAGAAGTTGGTCTACATTTCCTGCATCCAACTGGTGCTTGAGCGCTATATAAGTCGCAGCACGGTACATAGCGCCCGTATCGAGATAAGTGTAACCAAAATCCTTAGCAATAATCTTTGCGACCGTACTCTTACCACTGGAAGCAGGACCATCAATAGCAATTTGAATTGTCTTCATTTCCGACTCCTATCTAGTCTTGATGACATCACCAGGGTTGGCAAACCAAGTTCCTGATGACATATGAGAAGGATTCAGAGCTTCTAGCTGGGCAATGGAAATCCCTGCACGTTGAGCAAGAGCGGCTTCACCCTCTCCTGGCTGAACAGTAAGTGTTCCTTCCCCATCTGTGTGCTCTTCAGAACTACTTTCTGAAGGAGTTGATTCTTTCGTTTCTTGAACTTTACTAGTAGAGGAAGAAGACTCTTCCACTTTAGAGGTTGACGATGGAGCTGAAGAATCATAAAAATCCTTCAAGGCTGCCGTGCGGTTACTTCCTCCAGTAGAAAGGTAAATCAATACGACAACCATCGCTACAACGATTACAAAGAAGAGGCTAGCTAGAACGGTCAAGACACGATTGGCAACAACGCCTTTTCCCTTTTGTTTACGGCGACGACGCTCTGTTCTTGATTCTTCCTCATTGTTTTCATAAATATCTTCTTGCCATGGTTCTTTTTCCATACCTTACTCCTTGTATTTTTTAAACTTTCTTATTACAATATAAATATGAAACTTACACTTATACCTGAACGATGCATCGCCTGTGGGCTTTGCCAAACCTATTCTGAACTCTTTGATTACCACGATAATGGAATCGTTCGATTTTACGATGATCCAGTTGAATTGCAAAGAGAAATCGCTGAGACCAGCGATGTTCTGGAGGCCATCAAAAATTGTCCTACACGTGCACTTCTAAAAGATCCGTCATAGTTTAAAAGGGAGATTGATATTGTAGATTCTTTTTATCACTTTAACCCCTTCATCTATTAGTTTAGCATATTTCTAGGTAAAATTATAGTCTTTTTCGGTTATTTTTCCTTCAAAATAGAAAGATCACTTTTTTCTTTAATGAGATAGAGTGGTCTTTTTTTGGTCTCTAGATAAATCTTACTGATATACTTGCCTAGAATCCCAATGGTCAGAAGTTGAATCCCTCCAAGAAAGAGAATCACAGCCATCAGAGAGGTCCAGCCAGATGTCGGATTCCCCAATATAAGGGTTCGAAACACTACAAAAACAGTCATCATAAAAGAAATAAAACAAGATAGGAGTCCCGCTACAAAGGCTATACTCAAGGGAAAATCTGAAAAGTTGAGAATCCCTTCAATCGAGTAGAAAAAGAGTTGCCTAAAACTCCAACTGGTTTTGCCAGCCTGTCTTTCGACATTTGGATAGTCAAGATAGTGCGTTTTAAAGCCCACCCAAGCAAAGAGGCCCTTAGAAAAACGATTGGACTCGGTTAAGGCTAAAATAGCATCCACCACAGACCTTCTCATCATCCGAAAATCACGGACACCCGAGGGCAGAGCTACGGGGCTGATTTTTTGCATGAGGCGGTAAAAGAGATCGGCACAAAAGCTGCGAATGAAGGGTTCTCCCTCCCGACTGGTCCTCCGTGTCCCAACACAGTCTAAGTCTGCATTCTGGTCTAGTAAGGCTTTCATTTCGAGCAACATACTAGGAGGATCCTGGAGGTCTGCATCCATCACGACCACCAAGTCTCCAGTTGCATGCTGCAAACCTGCGTATAAAGCCGCCTCTTTCCCAAAATTTCGTGAGAATGAGACATAACGTACCGCAGGATTTTGCACCCGATAGGACTTCAAAAGCTCCAAGGTCCCATCGCTTGAGCCATCGTCCACAAAGACATACTCAATCTCTGCTCCCAATTCTGGAAGCAAATCTTCAACAGACTGATAAAAAAGAGGAAGTACTTCCTCTTCATTTAAACAAGGGACAATGATCGAAATCATCATCTTAGTCTTCAAATCCATTTGGATGCTTGCTTTGCCAGCGCCATGCATCTTCACACATTTGGGTGATGTCGAGTTCAGCTTCCCAACCGAGTTCTGCTTTGGCTTTTGCAGGGTCTGAGTAGCAGGCAGCGATATCACCAGGGCGACGGTCTACGATACGGTAAGGAATGGGACGTCCTACCGCTTTTTCCATGTTTTGGATAATTTCAAGAACAGAGTAACCTTTACCTGTCCCAAGATTATAAATGTTAAGACCTGACCCTTTTTGGAGTTTTTTCAAAGCTGCAACGTGACCTTTGGCTAGGTCTACAACGTGGATATAGTCACGAACACCTGTTCCGTCCTCAGTTTCATAGTCATCACCGAAAACTTGTACTTGTTCTAGTTTGCCCACTGCCACTTGTGAAACATAAGGCAAGAGATTGTTTGGAATGCCATTAGGATTTTCTCCCAAGTCTCCACTCTCATGCGCTCCGATTGGATTAAAGTAACGAAGCAAGACCACATTCCATTCTGAGTCTGCTTTGTAGATATCTGTCAAAATTTCCTCTAACATGAGCTTAGTACGACCGTATGGATTGGTCACTGAAAGTGGGAAATCTTCTAAGATCGGAACTGTATGAGGATCTCCGTAAACTGTCGCAGAAGAACTGAAGATGATGTTCTTACAGTTGTTTTCTTCCATGGCTTTCAAAAGGCTGACAGTTCCAGCGATATTGTTGTCATAGTAGGCAAGAGGGATACGTGTTGATTCACCAACAGCCTTCAAACCAGCAAAGTGAATCACACCAGTCGGCTCTTCCTGCTTGAAAATATCTCTTAGGGTATCTGTGTCACGGATATCTGCTTCATAGAAAGGAATCTCAACTCCTGTAATTCTCTCAACAACTTCTAAACTCTTACAATTGCTGTTGACAAGATTATCGACCACAACGACTTGATGACCTGCTTGGATCAACTCAATAACAGTGTGGGTTCCGATAAATCCGGCACCGCCAGTTACCAAAATCTTTTCTTGCATCTTTTTTTCCTCGATTCTCGAATTATTTTTTCTTATTTTACCATTTTTGATAGGGAATGTCATTCGCCATCCTAGAGGGGAGGCTAAAATTTCAGTAAAATTTTTATTCGCTTTTTACTCGTTTGACATAGTTTGCAATTGGATAGTTTACTGGGTCCAAGGTCAACTCCTTGTCTTGGATTAGTTGAGCTAGGTGGTAACCAATGATAGGACCAGTTGTGAGACCTGATGACCCTAGTCCACTAGCCGCATAGACACCTGCTAAACCTGGGACTTGCCCAAAAAATGGTGAAAAATCACTGGTATAGGCACGGATTCCTACTCGCTCACCTCTTATAGTAGCTTCAGCTAAGGCTGGGTAGTGAGGCAAGGCTGCTTCCTCCATTTGTTGGAGCAAGCTTTCATCCACTGTCAAGTCAAATCCCATGTCATTTTCATGAGTAGCTCCTAGGGACAATTTCCCGCCTGCAAAAGGAATTAAATCCCACTCTCCTTCTGGCATGACAACAGGGTAAGATTCTAGGTCTTGAGAAATCTGATAGTCTCGGAGTTGTCCCTTTTGGGGACGAACATCTACCTCATAACCTAAAGGTTCCAAAATATCCCCCAACCAAGCTCCCGTAGCCAAAATAACCTGATCAAACACATTTTCGCCAATCTGGTAACCTGATGATAAAGGTGTCAGACTCACTTTTTCTTTGACCAGCTTGACCTGACTGGCTTCTAGTAGACGATTCACTAAGAGTTGACCATCTACTCGCGCTCCACCAGAAGCATAAAGCAGGCGATCAAATCCCTGCAAATCAGGGAATAATTCATTTGCAGACGCTTGGTCCAGAATAGCTAACTGGCCTATCAAGGGAGATTCTTCCCTGCGCTGAAGGGCTAGTTCATAGAGCTCTTCCAACTTGGATTCATCCTTTTTCAGGAGAAAGACTCCCGAACGCTGGTAAAAGTCAATTTCCTTACCAGACTTTTCTAAACCAGCCAACAAATCCACATAAAAGTCAGCCCCCAAGCGCGCCATCTTGTACCAGGCTTTATTGCGGCGTTTGGAAAACCAAGGACTGATAATTCCTGCTGCTGCCTTGGTAGCCTGACCCTGTCCATGGTCAAAAACGGTCAGCTCTAGGTCACTTTCTTTCGAGAGGTAGTAGGCAGCTGTTGCACCCACAATCCCTGCTCCAATAATGGCAACTTTTTTCATTGTCTTCACCTTCTAACTAGATATGGTGGAAAGGATTAGTCGATGCCTGACTAGGCAAGATATCAATAGTCCAGCCCTTTTCTGCCTTCCATTGAGTAAGGAGTTCAGCGATTCTTTCTACAAAAAGGATTTCGATATAATGTCCTGGATCCAATGCCAACAAGCCATCAGACAACATATCCTGGGCAGTGTGGTAGTAGATGTCACCAGTTATATAAACATCTGCTCCCTTTGTTAAAGCATCCTTATAGAATGACTGTCCACTACCACCACAGATGGCCACTCTTGAAATTTCCTTCTTCAAATCACTTTCTTGATAATGCACCATTCGAAGGCTATCTAGGCCAAAGACTTGCTTGACATGACTGGCAAATTCTCCAAAGGTCTGAGGCTGAATATTCCCAATCCGCCCAATCCCACGTTCAGGGCCCGTCTCCTGCAGATAAGTCGTCTCCTCGATTCCTAACATCTGGCAGAACCAGTCATTGAGGCCATTCTCGACAATGTCGATATTAGTATGACTGACATAAACGGCAATGTCATGTTTGATGAGGTCGATGTAAATCTGATTTTGCGGACGGCTGGCGACCAAGTCCTTTATCGGACGAAAGATCGGCGCGTGCTTGACGATAATCAAGTCTACATCCTTTTTAATGGCCTCTGCCACCGTCTCTTCGCGAATATCAAGGGCAACCATGACTCTTTGGATATCCTTGTCTAGAGTACCGATTTGCAGACCACGGCTGTCTCCCTCCATAGAAAATTCCTGAGGGCAAAAAGCTTCATAAGCTTGTATTACTTCACTTGCTAACATGGAGCACCTCCTTGATGGCTTGAATCTTATCTGCCAGAATCTGACGTTCCTCCAGATTCTTTTCTGGGATTTGGCCAAGAGCAAATTCTAGCTTAGCTGCTTCTTTTTGCCATTTTTGGATAAAGACTGGACTGACTTCTTTGGACAAGAAGGGACCAAAGCGGACATCACTGGCTGATAGCTTCATTTGTCCCGCTTCCACAACTAGAATTTCATAAAACTTCCCAGCTTCTTCTAGAATGCTTTCTGCTACAATCTGAAAACCGTGGTCTTGCAACCAGATACGCAAGTCGTCTTCACGATTATTTGGCTGGAGAATCAAACGCTCTACATTAGCTAGCTTGTCCAACCCTTCCTCCAAGATCGTAGCAATCAAACGACCACCCATGCCAGCAATGGTGATAACCGATACTTGGTCTGCCTCTTCAAAAGCTGCCAAACCATTGGCTAAACGAACTTGGATTTTCTCCTTTAGGCCGTGAGCTTCAACATTCTTGACCGCAGACTGGTAGGGGCCATCCACCACCTCACCTGCAATGGCACTTTTGATTCGTCCTCTTTCAACCAAGTCGATTGGCAGATAAGCATGGTCACTCCCCACATCTAGTAAAATGGCCCCCCGTGGCACAAAGGACGCCACCAATTCTAATCTCTTTGAAATCATCTTCTCTCACTTTCCAAAACTCTATTACCTTTTATTATACCATATTTCGGCTAGCAATCTTGCACCTAAAAAGACCGCAATCCACAGATTGCAGTCTTTCTTTATTTTTTCGCTTGGTAACGACTTGTCAAGATGAAAATCACCGTAAAGACCAACATCATGGCCCCATAAACAGGGAATGTTTGTACTGTAAGTGTCGAAATTTCAAGCAGTTTCTGGATTCTTGGGAAAAGAGCTGTAGCCAGGAAGCCTCCTACTGACCAAACAATCAAGAGGACACGCCAGAGGGTAAATGGCATGCAGGCTTTAAATACGGATAAGAAACCGATAGACCCAAGGAGATAATAGAGGAGAGTTGAGATTTCTAACTCAGACCAACCTTGACTCGCTCCAAATATTTTCACAAAGAGAACGCTGAACACAACCATAAGTGCACTTGGTAGGGCACGAAGCATGGATCTTCTGAGGAAGTTTGGCTCAACAGGTTTGATATTTCGCTCAAAAGTTAGAACAAATGGTGGGAAACCTTCCACGAACTGGTCAATCATGGTAATCTGGATCGGAATGAAAGGGAAAATCAAGATCCATTCAGACCGTCCCAGAAGAACACTGGTGATACAGATAACTGCTAACAGGAAGGAATAGATGGTTTTAATCAAGAAAATCGGTGCGATATGGGCGATGTTATTGACCACACGCCGGCCTTCAAAGAGAATCTCAGGAACATCATTAAAGTCTGAGTTCAAGAGAACCAAATTGGCAATCTGACGTGTTGCCGGATCTCCCTCAGCCATCACGATGGAACAGTCTGCTTCACGAAGAGCCAGAATATCATTGACACCGTCCCCTGTCATAGCTGTTGTATGACCCGCTTTTTTCAGGGTTTGGATAATGAGTTTCTTTTGATGAGGGGAAACACGTCCGAAAATAGCTGTTGTCTCAGCCATATCAATCAATTCCTCATCCGTGATTTTTGAGCAATCTACATAGCTGTGATAGTCTACAAAGCCAGCCTTCTGGGCAATGCTGGAGACGGTCACAGAATTGTCACCAGAGATAATCTTAAGTCCCACTTCTTGAGAACGGAGATAGTCTAGGGTCTCAGCGGCTCCTTCTCGAATGGGATCCAAGATCTCCAGCAAGGCCAAAGCTTGAATATCAGATGGTTTCTGTGGTTTGTGATGATTTAGTTTTTCCTGACTGAGAGCCAAGACCAAGACACGAGAACCTCGCTCCAAGGCCTCTCTGGCTTCTGGGACTTCATTGTCCAACAACATCTCAGGTGCCCCTAAGAAAACCGTCCCCAGACCCTCTAACTCCATAGCTCCCCACTTACGGTCGCTTGAGAAAGGAAGATTGGAAAGCATCGGATAGGCTACTTGTCCTTGGAAACGCTGGCGAATCGCTTGGGCTGTCGGATTTTTATCCTCACTATGGGCCATATAGCTGGTCAGGATGCTGGCAATAGTTTCTTCACCATAAACTTCCGTCAGTGGAAGAACCGCCTCCACCTGCATCTTTCCTTGGGTGATGGTGCCCGTTTTGTCCAGACAGAGCATATCCACGCGCGCCAAGGTCTCAACAGAGTACATCTCCTGTACCAAAACCTTTTTCAGACCCAGCTTAATCACCGCAGTCAAGAGCGAGGTGATGGTCAAAAGGGCGATTCCCTTGGGCAACATACCCAAAAGAGCTGTCGACGAATTTACAACGGATGACTTGAGGGGCAAGCCTTTTAACATCAAGGCTTCTAGGAGGAGAGCCAGACCAAATGGAATGACAATCTTCCCAGTAAAACCTGCTAGCTTGTCCAGCGATTTCATGATACGGGAGTTGATGGGTTTCACAGTCTTAGCTTCCAGCATGAGCTTAGCAGCATAGTTGTCTGCCCCAACATGGTAAACTTGAGCCAAAACTGACCCACTGGCTAAGAAACTTCCAGACAAAAGCAAGGCGTCCACTTCCTTTTGCACCAAATCACTCTCACCAGTCAACATGGCTTCATTGACTTCTGCGAAACCTTCTAAAACCCGCGCATCACTAGGAATCTGCTCCCCAGCAGACAAACGAATGACATCTCCTAGAACCAATTCTTCCGGATTAAGAGCGACTTCTTGGCCATCACGGATGGTTTTGACCTTTTCCTTGGTCATAAGATTGAGCTTGTCCACCATGTGTTTGGCCCGTAGCTCGGTCACAATCCCAGAAAAAGCGTTAAAGCAAATAACCGCAAAAAAGACCAGATTGCTCCAAGCCTGTACAAATGCTAGCGCCAAAGCAATGGCAAAGTTCAAAGCGTTAAAAAGGGTAAAGACATTTCGTTTGATGATTTGCCAAGTACTGGTACTGGCTGATGCGGTAAAGTCATTGACCAAACCTTGAGCCTGTCTTTCCTTGACTTCTCTTTGGGTTAATCCCATTATCTTATTTTTATCCATAAATTCTATCATATCATTTTTTTTAAAAGAATTCTAATCCCATCTAAAACTGTTGGCTGATAACTGAAAAAGTTTGCCAGTAGTCTTTTGATAAGGTATAATAATAAAAGCAATACAATCGAAGGAGATCTCATGTTTTATACTTATTTGCGTGGACTAGTCATGCTGATCTTGTGGTCCATCAATGGCAATGCCCACTATCACAATACTGATAAAATCCCTAGTCAAGATGAAAACTATATCCTCGTCGCACCTCATCGTACCTGGTGGGATCCAGTATACATGGCTTTTGCGACCAAGCCAAAACAGTTCATCTTTATGGCCAAAAAAGAGCTTTTTAACAACCGTATCTTTGGCTGGTGGATCCGTATGTGTGGCGCCTTTCCTATCGACCGGGAAAATCCTAGTGCCTCTGCCATCAAATACCCTATCAATGTCCTCAAAAAAAGCGACCGCTCTCTCATCATGTTTCCAAGTGGGAGCCGTCACTCAAACGATGTCAAGGGGGGAGTTGCCTTGATTGCTAAAATGGCTAAGGTCCGTATCATGCCTGTCACCTACACAGGCCCTATGACCTTGAAAGGCTTGGTCAGCCGTGAACGTGTCGATATGAACTTTGGAAATCCTATCGATATCTCAGACATCAAGAAAATGAATGATGAAGGGATTGAAATGGTTGCAGACCGTATCCAAGCAGAATTCCAACGTTTGGACGAAGAAACCAAGCAATGGCACAATGATAAAAAACCAAATCCACTCTGGTGGTTTGTCCGCATCCCTGCCCTCTTCCTTGCTGTGATTGTTGGTATCCTAACGATTATCTTTACCTTCATCGCAAGCTTTATCTGGAATCCAGATAAGAAGAGAGAGTCTCTTGGTTAAAAAATACAATTATCCCTTGGCTTTTGCCAAGGGATAATTCTTTTATTTGATTTCCCATTTCTTTGCCAACCAGTTAGAAAAAGACACAAATCGCTCAGCTACTTGCTCATGATGCCCATAAGGATCAAAGACAAACTGACCAGTCGGATAGCGTTGCTGAAGACTGGTATGGATCTGCTCAGCATAGGCTGGTGCTTGAGCTAAGCGATTGGTATGATGGGCTCCTTCTGTTTGACCATTCTGTAAATACAGCAAACAGTCCAAATTTTTCACCTTTTCATCTCTGCAATAAGTCGTAAAATCAGGATACCAAAAGGAACCGCAGATAGAGAAGATACAGGAGACCTTGTCAAAATGGAAAAGACTGTATACAGCCGCCAAACCACCTAGTGAGTAACCCCCATAAACAAGGCGATTTTTGTCCAGGCGATAAAGCGACTGCAACTTGTCTAAAAGACCTCCAAATAAATGACCATGATAGGCATTTGCCTGACCACCAAAATCTGGAGCCCCCTCTCTCAGAGCCGATGCCTTCCAGGGAGTGTAGTCGTCTAGGCGATTTTTAGAGATCAAGCCCACTAAAATCACAGATTCTGAAAGGGATGATAGGAAATCCAAGTTTCCATCATTCAAGAGAATAACTGGATAGGTTTGATTGGGATCATAGGTCGAAGGAAGGCTGACCTTGACTTGGATCCCTTCCCAATCAAACTCATTATTTATTGATAAAGTCATTGATTTTCTCAAGGGAATCAATCACTGCTGGACCATAGTCCATCAACTCATCGTAAGAAATGGTCATGATTTTTTGATTCTTAATTGCAGGAACGTTTTCCAAAACTTCATTTGCCTTCATCAACTCTACTGCGTTGGCATCCAATTTTTTATTGCGGTCGCTGGTTACATAGATAATCAATTCAGGATCCATTGACACGAGATTTTCCAAGGTCAAGCCTGATGTTCCCGTTGCAACGTTGGTATAACCAAGTTGATTTAGCAAGCTTTCTTGCAAAGCAGACTTGTAGGCACCAAAGGTTTCGTCGTTATAAGCAACCATAATCAAGGCCTTTTTCTTTTCACCTTGACTTGCTGGATTAGCTTTTTTAACAGCCTCAATTTTAGCTTGTAATTGCGCCGCGTATTCATTAGCTTTGTCCTGAACATTAAAAATCATTCCAAGATTTTTGACATCTTCTACAATATTCCCTAAATCTTGCTGAATCGTTGAGAGAGAGGCTTTTTGCGTATAGACTGGGATTTTATTTTCATTCCAAGTGCTAACTGTCCCCAAGGATTTTTCAGAAAACATCATGTTTCGACCCATCACCGCATCTGGTTCATAAGAAAGGACTGTCTCTTGAGAGACTGTTTTTTTATCACCAATTTGAGGAATCGTCGCGATCGCGTCCTTGTATTTGTCCGTCACAGCATTGTCAGGGTTGAGCATGCCAGCAATTTTATCCTTCAAGGCTAGCTCCAATAAGATTTCAGTAGTTGAAAGATTATTGGTGATAACTTTTTCAGGTGCCTTGTCAAAGACTTGTTCGACTTCATTTCCCTTAGCATCATATGTCTTGACCGTGAGTGGATAAGTCGTCTCTGTGCTAGCCTTTTGACTTGTTTCTGTGCTAGACTGTGTGGTAGCTTTTTCTGTAGTAGTGTTACCACAAGCTGCCATGGTTAGGGTAGCTACTGTTACGAGTAAAATGCTTAGTGTTTTTTTCATCTTGTTTTCCTTTTCTTTCTTATAAATAGTGAATCATAGCTTGCTGATCCTCGGTCCAAGTAACCTGACTTTGAACGCCATACACAGTTTGCAATGACTCAGAGGTGATGGTCTCTTGCGGAGTCCCCTGATAAAGGATTTCCCCCTCTTTCATCAGATAGAGATAATCCGAATAGCGACAAGCAAGTTGAATATCATGTAAGACAGCTAGTACATTGACCTTGAGATTCTTCACAATGGCCAACAAGTCTAACTGGTACTTGATATCCAGGTGATTGGTAGGTTCATCCAAGAGCAAGAGAGTCGGTTCTTGCGCCAAGGCGCGTGCTAATAAGACTCGCTGTTTCTCCCCACCTGAAAGAGACGAATAGAGACGAGTTTTCTTCTCAAGCATATCCACCTTGACGAGAGCATCTTGAACGAGGGCATAATCCCTTTCTTTTTCTTTCTGTAAAAAAGAGAGGTGAGGCGTTCTTCCCAGCAAGACGATTTCCTCAACTGTACAATCAAACTGCAATTGATTAAACTGGGTGACGACCGCCATTTGCTTAGCTGTTTCTTTGAGTGACCAATGCTCCAGCGGCTTTCCATCTAGGCTTATCAAGCCTTTGTCCGCCTTTTCCTGACGATAGAGGAGTTTAAGCAGGCTGGTTTTTCCACTTCCATTTGGCCCTAGTATCGTATGAAATTGATGCCCCTCAACCTTAAGAGAAACTCCTTTTAAGATTTTTTTCTCTCCTAGTCCAAAATGGATATCCTGACAAATCAAGTCCATATCAGACCCTCACCTCCCTTCGCCTACCTCCAACAATGTAGATAAAGAAGGGAGCACCTACTAAGGCTGTGAAAATACCAATAGGCAGCTCTGCATTTGGAATGGTGATACGGGAGAGTACATCTGCCCAGACCACAAAGAGGGCACCAAGTATGGTCGCAACAGGAAAAAGTCTCCTGTAATTCGTTCCTACTAAGCCTCGAGCTAAGTGAGGAGTAATCAGACCAACAAATCCAATAATCCCACAAGTAGCCACCAAGACAGCTGTCAGCACAGCCACCATTGTCACATAAAGATACCAATAAAAGCGTAAGGGAATCCCCAAAGTTAAAGCAGCCTCATCTCCCATCATCATTGCATTGAAAACGCGATACTGAGTAGCGAAAAATAGAAAGGCCATTCCTACTACCATAGTTGGCAGGACTAAGTCAGACCAGGTAGTCCCTGCAAGCGAGCCCATGGTCCAAAACTTAATGGTCATCACACTATCCGCATTAGCGCCAACAGAGATAATAAAGTTGGAAAAAGCCAGAAAGAGAGCGTTGACAACCGTTCCTGATAAGATCAGACTGGAAGTCGTCATCCTTCCCTGCATAGAGGCAATGATAAGGACAGCGATTGTTGCCAAAATAGCTCCAAGAAAAGCTCCAAGGCTAATCATCACTTTCAAACCAAGAATGATGCTCAAGGTTGCACCCAGAGTTGCACCCGCAGAGATGCCTAAGACATAGGGCTCAGCGATGGGGTTGTTCACTGTGGACTGCATCACGCTGCCACACATGGAAAGACCAGCCCCTACTATCAGACCCAGCAACACTCGGGGGAATCTCATGTTCCATACAATGGCAAGAGTGGACTTGGAAACCTCTCCTATCTCAAGAGGAAACCCCAACCTGCTCAAAATAATCCGATAGGTATCGCCTAGATCAATCGCAACGGATCCCATAGAAACAGCTAGAAAGAGCGAAATCCCTAAAACAGCTAGCAAAACACCTAAAAGTAACACGAATTGCAGGTCCCGTCGGCTTCCAGAAAATTTGGAAAGCATGCAAACCTCCTTTGATAGAATCTTAAAAATTTAGAAAATTCTCATAAAAAGTATACCATATTTTCATTAAATGAACAAGGATGGAAATATATATAGAAAAAGCCCTCTGAGATCAGAGGGCTGATTTGAGCTCGGGCTAAAACGTTTATAGACTAGGCGACAAGCCGAAGATTGTACGAAAATTTTAGCGAAATAAAAAATCTCCCCGAAGGGAGAAAATCTGGTTTATTTTACCTTACAGTGCTAGGAACCGTAACCGAAGATTATACTTGAGTATATCGAGGTAAGGTGACAAAAGTAAAAAAGCTACCCAATTTAGAGTAGCTTCATTATCAAGATATGCTCAATTGAACACGGCCTAAGCACTTGGCAAAAACAAAAAGCCCTCTGAAGTCAGAGAGCTGATTTGAGCTCGGGCTAAAATCCTAGTGAAAAAGATGAAACTCCTTGTGTTCATCGAACACTGTGTCCTTTCCCTATTTTCATACGGATTTTTAACGCCCTTAGCATCATGATTCTTGCTGGATAAAACGTTTATAGACTAGGCGACAAGCCGAAGATTGTACTGATGGTACATCGAGGCGAAGGCAACGAAGTATAGAAACGTTTTAGACGCAAGATTAACGACGAAGTCCTAGAGAGTTGATTAACTCACGGTAACGGTTAACGTCGTTTTTACGCAAGTATGCAAGCAAGTTACGACGGCGACCGATTTTCTTCATCAATCCACGGTAAGTAGCGTGGTCTTTTTTGTGTTGTTTGATGTGTTCGTTAAGGTGGTTGATTTCCCAAGTAAGGACAGCAACTTGAACCTCTACTGAACCTGTATCACCTTCGTGACGTGCATATTGTGCGATGATTTCATTTTTTTTCTCTTTTGAGA
Source organism: Streptococcus oralis subsp. dentisani (assembly GCF_007475365.1). NCBI lineage: Bacteria > Bacillati > Bacillota > Bacilli > Lactobacillales > Streptococcaceae > Streptococcus > Streptococcus oralis. Next base: position 138,184 of record NZ_CP034442.1, on the reverse strand, counting down.
TTGCCATGATGTTTCTCCTTTTTGTTTGGCTTCATCCGAGTGACAGGTTGGCATGCCTGTAACCAAGAAGAAGTTATTTGTCTTTACGACAGTTCTTATTCTACCAAGAAGCAAAGACTTTGTCAACTGATTTACTATTTAAAACCGTGAATTACTCTACTGATTTCAGGGCTTCGAGCATATCCACTTTTCTCAAGTGGTGATTGACAAAGAGACCCAATAAGGCTAAGATTACAGTCACTGCGACGATTGGAAGAGCATAGACTTCCCAGCTGACTCGTGGATAAAAAAGTATGGTAGCAGGTGAAATCATTTGAATCAAAAATTGATGTAAATAGTGGCCGGCTACCAAACCGAGAGAAATTCCCACAAGGGATAGCACCATGGTCTCGCGGTAGATATAGAGAGTCACTTCTTTATTATGGAAACCGAGAACCTTGATAGTCGAAAGTTCACGGATACGTTCTGCCACATTGATATTAGTGAGATTGTAAAGAATGACAATGGCTAGCAAGACGGAAACAAGGACAAGGATTGCCATGGTTTTATTGAGCGAACTAGCCACGGATTCAAAGAGATGGATAGCCGTTGCATTTTGGACGACCCCAGAAACAGCAGCTTTTTCCATGAAGGTAGCCGCTTCTTTCTCCGTATTGGAAGGTGTTGGCTCTTTTAATTTTACTAGATAGGTATTGTCTTGTGGACTAGTGCCATACACTTGTTCGTAAGTCGCTCTGTTGAGATAAACAAAGTGTCCAACATAATTTTCAGAAATAGCCGCGACCTTGATTTCCTTCCCATCAAGCTCCAGCTTGTCTCCAACCGTAACATCTGCTAGTTGAGCTAGTTTTTGACTCAATACCGCTCCATCGGTAACCTGCACTTCTTGCCCCTTTTCCTCTAATACGATAAAGGGCTTGAAGTCTTCTCTACTAGTAACCATCATGGTGATGGTTTGAAGCCCTGCTTTTCCTTTGAAATCTTTTTCAATGGATTTAGAGTAAATCTTTTGATAAGCATGGATAGGCTCCGCTTGCAAGGCACTTTCTAAATCTGCTTTTTCTTGCTCCGTCGCACTGCTCTTTTCCGCTACAATCATCTGGTATTGCTGGATTTGTTCAAATTGGCGCTCGGAAACTCCTCCCACAGATGACTGAATGCCCAGACCTGCAAATAAGAGAGCAACTGAACCTGCAACTCCAAAAATGGTCATCAACATCCGTTGCTTATAACGGAAAATATTTCGCGCAGTAACCTTATGAGTGAAGCTCAAACGACTCCAAATAAAGTTCAGACGTTCCAGTAAAATCTTTGATCCCTTAACGGGAGGTTTGGGAAGCAAGAGTTGGGCTACTTCATCGTGTAGTTCCCTTCGCGCCACCAGATAAGCCGGCAAAACACTAGATACCCAACTCAAGGCTAGGGCAAGGAGACTATAAGACCAATAGAAATACTCGTGACTTTTTCCAACAACCACTCTAGCTGTATAAACATCCGAAATAACACCTGCTAAAAAATAATGTCCTAGTAGCGTTCCTATAATGGTTCCCACAGTTCCTGCAAGAAAACCATAGAGAACAAACTTGGCAACTATATCTTGATTCCGGTAACCTAGGGCCTTAAAAATACCGGCGTTTGTGCGCTCTTCGTCTACAAAGCGAGTCATCGTTGTAAAGGTCACCATTGCAGCGACCATATATAGCACCACGGGGAAAATATTTCCGATAGAACGGATACTTGTTGATACATTGCTGTACATGAGGTAGCCTTGTCCACCTGGTATGGTTTGGCGATTGTATACGTGGTATTTCGGCTCTGTCAGTTCATCAAGCTCTTTCTGACGCTGTTCTAGCTTCTCTTTTTCCTTAGTTAAATCACTCTCTGTCTGAGCCAGTTTTTCTTTTTTAGTCGCCAGTTCTTCCTTTGCTTTTGTCAGCTGTCCCTTGGCTTGACTCTTTTGTGGTTCTGGTAAAGCGGTCGCTTGTTCTTCTTGCGTTTTCAAGTGACTTTCGGTCTGCTCTAACTGACTCTTGCCATTTTCAAGGTTGCTTTCAGCAGTTTGGAGCTGTTCTTTCCCATTTTTCAGACTCTTTTGCCCATTTGTTTTGATACTTGCTAATCTTTTTTGACCATTATCGGCCAGCAATTCTTGCAACTCTTCCTGGTGTTGGGTTCGTTTGGTCTTATAGTCTGATGAAAAAGCATCCAGATTTTTTAAATCATCATAGCGCACACGCGCAATACTATAAACATCTGAATCAAACTGACTTGGTAAAATCACTCCATAGCCAGCCAAGCTTCCATTTCCACTACTAGCGCTTCCTAAATCTTCTTTAGAAAGGATTTCACCCGACTGAACAAATCCAGTAATTGTGAAAGTTTGGGATTTTAGAACGGACTTTTCTTCTTTCTTGGTAAAGGTAATGGTTTCTCCAATATGATAGCGGTCTTTCCAGAAGTCGGCTAGGGCAATTTCCTCATCAGCTTCTGGCAGTCGCCCTTCTGTCACTTGGAATGTTGAAATGCTCTCTGGTTTGGAATAAAGTCGAACCGCTTCTTCACTATTTTCAACGGTTAGGTCTGCCATATAGCCAAACTCAACACTTGCTCCTTGAAGGGTCTTTAGTTCGTCTTGGTCTTCTTTGTCCAAGCCATAATCAGCTATCACGGCCAGATCCAAAGTATTGGCTTTACGGAGATAATCCTCTGCCGTACGTTCCATGTTTGGACTGGCTACTTTAAGACCTACTAGAGCTAGAGAACCCAGCGTCATCAAGGTCAAGATAGAAACAAAGCGTCCCTTTGATGTCGTCACTGACTGAATTAGGTCTTTCCGATATGCTTTTTTCATGCTAATACTCCAATGTATCGATATCCTGCGGATGCTCATTGATCGTCATGCTCTTAACCGTTGCATCGCGCATGTGAATCACCCGATCTGCAATAGGGGCTAGCGCGCCATTGTGGGTCACGATAATCACTGTCGCCCCCTTTTGACGAGACATGTCTTGGAGAATCTTCAAGACTTGCTTCCCCGTCTGGTAATCCAAGGCACCTGTCGGTTCATCGCAGAGGAGAATTTTAGGATTTTTGGCTACAGCGCGTGCAATGGAGACTCGCTGTTGCTCCCCTCCAGAAAGCTGGGCTGGAAAGTTATTCAGGCGATGAGCCAGACCTACGTCTTTGAGCACTTGCTCTGGATCTAGGGCATCAGCTACAATTTCTGAGGCCAACTCTACGTTTTCCTTGGCTGTCAGATTGGAGACCAGATTGTAAAACTGAAAAACAAATCCCACATCTTCACGACGATAGTTTGTTCGTTGGTGAGAACTATAGTTGGCAATATTGGCACCATCAATCCAAATCTCCCCCTCATCATTGGTATCCATACCTCCTAGGAGATTGAGAACGGTTGATTTTCCAGCACCTGAAGCGCCAAGTATGATAACCAGCTCCCCTTTTTCAATTTCAAAATTCACATCACGATTAGCCACAATCTCCGTATCCCCAACCTGGTAACGCTTGTAGCTGTGTTTCATTTCAATATAAGCCATCGTCCTTCTCTCTTTCTTACAATTAAGTCACTCTTTACTATCATTATAACGCTTTTTCAACTAGTTGGAAACTGGAAGCAAAAACAAAAAAGCCTAGTAATCTAGGCTTTCTGTTTATAGATTATTTTCCAAGGTAGTATTCAGAAACTACGTTCAATTTTTCGTCGAATTCGAATACCAATGGTGGGAAGTTAGGGATTTCCACGTCCATGATTTCGTCGTCTGACAAGCGTTTGATGTGTTTTACAAGGGCACGAATTGAGTTACCGTGAGCTCCTACGAATACGTTTTTACCATCTTTAAGTGCTGGAGCGATTTTGTCTTCCCAGAATGGAAGGGCACGTTCCAAAGTTACTTTCAAGTTTTCAGCATCTGGGATAACTGAGTCGTCAAGTGAAGCGTAACGACGGTCAGTGTGAGCTGAGTGCTCATCATCACGGTCCATGTTTGGAGGCAATACATCGTATGAACGACGCCAGATGTGAACTTGCTCATCACCAAATTGTTCAGCAGCTTCAGCCTTGTTTTTACCAGTCAAACCACCGTAGTGACGTTCGTTCAAGCGCCATGATTTTTCAACTGGAACCCACAATTGGTCAGCAGCTTCAAGAGCCAAGTTTGTTGTTTTGATCGCACGTTTCAATACTGAAGTGTAAGCTTGGTCAAATTCGATACCAGCTTCTTTGATCAATTTACCAGCGTCAATCGCTTGTTGTGTTCCTTTTTCAGACAAATCAACATCAGCCCAACCAGTGAAAAGGTTAGCTTTGTTCCATTCAGACTCACCGTGGCGAGCAAAAACCAATTTTACCATTAGATGGATTCTCCTTTTATTTTTCGAGGTTGTCCTCGTTTATCTATTCCATTTTACACAATTTTTCACAAAAAAGCTAGTGAAAATCAACGAAAAAGAGAAGAGCTTCTCAGCCTTCTCTTTATTATATTATCATAATTGTTCTCAACAGAAAATGAAGCAGTCTCTCCTAAATAATTAAAAAACTACTACTCTTCAATTACAAATTTTTTCAATGTTCCAAAGTAGAGTGAACCACCAATAATGGTTAGAATTCCACCTACCCATCCCAAAAGTGGAATCAAACCGACCGCACCACCTACAATGAGCAAAACAGAAGGTGCATTCGTAACACGTTCATCATCTTTATAATAAACAATAGCAACAATTCCCAATACCAAAACAGCAATTTTAACCAATAACAAAATAATTGAAATCCCTGTCAATGTTCCAAGTGTTACATCTGCGTCTTCAGTCGCTGCAGCAGCTCCAACAGCCATCATAAACATGATGACTGGCGCTAAAAGCAATACAATTCCTGAAATAAGACCAAAAATAGCGTTAACACGAGCAAGTGTATTTGTTTTCATAATAATCTCCTTAAAATTTTTATAGGTATTATTCTATCATAATTTCTCTAAAAATTAAACAGTCTTATAATATTTTATAATAAATATTGATTTTCAAAAAATAATTTTAAGTTCTATAGTCTCTTTATAATTAGTAGAAATATAAAATTATGAGAAAACTGAATAGTTGATTATATTAATTATCTACACGGACAGGCTAAAAAGAACTTCATTTTAGGAAATGGACTAGTAAATTTTCCCATAATAAAACGCATAATATCAAAGCACTTGAACTCTTGATATTATGCGTTTTTATGATTTTAGTGACCTTTCTCAGTCTCTTTCTGATTATTTCGCTTCAAATCCTTCTGCGACTGCGTCCGCAAAGTTTTCTTCTACGATGCTTGCACAGTGGTCACAGATAACTGCATGATAACTACGGTCTGCAGTAGTTGGATCGATACGACGGCAACGGTCACATACTTCACCTGCAGCGCGTTCAACTGTGAAGGCTACGTCTTCAAAGCTAACTGCGCCTTCTGGAGCTGGTCCTTCTGCAATAGTCAAGTCTGACACGATCAAAAGTTGAGCTACATTGCTGTTTACTGCTTCAAGCAAAGTTTTCACAACTTCATTAGGATAAACCGTTAAGTGAGCTTCGAGTGATTTACCGATTACTTTTGCATTACGAGCTTCTTCCAAGGCTTTTTGAGCTTGTCCACGGAAGTCCATGAAGGCTGCCCATGTATCCAAGATTTCTTCTTGGTTGGCAAAGGTTTGAGCTTCTGGCAATTCTGACAATTGAACGAATTCTTCAGCTTCAAACTCAAGATATGACCAGATTTCTTCCGCAGTGTGAGGCAGAATTGGTGTCAAGAGTTTAGTGATTTTCACAAGAATGTCATAGAAGACAGTCTGCATTTGACGACGTTCGAGTGATTTGGAACCTTCGATGTAAACAACGTCTTTAGCAAAGTCAAGGTAGAAGGCTGACAAGTCAACGTTGATAAAGTTTACCAAGGCCTTATAGATTATCAAGAATTCAAAGTTGGCATAAGCATCACGAATCGTTTTCACAAGTTGGTTAAAGCGGATGGTCATATACTTATCAACTGAACGAAGATCATCGTAGGCTACTGCGTCTTGAGCTGGGTTAAAGTCAGATGTATTAGCAATCAAGAAACGAAGAGTGTTACGGATCTTACGGTAAGTTTCAGAGACTTGGCTCAAGATATCCATAGAGATACGCACGTCGTTACTTGAGTCAACACTTGTTACCCAAAGACGCAAAATTTCCGCACCAAATTGTTTTTCAACATCGCTTGGAGCAATCGTATTTCCAAGGGATTTAGACATCTTTTCACCCTTACCATCAAGGGCAAAACCTTGTGACAAGATTTGTTTGTAAGGAGCAACGCCATGGTTAGCAACGGATGTGATGAGAGAAGAGTTGAACCAACCACGGTATTGGTCAGAACCTTCTAGGTAAAGATCTGCTGGGTAAGTCAACTCTGGACGGTTTACCACAACTCCATTCCATGATGAACCTGAGTCAAACCAAACGTCCATGATGTCTGTTTCTTTTTTGAACTCGCCATTTGGTGAACCGGGATGCGTAAATCCTTCTGGCAAGAGATCCTTTGAATCACGTTCCCACCAGATGATAGATCCGTGTTCCTCAAAGAGTTGAGCCACGTGCTCAATCGTTTCAGCAGTCATGATTGGCGTTCCGTCTTCAGCATAGAAGATAGGAAGTGGAACTCCCCAAGCACGTTGACGAGAGATAACCCAGTCGCCACGGTCGCGAATCATGTTGTAAAGACGCACTTTCCCCCATTCTGAGTGGAACTTCACTTTTTCAATTTCATCCAAGATTTCTTGGCGGAATTTAGATACAGAGGCAAACCATTGTGGCACTGCACGCCAGATGATTGGTTTTTTCGTACGCCAGTCAAATGGATAGGAGTGAGAGATTTCTTCTTGCGCAAGGAGAAGATTACCAAGTTTTTCGATAACAGTTGGTACAACCTTGTCATAGAATTGACCTTCAAAGTCAGAGCCAGCATTGGCCATCATAATACCGCGTTCGTTAACTGTTACAGCAACTTCAAGACCGTTAGCAACACCGACATTGTAGTCGTCCTCACCAAAACCAGGGGCTGTATGGACGATACCTGTACCAGAGTCAGTTGTAACGTGGTCACCAAGAATCACCAACTCATCTACAGCCGTATCCCAAGGGTGAGCTGTTACGATATGGTTCAATTCTTGACCACGGTAGGTTGCCAAGACCTGAACATCAGCCCAGCCAAATTTTTCAGACAAACTAGTCAACAATTCTGAAGAAACCACAAACTTACGAGATTCACCAGCTGGTTGTACGACTACGTAATCGATATCCGCACCAACAGTCAACCCACGAGATGCTGTAATGGTAAATGGAGTAGTTGTCCAAACAACGATGTAAGTATCAGTATCTAGGACACCTTTTCCGTCTTTGATACGGTTAGCATAGTAAAGGGAAGTTGAAAGCAAGTCATGATATTCAATTTCTGCTTCTGCAAGAGCTGATTCAGATGACCATGACCAGTAAACTGGCTTGGCACCACGGTAGATATAGCCTTTTTTAGCCATTTCACCAAAGACACGGATTTGAGCCGCTTCATAGTCTGGAGTCAAAGTCACATAAGGATTTTCCCAGTCACCAGAAACACCCAAACGTTTAAAGTCTTCACGTTGTTTATCAACTTGAGAAAGAGCGTACTCGCGGCAAAGTTTCAAGTACTCAACCAAGTCCATTTCTTTGCGTTTGACACCTTGTTTTGCCAAAACTTGCTCGATTGGCAGACCATGTGTATCCCAACCTGGGATGTAAGGGGCGTAAAATCCTGACATAGACTTAGAACGAACAATAATATCTTTAGAAATCTTGTTCATGGCGTGCCCAACGTGGATATTTCCGTTGGCATAGGGAGGGCCATCATGCAAGGTGAAATGCGGTTTTCCTTGGTTCAATTCTTGACGACGTTGGTAAAGTTTCGCTTCGTCCCACTCTTTTTGCCATAGTGGTTCTTTAGTAGGAAGTCCAGCACGCATTGGAAATTCAGTTTTTCCAAGATTTAGGGTATCTTTGAGTTTCATTATATCTCCTTTATTATATAGACAAATTAAAAACCACGAATCGCTAAAAAGGACGAAAATCGTGGTACCACCTTTGTTCGGAAAAAGACTTTGTCTTTTCCCCTCTTGTCCCGTAACGTGGGCAACGTCCAATCTTACTCTTTTCAGACTGGATTGCTTGAGAGGATAATCTGACCACTAGGGATTGCAGGACTCACACCATCTCCTACTCGCTGAAAATATAGTTAGTCAGATATTGTTCTCACATTTATTTCTTATAATATTGTAACGGATTCTTGTTGTGCTTCATGTCTAGTAGTTGAAGAAGCAGTTCCAGTTGCTGATGGCGATACTGAGAAATACTCTGTCACGATTTCTGAATCCTCATGTTGTGGTTCAACTGAATGAGACTGTATCTCTTCTACAACCGTATTGATGTCTAACACATGACTTTCCGCTTGACTGTTAGCCTGCTGAGCTTCAAACTCAGCTAATTCTTTGTTACCTGCTTCGATGCGGGCTTGTAACTCAGCCATTTCTTCAGGTGAAAATTGGCGAGTCACATCAATCGGCTCTTCTTCTGGTTGCGAAGGAACAGCTTCTCCCAAGACCTCACCTACGACTTCCTTGAAGGCTTCATCACTTGTTTGGAGATAAGTCGCAGTCGGACGAAGAATATCTTCCCAATCTGAAGATTCGACAATTGCCAACTGGCTCTCAATCGTAGATTTGAGACGTTGATGAAATACACGGCTTTTGTTTTTCAATTCCTCTGTCTCAACAGCTACTTTCTTAGCATTATCTGTTGCCTGACGTAGGATTTCATTAGCCTTGTATTTTGCCTCTTCAAGGAGGCGCTGGGCATCTTGCTCAGCCTGTTGAATAATATTGTTTGAGCGCTCTTGAGCAGCTTGCTTTACACGTTCAGCCGTATCTTGAGCAATCAAAACAGACTGGCTCAACGAATCCTTCATCTCATCAAAGTAAGATAAGCGCTCTTCTAAACTTCTAATGTGTCTTTCCATTTCGTGATTATTGCGAACTAAGTCCTCGTAATCACGAACAACAATATCAAGAAATTCATCTACTTCTTCTGGATCAAACCCTCTGAATTTCGTAGAAAAGGTTTTATCTTTAATTTCTAATGATGTAATTGGCATACTTTTCCTCACTTACTTAATAATAATTGGATAGTCAGTTTTATCTTATCCCTTTTAGTTTGCCCATTTTCTTTGACAATCTTCAGACGACCAAACTTTCTCACACTAATCAAATCCCCTACAGCTACTAGATAATCTAATTTTTCAATGGGGTGGTAGTTTACCTGAACAGATTTTTTCTCTATCAGTTGACCAGCCTGCTTTCTGGATAATTTCAAGGCACTTGATAAGAGGGCATCCAAACGAAAACTGGAAATCAAAATCTCTTGTTCTTGATAATTGATCTCAGATATGATTTTATCGGTGAAAGGACATTCCTCCAGCGACACAGGTAGCCTAGCAATCTTTTGTATCCCATCCTGAAACAGAGGGATAAAATCACGATTGACAAAAATCTGTGCTCTCTTTTCATCTACCAAGATATCACCAAAGAGCTTACGATCAATTCCTAGTTGATTGATGATTGTCCCCAAAATCTTTGCATGTGTTAGCTGTTCAAATCTACTTGGATAACGGATCTCTAACAATGCCATTTCAAAATCTGACAGTGTCGGACTGAAATAGTCCGGATACAGAAGGACACGGACAAATTCCGTATGGATATATTCTCCGCTACTCACACAGCCCAGTCCATAGGTCCCAGCCAAAACCCTCAGTATATGTTCCTGATGCGGATTGACAAAAGCAGTGAGGACAGGAGTATAAGTATCTTCCGCCCGCTTGATCCACTCTAATCCCTTATCAATAAAGGGAGCATCATCAAGGGAAAAGTGCTGGTAAATCGCTTTATTTGTCATCATAGTATCAACAAGAAACGAATCAAGCTGTCACCCAAAAAACGGACGATTAAGATTGCCAGCCAAATGGATAAATCCAAACCTCCAAATTGTAAAGGTAAACGGCGAAGTGGATCAACAATCGGTCTAATCAGCTTTTCCAGTAAACGTTCTAGTGAACTACCGTAAGAATTTGGAAACCAAGAGAGGAGTGCATAGATTAACAAAAGCAGGGAATAAATATTCACTGCATTTTGGATTAGACGAATCAGAAAAATCATTATTTCGCTCTACTTCGTTTAATATCAAAACCAAATTCTGCACTTTGAGAATCATCAGGCAACTTGATATCTTCAATATTCACAACCACATTGACTGGTGTCAACAAATACATTGTACTCGCAACTTTTTTCAGATTACCTGCCAAAACATGACGGGCACCGTCCAGATAGTCTAGACAACGACGAGCCTGAACCTCTGTCATGTACTGGAAGTCAATCAAGATACTTTCATTTCCAGCCAATAAACCCACAATCTCTGTTGCATCCTCATATTTTCTAGGATAACGAACATCAATCGTCACTTTTTCATCTGTACGATGGCTTTGCATAGCCAATTCTTGTTGGCGAGCATGTAGGCGAGTGATGTTGGCATCTTTTGAAGTGGTTGATTGAAACTGCGCTGGCAGTTCTTTAGAAGCTGAACTCGATGAAGCAATCATCTGCTCATCCTGAGGTTGATAAGTCGCAGTTGTTTCTTCCCCATCTTCTGTAAAATAATCTATAAATTTATCAAATCTATCTTTTAAAGACATAGATCTCTCCTATTTAAAAAATGCTGTGCCAATTCGAACAAAGGTCGAACCAAATTGAATCGCTTCCTTATAGTCACGACTCATGCCCATGCTCAACTCTGTCATCGGCATATTAGGAATTTGTTTTTCCCTAATTTCTGCTTGCAGTTCCTGAGTTTTCTTGAAAATTTGTTTCAATTCATCAGAATCTGCCTCAAAAGGAGCCATGGTCATCAAACCAACATACTCAATCTGATCTAGCTGAGCCAAGTCTGGCAAAAGTTCTAGTAATTCTTCTTTTGAAAAACCGTGCTTGCTTTCTTCTCCTGAAATATTGACCTGTAGGAAACACTTGATAACATGATCTGTTCTTTTTTGAATCTCCTGCGCCAATTTTAAGGAATCTAAAGCATGAAAGTAATCCACAAAAGGGATTACTTCTTTGACCTTCCGTCTTTGTAGCGTTCCAATCAAATGCCAAGTGACAGGGAATTCTTTTAACGCCTGATATTTTTCTAAAAATTTATCAACACGATTTTCACCAATATGATGAACACCCAGGGGAAGCAGGGCTTCCGCTGTTTTTACGTCCACATATTTCGTCACTGCAATAATGGAAACAGAAGCTGGATCACGATTGGCTTCTCGGCTAGCTTCAGCGACCTGCTGAAAAACGAACTCTGTATTTTTTTTCAAATCCATTGATTAACGATTCTTGAAGAATGGAGGTGTGTCCAACTCATCTTCGTCCTGATAAGTCGGTGCTTCGAAACGTTCTACAGGTGATACGACTGAATCAGTTTGACGAACGATTGATTCACGACGCAAGTCCCAATCACCAAAAGCAGAAGATTGACTTGTTTCAAAGCGTCGTTGGCTTTGTTTTGGTAATTCTGCTGTATCTTCTAGGTCAAAATGACGATCAAAATTTTGAGAGTGTGGTGGTCTTGAGGCTTCACGACGAGCCGCTTGTTTTACTGGAGAACCAACAACTTTTTCTACACGTTCTTGACGAACACCAGTCGCTACAACTGTTACACGAATTTCATCTTTCATGCTTTCGTCAATAGAGGTTCCAAGCCAGATATTCACTCCTTGACCTGCTGCTTGGTTGACGATTTCAGAAGCTTCTTCTGCTTCAATCAAGGTCAAATCAAGACCACCAGTAACGTTGACAATGACATCTTCAGCACCGTCAATGGTAGTTTCAAGAAGTGGTGAGTAAATCGCTTTACGAGCCGCTTCAACGACACGCTCTTCTCCACTGCCAATACCGATACCCATGAGGGCATTCCCTTTGTTTGCCATAACCGTTTTCACGTCAGCAAAGTCAAGGTTGATCAATCCAGGGTTGGTAATTAAGTCTGTAATCCCTTGAACACCTTGGCGAAGGACGTTATCTGCTTCGCTAAGTGCTTCAAGAAGCGGTGTCTTCTTATCAACAATTTCAAGTAAGTTGTTGTTTGAAATAATCAACAAAGTATCAACATGTTCGCGAAGTTCGTTGATTCCTTCTACAGCGTACTGACCACGTTTGCTTCCTTCAAATCCAAAAGGACGTGTCACAACACCTACTGTAAGGGCACCTAAATCTTTAGCAATACGTGCAATAACAGGGGCAGCTCCTGTACCAGATCCACCACCCATACCAGCAGTGATAAAGACCATGTCTGCCCCACTAATTGCTGCTGTCAATGCTTCTTCGCTTTCTTCAGCAGCCTTACGACCAACCTCAGGTCGACCTCCAGCACCCAAACCACGAGTCAACTTTGGTCCGAGTTGGATAACTGTTTCAGCTTTTGTACTGCTTAAGGCTTGTACGTCTGTGTTCGCCGCAATGAATTCTACGCCTGAAACACCTTCGTCGATCATGCGGTTAATAGCATTACCACCGCCTCCACCGACACCAATTACTTTAATAACTGCACCTTGAGCAGCTGCTGTATCAAATGAAAATGTCATAATTTCTTTTCCTCTTTTATTCATCAAACATGCTTCCGATCAAGCTACGGAAACGGTCTGTTAATTTCGGTTTATCTTGAGAACTTGCTTGGAATTCGTCTCTTGGAGCAAGGCCACTGTCAGGTGTGATTTCAGTTGCTGCAGTAGCTGGTTGCACTGGAGTTGTTTGTATAATCGGTGTAACACTTTGATTTGAAACACCAAAATTAATTGGTTTTTGACGAAGGAATTCATCTCCTCTGACTGCCTTTTGAGCCAGAAGATTCACTTCTGTCAATTTACCTGCAAACTCAGACAAGCTGATTACATGGGCAAAAGCAGGGTTGCGAATTCCCACTTGATTTGGCACATAGAGTTTCACTCGAACACCAAACACTTCTTGCGCCAATTCGACAACTCCTGGCAAAATCGCATTCCCGCCGATCAGAACGATACCACCTGGTAAATCCAACAAGTGTCTTCTGTCTAACTCCTGTTTAATTTGATCAAAAATATGTTTGATACGTGCTGAGATAATTTCTGCTAAGTAACTTTCTGTCACTTCAACGGGCTCTACTTCACCAATGACTTCAACTTGGAAAGTCTCGTTACTTGCTAGTGGAACATAAGCTTCACCATAGTTTAGTTTCAAACTTTCTGCGATTTTTTGGGAAGTTTTTAAGACCTTGGAAATGTCTTTAGTGACATATTCTCCACCTTCTTGGTAGATATTTGTAAATTGCAATTCTTGATTGCGAATGGTTGCAACTGTAGTCTGTCCACCACCCATATCAATCACTGTCGCGCCAAACTCACGTTCTCCCTCATTAAGAACTGAATTTACAATCGCTAATGGTGAGATGATGACGTTGTCAACATGAATTCCCACACGCTCCACGGTTTTACGAAGGTTATGAAGAATGGTACGAGGTCCTGTGTAAAGTAAGCCACGCATTTCCAAACGCACCCCCATCATGCCACGAGGGTCACGAATACCTTGGAAACCATCTACGATAAATTCTTCTGGAATGAAAGTAATCACTTCACGATCAGGCGTCATGCTCTTTGTCAAAGCTGATTTGACAACATTCTCTACGTCTTGATCTGTAATTTCTTTTGTATCTGATGTTACAGGAATCATTCCTTGAGTTGGTTCAACCTGCAAGAGATTTGCTGGTAAACCAACATTAACAGACTTGATTGAAATTCCTGCCTTCTCTTCTGCCTGGGAAATTGCGGATTTAATTGCTGAAGCAGCAGCCTCAATATCAACGATAATCCCGTCTTTGACACCTTTACTCTTGGCATTGCTAACGCCAATTACATTTACTTCACCATCTCTATGTTCGGCAACCAGCACTTTGATGGAGCTAGTTCCGATATCTAAGCCTGTAAAAAAACCATCTCTAGTCATTACATTGCGTCCTCTCTGTCTTCCAAGTTTCTCACTTCTATTTTTAATAACTGTGACGAGACACAGCTATTCACAAAATATTATAACACAAAAAATCCAATCGTGCTTAGTTTTTCATAAATTTCCTTACCATTTTTTCACTTTCTCTTCCTATACTTTTCTTTTTTCCAAGCAAGTTATAAAAAATCGAATTCATGAAAAAAGAAAGCTTAAAATCAAGCTTCATAACGTAGACAAATCCTATCCAGTAATTAATAAATTTCTCTTTTGAAGATTGATTACCATATAGCAGAAACTCTTAGGAATACTGATCTAATGCTGTTTTTAAGAGTTTTTTTACTTTCTCTAGTAAAAGAAAAAGATTGAAGAAAATTGTCCAAAATGGACTTTTTCTTCAATCTGAGCTTAAAATTAAACTTTCTTTACGAGAAATTTTTCTTCCTCTTGCTCCAAAAAAGCTTCTAAAATTTTCCTTGTCAAACTGATAGCAACTGACAAAGTAAAAGATACAATCAAGTAGTTGGCTACTAACCCATGATCTCCGACTAATGGTGGTTTTGTTAGGAAACCATAATCTCCGCCTGTCACCAAATTGACCACAAAAATCAAGGCATTTAGCGCAAAGGTCATGAGAAAAATCCGCTTCACATCCAGCAATCGTCCATCATACTGTCTTAATAGATAAATCAGGGAGTTTCCCAAGAGAGCTAAATGCCCAAAGATAAAGGACAAGATAGCAATATGTGGGAAAGGATAGGCATCTGGCACAGGATAAACAAAAGCTGCTAATGTACCAAATGTCCCCAACAATGCAAAGTACTGCTTATATTTGGACTGACCTGGAAGTAAAAGCACCACAAACATAGCCATACGGCAATGATAAAATGGTAAGCTTTCTGACAGTGGCATATGATTAACCCAATACCAACCATAAAGAAGGATTAACTGGACAGCTTGCAAAATTTGGAAAAATCGTTGACAAGCCTTCTTTTCACGGTAACGATAAGCTGTAAAAAAGGTTACGGCTAAGAGCGTAAATAGGCTGATATACCAAAAAAGGTCAAATTTAGGTGGTTCTGTTGCTTGGGGCGTAAAGAAAATATTCCATAAATTCATCTAGTTTTCCTCATTAGTTCAAAATTTTCTTGCATATTATTATACCATGCTACTTGACAAAAATGAATTTAGAAATACGATAATCATCTCCTTAGTCAATATATTGGTCTCTTTGTCCTTTATAAACCTGCCAAAGAATCTCCATTTGTTCCTTGGTGATGCGTTTTTCAGATAAGGCTGGCAATTGGTCGATGGCAAAAAATTGAAGGTCAGCAATTTCTTGATTCTCTTGAAATTGTCCATCAAGAAGCTTACATTCAAACACAAACTTTGCATATTGTTTGCTCTGTAGTTGGAAACGATTGGTGTCAAAAACTGCAAGTAACCTTTCTGTTTTTGCTGTAAAACCGGTTTCTTCTTCAATTTCTTTAAGAATATTTTCAGTTGGAGAATAGCCGACTTCACCAAATCCACCTGGCAAAGCCCAACTATCCTCTCCTTTTCCTCTAACTAAACAGACTTTTTCATCCTCAACAATCCAAGCACGGACGTCCATCAGAGGAGTCGCGTAAGCGGAAGTTGGTTTCAAGACTTCTGCCACTTCTTCTGCATCGAGGTCTGATACCTGATTCAACATTTCGCTAAACAAACTTCGCAAGTCCTCGTATCGCTCACAGTCAAAAGGATCTTTTGTAAAGGTTAATCCAGTATCCGTAATAGCTAGCATTCTTTGCAGATACTTGGTAAAATCACTTGCATTCATTTTCTAAACTTTCTACCAACTTAGCTAGATTCATAGAGTTCGAGCCTTTGAGCAGAATTTGGTCATTGGCACCGAGGCTTTCCTTGACCTGCTTGACAAGGTCTTCAAATTGATCTTCGCTCGCAGTTTTCTTAAAGTAGAATACATGACCGATTGGGAACATTTGACTGGCCAGCTGGCTTAATTCGGCAATGTCTTCTCCATAGAAAATAACCATATCAAGCACATCTGGCGATAGGCTCAGAATCATCTGGTTATGGAGTTGGATAGATTGGTCACCGAGTTCCTTCATGTCTGCTAGAACAGCAATTTTCTTGCCACCTTCATTAGCTGGAATAGCAGAGAAAGTCTCTAAAATTAGCTTCATAGCAGTTGGATTGGCATTGTAAACATCTGACAGAATATCTGCTCCGTTGGCAGCTTTCTTCCACTCGGTACGGTTACGAGTCAATTCAAGATTTTGGAAAGCCTGACGAATCTTCTCCTCTGAAACTCCTTCTTGTAGAGCCACATAAGCAGCAATCATAGCATTGGTGGCATTGTACTTGCCAGTTACTGGCAAATCGAGGGTTTGTCCCAAGAAATTCGCCTTAAAGGTCAGACTATCCTTACGCTCAACCAAGTCTGTTATTTCTAGTTCTGCTCCTTGACCAAAACGAATCACCTTTTTATCAGTAGGCAAGTAGGCCTCTACAATAGGGTCAGTCGGAGCTAAAAGCAAGGAACCTGAAGTCATACCGTCTGCAATTTGCATTTTTCCTTTAGCAATCTCTGAACGGTCTTTGAAAAAGGCCAAATGGGCTTCTCCAACCAAGGTCACGATGGCTGTTTTTGGATGAGCCAATTCAGACAAGAGATGGATATCTCCCAAGTGATCCTGCCCCATCTCCAAGACCAACTTTTCTGTCCCCTCAGACATGTGAAGAACCGTGTAAGGAAGGCCAATCTCATTATTGTAATTGCCTTGAGTTTTGTATGTCTTGTAGGTCGTTGACAGTAAATGCGCCAACATATCCTTGGTCGTTGTCTTGCCATTTGAACCTGTAACAGCAAAGACATCAACACCCGTTTTTTCAAGATAGTAGGCAGCTAGGGTTTGAAAGGCAGTCAAAACATCAGCTACTAGAATGTAGGGATGACCTTCTACTTCCTTCTCAGAGAGGGTTACTGCTGCACCATTTTCAAAAGCTGTTTCGATAAAGTCATGACCATCACGCGCACCTTTGAGTGGCACAAACAAATCACCTGGCCCAATCAAACGACTGTCAAACTCAGCTTTTTCTAACTGAACGTCCGCAAAAAGACTAACATCATTTTTAGCTCCAACAGCTTGGGCTACTTCGTGGATTGTTAATTTCATTTCTACTCCTTTAAAAAGGGTTGAAGTCCGAGAACTTCATTCACCTGGCAGGTGACGGTTCTGGCTTCTACCCTCTCTTTCATTTTTATAGCAAATGCGCTTCGCGCTTGTCAAAACTTTCCTTGGCAAGGTCAACCAAACGCTCGATTAGTTCTGGGTAGCTGATTCCCATATTGTCCCAAAGTAGTGGATACATAGACCACTGGGTGAAACCTGGCATGGTATTGAGCTCGTTTAGGAAAATCTCGCCCTTATCTGTATAGAAGAAATCACAACGAGACAGACCGAGACCACCAATCGCACGGAAGGCTGTTTCTGCATTTTGACGCATGACAGCTACCACATCATCACTGATTCTAGCTGGGATATCCATGGTAATCTTGTTATCGATATACTTGGCATCATAGTCATAAAAGGCAACATCCTTGACCACTTCACCAGGAAGCGTGCTCTTCACATCGTAGTTGCCCAAAAGACCGACCTCGATTTCACGAGCATTCACCCCTTGCTCTACCAAGACACGGCTGTCATATTGGAAGGCAAGTTCTAGAGCTTGACGGAGTTCCTCTTGGTTTTCAGACTTAGAAATACCGACACTTGAACCCATGTTTGACGGCTTCGTGAAGACTGGATAAGTCAATTTTTCTTCAACTTCAGCGATTTTAGCAGTCACATCATCTCCTTCGACTATGGCCACATAAGGAACTTGGGCAATCCCGACAGATTCTAGAACACGCTTGGTCGTAATTTTATCCATGGCAAGGCTGGATGACAAGATATTGCAACCGACATAAGGCATTTTCAAAACTTCAAGAAATCCTTGGACAGAGCCATCTTCACCCATCGGACCATGAAGAACTGGAAAGACTACAGCACCTTCTTCATAGATAGCACTTGGCGCAATTTTCTTGTCCCAGTCAATGGTCTCATTAGTCATGAGACGATCCTCTTGACCTGGAGTCTGGCTAAATTCTTGCGTTTTGATAAAGTCACCTGACTGACTAATAAAGAAAGTCTTGACTGTGAAACGATCGTAGTTGACCGCACGCATGACACTCTCAGCTGATAGTACAGAGACTTCACGTTCCGCACTACGTCCACCGTATAAAAGAATAATTGTTTGTTTCATATTACTGTCCTATTTTCTAATAGAATACTCGCACCTTAGTATATCATATTTGCTTCTTTTTTGAAACTTGAACATGGTACTGGTAGTAAAGAAATATAAAAAGAGACCGATAACGACAAACTCGGTCTCCCCGTTCTTGTATAAATGAATTGAGTTCGTAAATTTGTTTACTCCTACAACTCTGTTCGATTTTCAATGGCTCGTAAGAGTGTAACTTCGTCCGCATACTCGATATCTGCTCCCACAGCTAGGCCTCGTGCTAAACGAGTAACCTTGATACCAGCTGGCTTGAGGAGACGAGAGAGGTACATAGAGGTCGCTTCCCCATCAGCCGTCGCATTGGTCGCAACGATAACCTCTGAAACCTCACTATCCATGAGACGAGTCATGAGACTCTTGAGATTGATATCGTCTGGGCTGATGCCATTCATAGGAGAAATGAGGCCATGCAAGACATGATAGAGTCCGTGGTATTCTTGGATATTTTCCATTGCAGCCACATCGCGACTATCTTCTAGCACCAAGATGGTTGTCTGGTCACGAGTTGGATCTGTACAGATAGAGCAAGGATCATCGTCAGTCAAGCGACCACAGATGGAACAATAGGTCAACTCCCGCTTAGCAGACAGGAGATTTTTGGCAAATTCATTGACATCGTCATCAGACATTCCAATGGTATAGAAGGCTAGGCGGGTAGCCGTTTTAATCCCGATACCTGGTAACTTTGAATAGCTATCAATCAGCTTGGCAATAGGTGTTGGATACAGCATAAGTTCCTTTCTAATTCATTGGATGGTGTTGGTGATAAAGATTGATAATATCGCGTGCAATCGAAGGTCCGACACCATTTGTTAGGTTGGTGTTGTGAGGGAAGACGACTGCGACCGCGATTTGGGGATTTTCGGTCGGTGCGTAGGCGACTGCGTTGGTATTATTGGCTTTTTGACCGCCATTAACATAACTTTCGGCAGTACCCGTTTTCCCGCTGATGGAAACGGCGGCGCCATTTGAAAAGGCACGACCAGTTGTTAGAGCACTCGTTCCATGCGAAACTTGATAAAATCCTTGTTGGAGGATGGAAACATCAGACTCAGAGATATTAATTTTATTCATTTCCTTAGTTTCAACAGATTGGATTAAGTTCCCTAAGCCACCTTGTTCGTTGTTTCCATAAATCCCCTCAACAATGTGGGGGGCAATCCGAACACCGTTGTTGGCAATAGTTCCAACGTACTGGGCCAATTGCATTGGGGTATAGTTATCAAACTGACCAAAGGCATTGGTAATATAATTGGCAAAATCATATTCCTTAGGAGTAAATCCTGTAGATTCATCCGGAAGATCAATACCCGTTGAAGCTCCTAGGCCATATTCCGCAAATGTCGCACGAAGTTTCCCCATAGCTGATTCCAAATTGCTAGTTTCAACAAACATATTAGGTTGATAGGTCTGACCCATAATACCCAAGGCCGTTTGAACCATGTAGGCATTAGAAGAATACTCCAAGGCTTCCACAGCTGTAATCGGAAATGAACCGTAAGCCTGAGTGTACCAAGAATTAATTGGAGCTGAACCTTGGAAGACAATCGGTTGGTCTGTCAAGGTCTGGTTCCCTGACAAGACTCCATTTTCCCAACCAGAACTGATGGTTGCGGCCTTGACGACAGATCCTGGTACAAAGACGTTGGTAACTGTCCCTAGGGAGTCTGGACTTAATTTCCCTGATTGGACATCATGCTTGACACCTGACATCGCCAGAACTGCACCAGTTTTGGGATTGAGGGCCACAGCGTAGACCCCTTCAGAATATTTAGCGCCACCATTACTCAACTCGGAGTTAAAGTAGCTCTTAAGCAGGTCATCCACTCCATTTTGGAAAGCTAAGTCAATCGTTAGTTTGATATTGTTTCCCTTGCTTCCTTCCTCGACATTTTCCACACTTTCCATATTTCCGTGTTTGTCGAGATGCACTTCTTTGACAGAGCGTTTGCCTTGGAGGACATCTTCATATTGCTTTTCAAGATAAGAAGTTCCCACTCGGTCATTGAGAGAGTAGCCTTTCTTGAGATAAGCGTCAACTTCCTCAGCTGGAAGACCTGACTTTTCACTTGAAACGCTACCGACGATAGACGATAGAGAAGTGTCCAGTACTTTTCGGTCCCATGAGGTTGAAATGCTAATGCCCGGTAATTCCTTGGATGCAGAAGCCACAAGAGCAACCTGAGTATCATCCAAGGCATCTGTTGAAATGGTGCCCGTCGCAAAATTTTCAACTGCATTGAGCTGACTAAAGAGATAGATTTCCTTTTTCTGGTCATCTGTATAATTGAGTTGACTCACGTCTATGCTTTCAACCGCATTATTGTAGAGCGTCGCTTCCGATAAACGGTTCCCATCTGAATCCAGACGTTTATCGCTTGGCAAGGATTCGACTGTTTTTTTGTAAACGTCCTGGTCCGCCAAGTAATAGTCTGCAATCTGTCGATCTGTCAGATCAGGGGAGGTTACATTTACATAAGTCAGCAGTTTTTTAGCCGTCTCCTTCAACTCTGCCGCCGTCATCTTATTGTTTCGTGTGAAAGAAACAACTTGCTTGAGTGTGTTTTCTACCAAGGGTTTCCCTGTTGCATCATAAATCTGCCCTCGAGCTGAACTGGTTGTCACCCTAGTCTGACTGGCTGATGCCAACTTTGCTTCATAGAAATCTTTATTCAGTACCTGCATGTATAACAATCGACCGATAATGGTCATAAACAGCAGGATAACTATCGCAAACAGTAAATTAAGCCGAATCGGAATCGAATGGCTATTGAATTTTCTCATACAACTAAGACTCTTTTCTAGAAAAATTCCCGATTTTCACCTTCATTTTCAGCTAAAATAATAGAGCAAACGGGTGAAGCTCGGTACTTTTCATTGTACCATATTTTACGGAGAAACTCTTGGAAAAGTCGAAGCATTTTTTGACTTTTAATCGAAAATGCCTTTTTATTTGGTTATCCTAACTTCTATGATATAATGATGTTAATAAGCTGGCAATCGTCAACTTTTAAGAGTTTGACTCATGAAAAGGAGCTCCATGAAAAAGCAGGATATCGCAACTATTATTGATCTTCATTTTGAAGAATTAACAGAGTTAGAACAGGAAATCGCTCGTTATTTCTTGCAGGTAGATACGATTGTGGATGATCTATCATCGCAACAGGTTACTCAAAAACTGCATGTTTCCCAAGCTGCCCTTACCCGTTTTGCAAAAAAATGTGGCTTTACTGGCTATCGAGAATTTGTTTTTCAATACCAACACCAGGCCAATAAACAGGATACCCATTCCCACAAACATAGTCCTTTGACCAAACGTGTGCTTCGAAGCTACAGCAACCTACGGGAACAAACACAGGATTTAATTGACGAAGAACAACTGGAACGAGTTGCCCAATTAATCGACGATGCAGAACGAGTTTACTTTTTTGGGACGGGAAGTTCTGGTCTGATTGCCCGTGAGATGAAACTGCGTTTTATGCGACTAGGTGTTGTCTGTGAAGCTTTGACCGATCAGGATGGCTTTGCATGGACGACTAGCATCATGGATGAAAACTGTTTGGTACTTGGTTTTTCCCTATCAGGCACTACCCAACCCGTCCTCGATAGTTTGTTGGATGCCATGGAAATGGGCGCCAAGACCATCCTCTTTACCAGCGCACCAAACAAAAATAGTCAGGCTTATACCGAAACGGTCCTTGTGGCAAGCCATAGTCAATCTTCTTACATCCAGCGTATTTCCGCTCAACTCCCTATGCTCATTTTAATAGATTTGATTTATGCCTACTTTTTGGAAATCAATCGCGAGAGCAAGGAAAAAATCTTTAATAGTTATTGGGAAAATAAAAAACTCAACGGCTATCGTAGACAAAAACGCGTTAGAAAATCCTAGTTTGGTTCAACCAAACTAGGATTGTTTTGCTTTAATACTCTTCGAAATTCTCTTCAAACCACGTCAGCTTCACCTTGCCGTACGTATTTTACTGACTTCGTCAGTTTTATCTGCAACCTCAAAGCTGTGCTTTGAGCAACCTACGGCTCGCTTCCTACTTTGCTCTTTGATTCTCATTGAGTAAAAAATGATAAAAGGCACCCAACATTGCGGTATTTTGGGTATGGGAAATTCTAATCGTAAAATAAAACGAGCTATTCTTCAGAAGTACGTTCTATAAGATTATAGTTTAATGCAGAGTGTAGCGATGTAGTCATTTCCATAACGTGATAATCGATGTCTTTTGTCACACGATTCATAAAAATCAATCATAGCGAGACCATTTTTAAGTTGTCCTCTGATTTGCGTTTCTAAGGTATGGCTAAATTCATATCCATATTCTGGATTGATGGTGATTTTGCCTTCCTCTTCAAGCTCTCTTGAATTAAAAGGTAGTGAAAACTTTAACAGTAATTCCTCATCGGGTTTATCCCATACAGTGTCAGCATCATACATGTATATCCAAGGATTCATAAATCCGACCATTAACAAGCCACCCTTTTTCAATACGCGAGAGGCTTCTTTATACATGTTTTCTAAATCTTCTATATATACATTTGAAACTGGATTAAAGACAATATCAAACGTTTCATTTTCAAATGGAAATGGTTTTGTCAGATTGCCTTGAACGGTAGTGATTTTTAAGTCTTCTCTTTTAGCAACCATCTCATCTCTTTGTAATTGTGATGTAGAAAAATCCATTATGGTGACATCATAATCTTTTATAGCAAAAACTGGACCCTGCTGTCCACCACCACAAGCTAACCCTAATATCTTTTTTCCCTTGGCTTTTTCAAACCATTCTGTCGGAACTTTTTTTCCAACAGTTAAGGCAACAGCAATTGGATGTTTTCTAACTTCTTCTAATTCTTCATGTGTCAATGGCTCAGTGTAGTCATTTTTTACATTATTCCATCGATCTTCATTTAATTTTATATAATTGTTCATCTTATAATCTCCTCGTAATTTTATATTATTTCAATTTAAGTTGAATAGGTTGCCATTACATTTTTCTCACCTCTACAAATTCTAATTTGTCAATTTTCGCCTATCTTATTATATCATTTTTCCACATTTTCTCATTTACTCAAGCTAAATATCAATTCAATTGATGACAGAATTGCTCTCGCCTTGTAGTTCATCATCTCGGCTTAACTTCTCATGCAAGGCGGTTATTTTCTCCTAGTTTCTCACAATTACCTCCTTTCGCTCAAATTTTTCAATAAAAAAGAATTAAGGAAAACATTTTTCACTCAAATAGAGATTAAAAGTTCTTCTTAATTCTATAGTTCCAAACTAGGATTGTTTTGTTTTGAAATGGTAATATGCACCGAGCATCCCTGCTGTATTTTGGTGATGGGCAAATTCCAATCGTGTTTTTTCAGCTAGACTTGGTACCAAGGCCGCCTTCAAGGCTGTGCGGATCTTTGGTTTGAGGATAGCCTCTTGCCCCATGATACCACCACCTAGAATGACCACCTCTGGATTGGCAACGTAGCAAATATTTGCCAGACCTTTTCCTAGATAGTCTACCATTCGGTCAATGCCAGCCATACAGATCTTGTTTCCTTCAGTAGCTTCCTTAAAGATGCGTCGGCCATTCCACTGGTCAACTGAATCTCCATGAGCTGCTGCCACATATTCTACCAAGGCTGTCGTAGAAGCTAAGTCTTGGAAAGCTCCATCCTGCATGTGCATATAACCGACTTCACAGGCTGAATTGCTAAAACCATGGAAGACTTTCCCATCCATAATCAAGCAACCACCGATACCTGTTCCAATGGTCAAGCAAAGTGTCACACTCGCTCCCTTTCCTGAACCAGATACTGCCTCAGCAAGACCTGCACAGTTGACATCATTTTCAATTTCGCAAGGAATCGAAAAGTTCGTCTCGATTTCCTTCTTGAACTGGGTTCCTGCGTAGTTAGGAATTTGTGGGCCGGCATAGAAAATCTCACCCTTATCAGGATCCACCATTCCCGCTGAAGAAATGGCAACACCTGCTACTGGGCCTTTTTCTAAATAGCTGGCTACGATATCTTTGGTCTTTTGCAAGATATGAGGGCCGCCCTTATGCGCCTCTGTTGGCATTTCATGCGATTCAACAAGTTGGCCTTCTTGGTCAATCAAACCATATTTGATGTTGGTTCCACCAATATCAATTGCAACGTAGTGTGTCATAAATACCTCCTTATGGATTAGAGGAAGCGCTCCTTGGTTTCACGAATCAAGGCTGCAGCTGCTTCTACAACTGGGCGATCTTCTTCGGTTACTGGCGTCAATGGTGAACGAACTGAACCAATGTTAAGTCCTTCATTGATTTTCAAGACTTCTTTGATGACACCGTACATATTTCCATGTGCAGAAGTGAGTTTGCCAATGATTGCGTTGATAGCGTATTGCAATTCACGAGCTGTTTCCAAGTCTTTCTCAGCAATCAACTGATTGAGTTTCAAGAAGAGTTCTGGCATAGCACCATAAGTACCACCGATACCAGCTTTGGCACCCATGAGACGACCCCCTAGGAATTGTTCATCTGGACCATTAAAGACGATATGGTCTTCTCCACCAAGGCTGACAAAGGTTTGGATATCTTGAACTGGCATAGAAGAGTTCTTAACACCGATAACACGAGGATTCTTCAACATTTCAGTATAAAGACTTGGAGTCAAAGCAACACCTGCTAATTGAGGAATATTGTAGATCACATAGTCTGTATTTGGTGCTGCAGAACTGATATCGTTCCAGTATTTGGCAACTGAATACTCAGGCAAGCGGAAGTAAATCGGCGGAATCGTTGCAATAGCATCTACTCCCAAACTTTCCGCGTGGCGAGCAAGTTCCATACTATCCTTTGTATTGTTGCAGGCAACGTGAGCAATGATGGTCAATTTCCCTTTAGCAACTGCCATGACTTCTTCCAAAATCAACTTGCGGTCTGCCACACTTTGGTAGATACATTCACCAGAAGAACCATTGACATAGAGGCCTTGAACACCCTTATCAATAAAGTATTGAACCAAGGCACGCGTACGCTCTGGACTGACTTCTCCTTGATCATCATAACATGCGTAGAAGGCTGGAATGACACCTTCGTATTTTTTCAAATCTGACATAGATTTTCTCCTAAGATTTCTTTTTTTCTGCTGAGAGCAGTTCTATTTTTTACAAGTTTAGTATACACCTTGTGAAAATCGCTTTCAATATCTTGTATACACTTAGATTTTAGTTTCTACTTGTATTTTAGAAACTGTAACGATTGAAAGTAGTTTCAGAAACAAGCCATCCTACTGGTATTTGGCGAAAATTTTCTCCATCAATCCTGCTTGGAGAAAGACTAGCAAACCAAAACCAAAGAGGATAAAGGCCGATCCACCCAAAAGGAGAGTGAAGGCAGATAGATAGAGAACCATCACTATGAGAAAGAGAATGGCTAACATGAGGAAGAACCATGGAAAGTTAAAACTTGCCAAGATAAGCCCTTTTTGCAACACTTCTTTCCATGACAAATCATAGCGCGCAGCGATGGGATAACTAGCCAGCATCACCAGAGTGAGGAAGATGAGAATTCCCAAACAAATAGCTTTCACAAGTTGGAAAGGCAAAGTTGTCTGTCCCCAGAAGAGGTAGAGATCTAGAAAGCTTAATGACACAATGCCCAACTCTAGCAAACCTAACTGGAAACCCAGTTTCAAATTTTGCTTGAAAGCTCTCAGATAGGTTCTGAAAACAGGTACTCGCCTGCTTCTCTTAATCTCAAACACGGTTTGGTAGAGGCTGATTTTTGCCACTCCAATCGTTACGATGGGCAAACAAGAGACGACAAAAAGAAGATTGGCTGTGGCGATATCCAAGGCCTTCTCACTGAAACGCATGAGAAAGTTATCTGTATCAAATGCTGCCTTGATAAGGCTTACTCCTTTTTGTGCCATGTTTGCTCCTCCTGATTCTTTTAATCAATCAAAATTTTAAAGAGATATTTGCGAACCTTCTCTTCCATACCTGCATAGCCATTTGGCTGGTGCGGTTCTCCTGGGAAGAAAATCGCAAAATTGTGATAACCCAACAATAGTGGGTAGCGTTCATGACAATGGACAAAACCAATGTCGCTCGCTTCATCGAATGCTACCGCCTCGTCTTTGATACGTGAACCGTAGCTCGAATATTCATGCCCTTCTACCAGCAAATGCAAATCTGCATAGTTCTTATGATGCTCAAATTGATCATTTTCAGCTTGATTGAGGACATTTTCCTGCACAACTAGAAAGACCTTGTCCCCGTCAATCTCATACTTACCGAGTTCGAAAGAATCCTTACGGTGCTGATAGAGATAGTCGATAGCCTTGTCTAGATTGGGATGGATTCCCTTGTAAAAGGCGATGTTTTTCAAATCGTCAAAAATCATACTGTTTCCTTCGTTTCTGATAGTTAACTAAAATCATAGATTAAGTTTATAAGTGTCTGACAAAATCTCTAAGGCAAGAAAATACCCAACATTTTGTAGACACTTATAACTCTATATTTCCATAGCATGTCAAGACCACTTCCGCAGCCTTGATATACTAGTTTACTTTTCTTATCCCTTAACCGCTCCCATAGTAATCCCTTGAGTGAAGGATTTTTGGAAGACAAGGAAGACTGTTACGATTGGCACGGCTGCAAGAGCTGCACCCGCCATGATCAAACCGTAGTTGGTCGCCATTTCGGCCTGCATGGTCGCAACCCCGAGTGAGATGGTCAAGTTTTGACGTGAAGTCAACATAACCAACTGCATAAAGTAGTCGTTCCAAGTATTGATGAAGGTAAAGATTGCAAGGGCTGCAAATCCTGGCTTCACGATAGGGAAGGCTACGCTCCAGAAAGTACGAATCTCACCACAACCGTCGATTTTAGCTGATTCAAGCAATTCTGTAGGGATATTTTCACTGAATTGTTTCATGAGGAAGACCCCAAATGGCCATCCAATCAAAGGCAGGATAACTGCCCAAAGTGTATCGTGAATTCCCATGAAGTTGACGATACGTACTAATGGTACAAGGACAACTTGTTTTGGAAGAGCCATGGCAGCGATAAAGACTGCAAAGAGGATGCGTTGACCATAGAAACGTTTCTTAGCCAAGACATAACCTGCTAGAGAAGAGGTTGCACAAACTAGGAACATGGTTACCAATGAGATAAATACAGAGTTCCACATCCACTGCATAGCAGGGTTTTGCACCATGAGTTGTTGGAAGTTTTCCATGGTTGGCATTTTAGGAAACCACTGTGGCGGAATCATGATGGTATCAGGCTGTGATTTGAAGGCCCCTGTCAAGATCCAGTAGAATGGAAAGATGAACAGTACGGTCAACAAGAGCAAGATAATCGTTGAAATAACAGTGAAAGCTGTTAAAGGTTTCTTTTGTGTAGGTTGCATAACTGTCTCCTTTCTTTAGTATTCTACGTCGTTTCCGAGGATCTTGAATTGAGCAAAGCTGACAATGGCAATCATCACTGCCAAGAAGACACCGATGGTATTTGCATAGCCGTACTCTGTCAATTGGAAGGCTTTTTCGTAAAGGTAGTACATGAGTGTACTTGTTGAGTAGTTTGGACCACCAGATGTCAACAACTGAATCAAGGCGAAACATTGGAAAGAGTTGATGGTCGTAATAATTGCGATGTAAAGAGTTGTTGGAAGAAGGCTAGGCCATTTGATCTTCCAGAAGACTTGGAATTCAGTCGCACCGTCTACACGCGCTGCTTCAACTAGTGAGTTGTCAATATTTCCCATAGCAGCGATATAAAGGATAATCGGTTGACCAACAGATGTTGTCAAAAGGATAATCATAATCGCCATCAAAGCCCAGTTTTTATCTCCCAACCAAGAAATGTTTTGGCTGATGATATGGCTTGACTTAAGGACAAAGTTTAGAATCCCTGATAGGGGGTCATAGATCCATTTCCATACAACCGTTACGGCAACACTACCTGTAACTACAGGAAGGAAGAATACGAAACGATAGAAAGAACGGGCAATGGCATTTTGATGATAGGTTTGAGATGCTACAAAGAGCGAGAAGAGAACCACAATCGGAACAGATCCAATAACCAGGATAACGGTATTGATCAAAGACTTCATAAAGACAGGGTCTTTAAACATGCGAATGTAGTTGTCAAAGCCTACAAACTCAAATTTAGTCATGGAGTAGTTAAAGAAACTTGTAATGAATCCCATAATCATAGGAGCCAAGACAAAGATGACAAAGAAGAATAACACTGGTGCTAGGAAAGCGTAGGAAATCACTGTTTCCCGCATACGAATTTTATTGACTTTCACAGTCGGCACCTCTCTTTCAAATAGAATAGTTTTTGATTTTCTTGAACTGTTTTAAAACCAAAATGAAATTTTTTAAGATTCGCTTATGTAAGAACTTCATTTTAATTTCGTGACAGTTCCTACTATTTCAAACAAAAGTCCCCCTTTTCTTACACCATAGTGCACAGGGAAAAGGGGGGAATCAATCTGACTTAGTGCTTATTGTTTTGTAGCTTTTTTGATGGTTTCGTTAGCTTTTTCAGTGAAGGCTTTCAAAGCATCCGCTGGTTTTTCGTCACCATTTGACACAGATTGCAACATTGGGAACCAAAGTGTTCTCATTTCAGCAAATCCATCGATTGTGTTATAGTATGGTGAGTAGTATTTAGTCCAGCTGCTGATTGTTTCCATACGTTTGTCATCATAAAGTTTGCCAAATGATGTACGAACTGGGAAGGCACCTGTACGAACAACGTCTTTAGGACCCCATTCTTTGTCATCTGCGATGAATTGAACGAATTTCTTAGCTGCTGCGACTTTCTTGTCGTCTTTGTTGTTAAATACTGCAAATCCGTTTACAAGGTATTCAAGAGATGGTTTACCAGAGTCTGATGGGAATGGCACTTCTACCACGTCTACCTTACTTGCTTCCAAGAGTTTAGCTTGGATACCGTTTTGAGCTGGTGCCCAAAGGATTGTGTATGAAGTTTGACCGTTGGCAAAGTTTTGGATGTCTGCTCCACCGTCAAATTGTGAACCATTGTTCAACAAACCGTCTTTGATCCAGCTAGCAGCTTTTTCAAGACCTTTGACGAATTTAGGATCGTCAGTTGTATATTTGGTTACATCTTTATCTGTTACAGAACCGCCATAAAGGTTTGCGATGAAGGCACGTGTTCCTTGGTCTCCCCCTTGACCAGAACTGAACAATGAACCTGGTGTATACCCTTTATCTTTAAGCGCTTTCAAAACTTTTTCAAAGTCATCAGTTGTCCAACCTTCTTTTACAAGGTTTGCAACTCCAGCATCTTCCAACATTTTCTTGTTCATTGCCATGTAGAATGGAGCTGAACTGATTGGATACATGTAAGCTTTGTCTCCAGCCTTACTTGCTTGTACGATGTTTTCGTTGTTCACATCTTTGACAAATTCGTCTGTGAAGAGGTCGTTCAACTCAGCCAATTTACCGTTTTTACCGTATTGAATGATACGCCCTGGTGCGTCAAAGAGTACGTCTGGCGCTGTTCCTGCTTCGATAGCTGTTGTGATCTTTTCTGGACCTGACTTGAAGTCGATGGTTTCCAATTTCACTTTTACATCTGGATTTGCTTTTTCAAAAGCTTCGATGATTGATTTTTCATAAGTTCCAACACCATCGCCAGTTTTTTCTTGTGTGAAGACTGGGAATGCCCACCAAGTGATTTCTGTTTTTCCGCTATCGCTACCAGATTTTCCAGCATCTTTACTTCCACCAGAATTCCCACAAGCAGCAAGGCCAAGAATCGCAGCACCTGCAAGTACTGTACAAGCTAGTTTTCTAAATTTCATTTGTATTCTCCTAATTAATAAGCGTGTCCATATTGGATAGTGAGTAAGCTTCTATTTGTATACGTTTTCATTTTATCCGACGCATCGACCACTCTCCTCTTTTTTGAGATTGTGTTATTTAAGACCGGCAACAAAGCGCTCCGTAATCTCTTTTGGTCTAGTAATCGCTCCACCGACAACGATGCCTCGCACCCCATATTCAAGGATTTGTTTGGCTTGTTCTGGTGTATGAATTTTCCCTTCAGCGATGACATCCACCCCTGCTTCACAAAGTTTTTTGATCAGTTCAAAGTCTGGACCATCTACTTTTGGACTGTAAGAAGTATAACCTGATAAGGTTGTTCCAACAAAATCAATTCCTGCTTCGACTGCTGCTAGCCCTTCTTCAAAAGTACTGGTATCAGCCATTAAGAGTTGATGAGGATATTTTTCTTTGACTTGTCGGATAAAGTCCTGGATTTCCAAACCGTCGTAACGTTCACGTTTGGTACAATCCAGAGCAATGACCTCTATGTCTAGTTCAGCCAATTCATCAACTTCTTTCATAGTAGCTGTAATGAATGGCTCCTGTGGCGGATAGTCACGTTTGATAATCCCGATAATCGGGAGTTTCGTAACCTCCTTGATCTCCTTGATATCACGAACACTGTTTGCTCGGATACCGACTGCTCCACCTTGCTCAGCCGCTTTGACTAGCAAGGGGATAACCCCTCCCGCTTCTGTGTAAAGCGGTTCGTGAGGAAGTGCCTGGCAAGAGACAATGATTCCATCTTTGATTTGTTCAATCAAGGCTTCTTTGCTAATCTGTGGCATCCTCTTTCCTCCCTTTCTTGTTCTTATGGGCTTATTATATATCATTTGTTAAGCGCTTTCAATAGTTTGTAGTGGAATAGATTTCAGTTTCAAAACTATTTTATAGAACAGACTATCCTGAAAGTAGTTTCAGACATCTTAGAATTTCTTATTAGCACACCTTGAGCCGAAAGAAAAAGATAGCAGACTGAAAAACCTGCTATCTCCTTCTATTTTTACAAAGCCAAATGATTATAATTATTCTCTTACTTTTCTCTCTTTTTCCCCATTGCAAACAAGCTAAGGAAGAAAGCTGCTAATCCTAGTGAGGCAAGGAGGCCACTCTCCTTGTTCCCTGTATCAGGAAGTGTCTGCTGAGCAAGAGGGGCTTTGTAAGTATAATCTTCTGCAGCAAGAGTTACAAGCGAATCAATTTCCTTGTATTCTGCGATTTCATGCACAGCTGCCTCAGCGCCATTCACACCACCTTTGTACTCTGGTACTTCATGGACTGCGGCTTCAACAGCATTAACTCCGCCTGTGTATTCTGGCTTCTCGACTGTTGGGGCTGGCTCTTCGCCGGATGTCCCTAGTGGGCCTGTGTGCTCTGGGACTTCATGGACTGCGGCCTCAACAGCATTAACCCCGCCTGTAAATTCTGGTTTTTCAACTGTTGGTGCTGGTTCCTCACCTGCTGTACCTAATGGACCTGTATACTCTGGAATTTCATGAACAGCTGCCTCTTCACCATTTACACCGCCTGTGAATTCTGGAACTTCATGAACCGCGGCTTCACTTCCGTTCATTCCATTCGAAAGCTTAGTGCCCGCTACAGAGACTGGTAAATTATGCATACTTTCAATAGCACCTTCTGCCAGACCTGTAACTTTTTGACCCATATCCTCTGAATCTATTGTAAATAGGAGGGTTTTTGTGTCATACTGGGTCATGAAACGTGCTGTTTTACCGTTTGCCAATTGAAGGGTTGGTGCCTTGTTGACCAATACTTCCGAATCAAACTCCATAGCAAGGATGCCTGGCCATTTTTCAATCGCGTATTTCACTTTTGCTTCCTTAGGAGAAATCCAATCCTTGGCTAAGAAATCCCAGTTGAATTTCTTATAGGATAAAGTATAATCGTTTTGATTGCCATCCGCATGCTCATAAAGCAAACCATATTCGCCATTTCCGAGTTCTTGGAGTGAGTTGTAAGCAAACTTACCACTTTGTATAGGATTGTGTTTCAACCATGTCAACTCACCATTCTCCTCAACGCGAGCCAGGTGAACCAAACCATTGTTGCGTCCAGGACCACCAGCATTGCTGAGTAGAATGTATTCCTTTCCTTCATGCATGGTGTGAATAGCGGACATTTGAACATAAACGTCTTTTACTTGAGGATAACGTTTGATTTCCTTATCCCACGTTGCTCCCCCATCATGACTGGTCGCAACCTGAAGATCGCCAGTCAATCCACGCATAAAGAGCTTGAGATCCCCATTATTCAACTGAACAACAGTTGACTCCGTATTTTGGGCACCTGGATTATTCATGGTTGAAGAGTGAATGGTTTGGTTGCCTACTGGACGGTTATCATTAACTGCTTCACCTGCTTGCCATGTTTCACCATGATCATCTGAATAAATTACACGAGATGATTGAGAACCACTTAGGTAGGAAACGTTGTTTGTTGTATAAACTGGAATCACCAGTCTTCCCTTATGAGGTCCTGTACGCAAGGCAATCCCCGTACCAGGTCCAGTTCCTAGGAAGTGCATCCAATCTTTCCGAATCCCATGAGTAATATCTTTTGGTGCAGACCAAGTCTTCCCATCGTCATCACTGTAGGACATCCATAGGTAGTTGGTATTGGAAACTCTAAAAATATTCTTCTCGCTATACTCAAAATAAATATTTCCGATTAGCTCATTCCCTTTATACAAATCTCCCTTATCGCTGTAGGCTGGTTTTTTAGGGTCAACGACAACACGATAATCTGTCTTTCTATTTTGAGGGTCGAAAACCTCTCCGTTTTCTCGAATCGTATAGCGACCTGATTCTCCTTGCTTATATAAAACTTGATAAACTTTATCTCCCACTTGTTCATAAGCTTTCGGAGCTTGCCCCGGCAATGAAAATACTGTCTTACTCTCAAGGAACATGTCATAAATTGCAAAAATTCTCTTTGTTTCAGGGTCTTGTACCAAGGCCATATCAATATTGACTGGAGATGGCCAATCTGCATGTTTAGCGTGCTCATTGTCACGAGGATTTGAGATTACGATTCGGTCTCCCCATGTTTTTCCATTATCTGAGCTGCGACGAACAACCATCCCAATATCTCCCCAGTCAGAATGGTGCAAACGTCTTTCATCCGTTCCAGCAATCAGCATTCCTTTATCAGTCTTGAGAAGAGCTGGGATACGATAACTCTTGATACCATCTTTATTTGGTTGATTGTTCCTACCACCTTCAAAGACGTCTTCTTTCTCAGTGACTTTTGCTCCCTCAGGAAGTTTCTGTTCCAATTCACCTCTTTCAAATAATTGACTTCGTGTTTGAACTTCATCTGAGCTTAAAGCACGATCGTAAACAGTTAGGTTTCGTACTTGTAGGTTTGATGACCAAACAGTTTTATTGCCCCGTTTGGTTGCTCCAAGTTGAGCTTGATTAACATCTGGCATATCTTTGATAAAGTTACCAGATTTTAGACTTGTTCGGGATAAGACACCGTTCACATAGAGACGAACTCGACCATGAGGTAACTCTGCTGTCGGTTGTTCGACAGTAAAGGTCACGGAATTCCATTGTCCAGGGCGAACTTTCAAAGGAGCATCTGTATACTTATCATAGAACTGCTCCCCGTTAACGCCACGCCCTTCAATAAGAGCTGTATTATCAAGGACCGACATAGTAAAGTACTCATTTTCCTTGGTGTCACTGGATACAGAGAAGAGATTGTAAAAGCGTGGAGCTGATGCATCTGGTTTGAACTCCATGTGAACTGTAGCGTTTTGAAGTTGCTTTAGTTTATCTAGTTCACTTGATAAATCAACTCTCTGACCATTTGCTGCATTGGTTTCAACATCTTCTTTTTCAAGGACAGGATTAGCATTTTTTAAATCTCTTGAGTAATAGTCACGAGGAATAGCCCCCTGATCCTCTGATTCCTCTTCCTTATTTGCTTCTTCTGCAGGGGTTTCCGTAGAGGATGGGGTTTCTGACTCTGCACTCTCATTTTTTTTCAAATGATCTTGGTCCACCTCAACGCCGTTGTCTTGAGCTGCTGCCAATTTACCAGCCAAATCCTTATCCAAATGAGCAAGATCTCCCGAGGACGCTTCTTTTGGCAATTCTGATAAACCTTGACCAGGTTCGACAGTTTCTGTATTGGCCCCTGCTGCATTGGCTTGCTCTTGAGCTAAGACTGAATTTGCTCCAAATACAACTGTACCAATTAGTACAGAAGCTGTTCCAACTGCAAATTTTCGAATTCCGTATCGCTGTTTCCGATCTAAAGATTTGTAATTCATATTTGTCCTTTCATTTTCCACAAAATAAAGCGCTTTCTTTTTTTCTTAAAATTTTTAGTGCCTCCAACTAAACAAGTAAAAAGAAAGTAACCGACTGAATGAGACCTCCCATTCTTCAAACGTCCACTGCTCTTACTCTCTGACCAAACAGCGGAAATTTTCCTCCTTTCGCACAATGTCTTTCCCTTATTACACAATAAACTTTGAACTTTATAGCTAAATTGATATAGAATAGATTCTACTTTTAAAACTATTTTAATATTTCAAGTTTCCTGAAAGTACTTTTCGATTTTGGAAAATAAAAAGGGAGCTCAAGGCTCTCTTAAACTTATTTTTTTACATAGGAGAAAGGAATCTCACTACCACAGAGCCAGTTGTAGACTTGGTCATTAATAAAGACATTCATGGCTTCGTGGGCATACTCAGGCATGATTCGATAAGCCTTATCACAGGTCAGACGGTTGTAAATTGCAAACTGGGTAATGGGATAGCAAACATCGTCATCCAAGCCCGTAATCATCTTGACCTCACCTTTAATACGATGGGCAAGATTTTTCACATCGATATAGGCAAGAGTCGCCATGATTTCCTCCTCTGTTTCATGGAAGGGATCGTGAAACTTGAAATATCGGAAGAGTTCATCATAGGCTTCACTGGTATTGCCAATCTCAAGCACTCGTCTAAAGTCTGACAAGAAGGGATAGATGGCAACTGTTTGCTGAATGCGAGGATTGAGCGCTGCTGCAACCAACGCTAAAGCTCCTCCTTGTGAAGCACCATAGCTAGAAAGTCTTTCCTCATCTACCTGAGGCAGACTGGCAACAATTTCAACCAACTGGTAAATATCCAGATAAACATCCTTATAAAAGAGATGCTCACGACCTTCCACAGCACCACGGATGATATGCCCCTTCACAGTATTTCCAAGAGGAGAACGCAAGCCGTCTTGCGAATAGCCCGACTGGCCCCGCACATCCATGGAAACAACACCGTAACCAGCCACAGTATAGGCCAGCATGTCAGCCCAATCCCAGCCACGTCCCATATAGCCATGGAAATGGAAAATTAGGGGAACTTTTCCCTCAGTCTTTGGAAGGACGACGCGTGCATAGACCTTGCCTTCATTAGTTCCCTCAAAAGTGAGCTCAAAGCACTTGACTCGGGGAATGTGGAAATCTCTTTCCTCCAACTGGTAGGCTGGAAGAGTGGAAACTTTTTTTAATTCCTCATCCCAGAAAGCATCAAAGTCTTCTGGAACCTCATCCCGTCCTTTATAAGTCTTAATTTCTTCTAACAAAGCTGGATTTTTCATAGCATGCTCCTTTAGTTTTGTAATCGCTATCACAACTGTAGCATATCTAGGAAAGCAATGCAAGAAAGAATGCTAAATAGAAAGTGATTTTAGATTCTCTTTCCTCAAACCTATCGTCTGAAAGTAGTTTTAAAAATAAAGAGAACGTTTCCGCTCTCTGTGTATCAATAGGTGCTAGCTCCTTTCTCTAGTTTGACGGTTTGGAATTTCTTTTGGTAGGTCACTTTTATAGTCATGAGAAAGTCCTCGTTTCTTTTTGTTGACACTATTATAAGAAATAATCCTAAAAGCTAGCTTAACATTTCCTTAGAGAAAGCTTAATCCAGATGTTCTCTTTTTTCTAGATGGAGAGCAATCATCCGCCATTCTGGATCCTCTTTCCAACCTTCTATAGAACTAATGTAGCTGGCAACCTTCCTGGCTTCTTCTAAAATTGGAAAATCTTCAATGATATCCGCCACTTGAAACTCTGGAAGTCCTGACTGTCTGGTTCCAAAAATCTCACCCGAACCACGCATTTTCAAATCTTCCTCCGCAAGGACAAATCCATTGGTGGTTTCTGTCATGATGCGCATGCGGTCCTTCCCAGAGTCAGTCTTGGGATTGGCAACGAGAACAGCATAGGACTGCTTGTCTCCCCGACCGACACGACCTCTGAGCTGGTGAAGCTGGCTGAGACCGAACCGATCGGCATCCATGATAATCATGACGGTCGCATTAGGAACATTGACCCCAACCTCGATAACCGTCGTCGAAACCAGAATATCCGTTTTTCTCTCTTTAAAATCCTGCATGATCTGGTCTTTTTCGTCACTCTTCATCTTACCATGTAGCAGAGCAACCTCTGCCTTTCCTGCAAAATGAGCTGTCAACTCCTCAGATAAGGCAATGGCATTTTTCAGATCCAGAGCTTCAGATTCTTCAATCAAGGGAGAGATGACGTAGGCTTGAGAACCTTTTTGAATTTCCCCCTCTAACCAAGTCAGCACCTG
The DNA here is from genome assembly GCF_007475365.1 of Streptococcus oralis subsp. dentisani. Lineage (NCBI taxonomy): Bacteria > Bacillati > Bacillota > Bacilli > Lactobacillales > Streptococcaceae > Streptococcus > Streptococcus oralis. The sequence continues at coordinate 101,251 of NZ_CP034442.1, read as the reverse complement.
AGGTAGTTGCTCATGCTTGATCCAACGTGTCACAATGGGTTTTCGACCCGCAGGCATCTGGTCGATAATGGAAACATCCATATCCCCAAAGGCTGTGATGGCCAAGGTTCGTGGAATGGGCGTCGCCGTCATCATGAGGACGTCTGGATTGTCTCCTTTTTCACGTAAAATACGCCTTTGCCCCACACCAAAACGGTGCTGCTCATCGATGATAATCAAACCAAGACGAGCATAATCCACCCCATCCTGAATCAGAGCGTGAGTTCCGATAATTAAATCAGCCTCACCCTTGGCAATTGTTTCCAAGACTTCTCTTTTTTCTGCAACTTTTAGGGAACCTGTCAAGAGGGCGAGTTTCAAATCTGGAAAGAGACTCTGCAAACTCTCAAAGTGTTGCTCTGCTAGGATTTCTGTCGGTACCATGAGAGCAGCCTGGTAGCCAGCCGTCACCGCCGCAAACATGGCCAAGCCAGCGACCACCGTTTTTCCGCTCCCCACATCCCCTTGTAGGAGACGATTCATGTGGTGGTCAGACTTCATGTCGGCCAATATTTCCCGCAAACTCTTTTCCTGAGCTTGTGTCAGGGGGAAAGGCAGATTTTCTTTGACCCTAGTCAAATCATCTTCCGACCAATTCAGAACTAGACCGCTTCCCTGAACTCTATTTTCAGACTTGAGCGTCTGTAACTGCATTTGAAAGTAAAAGAGTTCCTCAAACTTGATGCGACGAAGGGCCTGCTTGTATTCTGTCAAATCCTTAGGAAAATGCATAGCACGAACGGCCTGACAACGGGACATGAGTTTGTATTTGTCCAGCAAAGACTGGGGAAGATTTTCCTCTATCAAGAGGTCCAACCCCTGATCAAAGGCTGTCTTAATGACCTTGACCAGCCCTGACTGACTGATTCCCTGAGCCAGACGATAGACAGGCTGGAGGTCATCTTCCACCTGAGCTAGAACCTTCATCCCAGTCAGACTAGCCTTGGCACGATCCCATTTCCCAAAAACGGCAAGGGTTGCTCCCAACTCTATCTTATCAGCTAGATAGGGTTGGTTAAAGAAATTCACCGCAAAAACGACTTCTCCCTGCTTGAGGCTAAAGCGCAGACGATTGCGCTTAAAACCATAATACTGGACACTGGCAGGAGTCACGACCTGACCAGAAAGAACAGCCTTTTCGCCATCTTCCAGATCTAGGACCTGCTTGGTCTTGAAATCTTCATAACGGAAAGGAAAGTAGAGCAAGAGGTCTTGCAAGTTTTCAATTCCTAATTTGGCGTATTTCTCTGCTGACTTTGGCCCCACACCAGGCAAGACATGCAAGGGTTGATGTAGATTCATGCTCCACTCCTTTCTTTTTTAATAATATTCTCTCGGAATGCGATCACTGAGGAGACAAACCACCTCATAGTTAATGGTTCCACGGTAGGTTGCTACCTGACTAGCTGTGATTTCCTGGTCACCGTTTGAGCCAATTAAAGTTACTTTTGTTCCTAGAGGGTAAACCTTAGGCAACCGAATAGTGATTTGATCCATTGAAACCCGACCGACGGTTGGGCACGCTTGTCCATCTACCAAGACGGAGAAATTCTGCATGTCTCGTGTCCAACCATCCGCATAACCGATTGGCACCGTCGCAATGACTTGCTCACTATCCGCCTGATAGGTTGCCCCATAGCCCATGCAAGATCCAGCGGGAACTGTCTTGACATGGACCAGGGCAGACACCAACCTCAAGGCTGGTGTCAAATCATAGGGCAAGTCCAAGACATCTCCGCTAGGATTCAGCCCATACATAGCATCTCCCATACGGACTGCATTGAAAATAGTCTCTGCATGCCAAAGGGTCGTTGCCGAATTGCTGGCATGTACTAGCTCTGGCACTTCCTTCATGCTTGACAGAATGGTTTTAAATCGTTCCAACTGGACATTAAAATAGGCATCTGATTCTTCATCTGCAGTAGCAAAGTGGGTAAAAATCCCTTCAACACGAGCACCGTATTGTTGGAGCAAGTCTTGAGCCAGATCAGCTTCACTGGTCTCTCTAAAACCAATCCGTCCCATTCCTGAATCAATCTTGAGGTGAACAGTTAAGCCTGCTAGGTCTGCCTCCCTAGATAAGAGTGTTTGAATCCACTCCAATCCTGCCACTGTCAAGGTGATATCATATTCTTTAGCTAGGGAAACAGCTTCTAGTTCAGAAACTCCTAAGATGAGGATTTTCTTGTTTATACCTGCTTGACGCAACTCAATAGCTTCATCGATATTGGAAACGCAAAAGCCGTCAACATCATCTTGAATCGCCTTGGCAACAGCTACCGCCCCATGTCCATAGGCATTGGCCTTGACCACTGCCCACTTGATCGTTCCTTCAGGGATATGAGCCCCCATTTGCTGAATATTTTGTCGAATGGCTCCCAGATGAATCAGAGCCTTGGTTGGTCTATGTGGACTAGCTTTCATGATTTTCCTCCAAAATGACACTGGCTGTCACAAACTGGTCTGTATGACTGATCGACAGCCAAATCTTTCCTGAAAATGGTGACTGACTAAAATAGGGAGCCCCTCGTTCATTGTTCAAAACTTCCAAATCCTGAAAGGTCAGTTTGCCAATCCCAGTTCCCAGAGCCTTGGAAAAGGCCTCCTTAGCTGACCAGCGACCTGCCAAATATTCGATTTGTCTGCGCCCTTTGAGACTGGTAAAGCGCTCCATTTCCTTAGTGGTTAGCACCCGCTTAGCAAATCCTGTGTGCCGTGTAACTGCGCCTTCTATCGAAGCCAATTCTTCGATGTCAATTCCATATCCAACTATCATTCTCATCAAAAGGAGTTGAGATTCCCCCAACTCCATCCTTTTCACTTATTTTGTTAAGGTAGTATAAATTTCTTCTACCAAGGCTACTGTATTTTCCCAACCTAGACAAGGGTCAGTAATAGAGCAACCAAAGACCTCTGGTTGGTTTTGGCGACCATCTGCTAGGTATGATTCGATCATAAAGCCTCGAACCGTCTTTTTAATCTTTTCATTCCAGTCACGATTCAGCAAGGCTTGACGAACAATGCGAATTTGTTCCATATACTGCTTACCTGAATTGTCATGATTGGTATCGATGATGATAAAAGGATTTTCAAGCCCCATGTTCTCATAACGATCGATGGCATTTAAGAGGGTTTCATAGTAGAAATTGGGCTCATTTTTACCATATTCGTTCATGGCGCCACGAAGGATAACGTGGGCCAAGGGATTTCCTGAAGTTTCCACTTCTTGACCATGGTAAAGGAAGGTTTGCTTGTTTTGAGCTGCATAGATAGCATTAAACATAACTCCAAGGTTCCCAGATGTCGGATTTTTCATCCCAACTGGAGCATCAATCCCAGAGGCTACAAAGCGGTGTTCCTGGTCTTCTACTGAACGAGCTCCTACAGCGTGGTAGCTGACTAGATCATCGACCAAAACGAGATTTGACGGATAGAGCATCTCATCAGCCGTCGTCAAGCCCGTTTCGGTAATCACACGGTAGTGGAGCTGACGAACAGCCTGCAAACCATTGATGAGACTAGGCGCTTCGCTGGTATTTGGTTGATGAATCATGCCTTTATAGCCATCTCCATTGGTACGAGGTTTAGCCGTATAGACACGCATCACGATAAAGATTTTATCCGCAACTTTTTTCTGCAAGTCTGCTAAGCGACGAGCATATTCAAGCACTGCTTCTTCATCGTCCGAAGAGCAAGGTCCCATCACCAAAAGGATTCGGTCATCCTCACCCGAGATGATGGCTGCCAACTCTCGATCTCGCGCTTCCTTATAACGCAAGGCTTCAGCTGACAACTGGGTCGCAGCCTTGATTGCTTCAATATCTATTTCTTGACCTTTTTCGATAAATGCCATCTTATTCTCCTAGCGTTTGGTAGATTTCGCGAACAAGTGCTTCCGTATTGTCCCATCCTAGACACGGGTCCGTGATAGACTTGCCAAAAACTTCAGGTTCATTTTGACGTCCATCTTCCAGATAGGACTCAATCATAAAACCACGAACATATTTTTTGATTTTCTCATTCCAGTCACGGTTGATCAAGGTCTGGCGTACGATACGGATTTGATCCATGTACTGCTTGCCTGAATTGTCATGATTGGTATCGATGATGATAAAAGGATTTTCCAAGCCCATCTTTTCATACTGGGCAATGGTATCCATCAAATTGTCATAGTAGTAGTTAGGAATATTTTTCCCGTATTCATTCAAGGCACCGCGAAGAATGGCGTGGGACAAAGGATTCCCAGTTGTTTCCACCTCTTTACCGAGGAAGAGGAAACTCTGTTTATTTTGCGCTGCATAAATCCCGTTAAACATAACATTGAGATTTCCAGATGTTGGATTTTTAAATCCTGTTGAAAAATCTGCTCCACTCGCTACAAAACGGTGTTGCTGGTCCTCAACTGAACGAGCCCCAACTGCCATATAAGAAATCAAATCATCCACCAGCGGAAGATTTTCAGGATAAAGCATCTCATCCGCTGTTGTCATACCCGTCTCGATAATCACACGGTAGTGTAGCTGACGAACAGCCTTGATCCCATTGATCAAGCTAGGAGCTTCTGTCGCATTCGGTTGATGAATCAAGCCCTTATAGCCATCTCCATTGGTACGAGGTTTAGCCGTATAGACCCGCATGACCATAAAAATACGGTCTTTGACTTCTTCTTGTAAGTTAGACAAGCGCTTGGCATACTCGAGGACTGCCTCTTCATTATCAGATGAACATGGTCCAATGACCAAGAGAATACGCTGGTCTTCCCCACGGATGATGGCTTCCAATTCCTGATCACGTCGGTTTTTTCTCGCAAGAGCCGCTCCTTCTAATTTAGACAAGGCGCGAACTTCTTCAATGTTAATTTTAGGACTTTTAGCTGTAAATACCATGATTCATCTCCTTATAAAGCAAACGGACACCAAGTAAAAATGTATTTTCACCAGGTATCCGCCTGTATCTTATCTCATATTATTGTCTCTTACCATGACAGTTCTTGAATTTCTTACCTGATCCACATGGACATTGGTCGTTTCGTCCGATTTGGCTCAAGTCCACATCTTTTGGAAGCTGAGTCTGCTGCGCTGCGATATTACGAGTCGCAGTTGTACTGATATTGTGTTCAGTTTGAGGACGTTCCTGTTCGTGGATTTGTGCTTTCATCATCAAACGAGTCACATCGAACTCAATCGATCCGATCATGTCGTTAAACATGCGGAAACCTTCTGCTTGATATTCTACAACAGGGTTGTTTTGGGCATATCCACGAAGACCAACAGCATTTCGCAACTGATCAAGAGCATCAATATGGTCTGTCCACTTGTTGTCTACAACACGTAAAATCAAGACTTTTTGGAATTCTTTCACTGCATCTTCATCACGAAGTTTAGCAACTTGGCTATCATAAACCTTCAATGCACGTTGATACAGCTCATCTTTGATGGCTTGATCTGACAGACCTGCAAGATCTGAGCGGCTGATTGAATCTTCTGGAAGTAGGTTGTACTTAGCAAAGTTCAAGATTGCTTCCAATTTTTCATCTTCTTTTGAACGAGCATGTGCATCTACGATTCGTCCAATGGTACGGCGGATCATAGCATGAATCTCAGGTGCCAAGTCACGGTCGGCAGTAATGACATCATAACGTTGTGCATAGATAATCTCACGTTGTTCACGCATAACGTCGTCGTATTGAAGAACCTGTTTACGTGTATCGTAGTTATTCCCCTCAACACGTTTTTGAGCCGCTTCCACTTGACGCGTTAACATACGGGATTCAATGGCTTCATCAGACATGTTGAGTCGTTCAAAAATACCTTTCAAACGCTCTGAACCGAAACGTTTCATCAAATCATCTTCAAGAGACAAGTAGAATTGCGACTCACCTGGATCTCCTTGACGTCCTGAACGTCCACGAAGCTGATTATCGATCCGGCGGCTCTCATGACGTTCTGTACCAATGACGCAAAGTCCACCCAATTCACGAACCCCTTCACCAAGCTTAATGTCGGTACCACGACCGGCCATATTGGTTGCGATGGTAATCGCACCACGCTGACCAGCATTCATGATGATTTGAGCTTCTCTGTAGTGGTTTTTCGCATTCAAGACTTCGTGAGGAACACCTGCTTCGACCAATTTCTTAGAAAGGAAATCACTCGTTTCAACGGCAACAGTACCTACCAAGACTGGCTGACCCTTTTGATAACGTGCCTTCACATCTTCAACCACGGCCTTGAATTTTGCATCAAGGCTAGCATAGAGAAGGTCTGAGTGGTCGATACGTTGAATTGGACGGTTGGTTGGGATTGGGATAACACGAATGTTGTAAATTTCGCGGAATTCTTCTTCTTCTGTTTTACCAGTACCTGTCATACCTGCCAATTTCTTATACATACGGAAGAGGTTTTGGTAGGTGATAGAAGCTGAAGTCTTAGTTTCGTCTTGGATTGGCACACCTTCCTTGGCTTCAATCGCCTGGTGCAAGCCATCAGAGTAACGGCGACCTTCCATGGTACGACCTGTAAATTGATCGACGATCAGGATTTCTTGCTCTTCACTAACCACATAGTCAATATCAAGAATCATGATATAGTTGGCACGGAGGGCATTGTCGATAAAGTGAGTAAGAGCCACATTTTCAATATCGTAGAGATTTTCCAGTTTGAAGTAGCTTTCAGCCTTATCAATCCCTGAATCAGACAAACCAATAGTCTTAGACTGAATGTCGATGATATAGTCATCTTTGTCCAAAGATTTGACAAAGTGATCCGCCATATGATACAGCTGACTAGTTTCCACAGCATTGGCTCCTGAAACGATCAAAGGAGTACGAGCTTCATCAATCAAGATCGAGTCAACCTCATCGACCAAAGCATAGTTGAGCGGACGCTGTACCATGTTTTCTGCCCGAACAACCATGTTGTCACGAAGGTAGTCGAAACCAATCTCTGAGTTGGTTGAGTAGGTGATATCGCAAAGATAGGCTTCTTTCTTCTCCATTGGTGACTTAGCAGCCAAATTAATCCCTACTGACAAACCAAGCCATGAGTACAATTCACCCATCTCAGTCGCATCACGTTCCGTTAGATACTCGTTGACTGTTACTACGTGAACCCCTTCACCTGCAAGGGCATTGAGGTATACAGGCATCGTCGCTGTCAAGGTTTTCCCTTCACCTGTACGCATTTCTGGCACATCTCCATGGTGGAGGACAATCCCACCCATGACCTGAACTTTATATGGGAAAAGTCCAAGAACACGCTTGGCAGCTTCACGTACTACCGCAAAAGCCTCATAGAGCAATGAATCCAGCGATTCACCCTTATTGTAACGTTCCTTAAATTCATCTGTTTTTGCTTTTAGCTGGTCATCCGTCAAGGCTACCATCTGATCTTCATATTTGAGAACCTTGTCTGCCATCTTTTCCAGACGACGAAGTTCTCCTTTATCATTTTCGATAATCGTTTTTAAAATATTAGCCATTATTTTCCTTACTTTAGATTCTGAATATTTTAGAATGTTCTTTTAATTCTAGCACATTTACTCTTAATTTTCAAGAAAGAATCCGCGTTTCAACAGGGAAAAGAGGCTGACTTCTAGGTCAGCCTCTTAGCTTTTTATGGACTACATTTCACACAAAAATTTAATTGCCAAGCAGAGCTGGCAAAATTCCAAAAATCAGGAAAAGATTGATCCAGAAGGCCATGCAAAATAGCACTCCAAAGAGGAAGAGACTCATCTTTTTAGTCAGTGCTGAGAAAAAGATTGCCAATACACCAAAGACGACAAAGAGTTTTTTCATGATGAAGAAATAAACCGAAACTCCTCCTATTTGCAAATCCCATGGAAGACAAAAGCTCAGCAGCCATAACAAGCAAATCGTAAGAATGTAGGTTTTGTAGTATTGATGAATGAACTGCTTTATTTTGAACATCGGAACCTCCTCTAAACTTTAGCTATTGATGGATGTCCTCGTTTTGTTCTCTTGTTTCAGCTTGAACATTCTCTTTAAACAAGCATATATTTTCCAGTCATTCACAAGAGACAAAAAAACTAAAAGGAACCATATCCCCCAAATTGTTAAATCAGCAGGATTTTTCAAGACAAAATTGAAAATCAAAAATGAAAAAACTGTAAAAGCGATACTGAACAAAGCCCACAGAGGGAGGTAAATCCAGTAAAAGTAATAAAAGATTGCGAAATATTTCCTATTTTTGTCTGCCTTCTCAATCCAATGGAAAAAATAAAAGTAAGGTGACAAAACCAATAGCTGCAGAAGTCTTTCCAGCATAGCTTCTCCAAGATTTCTTTTTATTTTATTATACCAAAAAAACCTAGAAAAGACTTTCCAGGCTTGAGTTTGAAATCACTAGTCATGCTAGAGAAATCCCTCTATTCATAGGCTGATTCACTTTATTGACTTGATGAAGATGTTCCAAAATCGACCTTAGGAACTGTCTTGGCTTCTTCTGTTTCTTTAAAGGTTTCAGCTTCTTTAAAGTTCATCATATTCGCAAAAAGCACGGTTGGAAAACTTCTCAACTTTTGATTGTACTCGGCTGCGACTTTATTATAATCCTTGCGTGCTACAAAGATACGATTTTCACTTCCTGAAAGTTCCACCATTAGTTGCTCAACATTTTGATTGCTCTTGAGTTCTGGATAATTCTCCGTCAAGGAAATCAAGCGGGAAAGAGCAGAGCTCAATTCTCCCTGAGCCTTTTGGTTTTCTTCCGAAGTTACTGAGCTACTACCGATTTTAGCTCTAGCATCAGCAATCTTGGTAAAGACTTCGGTTTCATGATTCATTTGTCCTTTAACAGACTCCACCAAGTTACCAATCAAGTCCGAACGACGTTGGAGGGCTGTCGATACATCGGCCTGAGCCTGCTCCACCTTAGTCTGTTCACCAACCAGACCATTATAGGTCGTCACTGCGGAACAACTTCCCAGAACTAGTAGTCCAAAGAAGATCGCCACTATTGAGAGAATTACTTTATTTTGTTTCATATTAAAACCTTAACACTTTCTTTTATCAACTTTTCTGAGAAAATACTCAGATTTTAAATCAATTTCCCAAATTTTGTTTTTATTTTTAATTAAGGAGTGAACTGTTGCAAAGGGAGTCACCTTACTGTATGGAAAAATCAGTTTGTATTCTATAAACAATCACTCACCAGTCATCAGACGAACCGCCACCATCGAAGCCACCGCCGTCCCAGCCACCAGATGAGTCGGAGCCTGAGTCAGACCAAGAGGAACCTGAGTCTGATGAGTCACCGCCCCACCAGCCACCGCTAGAATCATCGCGACGAGAACCACCACGACCTCCAGATATAAATACGATAATCATCACGATGAAGTAAATGAGAACTCCAAATCCGAGGACTCCGTCATCGAAGCTACTTTTTCGATTCCGTCTCGAAGAACTCCTCTCATCAGCATACTTTTCAATTTCTCTTAAGCGACTAGGATTAGTAGCATAGTCGTAACTACTTTTAGAACTTGAAGAAGTCGTACTCGAGCCACTATAGAATATGTAGTTGAGATTATTTACTATTGAGAGAACTCCATTATTATAGTCTCCCTTTTGAAAATAAGGGCGTGCTGTTGTCAAGAACCTGTGAGTCTGATAGTCTGTGATCTTACTGGCCACATTATTACTGGTTTCAATCCGTGATTTTCTATCTTGGACTGCTACGACGACCAAGGCACCATGGTTATCTCCCGAGTAGCCAATCTTCCAAGCTCTAGCTGTTTCATTGGCGACTGTTTCGATTGTTTCTCCATCTAGGCTTTTCACAACGTAAACGCCTATTTGGAATTTTTCTGTTTTTTGACTATTTACCTTGTTCAAGCCTCGAATCAGTCTGATTGCCTCCTCGGTTAGATAATGATCCGGGTCATAAATCCCATACTCAGGTTTTTCAAGTGCTGTGAATGCTGACAAGAAGAGAAAGACCATCAACAATCCAAGCAAGCGAACCAACAAACTATTTTTAAATAATCTGATTCTTTTCATAATAACCTCCCTGATAAAGGAAAATTGATTTAAGGAATTATAGCATTTTGATTTTTACAAAGAAAGTGCATTTTCATTACAAATAGATTACAAAAGCTAGGAAAATGATTGAATTTTAATGACAGATTTCTCCTCCAATTTGATAGCTTCTTTTCTTCCCTTTTAGATAGAAAAAAGAAGACCTCACAGTCTTCTTTCAATTTATTTTTATAGGAAAACAAGCAAGGTTTACTTGCGTTTTCTTGCAATCAAGTGAATCGGTGTTCCCTCAAAGACAAAGGCCTTGCGGATTTGATTTTCCAAGAAACGCAGGTAAGAGAAGTGCATGAGTTCTTCTTCGTTGACAAAGATGACAAAGGTTGGTGGCTTGGTTGCCACTTGGGTTGCGTAGAAAATCTTGAGGCGTTTTCCTTTGTCTGTCGGTGTTGGATTGATAGCAATGGCATCCATGATGACATCGTTCAAGACAGCTGATGGGATACGGGTATTTTGACTTTCACTGATTTGCTTGATCATCTCAGGCAATTTATGGAGACGTTGCTTGGTAAGCGCGGATACAAAGACAATCGGTGCGTAAGGCAGGTATTGAAACTGCTCACGGATATCTTCTTCCCATTTTTTCATGGTGTGGTTGTCTTTCTCAAGAGTATCCCACTTGTTGACCACGATGATCATCCCTTTACCTGCTTCGTGGGCAAAACCTGCGATACGCTTGTCGTACTCACGAATACCTTCTTCGGCATTGAGGACCATCAAGACCACGTCAGAACGATCAATGGCACGCATAGCTCGCATGACAGAATATTTCTCCGTATTTTCATAGACTTTACCAGACTTACGCATACCAGCTGTATCAATCATGGTAAACTCTTGGCCATCCGCATCTGTAAAGTGGGTATCAATGGCATCACGCGTTGTTCCAGCTACTGGACTGGCAATCACGCGGTCTTCTCCCAAAATAGCGTTGATCAAGCTAGATTTTCCAACGTTAGGACGGCCAATCAAGCTAAATTTAATCACGTCTGGATTTTCTTCTTCGACTTCGTGTGGTAGATTTTCGACGATGGCGTCTAACACATCCCCTGTACCAATACCGTGGACAGACGAAATTGGCAGCGGTTCACCCAAGCCTAGCGCATAGAAATCAAAGATATCATTTCGCATCTCAGGGTTGTCAACCTTGTTAACGGCAAGGATAACAGGTTTATGGGTCTTATAAAGTTTACGAGCTACGTACTCATCTGCATCCGTAATTCCTTCTTTCCCAGACACCACAAAGACGATGACATCGGCTTCTTCCATAGCAATTTCTGCCTGGTGCTTGATTTGCTCCATGAAGGGAGCATCGACGTCGTCAATCCCTCCAGTATCAATCATACTAAAGGAACGATTGAGCCACTCACCCGTTGCATAGATACGGTCACGTGTCACACCCTCGACATCTTCTACGATTGAGATCCGCTCACCAGCGATCCGATTAAATAGGGTTGATTTCCCAACATTGGGACGTCCCACAATGGCAATAGTTGGTAAGGCCATGTTTTCTCACTTTCTACAATAACTTTTTCTGTTCTAGATTCTTCCGAGTTGAACGAGGTTCGGCTTGACCGAACTGCTCTGCCAAACGCTGACTCCAAGAGGTTGTCGCACGCGCACCAGCATAGTCTGCCTGAACTTTGTCATAGTCCAAAATCGCTTCAACTGGCTGTTCTTGGTATTCTTCTTCAAAAACTACTTGGTTCAAAGGCAGTCTTGGTTTGACATCATGTTGTTGGTTTGGCACGCCAAGGGCAATCCCAAAAACTGGGTAGGTATAGTCAGGCAGGTTAAAAAGCTCTGCCACTTCTTCCGACTTGTAACGGACCAAACCGATAATCACACCACCATATCCCAGACTCTCAGCCGCAAGCAGGGTATTTTGACCAGCAAGAGCCGCATCTACCGAGGTGATGAGGAGACCTTCTACCCCTTGAGGTTGGAAAGTATCTGTATGAAGGCTTGCTCCCTTTTCAGCTCGATTCAAGTCACCAACAAAGAGCAAAAAGGCTGCTGACTGACGAATGGCTTCCTGCGGAACCAATTCATAAAGAGCATCTTTCTTCTCCTGACTGCGTACAAGAATCACAGAGTAGGATTGGAAATTTTTCCAAGATGACGCCATTTGTCCAGCAGTTAAAATCTCGTCCAAGTCTGCTTGAGGAATTTCTTGCTCCTTAAAGCGACGAACTGAAGTATGAGCTTTCATCAGTTTAATGGTTTCTGTCATCGGCGATTTTCTCCTTCTAGTCTTGTTTCCTCTGCTAAATAACGGATTCGTTCCATGACCCGTCTAGCTTCCCAAGTCTCATCATTTCCATTCTTTCCTTTGGCAAAATGTTTTTCCAAATCTTGGAAACTAAAGTTGGAAGTAAAGAAGGTCGGCAAATCTTCCTGCATGCGGTACTGGAGAATAACTTGGAGAATCTCATCACGCACCCAAGGAGTCGACTGCTCCGCGCCAATATCATCCAAGACCAAGACTTCAGCTAACTTGATCTCATCTACCAAGGTCTTCACAGATCCTTCACCGATGGCATTTTTCACATCAATGACAAAACTTGGATAGTGGAGAATGGTTGTTGAAGCACCACGTTTTTCAGATAGGTCGTGAGCCAGGGCCGCCATCATGAAACTCTTACCGACACCAAAATCTCCGTAAAGATAGAGACCTTTTCGGATACTAGGGTAAAGGTCAACAAAGGCATAGAGTCTCTCAAAAATTGGCAAGCGTCCTAGATCATCCAGGTCAATCTGAGCCAATTTCGCTTTCTTGAGACTTGCTGGTAGATTGATCAACTTAAGGCGATTCTTGATTGCCGCCTCTTTTTCAGCCGCGATTAGTTCAGGTGTTTCTTCATAAGACACATCCGCATAACCGTGATTCATGACCAAGATAGGCTTGTAGCCACGCGCTATATAGTCCGCATCCCCACGAAGAAACTTGTCCCGTTCTGTAATATATTGGTTGAACTTGGAGATGCTACGATTTAACTCCTCTTGGTTGAGGGATTCTTTCTGGATAAAAGCCGCTACATCGGGGTCCTTCATGATCTGCTGGACCAAGTCCTGATACTGAAAACGACTTGTCTGACGTTTGATTACATCACCAACACTTTCCATCTAGTCTCCTCCTTCTTCTAATCGGGCTAACATTTCTTGTTTTTTGCGTTCTAGTTCCAGACGAGTTTCCTCACTGGTTTGATTTTTATATTCTGGATTGCTCCACTTGGGAACATTGGTCTTAGTCGAGCTAGTTTTCGATTTTTGGTCTTCCTGACCTTTTTGCTGACGCTCTCGAATCCGAAGCACAGCTTCTTCTGCTGTTCGAATCTTACGATAGGCATAGTCGTTGGCAACTTTCATAGCATATTTTTCATTGACATTGGCCGAATCAACCTTGTTAAAGGTTAAAAGTAAGACGATATTGATGACTTCGTCCAACAAGCCTAAAGATGCCATCTGGTGAAGGAGTTCTCTTTCACTTTGGGTGATGTTCCCCTTACGCGTTTGCTTGATTTCCGCTAAAAAGTGCAGGGGAGTTTTATTTTTGGCTTCCCTGATAATGGTCATTTCTTTGGGGCTAAAGTCAGAAGATACCTGCTTTTGTGCTATCTTTTCACGCATGCGTTTGACTGCAATAACCTGAGCTACCGCTGTCGCCTTGGCTAATTGATAGGTTTCAAACCAGGTCCATTTTTTTTCATCTGCGATGGCAAACAATTCCAAAACATCCGCCTGCGCGTCTTTAAAACGCAAGCCATCTCGAGCCATCAGACGCTGGAAATGTCCCAAGTCAAAATCATTTTTCATCTTGATTTTAGACTCGATTGGAGTCACTTCTTCAGTCAGGTTTGGAAAAACTTGGCTCAAGGAAACAGAAAGTGCTTCTCCCTCACTTGGAACCTGCTTCATAGTAGAAACAGCTGTATCACCAATCTTTTTCTCCAATAGTCTGCTATAGACAGAATGACTTAAAAAATCCTGAATAGGTAGGGGAGGATGTAGCTGCAATTCATAGACTTCCCCCTTCTGATAAAGAGTCAACAGATCCACAGCAGATAAGATTTTAAAAGACTGGAGGAGCGTATTCATCCCGAAATTCAAATGATTAAGAATGTTAGCAAAAAGGTGTTCCTTTTGCCCACCATCCCAAAAGGTAATGGCATATAGATAGAGGCTCAGTGCCTCCTGACCGATAATCGGGAGGTAGCACTGCACCAGAGAAGAGGTATCTTGCGACACCCGATTATTCTTTAGAAAAGAAAAACGGTCATTTGGCTTCATTTACTTTTCCTTTTTCTTTTTAGAGGACTGGGTAATCTGCTGGAGCAGACTCTCCAACTCACTCACATCCTTAAAGCTACGGTAAACACTAGCAAAACGAACATAGGTAATCTCATCCAGCTCTGCCAATTCTTCCATGACTAAGGCTCCAATGTATTCACTTTGAATCTCGTTCTCACTGCGACTACGGAGTTTTTGCTCGATACGATTGACCACCATGTTGATTTCATCACTCGAAACAGGGCGCTTCTGAGCTGAGCGGATAATCCCATTAAAGATTTTATCTCTTGAAAACTGTTCTCGTGTACCGTCTTTTTTGACGACAACCAGCGTTCGTTCTTCAACTCGTTCATAGGTTGTAAAACGATGCTGACACTCGTCGCACTCACGTCTTCGACGGATGGTATTTCCTTCTTCGGCTTGACGGCTATCAACAACACTAGACTTGGTAGCCCCACATTTTGGACAACGCATGCTTCTCCTCCTTGTCGTTTTCTTTTCATTATACCATTTTTTGAGCAATTCCCAAAACAATTCTTATTTTTACTTGACAAGTTTTTTGTTTTATTGTATTATTTAATTAGAACAATAAAGAAAAAGAAAGGAGACTATGATGTCCTGGTCATTTGATAATACAAAACCCATTTATTTGCAGATTATGGAAAAAATCAAATTACAGATTGTTTCCCATGAACTGGAACCCAACCAACAGCTCCCAACCGTAAGGGAACTAGCGAGCGAGGCTGGGGTCAATCCCAATACAATTCAGCGCGCCTTGTCTGATCTTGAGCGCGAGGGCTTCGTTTATAGCAAGCGGACTACTGGTCGTTTTGTCACTGAGGACTTAGATCTCATCGTTCAGTCCCGCAAACAGCTTTCTGAGGAGCAACTGAAAAACTTTGTAACGGGCATGCTTCAATTCGGGTATCAAAAAGAAGAACTGCCAAGTGTGCTTAGCGAATACATCAAAGGAGTGTAAAATTATGACATTACTAGCATTTGAAAATGTATCCAAATCCTATGGGGCTACAGCAGCCCTTAACAATGTTTCCCTTGAGATTTCCGCTGGAAAAATCGTCGGGCTTCTCGGTCCAAACGGATCTGGAAAAACAACCTTGATCAAGCTGATCAACGGACTTCTCCAACCAGACCAAGGTCGTGTCCTCATTAACAACATGGATCCGAGTCCTGCTACCAAGGCCATTGTCTCTTATCTACCAGACACGACTTATCTGAATGAACAGATGAAAATCAAAGAAGCACTGACCTACTTTAAAACTTTCTACCAAGATTTCAATCTTGAGCGGGCTCAGCACCTTTTAGCAGATCTTGGCATTGATGAAAACAGTCGCCTCAAGAAATTGTCAAAAGGGAACAAAGAAAAGGTTCAGCTCATCCTCGTTATGAGCCGTGAAGCTCGTCTCTATGTGCTCGACGAACCGATTGGTGGTGTGGATCCAGCTGCCCGTGACTATATCTTGAACACCATCATCAACAACTACTCACCAACTTCAACTGTTTTGATTTCTACCCACTTGATTTCAGATATTGAGCCGATCTTGGACGAAATCATCTTCCTAAATAACGGAAAAGTCGTCCGTCAAGGAAATGTTGATGATATTCGTTATGAGTCAGGTGAGTCGATTGACCAGCTCTTCCGCCAGGAGTTCAAAGCTTAGTTAAAGGAGATTATTATGTTTTGGAATTTAGTTCGTTATGAATTTAAAAATGTTAACAAATGGTATCTAGCTCTCTACGGTGCTGTGCTTGCAATTTCGGTTTTGATTGGTGCATCCATTTCTGGCATTAGTCAGACCTACACTAGCTATGGTAATGATCCCTACTATCTGTTAGGCTTTCTGATCTTAGTTTTTGGTGGGCTCAGCGTTACTCTCTGGATCGCGACTATCTTTCTAATCGTTCGACGCTTCAAGGGAAGTGTCTACGATCGTCAGGGCTATCTTACATTGACTCTGCCCGTCTCTGAACACCAGATCATCACCGCCAAATTACTGGGTGCTCTCATTTGGTCAATCATAAGCTATATTGTATTTATCTTGAGTATCATTATTATCTTCTCACTCACCCCTGTAGTGAAAGATTTGCCGCTCCTCTATCGATTTATCTCTCCTTATCTCGGTTACGGTTGGCTCTATGCCCTCTCTCTTCTGGTGGGTTCAATTACTTGGATTTTATCTATTTACCTTTGCATCTCAATTGGTCAACTATTTAACGAGTATCGTACCGCTATGGGAATTTTAGCCTATATCGTGCTTAACATCGTGATTGGCTATATTTCTATCTTCTTCCGAATGGATTATGATTTTAACCTCCTAATTAGCGTTGATATCCTCAAAGATTTCATTCTAGCAATTATCTACTACCTCGGAACCTACTATATCTTGAAAAATAAGGTTAACTTGCAATAAAAAATGCCCAGCTAGAAAGCTGGGTTTTTCTTTAACTCAATATCAAACTGGCTACAATGGGGCTGACAAAAACATAGAGAATACCAGTGACACCGATAGCCAAGCCACCCATGGCGCCTGCTACAGAGCCATATCGAAAGGCGGTTCCCGTTCCGACTGCGTGGCCTGTTCCTCCAAGGGAAAGCCCGACTGCTACCGGATCATCAATTTTCAACCACTTCAAAAGGGTTGGTCCAATCACACTGGTCAAAATCCCAGTGGCCACTACGACGACCAAGGTCACAGTCGTCAAACCTTGCAATTTTTCTGTGATTCCCACTGCCATGGCGGTTGTCACTGACTTGGGAAAGAGAGAAATGGCTAGGAAAAAGTCCATGCCAAAGATTTTGGCCACTATGGCAGTGAAGCTAGTATTGACAACTACTGCTAGCAGACTACCAAAGAGAATACTCCGAGCATGGTGCTTCATCAGGTGAAAACTTTTATAAAGCGGAATCCCTAGAGCCACTGTCGATGGGACTATCAAGTTATTCAGATAAACCCCACCTTGGTAGTAATCTTGGTAAGAAATACCCGTCGCCTTAAGAAGGATGATAATAAAAATTGCTGACAAAAGCAAAGGTGTTGTCAAAGGATGGGGAAAACGTCTGTAAATCAGCATTCCCACTAGATAAGCTAGGATAGATAATGCAATCCCAAACAGAGGATTGGATACAAATTCACTCATTTGGCATCTCCTTTCTCATAATCTCCCTCAAACCGTCTCTTGATGAACTGAACCACTAGGGCGATGAGGATAATGTTGATGACAGCCGCAAAAAAGACAATCAAGACAATGGGCAAGAGATAGGGGGCAATCACATCAAACTTTTCCATGATTCCCACTGCTGGTGGCAAAAAGAGAATGGTCATATTAGCCAGCAGAAAATTCCCCACCATATTGACATGCCTGGTCCTCAGCCACTTGAACTGCAGGGCCAGAAAGAGAATGATTAAGCCAATAATACTGCCTGGTATGGGCAGATGAAAGAAACTGGAGATTCCCTCACCGATTAGAGAAATCACAAAGAGAATCATTAATTGAACATATAACTTCATCTCAAACTCCTTGAAATAGAATTCTTGCATACCAGTTTACTCTTTTTTCAGAAAATTTCAAGGAAATATCGAAATTTTTCTTTCTTGCAAGGATTAGCTAAAAGTAGTATAATCATTGCATGCGCAATCATCTTATGTTACAAAGACAGTCAGCAATGATTTTGTGATTTTTACTTTGAAAAGAAAGGAGAAAGCAATGACCTACTTAGAAAAATGGTTTGACTACAACCGCCGTCAAAAGGAAATGGAAACTATGTTGGAAGAAACCATCGCCCAGCAGAGTGAACAAAGGCTGACCTTAAAAGAGTTTTACCTGCTCTACTATCTGAATCTAGCTAATGAAAAGTCCTTACGGCAGATTGACCTGCCAGATAAACTCCATCTCAGTCCGAGCGCTGTTTCTCGAATGGTGGCCCGACTAGAAGAGAAAAACTGCGGTTTGCTTAGTCGCCGATGTTGCGATCAGGATAGACGGGCTAGTTTTATCTGCCTGACTGACGAGGGACAGACAACTCTGGCTTATCTACAAAAGGTCATCGAAGAAAGACTGGAAATGAATCTTGACTTCATTTCTTAATCAGATTTTTTTAAAAAAGTTGCGTGCGCAATCATTTTTCTTGACATTCCTCTGTTCAAGGAGTACAATAAAGTCAAGATCGAATAAAGGAGTTTTATATGATCGAAATTACCTACCTAGACGCCAGCAAACAAGAGAGAACCATGACTTTCGAGTCTTACCAAGACTTTGAACGTTCTCAACAAGCCTGCCTTATCGGCGTCGCGGATTACTACACTGTCCAAAAATTAACTTACAATGGTCATGACTTGGACTACCATGGGACTTATGGAGATGTCTTCTTCTATCTCATGAAACAAGATTTAAGCCAATATAACTAAAAAAGGAGAAATACTATGGCAAAAGCAATTACAGATGCAACATTTGAACAAGAGACAAAAGACGGTTTGGTCTTGGTAGACTTCTGGGCAACTTGGTGTGGTCCATGTCGCATGCAAGGTCCAATCTTGGATAAATTGTCTGAAGAACTTTCAGAAGATATCTTGAAAATCGTTAAAATGGACGTTGATGAAAATCCAAACACAGCTCGTGCTTTTGGAATCATGTCTATCCCAACCCTTCTCTTCAAGAAAGACGGCCAAGTGGTGAAACAAGTTGCTGGAGTACATACTGCAGAACAAATCAAGGCCATCGTTGCTGAATTGAGCTAATCACGAAACACTCCCACTCAAAATGGGAGTGCTTTTTTTGTTTGCATAGAAAAAGTCCTGTTCCTCAAACTGAGGACAGGACTCCTTTTTCGTTTCTTAGTCTTCTGTTCCAAGGCAGTTTTTCGCAACAAGAGCTGCAAGTACACCACCAACGATTGGAGCAAGGATGAAAATCCAAACTTGTTGAAGAGCTGCGCCACCAACCAATACAGCAGGAGCCAAGCTACGAGCTGGGTTTACTGAAAGTCCAGTGATGTTCAATCCCACAAGAATCATTGCCATCAAAGACAAACCGATTACCAAACCAGCAATCGCGCCATTTCCTTTGCTTGCTGATGTTACAGTCATGATAACCAAGACAAATAAGAAAGTTGCAATAACTTCAAACAAGAAACCACCAAAGACAGTGACACCGTTTGCCAAGGCATTTTCACCAAGACTAGCAGTTGACATTCCTGAGTTAGCCAAGAGGAAGAAGACCGCACCTGACGCAAGGAAAGCTCCAACTACTTGTCCAAGGATGTAGTTTACAAGCTCAGAAGATGACAAACGCTTATTAATAAACATAGCGATTGAAACAGCTGGGTTCAAGTGCGCACCTGAAACAGTTCCGATTGAGAAAGCTGCGACTACGATTGCCAAACCAAAGGCAAAAGCAATTCCAAGGTGTCCAAGACCCTCTGTACCATTTCCAAAAACAACGGCTCCTGTTCCGATGAACACAAGCATAAACGTACCGATTAATTCAGCAACAAATTTTTTCATGATAAGTCTCCTTTTTTTAAACTATGTATTAGTCTATCAAAAGAAGGAAAGGGTTTCAAGAAAATTGACTGGAAAGTTATTTGAAAATCATGAAATGACCGGCTAATTCCTAGTATTGAAAAGATTGAATAGCTTCTTTCAACTCATCTTGTAAAAAGTTTTTCTGATCAAGTTTGATATAGACTTCCAACAGACAGGATCTGAAATTGGAAAATTTCTGGAAATCATTTGCTTCTTTCAGGGGAAATTCGACTGTTTGCAGCCAAGCAGTGAGTAGAGACGTTTCGATTTTCCCTCGTAAGATTGGTTCATAAAACGCTCTGGCTAACCGCCAATCTTCATCATTTGTAAAACGAATATCAACTCCTTTAAAGATTTTCCCAATGATTTCAAATGCTTCGGCTATATCTGACTTTGGAAAGCTAGGATGGCATATAACTTCCGTCAAAAGATCAGCCCCATGCGCAAAAGCGTGAACCCAACCATACTGATGAGAGTAGCCCGTCGTCTCTTTTTCCTTTGTAAGATAGTACAATCCTTGATTTAGCATGGTAGCCCTGATAGGAGAAGACAACTGCTGGTAATAAAGTGATTCCTTAGTACCATCGCAGGACAGTAGATTGGCATAAATAAGCGCCCTAAAAGAACGTTTAAGAGCCGAAACTCCTCTACTATCAATCTCCTTGTATAGTCCTTCATCAGAGGAGACCTCTTCTGAGATAAACTGAAACTGCTCAAGGGAAAACAACTCTTCTTGAATCCCTCTAGCCAAACTCGTAAAAACAAGTTCGTCTCGAATTTTTGGAGAGGCATCTCCCAAGTGCTCAAGCAACCACTGAATTTCTTCTCGGCTATAGCTTGGTTTTTCTTCTGTCACTTTTCTTTGTAATACTTGATACATCCCTAGTACCTCTGGATTTCTATTAGCTTATCAAAAAGTCATCCGAAGATGACTTTCTTTCTTATTCTGTTTTCGATGGACGTTTTCCTGCTGCAATTGCATCTGCTTCTGTCATCTCAACAACGTTAGCTTTATTAGTTTTTGAAGGCATTCTATCCTTACTATACCAATAAACTTTTGATTTTCCATTGTTTGCAACATAGACAATTCTATCTTGCTGTTGAGCTTTGGTTTCAGCTTCCTGTGCAATTCTTTTTTCTTCCTCTTTTTGAGAAATTGATGATTCAACCGCACCTATCCTATCAAGCAACTCTGTCTTTTTGTCGTTATTTTCAATCTGATTAACTGTTTCTTTAGCAGACTTCACTTGACTCGCATCTTGACTTTCTTCCAATTGTTTGACTAAGGTTTCACCTTTTTCTTGCAACTCCTTTGCAGCTTTTTCTTTGGCAATTCTCTCTTCTTCCGCTTTTTCTTTAGCTTTTTTCTCTTCTTCGATTCGTTTTGCTTCCTCTATACTAGATGAAGTATCCGTGGTTGAAGCTGCCGAAGTAGTAGATGTCGTAGTCTGCTTAGTTTCTGATTGAGAAGATGAAATTTTCTTTGTGACTGTTGGGGTTTGAAGAGCAACCGCAACAAAACTGACAATGAAAAGCCCTATCATTAGATTTCTTTTTCGAATATCTGGCGATTTCTTTACAAAATACCAAATACCAACTCCGCTCAAAACAAGATAGAGAGTAGGCAAAGCAATCAATAAAATGATGCCTAACAAGACTAGGCCTATTTTGATAAAGAGCATTCTTTGGGGATTTTGTTCCAGCCATTTTTTGATTCTATTCATATCGTTCTCCTAGGAGTCTGTCTAAGCCCTACTCCCCCAACTCAGCACTGTAGGCGATAATCTGGTCAACTGTGTCTGACAAGAACTGGATGGTATCACGGAGTGGTTTGTCTGTTGAGATGTCCGCTCCGATAATCATGGCTGACTCAAGTGGTGTTTTGCTGCCACCTGATTTGAGGAGATTGAGCCAGTCTCTAGCTCCAGTCTCAGAGTTTTTCAGATGGAGGTAACCCGCAGTCGAGATGACTAGTCCGGCTGAGTAAGTGTAGCTATACAAGCCCATGTAGTAGTGAGCTTGGCGCATCCAAGTGAGTGCCGCATCGTCGTCAATTTCAATGGCATCTCCCCAGAAATCCGTCAAGACTTCCTTCATAATGCTGTTAAGCTTGCTTGCTCCAAAGGTTTCTCCCTCTTCAATCAATGTATAAACCTTACGCTGAAAGGCTGCTTCCAAGAGGTGGGTGATGAAATTATGGAAGTAGGTATCTGTCAAGCGGTGAGCAAGGGCAAAACGTTTTTGACGCGGGTCATCAGATTGGTGCTCCAAATAATCACTGAGAAGCAATTCATTGAAGGTTGATGGCGCTTCAACATAGTAGGTCGACATATGGGCATTGAAGTAGCTTTGGTGATTATCTGAAAAGATAAATTGACCAGAATGCCCAATTTCATGAATCAAGGTATAGACATCACTCAAACGACCTGTCCAGCTCATGAGGACATAAGGGTGCACACGATATGGATCCGCCGCATAACCACCAGAATCCTTGCCACTATTGGCAGCGAAGTCCACCCAGCGTTCTTCTTGATAGCGCGCAACTTCCTGACAATATTCTTGTCCCAAAGGTTCTACTGACTTCATGACCAAATCATAGGCATCATCAATAGTCACTTCTGGATTCAGGGCGCTGTCCAAGTCCAATTTCCAGTCTGCAAAAGTCATCTTTTCAAGACCATTGACCTTGGCAACATGCTTGAGGTATCTCTGAGCAACTGGCGCAAAGTCCTTCATGATGAGGTCAATCTGGCGGTCAAACATGGCACGGTCCACTTCTTGCTCAGCTAGAAGATAATCAAAGACCGAATCATAGCCCTTCATATCTGCCAACAATTTCTCAGACTTGACCTGAGCTAGATAGGCTGCTGCAGCTGTATTTTGGTGCTTACGAAGGCCTTCTGAGAAAGAACGGAAAGATTTCTCACGAACCTCAGCGTCCTCGTGGTTTTGGTAGAAGTTTTCGTAGGTCACAAAGCTGTTTTTGTAGATTTTTCCATGGGCTTCAAAGTCAGCCATTTCAAAGTCCCCAGCTCGCATCTTAGTGTAAATATCCTGTGGGCTGTAGAAAACTTCACCGAGATTGGTCAAGGCCTTCTCCACATCAGCCCCTAGGTAGTGGGCTTTTTTGATTTTGGCCTGACGAATGGCTGCTGTCAAATGTGGCAAGTCACCCAAACGATTCAAAACTTCTTCATCTGCCGCCACCAAAGCGTCGTCAAAGAAGGTCAAGGCTACACTAGCATCTGTCTCAAATTCCATACCAGCTTGTGCAATATTGGCAAATTCTTCATTGCTATAGTCTGTAGTCTGCGGCATAAAGGCATAATTGCCAATATGGTTCATCTGAATGTAGATTTGCTCCAATTCCGCAAAGGCCTTCTCAAAATCTTCAAAAGTGTGAAGATTGCCCTTGTAGTCACGGCTAAATTGATTGATGTCTTCGCGCGTTTTCTCAATTGCACGCAAGAAATCCTCACGGTCTTGGTATAGGGCTGTTAAGTCCCAAAGTTCCTTCTCTGGAAATTCTGAACGATGTTTTTGTTCCATTTTCTTCCTCTTATTTCTCTAATTCTACTAAAACACTAAGGGCTGATAAAGCATAAAGCGGTGCTGTTTCTGCTCGTAAGATACGAGGGCCAAGTCCTGCCAAGACAGCTCCTTTAGCTTCAAAACTCTCGATTTCTGCAGGTGATAGGCCACCCTCTGGTCCAAAGATAAAGAGCAATTTGGCTCCTTTTTCAAGACCAGTGACTGCTTGCAGAAGCGCAGCGGTTTCTCCCTCTTTAGCCGACTCTTCATAGGCTACGATGATAGAGTCAAACTGGTCCAGCTTAGCTAGAAAATCTGCTTTTTTCTCGAAAAGCTGGATACTTGGGACCAGATTACGCTTGCTTTGTTCTGCCGCTCCAAGGGCGATTTTTTCTAGTTTTTCAACCTTTTTGCCCAATTTCTTGCCATCCCACTTAGCAACTGACCAATCTGCAGGAAAGGCCCAGATTTGACTGGCTCCTAGTTCCGTCACTTTTTGAGTGATAAACTCGAGCTTGTCTCCCTTAGGAAAACCAGATGCGATGGTCACTTGGATTGGCAGTTCCACATTGTCAGCTAACTCTTCCACTAGTTCAAACTGACGAGCTTCCACATCCAGCACGCGCGCCAAGCGCTTGACCCCGTCATCAAAGACTAAAGTCACCTCATCATCTTCTTTCAGGCGCATGACCTGAAACATGTGCTTGCTGGTTTCCTTGTCCTCGATGGTCACAGGTGAGATAGCACTTCCTTTGACAAAATACTGCTGCATGCTAGCCTCCAATCACACCTGAAATATCCTTGGTTTTCTTAAAGACACAGGCATTCCATTCCCCTTGAATCATGTGAGTTTCAAGGAAAAATCCAGCTGACTCAGCCGACTCGCGCACCATGTCCCACTTGTCCTTGATAATGCCACTCATGATCAGGTAGCCTTCGTCCTTGACCAAACGATAAGCATCCTCTGTCAGATGAATGAGAATATCCGCCAAGATATTAGCCACGATGACATCTGCCTCAATCTCCACACCCTTAAGCAAATCTCCTGCCGCTACATGGATATTTTCCATACCAGGGTTGAGCTCAATATTTTCCTGAGCAACACGAACCGCCACATCATCCAGGTCATAGGCGAAAATTTCCTTGGCACCAAGTAGCGAGCTAGCAATAGAAAGAACACCTGATCCAGTTCCTACATCAAGCACCGTTTCACCACCACGAAGAACTTGCTCCAAAGCAAAAAGGCTCATCTTGGTCGTTGGATGCGTTCCAGTCCCAAAGGCCATACCAGGATCCAGCTTGATAATCTTTTCTCCCGCAGTCGCCTTATAGTCTGTCCATGACGGCACAATGGTCAAGTCATGGGTGATACGAGCTGGTTCATAATATTTCTTCCAGTTGTCTGCCCAGTCTTCCTCAGCCAAGGCAGTCGTTCCCATCTTGACCTCTCCTAAATCCATAAAATCTTTTAATTCTAGGAGACGAGCCTGCAAATCTGCCTCAACTACTGCCACATCAACCGTTTCAGGGTAGTAGG
This sequence comes from Streptococcus oralis subsp. dentisani, assembly GCF_007475365.1. Classification (NCBI taxonomy): domain Bacteria; kingdom Bacillati; phylum Bacillota; class Bacilli; order Lactobacillales; family Streptococcaceae; genus Streptococcus; species Streptococcus oralis. The sequence goes on along the minus strand of NZ_CP034442.1, from coordinate 76,263 downwards.
CTGTCACTACGATTTCTTCTTGTTGCTCAACCTCTGGGAAAATCTCGCCGAAGCGATCCACATTCCCCACATAGTCCATACTATCTTCGATCGCAACACCTTGCGCTCCCAGCTCAATCAAGAGATTGGAGACCAGCTCCTCTCCCTCACGCTTCACCGTTACTTTTAACTCTTGCCATGTTTCCATCATTAAGATACCAAGCCCGTAAAACACAAGGCCAAAATAGGAAACTCTCTGAAGACGCTTGTGTCTAAGAGAAGTTTATCTTTTTGGCACAGTGTTTAGGGCGGGTTCAGTTTAGAAATGTAACCGAACCATCCTTTCTATTTGTCAATCAATTTTTTCATGTAAACCATATCCATACCTTCTTTTTCAGGCTCGATATGGGTTTGACGGTAGCCATTTTTCTCATAAAAGGCGACCATGCCCGCATCCTGTAATACCGTACACAAATCCCACTGTTTAATCGTTGGAAATTCCTTTTCCAGTAATCTCAATCCCTCAGAACCATAACCTTTTCCTTGATACTGGGGCAAAATCGCTGCCGTTCCCAACCAAGCCTCCGTCAATTCCTCATTGGTCTGAACTCGTAAAAATCCGATATTTTCGTCCTTTTCTTTCAAAAAGTAGTAATAACTATTGGGACGCTCAACCAATTTCCACTTGATTCGTTCACGATCCTCTAGGTAGGGATCATACTCATCTTGGTATTTTTCATAGACAGCCTTAAAGCTAGCCCTTTGAATTGCAATTACGGTTTCTAAATCCTCTGCTCCTGCTCGGACAATCTGAATCATACTACTACCCCCAAATACACACTCTCTCAACTAGTACTTCTATGCTCTTCCACACGCTGTTTTACTGACCCTTAAATTCTTCAATCACATCTGTGTAGTGCTCTTTCATTGCACTATGAATCTGCTGTTTAAAAATACCAAACATAAGATAATAAACAAATAGAACAATTCCTGCTAACAGTATCAAAAGTAAAAAATATACTGAAAGAGGCAGTACGAGACCTCCATCACTCAGTAAGGGTATAACAAGCATTAATACCCAAATAACAGCCGTAGAAATCCCAGCTACTTTCATACCACTTTCTCTCTGCTTCTTTAACTTTAAATATTCCATATAGATGAATGTAGCTTCTTCTCTAGAATATTGTCCAGTTTTTAGTTTGCGTTTAACTTCCTTATTTAACGTCGTTGTTGCAATTGCAAAAATCATTTTACTTCCTCCATATAATCCCTCACTCTATCCTGCAACTGGGGCACGACCTTATCTGAGCCAAGAAATTCGTCAATGCTCATCAGTCTATAGCCCTGTCCTTCATCGCCAAAGACGATACTATCAAACTGTTCCTGCGTTAACTTGCCAACTAGAAAGACGGATTCCTTCCCCTCAAAAAGCATGCTGGGATAAACCTTACTCCAAAGCAGGCAATCTTTAGTCAGACGAATTCCCAGTTCCTCAAAAACTTCACGCGCTGCGCACTCGAAAGGACTTTCATCACCTTCGCGCCCACCACCTGGCAGTTCCCACATATTGGGCCATGGAATATTTCCCTTGTCATCACGCAAAATGGTCAAAATTCTATCATCACAAAAGAGGGCAATTTTACAACCTGTAAAATCAGAAATTTCTATTTCCATATCAGACTCCTTCAGCTAATGCCTTTTCCAGCTCTGCTAACCAGTTTTCATAATAGCGTTTCTCGTCCCGTAGCATTCGGCTGCTATTCATTTTCTGTCTAGCAATCTTCATAGCCTTGCGAGTTTGAGCTATATTTTTCTTTACCTTAAATTGATACCAGGCTTGAATCATCTGCACATCTGCCATTTTTAGAGATAAGAAGGACTTAACACTTCGAATACTTGCATATTCCTCCGCCTTCTCATTATCACCTTCTAGCAAGGCGATTTGAAGAAGGTACAGCTGGCAAAAAGTTTCAGACAGCGAGTGTTCTGTTCTCTCTAGTAAAGATTGAAATAGCTTTTTAGCTGTCTCTAAATGACCATCCAATATGAAAACCACTCCCTCAAGAGTTTGAATACTTTCTGCAAAGCTCCCACTTGCATCCTCAGAAACAGGCATGATAAAGTCTTTCAAATCATACTCTTGAGGAGCAAGCAAAGTTTGGGCAGAATGCCTCAACACCAAGTAAGCGTATTTGGTATTTTCAGGATGTTGTAGCAATTCCCAGATTTTCGCTCCATCGGTAATGCCGACTGGCAAGGCGTTGTTTAGGAAGAAAGACAAATTAAGAAAAATCCAAGTACTAGCAAAATACCAGCTTTTTGTCAAAAATCCAAACAATATCGCCAATAATATCAAGCTGAGATGAATCATCAAACCTCCTGAAAGCATCAGAATGATTCTTTGATCGCTTTCGTCCTCCTTTAAACCAATATACTGAGCACCAACATTTTTCATAACGGCTGTTCGACTAAGATGAAACCTGCCAGACTTTTTGGTCAAAAGAAAATGTCCTAATCCAAAAGCTACCAGTCGATAGCCTGTCAAGTAACCACAAAAAGCATGACCCAGCTCATGAAGAATAAAGATTAAATATATGCTTAGAAGAGCGAAGGTATAACCAAAAGTAAAGACTAAAACTGCGGAAGACCCCAACTCTGCAAATGCGATAGTGCCACAAGCAAAAGCTAGCATAATAAAGGCAAAAGCTAGCACATAAACCAAATACGTCCCAAATTTTTTCATACTACCTTCTCCAAACTCCTAGTATCTCGGATAAGGATAAAACTCTCCCTCTTCCAAGCCGACTTTTCCTTCTTCAAAGACTTCTTGGTTCCATTCCATGACGAACTCTTCTGCTTCTGGGTCTTCCAAAAAGTCCATGAGCGCATCTAGTCCAACCTCGGCAGTATCTTTAAGGAAAAGCGCAAAATAGGCTAAGAATTCACGTGAAAAACCTTTTTTAGGCAGGTAAGGGATAACAGTCAAATAATCTTCCTCATTAACAGTTGACTTGGCAGGATTGTAAAAAAGTACCGCTTCCTCAAAGAGAATATCGTCTGACGACACCTCTCCGTCTTCATCCACCATCTCCACTCCTGTAGCGTTTTGCGCTTCCAATAGAAAACTCACTTCTACCGCGTGGTTGCGCTTGTCCCAACTAATCTCATAATCAAAGGGAAAGTTCTTGTCCAACTCTTCCTCTAAAACATCTAAAAATCCGTATGTTGCCATTTTGTCCTCTTTCTATGCGACTCTTTAATCGCCCCGAATGCTCGGAAATATGCTAAAATAGATACTACCATCTTACCACATATACATCAGAAAATCCATGTTAGAAAGGACTACTATGCCAGACAATCTCGCGCTTCGCATGCGCCCAAAAACCATCGACCAGGTCATCGGTCAGAAGCATCTGGTCGGACCTGGAAAAATCATCCGCCGCATGGTGGAAGCCAATCGTCTGTCCTCCATGATTCTCTACGGACCTCCAGGAATCGGAAAGACCAGTATCGCCTCAGCCATCGCTGGAACGACCAAGTATGCCTTTCGGACCTTTAACGCGACAGTTGATAGTAAAAAACGGCTACAAGAAATCGCGGAAGAGGCTAAATTTTCAGGTGGACTAGTTCTGCTACTGGACGAGATTCACCGTCTTGACAAGACCAAGCAAGACTTTCTACTTCCCCTCTTGGAAAGTGGTCTGGTCATCATGATTGGGGCTACGACTGAAAATCCTTTTTTTTCTGTCACTCCAGCCATTCGTAGTCGCGTTCAAATTTTTGAGTTGGAACCTCTGTCTAACCAAGAAGTCAAAGAGGCTCTACAGATAGCTCTAAGTAACCCTGAGCGTGGTTTTGATTTTCCAGTAGAACTAGATGAGGATGCGCTGGACTTCATCGCAACCTCTACAAACGGAGACCTGCGCTCTGCCTTTAACTCACTGGATTTGGCTGTTCTTTCTACCCCTGAGAATGATAAGGGCATTCGCCATATCACTCTAGACATCATGGAAAATAGTCTTCAGAGAAGCTACATCACTATGGACAAGGATGGAGACGGTCACTATGATGTTCTATCTGCCCTGCAAAAGTCTATCCGTGGCTCAGATGTTGATGCCAGTCTTCACTATGCTGCCCGCTTGATTGAGGCTGGGGATCTGCCAAGTCTCGCTCGTCGCTTGACCGTTATCGCCTATGAAGATATCGGTTTGGCCAACCCTGAAGCCCAGATTCATACCGTGACTGCTCTGGATGCTGCCCAGAAGATTGGGTTCCCAGAAGCCCGCATTCTCATTGCCAATGTCGTGATTGATTTGGCCCTTTCTCCAAAATCCAACTCAGCCTATGTAGCTATGGATAAGGCACTTGCTGACCTCAAAACATCAGGGCACTTGCCTATTCCGCGACACCTGCGTGATGGACACTACAGCGGAAGCAAGGAACTAGGGAATGCCCAAGACTATCTCTATCCACACAACTATCCTGGAAATTGGGTCAAGCAAGACTATCTACCAGAAAAAATTCGTAATCATCACTATTTCCAAGCAGAAGATACTGGTAAATATGAACGGGCTTTGGCTCAAAGAAAGGAAGCTATCGACCGTTTGCGAAAAATCTGAAATCCTTTTCAAAAAATTGCACTTTCCTCTTGATTTTTTTTGAAAAAGTGGTATTATATAAACATAGAAACGCTGTGGTGTACGACTTCACACTTAAGTGTTGACCGACTATTTTTTGTATTATTAGGGAAACAAAAGTCTTCTAACAGCATGTAGGCCGTCTCACACGGAAACAGCTTCAGTTAGAGCGAGTTGCCCACCTGCTTAATTGCGCGGGTTCAATACAAACCGTGAAGTTTCGGCACCAATACAGCTTTTTTCTTTGCCTCCTTAGCTCAGCTGGCAGAGCAGCGGACTCTTAATCCGTGGGTCACAGGTTCGATCCCTGTAGGGGGCATCTAAATACAACAGGAAAAAGCCTTGTAAATCAAGGCTTTTTTTGCTTGTCTATAACTGATTTACCCCATCATTTGTCCCACATTTTAAATCTATCTTTTCTTTTTGAATCAAATTACATCTTAACAAATAGTGTAAAGCCAGTTACTTTTGCTTTGATGCCATACAATATTTTCATGTAGAGAAGACAAATTTTATCTTCTCTTTTTATTTTCAAAATAATAAAAACTGATTTTCTTTTCATAAATCAGACTGAAACTTCCAAATTTTCCATTTTGTTTATTGACATTTCCTCTAAAAAGGTGTATAATATTTTTATTATCAAACTATACTATACTATATAGGGGGTATTGAAATGAAATTTTCTAATCGTTTACTGCTATTCCTTGCAGGAGTTGTTTTTGTCCTTTTAGGACTTTTCCTATTTACAAACCCAGTAGCTAATCTTGTTGCTTACAGCTGGTGGATTGCATTTGGTTTACTGGTTTCTTCTATAGCAGCTATTTTAGGCTATTTCTCTGTACCAAAAGAGCTTCGCTCACCAGCTCATCTTTTCCAAGGGATTGTTAATCTTCTCTTAGCTCTTTACCTCGTTGCCTATGGCTTTGTGACGCTGCCAGTTGTCATTCCAACTATTTTAGGAATTTGGTTAATTGTAGAAGCCATTATAGCTTTCTTTAAAGGCAATCGTTTGGGATTGATTTTCCCTATTATTGGCAACCATATCATGTGGATAGCGTTGCTTGCATTTTTACTAGGTCTAGTGATTTTGTTCAATCCAGTAGCTACAAGTGTCTTTGTCGTTTATGTCGTTGCCTTTGCATTTTTAATTGTTGGTTTCACCTATATCCTTGATGCCTTTCGTAAATAATCTAGCTGCCATTTTGGGCATATTAAAAAAGCTGGGAAGTTACATTCTCAGCTTTTTCTGTTGCTTCCTTAGCTCAGTTGGTAGAGCAGTAGACTCTTAAGCTATGGGGCGCAGGTTCGAGCCCTGCAGGGGGCATCTAAATCAACAGAAATAAGCCTTGAAACCAAGGCTTTTTTTAACGTCTAATAGCTTTTTGTAGAAAAGTATTTAAAAATAAAAGAGAAGAGAATCTCTCACTCTCTTCTCAGTATATCTTATTAAATTTAGTTTTTCTTAATCTACCTGATTTTCCTTTGCAACGACAAATTCTTTAACCAGTCGATAGATAACAGCAAATACGGGGGTAAAGAATATCATTCCAAGTAGTCCGAAAAGATTCCCTCCGATACTAGCAGCCGCAAGCGTGAAAATAGCTGGCAAACCAATAGACTGCCCTACAACTCTAGGATAAATAAGGTTTCCTTCAATCAGCTGTATAACTTGATATAGAAGAAGAGAAAGTAAGGCTTGAGTAGGACTCACTGTGAAGATAAAAATCGCTCCCACAACACAAGCAATCATAGGCCCTACATAAGGAATGAACGATAGCACTCCTGCAAAGATACCTGTCATTACTCCATAGGGTATCCCAAACACGCTGTAACCAACCGCTATCATAACTCCTATGATAACTGCTTCAATCAGCTGACTCATCAAAAATTGGTCATAAGTCTCTAGTGCTACTTGTCCAATGTAAGTCAACTTTATCACCACCTTCTCTGGAAGAAAAACTTTTAGAAGTCGACTCGTCATCGCTGCCAAATGTTCCTTACTGGATAAAAATAAAAAGGTGAAGACTATAATCAAAAAGGCATTCATCAAACTTGAAAAAATATTGCCGATATTACTAGTCAGACCTGATAAAAAACCTATCAAAGCTTGGCTAATAGAACTAGATTGTCCCTGTATGCCTGATACGATAGTTGACAACATGTCTTTGGTTACAAATTCCGAGCTGTCTAGCAATTTCCCAAGTTGAGTCAGGACTGTTGAAAGGACTGCTCCCAGCTGACTAATAGTCTGAGCAAGGGTTGGAAGCACCAAAACCAAAAGACAGATCACGATTAAGATAAGAGATAGGAAAACAAGCACCATAGCAATCGGACGGCGCAACCCTGCCTTTACCTTCATTTTAACTAGGAATTCTTCAATTTTTTTCATGGGAACATTGAGCACAAAAGCAATGACAGCACCATAAATCAAGGTAGAAGTTACTTCAAAGAGAGATACTGCCCCTGATATAAAGCTTGATGCATTCAGAATTACAAGAGTAACCAGCCCTATAAAAAGTATTAATGGGGTGTATTTTTTTACTAAATTCATAAATTCTCCTTAATAAACATGTTTAGATACGACTATACTATTTGGTTTTTCAAACTCTCGGTCAAGGTAAGCTTGGTAAGTTCCTGGTGCGATAAATCCTTTGGGTGAGAGGATATCGGTGCCAGCCTGACCGACTATGGTATCAGCCAAGAGCACACAGTTTGTAGATAAGACAAAGTAGGATTTAAACTTAGATTTGATAAATTTATAAAGTTCCCCATCTGTCTCATGTCTGATTTTATAAGCGTAGGTGTAGTCTTCCTTACCATCACCTGTCATGATTTTATCTGCACTTGGCTCCCATGGAATCGTCAGTTGTTTCAATTCAGCCAACTTTTTCTGAACTGCTTTTTCCATTTCAGGCGTCAAATCTATCCCATAACCAAAAAGCGTTTTTTGACTCTCACGTTTACATAGGTCAATGTACTTGTCACGATCACAGAAATATAAGACACCATCTCCTACCATGCCAAATAAGGTCTCAGAAGACGGATCATAGTTGCCATAAGAAATAACACGGCCTTGATAGCAGATATCCACATGACCAATTGCCGAAAACAGAGAGGTCTCAGCTGTATGAACAAAAATTTCAAGCTCCGCTGTCTTACCAGACTTCACCATTCCAAGATGGATATCCTCTCTCTCATCAGCATTTTCCTGCATGAATTTGTTGATTTTTGCTAAAGTTCTTGCAGGGATGAGAGCGGCTAGGACAATAGGTAAGCTAATTCTAATACGACGTTTGAGATGGTTTTTCCCAATTTCCCCTTCAAATAAGAAACCGTCACGGATATTGGACAGACCATAAAGGAAAAAATAAGCCCCTAATACAAAGAGTTGAAAGACAGAATTTCCTGTAGAGGACAAAAGACTAGTCCCACCAAGAAAAACTAGTACGAGTCCATCTAGTAAGAGACGAAAACGAGGTCGAATTTTGTTTTTGCGGTAGAGAACATAGGTGACAAGGTTAATACTAGCATGAAAAATCTGATAAACTCCAATCACAAGAGCCAAAATATAAATCGGCACATCCGTCGCAAGATTGGAGCCAAGCAAATATCCCAGCACTAACAATTTAACCAGTGCAACTCCCAAGGTATCCGTTGACTGGCTTTTTTTGAAAACTCTTAATAGCAAATCTACGACCGTTGCTATCCAAGCTAAAAACAGAACCAGGCGAATAACTGTTACTGGCAACCAAGTCCCCGTGACCATCAAGATGAGACCTAGCAGAACAAACAAGAACCCCTGAGCAAGTAATTTCTTACCTGTCAGACCTAAAGATAGAATTTTCGCCATATAAAAACCTTTCAACAATAAAAATTAAACACTCCGATTAAACTGACTAGTAAATAGCCAACACTACAAACAGCCTGTGCCAGCAACATATGGTGACTAGAAATGACTGTAATAATGTCACCATCTTGTCTTATGCACTTCTAAAATTTGTTATATTGATTAGAAACCAGAGCTTATAAAAACTAGCTAAACTCGAGAGATAGACACAATTGCGACGAAAAAATGTATAACCAATTCAACTTGTTAAGGTAAGAAAGCATTATTTCCAATCTATTAATTATTCATCTATTACCTATTATGACACAATATTCCCTATAGTTCAACTTTTTACTTGTTTTTATATTACACGGACTAAAAAGTTTTCAACAGTTGATTGCATTTGTTTTAATAAGTTTTAACCTTTCTTGGTTAGATAAAAAAAGAACCATACAGTTTAGAATCTGTATGGTTTTTGCCCCACTTTTGTCCCATTTTTAAATCATGACATTGAAAATACCTAAAATCACTTATATTTCAATATTTTTAATTGCTCTCAATATGAAAGTCCTTTCCAAATCCCTGTAGGGGGCATCTAAATCAACAGGAAAAAGCCTTGGAATCAAGGCTTTTTTGTGTAGTCTTAGCACTAAAAAACGATAGAAAAAGCGGCCCTTCTGTACTGACCCCAAAAGTTGGACAGAAAAAACCTAACTTTTGTGGCGCAGTTCATTAGCGACACATAAAGTTATTTAAGAATCTCTTTTTCTTTTATTGCTATTTTCTGTTATAATAAATTGTACTTCTAAAATAGAAAGGTCTTAAGATGACAACTCTTATTAAACATAAACGTGTAGAATTTTCAGAACTTTTTTATGACTTAGTTTTTGTTTTTGCAATTTCAAAAGTAACTACTTTAATCGACCATCTTCATAACGGTATTTTGACTTGGAATTCTTTCCTTGATTTTTTCATTGCTACTTTGGTTCTCATCGATTCCTGGATGATTCAAACCGATTATACCAATCGCTATGGAAAGAACTCTTTTTTTAACATAGTAATCATGTTTATCAAAATGGGAATTTTACTCTTTATAGCCAATATGATTGGACCTGATTGGCAACAATATTTTCATTATGTCTGTTGGGCTATTGGTTCATTAACCCTTACCTTATTTTTTCAATATTTGGTTGAGTTTTTTAAAAAATCAACCGATAATGTTCATCGGGAAAGTATCAAAGGTTTTCTATGGATAACAGGTCTACGAAGTTTAGAAATCTATCTAGCAGCTCTTCTTCCTATTTACGTTGGAGTCTATATCCTTTATGCTAGTATTCTGCTAACATTTATTATGCCAAGTATTTTGCTTAATAAAGATAAGCATTACCAGGTAAATCTCCCCCATTTAATCGAGCGCATCTCCCTTCTTGTCATTATTATGTTTGGAGAGATGATTACGGAGCTAGCTAACTTCTTTACAATCGAGAATTTCTCGATTTATTCGGTTCTTTATTTCATTATTATGATTTCTCTGTTCTTGTTTTATTTTGGTCAATTCGACCATGCTATTGATGAAAAATCTAATCAAAAGGGGCTATTTCTAATTTACAGTCACTATCCTATTTTCATTGGACTTCTTATGATGGCCGTTTCGATGAGTTTTCTTCTGAATCCTGAAGCTAATCGTCTCTTTGCAACCAGCTTCTCTTATATCGGATTTGGCCTCTTTCAAGCTGCTGTCCTAGTAAATGGGCCCCATAACAAACACTATCTTCGCTATTCGAAAAGTTACTACTGTGTCCAAGCGACACTCTATCTGACTGCCTTGATTCTCTCTTTAATCTTTGCTTCTAATCCTATAATAGTAGTGAGTATAACAACCATTTTAGCTCTAGCTATAACCATTCATTTTATTTATTTTTATATGACACAGAATAAAAAATATTCCAAATCTAACTGGGGATTATTTTAATGAGTTTATAACATAAAAAAGCTTTGGGAACCAAGGCTTTTTTTACTTTCTATCTCCCCTTTTTCATGATGTATTTTCGTATAGGTGTTTCAACCATTTGAACGATTTCAAATCCTTCTTTTTGGTAAAGATTGTAAGCTCTTTGATTTGCCTCGTAGACATTTAGAGAAATAGTATCTATGTCTTCATTTTCAAAGGCCAAACTAACAAATTTCCTTAATGCCTGGCTACCTAAGCCCTGTCCCTGTTTCTGGGGGTTGATAAAAAATCTCCCGATATGAAGATTCCTGTCTTCTAGCCTGATTTTCTGGATAAGCCCCACAAACTCTTGTCCATCAAAGATTGAAAAGATTCCTCCCAAATCTTGCAAGATTTGAATTGTTAAGGGAAAAGGAACCATTGTTCCCATCCATTGTTCTTGAAAGGATTTGCCAAGGGAGTTAGACCATTGGCATACGAATTGAGCGTTTTCTGTACTCACATTTTCTTCAAAACAAATTGTCATCTTGACCTCACTATCTTATCTATGTTTCTCCATTATACCACTTCTCCTATTTTTTACGAATAGATAAGTATGATTAATCTTTATTTTTTTCTTGTCGGGAGCATTCTCGCTTCTTTCTTGGGTTTGGTCATTGACCGTTTTCCTGAGCAATCCATTATCCAGCCAGCTAGTCACTGCGATTCCTGTCAGACTCGCTTGCGTCCCTTAGATCTAATTCCGATCCTCTCTCAGGTCTTCAATCGCTTTCGCTGTCGCTACTGCAAGGCTCGCTATCCTATCTGGTATGCCCTCTTTGAACTAGGCTTAGGACTCCTCTTTCTGACTTGGTCTTGGGGTTGGATTTCCTTTGGTCAAGTCATCCTAATCACTGCTGGCTTGACCTTGGGAATCTACGACTTTCGCCATCAGGAATATCCCTTACTGGTCTGGATGACTTTCCACCTAATCCTCATGGCCTGCTCTGGCTGGAATCTGGTTATGGTCTTCTTCCTTATCCTTGGAATCATGGCTCATTTTATTGATATCCGCATGGGCGCAGGGGATTTTCTCTTTCTAGCTTCTTGCGCTCTCATCTTTAATGCGACAGAGTTACTGATTTTGATTCAGTTTGCTTCGGCGACAGGGATTTTAGCCTTTCTCTCGCAAAAGAAAAAGGAAAGACTTCCTTTTGTGCCTTTCCTCTTACTTGCTGCTTGTTTGATTATTTTTGGTAAGCTACTGCTTGTTTGATAAAGTTCTCAATCGGCTCTCCTTGGTGGAGAGCTTTTACAATTTTCGAACCGACGATAACGCCATCTGACACCGCATTGAAGCGTTCTACATCAGCTTGGCTAGACACACCAAAGCCTGTCAATACAGGGATGTCAGCTACTTGATGCAATTGCGCCAAGTGCTTGTCCAAGTCTGCACGGTAATTGCCTGATTTCCCTGTCACCCCATTAATGGCAACCGCATAGACGAAGCCTTCTGCTCCTTCAATCAACTCTTTTTGGCGCTCAATTCCTGTCGTCAAACTAACTAGGGGAATCAAGGCTATATCTGCGTCTGCCAAAAAAGGCTCTACAAAGTTGGCATGCTCATGAGGCAGGTCTGGAATAATCAAGCCCTTAACCGCTGTATCTGCCAAATCTTTGACAAATTTCTCCACATCGTACTGAAAGAGGGGATTAAAATAGGTCATGATGACAAGCGGAACCTCAGTCTGAATGGTTTTCAAGGTTTCAACCAAAGCCTGAGTGGACGTCCCGCGAGCTAGACTGCGCAAGCCTGCTTCTTCAATCACAGGTCCATCTGCAACAGGGTCCGAAAAGGGAATGCCCACTTCAATAGCTGAAACACCCAAATCTTCTAAAAAGTGGATTGTTTCAGCGAGACCATCCAAACCTTTCTCATGGTCTCCAGCCATGATATAGGGAACGAAAATTCCTTTTCCAGCTGCTTTGATAGCGTTCAATTTTTCTGTTAAAGTCTTAGGCATGGGCTTCTCCCTTCTTTGCTGCATCTGCTTCTAAGCGGTCTTTGACTTGAACTACATCCTTGTCCCCACGACCGGATAGGCAGACAATTATAGACTTGTCTGGACCAAGTTCTTTGGCCAATTTCACTGCAAAGGCAATGGCGTGGCTTGATTCCAAGGCTGGGATAATTCCTTCCACACGAGACAAGAGTTGGAATCCTTCCAAGGCTTCTTCGTCAGTCACAGGAACATAGCTGGCACGTTTGATATCATGATAGTGAGAATGTTCTGGACCGATACCAGGGTAGTCCAAACCTGCTGAGATAGAGAAGGCTTCAAGAATTTGACCATGGGCATCTTGGAGCACATCCATGAGGGAACCGTGGAGGACACCTGGACGACCCTTGGTCAGGGTAGCTGCATGGTGCTCTGTATCCACACCAAGTCCTGCTGCTTCGGCCCCATACATGGCTACTGACTCATCTTCTACAAATGGATGGAAAAGGCCGATGGCATTTGAACCACCACCAACACAAGCGACTAGGGCATCTGGCAGGTCTTGGCCTGTCAAGTCACGGTACTGTTGTTTAGCCTCTCGACCGATGACACTTTGGAAGTCACGAACAATTTCTGGGAAAGGATGAGGTCCCAAGGCAGAACCAAGAATATAGTGGGTGTCATCGATATTAGCTACCCATGAACGAAGGGCTGCATTGACCGCATCCTTAAGCACTCGCGAACCATCTGTCACGGCCTCAACCTTTGCTCCCAAAAGCTCCATACGAAAGACATTGAGGGCTTGGCGTTTGACATCCTCTTCACCCATATAGATGGTACATTCCATGTTAAAGAGGGCTGCAGCTGTTGCAGTTGCTACACCATGTTGACCAGCACCTGTTTCTGCGATAATTTTCTTTTTACCCATGCGTTTAGCAAGCAAAACTTGTCCCAAGGCATTGTTAATCTTGTGGGCCCCTGTATGGTTAAGGTCTTCCCGTTTGAGGTAAATCTTGGCTCCGCCGATATGCTGGGTCAAGTTTTTTGCGTAGTAAAGAGGCGTTTCACGTCCTACATACTGGAGCAAAAGTTGATTTAATTCCTCTTGGAAACTGGGGTCTGCCTGACTTTCACGGTAAGCCTTCTCCAACTCCAAAACTGCTGTCATCAATGTTTCTGGGACAAAATGTCCGCCGAATTTTCCGTAAAATCCATCTTTATTTGGTTCTTGATATGCCATGCTTTACCCTCTCTATAAATCTTCTAATCTTTTCATGATCTTTTTGTCCATCTGTCTCCACTCCGCTCGATACATCTACTGCATAGGGAGTAAAGTGTTGAATTGCTTTTACTACATTGTCTTCATTAAGCCCACCTGCGATAAAGAAAGGCTGAGTTAATCCTGTCGTATCCAGTTGACCCCAGTCAAAGGTCTGGCCACTCCCAGCCACAGGGGCATCAAAGAGTAGATAGTCTGCCTGAGAATTGGGCACATGACCCTCTCCATCCACCTGCACAGCCTGAATACTGGCACAAGGTAAATCCTCAAACAAATCATCCCCTACCTGACCATGAACTTGAACCAAGTCCAAGCCAACCTTGTCAATCGCTTCTAGCAGTTCTGCCCGACTTGGTGAAACAAATACACCAACATTTTTAACATTAGCAGGAATGAGCTTTGCCAGCTCAGTAGCCTCTTCCAAGGTCACCTGCCTTTTACTAGGTGAGAAGACAAAACCGATGTAATCCGCCCCTGCTGATACGGCTGTTTCTACCGCTTCTTTGGTCGATAGTCCACAAATCTTAACCTTTGTCAATCTGCAACTCCTTGACTCTTTGAGCCACATCCTCTGCCTGCATAAGAGCTGTCCCTACCAAAATTCCGTTAAAGTACGGTGCTACTCGTTCCGCATCCTGCCCTGTGAAAATAGCAGATTCAGAAATGTAATAGTGACCTTTCTTAAAGTGCTGGGCCAAGTCTACACTGGTCTGTAAGTCGACCTCAAAGGTGGTCAAGTTGCGGTTGTTAACCCCAATAATCTCAGCACCAAGCCTGTGGGCCACTTCTAGTTCAGCTAGATTGTGGGTCTCCACCAAGACTTCCAGACCAAGCTCTGTCGCGTAGTCATAGAGTTCCTTGAGGCGTTCTTCTGACAAGGCAGCCACGATGAGCAAGATGACTGTCGCACCTGCATTGCGAGCTCGGATGATTTGCTTTTCATCGATGATAAAGTCCTTGTTGAGCGTTGGAATCTCTACCTGACTGGAAATCTCCCGTAGATAATCCAAATGCCCCTTAAAGAAAACCTCATCTGTCAAAACAGAAATCATTACTGCGCCGTTTGCTTCATAAGTCTGGGCCTGTTGCACAATATCCACATCGAGATTGATATCTCCCAGACTAGGGCTAGCTTTCTTGACCTCAGCGATTACCTGCAAACGGTCACGGTGATTCTTCAAAAATTCTGCCAAGCGATATGTCTGGCGCAAGGGCTGGATTTGCTCCAGCTCCATTTGCTCGACCTCACGCCCCTTCTGCTCTAAGATTCGTGCTAAAAATTCCTGACTCATTTTTGGTACTCCTGTAATAGTCTGAGTTTTTCAAGGGCCTTGCCACTAGCAATTACTTGACGAGCCAAGGCAACTCCTTCCTTGATACTAGCTACCTTACCATTAGCATAGAAACCAAGACCAGCATTTAAAACTGTCGTTTCCAAGAATGGACTTGGTTCGTTTTGAAGAACGCTGAGCAAAATTTCTGCATTTTCCTGAGCATTGCCTCCACGAATATCTTCGATAGCGTAGCCTTCCATCCCCAAATCCTCTGGAGTGAAGCTTGACAAGGTGATTTCGCCATTTTCAAGAAGAGCAATCTTGGTTGTTCCGTTCAAGCCAGCTTCATCTAGCCCTTCTGGTCCAGCAACCACGATGGCACGTTTGCGGCCCATATTTTTCAAAACCTGAGCGGTACTTTCTAGCAGTTCTGGACGACTAATGCCAAGCAACTGTGTTTCCAAGGCCATTGGGTGAATCAGTGGACCAGTCAAGTTCATGATTGTTGGAATTCCTAGTTCCAAACGAGCTGGCATGATGTATTTCATTGCTGGGTGCATATTTTTAGCAAAGAGAAAGACGATTCCAGTTTTATCGAAAACCTTACCTAGTTCAGCTGGTTTGAGATCCAGATTGATGCCCAATGCTTGAAGGACATCTGCCGAACCTGATTTAGAAGAAATCGAACGGTTACCGTGCTTAGCCATATGAATGCCACCACCAGCCAAGACAAAGGCTGCAGTTGTCGAAATGTTAAAGCTGAAGGACTTGTCTCCACCTGTACCGCAGTTGTCCATGGCATCATGAATTTCAGTTGGAATGTGTTGGGCATGCCCTCTCATAACTTGTGCAATGGCTGTGCGCTCTTCAGGTGTTTCCCCCTTCATCTTAAGGGCCAAGAGGAGAGAAGCAATCTGCGCTTCGGTTACACGCCCAGTTACGATACGCTCGATGACATCCGTCATTTCCACACCTGATAAATTTTCAAATTTTGCTAATTTTTCAATAATCTCTTTCATCCTAGTTTCCTCACTTTACAACCTTTTCGATAAAATTCCGAATAGAAGACAAGCCATCTGGCGTTCCGATACTCTCTGGATGGTACTGGAAGCCATAAATTGGAAGATTTTTGTGTTGAATTCCCATAATAGCTTGGTCATCAGTTGAACGAGCTGTCACTTCAAAGTCTTCTGGCATTTCTTCAATCAAAATGCTGTGATAACGCATGACTGGACGACCATCCTCAATACCTTGATACAAAACAGATGGCGCTTCAAAGCTGATATGGCTCTGTTTCCCATGCATGACTTTTGGAGCCAAACCTAGCTTCCCACCAAAGACTTCTGCGATAGCTTGGTGACCCAAACAAATCCCTAGAATCGGCTTCTTACCTGCAAAGTCACGAATCATGTCTTCCATCTTTCCAGCATCAACCGGCCAACCAGGACCGGGAGAAAAGACCAGACCATCTGCTTTTTCAGCTTCTTCATACAGCTTGGGATCATCATTTCTCAAGACCTGCACTTCTGTAAAATTCCCAATGTACTGCGCCAAGTTATAGGTAAAAGAATCATAGTTGTCAATCAATAAAATCATGGTCTTAGTTCTCCAATTCTAGTCATAGATTTAGCCTTGTTAATGGTTTCTTGGTATTCGTTTTGGGCAATAGAGTCATAGACAATCCCTGCCCCAGCCTGCACATAGGCTGTTTGATCTTTAAGAATCATGGTTCGGATGGCAATGGCCAAATCCATATCACCCGTCGCAGACAAGTAGCCGATTGCTCCTGCGTATACGCCTCGTTTTTCCGTCTCCAGTTCATAGATGCGTCTCATAGCTCGAATCTTTGGAGCTCCTGACACTGTTCCAGCTGGAAGTGTAGCTTTCAATGCATCCATGGCAGTGAGTTCTGGAAGCAAACGTCCCTTGACCACGCTGGTCAAATGCATGACATAGCGGAAGAGCTCCACTTCCATATACTTGGTGACTTGAACACTAGCAGTTTCAGAGATGCGACCAATATCGTTACGCCCCAAGTCTACCAACATCCGATGTTCTGCTGTTTCCTTCTCATCAGAAAGCAGGTCAGTCGCCAAAGCCTTGTCCTCTTCATCCGTAGCCCCTCTTGGTCGCGTACCTGCAATCGGGTTGGTCGTCACGATGCCATTTTTAACAGAAACCAAACTTTCAGGACTAGCACCGATGATTTGATAATCACCAAAATCATAGAAATAGAGATAATTAGATGGATTGGTCACGCGGAGATTTCTGTAGAAGTCAAATGGATTTCCAGTAACTTCTGCTGAGAAACGCTGGCTGAGCACGCATTGGAACATATCACCATTACGAATCAAATCACGAGCTGTTTCCACCATTTGCTCAAACTTCTGAGGAGCGATATGCGGTTTGAAGTCGAGAGGAGATAAATCCAAATCTTCAAATTCATTTGGAGCAGGAATGCGTAATTCCTCAAGCACTTGATTCAAGGCTTTTTCCAAATCCTCTTGACTGCGCTCGCTGTAAAGAGCATCTTCGATGACATGGATTTTTTCCTTCTTGTGGTCAAAGACCATGTAACTCTCATAGAGAAAGAAATGCATGTCTGGCGTCCCAATGGTATCTTGAGGGATTTGACCAATTTCTTCATAGAGCGAAATCATATCGTAACCAACAAAGCCAATAGCTCCTCCACCAAAAGGTAGATCTGAATGGTGCTGGCTCTTATGAGTCACTTCATAAAGGAAATCCAAGGGATCCCGATCAATCACTTGACCATTTTGATAAAGGACCCCATTTTCAAACTGAATCTCAAAAACAGGATTATAAGCTAGGATAGAAAAACGAGCGGTTTCCTTGTCTCTAGGAATACTCTCTAGGATCACCTTGTGTTGTCCCTTTAGGCGCATATAAGCCAAGATTGGTGATAAGACATCACCATGAATAATTCGTTCCATTGTAATTTCCCTTTCAGTTCTACTTCTAGTCCGTGGCGATTGTATGAAAAATCCCCACGCAAAATAACTTGCGTGAGGACGAAATTCGCGGTGCCACCTCAATTATAGGATTTCTCCTATCTCTCATTCCTGTCTCAGAAAGCTCCTGTAACAGGCTGTGCGATAAAGGGCACTCCCTTGAGAATTATGTTTTCTTCTCTCGTTTCAGATGGACCCAACCTTACAGCTTTCTCTGCTTGTTTCCAGCAACCACAAGCTCTCTGGGAAAGAAAGTACTGTAATTTTTCCATCTTTTATTTTTTAGCTTCTAGGTAGTCTGCAATCGCAGCTACGTCCTTGTCTCCACGACCAGAGACATTGATGATAATAATCTCATCTTTACTTAGTTTCGATGCACGTTTAACCGCTTCTGCGATGGCATGTGAACTTTCGATCGCTGGGATAATCCCTTCTGTCTTGCTGAGGAGGAGCAAGGCTTGAACAGCTTCTTCGTCTGTCGCTGCCACATATTCCACGCGACCTGAATCTTTAAAGTAGGCGTGTTCTGGGCCAACCCCTGGATAGTCCAAACCAGCAGAGATAGAGTAAACTGGAGCCAGCTCTCCGTCTTCCTTAAAGACTGCATAAGTCTTCATACCATCGACAATTCCGACACTACCTTTTGTCATAGTGGCTGCGTGCTTGTCTGTGTCAAGTCCATGACCGGCAGCTTCGACCCCAACCAGTTTGACTTCTTCATCAGCTACATACTGTGAAAAAGCACCGATGGCATTGGAACCACCACCTACACAGGCAATAACGTAATCTGGCAAGCGTCCTTCTTTTTCTAAGATTTGACGGCGAGATTCTTCACTGATAACCTTTTGAAACTCATGAACAATGGTAGGATAAGGATGAGGGCCTACAGCAGATCCCAAAACGTAGAAGGCTTCAAGGTCATTCATCCATGCTCCAAAGGCTGCATCAACCGCATCCTTGAGAGTTCGTGTCCCTGTTTCAACTGCGTGAACAGTTGCTCCCATCATCTTCATGCGGAAAACATTGAGACGTTGACGCTCCACATCTTCTGCTCCCATGTAGACATCACAAGCCATACCAAACTTGGCTGCTGCAGCTGCTGTCGCAACCCCGTGCTGACCAGCCCCTGTTTCTGCGATCACTCGTTTTTTGCCCATACGTTTTGCCAGAAGAATTTGCCCTAAAACGTTGTTGAGCTTGTGAGAACCCAGATGGTTAAGATCTTCTCGCTTGAGATAAATCTTAGCCCCACCTAGGTAGTCTGTCAAACTTTCCGCAAAATAGAGCGGTGTTTCGCGACCTGAATAGTCTTTTAAGTAATGACGAAATTCTGCCAAAAACTCTGGATCATCCTTGTACTTGTCAAATGTCACTTCTAGCTCATCCAACAAAGCCTGAATCGGCTCCGGTACAAAACTACCACCAAATTGTCCAAAATAACCTTTAGTTGTCATAAAATTTTTCCTCTTTCCATATTAATCCGGCCGTTTTGTTTGCTTTTAGTAGTAGGCAAGGAACTGTAGATAGAAGTCTAGTTCATCAAAGCGACTTAAGGCCCTAATAAAAGATAAACAAAATGACCGAAAGAAAAAAGCCCACACACAGAAAATAATCTGTGTGAGGGCGTTTGTAACGCGGTGCCACCTCAATTATAAAGAGACTATTCCCCTTTACATCTCTGCCTTGTCTAACAACAAGTTGCACTGTAAGGTGTGCGTACCGAATTTTCATTGTTTCAAATTCATTTTTAAAATCAGCCCACTTTCACTACTTCCAACCACCTGTTCACAATCACCACAGGCTCCCTGAAGATCAAAAATAGTTACTTTTCTGATTTATTGAGAATATTATATGTTATTGTTCTATCTTTGTCAAGATTTTTTTTATGGTTTTTTTCCTGAACCGAGTATTTCTTCGGAAATACTCACCAAAGTCTGAACGATGTAATCAACTTCTTCATCGCTTAATTTTGTATGAAGAGGGAGTGTAATTTCATTTTCAAAGAAGGCATAGGCTCTTGGATAATCTGCCATATCAAAACCAAGATTCTTATAGGCTGTCAAGAGAGGAAGCGGTTTGTAGTGTACATTACTTGCAATTCCTGCTTTGGCCAATTCTTGAATGATGAGGTTGCGTTCTTCTAGACTTGCTCCTTCTACATGGGTGATGTAGAGGTGACGACAAGATTCAACAGTATCAGTCTTGTGTGCCAATGGGTGAATACGAGTACCCGCAAAACCACGATCATAGCGGCCCACGATGTCCTTACGACGTTGTAGCAAAGCTGGGTAACGGTCCAATTGTACCAAACCAATCGAAGCCATGATATCCGTCATGTTACACTTGTAGGCTGGTGTTACGATATCGTACTCCCATGAACCCAGTTGCATCTTGGCAAGAGCGTCTTTGGTTTGACCATGAAGGGAAAGGATTTGGAATTCCTTGTACATCTCTTCGTCATCAATCGCTGGATTGGCTTTCCAAGTCGCACTTCCTCCCTCAGCCGTTGTAAAGTTCTTAACGGCATGGAATGAGAAGGAAGTAAAGTCAGCGATAGAACCAGCTGGTTGCCCTTTATAAGTAGATCCCAAAGCATGGGCACTATCAGAGACAATCACGATACGGTTAAAGGCATTTTGCCACTTACTTGAAGCAGTAAAGAGGTCGCGTTTCTTCTCCACAATTTGGAACAAACGGTCATAGTTGCAAACAATCCCTGCAAGGTCTACTGGGATGATCACCTTAGTCTTTTCAGTAATGGCTTGCTCAAGCAAGTCATAGTCCATCTCAAAAGTATCTGCTTGGATATCCACCATGACAGGTGTTGCTCCTACGTGAGTGATGACACTACATGAAGCTGTATAAGTCATAGCTGGAACGATGACTTCATCACCAGGTCCCACTTCCAAGACACGTAAAATCAACTCAAGAGCGGCAGTCGCAGAGTTGAGGCAGACAGTCTTAGGTGTCTGTGTGTATTGAGACAAGCGACGCTCCAGTTCTTTTGTCTTAGGACCTGTTGTGATCCAGCCAGAACGAAGGGTATCCGCTACTTCAGCAATTTCAGCTTCGGTAATATCGGGTGGTGAAAATGGAATATTGTAATTTGGCATTGATTTGCTCCTTTTATCTGTACTCATTTTCTCATGACTACTTTATTTTAGTACCTCAAACACGGTTTGAAACATGATTTTGATGTCTCCAAGGAAACTAAACTCTCGGAGATAGGCGAGGTTATAGCGCATCTTTTCAGGAAGGACGTGTTCGACATAGGCCTGGTCAACTGATAGACCTTTCTCCGTCATTTGACTGATGATCGTATCCTCATCCTTGTAGTTGATGCTGGCTGGAGAGGTGATTCCTGCTGGCAAGAGCAAGGTCGCCATCATTTCAGGACTATACTGCTCGGTGTAACGTGGCACCTCAGGTCTTGTGCCTACAAAGGACATCTCGCCTTTAAGGACATTGACCAGCTGAGGCAGTTCGTCCAAGCGCACACGGCGGATGAAATTTCCAACCTTGGTAATGCGGCTATCGTTAGCAGAAGTCACCAGACTTCCTTTTTTATCCGCATCCGTTACCATAGTACGGAACTTCCAAATCTTGAAAGGACGGTTGTACTGGGTCACGCGCTCTTGCTTGTAAATGACGGGTCCCTTGCTATCCAACTTGATCCAAATGCTCAAGACAAGAAAGATTGGGGAAGTCAAAATCAGTAAAACCAAGGCCAGAACCCAGTCCAGGCAACGCTTGAAAATCAGCGAACCTTTCCTTTTAGAGACAAGCTGGTAGTAAGACTCAACCTCGCTTGATTGCATTTCCACGGGCAAGTCTTCCCATTTCAGCATGCTGTTTCTCCTTTGTTTTTATTATACTATTTGTCAACATTTTTCATTATACCACAAAATGGAAAAGGCGGTGCAAGAAATCTGTGATTTGATGAATTTCCTTATGGCGCTCAATGAAAATCAAAGTACAGCTTTGAGGTCACAGATAAAACTAACGTGGTTTGAAGAGATTTTCAAAAAAGATTAGGACATGGCTCCAGCCTGCAAGCTATACATCTTGTGATAGGTTCCTCCTAAGGCCAAGAGTTCCTCATGGGTTCCACTCTCGATGATGCGCCCCTTGTCCAAGACATAAATGCAGTTGGCGTCCTGGATGGTCGAAAGGCGATGAGCAATAGCAATAGTCGTCCGCCCCTGTCTCATCTTAGCTAGGGAATCTTGAACCAAACTTTCTGTTTCAGAGTCAATATTGGCTGTCGCTTCATCCAAAATCAGGATTTTAGGCTGACTGGCGACTGTTCTAGCAAAGGCAAGAAGCTGACGCTGTCCAGTAGAAAAGCTCGAGCCACGCTCAGACACAGGTGCATCATAGCCCAGAGGAAGGTCCTGAATAAAGGAATCTGCATCGACAAAGGCAGCCGCATTCTGGACCTCTTCATCACTAAGATCTTGGTACATGGCGATATTGGACTTGATAGTCCCGTGATAAAGGAAGGGATCCTGCAAGACCAGACCAATATTTCTTCTCAGTTCTTCCTGGCTGTAGTTTCGGATATCCACATCATCCAAGAGAACTCTCCCTGACTGAAATTCATAAAAACGCATGAGGACATTGATAATGGAAGATTTTCCTGAACCTGTATGCCCCACAAAGGCAATGGTTTCACCCTTCTTAACTGAAAAGGAAATGTCATCCAGAATCTGGTGCTTGCCATCATAAGAAAAACACACATGTTCAAAACGGATATTGCCCTCTTTGATTTTGGCTTGCCCATTTTCTTGAAGAGGCTCATAGGTCTTCTCGTCAATCAAGGCAAAGACACGACCTGCAGACACCATAGACGTTTGAAGGGTTGAAAAGTTTTGCGTCACCTCAATCAAAGGATCAAACAGACGATTGATGTACTGGATAAAGGCATACATGGTTCCGGCTGTTATCCCGATAGAAAGACCACGATAACCAAAGTAGGCCATCAAAACGGCGTAGCCTAGGAGTTTCAGCAAACTCATGGCAGGTCTCAAAAAGAGGGCATCCAAGGCCACAGAACGGTTGGCATAGACCAAGTGTTCTTGGTTAATCTCATCAAATTCTGCCTGCAGGCGCTTCTCTTGATTAAAGGCCTGGATAATCCTGATTCCTTCGATATTCTCTGCCAGCTTACTATTGATATCCGACAAGAGACTTCTGGTTTTTTCGATGATTTTCACTGATTTTTTCCGATAGAGATTGACCAAAAGGAAAATCAAGGGGAGAAAGAGCAAGACTAAAGCTGTCAAACGAAAATCCAGCACCAACATGGTATAAAGAGTGGTCAGAAAGATGAAAACTGCTGAAATAAAGCTGGATAAAATCCCTGAAAACATATCACTGATGGTCTCGGTATCATTTGTCAAACGAGAGACGATGGAACCTGCTGGCGTCTTATCAAAATAAGACATGCCCAGTTTCTCCATATTGGCAAAGGCATCCCGACGAATATCTCTGACAATACTGTAGGACACCCGCGCAAAGAGAAGATTGCCGACATACTGAACTAGAGTTTGTAGGAGATAAAGACCATAGTAGGCCAGCAAAACGGTAACAGCGATTTGGTTAAGATTACTGAGATACTGGTCGATAAAGTGGGAGGCCACAAGGGGAATGACACTTTTAATGACCGTAGTCGCTAGGAGAAAACTGAGTGCCAAAAAGGTCAGGAGTCCATAGGGCTTAAGATAGGACATCAAGCGCTTCAATACAGCCCATTGTTCTTGTTTATTCTGCATCTTCTTCTCCTTTCATTTCCAACTGCTGAGACTGGTAGGTTTGGGCATACCAGCCATCCAGGGCTAGCAGGTCTTCGTGCGAGCCCCGTTCGATGATTTGGCCATTTTGCAGAACCAAAATCAGATCTGCATGGACAACTGCACTGAGGCGATGGGCCGTGATAATAGTTGTCTTGTCCTTACGCGTCTCCTTGAGATTGTCGATGATGGCATACTCTGTCTTGGCATCCACGGCGGACAAGGAATCATCTAGAATCAAGATATCAGGGTCTAGAATCATAGCCCGACTCATTGCCAGACGTTGCTTTTGACCACCTGAAAGACTGACTCCTTTTTCACCGATTAGCGTATCAAATCCCTGAGGCATATCTACAATATCTTGGTAAACTTGGGCTAGCTTAGTCGCTCCCTCAACTGTTGAAAGGGGCAAGTTAGGATTGCCAAAGCGGATATTGTCTAAGATTGAAGCCGCAAAGAGAAATTGATCCTGAGGGACATAGCCCATGAGACTGCGAAGGTCTGTCAGACGATAGTCCCGAATATCATGACCGTTTAGGTAAATGGCTCCCTTATCCACATCGTATTCACGCAAGAGGAGCTTAATCAAGGACGTTTTCCCAGAGCCTGTCTGCCCAACCAAGCCCAGTGTTTGCCCTTTTTTCAAACTAAAGCGAATGTCCGTCAGTGTTTCCTCGTTTTCAAATGCAAAGCTGTCAATATCGTACTCCAAGCGCCCATTTTCAATACCATCTAAAGGAAACTCTGGATCTTGTACAGGTGATTCCTGAGACAAGAGTTCCTCAATTCGCTGATAAGAAACCTTTCCTCGCTGAGTGATATTAAAGAGGAAACCAATGGCCATAAGAGGCCAGACCAGCATATCCAAGTAGCTGATAAAGGTAACTAGATTTCCAACCGTGATCTGCCCTTTCTGAACCATCAAAGAGCCGACCAAAAGAGTTAAGACATAGGACGAGCCAACAAACAAGAGAACCATGGGGTCAAAGAGACTGTCGTATTTCATGGTTTGGAGATTCTTTTGGAAGGTCAATTCATTGACCGCTTGAAAGGACTTCAACTCATCCGCCTGATAACCGAAAGACTTGGTCACCTTGATACCTGATACAGACTCCTGTACCTTGTTATTGAGTTCGGAAAAGGCAGCTTGAGATTCGCCAAAGGCTTTGTGGGTCTTTCTCCCTAGACGACTGGTCGCATAAGCCATGAAAGGCAGGGGAAGAATGGCAACCAAGGTCATCTGCCAAGAAATGCTAAAAAGCATGGTCAGCAAGGTCACCAGAGCTGTTATAGAGGCATCCACCGCAGACATAACACCGCCACCTGCGAGACGAGTTAAAGCATTGATATCATTGGTTGCGTGTGCCATCAAATCCCCCGTCCGATAGGTCTGATAAAAGGCTGGCGACATCTTAGTAAAATGCTCAAACAAGCGAGAGCGCATGATCTGCCCCAAACGGTAGGAAGTTCCAAGGATATACATGCGCCAAACATAGCGCAGATAGTACATCCCAAAGGCTGCCAGCAGCAGATAAAATAGATTAAGAAGGAGGTCCTGCTGGGTTAATTGTCCCCCAGTTATGGCGTCAATTACTCGCCCCATGACCATGGGGGGAATGAGATTGAGGACGGAAACCAAGACCAAGGCCACAATCCCGACTAGATAACGGCGTTTTTCTAACTTGAAAAACCACCAGAGTTTTTGAATAATGGACATAAAATCCCTTTCTGATTGCAAATGGAAACCTGAGGCCAAGACTCAATGAAAATCAAAGAGCAAACTAGGAAACTAGCCGCAGGCTGTACTTGAGTACGGCAAGGCGACGTTGACGCGGTTTGAATTTGATTTTCGAAGAGTACAAGACCCCAGGTTTTTCTTATTCATAGGTTACGACTGAGACGACACCCTTGTCATACTCAGCGATAAAGATATTGGCCACATTGTCATATCCTTGTTTGCTGAGGTTATCAAGCAACCACTCTTCGCTACGACCAATCGATTCCAAAACATCGACTTGGATCACACCGTCAGTCACAACTGGATACTTAGGATTTTCATCTCCTATTTGGACCACGATGAGTTGGCCATTTTGCTCCTGCACAGCGCATTTGACCTGTTTCATCTGGAAAATCCCTTGGCTACGAAGTTTGAGAGCAACTTCTGCTGCAGACAAACCAACTGAACGACAGGCTTCTGGGTCAATCTGCCCATTTTTGATGAGGAGAGTTGGTTTCCCATCAATCAAGCGTTTGACAAAGCGAACATTGTTATTGAGCCACTTTAGGGTCAAAACCAAAATCGTCCACATCATCAAAATCACTGTGTATTGCAGGATACTGATTGAACTATTGTAAATTACCCCACCGATGATACCACCAAGAACATAGTTCTGAATTTGGTCTGTAGCAGAGTTAGGTGCTAGATTCCCCTTTCCTGTCACATTAATAACAAAAACAAGAGAGAAAAGACCCAAGGCCAGTTTGATTAAAATTTCCATATAGTTGAGTGTCATTTGTTTACCTCCACCAATTCAATAGCGTCTGTTTGATTCAATTCTAATTTCTCTAAAAGATACTTGTCTGGTTGGCTCCCGTTCATAGCGCGGTAGAAATTTGGACCTACCTTGACAAGCGCTCCATCAGTGGCAGCTGAAGTATTAACGTAAACTTCTGATTTATCCACCCCCAAGTCTTTGGAAACAACCTCTATGAAATGAAGTGAGGTTTGAAATTGATTGTTAGAGGCTTGATTGGTCTGGTATTTTGAGATTGTTACCAAAAGCATGGCTACCAAGGTCAAGGCCAAAATCATGACCAATTCCCGAAACTTAGTCCCCTTTTTATCTCGATAAGCCTTAAAAGCAAAAAATCCTGTGATAGCTAGGAGCACAATCCCAAAGCCAATCATGATTCCATTTTGTTGACTGATTTGGCTAAGCACATAGTCATATGAGTAAAATTTCATTTATTTTCACTCCCTTTCATAAAATCATTCTTTATTATAAACGAAAGAGGGTGATTTTTCAAACCATACGTTGGGGAAATAGACCTTTTTTTGGTATAATAAAATCTATAATCTGAATGAAAAAGGTAACTTTATGAAACTTATCTCATGGAATATTGATTCCCTCAATGCAGCCCTAACTAGTGACTCAGCTCGTGCCAAATTGTCCCAAGAAGTCCTACAAACCTTGGTCGCTGAAAATGCTGATATCATTGCTATCCAAGAAACCAAGCTTTCTGCCAAAGGCCCTACAAAGAAACACTTGGAAATTTTAGAAGAACTCTTCCCAGGCTACGAAAACACGTGGCGCTCTTCCCAAGAACCTGCCCGTAAAGGCTATGCTGGTACTATGTTCCTCTATAAGAAAGAACTCACACCCACTGTCACTTTCCCAGAAATCGGTGCCCCTTCTACCATGGACTTGGAAGGTCGTATCATCACTCTAGAATTTGATGAATTTTTCGTGACCCAAGTTTACACTCCAAACGCTGGCGACGGCCTCAAACGTTTGGAAGAACGCCAAGTCTGGGATGTCAAATATGCAGAATACTTAGCTGAACTGGACAAAGAAAAACCAGTCCTTGCGACCGGTGACTACAACGTGGCCCACAATGAAATCGACCTTGCAAATCCTGCCAGCAACCGCCGTTCACCAGGATTTACCGACGAGGAACGTGCTGGATTTACCAATCTCTTGGCAACAGGATTTACCGACACCTTCCGCCACTTGCACGGCGATATCCCTAACCAATACACTTGGTGGGCGCAACGCAGCAAGACTTCTAAAATCAACAATACAGGCTGGAGAATCGACTACTGGCTGACCAGCAACCGAGTGGCTGACAAGGTGACTAAGTCTGATATGATTGACTCCGGTGCGCGCCAAGACCACACACCCATTGTCATGGAGATTGAACTCTAAGGAGAAAACGAATGGACTATCAAGCTGTCATTCCTGAATTTGTAGTATCTGACATAGAAAAATCACGCCACTTCTACTGCGACCTGCTAGGATTCTCTGTCGAATACGAGCGTCCAGAGGAGAAATTTCTCTTCCTCTCGCTTGAAGACTGCCAACTTATGCTAGAAGAAGGCAGCGCAGAAGAATTAGCTCAGCTGACCTATCCTTTCGAGCGCGGTGTCAATATTTCCTTTGGCATTGCGGATGTTCCTCAGCTCCACCAAAAACTGCTGGCAGCTAACTATCCCATCCATCGTCCCCTGACAAAAAGAGAATTTCGAGTAGGAGATAGCTTTATATATCCCCATGAATTTGCGATTTTGGATCCAGATGGCTATTTTTTAAGATTTAGCGAATAAAATAATAGAAACCTACAATACTGTGGCTCGTTGTAGGTTTCTTTTTTGTTCGTTTTTTTCATTGAAACACTAACAAAACATTTGATTTCTAAAGCTATTTAGTGTAAAATAATGACATTAACGCTTTGACGTTCTATTATAGTATCATTTTACTTGTTTATGTCGTGAATTGGCACGACGTTTCTACAAGGTGCCGGAACACCTAACAATGAGTATGTCAGCTGAAGGTATGGTGTTGCCATGCCTATTTTGGGGACTTACTTAGGGAATTAAGTAGGTCCTTTTTCTATTACATACTAGAAACTCTAGACAAGCAAATGAAGCATCTTTTAGACTTTAGGAGGTCTTATGAAATTATTAGAAGAACGCATCCTTCAGGATGGGCATATCTTGGGTGACAACATTCTCAAGGTAGATTCCTTTTTAACCCACCAGGTTGACTATCGTTTGATGCGAGAGATTGGTAAAGTTTTTGCGGAAAAATTTGCTTCTGCTGGCATTACCAAGGTCGTGACCATTGAAGCGTCAGGCATTGTCCCAGCTGTTTTTACAGCTGAAGCCTTAGACGTTCCCATGATTTTCGCCAAAAAAGCTAAAAACATCACCATGAACGAAGGCATCTTAACTGCCGAAGTCTACTCCTTTACCAAGCAGGTGACCAGCACGGTTTCCATCGCTGGAAAATTCCTCTCACAAGAGGACAAGGTCTTGATTATTGACGATTTCCTTGCTAATGGACAAGCTGCCAAAGGCTTGATCCACATCATCGAACAAGCTGGCGCAAAAATCGAAGCTATCGGTATTGTTATCGAAAAATCCTTCCAAGATGGTCGTGACTTGCTCGAGAAAGCCGGCTATCCAGTTCTATCACTCGCTCGTTTGGAACGTTTTGAAAATGGTCAGGTCGTATTTAAGGAGGCAGATCTCTAATGCAAAAACAAGAAAAACACTCGCAAGCAGCCGTTCTTGGCTTACAGCACTTACTAGCCATGTACTCAGGCTCTATCCTAGTTCCTATTATGATTGCGACAGCTCTTGGCTATTCAGCTGAACAGTTGACCTACTTAATTTCCACAGATATCTTCATGTGTGGGGTGGCTACCTTCCTCCAACTCCAACTCAACAAATACTTTGGGATTGGACTACCAGTCGTTCTCGGAGTTGCCTTCCAATCCGTCGCTCCTTTGATTATGATTGGTCAAAGTCACGGTAGCGGTGCTATGTTTGGTGCCCTTATCGTTTCTGGGATTTATGTAGTTCTGATTTCAGGCATTTTCTCAAAAGTTGCCAATCTTTTCCCATCTATCGTAACGGGCTCTGTCATTACCACAATTGGATTGACCTTGATTCCTGTCGCTATTGGTAATATGGGAAATAACGTTCCAGAGCCAACTGGTCAAAGTCTCCTACTTGCTGCTATCACTGTTCTGATTATCCTCTTGATCAACATCTTTACCAAAGGATTTATCAAGTCTATCTCCATTTTGATTGGTCTGGTTGTTGGAACTGCCATTGCTGCTACTATGGGCTTGGTAGATTTCTCACCTGTTGCAGCAGCACCGCTTGTCCATGTCCCAACTCCCCTCTATTTTGGTGTACCGACTTTTGAAATCTCCTCTATTGTCATGATGTGCATCATCGCAACAGTTTCCATGGTGGAGTCAACTGGTGTTTATCTGGCCTTGTCAGATATTACCAATGACCCAATCGACAGCACGCGCCTGCGCAACGGTTACCGCGCAGAAGGTCTGGCCGTACTTCTCGGAGGAATCTTTAACACCTTCCCTTACACAGGATTTTCACAAAACGTTGGTTTGGTTAAATTGTCAGGTATCAAGACTCGCCTGCCAATCTACTACGCAGCTGGTTTCCTAATCCTCCTTGGACTCCTTCCTAAGTTTGGTGCCCTCGCCCAAATCATTCCAAGTCCTGTCCTTGGAGGTGCCATGCTGGTGATGTTTGGTTTTGTTTCCCTTCAAGGAATGCAAATCCTAGCGCGCGTTGACTTTGCTAACAATGAACACAACTTCCTTATCGCAGCTGTATCCATCGCTGCAGGTGTCGGACTCAACAATAGTAATCTCTTTGTCAGCATGCCAACAGCCTTCCAAATGTTCTTCTCAAACGGAATCGTCGTGGCAAGCCTCCTCGCCATTGTACTCAATGCCGTATTAAATCGGAAAAAGAAATAAAAAAAGAGGTACGAACCTCCAGATTGAAGAAAAGTTCATTTTGGACGATCTCTTCAATCTTTTTCTTTCGGTCCAAAATAAGACTACCCTTGAAAAAGTTGGAATAATAGCCCTTCTGAGAAAATATACGTTAAATCAGAAATTAAATTATTTCCAAAATAATTGTAAGAGTATCCACTTTCTAATAGGTCGCTCAAAAAGTTTTAAAAATCATAAAAACGCATAATATCAGGCATTCAAAAACCTTGATATTATGCGTTTTATCAGGGAAAAATTTGCTAGATTTTCTCCTCAAATTGAGTCATTACCCAGCCTCTTCTATTATCTTCTTTTACCCTTTTTTACAGGCATGAGCGTAATGTCTCTCAAGCTAAAGTAGGCTAGAGCCAGCATGGCGATTGTGACAAAGAATTCTGTCGGTAATTGGAAGATTTGCAAGATGGACAACATCAGCAAAATCAAGAGAGCAACAACTACAAAGACCAAGATAACGATGTTGACTGTTCCTTTGATACTTTGGGGTGTCGCAAATACATAGAGTAGTAATAAGAGTATCCCTATGATTAAATAGACCATCTTTATCTCTTTCTAGCTCTTATTCAGCTGATTTTTTCTTTTTGTTGGCTTTCTCGCGCTCTGCCTTGTTGAGGATTTGCTTACGCAAACGGATAGACTCAGGCGTTACTTCCATGTACTCATCGTCATTCAAGAACTCAAGAGACTCTTCAAGGGTCAAGATACGAGGTGTCTTGATAACCGCTGTTTGGTCCTTAGTAGCTGAACGGACGTTGGTCATTTGTTTAGCCTTGGTGATATTCACTGTCAAGTCATTCTCACGAGAGTTTTCACCGATGATCATTCCTTCGTAAACCTCAGTACCTGGATTGACAAAGATGGTACCACGTTCTTCGATAGACATGATTGAATAAGTTGTAGCCTTACCAGCATCGATCGAAACAAGGGCACCACGGTGACGTCCACCGATTTCACCTGGAATGAGTGGCAAGTATTGGTCGAAGGTATGGTTCATGATACCGTAACCACGAGTCATTGACAAGAACTCAGTTGAATATCCGATCAAACCACGCGCTGGAACAAGGAAGACCAAACGAGTTTGACCATTACCAGTTGAAATCATATCCAACATTTCACCCTTACGTTCAGAAAGGCTTTGGATAACAGAACCTTGGTATTCTTCTGGAGTATCGATTTGAACACGTTCAAATGGCTCACATTTAACACCGTCAATCTCTTTTACGATAACTTCTGGACGAGACACTTGAAGCTCATAGCCTTCGCGACGCATGGTTTCGATCAGGATTGACAAGTGCAATTCTCCACGACCTGAAACAGTCCATTTATCTGGTGAGTCCGTTGGGTCAACACGAAGGGAAACGTCTGTTTGCAATTCTGCTTGCAAGCGTTCTTCCACCTTACGAGAAGTCACCCATTTACCTTCTTTACCAGCAAATGGTGAATTGTTGACTAAGAAAGTCATTTGAAGTGTTGGTTCATCGATGTGAAGGATTGGAAGTGGTTCAACAGCGTCTGTTGGAGTAATGGTTTCACCGACAAAGATGTCTTCCATACCGGAAACGGCAATCAAGTCACCTGCTTTGGCTTCTTGGATTTCACGACGTTCCAAACCAAAGAAACCGAAGAGTTTTGTAACACGGAAGTTCTTCGTTGTACCATCTAGTTTAGAAAGGGTAACTTGATCCCCAACTTTTACACTACCACGGAAGACACGACCGATACCGATACGACCAACGAAGTCATTGTAGTCCAAAAGTGAAACTTGGAACTGCAAAGGCTCATCTGAATTGTCGACTGGAGCTGGGATATGGTCGATAATCGTATCAAAGATTGGTGCCATTGTTTTTTCTTGATCAGCTGGATCATCTGACAAGGAAGAGGTTCCGTTGATAGCTGAAGCATACACCACTGGGAAGTCAAGCTGGTCATCATCTGCACCAAGCTCAATAAAAAGTTCCAATACTTCATCCACTACTTCTGCTGGACGAGCTGATGGTTTATCGATTTTATTGACAACCACGATTGGGACGAGGTCTTGTTCCAAGGCTTTTTTCAATACGAAACGAGTTTGGGGCATGGTTCCTTCATAGGCATCTACGACCAAAACAACACCGTCAACCATTTTCATGATACGCTCAACTTCTCCACCGAAGTCCGCGTGTCCTGGTGTGTCCATGATATTGATGCGAGTTCCGTTGTAGGCAACGGCTGTATTTTTAGCAAGGATGGTAATTCCACGCTCTTTTTCGATATCGTTTGAGTCCATAGCGCGCTCTGCTAATTCAGTACGTGCATCAAGAGTTTCTGATTGTTTCAATAATTCGTCAACGAGGGTTGTTTTACCGTGGTCAACGTGGGCGATAATCGCAATGTTACGGATATCTTCTCTTAATTTTGTCATGATTTCCTCTAATATTTAAATTTTTATTTCTAACTGAACAATTATACCACAGTCTCATTCAAAAATCACAGTTCAGCTAAGTGTAAATGTTTTCACTCTCCTTTTCTAAGCAAGGCAACTCTTTTCAAAGTCAGAGACTTATGATAAGATAAGCTAGTATGCGTTTAGATAGATTATTAGCCCAAGAAAAGGTCAGTCGCAAGGCTATGAAACAGGCTCTATTAAAAAAAGAAATCCTGGTGGACGATTGTCCAGCCAGCTCCCTAGCTCAGAATATCGATACAGGGCTACAAGAACTCCTTTTTCAGGGCCGTATCATTCGAGGCTATGAGCACACCTACCTTATGCTTCATAAACCTGCTGGTGTCGTCACAGCTAATAAAGACAAGGAACTACCAACCGTTATGGACCTCCTTCCACCTGACATCCAGTCTGACAGTCTCTATGCCGTCGGCAGATTAGACCGCGATACGACAGGACTACTGCTTTTGACAGACAATGGACCGCTTGGTTTTCAACTCCTTCATCCCCAGTACCATGTCGATAAATCCTATCAAGTGGTAGTAAACGGACCGCTCACGTCAGACCATATCCAGCAGTTTAAGGAAGGAATCGTCTTTTTAGATGAGATCACTTGTAAACCAGCAAAACTAGACATTCTGTCCGCAAGTCCAACCGAGAGCCGTGCCTCTATCACCATCTCAGAGGGAAAATTTCATCAGGTCAAGAAGATGTTTCTATCAGTTAGTGTCAAGGTGACTGCACTAAAACGCGTCCAGTTCGGCGATTTTACATTAGATTCAGAGCTAGCAGAAGGGCAATACCGTCCCTTGAACCAGAAAGAGTTACAAATTATTAAAAACTATTTAGAGATAAGTCGATAAAACAAAAAAAGCTTTATGTTTGAAGCTTTTTTTGTTTTTGCTTATCTAAAAACTATTGCAATGGCTAATATCCAGTTAAGGACAGAAACTACAAGTCCTACAATATTGAGAATTTTTTCTGTTTTATAGTCCAGTCCAGATTCTTTTTGATATGAAATAGCCAAGACCAATCCTATGATACCCAAAACCAGACCTACTATTGGAGATAGCAAACCGAGCACAATAGATAGGATACCTAAAATAAGTGAAGGTTTTTTCTTTTGTTGTGAATTCATATTATAAAATCTCCTTAAATTTAATATAAATGATGATACCTTAAGATACTAGCTTTATCTACCATTCAACAGTTTTTAATAAAATATTAGCTAGTCTTGACCTTACCAATCCAAGAATCCAATCCATAAGAGAGGATATAAATCTCAGAGAAACCTTGTTTCTTCAAATAAAGTGCTGCATTGGTCACTCGTTGTCCGCGTTGGTTTTCGTAGAGAAGGACAGGTTTATCCTTGCGAAGGGCTGCAAGGCTTGACTTCAACTGATTTGAAGGAATATTGCGGGCTCCGAGGATATGTTTTCTGTGAAATTCTGCTGGTTCACGGACATCAATCAACTGCCCTTTCCGAATCAAGGCTTCAAATTCTGCATTGTCCACAATCTTAGCCGCACGACGAATACGAAGGTAGTTATAACCCATCCATGCCGCCATCGCCAGAACGATTCCCCAAACAATCCAAATTGTCATAAGTTCTTATCTCCATTTTTCTCTATGTAGTCTAATTCTATCTTGTGCTCTCTACGAAGAACAGCTTCCGCCTCTAGATAGTCTAGCTTGTCCATCAGACCTGCATCATAGATCCGAGAGAGTTCGAGCTTCATCAGTTCAATATCATACAAGCGTTTCCCCATGTAAACAATAATGCCAAACTGTTTGAGAAATTGCTGCACATCATAGAATGTTTTCATAGCTTTCATTCTAACAGATTTTATACTTTTTTTCAATACTGGACCGGCTCTTTCCCCCTATTTTCTTCGTCTTCATTGCCCAATCTTCCGCAAGTGTGGTACAATAAAAACATGAGAATTCAACAACTACACTATATTATCAAAATCGTCGAAACTGGCTCTATGAATGAGGCAGCTAAGCAACTCTTTATCACCCAACCCAGTCTCTCTAATGCAGTTCGAGACTTGGAAAATGAAATGGGCATTGAAATCTTTATCCGCAATCCCAAGGGCATTACCTTGACCCGTGATGGGATGGAGTTTCTCTCCTACGCTCGTCAAGTTGTCGAGCAAACCCAACTTCTGGAGGAACGCTATAAAAATCCTGTCGCCCACCGCGAACTCTTTAGCGTGTCGTCTCAACACTACGCCTTTGTAGTCAATGCCTTTGTCTCCCTGCTCAAGAAAAGTGATATGGAAAAATACGAGCTTTTCCTTCGTGAAACTCGGACTTGGGAGATTATCGATGACGTCAAGAACTTCCGTAGTGAGGTTGGTGTCCTCTTTTTGAACAGTTACAACCGTGATGTTTTAACGAAAATGCTGGACGACAACCACCTCTTGGCCCACCACCTCTTTACCGCCCAGCCTCATATCTTTGTCAGCAAGACCAACCCTCTAGCTAAAAAAGACAAGGTCAAACTGGCTGATTTGGAAGACTTCCCTTATCTGAGTTATGATCAGGGGACGCACAACTCCTTCTACTTTTCAGAAGAGATTCTTTCACAAGAGCACCACAAGAAATCCATTGTAGTCAGTGACCGTGCCACCCTCTTTAACCTCTTGATTGGTTTGGACGGATACACGATCGCAACAGGGATTTTGAACAGTAACCTCAATGGAGACAATATCGTTTCTATTCCACTGGACATTGACGATCCGATTGAACTAGTCTATATCCAGCATGAAAAAACCAGCCTGTCTAAGATGGGCGAACGCTTTATCGAATACTTACTAGAAGAAGTTCAGTTTGATAGTTGATAAGCCGTCAGACATATTTTATAATATTTCTTAGAAAATAATGATTGGAGAATATCGTTGAAAAAGTTTATATTGGCAAGTGCTGTTGTCCTTTCAATGGCAGGATTTGCCCAAGCACCTATCTACGCAGAGGAAAGCAATGCTAATCCTCCTGCTACCACCGAACAAAGCAACTCTAAGGAAGATAAGAAAGATCTTTCAACTAAAACTGAAGAGGAGGTTGCAACACTTCCAAAAGACAAGGCAAAAGAAGAAGCTCCTAAAAAAGAAGGATGGCAGGAAGAAAACAAACAGTGGCGTTTCTATGAAAACAATCAGCCTGTCCTCAAATGGAAAAAAATTCAAGATAAGTGGTACTATTTTGACAACGATGGAAACCGACTCAATGATACCATTTTTGATGGCTATGTTCTCAATAAAGACGGGGTCATGGTAGAAAATGGCTGGGTAGCTCTTGAGGGTAAATGGTACTACGCCAGTGAGTCTGGAAAAATCATCCAACAAAAATGGGAAAAAATCGGAGGAGTTTGGTACTACTTTGACAAAGATGGTGTCATGCTCACTCAGACAATCGTTGATGGTTATCTCCTTACCAAAAGCGGGGCTATGGCGGAGAATGGCTGGGTAAAGGTTGACCAAAATTGGTATTATGTCACACCATCTGGCAGAATCTCGCAAGACAAATGGGAGAAAATTAATGGTTCATGGTATTATTTTGACAAAAACGGCGTGATGCTCAGCAAAACGACCGTTGGTGCTTACCTGCTCGGCAGTAGCGGGGCTATGGCGGAAAACTCCTGGGTGAAGATTGACCAAAATTGGTATTACGCTAATGAATATGGGAAATACAGCCGAGACAAATGGGAGAAAATCAAGGGAACTTGGTACGCCTTTGAACAAAATGGAGTCATGCTTTCCAATAAATGGAAAGGAAGCTACTACCTCAAATCTAGTGGAGCCATGGCTGAAAAAGAGTGGATCTTTGACAAGGCCTACAACAGTTGGTTCTATCTAAAAGCGAATGGAACCTATGCGGCTCGTGAATGGATTGGAGCCTACTATCTCAAGTCTGGTGGCTATATGGCCAAAAATGAGTGGATTTATGACGACTATTACAAGGCTCGTTACTATTTGGACGATAGCGGACATTATGTATCAGGAACCTACAAGATAGACGGCAAGGAACACCTGTTCCAAAAATACGGCCAATGGATTTCTGAAGTTTCAACAGAAGGTGGATTTGTAAAAGGTCAATACAGCAATACCATTTTCCTAGATCCCGGACATGGCGGTCGAGATTCCGGCGCCTTTTACTACAATGTAGCCGAAAAAGATCTCAACATGCAAGTCTATCGCAAACTGCGCGCTAAGCTAGAAGAACTAGGCTACAAGGTCCTCACATCACGTGACAGTGATATCGACGTTGATTTTAAGACTGAGCGTTCAAGAATGGTAAATAAAACCAACTCTGATATCTTTATCAGTATCCATTTCAATGCTACTGGAAACATTCACTCAAAAGCGAGCGGTATTCAAACCTACTCCTATAGCGATGAACCTGATTATCCAAGTAAGATTAATAAATACTGGCACAATCACCCTGATCGTATGAGTGAAAGCAAACGCCTCGCTGCTGCTATCCACTCCTCTCTCCTTGCAGAAACAGGTGCCAAGGACGCTGGCTTATTGGAAAGCAGTTTTGCCGTTCTACGCGAAACTGCCAAACCAGCCGTCCTCCTAGAACTCGGTTATATGGATAATTTCACTGAGAATCAACAGATTCGTGACGATCGATACCAAGATAGACTAGTCGCAGGTATTGTGAAAGGCATCCAAAAATACTACGCTGGTAAATAAAAACAAAGTCTCGAGAAACCTCGAGACTTTTCTATTTATCTTCTTTTTTATCCTTATCAGGAAAGAGGTAGCCAAGTCCTACACAAGCTAGCACTCCTGCACCAATCACCAAACCACTTGAAATTGGCAAAAGGTCCAAAATAGCATTTGCAATGATAAAGGCAATAATCAAGCACATGAGACTAGCCTTATAATCTTTTTTCAAAAAGTTTTCTAGTGTGAAATAGAGGAACAATCCTACCGGAATGAGCGACCAGAGGTTGACATCCAAACTTGGCCATCCAACAAACCCGAAATACAATACTAGCGCAGCAGCTGCTAAGAATACAAGTCCCAATAATTTTTTCATTTTTTTGTCTCCATTTTCTTTTTTTGGTTCTTGAGTTGTCTGATACTGACCCCTCACGTCCCTTACATGAATCATTATAGCAGAGGAATTTTTCAAGAACAAGCCCTTTTGCCTATCTGGTCAATATCTCTGTCTAAGTGGTTGAGTATTTGTAACAAAAGAAAAAGAAGCCCTAATGGGCTTCTTGATTCTGCCGATTGCAGGGATCGAACCTGTGACCTACGCGTTACGAGTGCGTTGCTCTACCAACTGAGCTAAATCGGCGGCTACCTTTTTAGTATAGCACTCTGAGAATAGATGTCAAGAAATTTTCTTCTCCATTAGAAAAAGCCTGTCCTGAGACGAGGCTTTGAGTTTCTTCCTCTTAGGATCCTGCACTTTCGTAGGCGTCTAAGCCCCTGTCCCATAGTTTCAAAGAAATGACAAAGAAGACAAGGGAAATTAGAATCAAACCACCGATATTAAAGAAGACATCCTTGTCCTGTAAGAAATAGCTGGCAGGATAGTAGGCCGTAAAAGCGAAAGGCACGATAAAGCTAATCAACCAACGAAGAAGCGAATTGTAAATAGAAATAGGATACTTGGCAAAATCATTGAACATATAGAAAATGTAGATCATAGCTCCTGACTGCTTGGTCCAAAAAGCGATACTGGCTGTCGCGATTTTCAAGGAAGTATAGATCAAGGTCGCAAAGGGAATACAAACTAGGAAAAGTAGAAATTTAGGAAGAGTCCAAGCAATGCTTGATACTGTTGTCGCTAGTAAAATTCCACCAACCAAAAGTTCGCCCAAGGCATCAATCTGAAAGGTCTCGACTAGGATGTGAAAGAGAGGATTGATAGGACGAGTCAGGTATTTGTCAAATTCTCCCTTTCGCACCAAGCGTTGCCCCAGTGCCCAGAGATTGTCAAAAAAGAGGTGATCCAGGCCCTTTGGAATCAAGGAAAAGCCATAAATAAAAGCAATCTCTTGAAAGGTCCAACCCTCTAGCGAGGGGATGTGTTGAAAGATGACATTGAGAAACAAGAGGTTCAAGCCTTGGGTCAGAAACACTCCCAAAACACCAACCACAAAATCTACCTTGTATTCCATGATTTGCTTGATGTATTGTCTGATAAAAATCAGATGCATGCGTTGATATTTTTTCATACTAACCTCCTTGAATGGTGATAAATGACTGGACTCGTTTCCAAATCAACTGAGACAAGCCCACCATCACTAAGAGCCAGAAAAGCTGGAGTAAAAACGCCTGAAGAATCTGACTAGCATCGTATTTTCCAACAATGATCATGACCGGAGTATAGATCAAAGATGAAAAAGGCAAGAAGGAGAGAATATCTGAAACCACCTTGGGAAAGAAAGCCAAGGGAATCAAACTTCCAGACATAAAGGCCACTATGGAAGTCTTGAGTAGATTGGAACCCCATAGATTTTTAAACACAAAGGCTGAAAATCCAAAGCAGATATTAAAGAAAAAGTTAATCAGATAAGCGAGCGTTAAGCTAAAGAGATAAAGGACAGTTAACCCCAGCACTTCTAAAATGCCTTGCCCTGATAAAATTTTCATCAAGACAATAACACTTAAAAATGGCAGTCCAACAGAGATAAAAATCAACCACTTGGAGCCAAGCTCGGTGAAGAGATAAGAGGCCGCAAAATGCACTGGTCGCAGCAAGCGCATGATAATGGAGCCATCCTTGACCTCCTCTCCAATCATAAAGGACGAATCCGACCTGGTCAGAAGATTAGTCACAAAACTCATGATGATATAAAGGGTGATATCTGCCATACTGAAGCCCTGAATCAAAGACTCTTGCGACGAATCAAAGACTGCCTTCCAAAGATAGAAAGCGACAAAGGCTCCCATGACATCGCCAATCCGATAGAGAATAAAATTGACTCGATAGGTAATCAACTCCTGAATGCCCGCATTGATAAAGGGTTTATAACGTCTCCACAATTTGACCATCTTAGAGCTCCTTCCGATAGAAGCGACGGATAATATCCTCAATATCCGTATCCATCATCTTCAAATCACGGACTTCAAAATCAGACAGGGTTTGCTTGATAATATCAGCCGACTGGTAGCGGGAACTGTCGAATTCTATATTGAGGCTGTTTCCTTGTCTATCAATGGTCATATCCGAAAAACCTTCATAGTGAGAAAGGAGATGACTTTGACCTGACACCAGTTCAAAAGAAAGAGTCTTCATCTTGCCAAATGTTTCCTTGAGCTGGCTAACCGTTCCATCAAAAATCTCCTGCCCCTTATCAATCATAAAAATTCGATCACAGAGTTGCTCAATATCACTCAAGTCGTGAGTGGTCAAGAGAATGGTAGTCTCTTCCTCCTGATTGATCTGAGTAATGGCCCGACGAATGTTATCCTTGACCGAAACATCCAACCCTATGGTCGGCTCATCTAAAAAGAGAACCTTGGGATTGTGAAGCAAGGAAGCCGCAATATCCGCCCGCATCCGTTGACCCAGTGAAAGAGTCCGCACAGGATCATTGATAAAGTCCTTCAAATCCAAGACTTCATTCAAAAAGTCCATACGCTTGTGGAAGAGCGAGTCCGGCACATCGTAAATCTCCTTCAAAACCGTGTAGGTCTCTTGCAGTGCCAAATCCCACCATAGCTGGGTGCGTTGCCCAAAGACCACTCCAATATCCTTGACATAATCCTGACGATTGTCCTGAGGAATCTTACCGTTAATACGACAAAAACCAGATGTCGGCTTTAAAATCCCTGTCAGCATTTTTATGGTTGTCGACTTCCCAGCACCATTGGCCCCGATAAATCCTAAAATCTGCCCTTTTGGAACCTCAAAAGTCAAATCCTTGACCGCTTCAAATGTCTGCTTTTCAGGATGAATAAAGGAGCGCAAAGCTCCCTTCAAACCTGGTTCCTTCACTGTCTTCACAAAATTTTTCTGAAGATGTTCCACTTCTATCATTGCCATAAATCTCTCCCTATAGCAAGGAATAGCAACATTGTATTTTTGGCTACAAATATCTAAATCCTTACTTTCTACACCTTCTACACCTTCTACATTTTATTACTACAGAAGGCTTTATACCAACCTATTATAGTCCAATAAAAACTAGAATGCAAGCGTTTGCCTATAGATTATGAAATTAGAGATTTCTCTCTTAAAAAAATACTTTTAATCAAAAATTCTGGTTTCATAGTTTCCTTAAAACACCAAAAAACCTGCCCATTGGGCAGGTTACGAATTGTAAAAAGCAAACTATTTTGATCAATATGATTCACTATTTAATCAAAGAACTAATCTTTCATAATTCTTTTCACAATCCCATTTCTATCAATTAGAAAACAATCTGGAAAGGTCATCTGCTCCCATTTTTCATAATCAAAACTGGAATCAAAGTGATGTAGTAGTATTCCTATCAAATTCCCGTGTGAACTAAGTAAAATCATTTTTTCTGAGTATCTCTCTTCCAATTCCATTAAAAAATTTAGTACTCTAGCTAGTGCATCTTGATTTGATTCCCCTTCTGAAAGAGATTCACTGGGATTTTGCCATAAATATTTAATACTGTCTTCAAACTCAGAATCTTTTATAAAGGTTGAAGATAATTTTCGCTCTCGTAACCGATTATCAAGAACTATTTTATCAAATTGAATTGGCGAGCTATTAATTGTTTCAAATGCTCGTTTATAAGGACTAGAAAAATAATAATCAATATTAAAAGAATTCAAAAACTCTAACTGGTCAAGAGATGAAAATCCTTTTTCTGACAAAGTTCTATTAAAATCATCACTTGAAAATCTTGAATGAGCATGTCTAAGTAAAATATAAGAATTATTCATAAGTCATTCCTTTCAATTATTATCATCAGTCTCAATGGATTTTTAAGCCCTCAATTATTCTCTAAAAATTCTTTAATGCGAGAAACAATAGCATCGCTTTGATAATGATAGAGGTCGTGAGGCGCATCCATATAGACGACTTGAACATTAGACTGGTCGCTTGCAAATCTCTCTGCATAACGTTGCCACTCAAATTGGCTAAAGCTAGTACCATCACCATTAGAAACCATTAGTAAGGTGGGAATTTTCGGATTGATGTTTGAGGGAACTTTCTTGGCATTTTCCTTCACCGTTTGGGATTCATGAAGCATGGCTTGTGACATCAACTGCTTATAAGCTAGAAGTTTATATTGTTTTCGTTCATTTTCGGTCAGAGTTTGATTTTTTATATAAAAAGACTCAGGGAAGTAGCGTAATAAACCAATCTTGCTGCTCCAATATGCCACAGTGAGCAAGGACTGATTCTCCTTTAAATCTTCATAACTTGATGGCAATGCCCAATCTAAACCAACCAAAGCTTTCACTTCATCAGGAAACTTCTCCTGCCAAGCCAGACTCTCTAGACTAGCCATGGAATGAGACAGAATAATAAACGGCCCTGTGATATTTGCTTGCGAAAGAGCTTGGCGAGTCTCAGACAAAACCTCCATCACATCTCTTGAATGATTACTATCATCACTATAACCATATCCCGCCCGCTCCACGATAACTACCTTATACCGTTTCGATAAGGATTCCAATACTTCTTTAAAGTCCAAGATAGGAGAAGCAATACCAGCACCTGAGAGAACTACTATAGTCTCAGGACCATCCCCTTCAACGTAAATATTTATTTGATGTCCATTGACGAGAACTTGTTGCCCCATAGGTGTCAGTGAGGCTTGTTCCTTTTCTAAACTGATACGGTGAAAGATGAATGTAGCTAGCAAAAACAAAAGAATGAAACTAAGAAAGCCAAGACTACATTGTTTTAGTTTTTTCATAGCATTATTGTACAAAAAATAGAACCTTTTAGCAACTTAAGATTGGTTCTTCTACAGTATATTCGCTATATATTCACACACAAAAAACCCACCCAATGGGCAGGTTTCTGTTTTGTTTAGTTCAGCTAGATTAAGCTTTAC
Source organism: Streptococcus oralis subsp. dentisani (assembly GCF_007475365.1). Classification (NCBI taxonomy): domain Bacteria; kingdom Bacillati; phylum Bacillota; class Bacilli; order Lactobacillales; family Streptococcaceae; genus Streptococcus; species Streptococcus oralis. The sequence goes on along the minus strand of NZ_CP034442.1, from coordinate 33,588 downwards.
CTTCTGAACCGAATACGTCGATACGTTCTTCAACTGATGCTTGGATAGCTTTTACACCGTCAGCCAAGAATTTACGTGGGTCGAAGAGTTTTTTCTTGTCGTATTCTGCTTCGTTAGCTTCGTAGTCACGAGCAAATTTACGAGTTGCGTTAGCGAATGCGATTTGGCATTCAGTGTTAACGTTAACTTTTGCAACACCAAGTTTGATAGCTGCTTGGATTTGGTCATCAGGGATACCTGAACCACCGTGCAATACAATTGGGAATCCTGGTACAGCTTCAGTCAATTTTTGCAAGTGGTCAAGGTGAAGACCTTTCCAGTTTGCAGGGTATGGACCGTGGATGTTACCGATACCAGCTGCCAAGAAGTCGATACCAGTTGCAACCATTGCTTTAGCATCTTCGATTGGAGCCAATTCGCCATCACCAATGATTCCGTCTTCTTCACCACCGATAGTACCAACTTCAGCTTCTACTGATACACCATTTGCGTGAGCAAATTCTACAACTTTACGAGCTTTTTCAAGGTTTTCTTCAACTGGAAGGTGTGAACCGTCAAACATAACTGAAGTATAACCAACTTGAATACACTCAAGTGCATCTTCGTAGTGACCGTGGTCAAGGTGGATAGCTACTGGTACAGTGATACCCATTGACTCAACAAGGTTAGCGATCAAGTTGCGAGCAACTTTGTAACCACCCATGTATTTAGCAGCACCCATTGAAGTTTGGATCAAAACTGGAGCTTTTTTAGCTTCTGCTGCGCGCAAGATAGCTTGAGTCCACTCAAGGTTGTTTGTGTTAAATCCACCAACTGCATAACCGTTGTCACGAGCTGCTTGGACAAATTTTTCTGCTGAAACGATTGCCATTTGTCAGGCCTCCTATATATTTTTTGGGACATCCCATTTACATTGTTCATTTTATCACTTTTTGACAAAAAAAGCTAGTTTTTCCCATACTTTAGATTGAATTTCTTATAGCTCAATCTATGCAAACCCTTTCTTCTCTTAGTCTTGGGCTATTTTAGGATAAGACATGAAGAAGGTCAAACGATCATCTTGCATCTCAAAATGATAAGGTAATTTCTCATGTTCTAATAAACTTTTGACCACAAAGAGTCCCATTCCTGAACCCTTGGCCTTGCGACTAGCATTTTCAGAAAAAGACTGGGCCAATTTTTCTTGTTCTTCAGGACTACAGCTATTCTCGATAAAGAGTTCCCCTTCTCTCTCCCCGATGCGGACCAAGCCGCCTAGAGTAGAGTGCTTGATGGCATTGCTGATGAGATTCGATAGGATCAACTTCATCACAGATGGGTTTATGTAAGCCTGCTGATGGATCAAGCTATTGTCTATCTGAACTTTTCTTTCCTTGGCTAGTAAAGCATAATCCTTAACCAGAGTTTGCGTCATCTGAAGGAGGTCAACCTCTTCTTTCTCCTCTCGAATTTCCTGCACAGAAGAGAGAGAAAGTATCTGGAGAACGTGGTGACTGAGGTCGTCCACAATCCCCAAGGCAACTCCCAGATAGTGGTCTCTATCCTTATAACGACCGATATTTTCTTTCATATTTTCGATTAGGATTTTGAGACTAGCCAGAGGGGTTTTCAGCTCATGAGAGGCCCCTCGTAGGAACTCAACCTTCATCTTTTCAAGCTGGAGAATAGCTTCATTCTTCTCATGCAAGTCCGCAATAACTGTCAAAAGGTGCTGGTAGAGGCTATTGATTTGTTCCTTGAGATCACCTATCTCATCCTTAGAGTCCACGCGCAACCTTACTTGAGCATCCAGTTCCATCATCCGACGGGTCACCCGCTTGATTTCCAAAATCGGGGCAACAATGGTTCGAGCATAGATGTAGGCTACCAAGAGGGAAATCAGAAAAGATGCCAGTAAGGTATAGGGAAGAAATTGTAGACTAATCTGCTCTGCTTCCTTTTGCAAATCCATCGAAGCTAGAAATTGCAGAGTCATGGTGCTACCATCTTGCGTTTTCACCTCACGCTCTTCGATAAAGAGGGAAGTAGTTTGACGGTCCGTATCCAAAGGAAGGTTGTCCTTGACTTCTAACTTGTCCTCAGTCATCTCTCCCTTGACGGCCCCCTTGATATCACTAGTCTGGGAATACAAGTCTAATACTTGCTCGATACTCTGCCTATCCTTTCCTTCCAGGGACTGGGAAATGGCTGTCGCTTTCTGACCAATGCTTTCCTGACGATGACTCAGATAAGTTGACGGAAAGAGAAAATAAATGGCTAAATGAAGACAGACGACCAGAACACTAAAAATCGAGAAGGTATAGATAAATATCTTTGTAAACAAACCTGTTCGTTTCATTTTCGCTCCAATTTATAACCAACATTACGCACAGTGAGGATACAATCCAAGTCTAGCTTTTTCCGCAGTTCCTTGATATAAACATCAATGACACGGTCAAAGGGAACCTCATCTGTCACCTTCCAGACAGCATCGATTATCTGAGAACGAGTCAAGGCCCGTCCTTCATTTTTCACCAGATAGTCCAAAATTTCCAGCTCTTTAGCATTGATAGCGACTTCCTCACCTGCTAGGCTTGCACTGTAGCTCTCAAAGTCCACCTTGGTATCCTTATAGGAGAAGATTCGTCCCGTATCGTAATAGCGCTTGAAAATCGCGTCCACCCTCACTTTTAAGAGGGAGAGGGAGAAAGGTTTTTCCAGATAGCCGTCTGCCAGAGAAGCAAAGGCACTCATCTTGTATTCTTCATCCTGAAATGCTGTCAACATCAAGACAGGAACCTGACTGGTTTTACGAATCTCAGCTAGAACTTCTAAACCATTTAGTTTGGGCATCTGGATATCCAGCAGTACTAGAGCAACTTCATAGCTGGAAAATTTTTCCAGAGCTTCCTGACCATCTGCTGCTTCAATGGTTTCATAACCACAATCCGTCAAATAGTCACTGATCCCCTCACGGATCATCTCCTCATCTTCTACAATTAAAATTTTCATAGAAAAACGTTTCACATTCCTTTAAGTTTCTTGTTAATCTCTCTGTTTCATCTTGATAGGAAGAGGCCTTATAAAGATGAAATAGATAAAAATGCTACCTATATTATACCCCATTTAGGGGAGAATAGGTAGCAAGTTTTTTATTCGCTATCGAGCAAGAGCTCTTTTGGTTGTTTTCTGAGGAGATTGCTTGAGGCAAGAGCCATAACGAGAACCACTAGAACCAAGGCAAGGACAAAGACAATGATAAAGTCTGATATCTGAATGGAAATGTCTAGGCTCGACAAGGTCTTGCTAAAGCCATCTACTTCTGCACCACCACCAAGGTTAGAAGCTTGAGCTGCCTTGCTGGCTTGCTTGGCAACACCTGAAGTAACATTGGCAAGGACGGTGTTTCCGATTGCACGAGCTGTATAGTTGGCTAGGAAGTAAGCAGAAACTAGAGCAGGGATGGCAATCAAGATCGATTCGGTGATGAATTGCCCCAAGATACTTGCCTGCTTGAGACCGATAGAGAGGAGGATTCCCACTTCCTTGCGACGGGCGTTGATCCAAAGACTAAGCAAGAGTGCAAGGAGAAGGACTGAGAAGCTCAAGCTACCCCAGAAAAGGAGGTTGGCCATCTTGTACATACCAGAGATGGATTGCTCTAGAGCTGGGTAGTTAGAGGAGCTCTTCACAAGTGTGTAGCTCTTCCAGTTAATACCACTGATACCATTCAACTCTTTCATGACGTCATCCAAGTTCTTGTCTGCTGTTACAAAGAAGGTTGCATCCCCATAAATAGCTGTGTCTTCTGTGTATCCATAAAGTTTTGCAGCAGTGTGAATGTCTGTGATAGCTGTGTTTTCATAGAGTTCTTGTGAGTAGGTTACTGCTGACTTATTGTGACCATCAAAGAGTCCCTTGATCGTCACTTCGACTGTTTCTTTAGCACCTTTTTCATTGTCTGCATCATAGACATTAGAGTCCAGTTTAACCTTGTCCCCAACCTTCCAGCCGTGTTTGGCTGCCAAGTCCTTGTGCATGAGGATTTTGTCTTTGTCGTCGTTGGTTAGGTGCTCACCTTCAACAAGCTTATATGAACCAGAGACAAATTTATCTTCTTTAGAGGAGTCATTGACACCTGTAAGCATCAAGCTGCTTCCAAACCGTTTGGCACGGTCTGCAGTGAGATTTTTCTTGGTTTCTGGCGTTTCAATGAGGTCGTATCCAGTCAAATCTCCGATAGCGTTGATGCGTTTAACATAAGACTCGATGGCCTTGTTTTCGGTGATTTTTTTGATATCCTCACCCTTGATATTCCCAGAACCACGTGGCGTCCCTTGATTGACGCGACGATTAATTTGCATGGAGAAGCTATTGGTGATATTCTTAAAGGTCTCCTGAGAAGCCTTGGCAGTAGCTCCCTTGATCGATAAACCGACCAAACTCAAGCTCGCCATGAGGAGAATAATCAGGAAGATAACAATCGATTTGAAAAACTTCCTTGTAACATAGGCAAATGCGTTGTGTAACATAGGTTCCCTTTCTAGATTTTGTTCGTTTTTATCATTCTATCAAAACAAGCTCATCTTATTTTGTAGTATTGCGAGTTTCAGTCAGTTTCTTATCCTTCAATTCAAGTGTAATATCTGACGCTTGTGCCACTTCTTTACTGTGGGTGACGACAATCACACATTTACCTGTTTTCTCAGCAAGTGATTTGAGTAGTTCGATAATATCTCCAGCAGTTTTAGGGTCCAGATTTCCTGTTGGCTCATCAGCTAGAATAACTGGAGCTTCTGATACCAAACTGCGAGCGATGGCAACACGTTGCTGTTGCCCACCTGATAACTGGAGAACGTTCCGCTTGATCTGACTTTCATCCAAACCAAGATCAAGAAGTGTATCCTTGCTTGCCTTTTTGTTGACCAAGCGGATATTTTCCAGTGGAGAAAGGTAATCAATCAAATTATAATTTTGAAAGACTAGAGAAATATGGTGCATGCGGTGATAAGAATATCCCTTATTTCGAATGTCCTCTCCTTGGAAAAGGATAGAACCTTCGACAGGACTATCTAGACCAGCAAGCAGGGACAAGAGAGTGGATTTTCCTGCTCCTGACTCACCAATGATACTATAAAATTTCCCGGGTTCAAAATTATACTTGATCTGATATAAAACTGCTTCAGCAGTGTTCTTATAACGGTAGGTAACATCTTGCAATTGTAATAAAGTCATGATTTCTCCTTCTTAACTAATAGATGATAAAATTTCTTTTGGCGATTTTCTAAATAAGAATAGGAAACAAAGGGCTACAGACAAGCAGCTAATCAGGAGCAGAAAGACATAGGATTCTGCAAAGGATAGGAGACTAGTTGATAGACCGCTTGCTTTAGCTAGCGTGTCTTGTAAGGTTGCCTGATCTCCGCTTGCTAGTACGGTTTGTAGCAGATAGGATGTGATTGCGTTTCCTGCAACAAATGCTGGAAGCAAAGCTCCGAGAGATACCAAAACTACCTCTAAACAGAATTGTAGGAAGATTGAGATCTTGCTTTTTCCAAGTGCGAGTAAAATCCCCACTTCGTAGACCCTTTCTCTCAACCAGAGGGACAAGACCAAAATTAAGGCCCCTGCTCCTGCTATCAACATCCCATAAAGGAAGATGGTGAGGAAGGTTTGGAAGGTTGCAACTGAGTCTTTGATTTGTTCAAAGGCCTTGTTTTCCTTCTCGACTTGGTAACCTTGACTTTCCAAAGCCAAGTTTTCCACCTGCTTCATGAGTCCGTCCATTTCCTTAGGATTTTCTACATAGAAGCGTGCTGCACTGACTTGAGGTTCACTATTTCCCAAAAGGGTTTGGCTACTTTCATAGTCTGTAAAGACTTGGTTTTCACTGAAGTCAGAAGATAAGCCTGTGAACTTTTCTTGTTTTTTACCAGAAAAAATGCCGACAATCTCAAACTCTACTGTTTGTCCTTTTCCAGCTTCGGACTGACCAGCGTCCAAGCGAATCTTGTCATGAAGCGAAAGACCGTTCTTCTTAGCCAACTCTTCGTGAATAAGGATTTTCTTGAAATCTCCTTTTTGAAGGTGTCGCCCTTCTTTTAGATTGAAAGCCGAACTGGTAAAGGTGACATCCTTGGAGGAATCCTCAAGAGCCATTAAGCTAACCAAGTTCTTGTCCGCAGCCGACAAATCATCACGTTCAACGCTCTGCTCACCACTCACCGCTTCCTTGTCTTTCAGCTTTGCGACCGTTTCGAGTTCAGGAGAGACATTTTCCAGTCCCTTAATCTTGCTCACGGATGCTAGGTCCGATAACTTGAAGGTCTGACCGTTCTCTATCTTCTTAATAGAAAAAGAGGTATTGAGAGATTTGTACAGATTTGTTTCTACTGTTTTGTTGGACTTCATCAGAGTCAAACAGGCTGAAATTCCTGCTAAAAGGACAAATAAAATCAGAAATAAAATAAAACTTCTCAGTCGTTTTCTGCTGACATAAGCCCAAGCTCTTTGGATTGGATTCATTTGTCACCTCCATATTTGTAAGACTATTATAAAATTCAAATATGAAATGTTTATGAAATCGAAAAAATTTTTTGATTTATTTTTTGAAAAAATGAAGAAAGCTAGCAACTGCTAACTTTCTTCATATTAGAATACGTTTTACCAATCAAAAATCGATTCCATGCCATAAATGATAGTTCTTGATGCCAATACCTTCCGATATCCAAACTGCCTCCTCTAGCCTTCTTTAGAAAAACAAAAAGAGCTAGCCAAAGCTAACTCTTATCCTATGCGGAGAGAGGGACTTGAACCCTCACGACCTAAAGCGGTCACAGGATCCTTAGTCCTGCGCGTCTGCCAATTCCGCCATCCCCGCGTCGATTACTTTACTAGTATATCAACTTTCAAAATCTTTGTCAACACTTTTTTCAGATTTTTTTCATTTTTCCAAGGGAATTATTCTTTAATTTCATCAAGATTTTCATCCACCAATTTGGCTCCCAGAGTGTTCTTAAAATGTCCAAGAGCAAACTGATGATTTTCTGGCCAGATGGAGGCAACCGCAGGCTTGACAACCTCGATTTGATAACCCAAATTATAGGCATCAATAGCCGTATGGAGAACACAAATATCTGTCAAAACACCAGTTAAGATGACTGTATCAACTCGACGTTCTCGCAAGCGGATATCTAGGTCCGTACCTGAAAATGCTGAATAGTGACGCTTGTCCATCCAAAAGACACGGCTATCCCCCTCATGTTCAGCATAAAAGTCAGCTAGGGGACCATAGAGATTACGACCACTAGTTCCGATGATGTTATGCGGTGGAAAGAGCTTGCTTTCTGGGTGGAATGTATCCTTCTCCTCATGAGCATCAATAGTGAAGAAAACATAGTCTCCACGATCAAAAGCCAGTCTGGTCACCTGAGCAATCGCCTCAGAAATAGCTTGAGCAGGAGCACCTGCTGTCAATTTTCCATGATCTGCTACAAAATCCTCTGTATAATCAATCGAGATTAAAGCCTTTGCCATTAGTAGTCCCTCTTTTTCACTTCCTCAAAGATATCTGAAATCAATACTTTGAGATAAGTTCCCTTCATTCCTAGTGAACGGCTTTCAATAATTCCTGCCGACTCTAGCTTACGGAGTGCATTGACGATCACTGAGCGCGTAATACCAATACGGTCTGCAATGACCGATGCAGTTAATTGTCCTTCATTTCCATTTAGCTCAGATAAAATAGCTGAAACAGCACGAAGTTCTGAGTAGGAAAGGGTATTAACTGCCATGGTGACAGCCGTACGACGACGGATATTTTTCTCATCTTCTTCACGTTGGAAGTTCAAGAGTTGAATCCCCACAACCGTGCTCGCAATCTCAACAAGAATCAAATCCTCATCTTCAAATTTCTTGTCATTACGCCAAATAATCAAGGAACCTAGGCGAATCCCTGATACATGAATGGGAGCAATGGTTGTCAAACCATCTGGAAAATCCGCACGGCTCTCTACTGGGAAAATGGTCAAATCATGTTCAACAGGAAGATTGGCTTCTGTATCATAGATCATGTTTGCCCCTTGTACATAGTCATCTGGGAACGTCTTGGTTTGGAAAAACTGCTCTACACGGTCTGTATTAGTTTTATAGCGCATAAAGTAGCCCAAAAGACGGCCCTTGCTATTGACAATACAGGCATTGCAATCAATAATGTCTGCTAGTTGACGTGTAATGGCATTGTATGGAAGTTCATCCTGCATTTGCTCTTCTGAGCGTTTTAAAATTGATGTAATTTTTCTTGTTTTTTCTAATAAATGTGCCATTTTTTACCTCGCATATAATCGCTTCCATTATAACATAGAAAAGTCTTTATTTCAATAATTATCTGAAAATTGCTTATTGAATTGCAATTTTTAAAAGCAAAAATATTTTATAAAAATAGCAATTTTTTATTGACATTCTGTTTTGGTTTTTATATAATAATATTATAAGAAGATGGATTAAAGTTCCCCTTCCCATCTCACCTTTCCTTTACTTTTATACATCTTCTTTTACTATCGGTCTCCTTATATAAAAAAGCGATTCATTTTGAATCGCTTTTTCTTATTTATCGCCCTTGTTACGAATAACAAAGCCTGTTTTCTTTTCGCTTGAAGTGTTGCGAGGTTTTTTATTGTCTTTATTACGGTAACGTCTGTCTTTATCAAAACGGTCATTCCCACGACTGCCTTTCTTGAAATCATCACGGCGACCATTGCCACGGCGATCACGGTCTCGACGGTCGTCCCCACGACGGCCTCCTCGACCTCCCTTGCCTTTGCCACCAAAGCCATTACATGATGGTTTAAATGGCAGTGGTTTTTCACGCGCAATCTCCACTTCAGGAAGACTGTCTGGATCTTGGACTGTTAGACTCAAGATATACATAGCCAATTCTTCTGGACTAAATTCAGCAGCTAACTTACGAGCATCTTTAGCAAATTTCTCAAAGTTCCCACGAATTGCTTCGTCTGCGAAGTCTCGTTCGATTTTCTTGAGCGCCACTTGCTTTTTAGCTTGGAAGGCTTCCTCTGCACTTGCAGGTTTGAGACCTTTCATGCGTCTCTTAGTCAAGTTCTCAATGATTTGGAGATAACCCATTTCATTAGGTGAAACGAAAGTAATAGACTGACCTGACTTACCTGCACGTCCTGTACGACCAATACGGTGAACATAACTCTCAGGGTCTTGTGGGATATCGTAGTTGTAGACATGAGTCACACCTGAAATATCCAAACCACGAGCAGCTACGTCTGTTGCAACGAGGACATCAAGATTGCCATTTTTAAAATCACGAAGGACACGAAGACGTTTGTTTTGGTCCAAATCACCATGAATGCCTTCTGCACGGAAGCCACGGATTTTAAGTCCACGAGTCAATTCATCCACACGGCGTTTGGTACGACCAAATACAATAGAAAGTTCAGGTTGTTCTACATCCATGAGACGGGTCATGGTGTCGAATTTTTCTTGTTCCTTGACACGGATATAGTACTGGTCCACCAGCTCTGTTGTCAATTCCTTGGCAGCAATCTTGACATGCTCAGGGTCCTTCATAAACTGAACACCGATACGTTTGATAGCATCTGGCATGGTTGCTGAAAAGAGTAAGGTTTGACGACTTTCAGGGACACGAGAGATAATAGCTTCGATGTCTTCTAGGAAGCCCATGTTGAGCATTTCGTCCGCTTCATCAAGGATGAGGGTTTCAATATCGTGCAATTTCAAGGCCTTGCGTTTGATCAAGTCTAAGAGACGGCCTGGTGTTCCTACAACGATATGGGCACCAGATTTAAGGGCCTTGATTTGTTTCTCAATGCTTGAACCACCGTAAACTGAGCGAACTTTCACTCCCTTGCTACGACCAAAGCGGAAGAGTTCTTCTTGACTTTGAACAGCGAGTTCACGAGTTGGAGCGATGACCAAGGCTTGAATAGTTGCTTCTTCTGTACGGATTTTTTCAAGGGTTGGCAAGCCAAAGGCCGCGGTTTTCCCTGTACCAGTCTGGGCTTGACCGATAACGTCTTTTCCCTCAAGAGCCAATGGAATGGTCTGTTCTTGGATGGGACTTGCTTCTACAAATCCAGCTTTTTCAATCTCTGCTAGCAAATCAGCAGACAAGTTAAATTCATTAAATTTCACGTTTTTCTTCTTTCTAAAGATGGTGCGAAGCCATCCTATAGCGCTTAGTATATACTTTTCTTTTCATGATGTATCTTCATCTAAAAATGAGATACCGTGTTGCTTCTTTTCCACGAAAGAAAAGTACTAGTTCTTTGCAACCTATCTAGTATAACACAAGAGTGAGGCAAAAGATAGTAGAATCCATTAGGAAAATCATGTAAACGATTTATTATCTATTGAACTAGAATTATAAAAGTTTTTGATAGACCTTTTGACCGGAAATCATTTCCCGTAGCAGATTTGTGCAAAAAGTGTTTTCTTATGCTAGAATGAAAATCGAATAGGAGGACTATAAATGTTAACATATGATTTAATCGTTATTGGATTTGGTAAAGCTGGGAAAACACTAGCTGGTAAATTAGCTTCAGCCGGCAAAAAAGTTGCCCTCGTTGAACGTAGCAAAGCTATGTACGGCGGAACTTGTATCAACATCGGATGTATCCCAACTAAAACCTTGCTAGTTGCTGCTGAGAAAGACTTGTCTTTTGAAGAAGTGATTGCTACCAAAAATACTATCACTAGCCGCCTCAATGGTAAAAACTATGCTACTGTTGCTGGTACTGGCGTGGATATCTTTGATGCGGAAGCTCACTTCCTTTCAAACAAAGTCATCGAAATCCAAGCTGGTGATGAAAAACAAGAACTGACTGCTGAAACTATCGTCATCAACACTGGTGCTGTTTCAAACGTCTTGCCAATCCCTGGACTTGCTACAAGTAAGAATGTCTTTGACTCAACAGGTATCCAAAACTTGGACAAACTGCCTGAAAAACTTGGAGTCCTTGGTGGCGGAAACATCGGTCTTGAATTTGCTGGTCTTTACAACAAACTTGGAAGCAAGGTTACCGTCCTAGATGCCTTGGATACTTTCCTTCCTCGTGCAGAACCTTCCATCGCAGCTCTTGCTAAACAATACATGGAAGAAGACGGCATTGAATTGCTTCAAAACATCCGTACTACTGAAATCAAAAACGACGGTGACCAAGTTCTCATCGTAACTGAAAACGAAACTTACCGTTTCGATGCTCTTCTCTACGCAACTGGACGTAAACCAAATGTCGAACCACTTCAACTTGGAAATACGGATATTGAACTAACTGAGCGTGGTGCTATCAAAGTAGACAAACATTGTCAAACAAACGTTTCTGGTGTCTTCGCAGTCGGAGACGTCAACGGTGGACCACAATTTACCTACATTTCACTTGATGACTTCCGCGTTGTCTACAGCTACCTTGCTGGAGATGGCAGCTACACACTTGAAGACCGTCTCAATGTACCAAACACCATGTTCATCACACCTGCACTTTCACAAGTTGGTTTGACTGAAAGCCAAGCAGCTGATTTGAAACTTCCATACGCAGTGAAGGAAATCCCTGTTGCTGCCATGCCTCGTGGTCACGTAAATGGAGACCTTCGTGGAGCCTTCAAAGCTGTTGTGAATACTGAAACAAAAGAAATTATTGGTGCAACTATCTTCTCAGAAGGTTCTCAAGAAATCATCAACATCATCACTGTTGCGATGGACAACAAGATTCCTTACACTTACTTCACAAAACAAATCTTCACTCACCCAACCTTGGCTGAGAACTTGAATGACTTGTTTGCGATTTAAGTTGAGATTTCTTGGTATCTCACAGCCCTCATCGGGCTGTTTTTGTTTCTGCGAAATCTCAAATCTGTCTTTTCCCTCTTTTATGATATAATGTCCAAACTTTACTTAGCAGTCCTAATTATATATTGAGTCTCAGGTCACTCTTTCAAATATCAGCAATACATATGACTTTGAATAACTCGCTTCAGCTCATCGTTTTATGGGTAATTTAAAAAGTATATTTTGCAATGATTGTTTCATGCCTAATTAGTAAATTATCCACTCTTTGCGCGGGTCGTATGTGTATTTTCATCGTTTGTGGAAAGGTTTTACCGTTTGCAAATTGATGGCTAAGTCGATATATTTTTTCTTCTCAAATATTTTCCAAATCATTTAATCTTTTTAAAGATAAGAATCACTTTCTAATCAATCAAAGGATACTTCAAATTTCTTCATTCTTGATAATATGAGCAATACCCTGCAAAATGTTTAAACTTTATCATTGTAAAAAATATCGAAAGAAATCCCATATTACATTAGTATATATTTGGTATGGGATGAAATTGACTTTCGAAAACATTAACTATATAATGTCTGTAAACAAGAAATAATGAGGTAACGATTATGAATAAAACAGAATTACTGTTACAAAGACTAGATGATATTGGTCAGTCTCTAAAAGATTCTAGACAAGCACTAGCTTTGCTGGCACTTGGTTCTTGCGGAGTAGAAAGAGACCGATTGGATCAATACTCAGATTTGGATTTTTTTGTTATTGTAAAAGATGGCTACAAGCAGGCCTATATACAGGATCTAACTTGGTTAAGTAATCTAGAACCAATTGCATTTCACTACCAAAATACAGTGGACGGACATAAAGTTCTATTTGAAGATGATGTTTTTTGTGAATTTGCTGTCTTTGAAGCTCATGAACTAGTAAACATTCCCTTCGCTGAAGGCAAGATTATCTGGAAGGAGGTCGGTTTTGATGGAACAATCTGCCAGCCACAAAGATTGCCATCAAAAGAAAATAGAGACCGTGAATGGCTGTTGGGAGAAATTTTATGCAATCTATATATAGGACTAGGTCGCTATCAACGAGGCGAAAAATTGGCTGCTTATGATTTCATCCAAAACAGATCCGTCAAGCTTTGGACCGAACTAATCAATTTGGAAAAACTTCTAAATCTGATTTTATAGATATTTTTAACAGCAACAGAAGATTTGAAAAAGGTTATCCAAATGAGGCCAAACAATTGCCTCACTTCTTGCAAGGTTACGAACGAATTTCTGAATCTGCTCAGGCACTCCTAGAATATCTTGATAAACACTATCCTCTTAACGCATTTATAAAAGAAAAAATTCGTAATTTATTATAAAAGAGACTTTCCAAAAAATGATCTAAATCCCAAAAGTTAGGTATCTTTGTCAGTTATAATGGATTAATGAAATTTTAAAACCTGTAGGGGATAATCGATGTCCTCTCCTTTCTTATGTTCAGAGTAAGAAAGATTTATTTCTTAAAGTTGCCAAAGTTATCAAATCCAAAGATATTGTATTTGATTGGTTTGGTTTAATCAGAACCTAAAAAGCACTTCTAAGGTTACTTCTTTAGTTGATCTTAGAGGTTACTTTAGTTATTGGACTGCTGGGCGCAGTATGATATAATAGAAACATGAAATTAAAAACTACTTTGGGCCTTCTTGCTGGGCGTTCTTCTCACTTCATCTTGAACCGTCTTGGTCGTGGAAGTACGCTCCCAGGAAAACTCGCCCTTCAATTTGATAAAGATATTTTACAAAATCTAGCTAAGAACTACGAGATTGTCGTGGTCACTGGAACCAATGGCAAAACCCTGACAACTGCCCTCACTGTCGGCATTTTAAAAGAAGTTTATGGTCAGGTTCTAACCAATCCTAGTGGTGCCAACATGATCACAGGGATTGCAACGACCTTCTTGACTGCCAAATCGTCTAAAACTGGGAAAAATATTGCCGTCCTTGAAATTGACGAAGCCAGCCTATCTCGTATTTGTGACTATATCCAGCCTAGTCTTTTTGTCATCACCAACATTTTCCGTGACCAGATGGACCGCTACGGTGAGATTTACACAACTTATAAGATGATTTTGGATGCCATTCGTAAGGTGCCTACGGCTACTGTCCTCCTCAATGGTGACAGTCCGCTTTTCTACAAGCCAGCTATTCCAAATCCTGTAGAGTATTTTGGTTTTGATTTGGAAAAAGGGCCAGCCCAACTGGCTCACTACAATACCGAAGGAATCCTCTGCCCTGACTGTCAAGGCATCCTCAAATATGAGCACAATACCTATGCCAACTTGGGTGCCTATATCTGTGAAAATTGTGGTTGCAAACGTCCTGACTTGGACTACCGTCTAACAGACTTGGTTGAGTTGACCAACAATCGCTCCCGCTTTGTCATTGACGGACAAGAATACGGCATCCAAATCGGTGGACTCTATAATATCTACAATGCCCTTACTGCGGTTGCTATTGCCCGTTTCCTCGGGGCTGATTCACAACTCATCAAGCAAGGATTTGACAAGAGCCGCGCTGTCTTTGGACGCCAGGAAACCTTCCATATCGGTGACAAGGAATGTACTCTTGTCTTGATTAAAAATCCTGTTGGAGCGACCCAAGCTATTGAAATGATCAAACTAGCACCTTATCCATTTAGCCTATCTGTCCTCCTTAATGCCAACTATGCTGATGGGATTGACACCAGCTGGATCTGGGATGCTGACTTTGAACAAATCACTGACATGGACATTCCAGAAATCAACGCTGGCGGTGTCCGTCATTCTGAAATCGCTCGTCGTCTACGAGTGACGGGTTTTCCAGCTGAGAAAATCACTGAGACAAGTAGTCTGGAGCAAGTTCTCAAGACCATTGAGAACCAAGACTGCAAACATGCCTATATCCTGGCTACCTATACTGCTATGCTTGAATTCCGTGAACTACTGGCTAGTCGTCAGATTGTTAGAAAGGAGATGAACTAATGGTTTATACTTCACTTTCCTCAAAAGATGGCAACTACCCTTATCAGCTCAACATTGCCCACCTCTATGGAAACCTCATGAATACCTACGGGGACAATGGAAACATCCTCATGCTCAAGTATGTAGCTGAAAAACTGGGGGCACATGTGACGGTTGATATCGTTTCTCTCCATGATGATTTTGATGAAAATCATTACGATATCGCCTTTTTCGGCGGTGGTCAAGACTTTGAACAGAGTATCATTGCAGACGACCTACCTGCTAAAAAAGAGAGCATTGACAACTACATCCAGAACGGCGGTGTAGTTCTGGCTATCTGCGGTGGTTTCCAACTATTGGGGCAATATTATGTTGAAGCTTCAGGTAAACGTATCGAAGGGCTCGGGGTCATGGGCCACTATACCCTCAGCCAGACCAATAATCGCTTTATCGGTGACATCAAGATCCATAATGACGAATTCAATGAAACCTACTATGGATTTGAAAATCACCAAGGCCGTACCTTCCTCTCAGATGACCAAAAACCGCTGGGACAGGTGGTCTATGGAAATGGAAACAACGAGGAAAAGGTCGGCGAAGGGGTTCATTATAAGAATGTCTTTGGTTCCTACTTCCACGGACCTATCCTCTCTCGCAATGCCAATCTAGCTTATCGCCTAGTCACTACTGCCCTCCGGAAAAAATACGGTCAGGACATCCAACTCCCTGCCTATGAAGATATTCTCAGCCAAGAAATCGCTGAAGAATACAGCGACGTAAAAAGCAAGGCAGACTTTTCTTAAACTAAAGAAAACTATATCAAAGAACTCCGCTATCATATCGGAGTTCTTTTTGCCTGCTCTTTTACCCTTCTCTCTTGCATTTTCTCTCATTTTTTGCCAAAATAGAGGGATAGAAAGAAGGTAGCATATGTCTAAATTACAACAAATCGTAACATATCTTGAATCAGAAAAACTAGACGTCGCTGTCGTATCTGATCCCGTCACTATTAATTACCTCACTGGCTTTTACAGTGATCCCCATGAACGCCAAATGTTCCTTTTTGTCTTAGCGGACCGGGAACCTCTCCTTTTTGTCCCAGCCCTTGAAGTGGAGCGTGCAAGCAGCACTGTAGCTTTCCCAGTTGTGGGCTATGTGGATTCTGAAAATCCATGGCAAAAAATCAAAAACGCTTTGCCTCAGCACGACTTCAAACGTGTCGCTGTTGAGTTTGACAATCTCATCTTGACCAAATACCATGGATTGAAAACTGTCTTTGAAACTGCTGAGTTTGAAAACCTCACTCCTCGCATCCAACGCATGCGCCTCATCAAATCAGCTGACGAAGTCCAAAAAATGATGGTTGCAGGTCTCTATGCTGATAAAGCTGTCAAAGTTGGTTTTGACAACATTTCTCTTGATAAGACTGAAACAGATATCATTGCCCAAATCGACTTTGCTATGAAAGGTGAAGGCTATGAAATGAGCTTTGATACCATGGTCTTGACTGGCGATAATGCTGCAAATCCACACGGAATTCCTGATGCAAACAAGGTCGAAAAAGACGCCCTTCTCCTCTTTGACCTCGGGGTTATGGTTAATGGCTATGCCTCAGATATGACTCGTACGGTCGCTGTCGGCAAACCAGACCAATTCAAGAAAGATATCTACAACTTGACCCTTGAAGCCCAACAAGCTGCTCTTGACTTCATCAAGCCAGGTGTGACTGCACATGAAGTGGACCGCGCTGCCCGTGAAGTCATCGAAAAAGCTGGTTATGGTGAGTACTTCAACCACCGTCTCGGTCACGGTATCGGTATGGATGTCCACGAATTCCCATCTATCATGGAAGGAAATGACATGGTCATCGAAGAAGGCATGTGCTTCTCTGTTGAACCTGGTATCTATATCCCTGGTAAAGTCGGTGTTCGTATCGAAGACTGCGGTGTTGTCACTAAGGATGGATTTGACCTCTTTACAAGCACCAGCAAAGATTTGCTTTATTTTGATTAATATTTTTCGAAAATCTTCCCACAATAAAACGCATAATATCAAGGTTTTTCAACACCTGATATTATGCGTTTTTCTGATTTTTAGAACTTTTCTCCAGCCGCTTTACTTAATTTTCTTAATACTTTGACTAAGCACAAACCCTACAACCATTCCCACGATATTTTGCAGGAAGTTTGGTAGGATTTCTGGTAGGGCTGCTGCCCAGCCATTCATCAAAGTTGAACCCAAGGCGTAGCCTCCTACCATCGCAATAGTAGCTAAGATAAGGCCTAGCCACTGAGATTTCCCTTTAAATCCTGCGAAAAATCCCTGCAAGCCATGGTTTACCAAGCTAAAGAACATCCACTGTGGATAGCCTGATAAGAGGTCAATCAAGAAACCTGCTAGTCCTCCAACGACAGCCCCTTCACGACTACCAAAGTAGAAGGCTGCAAAGAAGACACCCGCATCTAAGAGAGTTAGAATGCCTGTTGGTGTTGGGATTTTTAAGAAATAACCTAGAACCACAGAAAGGGCTGTCAAAAGAGATACAAGGGCGATTTTAGTTGTTTTGGTTTGCTTCATATTGTCTTACTCCATATTGATCTGCTTGTGCAATAGCACGGTAAACGAAAGCCTTAGAGCTCTCTACTGCTGGTAAAAGTTCATCACCTTTAACCAAGTGACTGGCAATGCTTGAGGCAAAGGTACAACCTGCACCAGCATTTTGACCTTGGATAACGGGATTTTCTAGGACAGTGAAGGTTTGCCCATCATAAAAGACATCCACAGCCTTGTCCTGACTAAGGCGATTACCTCCCTTGATAATAACTGCTGGCGCTCCTAATTCATGCAATTTCTGCGCTGCAGCCTTCATATCTTCCAAGGTTTTAATCTCCTGACCAGCTAATAATTCTGCTTCAGGGAGATTTGGCGTAATCACGCTAACATGAGGGAAAAAGCGGATCAATTCTTGACAGAGTTCACTCACAGCCACGTCGTGCGTTTCCTTACAGACCAAGACAGGATCTAGAACTACAGGCACCCCTGGGCGTTGCTTGATAAAGTCCAGTGTCTTCTCAGCTACACTGACAGTAGGGAGAAGACCAATCTTGATCCCCGCAAAGTCCACGTCACGCAAACTATCCAACTCATGTTGAAAAATAGTATCGTCCGTAGGAAAGACTTCAAAACCCTTTTCTGTCACAGCCGTCAAACAAGTCACTGCTACAAAGCCATGCAAACCATTTAAAGTATAGGTAGCCAAATCAGCTGACAAACCGCCACCACTAAAAATATCATTCCCAGAAAGGGCTAAAATGCGATTATTCTTCATAACGAATCTCCTTTAAATACAAGCCATTCGGTGCAGCCGTGGGACCTGCAAGTTGCCTGTCCTTCTTCTCCAAGATGAGGTCAATCTGCTCAACTGGCATTCGATTATTTCCGATTTTGAGCATTGTCCCCACCATATTGCGAATCTGCTTATACAAGAAACCATTTCCTGAAAAGGTAAAGGTCAAAAATTGGCCTGTCTCATCAACACTAAGGCTGGCTTCTGTAATGGTTCGAACCTTGTTCTCTACACTAGTCCCAGAGGCGGTAAA
Organism: Streptococcus oralis subsp. dentisani; assembly: GCF_007475365.1. Classification (NCBI taxonomy): domain Bacteria; kingdom Bacillati; phylum Bacillota; class Bacilli; order Lactobacillales; family Streptococcaceae; genus Streptococcus; species Streptococcus oralis. Next base: position 15,197 of record NZ_CP034442.1, on the reverse strand, counting down.
ACCGGTGAAATCATGGGTTCCCTCTAGCTTTTTGATGGCCGCCTGCATCCGTTCCACATCGAGTGGATAAGGAAAGTGAGTGGCATAGTGACGACGCATAGGATTTTTGGGACGCCCCCTATCCACGATAAACTCATAGGTCTTGCTATGCTTAGCATAACGGCAATGAAAGTCATCTGCCACAATCTCAATCGAAATCACATCGATATCTTCTGGAGACTGGGTATCCAGAGCAAAACGGAGTTTTTCCTCATCCATCTGATAGGGCAGATCAAAATGAATAACCTGTCCCAGGGCATGAACCCCACTATCAGTCCTACCAGCACCGTGAACAGTGATGGCTCGCCCCTTATTTAATCTGGTTAACGTTTTTTCGATTTCCTCCTGAACGCTCCGCGCATGAGGCTGGCGCTGAAAACCAGCAAAAGCGTAACCGTCATAAGAAATGATTGCTTTATATCTTGTCATGTGTCTATTTTATCAGGAAATAATAGTACAAACAAGTTTAAAAAACAATAATTGTCTGGGGACAAAAACCAAAAAGAAAAACTTAGGAAATCAATCCTAAGCTTTCTTTCGAAGAGAAAACATGACAAATACGGAAGTCACTATTAACCAGCATCCTAGAATGGTGAAGACCAGCATCCCGTTTTGAGTGACCATACCGACAGCCCCCAGAACGAATGGTGTGGTAAAGGCACCAAAGCTACATCCTAATACTGCTAAGGAAGTTGCCTGATTAAGGAGTTTGGCTGGAATTCTCTCCGATAAAATCTGAAAGACAGTGGTCAAGGCTACGCTGTAGGCAAAACCTGAGACAATACTACCGATTACCATCATCCCTAATGATTGAGACCAGGCAATCACAATCTGACCCAATCCAAAGGTGATACCCGACCAAAGGAGCAATCTTTCTTTGAAAAGCGAGATAAAGAATGAGAAACTCACACCAGCCAAAATACCAATTAACTGCATGGCACTCAGAACCAAACTATATATCTGAGCATCCCCTAGACCTCTTTCAACCATCAGACTAGGGATACGAATAGTGATAGCTGTGTTGGTGCAGACAACGACTGCTGCTTCAACAGCCAAAAGGAAAATCAAACCTTTCATCTGTCCTGTGAGACGAGCGGCTTCAACCTCTTTTTTCTTAGTCTCTTTCTTCTCTTTGCCATAAGGGACAAATAGGAGATAAAGGATTAATACTAAAAATCCCGCACTGTAGGCCAAGAAGGTCACTGTCCATCCCAGGGATAAGAGTTGACCTACCACTAGAGTCAAAATCGACGCCCCGACAACTTCTGCCGATCCTCGAAGGCCCAGCATCTGGATCCGTGTCTTTCCATGATAGCGTTCACTGATAATAGAAATGGCCTTGGCATTGATCATCCCCACACCCAAACCAAATAAAATCCGCATCGCAAAGACAAAGTTATAATCCTGATACCAGAAGGGGGCTGTTCCCCCGATAGAGAGGATGAGAAGCCCTAAACTAATCTGAAGACGCTCAGGAAACAAACGTTCCAAAAAACCATTTAAAATCAGCATGATCATGATTCCAAAAGAAGGAAGGCTGACCAAGAGCTCGATTTGTTCTTTGGGGTAGCCTTGATAGTAGTCAAACATGGCTGGTAAAGCACTCGAGATGGAAAAGGAGGTAATCAAAACGAGGGAGAGGGCCAAAATACTAGCCCGTTCTAAAAATTGTTTCATGGATTTTCTTTCTATATATTTCTCACTGTTGATCCTTTTAAAAGGAAGATGGCAAGAAAAGAAGGAGCCCGATTGAACTAGAGACTCCGTCCTAACTTTCCTCATAGGGAGACTATTTTCGCTTGATTTGCTTGATCAGATAGAAGATAAAGCCTGCAACCATATACGCCGCAAAAATGATCAAACACCATTTGATAACCACGTCCCAACCCTTGTTCACATTTAAAAAGAAATAAGGGAAGGGATTGTCCTTGGAATTCGGAATATTGAGTTTTAAGACCAGGCCGTTAAACAAGGCAAAAATCATATAAACCAAGGGCAAGATGGTCCACAAGACTGGATCCCAGATCTTGTATCGACACTGTTTATCAAAGAAGAGGGTGTCGGCTAAAAACCAGAGTGGAACGATATAGTGGCAAAGGAAATTTTCCACACGGTAAAAGTCTGTCGCAATCGGAGCAAGCATAAAATGGTAAATCACACAGGTAATCATGATACTCATGGTAACACCACCCTTGAGACGAAGCAAGGTCGGACTTTGCCAATTTTCACCTGAACGGCTCATCACACGGAGCAGATAACCCGTGAAAATCGTTACCAAAAGATTGGACAACACAGTGTAGTAAAGGAGCATACCAAAACCACCGTGCTTGGTAATCTCCAAATAAACTCCTGTAAATGCCGCTAAGAACAAGAGCACACGACTATAAAAGATAAATTTATAATTCAGTTTCATGGCTAGATTTTCTTAACAAATTCTGATTTGAGTTTCATAGCTCCAAAACCATCAATCTTACAATCGATGTTGTGGTCACCTTCTACGATACGGATATTTTTAACACGAGTTCCTTGTTTCAAATCCTTTGGCGCACCTTTTACTTTCAAATCCTTGATAAGAGTTACAGTATCGCCGTCAGCCAATTTATTTCCATTGGCATCGATAGCAACAACACCTTCTTCTACTTCTGCAACTTCTGCAGGATTCCACTCATAGGCACACTCTGGACAGACCAAGAGACTTCCATCTTCGTAGACATATTCTGAATTACATTTTGGACAATTTGGTAAGTTGTTCATGGGTTCTCCTTATAACATTTCACTATTTTTTGAAAATCAAAATTTCTCGAACAGCAACTATTATACCGTAAAATCCTACTTTTGACAATGTGTCCTAAGTCCAGCAAACAAAAAAATCATGCAACTTTTTACAGTTACATGACTTTTAAAAGATGATTGGTCATGGGCACTTATCAAGTACCTAATGATAAAAGGGGTAGCAACTATATCTTACAAACCAGGAGCTTGTCCGAGTTCTGCTGCAAGCATCCAAACGGTTTTCTCAAGTTCAGCCTTAGCCCCAACAAAGATATCGTTTGTAACGTCGTCACCTTCTTCATCAGTCACATCCAAAGCCTTTTGGAAAAGAGTGATGAGGTAGCGGTAAATCGCTAGAACACGTTCCAAGCTTTCTTCAACGTTACGGAATTCTCCTTCTTCTTCTTCGATTTCACTGTGTTGAAGGAATTCTGTCAAAGTTGAATAAGGTTTGCCACCAAGTGTAATCAAGCGTTCGCTGACTTCATCAAGGTAACCATCTAGGCTATCCATGTATTCATCCATCTTAGGATGCCATACTTGGAAACCACGACCACGCATGTACCAGTGTACTTGGTGAAGGGCAATGTGAGCCACATACAAGTCTGCTACTGCTTGGTTAAGCACTTCCTTTGTTTTTGCTAGCGCTTCAGGCGCTGATTTAGATAATGTTGTTACGTCTTTTAATGCATCTTTTTTCAATTCAACCATTTTTTTCACCTCGTAAAATTATTTTTGTAACCATATTATTGATTACTACCTCAGTATACCACTCCAAGTAGACAAAAGCAAGAAAATTAACCCATATTAAAAAAGTTGTAATTGACTGATAATTTAAGAAAAATTTAGCTTTATTTTATTAGCTGACTTGATCAGATTTGCTCGAAAATTGGCTTTGGTACAGATCATAATAAAAGCCTTTTTCTTGGAGCAAGCTTTCATGATTTCCCTGCTCAATAATCTGTCCATCCTTAAGAACGAGAATCTTATCCGCTTCTTGAATAGTAGAGAGACGGTGGGCGATGACAAAGCTTGTTCTTCCCTTCATCAAGCGTTTCATGGCTTTTTGAATCAAAAGTTCCAAACGGGTGTCAACAGAGGAAGTCGCTTCATCCAAAATAAGAATTTTAGGATTGGCTAGGAGAGCACGCGCGATGGTCAAAAGTTGTTTTTGTCCGAGGGAAATATTGCTGGACTCTTGGTTCATCTCCATGTTGTAACCACTAGGAAGCGTTCGGATAAAGTGATCTACATTTGCCGCTTTGGCAGCTTCTATTATTTCTTCGTCACTGGCGTCAAGATTTCCAAAACGTAGGTTTTCTTTGATCGTACCTTCATAGAGCCAAGCATCCTGCAAGACCATCCCAAACTGACGGCGGTAGTCTTGTCGTGACAACTGGCGAATATCCTGCCCGTCAACCAAGATTGCGCCTGCTGTGACATCGTAAAAGCGCATAAGCAGATTGATCAAGGTCGTCTTACCAGCTCCAGTAGGACCAACAATCGCCACCATCTCTCCCGGTTGAACTTCCAGATTAAAGTCTCGAATCAATGGTTTGTTTTCAACATACTGGAAGTCAACATGTTGGAAGGTCACCTGACCTGTTAAGGGTTCAAGGATTTCGAGTTCTTCTCCCTTGACTTCCTCTGTCTCATCCAAGATATCGAAGATGCGGTCTAACGAAGACTTAGCACTTTGCATTTGACCCGCAAGTTGTGTGATGTTTTGGATAGGCTGGCTGACCTGCCAAACGTACTGAACAAAGGCCTGCATATTCCCCACTGTCAAGCGACCCGCAATCACTTGCAAACCACCAAGAACTGCAACGATCAGATAGGTCAAGTCCGATACAGCATGAAGGGCTGGCATCATGAGCCCAGAGATAAAGCTGGCTTTAAAGCCAACACGTTGGAGGTCGTCTGTAATCTTAGAAAATTCTTTATGAGAGGATTCCTCACGACCGTAGAGTTTCAAGACATTAAAACCTGTAAGATTTTCCTGCACATAGCCATTCATCCGTCCTAAAATAGCCGCCTGTTCTTTAAAATAAGGCTGAGAACGTTTCAGGATGCTTCTGGCACCGAAATAGGTCACTGGAATGGATAGAATCACCACTATAGCCAGTTGAAAGTTCAAGTATAAAACCATTCCCATGACAAGGACAATCGTCAGAACGACATTGACAATTTGGAGGAAAGACTGTTGAAGAGCGTTGGACACTGTCTCAACATCACTGGTAAAGCGCCCCAACAAATCACCAAATTGGTGTTTATCAAAGAAAGATACTGGGATACGATTGAGCTTTTCAGTCATTTCATTTCGCAGATCCTGAGTCATAGACTGGACTGCATTGGTCATGAAATAGTTGGAATAATAAGACCCAAGTTCATATAAGAGACCTCTAAAGAGGTAAATGATTAAAACAGTTCCGATGTAGCCAGTATTGATATGAGCGCCTGCAAGACCATTAGCCATATCTAAGAGATTCTTTGTCAACTCCGTAATGGCTAACCCCAATACAAAAGGCTCCAAGACACTCATGACTACGCTTAAAACTTTTAGAAAGACTGCAAAAAAGACAGAAAAACGGTAGGCTTTCAAATAGCTCCACAAACGAGCCAAACTAGATTGTGTTTTCATATTTCCTCCTATTCTTCTGTTAGCGATGCGTTTTTCAACTGCGACTCAGCAATTTCACGATAGATGTCATTGGTTTCCATCAATTCCTCATGTCGACCGCGACCCACGATTTCCCCTTTATCAAGAACGATGATCTGATCCGCATCCATGATGGTTCCGACACGTTGAGCGACGATTAAAACCGTAGCATTCTGTGTTACTTCCTTGAGACGACGGCGTAAAATGGCATCCGTGCGATAGTCCAAGGCTGAGAAAGAATCGTCAAAAATATAGATATCAGGATTCTTTATAACCGCTCGGGCAATTGAGAGACGTTGCTTCTGTCCCCCAGAAAGATTGCTTCCACCTTCAGCTAGATGGGTCGCAAAGCCTTCTTCTCGGCTTTCGATAAAATCTTTGGCTTGCGCCACATCTGCTGCCTGATGTAGGTCTTTGTGACTAGCATCTTCCTTCCCATAGCGGATATTTTCAGCGATAGTTCCGGTAAAGAGCAAGGCCTTCTGCGGAATAAAACCAATCTTTTGACGGAGAGACTTGAGGCGATAATCTCTCACATCGATACCATCAACTTTGATTTTCCCAAGCGTGACATCGTAAAAACGAGGAATCAATTGCACAAGAGAGGACTTGCCCGATCCGGTCGATCCGATAAAAGCAATGGTTTCACCTGGTTTAGCACTGAAAGAAATATTGTGCAAAACAGGATTTTCCGTCTCACCAGGATAGGCAAAGGTGACATTTTCAAATTCCAAATAGCCGTGGGTTGCTGTCTCTCTAACGCCTCCTTCATTGGAATCAATAGAGATTGGCATATCCATGACTTCTTTCAACCGTTCACTCGAAACAGCTGTACGAGGGTACATAGTGAAGAGATTAGATAGGAAAAGGAAGGACAAGAGGGCGTGAAAACTATATTCGATAAAGGCTACTAGATCCCCAATTTGCAAACTACCTTGTTTGATAGGATCCAGAGCAAACCAGACAATAGCCACAATCATGGCAATGATAATCTGAACAAACAAGGGTTCCGTCAAGCCAGTTAGTTTAAACAGACGATTGGAATTAGCTGCATAGACCGCATTTTGTCCTGCAAAGCGTTCTTCTTGAAACTCCTCACGAGCAAAGGCACGAATGACACGAAGCCCCATCAGATTTTCACGAGCGTATTGATTGATTTTGTCCAAAGTTTTCTGCTGTTTCTCTGACAAAGGGCGAGTCTTGACAGCCACATAAATAACCACCACAGCCAAGAAAGGTACTGCAAAAGCTACTATCCAAGCCAATGACGGGCTGGTCAAAAAGATCATTAAAATACTAGACAACATCATCATGGGAGTGATGACACCCAGTTTTAAGGTCTGTTCTGCAAATTGCATGAGAACAAAGGCATCACTGGTAATACGAGTAACCAGTGAAGATACTCCTATCTTTTCATATTCATGATGAGAATACTCTTGTAATTTGGCATAGAGATCATCCCTCATATCCTTGACCATATTGGTCGTCAGCTTACTAGCTGCGTAGGACAAGACTATACGCCCCAAGGTTCCACATAGGATAATCACCAGCATGATAGTGGCCCAAACATACAATTGATGTTCATTTCCTTTATTCACACCTTCATCAATCATCCGAGCCAGAACAGTTGGCAGTCCAAGATTGACGATAACAAAGAAAACCGCGCCAAAGAAATCCAGGAATAACCACTTGGGATATTTTTTCAAATAAGACCAAATATAGAGCATAACTCCTCCTTTCATAACTTTTTAATACAGAAAAGAGCGCGCATCCGCACGCCTTTCTTTCCCTAAGGAACTTTACTAAACTAGAAAAAATTCCTCTTTCACAAGAGTACTCCAAGTAAAAACAAGACAGGCAGTCAAAGTCACCTAGTACTTTTGACTGTCTGTCTGGAAAAACCTAGATTATTTTACAAAGTCAAGCAAAGCCAAGAAGCTTTCTGCTTCAAGTGACGCACCACCAACAAGGGCACCGTCAACGTCTGGGCAAGCCATGTATGAAGCAACGTTTTCAGGTTTAACTGAACCACCGTATTGAACACGAACTTTGTCCGCAACTTCTTGACCAAAGTCAGCAGCTACAACGTCACGAACAACTTTACACATTTTTTGTGCATCGTCTTGTGAAGCTGATTTACCAGTACCGATAGCCCAGATTGGCTCATAAGCGATAACTGATGCAGCAACTTGTTCAGCTGTCAATCCAGCCAATGCAGCAGATACTTGAGCACCTACGAATTCAGCCGCTTTACCAGCTTCGTAAGTTTCAAGTGACTCACCACAACAGATGATTGGAAGCATACCGTTTGCAAAGATTGCTTTTGCTTTTTTGTTGATATCTTCGTCAGTTTCATGGAAGTAGTCACGACGTTCTGAGTGACCGATAACAACGTAGTCTGTACCGATTTCTTTCAAAACTTGTGGGCTAGTTTCACCAGTGAAAGCACCTGCATTTTCAAAGTAGCAGTTTTGAGCAGCAACTTTAAGGTTTGAACCTTTAGCAGCAGCAAGAACAGCTGTCAAATCAACTGCAGGAGCTGCGATACCTGCTTCAACAAGGTCTGATGAAGGAAGTTTTGAGGCAACGGCTTCAACGAATGCTTTTGCTTCTTCTGGATTTTTGTTCATTTTCCAGTTACCAGCGATAAATGGTTTACGTGACATTTCACATACCTCTTTTTTCATTTTATTTTCTATTATTTTATCATATTTATAAGGAGCTTGCAAACCTTACTCTAATTTTCAAGACTTTTCAAGCGACTAATCTTGCCACAAATTCATGGCATCGAGAAAATCAGCCGAAGCTTGAACTTGTTTAGGATTGTTTGCTTCTCTCTCTGCTCTTTTAGCCTCCACTTGGGCCACAGACTGGATGCCTTCATGGCGCCAATTTCGAAGGATAGCCTGAATATATTTCCAGTTTGGTTTACCGTTTAGAACGGCCTCTCGGAGAGCTTCTTTAATCAAATCCGCCTTGATCCCATCTTCTTTGACAGTTTTGGAAAGATCTTCGATTTCAAACGGCGTCAGCAAGCGTCCTAACTCCTGCTGAAACGTCTCAACCAGATCCTTCAATTGGTTTTGCGGGTTTGGGGTAGTTGCAACTGGAGTTTGGTTGTCTAGCAAGCTATCCAAGCGTTCAAAAGCCAAACTAGCATCAAAAATCAGCTCAATTTCCCCATTTAGTTCAATGGTCCGATATTGTAGCAAACCATTTTCAGTCAAGTTTGAAATGGATTGGTTGACATCTGCAAGTTCTTTTCCAATGGTTTCTGCGATTTGGCTTGGCGACAGCTCATCCAAAGCAGATGTGTTTTGTAGATAAAAAAATTGCCAGACGAGAAAATCATCACTAGAAGGAAAGAGTTCCTTAAAATGCAAGAGCAGGGCACTTGGCAAAACCAAGTTCCCTGATTTAAAAGCGTCAAAATATGTCATAATTCCTCTTATAAATATCCAAATGAAGCTGCGTCATCCTCTACCTTTTTCCAGTCAAAAGGAGTTTCCTGATAAACGGCATAGTTAACCCAGTTACTGAAAAAGAGGGCAGCTGATGAAGACCAACAGAGACACGGTGTCTCATTCACATCATCATTTTTGAAGTAATTTTCCGGAATGTGAGGATTAAGCCCTGCCTCATAATCACGAAAATACTCTTTTGCTAGAGTATCACGGTCATATTCTAAATGACCAAAACTATAAATCTCACGAAGATCCCGACTGGCTAAAATAGAAACGCCGACTTGTTCTCCCTCAGAGAGGATTTCCAGATTGGTTTTTCCTAATATCTCTTCCTTATAGATTTCTGTATAACGAGAATGGGGAGCTACATAGCTATCATCAAAACCACGAAAGAGAAGATGGCCCTCTTTCAAGGTATCCTGCGGGTAAATGCCTGACAATTTCTGCTCCATCTGGTGTTTATCAACTCCATAGCGAGCATAAAGACCTGCTTGGGCACCCCAGCAGATATGAAGGGTCGAATAGACATGGGTCTTGGACCACTCAAGCACCTGACTGAATTCCTCCCAATAGTCCACTTCCTCAAATGGTAAATGCTCAATCGGAGCCCCTGTGATAATCATCCCATCAAAATACTCGTCCTTGACTTCAGGAAAAGTTTTATAAAAAGTCTCCATATGCTCTGCACGAGTCGTCTTGGAACGGTGGCTCTCCATATAGAGAAAGTCTATGTCCAATTGCAAAGGAGTATTTGCTAAATGCCGTAACAACTGGGTCTCTGTGACCACTTTTTTGGGCATTAGGTTTAAAATCAAAATTTTCAAGGGACGGATATCTTGGTGGGCCGCACGTTGATCATCCATGACAAAGATATTCTCTGTCCGTAAAATCTCAACAGCTGGCAATTTTTTATCAATTCTAATCGGCATAACCTTCTCCTAACTGTACTCTTTTAGAAATAATTGAATGTGTTTGAAGTCAAATCTCAAACACTTAGTCCTTTTATTATACTGCAAGAAGATATAGTTTTCAATTATAGTTTTTCTCTAACTAGCTATAGTTTGTTTATATAGCAGATGAAGAGAAAACAGCCCCAAGGACTGTTTTTCATTAATAATGCATAAGTACCTTGTAATCGTAATCACCGATTTTTTCGCGGCCTTTAAGTTCATCAAGTTCAATCAAGAAAGCACAACCTGCCACAACTCCACCAAGTCTTTCGATCATTTCAATGGTTGCCTTGACAGTTCCACCTGTCGCCAAGAGGTCATCTACAATGAGAACGCGTTGACCTGGCTTGATGGCATCTGCGTGCATGGTCAAGGTATCAATACCGTACTCTTTTTCATAGTCAGCAGAAATCACTTCACGTGGCAATTTCCCTGGTTTACGAACAGGAGCAAATCCAATCCCCAACTCAAAGGCAACGGGACAGCCGACAATAAATCCACGAGCTTCTGGACCCACGATCATGTCGATCTTCTTGTCTGTTGCATACTGAACGATTTCACGAACAGCATAGCTATAAGCATTTCCATCTGCCATCAAAGGGCTGATATCACGGAAGGTAATACCTTCCTTAGGATAATTTTCAATCGTTGCGATATAATCTTTTAAATTCATCTTTTTCTTTCTTTCAAAGTTTTTACTCTCTATTATACCATATTTTCTGTGAAAGAAGAAATAGAAGATTTTTATTTGCTAATCCAAGATTTCGTCCTGCTGATTTAAGATTCAAGTTTTAATCCAACCACTGAATATAGGCTGTTTTATCTTCACTATTATAACCAGCTCCCTTATAAAAATTCTGAGTACTGGCATTTTTAGAACCTGTCAGGAGCATCATCTTATAACAATTTCCCTCTTTAGCTATTTGTTTAGCATATTCAAGACAGGAACTTGCATACCCTTTCCCTCTATCTTCTTCTCGAGTCACCACATTTTCTATCAAAGCATAGGGTCTCACACCTCTCGTCAAATTGGGAATAATGACACAAATACAGGAGGAGACTATTCTTCCTTCCACCTCTTTCACGATAACATGATGGCGCTGGTCAGAAATCATCTCACTCCATACTTGCTGCAAATGAAGACTATCTTCTGGAATCTCTTTCTCATGTAAGGACAGGTAGAGATTTAATAACTCAAATAAATCCTCCTGTACAGCTTCTCTCAACAATTTTATTTCCTCCAATCCTTTGTTGATAGATTTGAATAAAAAAACTCTGACCGAAGCCAGAGATTTTAGTTGATTAAAGTGAGTTTACGTCAACCTTGATACCAACACCTTGAGTAGTTGTGATTGTCAAGTTTGTTACGTAAGTTCCTTTAGCTGTAGCTGGTTTTGCTTTTTGGATTGTTTCGTTGAACGCTTTGAAGTTTTCAACCAATTTTTCAGCTTCAAATGATACTTTACCGATGATTGCTTGAACGTTACCTGCACGGTCAGCACGGTAAGTAATTTTACCACCTTTAGACTCTTCAACTGCTTTAGCAACATCCATTGTTACAGTACCAGTTTTAGGGTTTGGCATCAAGTTACGTGGTCCAAGGACACGTCCAAGACGTCCAACAAGAGCCATCATGTCAGGTGTAGCGATAACTACGTCAAAGTCCAACCAACCGTCGTTGATTTTCGCAACAAGGTCATCTTCACCAACGAAGTCTGCACCAGCAGCTTTTGCTTCTTCAGCTTTTGCACCACGTGCGAAAACAAGAACGCGTGAAGTTTTACCAGTACCGTTTGGCAATACCATTGCGCCACGGATTTGTTGGTCAGCTTTTTTAACGTCGATGTTCAAGTTGTAAGCAACTTCTACAGTTGCGTCAAATTTTGCAAAGTTAGTTTCTTTTGCAAGTGCTACAGCTTCTTCTACGCTGTACGCTTTTGTGCTGTCGATTTTCTCAAGTGCAGCACGAAGTTGTTTGCTTTTTTTAGCCATTTTCTATTCTCCTTGTAAGTGGTTCAATCGATTTTCATCTCCCACGTCACTTCTCGAAATGATGAAGTCTTGCGGGTTATATTGGGGGTGTTATTGATTAGTCAACAACAGTGAATCCCATAGAACGAGCAGTACCTTCGATCATACGCATTGCAGACTCAATGTTTGCCGCGTTCAAATCTGGCATCTTAGTTTCTGCAATTTCTTGTACTTGTGCACGAGTAACTGTAGCAACTTTAGTTTTGTTAGGTGTACCTGATCCTTTTTCAACACCTGCAGCTTTTTTCAAAAGAACAGCAGCTGGTGGTGTTTTTGTAACGAAAGTAAATGATTTGTCTTCGTATACTGAGATAACAACTGGAATGATCATACCAGCTTGGTCAGCTGTACGAGCGTTGAACTCTTTTGTGAATCCCATGATGTTGATACCAGCTTGACCAAGAGCAGGTCCAACCGGTGGAGCTGGTGTAGCTTTACCAGCAGGGATTTGCAATTTTACAAGTTTTTCGACTTTTTTAGCCATTTTTAAATCCTCCTTTGTGGTTTTGGCGGTAATGTAAGATTTTTACCTCCCACAAGTATGCTTTACACATACCCATCTATTATACACTATTTATCTAAAAATGCAAGAGAAAAATTTCTTTTTTAATCGACGTAATCTCCGCCTTCAAAGCCATAGTACTCTTCCAAACTGAGACCACTTGCAGCAATTTCTTTGGCTTCTTTTCCGACGTAGCGAAGATGCCATTCTTCCGCCATGTAGCCAGTCTCTTTTTCCTTGCCTTTGAGATAGCGAACTACAAAACCATAGTCAGCTGCATGATCTAAGAGCCACTGGGCCGCCTTCTCCTCTGTAACCAATTCTCCATTAGTCCCAATCAAATCAAAAGCAAGACCTGTTTGGTGTTCACTGTATCCAGGGCGGGCTGAGTAGCGATCTGCCTCTTCCTTACCATCTTGATTCACATAGTCTTGATAAAGTTTGGTTTGAGTTTCATAACTTCTAAAACCACTGTAGTGATCGCTGATTGGGTAGCCAGCTGCTTGCATTGCTGCAATGAGTTTCAGCAACTCCGCCTTGGCTGTTGGATTTTCTCCTGGATTGTAGTCTTTTGACAAAGGATAGTGCTTATTAGCTACGACGATTTCATCGTATTTCCCTTGTATACTATAGTGATCTCCCTTATTGACAACTTCTGCCTTCTTCTGACTAGAAGCTTGAGATTTGCTCCCTACAGTACCCTCAGGTTGACTAGTTTGTTCCGTTTTTTGAGTATTTTCTTCATTTTTAGGTGTTTCTTGAGAACATGCTGCTAGGGTTACTGCTAGCAAACCGGATAAAACGATGTATCTTTTTTTCATTTTTTTCTTCCTCTCTTAAATCACATGCTTCTCTAATTCATCGGATAAGGTTTTAATCATTTGTTCCAACTCACGGGATTGCACTTGGCAATCTTCTGCCGCCATTTCTTCCCAGGGCACCCACCAGACTGGACCACGACCATTAAGACCATGACCATTCATATCACCTGATCGTCTTGGAAAGAGGTGCCAGTGAGCGTGGGCATCTCCATTTCCTAGAAGTTCGATGTTCATCTTTTCAGCTTTAAACGCTTTGGCAACAGCTTCTTGGACCAAACTCATTTCCTCTAGAAAACGAAGTTTCACAGAACTCTCCATCTGATAGAGTTCTGTGACATGCTCCTTTGCTAGAAATAAGGTATAACCCCTAAAGTATTGGTGGTCTCCAATAACAACATAGCCTGTTTCTAGTTCTTTTACAAAGTAGGGATTCTTCCCTACCTTTATCCATTCAATTCTTTGACAAATCAAGCACATATTAGTCTACCAATGCACTCTTGAGATAGGCGTCTACCATACGCTCAGTCGCCACGACCGAATCAATGTGTGTTCGTTCGTAAGAGTGACTGGACTCAATACCAGCTCCAAGGAGGGCATGCTTGACCTCTGCTCCTGCTGACATAGCTGCGGAAGCATCCGAACCGTAAAATGGATAAATATCGAGCTTAAATGGAATATCTTGCTCCTTTGCCAAAGCCACTAAATGTTGACGGAAGTCGTAGTGATAGGGACCCGAAGCATCCTTGACACAGATAGACACTGTATACTCATCCGTCTGCTGGTCATCGCCCATAGCTCCCATATCGACAGCCAGATATTCTACTACCTGAGCTGGAATATTGGAGTTGGCACCGTGGCCCACCTCTTCAAAGACTGAAAAAGCAAAATGAGTTGTTACTGGCAATGCAATCCCCTCTTCCTTATAAACACGAAGAAGATTGAGCAAAATCGCTGCGCTGACTTTATCATCCAAGTGACGGGACTTGATAAAACCAGTCTCTGTCACGACAGTTCGCGGGTCAAAGCTGATAAAATCACCGACCTCAATTCCAAGAGCACGAGTTTCTTTTTCATTGGTCACTTTTGCATCCAAACGCACTTCCATATTGTCCTGTGTGCGTTCTGCAGTTCCTGCATCCTTGTAGACATGGCAAGAAGTCTGGTGGATGAGGATGGTTCCAGATACCTTTTTACCTGTGCTAGCCACATGAACCGTACAGTTCTCCCCTTCAATCATGTTCCAAGGGAAACCACCGACACGGTCCATTTTGAGACGACCGTCTGGTTTGACAGCACGGACAATAGCTCCGAGTGTATCCACATGGGCAGTCACATAGCGATGTTGTTCATCATTTTGACCTTTAATGGCCACATTGACACCGCCCTTGGCTGTACGAACCGGCTGGTAACCAAGCTCTTCTAAAGTATGGACTAGGTATTCTGAAATCTCACGAGTAAAGCCCGTCGGAGATGTAATAGCGGTTAGTTCTTTGATATAGTTTATAGTCTGATTCATTTCTTCACCTCTTTTGCTACCTATTATAGCATATTTCAGTAGAGAGGAAAAAAGAAAAATCACTCCTGTAAAGTTGACTTACAAAAGTGATTTCTATTTTTTTATTCCATCTCAAAAACATCACTCTCTTGCTTGTTTGGTAGAACCAGTGAAAGCAAGATTCCGATAATAGCTGGCACTAGCCATGGTAGAGAGGCAGCTGCAAATGGAAGAGCATTGACGAGATTTGCTAGAAACTCAATCTTAAAAGAACTTCCAAGGACGCTTGCAAGAGCAATCGCTGTAACAAGCCCAATAGTTAACTGCATACCTGGTTTTGATAGGGCGACAAACTTATTAACAATCACAATCATCACAATGGCGATGGTGATTGGGTACAAGATTACCAGTACTGGAACTGAATACTTAATGATTGCATCAAGACCAAGATTTGCAATAGCAAA